>NZ_CP171154.1:1617500-2095000 GCF_043161935.1 Legionella sp. 227 | reverse complement strand
AATGGTAACCGTGATTACTATACTCCTAAAGGCGACAGTTTTAAAAAAGCATTTTCACGGTATCCGATTAAGTTCAGTCATATAAGCTCAACCTTTACCTCTTCAAGATACCATCCGATATTGCATTATAAAAGAGCACATAAAGGCATTGATCTCGCAGCGCCTATTGGAACTCCAATTCAATCAGTTGGTGATGGGGTCATTGCCAATATTGGTAGACACAATGGCTACGGGAATATGATTGAAGTCAAACATGATAAAACCTTCAGTACGCTATATGGACACATGCTTCGATTTGCCAAAGGCTTGTCCAAAGGCAGCAGAATTAAACGCGGTCAAGTAATTGGCTATGTAGGTCAAACAGGTCTGGCTACAGGTCCTCATTGCCATTATGAGCTTCATGTTCATAACCAACCAAGAAATCCAACAACAACCTACCTGCCTACAGCGTCCCCTGTTCCTGCGCGAGAAATGGCCCAATTTAAAGCGAAAGTGCGGAGTGTGTTTGCACGTTTGAAATCACTCGAAAAAACAAATTACGCCAGTAAAGGTAAAAGTAAAGGCAAGAAAAAAACAAGAATTGGATAGTTTTTAATGCAATTTTCTATTGAGTGACTCTGTACAATCACCCAAATAAATAACGGCAAACGAGCACAGAGGCAATGATTCCAGCAAGATCTGCTAATAAGCCTGCTGGAATGGCATGTCGTGTTCGGCGAATTCCTATAGAACCAAAATAAACAGCAATCACATAAAATGTTGTTTCTGTACTCCCCATCATCGTGGCAGCAACTTTGGCGACAAACGAGTCTCCACCATACTGATGAATCAATTCGGCCATCATTCCTGTTGAAGCACTTCCTGAAAAAGGTCGAATTAAAGCCAAGGGCAATACTTCAGGAGGCATACCAATCATGGCAAGAAGAGGAGCCAGCAGCTTGGCCATTAAACCAAAAAATCCTGAAGCACGCAGCATCCCAATAGCTACTATCATCGCGATTAAATAAGGAACAATGCTCAAAATCGTATCGAATCCTTGCTTGGCGCCTACGATGAATGCATCAAAAACGTTAATTTTTTTTATTGCAGCGTATAAAGGAATACCCACAATAAAAATTAAAAGCATCCAATTAGACAACTGATTAGCGAATCCACTCATAGGCTGTCTTTCCTTCCAACACGAAACATGGGTAATTTCGCTAATTGCTTTACGGCAATAATGGCAACTAAAGTAGAAACGATAGTGGCGATTAAAGAACTGATAATGACACTACTTGGATTAGTGCTACCATTTGCCGCTAAATATGCAATTGCGGTAGCAGGAATTAATTGCACGCTTGAAGTATTAATTGCTAGAAAAGTACACATGGAGTTGGTTGCAATTTTTGCATGCTGGTTCAGTGTTTGCAGCTCTTTCATCGCTTGCAATCCAAATGGAGTTGCTGCATTGGCAAGTCCCAACATATTTGCAGCAATATTCATAGTGATCGCCCCCATTGCGGGATGTTCTGTAGGAATATCCGGAAACAGCCGTCTTAAAATCGGTTTGAGAAGTTTACCTAATAAAGTCACTAGTCCTGATTCGGTCGCTATAGACATAATTCCAAGCCATAGAGACATGATTCCTGCCAAACCAAGAGCAATTTCAAAACCAAGTTTGGCTGAGTCAGTAACAGCACGAGCAACCTCATCAATCCGTCCTTCAATCACCCCAACTACTACAGAAATCAGTATCATTCCTAACCAGATTATATTGAGCATTCTTGCCTCCATACTCCGGAACAGGTTAAGATGTAGTCATTATTTGGCTTTAGACAGAAAAAACTGATGAAGTGCACACTTACTCCCTTAAAACATTTGATTTTTGTAACCTGCTTCCTCATTTCTTTTTTAAGTTATGCTTTTGACTCAAATACTACTGAGAAACAGGCTAACTCCTCAATAGAAGAACTATACCATAGACTACGCAGCATGCCGAATACTTCAATGCCTGATAGAATAGATTGGTTTAGTAGCCAATTTTTGGGTATCCCTTATTTACTTGGTTCTTTAGGAGAAGGTCCCAAAGCGCGCTATGATCAGTTTCCTAAATACCGTGTTGACTCATTCGATTGCGATACCTATGTCAACACGGTTCTGTCTTTAGCTTTAGCCAATTCACTAACCTCGTTTCAACAATGCATAAAAAATATGCGTTATAAAAATGGCCTCGTTTCTTATCTACAACGAAATCATTTTCAAGGCTTAGATTGGAATCAAAACAATCAGCAAAGCGGACTACTTAAAGACATTACCTTAACGATTAAAGATAAAAATAATCAACCAGTCGCCCAAATCGCTGAGGCAGTGATTAATAAACCTAATTGGTATGCCTATAAAACGGTTGAAACAATTAGACTAGAGGATGCCGATAAAGGAAAAGAAGAAGCGCGATTAGAAGAATTGAAAAAGAAAGGCGCTCGATTAGAAGTTACTTCAGAAAAAGTCCCTTACCTTCCCTTTACTGCCTTATTTCCCAAACATAATAAACCCGATATGTATTTATTTGCGCAAATTCCTCATGGTGCAATCATTGAAATTGTAAGACCAAACTGGGATCTAAGCCAAAAAATTGGCACTGCATTAAATATTTCACATTTAGGTTTTGCAATTAGACATGATGGACAATTGTATTTTCGGCAAGCTTCGTCAGAATATGGCAAAGTAGTTGAAGTACCATTAATTGACTATCTTGAAAAAGCGCTAAATAGTCCAACAATTAAAGGCATAAATGTTCAAATTGTTGTACCTACAAAACCCTTAACAGAGTGTAAAATGCCTGTTTAAAACCAAACTTAGTTTAGGTAAACTGCAAGTAAATTGTAACCTAGGTGAAGCATAGCAGTATCCGAGACAGCGGGATCTCCATCGGAAAACGAAACTATGGCGAGGAAATCCCTCGCTATGAATGATGGCGGTTTTCGCCATACTTCAGGCGGCACGAGACATTAGGATAATAAAAAATGAAATATCAATTAACACAAAACCCCACGTTATCAACCAGCGAATGTCTTGTACTTGGCGTATTTTCTGATACGGATTTGTCTGATTTTGCTCAGGCTTTGGATAAAGAAAACCACGGCCTAATTAGCAAGCTGATTCAGAAAACGTCTGAAGCTGGTGATATACAATGGCATCATAATCTGCATGGGACATTATTAATCATTCAATGCGGCGAGCAAGCTAAATTCAGCGCTTCGCAACTAAAAAAAAGAACCACTGAGATTACTGTAGCATTAATCAAGCATCGTGTTCGGAGTGCAACAATATGCCTCCCGCAAATAAGCCAATATTCCGCAGACTGGCAATTGGAACAAATGATTATTCAAATGGATAATCAGCGGTATCAATTACTGGATTTTAAAAAGAAAAAGGCAAAAGTCCATCAATTAGACTCTGTAACCTTTTATTTACCCAATGCCAGTGATGAGGGATTAAAATTAGGCCACGCCATCGCTGCGGGTGTGGAATTAACCCGTAATCTTGCGAACATGCCAGCTAATATCTGTACCCCGACTTATTTAGGCGAACAAGCAATACAGTTATGCAAAGAATTTGCACAAGAGATGAGTTGCAAAGTGATGGGGCCAGAAGAAATGCGTCAAATGGGCATGGAAACTTTATTGGCAGTCGCTCAAGGTTCAGCCCAGCCACCAAGACTTATAGACATACATTACAAAGGGGCAGAAAATACTCCCCCAATTATTCTAGTAGGCAAAGGAATTACTTTCGATTCAGGTGGTTTATCCATCAAGCCTGCCAATGCTATGGACGAAATGAAATATGATATGTCAGGGGCTGCTAGTGTATTAGGTGCTCTAAAAGCATGCGCGTTACTGAAGCTTCCCATTCATGTAATCGGCTTGATTGCCAGTGCTGAAAATATGGTAAGTGGTACTTCCGTTAAATCAGGCGATATTGTCACCAGCATGTCAGGACAAACTGTTGAAATTATCAATACTGATGCCGAAGGTCGCCTCGTATTAGCAGATGCGCTAACTTATGCAGAGCGGTATCAACCCGAATTCGTCATCGATGTTGCAACCCTTACCGGCGGCATTATTGTTGCATTGGGAACGGTAGCATCCGGTTTTATGACCCAAGATGAAGAATTAGCACAGCTCATCGAAAAAGCCGCTAAAGACAGCAATGATCGTGTCTGGCGTATGCCCTTGGATGATGAGTATCAAGATGCGCTTGATAGTCCTTTAGCCGATATGATCAATGCAAATTTTGATCGTACTGCAAGTAGTGTTACAGCTGCGTGTTTCCTGTCTCGCTTTACAGAAAAGTATCGTTGGGCCCATTTAGACATTGCCGGTACAGCCTGGGTTTTCGGTAAAAATCGTAATGCTACGGGAAGACCTGTTCCTTTATTAACTCAAATAATACGCCATGCCATTAATTCGCGTTGATTTTTACTTATTAGCGAGCGACCAGAACCATGCACGTTGGCTGGTTGCTTGTCGTCTTTTGGAAAAAGCTTATGCTAAAGGGCATAAAGTTTATGTCTTATGCAATAACAAGCAGGATGCTGAGATATTGGATGAGCTGTTATGGACTTTCAAAGAAGACAGTTTTATCCCACATAACCTACAAGGTGAAGGACCAGAACCACCGCCCCCAATACAAATTGGTTATGAAGGTGAGCCAAGAGGTTTTAATGATATTTTATTGAATCTTTCGAGTCATGTTCCTGAGTTTTACCGGAAATTTAAGCGCGTTATGGAAATCGTGATTAACGCAGAAGCGGATAAAGAACAGAGTCGCATCCATTATAGGGACTATAGAGCGAAAGGTTGCGAATTACATACGCATCAGATTGAAGTGAAGTAGTTTAGATTAGCACAACCTGGTTGCTTGCAACCAGGCTATAAAAATCATAAAGACCATTAATCCCAAAGCACATCTTTATCTTTTTTTATCGCAGCTTGCAGCAAACTTATTAAGGGAATAGCGCGCTTTGCTAAGCTTATTTTAGGTTCATTTTCTTCATCTTCCTCAGCAATTTTGTTTTCTTTGCTCAGCCCAGACTGTAACTTTTCCAAAGCCTCAGGAAGATTTTCTGCTTTAATCGCCCCTGGAACCGTACCACTATGCCCCATTAAAGAAAGCAGACTTTTAGCTACATCTGCAAAATAAGTAATATCTTCGTAAGCATCTGTATGAAACGTCACTAACATAAAATCTCCTTATTGGAATGATCGATGTCTTGTTGCATGGAACAAGACAACTATCCATAAACACGTAACAAATATTCTGCAACCGTACGCAATCCCATCGCTTCACCACCTTCAGGTTTGCCTGGTTTACTCCCTAAGTTCCAAGCCATAATATCAAAATGCATCCAGGGTATGGATTTGGACACGAAACGTTGAAGAAATAATCCAGCTACAATAGCGCCAGCATAAGGATGATCACTGGAGTTAGCCAAGTCAGCCACATTTGAACGAAGCAGCTCTTCGTATGCAGCAAATAAAGGTAATCTCCAGACAGGATCAGCTGCTTGATATGATGCTGCCGTCACTTCGGCAGCCAATTGATCCTTATTGGTAAATAAGGCCGCAATTTCGGTACCGACTGCAACCCTTGCCGCTCCTGTTAACGTAGCAAAATCAATCAGTAATTCAGGCTGCTCTTCGCATGCCTTGACTAAAGCATCAGCTAAAACTAAACGTCCTTCTGCATCTGTATTATGAATCTCTACGGTTAAGCCGTTACGAATGGTTAAGACATCACCTGGTCTAAATGCATCTGGTCCTATAGCGTTTTCTACCGCAGGTACAAGCATTTGCAAGCGCACGGGTAAATTACGAGTCATAATCCATTGCGCAAGGCCGATCACATGGGCTGCGCCCCCCATATCTTTTTTCATTAATCGCATGCCCGAAGCGGATTTAATGTCCAACCCCCCACTGTCAAAACAAACCCCTTTTCCAACCAGTGTAATACGAGGGTTTTTCTCATCCCCCCAAGTTAAGGACAACAAGCGAGGTGCTGATTTGGAAGCACGCCCAACGGCATGGATTGCTGGGAAATTATCTTTTAGTAATTCATCGCCAACCCATTGTTTAAATTGCCCTTCATGTGCTTTTGCTAATTGCTCCACTACTTCAGCTAACTGTTTGGGTCCTAAATCATTAGTCGGTTTATTTATCAAATCCCTCACTAAAAATTGCGCTTGGGTTAAGGCCAAAAGAGCATTCCAATCATCTGGGTGAACTACTAAAATACGCGGTTTTATCTCTTGTTTTTTATAAGCATCAAAACGATATTGTGCCAAAGCCCAATTCATTGTTGCTTCCTGAGAACATCTTCCTTGTACTTGATAAATATTCGGTGGGAGAACTAGTGCTGCATTAGCTAAAGCCTGAACCTGATTTCCATCTCCTGTACCAATATACGCTTTATCGATTAATCCATCTGCATTCTGCATAAAACAAGAGTCGCCTATTTTTCCTTGGAATTGATGCAAAGCAAGACAATTTTGTTCTGCAGGTGTAAACAGGCTCATCCCTTCTTCCCATTGATCTTGTGACATCAAATAAAGAGGAATAGCTCTATCACTCTGAGTCTCATAAAATAATCTTGCTTGCATTTTTTTATTCCTTCACTTGGCCACGAAAATGAGCGGGTCTGAGTCCGGTTAATCCCAAAACTAAAAGATATATTACCACAGCAACACCTACATGAGCGGATAATATGCCTAAACGCATTACTGGAGAAAACCCGAGCCAATAGCTGACTGTTCCACTCATTAAAATTAAATAGAGACTAATGGCTGCATTGGCTAAGAGTAATTGCATACAGTATTTTAACCATCCAGGGGAAGGTTTGAACACGCCACGTTTAATCAGTAGGATTAACAAAGTGCCGCAATTGACATAACCTGCTAATGCCGAAGCTAACGTCAAACCCGCATGAGCAAAGTGCCAAACAAATACAGAACATAATAAGGTATTAACCACCATCGAAATTGCACCCACTTTAACTGGGGTACTGATATCTTGTCGTGCATAAAACCCTGAAGCCAATACTTTTACCATCATAAAAGCAGGGACACCGGCTCCAAGAGTAATTAAACTTTTTTGTGTCTGAATCACATCATAAGCAGTAAATTTGCCATAAGCAAAACAACTTGAGATCAGAGGTAAAGCAAATAAACACAACCCCAGACCTGCTGGCACTCCTATGAGTAAAATAGAACGCAGTCCCCAATCCAACGCACTTGAAAACTGGCTGATACTTTGTTCCGCATGCCTCCGAGATAAATGTGGGAGAATCACTGTTGCAATCGCCACGCCAAAAACACCTAATGGGAAATCAGTGAGACGATCGGTGTAATACAACCAAGACACGCTACCAACTTTTAAAAAGGATGCAAAAATACTGTCGACCATTAAATTAAGTTGAGCAATAGAAACACCAAATAAAGCGGGGATCATGAGCTTTAGAACTTTATTAACCCCTTCATCATTTCTCACTAATCTAGGCTTTACCAATAAATTGCGTTGATGCAAAAAAGGGATTTGAAAAAGCAATTGCGCAATACCGGCAATCAACACTCCCCAAGCCAATCCTACAACGGGTCTTGGCAAATGAGGACATAAATAAAACGCAGCAAGAATCATACAGATATTTAATAATACGGGCGTAAATGCAGGAATGGCGAAATAACCATAGGTATTTAATACCGCTCCAGCCATGGCTGTTAGCGAAACCAACATCAAGAATGGAAAAGTAATACGCAACATTTCTGTTGCCAATACAGCACGGCTGCTGTCATGGCTAAAGCCAGGGGCAAATAAAAAGATTATCACGGGTGCGGCAAATATTCCGATTAAGGTAACAACACTCAGAATTGAACCCAGATATCCGGCAATGCGTGCAATGAAAACACGCACATCATTCGGAGAGCGTGTTTTTTGATATTCAGCAAGTACAGGAACGAAAGCTTGCGCAAAAGCTCCTTCTGCAAAAAGACGGCGCATAAAATTAGGGATACGAAACGCCACAAAAAAAGCATCCATCCCTGCTTGAGCACCAAAAAAATTGGCAAGCACCATATCACGTATAAAACCGACAATACGTGAAATGAAGGTCATGACTGAAACCAAGGTCGTTGAGCGTAGCAAACTCTGGCGTTTAGGTACCATAATTTCTGTTTCTGTTGCTGACATAATTTTTATGCATGAAATAAGATACCTTATGATATACCTAAATGAATTAATTTTCATAACCTAAATATGAGGTATAAGACTTTAAGATATAATTCCTAGAGGCATTGGTTCCATATTGATCAATTGATTATGCATAAAAATAAGACATATCGCAATAGAGAGAATCAATTTCTACTTTAGAAACAAAGAAGTCTATTGACAAATTCTGACTCATTGTGCATGATCACCATCTTTTGTACCGTCTGAATGAGTGGAGATTTTTAAGTGGCAAATATTAAATCAGCGATCAAACGTGCTCGCCAAAACGTAAAATTACGTCAACACAACGCCAGTGCACGTTCTATGTTCCGCACTTACATTAAAAATGTGATTAAAGCTGTTGAATCAGGTGATAAAGAAGCCGCTCATGCTGCCTACACCAAAGCACAACCAGTTATTGATAAAGCAGCTGGTAAGGGTTTAATTCATAAGAATAAAGCTGCTCGTATTAAAAGTCGCTTAGTAGCTCGTGTTAAATCAATGGCTGCTTAATCCTTTAATTGGCTCGCATCGAACTGGCCATGCCAGTTCGACCTTCCTTTCCTTGTTCTACATAATCATCCTAAAGGATGGTGATCTGTCTTTTAAACAATCGAATTAAGTATGCATTCAAGATAGGCTATGAGATTGTTCCTTAATTCAAGTCGACTACTTCACCAGGATTTACCAGATAAACCAGGGCAAAATTCATTAAGAAAAATATAAACTTTCGTTAACAAACGGGTTGAGCGCTCGCATAAGAGTCAGTATGTGCGAGAATTCTTGCTCTTGCATTTAATATGTCGTCCATTAATGTTTCATGTAAATCAAATGATTGCAATACTTTCAGCAGATGCCTATTGGCTTTCAAAATGTTAATAATTTGACCTGCCACGAGTTCATCTTTAGGATAAGGTAATAATCGTTCTAGGGCACCATCAAGAAGTCGATTTTTATTTTCAATTTCAGTTTCTATTTTATCAAGATCATCCAATGAAGTCGTTTGCTGAAGAAGCGCTTTAAATACCTCTTCCTGGTTCACAAGTAATGCTGCAATGGGTTTAAGCTCTTTTAATTTTGTAATGAAAAGTAATAAGGCTGTTCTTTGTTCGTCGGATAACCCAACTAATGATTCTTGCATGCTTAATGATTCATTTTTGTCGGCAACACTTTGTGCCGCAAGCGCTGTATAATTGAACAGGATGATGACGTGTTTAAGATTAGGTTGTGAGGCCAATTGCACCATCACTTTTGACAAGATCTCTTGATCTGCTCCTGTTATGAGTTCAGACAAAAATTGATGAACATTTTTTTCCTCATTAATTAATTTTTGAACAACAATATCAAACTCTTGTTTTGTTTTTACCGTATAAAGTTCATTTTGAAGCGCATTCAATTTATTAAAAAAATCTCCAGATCTTGCTTCGGCTGCAACAAAATTTCCAATAATTCGGTTAACATCCTTCCTTTTATCTTGAAAAAGTCTACCCATTTCTATTTCCTCAATTGATTAGGCTGAGCTTAAGGTCTAAATGCAGCCTGTGCCTCTGTTATAGAGACTGCCTTACTTTTTTTTACGCTTTCATTTTCTTTTTGCAAGATATTAAGAAACGAAGCGTAAATAGATTTTCCAAATGCTGCACCAAACTTTGCTTTGCTAGGTTCTGTCTCATGAGGTAACACCTCCATTTCTTCTGTTTTTGCTCCGTTATCACCTTGATCTGCTACTCCTACCTCATGTGCTTCAATTAAACTCACACTGTCTGTAATAACCTTTTTTGGAATAGCTAATCTTTTTTTTGCATCATCAATAATAAATGCTTTTGCTTTTTCCACGGCAGCTTGAACACTATACGCCCACTTTGGAACATCTGGTAGCTCTTTTTTAAGCTTATCATCCCGACCTGGACTCACTTGGTATCGACTTCCTTTAATTTTACTCGAATCAGTTATTTCAGGAGTAAGTCCTCTGCTTCCACCTATCTTTCTAAACTCCACAAGCTCATTATATTCGTGATCAACTTTCTCTAATAAGACACCTAGTTTTTCCGTAGTTAGACCTTCTCTAACAATCCGCTCTATTTCCTTTCTTGCTTTTTCATAATCTACTTTTAATTCAGACAGATTAATTCGACAAGGTTCTTGTTGATGCGCAAATAACTCCAGCTCAATCACATCTTCTAGATCTAATTTTTGTGCAGGATCATTAAAATATTCCTCCTCAAGTGAAGGTCCACTGCCCTCCTTTGCCATCCATTTTTTATAAAACTGTGCAAATTGCTCACAAATCGCTTCAATTTCACCTTCTTCAAAAAATTCTTGGTAAATTTCCGTTGAGGCAAGACCAAACAGGTGTTGATTAAACTCTATTGGTGTATAAGACTTATTATCTTTTAATCGATAATGATTATGATTTTGCCAAAATTCAGCTTTAAGATGATGCATTAATTTGCCGTGGAGCTCGTCGCTGCCTCTGAGATATAAGTCGCATCCCCCCTCTACCTCTTCTCTTTGAACTTTGGACGCAGCATTAAATAATTTATCTCTAAATTCCTGAGGGAACTGGTCCAGTCCATCAGTAGTCCAAAAGTACCACGTTAAAGTAAATCCTTTAACCTGGACTGCCACTTTGACTTCAATTTTTTCACCCTCATCCCTAATTTCATAGACTATGCCTTTGGTCAATCTGAATTTAAAGCCTTCTTCATTAAAGTCTTTTTCTCTCTTTCTGTATTGGGCTTTATTACCTGATGCAACAAGGAGTTGAAGTTCCTTAGTTTGTTTCGTATCTGTATATGAAGTCACTTTGGGGACGGTATGTTTTTTTTTTAAAAAAACAAAAAAAGGGTTTGGCATAATGAACCACCATCAATTATAAATACAAAAAAACTCCAGATTGAGCCCGCATTTTAACTTGTGACCAAAATACAAGCAATCGTTAATTGTATTTATAATTGATAGACACAGATCTATTTTTCCACTTAATAAACAGCAAGTTAGGTATAGAACTTAAATTGATAAGAATATAACTTAAGGATTGCTACAACCCATACCATTTCTCCTCTCATCATCCTGTAGACACCGATCCTCTTTATCTTGAAGCGCTGCTTTTTCTTCATCCATAGAAACGGAGGGTGCTACAAAAAAATGTTGGCCCCTACCCCAGTTATTTTTTTCCAAAAAAAAACAAGAATCCAGTGTAGCGGGGCTTGCTTTTAGTTGCTGACCATTAGTTTGAGTAAGCCAGGTTACCTGTTTATGATTAAGAGAATAAACTTGAGCTAACTCTTCAATAAAAATTAATTTCGTATCGTCAGTTAAAGACAGCAGCATTGCAACTGCTGATTTAGAATCAGCTAACTTATTGATGACATTACGCAGGCCTGTTTTCAGAGTTACATTTTTAACTTTTTGAAGTGTATTTATTAAAAGTACTAAGGGTGAAACAGTATAATCGCCTATAGTACTTGCAGGTGCATGATGAGTAAAAGCATCACCTAACTTTTTAGGGTCACTCTGAATAAAATCAATTAAAAAATCATTAAATAGGGCTACTTGATGTTGATGGTCGATTGCAGCGCGCATGGCTCGTACGAGCATCATAACTCCGTTTATATCAGCATGCTCCCCAGTTTCAATAGGGTGCAATAATGATAAAGTAACTTTGCCATCTGTATTGCTCTTCCACACTTGATGCACTACATGCATTAAAACGCTTACCGCCTCTGAGTTTTTATTGAGGTAGGCAGCGGAAATAAGTGAAAGGAGAATAATGTGCAGAGCATTTTTCCCTTTATAAGGACCTTGTTCATGAGTCTTGCATAAGGCATCGCTTAACTCTTTAGGAAGAATTCCATTCAAATCAATCAAAATATCACCAATCATTGGTGTTACCTTGGGTTGATTCTCTACAGCGTTCTTAATGGCGCCGACCAAAACATAGACGCCGCTTTTTCCCTTGAAAGAACCATATGATATTTCTTGAGTCAGGGAAGTGCTTAGAATAAGCGGAGATTTTTTAACGAAACTTCTCAATAAATTGGCAATTAATTCAGCTGTAGGCTGACTTTCAGAAACCTCAGCAACATTTGCCAAAGCACGAGCCAGTACGAGAATTGCGTTTTTTCCCTTCTCACTCCCTTCTTTGATGTTTTTTGTCACCAGATCAGAAAATTCGTCACCCTTTTCCGCTAGTAACTGACTAAAAATATAATTAATGGCTATGACCACTGAGGTATTTCTGGGGTCATAAGTTGCGGAAAAGAGATTGTCCATCCACGCATAAGCAACAGTTTGTCCTGCAAATGTTCCACTAAGCGTTTGCTCAAAGATTAACATTAAACTATTTGAATCTTTTTCCAGTTGGTAAAAAAAAGAACAAATCTGTTGTGCCGCTTCAGCATCATAGGTATTTACAGCACATTGAAGTGCGTAAGTTAGCCAATAGGAAAAATTACTTTCCAGTAGCACGCTGGAATTAGGAGACTCCGCTACAAAATGATAAAGCTGAGCAATCAACCACCTTAGATCATCTTTCTCAAGCACCGGCGAGTGGTCACCTTGATACTTATCTAATGGGATAGTTAAAAAATCTGATCGGAATAGATCTTGAGGATCACCCATGTAAATATGACCTAAAAATATACAGCATTAATTTTTATTATGATACCATATGAATTTATATACAAGAAAGTTTATTGAACTACGCGATTTTATTGTTTCAATGAGGATTCAGTGTAACTGTTTTTAAATTCAGAACAGTTACACTTTAATAACAATTATGCAATTGAGCTGACAGTCAAACGAATGTCCTCGTCATTTTCTAAATAATTTCGTCCTATTATCTTACATATATTTTTCTTATCTTCTATTGATAAATAAGATACTAACGCCTCAGGCTCATTGTAATCCACCTCATCCTTTCTCATTTTAAGCTCGCGCCCCTTAACCTCCTCAAATAAAGACTCAAAATCAATTGTCCATTGATCTACTATTGCCATATAAAGAGAGTTGAACAACATATTAGCTTGATGAATTTTATCTTGTAATTTTTTTTCCTCGCTACTTTTGGGTAAGGAAAATAGGGAAAGAGCGAAGCCTTGCCAACCTGATTTTTTCGTTTCATTTTTAGGTTCAATAACGGCAAACGCTTTATAACAGGCAATAATTTGCTGAATTAAATCATCTTTATATCTCCGCAACACTTTTTCTTTTTCTGGATCTTCTATCGGAAAAAGGGCATTCCGTATTAACCACTCCAAACGCTGTAACCGGCTCACGATAAGTTTGACTTCCTGACAGTATTTTTCATCGATTTTAAATAGGCCTACACTATCCTCTGATAACACGTCACAGTGCTGGGGCGGCACACTCCAATATAATTTCACTTCTTTATCTTGTTTTTGATCCCGATAAAATACTTCTTTACCTGATGCCTTTTTATGTGTACGTAATGGACCCTCACTATGCAATAGAATAGGCTCTAAACCAGAAATAAATCGAGGCAGTGATGAGCTCTTAAATGGAGCAAGCTGTTCTTCGGTTAGGATACCTTCTAAAAGGGAAACTGCCCTAGTTTTACAGGTATTGGAATTTTCAAGGGTGGGTACAGGGAACCCAAATGCATATCCAAAAAATTGCATCTTCCAAAAACCCAATGATAAATGAAAATCAAAAGGTTTCAGTCGGGATGGGCGGCCTTCTATTTTTGCCTTTGTCTGTTCGATTTCAAAAATTTGTTTGGAATAAGCCTCTTCCCGGTAAATTCTTCCTGGCCTTTGAGGATCTACTTTGAAATTTTGGCCATCACCTACCACTTCACGAATAGCCGACTCTTGTTCTGCAACTGCAGTAGTGCATTTCTTTTGTAACGCTTCGAACTGTTGTTGCGTCAGCTCAAAGGTTTTTCCATATAAGCCATGACCTAGATGCATGTAGCGAACTTCTTCATTGATCAGCATCCCGTGATTGCCTTTGAGATCAACATCTAAATGATAATTCCTTTTAAATTGTTCAAAACGACTGCTTTTATCTCCCGTACTGGTAACACCATAAAAACCCCAGGTTTCAACGACTTCCAGCAGCTGATTGCTTTCATTCAATTTGGACAGAAAAAAGGAACCATGCCAAAATGGATTTCCACCTACAGTATGATCAAATACGCAAAAAGTTACTGTATATTTCATCTCAACATCCCCTGTTATTTGTTAGACATTCCGTTAAACAACTAGATGAATCAAAGGATATTTTGAGTAAAAATTTAAAAAGATGCAAGAATTTGTCCCATATAAAAAGGGGAGCGACTGAAATCCGTGGCTTTTATAGCCACTTGATTTTCAAATGAACGATTTAACGACATCATCAATAGCTTGAGCAAGAGTTTCAAAATGAGAGATCGCTTTTCTAATTTTATTTTTGAGATTTGTCCAAAATTTCTCTATGGGATTTAAATCAAGGAGGACTTCCATCCTAAAAACTGCTATACCCCAGATTCACAACCAGTTCATCATAAGCCAGTGCTGATGATGCGCTCATACGATACTAAACTAAAGAAAGAATGCAGTATCCCTTTCCATAGCATAAAAAATTATCCCTTCTAAATCGATCTCTTTTCTGGAGTTAATCAATTGATATGTTCTATTATCTGGAACTAAATTAGTATTACTTGAAATATACGCTTGTACATGACTCGACGTTTTGTTTTGGAAGATCCCGATCACTTTTTTAATTGATCAAATTATGTCTGAGTTATGATTTATACAAGAAGGACAATATAAAAAAATTGATTTTTTATATGCAACAATGAAGAAACGTGAATGACAAAAGTTTAATAAATAGAAGCTAATCGTTTTAAAGAAAATTCAAGTAAATAAAAATGTGCTTTCTTTAATGATATTCAGGAGTATTTAATGGAGGTAAATACGATGCGTACCGCATTTATAGGTCTGGACTATATTATTGATATTATGCATCCACAAGGCAAAATAGCGCGTTCAGCCGCGCATGCCCAAGAGCGTGATATAATAAAAAAGGTAAATAAAGTTCTTGAAATTGCAAAATTAAGGAATTGGTTAACCATTATGGTGAAAGTGGGTTTTAGTGCGCATTATACGGAACAACCAAAGCATTCGCCTATCTTTGGTAAAGTACATGTGTTGGATGCTCTAAAACTTGGCTCTAAAGGAACAGAGTTTCATCCTGAACTACTGATTGGCAATAGTTTAATAATGGTCAAACCAAGAGTGAGCGCATTTTATGGTACTGCACTTGATGCGGCGCTACGAGCAAACCAAATTGAACGAGTAATACTGGGAGGAGTCAGTACTTCCTGGGCAGTGGAAAGCACCGCTCGCGATGCTCATGATCGTGATTATAAAGTATGTATTGTTGAAGACATTTGTGCGGCGGCGAATCAGGAGGAACATCAATTTTCTATCCAATTAATGGAAAAAATAGCGCAAATTGTCACAGTAACTGAACTAAAAGGTATCTAATGCACGTTTTTTCCAAGACGATACAAGCATTAAAAGATGAAATTCAGATATGGTCTTTGCTGCGAGGTATCTTTGTATTGTTCCCCTTTGCCCTTCTTTATTTGATTACCAATAACTCGATTTGGCTTCAGTCTTCTGTTTTAACTATATCAACGCTTATTGTAGAGGAACGACTTGAGCTTACTGCATTAGGGGTATTGCTTCATGGTTGCATGATTGTTGTAATGTTTTACTTACTTTTTTTAACCCAGCTTATGCCAGTGCTGTATATTGTCTCCTGCACCCTCGCTGCTACGACAGTAATTTTGGTTACGATAAAGGGCGAGAAGCTGCGTCCTTTAGGGAGTTGGACTTTTATTCCTGCCATTATTCTTGCTACAGAATTTGCTGCGGAGACTAATCATACAGTGATGTTACATCAGGCTCCTCAATTTTTACCCTATCTGTTGATTGCATTAGTCCCTACGTTATTGCTTGCCCAATTCGATGAAATAAGCACATATTATAAAAAACGTAAGAGTCATTATCACCCATTGCGATTAGGCGGTTTGAATAAT
Source organism: Legionella sp. 227 (assembly GCF_043161935.1). Taxonomy (NCBI): domain Bacteria; kingdom Pseudomonadati; phylum Pseudomonadota; class Gammaproteobacteria; order Legionellales; family Legionellaceae; genus Legionella; species Legionella sp. 227. The sequence goes on along the minus strand of NZ_CP171154.1, from coordinate 2,078,713 downwards.
CTTGGAGAGCAAAATCCTTATGTTGAAAGCATGATTGCTATGGCAATCGCCGTTTGTATTTCAGCATTTTTGGTTGAATATTTTCAGATGCAAAATGGGCAGTGGATGATTTGGGGGACTGCCAGTGTCGTTACTGGAAATGTAATGACAACGCCACAAAAATTGAGTCAACGTGTTATTGGTGTATCACTAGGTGTTCCCTTAGGTATTTTATTCGGATTTATTATTCCAAGCACGCCTTTTGCTTTGACCTTTGCCATTTGTGGCATTTTCTTAACTTTAGTTGCCTTCCGTCGTTATGTCATTGCATATTCTTTTCGTTGTTTCTTTGTTGCAACAACAGTGATGTTAGTCACGCATTCAGCTAGCGTTGCATCAGAACGCTTGACGCATGTTATATTAGGTGGGCTCATAGGGTTCGGTTCAGTTATATTCTGTCATTTTGTTCACCTTGCCCAATCACGTTGTGCGAAAAAATAAAATTTAAAACGCAAACTGAATTGAGGATAAACAATACTCTAACCAAAAATTAAATAAAACAGTATTGCAAGTTCCGTCATAACAAAGAGGAGCATCCACCTGATTCGCCCTTAATCCATCAATAAAACTCTCTCTGGCAAAGCGTTTACCAGAAACATCACCAATATCCTTCCGTCCCTTTTTACTCCACATATTCTCTTGAAATAAATTTATCAACTGCTGCTTCATCAATGAAAACCAATTTATCTGACGAATATGCTGCTACTTCCGATAGACTTTGTTGAATAGATAACTGGGGAGCATAAGATAATTATGAATGTGCCTGTCAGGGCGGATGAGCGTATTGCGACAATAAACACCTCCCCCCTACTCCCCCTCTCCCACTGCTGGAAGAGGAGCTTTTTAATGGCGGTGAAGGATTACCTCACTTGGCGAATTGACTAACTAACCATAAATACTGACTCTTCGTGCTTGATTTAATTGATCGAAAGTACGTTTTGCTGGTGCAAAATTGGGATATTGAGTCACTAAACGTTGTAAAATCATACGCGATAAGATTTCATCCCCTTGATTCCATTCATTTAATGCTTCCAGATACATAAAATCAGCAGCTTGCTCCGCAGTAACTGGTGCTTTATTCATCAGTACAGGCTCAATAAAACTGACTCGAGCCTGAGTTTGTGCTTCCATTCTTTGCAAGAGTTTACGAGCCTGTATGCTGCCATTATCACTGGCTTGTTGTAATAATTGCTTGCCTTTAGTAATAGAACGCTCACCAGCAGTACCTTCGAGATAATAAGTACCTAATTGGTATTGTGCGTATGCATTTTGACGTGCGGCCAATTTTTCATAAAGACTTGCTGCCATTTTAGGGTTTTTCTCAACTCCTAACCCGTAATGATACATTCTTGCTAAAGCCAACATCGCTTTTTCATTACCTTTGTCTGCAGATTGTTGGTAATATTTGAGCGCGTTATTGAAATCAAGTTTGGTAGAAACCCCCGTTTCAGAGAATAATCCTAACTGGTAAAGAGCATTCGCATTACCTAAATCGGCTGCTTTTTTATACCAAGCTAGAGCTTGTTGGGTATCACGAGCTTGCCCCAAACCATTAAAATAAATTGCTCCTAATTGATTCATTGCCTCATGAACTTGGTGAGTTGCTGCTTGAACAAATAAATCTTTAGCTTTCTGATAATTAACTGGAGTTCCTTTACCGTATAAATACATGAGTGCCAAATTGTATACCCCTAAAACATTGCCTTTGGCAGCAGCTTGTTCATAATTTTTTAATGCCTGCTCATAATTATCATTGACTGTTTCATCAATAAAACCTAAGGCAACAGAAGCCTCAGGCAGCGCTGTAGCTGCTTTCGCATACCATTGTTTCGCCAAGTTATAATCAGGCTCTCCATTCTCACCCAATTGATAAAACTGACCTAATAAATACTGTGCGAGAGGATTTCCTTGTTCCGCAGAAGCAGTATACCAACGTTGCGCATCGGCCAGATTAGGTTCAGAACCTAATCCTTTTTCGAGCATAAAAGCCAATTTCAATTGGGCATACTGATCACCTTTTTCAGCCAAACCGGTATAAATTTGTTTGGCTTCTTGCATTTTTTCCGGATCAGAGTTTTCTGCTAAATAATAATCAGCTAAAACGATTCCGGCATGACTGTTTCCTAATTTATAAGAATTGATCAAATCAGGCAAAAAGTCTTGTCCGATTTGTTTTCGTAATACAGACATATTAAAATCTGCGTAGGAGAATTTATCATCAACAGATTGCTGTAATTTCGCTATCCCTTTTTCCTTGTCTTGAGCAAGTCCTTTTCCTTCAGCAGCATAAGTTCCCAAGATAAAATCACTTACTGCATTTTGACCCGATTGTTGATACCAATTAATTGCTTGGCCGGGATCGGCTTGTACACCAATTCCCCGATCATAAAGCAAGCCCAATAACAAGGCAGCATTTTCATCACCAGTAGCCGCTTGATCCTTAGCAACTCGAAAAGCTTGTGCCTGTCTTTGTTTATCCTGACCCATAGCATTATAAAAGGCGAGCGGCAATAGCGCTTGAGAAATTCCTCGATCTGCTGCACCTTGATACAATTGACGAATCATAGCTATTTTGTGTTTTCTGACATTCACACTCAAGCCATTATCATTTTGACGTGCCAAACTATCAGCCAACTCATATTCTGCAGGCCCATAATTATTGGCTGCAGCCAGATATAACATAGACATCGCTTGTTCTTGATTGGGTTGAATGTATACAGTACCGTCTGGACCAGTGATGCCTTGTGAAAGAATTCGAGCCAATACATATTGAGATTTTTTATTGCCTTTAAACGCGGCATCAGTTAAATCATTTAATGCAAGCTGATAACCTTGTTTATCCTTGGCATGTTGTAAATATAAAAGCCCTAAATTGTATTCGGCCCCTAAATGTTGCTGTTGAGCTGCATTTTGATAAAAAATAATTGCGGACGAATCACTTTGCGCCACACCAATCCCATATTGAAACATTTGTCCTATTTGAAATTGCGATTGGGCATCACCTAATATCGCCCTAAAATACAAATGATTAAATACAGACATATAATTAAGTTGCGCTTGCCAGCCCTGAGTCCATAAATCCATAATATTGGCTTGTGAATAATCATCATAATCATAATAATTGGCATCAATATAAGGTGCAGGAAGATTCAATTGCGCAAATATTGGAGTATTTGTTCTTTCTAAAGCAGATAACTGTTGATCTAAAGGATAAAGTGGGTATGTCCATTGATTCGCCTGGAAGCCAGGAGTTTTATTCAAGATCGCATCATAGTAACTGGTTATGGGAACATCATTAGGTTGGACTAATTCAAATTGGGGTTTAAAAACAGACTGACGCATTATCTTTTTCAATCGTGGTGCCTGGTTATAAGCGAAATCGCCTAATACCGTTGGATTATGCCAAGCACTTAGTATGCCCCTCATTTGAAAATCAGTTTGTTCCAATTTATCTGTTGTACCATTACTTAACCAAAGTGCCGCTTGCGCCAAAGCAGCCTCTTGATTTTTCGCACTGTCATCCTGATTCGCCTGATTTAGCCATTGCTTAGCCAAATTCGGATCGGCATCCACGCCAATTCCTTTTTGGTACATTTCAGCTAACTCACGTTTTCCTTGTGGCAAACCATCTTGAGCCGCTTTTAAGGTCCACATGAACGCAGTTTTTGGATCATAAATGGGGCTTTTGGGTTCTAAATAAATATGAGCTAAATCCAAATACGCCTCATCATTCTGTTGTTTCGTTACCTGACTAAACCATTTCAAGGCTTGTTCTTTTTGGTTTTGATGCAAAGCCAATTCGCCCAAAGCAACCATTGCGGGTGCAAAACCTTGACTTGCTGCTTGGTTTAATAATTCTTCACCTTTCTTTTCGTCCTTATCAACCAATTTCCCTTCAAGATATAACTCCCCTAATCGAGTTATTGCTTGAGGGTTACCATTGGCCACTGCCTTATTTAACCAGATAAGGCCTAACTTTTTATTTGATGCATTACGACTGTCAATAAAATTCTTGGCTAAAGTAAATTGGGCAAGGGAATTACCATTTTTTGCCGCATTAATGTAATAGCGAGTTGCCGCATCCTCATTGCGTTTGACTCCAACCCCATATCTGTATGCCGCCGCCGTAAACATTTGAGCATCTACATCACCATCATCCGCCGCTTTTTTAAACCATGTAAAGGCTTGTTGTGGGTCCTTTTCATGCAATAAAGTGTATCTGGCCATAAGTTGGATTGCAGGAAGATAGCCTTTTTGTGCCGATTGGGTAAAATAGCGTATCGCCAACTGACTGTTTTTAAGTTGACCATATCCATAAAGATAAATCCGCCCCAAGTAGTAATCAGCAACTGCATTTTTCCCTGATTGATTCATTAAAGGCTCTATCGCTTTATTATAATTCCCTAATCGATAGGCACTAAAATCATCAGCAAAAGCATGTTGACTGGCTGATGCAACGAATAAACATACCCAAGGTACTAGCGATTTCATGAAGATTCTCCCTCTTTGCACAGCAATTTCACCTGAATTTTTATCATTATGTGTTCAGATTTATACCCCAGGTATTATGCCATAATGCACTACCTCATTAACGGCACCATTTCTTGTAGTGCCATCGACTATCCAAAAATTGCCTTTATTATTTAAACCAAATTTTACATTGACGTATTCACACACCTTTATCGTATCAGCACAATCAATAATTTTTCCATAGGAAGTTTTACCATCACCCAAAGTACAAATAAATTTGACTAAGGGCTCCCCTGTGGCTAATGCCGCCCATTGACGGCCACCTATTGTATGATTGTATCGAGTAGTATATTGACTGTCTTCATCTCGCATTTGATACAAACTCACCGTTTGTGGCAATTGGTTAAAGAAGAAATACAAGGATTGTAATGCCCCCTCTTTTCCAGGGTAAAGGGACAATACTTTTAAACTTTCCTTATACCCCACGGGCCTGCATCCTATAGGAAATCGAGCCTCTTCTTTTTCTGCTTTGGCTTGCGCCTCTTTAGGATCAATTTTTTTAGATTTGGCTGCGTCAAGGTGTGTAGACATTAACCCTAAGAAAAACATTAATGAAATCGAAGTGATTTTTTTAATTGTATTCATCATTTTTCTCACTCACTGTCATTTATTGGACGAACAATAACTGTTGTACCCCTGAAATTATTTCGTTCACTGGATAACTCAACAAAGTTTTCATTTAACCATTTTGCATCCTGAGTAAACATTCGCACACAGCCATGACTTGCTCTTACACCAGGGATGTCTGGAGAACCATGTAATGCAAAGCCTTTATGGAAGAACATACAGAAAGGCATCTTCGCGCCACCTTTACCTATGGGAAACACGTCGGAGACGCATTTTTCATTTTCCTTACTGAATACGCGATAAATCCCAGTTAAAGTGCGGCAAGAACGATTAGCATCCGGACACCTGTCCCTTCCTGATGAAATGGGCCCCCATATCACCAAATTCCCTTCAGCATCATAAGCTGCGTAAGCCAATTTGTCCTGATCAACAATAATTTGCTTTTGATGTTCGTTTGAAATTTTTAGCGGAAAAGGGGACACGTCAAAAACGGTGAGATAAGCTAGATTTTTTGGAACCGCAATAATCTTGCCAGTCCATAAAGGATTATAAGTACGATTGATTCTTTGTACGATATCGCGTTGTTTTTCATCTGGAAATAAGGTTTCCCAACTTTGTCCCGCCTCAACCTTCACGCAATCATACTGTGGGTAACCGCATAATCCAGTGCCATAAAAGTTAGCCGCATTCGCAACAGCAACCATAAACATCATCAATGCAGTTGAAAGTAATTTATACATATGCCCCCCTCTCACCTTACTTTTATTTTTTTACATGCAAGATTTGTGCTTAAATATCAATTTATTATAATTATTATTCGAGCATATCTAATTTTAGTTTAGTACGAATATTAGGATTTTTGCTAGGGTTATGAATAATATTCTGATCTACTGATGATAGCCTAAGGGTCAGGCACTCGGGATGACGAGCCCCTGATTACCCTTTTTCTCCATGAAAAAAAAGAAAAATACGTTTTGCCAAGTGTTCACTAATCCCTGATACTTTGGCAATTTCGTCTATCGGTGCCTTTGCAAGCTCTCGTATCCCACCAAAACGATGAAGTAATGCTTGTCTGCGTTTTGCCCCGACTCCTTCTATATCTTCAAGCGTTGAATCCAGTCTCTTTTTTTGTCTTTTTTTACGATGAGCCGTAATAGCAAATCGATGCGCTTCATCACGGATATGTTGAAGCAAATGTAAGGCTTTGGAATCATCGGGTAAAGTCAATTCGCGTGCCTCATGGACTAAAATCAACTTTTCCCATCCAGCCTTTCGCGAAGGTCCTTTAGCAACACCCAGTAAGATCACTGTCGAGATACCTAAAGAGAGTAATACTTGCTCAGCGACAGCGACTTGCCCCTTTCCTCCATCAATAATTAATACATCCGGCAATGATTGAATTTCTACTAACCGTTTAAAGCGACGAGTAATAGCCTGTTTCATTGCAGCATAGTCATCTCCAGGAGTAATTCCTTCAATGTTAAATCGCCGATATTCGCTAGGACTGGGACCTTCATGATCAAACACAACGCACGATGCCACAGTTGCTTCACCCTGGGTGTGGCTGATATCAAAACATTCCATGCGTTCGATAGGCTTTTTCAATCCTAAAAATTGTTCTAACTCATGAAAACGAGATTTCATCGTGGAATGTTTTGTCACGTATTCAGCTACCGAAACACGTAAATTATTTAGTGCAAAATCCATCCAACGGGATTTTATACCGCGAGGATTTATTTGAATTTTACACTGCTTACCTCGTTGTTGTGATAAGGCTTCTTCCAATGATAGGTGATCCACTAAATCATGGTTCGTGATAATTAACGCAGGGATTTTCTCCGGGCTATCTAAATAATAGAATCCTACAAAGGCATCAAAAGTTTGTTGCCATAAATCATCCATACTGAGCTCATCGTCTAAACCTTTTTGGGGCACCGAAGGGAAGTAACACTGACTCGCCAATACTTGGCCTTCACGAATCGTCGCACACTGAACACAAGCAAAACCGGGACTTACCTCAATGGCAATAGCATCCGCATCGCCTCGTAACTGTAACACGCCCTGTTGTTCTTGTACTAAACGTAAACTTTTAATCTGATCCCTCAAAATTGCAGCTTCTTCAAAATTCAATTCACTTACTGCTTTGTCCATTCGTTTAGCAAGTTCATCAAGAATTAATTGGGACTTACCTTGTAAAAAGCGCATGGCATCTTGTACTGATCGCTTGTAATTTTCAGGCGTTATATAATTGACACATGGAGCGGTGCATCGTTTGATCTGATACTGCAAACAAGGCCTTGAGCGTGCATTAAAATAACTGTCTCGACAATTGCGGATTTTAAACACTTTTTGAATTGTTACTATAGTCTCCTTCACCGCAGAACTACTGGGATAAGGACCAAAGAAATCTCCTGAAAGAGGTTTTTTCTTAGAACGATAACTTTCAATGCGTGGAAAATCAGGATGATTGGAAAGATGGATGTATGGGTAGGATTTATCATCGCGTAACAAAACATTGTATTTTGGTTTCAATGTCTTAATCAGATTACTTTCCAATAATAAAGCTTCTGTTTCACTGCGCGTGACCGAAATTTCTATAGCGGCGATTTGACTCACCAAAGAACGTGTTTTAATGCCTGTATTTTGTTTATTAAAATAGCTTGTGACTCGTTTTTTCAAATTGGATGCTTTACCTACGTAAAGAAGATTCCCTGCTTCATCCAACATACGATAAACACCGGGTTCATTAGGTAACTTGGTGAGGAACAACGCTAATTCAGTAGAAATATTCATGTAATAATAGCAGTAATTAATCGTGCTCTGGAACGCAGTTTTGTAGCCCGGATTAGCACAGCATAATCCGAGATGAGTAATCCGTATTTATGCAGAAATCCCGGACTATGCTGCGCTAATCGGTGCTAAAAAGCCCTTTAATCTTCTGACGCCAGATCGATGGGATTTTCTATAATTCCATGCTTTAGAGCCAAATAAGTAAGCTCTACATCATTTTTAATACCTAATTTTTCAAATGTACGGTAACGATACCCATTAATCGTTTTGGTACTAAGGAATAGCCGGTCACTTATTTCCTGAACATTCATACCACTAGTAATCATCAACATGACTTGCATTTCGCGTTCAGATAACACATCGAAAGGTGAGCCTTGTACTTCTTCCAAGCTATTGATCGCCATTTTCTGAGCAATCTCAGCACTTAAATATCTCTCGCCTTTAGCAACTTTACGTATCGCAGCCGCCATTTCTTCAGCACCTGATTCTTTCGTCAGATAGCCCATGGCACCTAATTGTAATACTCGAGTAGGCAACACATCAGAACACATTGCAGTTACAGCAATAACCTTAACGTGCGGATTTGATTTTTTTAGACGACGCGTTACTTCCCAGCCATCAATTCCAGGCATTTTCATATCTAAAAGGACCACGTCGGGGGAATGTTTTTTTACTAATGCCAAAGCTTGCTCACCACTTTCTGCATCAGCAACTACCTCTACATCCGACATATCTTCGAGTAATCGTCGAATCCCCATTCGAACCAATGCATGGTCATCAACAATTAATACTTTAATCAAATAATGCTCCTTGACTTAAGACAGCCAATGAACAAACAGGTTGCTCGATGTTAACAAGACTGGCTGCTCATTACAATATATATACCTTTAACACGCTCGAATATGAATATTAGGATTATTCGGATCCACCTTAAAAAGCGGCGGAAATTCCCCTAATTCTCGGGTTCGAGCCATAAGTTTACCGATATCCGATGAAACAAAATCGTATAAAACCTGGTAGTCATTAATTACAAAATAAACGGGTTGTAACATGTCAATACGATAGGGCATGCGAAATGCAGCGATTGGATCAAACATGACTCGCAGCGGAATATCGCTTTCCACGCTGTATACTGTTTCACTAATCGAGGACAGTATCCCACCTCCATATGCTCTCAGACCTTGCATGCTGTTAATTAAGCCAAACTCAACAGTAAACCAAAACATACGTTGCAGTAACGGCCAATCGGACTCAGGAAAAGTTAATACTTTCTGAGCATAATCGTAAACAAACTCTGCATAAACCTTGTCCGTCAGCATAGGACAATGACCAAAAATTTCATGGAAAATATCAGGCTCTTTTACATAATCCAATTCTTCTTCATTACGAATAAATGTAGCTACGGGGAAATGTTTTGTTGCCAATAATTCAAAAAATTCGCGGGCAGAAATTAACGCAGCGACTGCAGACACTTGCCAACCCGTTTCTGCTTTAAGTTTTTGATTTAGATCTGGAATTTGTGGAATGGCCTCAGATTGAATGCCTAACGTTTTTAATCCGGTTAGAAATTCATCACAAGCCCTTCCTGGCAATAATTTCATTTGTCTTTCAAATAAAATACTCCAAATAGAGTGTTCTTGTTTCGAATAATTAACAAACCCTTGAGCGTCAGGTACATGCGCTACATAACGGCTTGAAAATTCCATAATTTCTCCTCACATACAAAAATCGTAAAAATTAGGTAGTTCGATGGATAGTTATCTTAAAAAAAACCACCTTTTTTAGTTATTAGGCAATTTGCGGATAAATGTCAACAACTATTACAGTTTTTTCAAATTATGCTATAAAATCAAATTCCTACTTAACACTCGGAAACAGGCAATGACGTTAGGCATTTTAGCAACCGGTGACGAAATAGTTCATGGTGATACTTTAAATACGAATGGGCGTGATATAGCCCATGCGCTAAGCTCTGAAGGCTTGTCTTTAGGTTTCCATGTTTCATGCAGTGATAAAGAGGATGATATCATCAACTGTTTACACTTCTTGACCCAGAAGCATGACATTATAATTATCATTGGCGGGCTTGGGCCAACCACAGATGATCTGACGCGCTTTGCCCTATCTCAATTTACTGGCCAGGAGTTAATTCAACACTCTATCGCTCTTGAACATATAAAAAGCCGGCTTCGTGATGCAAATCTCGATCTCAATCCAGGGAATATTCAACAAAGCCTCTTTCCTAAAGACGCCCAACTTTTACCCAATCCTCTGGGTAGTGCTTTAGGATGTTACTACCCGTGGAATAATAAAAAGTTTTTTTTATTACCTGGTCCTCCACGAGAATGTTTGCCTATGTTTAATCAATATGTATTACCCATACTACAACAAACAAGTCACAGTCAAAAACAAATACTTAAGTGGCGAATTTTTGGCTTGGCAGAAAGTGAAATTGCTCAAAAATTAGAAGATGCGCTGCAGGATATTGATTGTCAAACTGGTTATCGCTGGGAATCACCTTATATCGAATTCAAGGTTCGTTGTATGCCTAATCGTGTCGAGCAGATACAAGCTATTGTTGACCCTATCCTAGAGCCACATATCATTAGTGGCATAGATAAAAAAGCTTCTGAAAATTTACGGGAATTAATCCTGCACATTAATGAACCAATAACCATTATTGATGAAGCCACGGGTGGTTTATTGCAATTATTGCTTACTAGACCTCATACCCATCATTTATTGGATTTTAGTGGTCTGCATAAAAATAAATTATTTTTTCATCTGACTGGCTTAACCGAATACTGGCAACAACTACCAACACGAGGAACCACACAATTAATTATCGACTACAGCAATCACGAGCAGAAAGGTCATGAAACCCATAATATACCTTATCGTACTGCTGCAGTAGTAGAACATGCTGCAGAATGGCTATGCTTCAGACTCTTTCATCTCATCAATCAGCTGCATCAGTGAATAACACAACTGTTGTGTTCCTTCACCGCTGATTGCTGAAATAGCAAATACTTTATCCTTCCAATTCAAACCCTTAACTATGGTTTTTATTCGCTCTTCCCTACTTGCTGCATCAGGCAACATATCTATTTTGTTCAATACCAGCCATCGCGGTTTTTGTAAAAGCTCTGGATTGTATTCTGCTAATTCATGAATAATTGTTTTAGCTGATGCAACCGGATCACTGTCATCAACAGGAGCAACATCAATTACATGAAGTAACACACAGGTCCGCGAAAGATGCTTTAAGAACCGATGACCAAGTCCAGCCCCTGTAGATGCTCCTTCAATGAGCCCCGGAATATCAGCCATGACAAAACTCTTGTGAGAAGAAACACTGACTACACCTAAACTGGGATGTAATGTGGTAAAAGGATAATCAGCGACTTTAGCTTTTGAACTGGAAACAGCACGAATTAAAGTTGATTTCCCTGCGTTAGGTAAGCCTAATAAACCTACATCCGCCAAAACCCGTAATTCGAGTCGTAAATGTCGAGCTTCCCCTGGACTTCCAGGAGAGGTCTGCCGTGGAGAGCGATTCACACTACTCTTATAGCGTGTATTCCCCAACCCATGAAATCCACCTTGAGCAATTAACACTGGCACGCCTGGCTCTTTAATATCACCCAGCAATTCCCCAGTATCCACATCATAAACCATAGTACCAACAGGTACTTTTATTATTAAATCATCGCCTTTTTTCCCAGTACAATTGCCGCCCATACCCTGCTGCCCATTACCGGCTTTGTAATGACGCATATAACGAAAATCAACAAGGGTATTTAAATCCGTACTTGCTTCGAAATAAACGCTACCGCCATCGCCCCCATCACCACCATCAGGGCCACCCTTTGGTATGAATTTTTCGCGTCTGAAGCTAAGACAACCATTTCCACCATGGCCTGCTTCTATTTTTATTACTGCTTCATCAACGAATTTCATGACCAACCTCGAAATAAAAAAAAACCCCGTTGCCGGGGTTAATAACATTGCATTTAGGTATAGCATGTAATTCAGATTATAAAGTAAAATCCATAATCCGAAACACACCATAAAAAACCAAGTCCACTCTAAGCAGAATTCTGGCTATAGTAATATAACTTAATTAGTTTGCAGCTTCTTCTTTTTGTTCTGCGACTATAGTTACATACTTACGATTTTTTTCACCTTTGACAACAAATTGTACCAAACCTTCAACCAAGGCAAACAAGGTGTGATCACGACCACAACCAACACCAGGTCCTGGATGAAAACGTGTGCCACGTTGTCTTACAATTATTTCACCCGCATTAACAAATTGACCACCATAACGCTTCACTCCAAGGTACTTGGGATTCGAGTCGCGGCCGTTACGAGTACTACCACCTGCTTTCTTATGAGCCATTTCTATCCTCTCTTACTTGCTTATCGCAGTAATTTTAACTTGTGAATAATATTGTCTGTGCCCCATGTGTTTCATGTGGTGCTTACGACGACGAAACTTGATAATTTTGACTTTCTTGTGACGGCCATGATCAAGCACTTCAGCTTTCACAGTTGCCTTGGCAACTAATGGAGTACCACACACGATTTTATCGCCATCAGCCAACATGAGTACTTCTTTAAATTGTATTTCATTGCCAACATCTTCAGGCAGTAATTCAATTTTTAACACATCACCTTCCTTCACGGTGTATTGCTTACCGCCAGTTTTGATTACCGCATACATAATTTTTCTCCAACTCGCCTGATTGGCTATCACAAATTCAATAAAGTCGCATATTCTATGAAATTATGCCTATGACTTCAAGTTCATTTTAAAATATTGTATACTTCGCCACCCTTTCTGGATTTTTTAATTGATAATCCGGTGTTTAATCTGGTCGCGGATTAAATTAAATAGGGCACTTATATAACTTTGGAGTATACAATGTCAAACATCCTTTTAGAAGCACAAACAAGAACGGATATGGGGAAAGGTGCGAGCCGCCGCCTACGTCGTCTTGAAAATAAAGTACCTGCTGTTATTTATGGCGGGGATAAAAAACCAATGTCAATTCACTTTCAACACAATAAAGTAGTTAAGGCGTTGGAAACTGAAAGTATCTATTCCAGTGTTTTTGATATTACAGTTGATGGCAAAGTCGAACATGTTATTTTAAAAGCGTTGCAACGTCATCCTTACAAACCACTTGTAATGCACATGGATTTACAACGCGTTTCTAAAACAGACATTCTGGTTAAATTAGTGCCAATTCATTTTATCAATGAAGACAAAGCTCCTGGCATTAAAGCGGGTGGTATTATTAACCATACCATGACTCAAGTTGAAGTTCGTTGTCAGGCAAAAGATTTACCTGAGTTTATCGCAGTAGATATGTCCAATGTTCAAATGGATGAGGTGGTTCACCTATCTCACTTGAAATTGCCTAAAGGGGTACAACTGACTGTTGATGTTGCCGATGGCAGTCATGACGCTCCTGTTGTGAGCATTCACATGCCTCGAGCAAGCGCAACAGAAGAGGAAGCACCAGAGGCTACAGAGGTTTCAGCTTCTGAGGTACCTACTGTTAATGCTGCAAAAGACGAAGAGTAATCATTCAAGTTTGCTTGAATCAATGTAACACGTAGTAAAATGTAGCCTGGTTAAGCGAATCATAACCCAGGCTACATAAGCACCAACCCCCTATCAAGAACTATATCATGGCCATTAAACTTATCATTGGTTTGCGTAACCCAGGTTCAGCTTATGAATATACTCGACATAATGCTGGTGGATGGTTAGTCTCAGCCTTAGCTCAGCGCCATAGTGCCTGTTTTAAGCTGGAAAAAAAAATGCAGGCCGAACTGACTGATTTGGAATTAAATCAGCACTCAGGTAAGCTGGTTTTGCCTCTATCGTTCATGAACCATAGTGGTCAACCTACCCGACTTATTAGTCAATTTTACCGAATTTCACCTGAAGAAATATTGGTGGTTCATGATGAACTGGATTTACCACCAGGACGCATTAAACTTAAAACAGGTGGAGGCCATGGTGGTCATAATGGTTTAAGAGATATAATAGCCCAATTAGGCAGCACAGAATTTCACCGCTTACGAATAGGAATAGGTCATCCTGGCCATAGAGATTTAGTTCATCAATTTGTGCTCAGCAAACCCTCGGCACAAGACAGACAGTTAATTTATGATGCAATTGATAGAGGCGTAGCAGTAATGCCTTTAATATTCTCAGGTGATTTAGCCAGGGCAATGAATCAATTGAATGTTTAAAAACTGCTTATCTATGATGCAAAAAAATTCTGGCTAGAATTTGAATGCAGCTTAATGAAAGGTAGCAGTTAGTATAGATATAAGGTGAGTTCAATCTGAGAAGATACCTTTTTTTAGATTGAACCGAATTATGTAGAATGGCTCCGTATAAAATGCCCCACATTTTTACGGGAATGACGTTCTATGTTGAACTCACATTCGTTTTAATATATAGAGGTAACTACACATGGGATTTAAATGTGGCATCGTGGGCTTGCCCAATGTTGGTAAATCAACACTGTTCAACGCACTCACCAAAGCAGGTATTGAAGCGGCAAACTATCCTTTTTGTACAATAGAACCCAATGTTGGGATAGTTACTGTTCCTGATCCCCGTCTTGATGCTTTGAGTGACATAGTCAAACCACAACAAGTACTCCCAGCAACCATGCAATTCGTTGATATTGCTGGTATTGTCAAAGGAGCATCTAAAGGCGAGGGCTTAGGTAATCAGTTTTTGGCTAACATTCGTGAAACGGACGCCATTGCCCATGTAGTACGCTGTTTTGAAAATACCGACGTAGTTCATGTCGAAGGTCAAGTACATCCACTCAGTGACATAGAAGTCATTAATACAGAACTGGCTTTAGCCGATATGGATACTCTTGAAAAAGCCATATTGAAAGCAGGAAAAAACAGTCGTAGTGGTAATAAAGAAGCAATTTTTGAGATGAAAACCCTGGAAAAAATCAAGACGCATCTTGATGCAGGCTATCCCGTCCGCACCCTAGAATTGAGTGCTGAAGAAGAACCTATTGCGCGCCGACTTTTTCTGCTTACCGCAAAACCCGTGCTTTATATTGCAAATGTCGATGACAACGGTTACGAAAACAATCCTTTACTGGATCAAGTTCGGAATTTAGCGTTGCAAGAAAAAGCCAGCATTGTTGCTCTATGTGCTGCAACTGAAGCAGAGTTAGTTGAACTAGATGAAGCAGATCGCCAAGAATTCATGGAAGACTTAGGTTTAAGTGAACCCGGATTACATCGCGTGATTCGTGCAGGTTATGAGTTATTAGGCTTGCAAACTTATTTTACTGCGGGCGTCAAAGAAGTAAGAGCATGGACTATTCCTAAAGGAGCTACTGCGCCACAAGCAGCAGGCGTTATCCATTCGGACTTTGAAAAAGGCTTTATCCGCGCAGAAGTCATTGCCTATGATGCATTTATCACCTGTAAAGGTGAACAAGGTGCAAAAGAAGCAGGAAAATTACGTCTGGAAGGTAAAGATTATGTGGTTTGCGATGGCGATGTCATGCATTTTCGATTTAATGTATAAGCTCGAGTGCAGCGAATAACTCAAGAAAAGATCGTATGCCTTGGCCGAACCTGGGGCTGAGTACTTGCAAGTTAAACCTACTTTTACTTGACAATTCGTATGCACAAACCTTAGCATTTGCTGATTGAATCGTAGAGGACAAACAATGTCGATTGACAGTATACGCACGCTGGTTAGTGACGATTTTGATGCAGTTAATGCGCTTATTATTAATAAAATCGAATCACAAATCGGTTTAATTGATGATATGTCCCACCATATAATAGAAAGTGGCGGCAAAAGACTGCGTCCATTGTTAGTTCTTTTAGCAAGTAATGCCTGTGGTTATCAAGGTAGAGAGCATATTACTCTGGCTGCTATGGTGGAGTTTTTCCATACAGCGACGCTGCTACACGATGATGTCATCGACGAATCCACCTTAAGAAGAGGACGGCAGACGGCAAATGATATTTGGGGTAGCAAAGCAAGTATTTTAGTGGGTGATTATCTTTTTACTCAATCCATCGAATTAATTGTTGATTCTGGTAACCCAGAGGTACTCAAGCTTTTTGCCAAGACAGCTCTTGAGATCAGCTGTGGCGAAGTAAAACAGCTATCAAACCGTCATAATCCTACGCTAACCTTTGATGAATACTTTGATGTAATTCGAGCAAAAACAGCGCTTTTATTTGCTGCTGCTGCCTGTATAGGCCCGATAATCAGCAATGCCTCCAAGGAAATGCAAGACAGCCTCTATGCCTATGGACTGCATCTGGGTAATGCATTTCAACTTATAGACGATGCTCTGGATTATTGCTCTGATGCCAAAACTATTGGCAAAAATATAGGGGACGACTTAGCTGATGGAAAAGCTACCTTGCCTTTAATTCATGCATTACAGCACGGTACCGAACTACAAAAACAACAAATTATAGAAAGCCTGAAAAAAGGCAGCTTGGATTTTTTACCGGATATTCTTGTGGCCCTGGAAGAAACAAAAGCGATAGCATATACCAAGAACATCGCCGCCCAAGAAGTTGACAAAGCGTTATCCTCTTTGGTGATCCTACCTGATTCAAAATATAAAGAAGCACTAATTAATTTGGCTCAATTCGCTTTGCAAAGAAGTTATTGATTCAAGAAGTCTGGGTGCAGCACAGTGAACCCAGGAATTCAATGCAAACCATATTATATAGTACGACTCTCACACGGAGTGTAGCTCAGCCTGGTAGAGCACTGCCTTCGGGAGGCAGGGGTCGCAGGTTCAATTCCTGTCACTCCGACCATTAAAAATAAAAAATTTATAAGCTAAATTCACTAAAGTAAACTTTTCAACTATCGACAATCCATCAAGTTAAAACTACTCAGGAGAAGTTACACCAACCAATCGAATTGGATTTATTGAATAACCATCTGCCGAGTTGGTTTCATCCACCAGCATATCAACAAGATCGAGCATTGGGATAAAATAGTTTGTTGGGTCAAAACAACCCAACATTACTTTGCAAATGAACTCTTTTAATTTTTAGCCGAATGAACATTTTTTTGTTTCATCAACAATCAAATTTGCTTTTTCCCCCTTATGCTCATTTTGAAAAAAATGATGTGAATTTCTTTTTTCACATTGGCTTTTCAAAAAAGATTCAATACTTGGGAAGAATACTCCCGGAACATCAGACTCCAAGGAATGATCTGCGTCTTCAAACACGATATATTGATTGTTAGGGATTCTGTTCGCCATGAATTCAGAATGTTTCTTATCGGTAATCCAGTCTTCTTCGCCTACCAAAATGAGCGTTTTACAGGTTATTTCATGCAAGCGATCTTCATAATTAAATGTACGTAAAAATCCACCAAAACCCTGGTTTAAAGGCTCATGTGCAAAAACATAATCTGGAGCTGGTCGATTTACAGGAAGATTATGTCTTTTCCTCCAAGAATACATAGAATCCATGACATCAAAAAAATTATCCAGCTCTTCATCGCTTTTAAAGGTCCCCTCCCATAAGTGCTCACAAGCTTTTTGTTGAGCCAGAGATCCTCTTTTTTCCACATTAAGACGCGCTGTTTCAAGGTTTCTAAAGCTTGGAGAACCAGCTGCCAGGATAAGACTTGAAACATATTTTGGATAGGCCAGAGTATATCCTAGAGCGCACATCGCTCCATAGGATTTACCCAATAGAACTATTTTTTCCAGATTAAGGGATTTACGAATTTCATCCACATCCCGAATATAATTGTCCATAGTATAGGATGCAGGGTCTTGCTTATCACTTAATCCACATCCTCTGGGATCAATGAATACTATATTGCCCGTTGTACTTAAGCATTCATAATCCTTGTAGTGAGAATGATTGGCACCAGGGCCGCCAGGAAGCATAAAAACGTAGGGCATTTTGTCGAGATTAGCTTCGTTTTCACAGACTATACGGATATGCAATCTGGTCTCAGGTGCATTATCTCGTTTAGGGATATCAATAAATAAATCCTTAATCCACATCTAGTTCTCCTGATTAAAATATAATTTTTTGCATCGCCTTAGCCTTTTCTGAAGTGCAAAGGCGCAAACAATTCTATATGTGTATTCTATGTTGACTCTTAAAAGTCATTCATAAGTGAATATGACTATACTACGAATTGATTTAATAGTTACTTTTTAGATATGAAACAATTGGAATTTTAAAAAAACGAGCTTTTCTGATCCCGGCAAATTTCAAATACAAAGCAGGTTCCTATGAAAACAACACTAATTACCAGAGCCAATAGAGGTCTTGGTTTGTAGTTTGCTCGACAACTTAAAGATAAAGGTGTTCATCTAATGCAGCTATGGATCAGTTTTCTTAATGCAAAACTCCCAAGCCTACAATGCCAGCAATAATCAGGTAAATAGCGACAATATAATTTAATAGTCGTGGTAAAAGCAGGATTAAAACTCCAGCAATTATTGAAATAATAGGGGTAAGCTGAATAGAAAGCATTTTTTTCTCCTCCTTGAACTCCATATAATGAGTATAGTCCAGCAATTTCAGGACATTGCTCGTCTTATTGATAGGACACTGCTTCAAGTATAGGTCTTGGTTTCAAATGGACATCAAGTTTTAATTTGACTTGGCTATCTCATTGTAAAATAATCCAATACCATCGATTTATTCCACCCTGCCCCTTGTTGAGTGAAATAAGCTAAGGAGAGTTATGATTGTTATCTTTGTCCATGGTTGGAGTGTCACACATACCAATACTTATGGGGAGCTTCCTCAATGGCTTGAACGTCAGAGCAAAGATGGAACGTTGGATATTCAAGTGGGTAATATCTATCTTGGACGTTATATCAGCTTTAACGATACAGTAACAGTCGACGATATAGCACGTGCATTCGATCATGCAATACGTGATGAAATTGCCGATAAGCTGCGACAAGGGGAGCGTTTTGCTTGCATCACCCACTCTACCGGTGGCCCTGTTGTCCGCAAATGGATGGATTTATACTTTAAGAATAATCTTGCAAAATGCCCCTTGAGCCATCTTATCATGTTGGCTCCCGCCAACCATGGTTCTGCGCTTGCCCAACTCGGTAAATCCAGACTAGGTCGTATAAAAAGCTTTTTTGAAGGTATTGAACCGGGGCAGCATGTACTTGATTGGCTTGAGCTTGGGAGTGATATGAGCTGGCAACTTAATGAAAGTTGGCTTGATTACGATTGCACTGCTCATGGAATCTATTGCTTTGTGCTTACAGGACAGAAGATTGATCGCCAACTTTATGATGCGCTTAATTCCTACACCGGCGAAGCCGGATCGGATGGAGTGGTACGAGTAGCTGCTGCAAATATGAATTACAGTCTATTAAAGTTACATCAAGAGGGAAATAATGGAGAAAGTCTTGTGGTTGCCAAAATGAGACGGGCACGGCCAATGGCTTTCGGAGTTCTTCCTGGATCTTCGCATTCCGGTAAAAATATGGGAATTATTCGCAGTATTACTATGGCCAATGCTGCCACTCATCCTACGGCGATATGGGTCTTAAAATGCCTGCAAGTAAAAAATCGTGACACCTATAATACATTGGCAAAAAAACTCGATAAGCTTACTGAAGAAACGCAAAAAAATGAGCATACAGAACTAGTGAAGACGCTAATTTATAAGCGCGAGTATATCACCAATCGCTACTCCATGATTATATTCCGACTCATTGATGACCGAGGCAATCATCTTGATGATTATGATCTTTATCTCACTGCAGGCCCCCAATATAGTGAGGATGCGCTTCCTGTAGGTTTCTTCGCAGACCGCCAGCGAAACCAGCGTGATCGGGGAAAACTGACCTATTTTCTTGACTACGATATCATGGAGGCCGGGATCAATACGCCAAAAATGCAAGGTAATCTGGGGTTTCGAATTAAGGCACACCCTGAAGCCAGCAGCCAAGCCCTTGCCTATTACAGATTACTGGATTTTCATTCTTCGCTCGCTGACATGCACAAAATTCTTCATCCGAATGAAACAGTCATGGTCGAAATCATGCTTCAACGACGAATAGATAGGGCTATCTCCCGTATCACTAACAACCTCACTCCGGCAAAAATCAGTGCGAAACCAACTGGCAAAATTGTAAAGTGACATTTAACGTTTCAGTGACACAATCCATTATCTTTTGGAATGCAAGAGCGAAAAAATTAATTATGGAGCATATCCTTGAGTTATTAAATAATGCGTATTTTGGGTCTTTATATCGATTTTCTATGGTTTCGCTGGCTTCTAAGTTTCGGTGATCATGGCTATTGATTGCTAATTTGTATTATTCAAGAATTAAATAGGAAAAAAAGCAAGGCCTTCCCCAATGACAATCTTACGATATCATACTTCCAACAACTGCAATGGCTCCCAGAGTGACAATACTCAGATTCAAAAAATTGTCGCATGCAGTTTGCGAATGCCTGTTTTGGGGTCTAAAAAAAGTAATATCCTTGCTCTGGCGCTCAGTAAATGATTCAACTATTTTCATATCTCTTTTTAAAATATCTTCTGTCCACTTATTTATGTGCTCCATGGTCACTGTATGTGGGCTAGCTTTGAATACAATAAGTTGAATCAGTTCAATAGGAAGAAGGGGCAGAGAATCGAGGCGATTGCTTGCCAATGCAAACAAAGTAACCTTGAGTTGATTTATGAAGTTTTTCCTTTGCTGCACCATGTCACTTTCAATATAAATAGACTCCTTTTTTTTGCGTTGTATTGTAATCTCTAATCCCGTTTTAAATTCCTCTTTTGTGAAATATTGCATTAATGGTTTTCCCTTAATATTTTTGTCGTGAGAGGCAACAGGAAAGGTAACCCTATAATCAATATGGATTGAACTTTTGGGGTTTAGGGTAGGCCATCCAGAGGATTGTCGAACAGAGTTTGAAAGCCGACCAACTACAAACTCTCCAAATAGATGACGACCGATTAATCGATTTAAACTATCCTCACTCGCATTATCGTCAAGAGTACCAATAACAATTCCATTAAATTTAATTGTAAACATAATAAATCTCTATTAATCACTGTTCTGATTTAAAATTCAGAGCAAAAATTTCAACTCATTCAAACCTATTTGTCAACAGTGTGTTTAATTTAGGTCCTTTGCTTGGACTTAATACTTATTTTAAGGGCAAGTTCCTGTGTTCTGTGACTCATCAAGAGCCGTGCGCAGGGGCACGCATTGCCTTTTGCTTTTTTATTCAGATAGGAAAAAATAGATAACCAAAGCTTGATTACGTTGATAGGAGAACGTTTGAATTAAATTTAAAAAACTCGGTCAAAAATATGGGTAGGAAAAATAACCGTTGAAAGCATGAAACGTATTGCTGTTCATTATATGAATAAAAATTTTAGTCCCTAGTGTATTAATTACTTTTATCAGACTGCCCCTCCCCTTGTTGGATGCCTTTCTCAAAATTATCCTTCTCAATTTGATTCGCATGATCAAGTTTTTGTTTTGTTTGCTCAAGAATATTATTGGTTTGAGCTTTATTAGGTACCTCAGAGACTTCATCACTGAAGGCGGAATTGGCCATTGAAATTAAAGTGAATAAAAATGCTAGTGAACAACGACTCATTGCCTTACTCCAAATAAAAGCTTTATTAAAAATTATAGAAATTAAACCTGGTTTTACAACATGAAACAGAAGTGCGAACGTTAACAGGATAAGCAAAATCAACCCCACTAACACGTACAATACCAGGGCAAAATAATGGAGTTGAGTTATTGAAATTACTGGGGTTTTTTGCATTTTTGTAACAATTAAGATAGGATGGCCTAGGTATGTTTGCAGCTTAAAATTTTTGTAAGCATTACTCTTGGAAACTTATTTTAGGGATTAATGAACAACTGGACTATCTATTCAACTCAACTTACCTCCATCCCCATTCATTTTCTGGGTTTTTTTCTGATTTCTTTATTTTGCTGTTTGAAAAAAGTCGTGTTCTTTAGCACATCAACCAGTTTGTTATATGAGATTGCTTGTCTTACCCCCCTGTTTTTTATGAACCGTTTTTAGTATAGGAGAACTAATGAATAAGAATTCTGTTGTACTGCTGTTATCAGCCAGTCTTACAACCAGTAGTGCGCTCGCAGGCACTATGGGGCCTATAACGCAACATCCTGCTTGGGCTTGGGTAGGCACGGTCAGTGTAGGTCCAGTTTGGGAAGATGGTGGCAAAACGCAAACCTTTTATCTGGCACCAGATATAGAAAAGACCTACGCAGCGACTAAATCCACGAACACTTTATTCGATGGTGAGGTTTTTTTGGGTCTGCAAAAGTGGCTGTCACAAACCCTGCAAGGTCAATTGGGCGTGGCCGTTGCAGCAACCAGTAATGCAAAACTTTCTGGGCATATATGGGATGATGCGGACCCTGAGTTTGATAATTTTACCTATGAATATAAAATTCAGCACACTCATGTAGCCGTAAAAGGTAAACTCTTGGCCGACATGGGCTATTGGCTTATTCCATGGGTAAGTGGCAGTATCGGTGTTGGTTTCAACGATGCCCATGCATTTCATAATACACCCTTGATTTTTGAAGCACTGCCTAATCCAAATTTTGCATCCCACACTGAAACAGCGTTCAGCTATACGGTAGGTGCTGGCGTGCAAAAGGCATTAACATCCCATTGGCAGGTTGGGGTGGGCTATGAATTTTCTGATTGGGGTAAAAGCAGTCTTGGCCGTGCCGAGGAGCAAACCGAAAACAGCGGGCTGACACTAAATCATCTCTATACCAATGGTGTTTTATTCAACCTCACCTACATCGCATAAGGACACAACCATGAAATTAGCACATTTAATGCCACAATTGGGCATCGGTTTCAGTACTTGTTGTTTTATCAGTGCAGTGCAGGCAGGAATTCCTGTCTGGAGTTTTACACCAGATGTCAATCATCCACCTAAAGCAACAGTGGCCTCAACAGCCACTGTTGAGGTACAGTACACTGTAACCAATAATTCACGAAAGCCTCATAACCTGGTTATCAAGTCACAAACAGGGGTAAGTCAAAACGGTCCTTGTCTGCTTGGTCCCAAAGGCTCTCCAAATCCTACCTGCCTGCTGTCATTAACCATTAACGGCAGTGCACTGCCTACCAGCGGACTCTCTGGAGGACCTATTCTGTGTCAAGCTAATCCTGATGGGACACCTAATTCCAATGAGTGTTATAGCCCGAGTAAAGCAGATAGTTTAGCCATTACTGTGGCACAAGAGTTAAGTGCGAGTACGGCGAATTTAGCACTCAGCATCAAGGGACTTACCTTAAATGGACAACCTTCAGGACAGTCCCGAGTGATTACCATCACCAACAACGGGGATGCTCCTACAACCGGATTATCCATTAGTTATCCCACATGGCCAGCGGGAACTACAGTAGACACAACCTCTTCCACCGCCTGCACCAACGGCACTGTTCTTCCAGCTGGTGGTTCGTGCACGATTACCGTGGTTCCTGGCACCACAGCCACCTCAGGAGCAGGCAATGCGGCATGTACTACGGGAATTGCGCCAATACCTGGTGTGATCTCGGTCACTGCAAATAATGCACTCCAAACCTCAGTGAATGTAGAAGTTCTGGGTTATGGCTGTATTTATCAAGGGGGATATATTTTTGCCATGACAGAAACGGCGAATCGATCTCAGAGCATTGGCGGCAAGGTGGTTTCTTTAGTCGATCAGGAACCGGTACCTCCTGGCATTGTTTATAGCTCAAATGGGGGTACAGGTCATGGGACTTATCCCTTTGATCCCCAGGATGTAAGTTACGACGTAATCCCTGGAGTTGATAATACGTCGACTCCATTGAGTCCGTCGCCCACTTTTTCTGAGTTTCAAACCGCTTTTGCGGCAACGTATACCAATACGGACCCATTTACCGCTTCGTCATTTAGAGCATGCCAGGGAAATGCCGATGGTCAGTGTAATACGGACAACCTGCTAACCTTCTATAATACATTCATAACTCACTATAACGATTTTGGAGCCCCGCGATTCACAGCCACTCCTGGACCAACCCCATTAACCTATTACGCTGCAGGACTCTGTGCGCAGACAATCAATGGTTATGCAGACTGGTATCTACCGGCGATTTGTGAGATGGGTCCCGAATCCAATGGTTCTGGTTGTGTTACTGGCACGCAAAACATCATCGATGATTTACCTGCTTTAATTGGTATTGCTTCTAGCCCAACTCCAAGCACCTCCTGCGCTCTGGGTGCAAACTGCCTTACAAACCGCTATTATAGCTCTACTGAGGACTCCACCTTTAAACAATTCAACGCGTGGTCCCAAATCTTTGACAGCGGAGCCAGTTTTCAGAGTACTGGTGTTAAGTATTACATGTTAGGAGTACGATGTACTCGGGCTTTTAACTAGAGCAAGTTAAATTTTATGGGTTATCAGACGATAACCCATAAATTGCTCCCTCAAAAACACTTTTTGAAAACCCTTTTAATTCTTCACCACCTATCCCAGACGAACATGAAATGCTCCCTCTATAAACCAAGAATAACTCATGCAAAGAGGTTGCTATTTATTATTGTTTAGAGCACACTTCGCTTCCATTTAGGCGGTAAGTACTCCATGAAAGAGAAACAATGCCTCAATTATTCTTATCTTTTTTCTGGCCCCCTCAATAAACCTGTAATTTTTATCACCAACGATCAAAAAAGTGAACGGGGGTCGAGTTTATATTTAGTTCATGAAAATGGAACTATTCGATGTTCTGGCTCCAATGAAGGTAAAAGAAAAGCAACTACATTTATCAGACCTTATCTAATTGGGTATATAACACCTAAGAAAAAAAATATGCTCTTCGATGAAGCCTCTATAGGGCTTTCTCCATTTGAGGCGCGTGCCAAAAGCTATCATGAACTATTGCAAATTGAAAAATGTGGATATGGCCATGAGGGAAATACCATAACGGAAATCCTCTCGTTTAAACATTTAATAACTCCCTATTTCACGCCACTGTCTTGGCAAGGCTCAGATAAAGGAGGTACCGATTGGGAGGTTGCGCGACAAGAAATACTCGATGCGTGGAACTATGTCAGCTTAAAGGATTACGATTTTCAAAATGAAGATCATTATTTAGACCAATCTGAGTTAAGAGTATCAGATATTTAATAGGATCAATTCAAGCTTATTGAGTTTATCCACGATCCAAACTGCCAGTTTTTATGGTGCTCAAACTGCAAGCCAACCTTTTTTATCACGGCCGAGGGTAAAAAAGGGGAGCAATGGATGAGGTTCGCAATGCTCCATGCTGGCTTGTTACCCTCCTCCTCTTCGTTACTTTCTAATGTCAGCTCTTCATCAATCTCCATAGAATCATCGCTCGCATCTATTAAATTTTTATGATTTTGCTTTAATACATCAATATCTTGTAGCTGGTTATAGTGTCTTGGCATGTGATTTTTTCCGAAAGTATTGATGCCATCATTGTAATAATTTAGTCGACTTAGTCAATAAAAAGGCAAAAAACAAGCACCATGCAAAAATGGTACTGTTCATTTAAAATGGAACTCGAATAAATCTTATCTACTGAAACGACCCTTTTCAAAAAAATAGGATAGTTGTAGAAATTAGATAAGTTGCCTGGGCAGGCAAACATATAGAACGTGCTATGGAAAGAATTAGGGAAAAAATAGCTTATACACTTCATCAATCCTACAGAGAAAAGAAAAACTAATTAATTTTAATAATGTAAATAAGTGGAGACCCGCATGTTTAGCAAGACCGACACCATAGAGTCAAAAAAAATTGGTAGCATAATTATATCCATTGAAGAAAATTACGTTACAATCAAAACAGAAAGACTCTCCCTGAGCTCCCTCAATCAATATGATACGCTTGAAATAACTAATCACTATAAATTACTCCTTGGCAAGGTTAATAATGTCCAAATGTTCCGAGATGGAAATCCATGGAATGAAGAAAGCGTAAAAAAATTTATCACCACGCAAACAAATAAATGGAATGAAGGCGATAGATTCGGTGTTTTTTCTGTTAATGATCTAAACTCTAATACTTTCATAGGAAGTTTGAATATTTATTATCCTTCTCCAGGATATGACAAAATAGGTCGTGGCCATGAGAATGTTGCAGAAATAGGTTATATTATTGATCATACCTCTTGGGGTAAAGGATATGGAACAGAAATGGCTATAATTGGAAAGAAATACATACAATATCTTGTCTCTCAGTCTAAAGAAAATCAAGGATCGCGACTACCTGATGAGATTGTTGCCACAGTACATCCTAATAATTTTGCCTCAGTAAAAATTTTGCAAAACACTTTAAAAAAGAAAGAAGATTCGCTTTTAAGTAAATTTGATTCGCAACCCAGGATATTGTTTTTTAAGCCCTTGAAAAAGGAGCAGGTAAAGAATCAAAAAGGGGAAATACAATCTGTTTCTTTACTAAATACAGCATCTGGATATCCGACTTTGTCGCGGAAAATCTCATGATCTGGTGAAGCAGGTAAATTGTTCAGGTGCTTGTCAGCTGCAGGTTCAAGAGGAAGCGTTTTAAGCGGGATATCCTATTGTACTGTGGCTTCATGCAGCTGAACACCACTACGCTTGCTGAGCTTCATGTTCATTGCAATATAAAATTTTAACCACATTGATTACTCGCATTACCATTTCATTTTCTATAGAATTGCCTCCCTATCAAAATGGGAAAATCATCTTAATTTTTTAGGAAAATTGATTATTATCAATAGATTCGCTCAAAAAAATACATCCGCTCAATACGATTAAATACAAAAAGGCACAAATTAATATTTTAAAAATAAGGCGTAGAAATGTTTGGACTGTTTTCTAAAGGAAAGAAAAAAACGAGCACGCAATTTGATCTTGAAGCTCAGCCACTAGTCACCAGAGAAAATGAACAGAAAAATAAGAAGGAAGATATTCAAGCGCTAATGGAGCATAAGCCTAATTATCTTGAAATAGAATCTTTTAGAAAAGCGGGTAGCAATTATGAAATTCTATTATTGGAGCTGGAATTTCGTCATAAAAATATAAATCATTGTATACAGTTTATTAAAAGGGAACCTAAATTAAACAACGATCAGAAATTAAACGGCCGTCAGAAATATGGTCTAATCAAGTTAGCAACTACTACTCTTGTAAGTGGGGCTTGTGGAGGAGGTTTTAGTTATTTGTTATATGATCTTGTTACTCGATTCATAAAAAGATCACAGCTTGAAGAGCGTTGGGAAAATTTAGTGGTGAGTGACACTGATGGTATTAGTTCTACATGCTATGGGTTAAATGGCAGCATTCTTAATTCTGACGATGGCTGTCAAGATTCGGATTTCTACCCGGCTGAGTGCATACAATTGCATGATGAATATTGTTCAGAAGCTATGCTCTACTACATTATTCCTGAAAGTATAGGCACAGGGTTTGTTGCAGTCATTTTGCTCTATTTGTTATTTCTTTTCTTATGTTTCCTTTGCCAGTTATTGAAATCCGGAAAACAAAGCATTATCTATGATAATTATCCAGTTGATCAACTTATGAGCAACGCCAACCTGTTACAACTTAAAAATTTTGCGGATAAGAATCATATTTTTATTACAAAGAAAATGACAAAGAAAGAGGTAATGACTCGACTAGAGCATCCTGTAGCTGGTGATGTGGCACTAATAAGATACTGTTTAGAAATAAAAAAACACGCCCATTATCTTTTCTATATAAGCAATAATTTAATAAAGATAAATGGGATCGAAATACCCTACGAAGTAGCAGAATTAATTTTTCTTCGCGCGACTGCAGATATAATGATTGCAGATACAGAGAAAGCAAAGAAAAACAAAGAAGCATTTGAAGTAGAAACTGGAAAAGGCAAGGGGAAAATCAAAAATAGCTCCTGTGAAATGGATCCTGATTTATCAAAATACAAAGAGGGCATAAAACTAAAAATGGATATTTTCGCAAGATTTTTTAACAGAGCAGAAGTCATTTCTGACGTTGATTCCAAAAATCACAACGTCATTGAGTCTAACATTTTACAAGTACTTAGATAAAACAGAAGCATCCCTTGAAGGAATTAGTTATTCATGCGAACAATAAATTTTTTTTGAGGGGATAAAAAAATCAGTCGGGGTTAATCATGAAGCGACTTGATGCAACGTAAGCAGCTGACTTAAATGAGTTCGTACTATTGGTTCTTGTTTCTACTATTTAAATGCTGGAGAATATTCACTGAAACGGTCATTTGAAGGAATAACCATGTCAGTGCCCCATCAACGTTATCTTGAAGAAGCGCTAAAGGAAGCACGCCAAAGCCTTGCTCAGGGTGGAATACCCATTGGTGCTGTACTTGTTTATCAAAACAAAATTATTGGGCGCGGACATAATCAACGGGTGCAAAAAGGAAGCACTATCTTACATGGTGAAATGGACGCATTAGAGAATGCGGGTAGACAACAGGCTAAAGTTTATGAGCAATCCATTTTATATACCACTCTTTCTCCTTGCGCCATGTGCAGCGGAGCCATTCTTCTTTATAAAATCCCTTATGTTGTGATTGGAGAAAATCAAACCTTTATGGGGGAAGAGTCGCTATTAACATCTCATGGTGTCAAACTTGAGGTCTTACAGAATAAAGAATGCATCACCATGATGCGGCATTTCATTACTCAAAATAGTAAGCTCTGGAGTGAGGATATAGGCGAATAATTGAGTTAAGAAACCATTTTAGGGATATTATTTTCCAGGACAAAGTCAGAGCCTCAAATTCTGTGGCTGTACACCTAGCCTATATGACTATTTAGGTCCCACCGTAGGTGACGCATCTTCCTTCGACCCACCAGGTTTTGATTGAGGTGGAGGGCGAAAATAAGAGGAGATAATACCAATCACCTCCTTCGGTAGCCTTTTTTCAAGTTCGCCGCCTTTCTGCGATTCTGCCCCAATGGCTAGTAACCCTATTTGCCTTTCTTGCTCTTCTCTTTTTCTCGTCTCGAAATTAATAGGTAATTGCTCGTAAATTTTCGTGAGTAGCCCTTGATCTAAAGCTTTTTCTGATAGGTCATCGCTGTTTTGCGTTAGCTCAATTTGCCTTAAACAAGTATTGTGCTGTTGAAGCGTCAGTGAAAGGCTCTCTAATACTTTATTGGTAATCTTATTTGCTCTTATATTCAGATACTCTAAGGAATCATTTGATTTCAAGGCGTCGATGATTACAAATAAACCTTCTTCACTGATTTGACTAGCGTGTATATCTAAAACACGAAGAGAAGTATTATTTTTTAGGAAATTGGCGATTAATACGGCACCCGCATCATCTATAACACTATTATTCGCTAGTATTGAAGTAATTTGATGCTCTGCTTGCAGACAAGGTAATAATTTTTCCACCTCCCTTCCACCAATATCCTCCGAATTAACAAGGCCGTAATATCCTAATTGCAAAGTGTTGCCCGTATTTAGAGACTCTAGGCGTGGGCCATGGGTATTACGTGTAGGAATTAAATCCGTGCCTGGGATCAGCCTGAACACTAAAGATGGGAGTTCTTTTTTAATGGCACTCTCTAACTTGGACAGCATATTAACTCCTTTTTATATGCTTTTATAAATTATAGCCAAAAATGAACAAAAATTAACCTTATCCACGATGTTTTAGTGTTCAGCTTGTGTTTTATTTTAATAATTACTTAACTCCTTTTATTTATTATTATTCAATTCTGTTTTTATTTTTAGATACCCTATGACTAACAAAGATATCGCAGGAAAAGCTGTAAAATATGCTAGAGAAATTATTTTGGAAGGGACAACTCAGCCTGCCAATAACATGTATAGTGACATCCGAAAAAAAGCAATTAGTGAGGTGATGTTTGAATTTCGTATTTTGGCAATGCGGGACCCTAAATTTTCTTTGGAATTTGATAGTAATGCCCAACAATTTTATCAACGTATTCAACTTTGTAAGAAATTCTCAGTTGGAAATTGTTATGAATATGCGTTACTTGCTTTAGATTATGTTATTAATCATGAGCCTCATGTTTCTGCAGAAGTTTTTTATATAAAAGGTGGTGATCATTGCTTTCTAGTTATCGGAAGAAAAGCTGGTAGCAATCCCCTGGATCCCACAACATGGGGTGAAGAGGCTTATATCTGCGACCCTTCTGAAAATGAGGCATACCCTGCCGTAAAATATTTATCGCGGCTTAAAAACTATTATAAGGTAGATGATAATAATGGAGAAACATTCACCAATTTTTCAGAGAATTTTAACAAAGACAAACATCGACTCGCCACTATCCCTAATCTAAATACCGATTACTTTAGGAATTACAATTCTGAAGAGCATTTAAGCAAATTATTTATGCGTTTTAGAGAAAAATATGCAGTTATTCTCTCTGTTGCAGAAAAAATGAAACACGATTTTGAGCGAATTGCTGGGCGATTAGTCCTTAAATACGGGGCAACCGATGCAAAATTTTTGATCCTTTCATCACAATTAGCTCATTTAACCTCTTTAATTGAAGACATGAAAAATGGCCTTATTGCCCCTTATGTCAGAGAAAGTTATGGTGAAATGAAAGCAAAGCTTGATGAAAAACTCATATACGCTATCAATGTTTTGGATGAAATCACTAAGGATATAAATAAAGAAAATTTAACACTGGCAAAGTATAATAATGAATCCTCATGGCGAACTTCGTGCATGAAATTTTTCAATATTTTACCGCAAACGGTTCGTAAGACCCAAACAACATTAGAAACATCTCAAGATGAATGCCAACGAATAAAAGCTGAACTAAAAATAATATATTAATGACATTGAGTTATTCGTCCTCCAAATGAGCAAAAACAATATAAAACGGTGACTGATTTCTAGTAAGTCGCCTAGTCTGGGCAGATCGCTTTTCTATTTATAAAAATATTGTCCATTCATCCAACTATAGAAAAAGCATTAGATTTGGCTGATCTTGTAATGGATCAAGAAACAAAATTTAAGATACGGAACGTTTAATTGACAACTTCTGGTGCAATTTGAACTACTCTATGAGAAGGAATTTCATCATAAGGAGAACAAATGTTAACAGGCGCTTTTGCTTTTTTGGCCTTAGCAATTCTGATGGCCATTTACAGATATAAAGGAGCTAACCCTACGTTTATCCTTATAGCAAAAATCCTGCTTTATCTTTCTTTAACTGCTTTTGTGTTTCTATTAATTACGGATGTCATTAACTCTGCACCACCACTCCCGGAAGGTAAGAAAAATCTCCCCCTCTAGAGTGATGAGATATTACAAAAAGGTTTCTATTTACCATCCTTTCATGCGCTATGACAATCGGAACAACTTTGCTTTGAATTTATTCGACAATAACCAATGCCCCCTCATGTATTTTGTATACCAGGATGCACTAACCTGTTTGTTAATTCATTCAGAAGCATTACGGAGTTAAAGTGATTTTTTAGCCAACCGAGATAAAATATTTTTTGGAAGCAAAAGCCAATAATGGCCTTCATTTTTCATGTGCTCGCCTAGAAATGTTGCAAGCTTCCCTGAACCCCAATAAATATCACCACGCATAAACCCACGAATTGCACCACCCGTGTCTTGGGCAATCATAAGGCGCTGGAATTGTTTCTCATTCTCTTGATCTTCTTTATCAGGACGTTTGGTATCCAACCACAACGGAGCTCCCAGAGGAATCCATTTTTTATCTACAGCTAAAGAATAGCCTGGTGTAAGAGCCATCCCTTGAGCGCCAAGTGCCATGGGCTCTTTTAAATCTTCAAAAAAGACGAACGATTTATTTTTCTGAATAATCGTTTTTGCTTTTTCAGGATGTTTCTCCAAATAACGAATAATCGCTGCTTTGGATGCATTATGCCGGCTCATAATCCCTTTATTAATCATCACCTTGGCAATTGAGGTGTATGGAGCCCCATTTTCACCTGCATATCCCAAATAGATATTTTCACCATTAGGCAATTGAATCACGCCTGAACCTTCTATCTCTAAAAAGAGCCGCTCGGCAGGACTATGGATCCATGCAATCACAGGTGCCTTTTTCTTAAGAGCGCCATTATCAATTTGCTCCCGAGTATAGGAAGTAGAATATTTGCCTTTTGGCAGCCCATAAATTGGCGTATTGTATTTAGTACTTTTTGTTAAAGTACCTTTTATTTTAGGCATATAATAGCCTGTAAATAAGCCATGGACGGGTTTCTTTTGCGCAAATTCAATAGGATGGAACCATTTTTCAAAAAACTCTTTTGCTGAATCTTCTGAAACCGAATCCAGGGCTAAAGCGGCCTTACATGCTGGATGCCAATCACGGGCTTTTAATTTGATGTGTTGGGTACTAATCGGATGAGATGGTGATTGCTTCAAAAACGTCTCACACGACTTCTGAAATGCTAATAAAGATTTTTTTACATCAGCAGTATCCCAACCTGGCAACTCATCGAAAGATACTTTAGTCAAAGCAATATTTCTGCTTTTCATAATAACCTTTCTTGTAGTGTCCTTAGGCCGGGCGCTTTTCTTAGCAACCACTATTTTTTTAGTAGCATGCGCTATGGTTTTAGCACTCTGCGCTATTTTTTTAGCGCTTTGTTGTGCTATTTTTTCAGCCTTTTTATGTGAGGTATTATTTTTTGTCGTACCTTTTTTTACCTTTTCGGTTTTAATAACTACCTTTTTCGGAGTTAGTGGTTGCTCATGGACCTTCGCTTTCTTATAAAGCGACAATCCAAGCAAACCGAATGTAAGACAACTAATACCGATTATTATGTAAATTAATTTCCTACTCATAGTCGAGCAAGGTTTACATAAGATGAAATTAAAATCAACACTTTTTAGTGTTTTTTCTACAAAATTAGATCTTATTGCATAGTATTTGTTCTATTTTTATTAAAAAAATGCGGAAACGCCTGGGGATTCAGAAGGATATTTTTGCTCAAAAAGCGCCAAGAAGAGGCATTTTGACGCTTTGTAACCTATTTTTTATTCCCCTTATTTCGTGGGGTTCCTCTCCGCTTCAGGGCATGCATTGCTCGCGTCATAGACTCAATGGCTGGGATTTTCTGTCACCGTGGCAAACCAAAGATTAATACTCTCTACAAGGGTAGGATGGGCAAACATTACATCACGTAATTGCTGATAAGGCATACCCACCTCCATCGCCAATTGGATTACCCCAAGTATTTCACCCGCCTCAGCACAGAAGATGGATACACCTAAAATATGATCTGTTTTTGCATCAATAACCGCTTTTAAAAGACCCGTTGTTTCCCCCTGTGTTTTCGCCCTGGGAATCACCGCAGCGGGAATTTTTGCTATTTTTAAAGTATGGCCTTGAGCAAGCGCTTGAGTTTCTGTAAGACCAATGCGAGCCAGTTCTGGATCAAGAAATACTGTATAAGGAATAAGTCGTCCTTGAACTGAATGCTTATTTTGAGGGTGTTGCAGATTATGTTTTGCTAACCGATAATCATCTAAAGATAAATGCGTAAATTGAGCCCCACCCTTTACGTCTCCTAAAGCCCAAATGCCTTTAGCTGTAGTTTCTAGATAATCATTTACTTTAATAAATCCACGTTCATCAAGCTGAACCCCTGCTTTCTCTACATTTAATCCTGCCGTATTCGCTGTACGTCCAACAGCAATGAGTACGTCACTCCCACGAATCAACGCTGGCTCTCCATTCTGATTTACATCAACAAATACTTCGCCATGTTCTTCTCGAATACTATTAATTTTAGTATTAAGAGCAAAATGAATCCCTTCTTTAGTTAAAGTATTAAGAACTTGTTCCGCAATATCTCTATCTTCACGACCAAGAAACTTACTATCAGCCTCGATTACTGTAACCTCTGCCCCCAATCGTCGAAATAATTGAGCAAACTCCAAACCGATATAACCACCACCAACAATAAGCAAATGCTTCGGCACTTTATTGACATTCATTAGGCTGTCATTGGTATGATATTTTATTGTGTCGAGGCCTGGAATTGGCGGTATAAAAGGTAAGGCACCGGTATTAATAAAAATTTTGTCCGCGGTAATTTCCACTACTTTTTTACCATCACGTGGTGATGACAAAAGAACCTCAATTGTCTTCGGTCCAATGAAGTGTCCACGCCCCAACATCAGATCCATTCCTGAATCCAAAAATTGTTTTAAATTAGCCTCTCGCATTGCATGAACGACAGCATCTTTACGCGCTCGAATTGCTTTAAAATCTACGGGTGCAAGAGTAGCCTCAAGACCATAATCTGAGGATGAACGGCAATAATGTGCAATCTTTGCAGATTGTACGAGCGTTTTTGTAGGGATACACGCCACATTGATGCAAGTACCACCAATTTGGTTGTCTTCAACCATGGCAACCCGTTGCCCAGTTTTGGCTAGATCAACAGCCAGAGTTTTACCTCCTTTGCCACCACCTAAAACAATTACATCAAATTCTAATGCCATGATTATTCCCTAAATTATAATGAATTAATCCAAATTTCCGTCTCAATTTAATGATGAACTCAAAAATTATTGCTTTTTGCACCCTCTCCAATTTTTATACTGGATTGAATGGGTAAATTATTTAAGGTCTTATACAGTCGATTAAAGGGTACATCCGATACCTTGACCCAACCCGAATATGGAAAACTTAGAACGGTGATAGCAGTCATGTAAATGGCGAGAAAAATGCATAAAATATACAGAAAAGGATGCCCCTGCAAACTCGACTCCAAAGAATAGATACCAATTATAAAAAAAGCACCTAAAAAAATAATAATATACCAGGCAATAGGAATTGCTGGATTGAGCATATTCAAACGAAAATCACGAGACTGAGTCGCCTGATTCCATGCAGAAACTGCACTTTGGTAAAAATTAGCAACAGAAGCTTTAGGTTGATAGTGCAACAAAATACGATACAAGTTGTCCCCTATTCCTTGCGTTGTTTTTCCTTCCTCCCCTAATGACATAGCGACTAGATCATCATTTACAATAGATGAAATATATAAGCTTAAGTTTGTTATGACTTTTTGTTGAATCTCTGGAGGAAAAGCTTTAGCGCTTTGGGCAGTAATATATAATTGGGAAGCTTCTGTATTAACAAGTTCATACGTTTTTTGATAATTAGTCCATAAAATATAAATAACAAAACCTAAAAAAATACTATAAAAAGCACCGATACTGCCGACAATATCCATTGCTGTGTCTTCCGCGTTCTTAGTGAGCTTACGTTTAAAATGAAATACTACTTTGCTAAGCAAAAGAAAAATAATGAGATAAAAAAGAAATATGAATGTGGGAAAACAATGATTCATCAGACTGTGCATCACTTAAGAACTCCTGTAAATAAATTATGCCTGACATCAAAATGATGGATTAACTAATCCTTATTCTACCTATTGGTAATTAAATCCCATTGCATAAAGCTCTCGTCATTCTAAGACGTTTTACCACCAAGATTCTCCCGATATGGACATCACATTTCATCATGAGTGCACATTCCACAAGTTGAAGAGCCGTCATCACATTCGGGATGGCGTATCACCGTTAAGGTATCACCTAAAGATAAAAATTAATCCTCTGTTTTTTAATTCTAGCTATAAAACAGAGGAATCGCTTTTTTTTCTATAAATTTTATGATTTATCAGTCAATATAACTTGATGGTTCATGCCACAGAAAAGTCTGCACCAGAAAAACAATCAGTCTGCTTTCTGAAGCGCAAAATTTGCGGTGATATTAATGGTACCTATCCCATAATTCTTGCTATTTGAGTTCGTTGTAGTGACCAAAGTATTTGCATTATTCTTATTAAAATTGACTGTAGAAAGATATCGGAAATCAAGACCAAGGGTAGTAAAGTCGTCAAGATAATAATTGAATCCAACGATCCCTTGTATTGCGAAGCCGTTGTTTGAGGTATCCACAGTTTGCGAGACAATCGGTGAACAAGTACCTAAAGAAATACATTGGTTATTACTGTGGAATAAAGCATGGTTTTTAATAATAGCCCCCCCCAAACCTAATCCCAGATAGGGAACAAAGTTGACGTTAGGATCGCTGGACAAAAAATCATAAAAGGTATTGAAAAGTCCATAAATACCTGCGGTGTAACCATTAAAGCCTAGACCGGTTTCTTCAACAAAAGCAGAGCAGCTCCCATTAGGACCCAAAACATCGGGACTGATAAGGGTACAAGAGCCTGTACTGAATGAACCGTAATTGTTTAGATTAAAAAGAAACTCACCCTCTAATCGAAAATTTTTTATTTTATAGCCTAAAGAAGCACCGCCTCCACCACCGATGACACTTAACTTAACTGAACCATTGTAAGTATTTCCATCAGGAAGTGTCACACTAAGATTAGTATTGGGCGCATAGCTTAGTTGCCCCAGTAATCCCAAATAAACTCCTTGAACAGGATCTGCACAAAAAGCATTGCTCGTTGCCGCCAAACCCAATATAAATCCAAATTTAATCATCTGTCTCATTCTATATCCTATATTTATCCGAAGGACAAAGTGCAATAATTTTTGCATTGTAAAAGGCTATATGAAAACATACTGCCTATGCAAATTTTTTAATGTAAGAAATTAGTCTGAACCTCGAAAATTCGTCTTTGGGCGGAAAATTTATCTTTAAATAGATTAAGCCCTTCTTCACGCATTTTTTGTGCAAATTCAGCAAAATATACATTTAGAAAATCTCTATTTTCTAATTGATATTGGACTGTTAATTGTTCCTGCTCCACAGTTTCCTCATGTTCGGGTTTCAAAACACTTGCTTGAATGAATCCAGGAATCTGCAGCATCTCTTTGACATGCTTTTTTAGCCATATTTGAAATTGAGGATAAATATCACCATCAATGGCCAAATTTACTTCATAAATAACCATATTCTTTCCTAAACCAGGTTAAAGCTAAAGCAGCATAACTACTTAAAAACAACTAATAAACAAGTATGAAGGTTACAATTAAATGAGATGTTAATCCAGCAGATAAACCAGGAAGGCAATAAATTTTTTCTTTACTTATGAAACAGCTAAGGTCTCAAGATCTATTAATTTTTATTCCTCTCCCAAAGGGCATCCGAGGAGGTAGGCTTATTGAGATACTGCTATAAATCAAATGTCTTCAATTACCTCACAGGTTAAAGTAAGTTTTAATCGCTCAGGAGTTGAGTTTATTTTATTTTCAGGGAAGATAATGCGAAATCCAGGTTCCAAAATCTGCCCTCGAGGATTTAATGAGATTTCAGAGGCACGAATCTCCGCTCGTCTTTGTGCCAATAAGCGATACACCATTAATACGTTTTTGCTATTTTGCAGTTTTAACTGGCATTGTTGTAGATATTTCTTTGCTTTTTGCTCATAAAAAGCGGGATCTTGCTGTTGAGACATGAGGTTTTTAAGTAATTTTTTAGCCGCCCAGTCGGACGATTGATTGAGGTTTTCCTTGAATACCGCAAGCCAGTTCGGTGTAGCTGCATTAGGAAGTAAACGCAAAAGCCTACAACGAGCTGAGGAAAATATTGGATTGGTCATATCTACGTCTAAAACATCCATCATAAACTTCGAATCAATGATCCCATTTTTTAGGAGATTATCTATTGCTAACTGATCGGATTTAGCCTTAACTGGAGTAAGCCAGGCGTGATCTGCATCGCTCAAATCAGTTTCTGGAAAATGACTGCCTATCTCGTTTAATGCGTTTTGATATAAAGTTCGTGAAATCTTAATAGTTTGCTTTCCTTTAACTTGCAAAAATCTTGGGTCAAGAAAAAACTCTATAGGAATATTTATTGTGGTATGTTGTTTATCATTGGGATAACTATCGGACATTAAATTTAATTCAACAGGACAAAATAAAGGACGGAGTTGTTCTTGTAATGAAAGCAATCTTTTACTTTGATTCAATTTTTGCAGTCCTATTAAAACATTTTTAGCTAATTGCTCAGGAGGAACCAATGTTTCTAAAATCTCTTGTAATGAGGCATCAGGATGGTGTCCACCAAAATCCAGTTGTCTAACAGGCTCCCACCAATCATTATGAGGCTGATCCAGTTCTTTCATAATCGGTCCGCCAGCACCATGACAACCTGAACAACGAAGTCGATTACCAAATTGTGGGTGCTTTGGATCGGGCTGGCGATGGAGTAATTCATTATCGGCAAAAATATCAGACGAATCTCCTCGATAGAACCATTGCCCTTGGGAGCCATCACCGCGTAATTCATAGAAATTAAATACTTCTTTCTTTGAATCCCAAGCAAACGCTTCAATCATCAGTGAATCTTTCTCTGGATTCTGATCCGCTATTAAATCTCCCACTGGTCCTATTGCTGTAAAATGCCCGAAGAAAAAATCGCCCTCTTGAATCGGCCAATGAGCATCATTGACTTTTAACTCCCCCAAAGCCATTTCAAATAAACTAAAACTTCCCAGAGTTGGATTATGAAATCCACGATTAGCAACCAATGTAGTTTTCAAGGTTAACCCTGAGTTTTTGAGCAGTTGGCGCAATACAAAAACATTTTGGGGACATGGTGCATCCGATAAAAGTAAACGTCCTAAAACATCTTCCATTGGTCCAATAGTTTGGCCTGATGAATCAGTGATGGAACAAGCTGCACCTATATTCTGAGAAAAAATTATGGTTAAAATGTTGAGAATCGCCAAACAATAAAATTTTCCTTTTTTCACCATAACTTCCTCTTTTTCTATTTCCCCAAATACCCGAATACACTGCAAAAGGTTTTCACTCAAAAAGGAGGCAATTTTTTTTCATCCATTTGGGTGAGCGGGTGTCAGTTACAAAAATCAATGAGCCTTTAGGGGTAAAATGGTAAAGATCCATAGTTCGAATATGTGGTCTTTGATTCATTACCGTTGTCACTTGGGCAAATAGTTTATTTTTAGGAAAAGAAAACCATAGCAGTAAATAATCTTCTAGGGTATTCACCAGATCCAAGGTATCGAGCAACATCATATTCCCTTTGAATAGAAGCTTTGTTGAAAAAATCCTATCTACCCAACTATTTTTTCAATAAACACACAACAGAAATAAAAACATCATAAAAGCAAATATTCCTGGAAGTCAAAAGATTAACTTAACTCACTGAAAGACAATCAATAAATCATAACGACCAAAATAAATGCACTTTTTTCAAAAACTACTATACTTTTAAAACTTGGATGAACAGGAATTGAGTGATATGGATGCCATTCAATTAGCACTGGATGTGCCTTTACAAAGAACGATTCAAAACTCGCATAGATTTTTTAAACGCCTTCAATTAACAGAAGCGGCTTATCCCTTATTAGTATCTTATCTAGAGTGGCTCAGAAAAATAAATGCAGCACCTAACCCATTTGATGTAATGCATCAAAATGAGCAAAAAAAACAAGAATTCAAATTTTTATTTAAACATAACCTATTGTTTTTTCTAACAGTTACCCGACAATTTAATGTCATTAATAAATTATTCATAACTCCGTCATTCACTTCCAGATTACGACATCTGTTTGCTTTAATTAGAAAAGCACATTTTAAAGCCAGACAAAGAAAGAGAAAACGTTGGCTATTTTTAAAATTCAGGGAAAAAACATTAGGTCATAATTTGGCAAGAACAATGCCTGCCTATCATGTTCTCCAAAATCGCTGTGACAAAAAAAATCCTTATTCTTTATTTGGTGCACAAAACTCTAGGAAAATGAAAAAAAACGGCCCTAGCTATCCCGTTAATATTGATTATTTAAGAAACATTTTAAAGCAGATCCAAAGCAGCGCCAATATGAAGTCACTCATTAACAAAATCTTACTTCGTGAAATCACAGGGATTCATCAGCATGCATTAAAAGATAAAGCACCCCATCATACCAAGCTTAATCCTAAGGACGATCTAGAACCAAGATCCGCTGGATTTCTAACTGAATTGTTGGAGCAAGCTCATGCAGATGTTTTAGACCATTCTGTTTTTAATCCATATAGCCATTCATTTTTTGAATTAGCAGAAATCGACACGGAAGAGCGTGCTGCTTCGAAAGAAATTCAAAGTGAACTAGAAGAACTAAATCCTGGGCATCATGAATTACAGAACGAATGGCATTCAGAAATAACCGATGATGCATTAGCAGGGGATATAGACACTACTTTAGATTTATTAAAGAGTTCAGAACACTCTATAGACGGAAAAAGAAGCTTCTTTAATAACCCACGACTCACCTTCTTTTCAGCCTTAGCTCAAAATAATAAGCACATGGCTAGCGACATTGTATCGAATCAGACCATGGAACTTAGGATGGGTAATTAAAGGGCTGGTATTCTTGATTTTTGCCGCAGCCAAAGCTGCAGCTCATGGCAACTGTTTTATTCAGTATTCACACATCGCGTCGAATACACTCAATACCACCTAAATAAGGTCTTAAAGCCATTGGAATATGGATATTTCCTTCTTTATCTTGATAATTTTCCATCAATGCAACCAATGTTCTGCCTACTGCAAGACCTGAGCCATTCAGTGTATGGACTAATTCGATTTCCCGTGTTTGCCCCTGTCTGTAGCGTGCTTTCATTCGTCTTGCCTGGAAAGATTCCATATTCGAGCAGGATGAAATTTCTCGGTACGTGTTTTGACTGGGTAACCAAACTTCTAAGTCATAAGTCTTTGCTGAACTAGGTCCCATATCCCCCGTACACAGAGTGATCACTCGATAAGGCAACTCCAAACGCTGTAAAATGGTTTCCGCATGGTTTACTAATTGTTCTAAAGCAGCATATGAGTCTTCAGGTTTAGTAATCCAAACTAACTCAACCTTTTCAAATTGATGTTGTCGGATCATCCCTTTGGTATCTTTACCGTAAGAACCCGCTTCACTACGAAAACAAGGCGAATGACAGGCATAACGAATAGGCAAAACCTGTTCCTCTAAAAGCACATCACGAACTGTATTGGTTACCGGAATTTCTGCAGTAGGGATCAAATAATACCCATGCTCTCCAGTTAACTTAAACAAGTCCTCTTCAAATTTTGGTAATTGCCCTGTGCCCATTAGACTGTCTGCATTGACAATATAAGGCACATAAATTTCTTGATAACCATGTTGTTGCGTATGTATGTCCAACATAAATTGAATTAAAGCACGATGTAATCGAGCCAGTTGATTTTTCATAACTACAAAACGACTGCCAGTCAGTTTAGCAGCCAAAGCAAAATCCATTTGGTTTAAGTTCTCACCCAATTCATCATGAGACTTAACGGGGAAATCAAAAGTAGGCACTTTACCCCAGCGTCTAATTTCTAGATTGTGCTGTTCATCTTCACCAACAGGAACCGATTCATGAGGAATATTGGGTAATCTTAGAGCAATTGCCTCAATTTGCTGGAGCAAATCATCCAGTTCGTCCTTCTTCTCTTCTAATTCCTTAGCAAGACGGCCCATTTCCTCGCGCATTGGCTCAATGTCTTCACCGCGAGACTTTGCTTCACCAATCGCTTTAGAACGTAAATTGCGCTCATTTTGCAATGCTTGTGTGGCAACCTGCAGCGCTTTACGCTTTTCTTCTAAAGCAGTAAACGATGAAACATCAAACTTAAATCCCCGCTTTAGCAATTGGGAAGCAACAAATTGCGGATCATCCCGCAATAATTGAATGTCTAGCATAGGATATCACTCTAATCAATTTATCGAACAATTCCACGTGTGGATTGATTTAATGCATCAATCATTAAAACAACTTCAGGGCATTCATTTTGCATTAATTCTAATTCAGCAACAGCCTGTTGTACCGTTAATCCTTTGCGGAAAATTATTTTATAGGCACGTCGTAAACCATCAATTGCTTCAGATGAAAATCCTCGTCGACGCAATCCAACGGTATTAATGCCACAAGCAGAAGTTGTATCCCCTGAAATCATGAGATAGGGAAGTACGTCTTTAGCTACATAAGAAGCTCTAGCAATAAACGCATAGGCACCTACATGACAAAACTGATGGACTGCGGCATATCCGCCTATATTTGCATAATCACCGACAGTGACATGCCCTGATAACGCAGCGTAGCTAACCAGTATAATTTGATTACCAATGATGCAATCATGCCCCACATGCGAATAAGCCATAAAAAAGTTATTATTGCCTATGCGGGTAACTCCTCCCCCTTTAACGGTTCCACGACTAATCATACAGTATTCGCGAATGATATTATCGTCACCAATTTCTAGACGAGTGGGTTCACCTTTATATGTAATATCTTGGGGATCATCACCTACTGAAGCAAACTGGAAAATTTTATTATTTTTCCCAATGGTGGTCGGGCCCTCAATGAGTGCATAAGGACCAATCCAGGTATTCTCACCTATTTCTACATCAGCGCCGATTACGGCACCAGGACCTACTGAAACCCCTTTTGCAAGCTTTGCAGAAGGGTGAATTATTGCTCGTTCATCTATCACTTTTGAATTTCCTTTGCAGCACTTAATAAATCCGCGGAACAGGCCAGTTTATCACCCACATAGGCTTCGCCATGCACACGCCAAAATTCTCTTTTTCTTGCTAATATCTTTACTTCCAAGCGCAACTGATCTCCAGGAGTAACCACATGTTTAAATTTTGCATTATCGATACCTGCAAAAAAATGCAAAATACCATAATTTTCTTCAGGTGTTTGAGACAATCCTGCTAAAAGTCCACTCGCTTGTGCTAACGCCTCCAGCATTAATACACCTGGCATAATTGGATTTTCCGGGAAATGGCCAGAAAAGAAATTCTCATTCATAGTGACATTTTTTATAGCAGTCAAACAGTCATATGGTGTAAAATCGAGCACCCTGTCTACCAAGAGCATGGGGTACCGGTGCGGCAATATATTA
The DNA here is from genome assembly GCF_043161935.1 of Legionella sp. 227. Lineage (NCBI taxonomy): Bacteria > Pseudomonadati > Pseudomonadota > Gammaproteobacteria > Legionellales > Legionellaceae > Legionella > Legionella sp. 227. The sequence continues at coordinate 2,035,834 of NZ_CP171154.1, read as the reverse complement.
AAAATCTGTTTTATATCTACAGGTTCACTCATACGCAATCTCGCTTTAATAAGTACGCTTAGTATGGCCCAAAAGGGAGTCCAAAGGAAAAACATTATCCTGATTTAGAAGGTTCAAATCAATTGTTAATGCTAAAAACTTATTCTTCTTATTCAATACTACTCAATTTTTTCTCTAAGATGCCAAGCTTTACCATATAATCATCCAATCGTCGAAATCGTGCCGCATTACGACGCCAGCGATGATGTTCATGTACTAGAGTACCGGATGAATAAATTCCAGGTTTGGCAAGCGATTTGCTGACTGTAGACATTCCGGTAATCACTATGTCATCCGCCAAGTGTACATGAGCGGCAATACAACTCGCACCACCGATGATACAATCTGCTCCTATTTGCGCATATGCACCTATAGCCGCGCACCCTGCAATAATTGTATTCTTACCAACCAACACGTCATGCGCAACCTGAACCAAATTATCAATACAAACCCCTTCTCCCAAATAAGTATCGCTTAATGAGCCACGATCGATAACGGTATTCGAACCTATGTGTACTTGATTTTCGATAACCACAGCCCCTGCATTAAAGCCTTGTTGCCAGTGTCCATGTTGTTTTAAATAATTAAATGGAGAAGCACCAATGACACAGCCAGAATTTATGATTATTTGAGCACCCAGCTGACATCCTGAATGAATCACTACCTCATGTCCAATTTGACTGTTTTTACCAATGCGTACGGAAGATTCAATAACGCTATTCGCTCCGATGCTCACGCCATCAGCCAATTGTGCATTAGCACCAATGACACTATAAGCACCTATTGATACGTCGTGCCCTAATTGAGCAGACTCATGAACCATAGCTGTAGGATCAATACCGGAAACTGCAGGCAGTGGAGCTGATAAAAGCTGGGCAGCATGTATCATTGCTTGTGAAGGATGTGCGACAACAATACAGTTTCCTGGAAATAAATGGCGATGTTCTGATTTGAGCAGCACCGCACCAGCTAATGTGGTACTCAGAAGTGGGAGTAACGCCGAATTATCGTAATAAGCAACATCCTGAGATGTAGCTCGAGCAAGGGAGGCATAACAAAAAATGGCGTGATTGGCATTTCCATGCCACACGCCACCTAAATGATTAGCTAATTCTGCTAACGTCAGCAATTTTACATCGCCGGTTAATTAATTGCTTTTACAACTTTATCAGTTACATCAAGAGTAGTTGCACTGAAAGGAGCTGCATCTTTTTGTACAATAAGATCGTACTTGTCATCTTTAGCAACTTTTGCAATTGCTGCACGAACTTTAGCATACAATGCTTCCATTGCTTCATTATTTGCAGTGCTTAATTCTTGTTGATATTGCTGACCATCACGCTCAAATTGTTGTTGTGCACTCACAATTTTCTTTTCCATTTCTTTCTTTTGAGCCGCACTCAGAATCGCGCTATCACGCTTAAATTTTTCCATGTCCGCTTTAATGCCAGCTTCAACAGCAACAAGCTTATCGCGACGTGGTTTAAACTCTTTCTCTAATTTTTTTTGGATTTCTTTTATTTGACTGGAAGTCTGCATGATTTTTTGCAGATCAACTACACCAATTTTTGCTGCATCAGCAAATGCAGTTGTGCCAAATATGCTAAAAACAAAGGCCACTAAGACCAGACCTAACCGCTTCATAACTAATCTCCCAAATTTAAAGAGCATGATGCTAGCACAATTCGCAATAGGTTGCGATATGTACAGCATGATTTTCGATAATTTTGTAACAAATAATATGCTCAATCTTTTCTCCCAGTTCAGGGAGAAAAGAAAGAAAATTATCAGTTAAAATCCTGAAGATAGAGCAAATTGGAAGAATTGCTTTTGATCGAATGGTTGAGGATTCAATGCCTTAGCCAAGCTAAATGCTAGCGGACCAAATGGAGAGCGCCATTCAAGTGAAAGACCTGCTGAATATCTTATAGGACCTTCATATTTACCAGTCAAAGTAGGTAAGGTATTCACCGCAAATACGTTACCCGCATCCACAAAGGCAGTTGTTCTCACATTATCTCGACTCAAAGGATAAGGCAATATAATTCCCGCCGTTCCGCTGAGTAATAAGTTACCCCCCACAGAATTACGGTAATTATCCAATGGTCCTAAAGAGTAGCTGTCATATCCACGTACCTGGCCTGGTTGTGCTGTACCCCCTGCGTAGTAGTTTTCAAAAAATGGCAATCCTTTATTGTTAAAAGAATTTCCATAACCTGCAAAACCTTGTAAGGAGAAGATCCATCCTCTTGTTATAGGTTGGTACATACGCGCTTGATAAGAGCCTTTAAAGTAAGACAATGAATCTGAAGTTGCAGGTAAGGCGACCACACCCGAAATTTGTTGGTTAATCCCTCTTGTAGGATAAGGAAATTGATCATAGCTGTTCCTACTCCAACCTGTTGATAAACGAATTTCCTGGAAATGGGTTCCATACATCTGCACAAAGTTCTGAATGGGCACTACATAGCCAACACTCTTGATTTCTACATCTTGATATCCATAGCCCAATTGCCATCTACTGGTTTCCCCAAGCGGGATACTATAGTTCACATCACCACCAAAACGGTTGGAGTTGTAAGTACTGACATTAAGGTTTCTCGGGTCAACGCGGGCATAATAAAGATTTAAGCCGCGTCCTATACCTGTATCGGTATAAAAAGGATTATAATAATTTACTGTATAATCCTGTCCCCATTTGCTCGCAGTAAATGCAGCCCCCATAGAGCGTCCAGTACCCATAAAATTATGTTGATTTACTGAGGCATTTAATTGATAACCATTCGTACCATAGCCAATGGAGGCACTTGCTTCTGCTGAAGGCGCTTCTTCTACGTTAACATCCAAATCCACTTGGTTATTTGCTTCTGGCACAGGATTAGTCTTTACGTCTACATTTTTTAAGTAACCTAATAAGCGCAATTGCCGTTCAGATTCTTTAATATTATGCAGCGATAAAAGTCCCCCCTCATCCTGACGAATGACACTTCGCAATACATAATCACTGGTTTTGGTATTGCCATGAAACTTGATGCGACGAACATAAACATGGCGGCCAGGCTGTACAATAAAGGCAATAAATACGGTTTTATTATTCTCGTCTATCTGTGGTTCAGCATTAATTGCTGGGAAACCATAACCTATATCACCTAAAGCCAAACCAATAGCAGAAATTGAATCAGTTACTTTTTTACGTGAAAAAACAGCACCTTTTTTGACTTGAATTAAGGAATTAATTTTCTCCGGAGGCAATATCGGCTTCCCTACTACTTTATAGCCTGAAAAATGATATTGAGGCCCCTCTTCGATATGAACATTGATATAAACGTCTTTTCTATCAGGCGACAGTAATACTTGAGAGGAGATAATTTTAAACTTCAAATAACCTCTATCCAGGTAAAAAGAACGCAATGCTTCTAAAGAGGCATCCATACCTGATTTAGAGTACTGATCTTTTTTAGTAAAATAAGTAAAGATACCCGATTTGGAGAGAGTAAACTCGGGTAATAATTCATTAGTTGTAAAATCGTGATTACCTATTATTTTGATTTGTTTAATCCGGGAAACACGCCCCTCAGAAATAGTAATGGTGATACCAACCCGGTTATCAGTTAAAGGGCTAACTCGAGTTTCGATACGCGCATTATATTTTCCTCTCGCGTTATAGGCTTGTTTCAATTCCTTTTCCAAACGCTCCAAAGTCGATGTTTGGAAAACACGACCTTTCACTAAACCCATTTCTTTAAGGAAGTCTTTCATCTTGTCACTAGGAATTTCTTTATTCCCGACAACACTAATAGAACCTATAGTGGCTCTTTCAACCACATTGACAATCAAAGTGTTACCTTGACGCTCTAATGAAACAGACTGAAAAAAACCGGTATCATAAAGGGTGCGAATAATCTCAGCAGTAGATTCAGGGCCAATCTCTTCTCCAACCTGGACAGGTATATAATTGAGTACTGTTCCAGTGGAAACACGTTGCAAGCCTGTGACTTTAATACCGCGAACAACGAAAGTATCTGCTGCTATTGTTTGTGAAGACCAGGCTATGAGCGAGGAACAACAAACACCTAATATAAACTTACTACTGATTTTTTTCATTATTATTTTACGCCCAGTACTACGTGTACTATTAACTCTCAAATTTGGTACACTGAAAATTGAAACACTTTTTATAGGAAGTAGAAACTACTGTCAAGTTTTTGTTCCCTGACTTTGCCAATACTTTGCGATTAATGGCTTGATTCATCATTCCAAGAAACCCAAAATGCTATTTAACCTATGCCTTTTTCGTCTCAGGAGCAACGATCAAGACGACCTGTAATCTAGCATGACGAAGTTTTTCGAAAATTATCCCGCAAGTCTTGATAAATCATTAGACAACGCGATAAACATCAGGGCTGCCAAGAGCAATAAACCTAAATAGGCTCCTGCTGACTTTAAGCCATCAGATACGGGTTTACGTCGAATTGCTTCCAAAAGATAATACATCAAGTGACCACCATCCAGCATCGGAATAGGTAATAAATTTAATGCACCTAAGCTAATACTGACCAAAGCAAGAAAAAATAGATAGGTTGTTAACCCGCTACGCCCTGAATCACCCGCCCCCTGAGCGATACCCACAGGCCCACTAATACTATTTAATCCCAATTTACCCGTAACTAACCGCCCCATTAAAGTAAATGTAGTGCCAGTTAGTTGCACCGTTTGTCTTAATGCAGTACCTACGGCAGTTAAAGGATCTTCTCTCTCTAAACGTAACCAATGTGCTGGCCATTTTACTTTTTGTGAGCGAACTCCCAAAAACCCTTCAATTTTACCCTTATTTTTCTGACTGCCAGTTTGTACTACAACATTTTGTATACTGCCATTTCTTTTAAGCGATAAAGTTAATTGTTGATTAGGACGAGTTTGTACGTAATCCACTAAAAACAACCAATCATCAAAAGGTTTTCCATCAACGCTTAATATTTTATCGCCATTCTCAAGCCCTGCTTTCGCCGCCGGAGAATTAGGGACTACCTCACCTACTATAGGGGGGATTGAAGGAATAAACGGTTGAATCCCAAGACTTTCAAGCGGATCAGGCTTTTTGCTGTCTAATTGCCAATTGGTCAGAGGCAAAAATACCTGCCGTTCCTTTCCATTAACCAAAGATTTTATTGTTAACTGAATTGTTTCTTGAGAACCAACAAGAGGCATGAGCGCATACTGGAAATCCCGCCAACTGTTTATCTTAGTATGATTCAATGCAATAATTTCTTCCTTTGCATTTAATCCAGCATGTGCCGCGATACTATTGGGTTTCACTGATTCGATCATCGGTGCTAATGATTGCATCCCAATAATCAAAACGAACCATAACGCAACAAAGGCAAAAATAAAATTGAAAAAAGGCCCTGCAAGTACGATTGCGGCTCTTTTCCACAGAGATTGATTATTAAAGGCTAAATGGCGCTCTTTTTCGTCTACATCTCCCTCTGATTCATCAAGCATTTTGACATAGCCGCCCAGAGGAAATAACGACCAGGCATACTCTGTTCCTTTTTTGTCACGCCAACGCGCTAAGATAGGACCAAAACCAAAAGAAAAGCGTAGAACCTTAACGCCACACCAACGCGCCACTTGAAAATGACCATACTCATGTACCGTAACTAACAAGACCAACGCCAAAAGAAAATACAGCAATGTTGAAAGCATAGTTCTATCCTAAATGAAGTAATCCTCAAGAATTACGATTCAAATTCTCCGAGACCTACGTAAAAAGTGCTTTCTTGCCATGCACATTTGCGAAAAGCATCCTGATTATCGATTTTTTACAGCTCAGACAATAGGGCCGCCTGCGACTATTACCAAGTTAATCCAAAATAAAAAACAGGCAACGCTGCAATTAAACTATCCAAACGGTCTAAAATACCACCATGTCCCGGAATAAGAGCGCCTGTATCTTTTAAATGGCAACGACGCTTTAATATACTAATGAATAAATCACCAAAGATTGCAATAATTATAGTACATAAGGCTAAAACGAACCAATGAACCGCGGCAACCGGTTTAAAATAACTATACCCAATCCACGCGATGAGCATAGACAGAATAATGCCGCCAATAACCCCCTCCCAAGATTTTCCAGGGCTGACTTGAGGAATTAATTTATGTTTGCCCATCAGTTTTCCGCTAAGATAAGCCCCTGTATCTGAAACCCAAATTAAAAACAGCAAATAAACGAGCTGTGCTTTGCCATTAGGCAAGTTATATAAATGAATAAGGCTTTGTGCGAATAGCGGTAGTAGTAAAAAACAAACAATCGCTACGACGGCAGGATAACCCCAATATTTCTGTGAGCCAGGAAAACTGAGGATAGCAAGTACATTCAAACACCAAATAATTAAGCCAATATCCAACCAATAATAAAAGAAAGCACCACAAGCCCACAACCCCACAAGCATAATTACAACAAATCCGGCTTGTAGACTCCAATGGTTCAATGGTATTAATTGCCAACACTCTCTGCATGCCGCAAGAAAAACAAGCAAAACAATTCCTGCCAAAAGCCACTGATTACCATAAAAAATAAGCCATAAAACCAAGGGCACTAAAATCAGTGTTGTAATTAAGCGTTGGAAAAACATAATGTCGCCCTTATTATTTAGAGTCTAACAATTCTACTATCTCAGCCAAACCAGTGACATTCTGCACTCGGATGCCCCTCACTTCCCGTCATTTGAGCATTACAAGGGATGACGAGATTATGTGTTCCAGAATCAGGCCATGTGGCTCAAGTTAATGAAATGTATATCCCTATTGTTAATTAAGAAATTTGCCCGAATCTTCTCTTCCTTTTATTAAAAGAAGCTAAAGCCAATTCAAGCTCATATTCACCAAAATCTGGCCAATGTACCTCACTAAAATAAAGCTCTGTATATGCAAGCTGCCAGAGGAAAAAATTACTAATTCGTAACTCACCACTCGTACGAATAAATAAATCAGGGTCAGGTAATCCATCTGTATCCACATAATGGGCAAAATTGACTTCATTTATATCTTCTATTGTCAATTCACCATTTAAAACTGCCTTGGCTACCTTTTTTGCAGCGTTTACCAGGTCCCACTTACCCCCATAATTAACAACTACATTCAAAATTAATTGCTCATTATTCGCGGTTAAAAGCTCTGCTTCCCGCATTTGTTGTTGCAAGACCGGTGAGAGCAAACTACGGTCTCCCGTAAATCGCATGCGGATTCCATGCTGATTTAACTCAGCAAGTTCCTTTCTTAAGGACTCCAGGAATAATTCCATTAAAAAATTAACTTCCTCAGCAGGTCGAAACCAATTCTCCGAGCTGAATGCAAATAAACTAAGACAAGGAATTCCCTTGGTCATACAGCAGCGAATCATTTTCTTCACAGACTCAACACCTGCTTTATGACCTTCAATACGCGGAAGTCCCCTACTTTCAGCCCAACGACCGTTTCCATCCATAATAATGGCAACATGCTGAGGAATTTTTTGTTCCAAAACTACTCTTCCCAATCAAATAAATGGTGCATAGTCTAACCTTTTTAATACAAAAATGTCACTACTGAAGCAATGAGACTCAATAGACATTCAAAAAAATTGTATCAAGACAAATGTCAAAAAATTTAATTTATACCATTCACCTATCATTTTTTGAGCTAAAGACGAGCGCTTATGAACGAAAAATATTCAAGTGACATCGTTAATTCAAACATGAGCTATGCCGCTTCATGATGTTTTATTGAGGCTTTAGAAACACTCGCTCTTCTTTACCTGAGCTGGTTCTTTCTTGTTCCTCAACTCCTTGTTTGCCTGTTTTTGTTTCTTGTTGCTTATCAACTTTTTGTTTACTTGTTTTCGGCTTTTCTTGCTCATCAACTTCTCGTTCAGCCGTGGTTCCTTTTACTAACATTCGATAAGCCTCTGGATCTTGTGAGAATAGAGTAAGCTGTCTCAGCATACTTAGTGTGGGATAGTTACCTATAATTTTTTCATAAGCCTTATCAGGCATGACTTCTGAATCGGTGGTACGCTCCTTTAACAGCAAGGATGCCCACTCTTGGTTTATAACACCCCATTGCTTCAATATTTCATCAGCATTTTTTAACCGATATCCGATTTTAAAAAGCGAATCATTTTGTGGCGCTACACTAAGATATAAATTACCTATAAAAAAAAGTGCAAGCAATCGTGTTTCTTTAAAATTATGCGCTTCCGCACCTAGCACTGAGGGCACCATGAGTTTAAATATAAGAAAACTATAATCGATATTGCTAATAACAAATCGTGCATTCCAGCTTACATATAAATCTTGCCAAAATTTATCAATTTTAAACTCGGAAACCACCTTTGGGTCACTATTAATAGTCAAACCTGGGATCAATGGATAGTCATCTGTATGTTGCATACGCTCCTCAACACCTTCAGGAAGAATATGCTTTTTGTGTGTTGCTGCAGTACGATAATTTAATTGCTCCATCAAGCCAATTAAGCCTAATCCTGACTTTGAGTTCTCTTTGCCACCACGCTCTTCATATCTTAGGCTAACCACATCGGTACGACATGCTTCAATTATATTAATGGCCATAGGTGCAATTGAGATGGGGCGTTCATCCGTGTTAGGGACAATAATCGATGATGCATTCCAACTGGATAAATGATATTTTTCGATAAATTGTTTTACATCCTCTTCAGTTATTTTTAATTTATCGCTCATTTGGCGCTGAAAAAGGATTTGCAAAAAGCCAGGTTCAATGGAAATGAGTTTCAAACGTTCAAATAAAGGGGTATCCCATGGGGTGCCGAATAAAAAGTTTGTCCAGGTATTACCTTTATTAAATGGATTGTTACGCTGATTCAGAATATGTTTAAAGGTATCTTCAGCAAATTGGCTGCTATTGCTTAATGTGGCAACAAAGGATTCAAGCAGACACAAGAGATGGAGCTGAACGAGAAGAGTATCCTCTGCTTGTTTAATTTCCTCTTGGGAAATTAATTGATTGTCTTCAATGTAAGCTAAAAGAGTGCAAACTCCCTCATTATTCAATGCATATTCTTTAAATGCATTAATCAGTTGCGTCAAATCAAGTCTTTCTGAGGTCAGTTTTTTTATGAAAAGATTAAATGCTTCATCTTTGGTTTCTAGGTCGTCCAGTTTTAAGAGATGTAACAAGTGTTTCATTAAAATAGGACTGGTCTTTAGATCTAATTTTGAATAATCAATTACTTTATCTAAAAATTTAGCAGCCAATTGCCGAGTATTACTCCCTTCTTTGGGGACATTTTGAGATGAAGATGAGGCTGTGTTTTCTTGAGTTGTACTCAGTTTGAAAAATTTAGGACCTGAATTTATAGGCATGTTGCAGCGTTCCTCATGGTTTGTATTGCTTATCCAGATTAAATTGAGCCCGCCTTAACCTGAACAATCAAAAATCAATCTGGTCGCATTCTATACCATTATTATTAAGAAATTATTAATTTATCACTCAGCGCGAAGATAAGGATACGATGAATGACCCAGAGTTTAAAACCTTGCTGCATGAATAAATTTCGAAATACCAATTAAGTAAGGTATAATTTTTCCACCCAATTGGGATTGTGTTCCACGGAGAATTGCATGCAAAAAAAAACACCCTTGTTGCTCATGATATTAGACGGCTGGGGATATAACAAAAATAATCAATATAATGCGATCGCCCAGGCCAATACACCACAATGGGATGAATGGTGGAACAATTGTCCCCATATTCTTTTGCACGCTTCGGGATATGCTGTTGGTTTACCTGACGAGCAAATGGGTAATTCCGAAGTAGGGCATATGCATATAGGTGCAGGGCGAGTCATCCAACAAGACTTCACTCGCATCAACGAAAGCATAAAAAATGGAGCGTTCGCCAACAACGCCATTTTTTGTGAGGTAATAACCACCCAAGAGAAAAACAATAAATCATTGCATATTATGGGTTTGTTTTCTCCAGGAGGAGTACACAGCCACGAACAACACTTATTTGCCTTACTTGATTTATGTGCACAAAAACAATTCACTTCGGTATATTTACACTTATTTTTAGATGGCCGGGATACACCGCCACAAAGTGCCTTAGCGAGTTTAGAGCGACTCAATACGGAATTAAAAATACATCCAGTAGCTCGAATTTGTTCGATTAGTGGGCGCTATTATGCAATGGACCGAGACAATCGTTGGGAAAGAATAGAACCTGTCTATACTTTATTAACACAAGGCCACAGCCAACATCATTTTCAAGATGCCGAAACAGCAATCAAGTCTTATTATCAACAAAATCTTTCTGATGAGTTCATACCTCCTACTCTTATAGGCCAAAAGAAAGCAATAGAAGATGGCGATGCGGTTTTGTTCTATAACTTTCGTGCAGACAGGGCGCGACAATTAACTACGGCTTTTATTGATCCAACATTTAAAAAATTCAACCGCACGGTGCAACCGCAACTATCCTATTTTGTCAGCATGACCCAATATGATAAAAATCTACCGACTTCCCCGGCTTTTCCACCGATTCCTTTAAATCATACCTTAGGTGAAGTTCTTGCAGAGCACGGGTTAAGTCAATTACGCATTGCAGAAACAGAAAAATATGCGCATGTAACTTTTTTCTTCAATGGTGGGAACGAAAATGTTTTTTCGAATGAAGAGAGAATTCTCATTCCTTCTCCTAAAGTCGCCACCTATGATTTACAACCAGAAATGAGCGCCCCCGAATTAACAGAATGTTTGGTCGAAGCAATTAACAGTCAAGCCTATGACGTCATTATTTGCAATTATGCCAATGCCGACATGGTAGGACATAGTGGGAATTTTCAGGCTACAATTCATGCCATAGAATGCCTTGATCAATGCATGAGCAAAGTGTGGCATGCACTAGCCCAACAAGGGGGTAAACTACTCATTACGGCGGATCATGGGAATGCTGAAGAAATGTTTGACGAAACGACACATCAAGCACATACTGCCCATACCAGTGAACCTGTACCATTATTATATGTAGGGGGACATTGGCATTTTACACGTAGTGAAGGAAGCTTAATTGATATCGCACCAACCATGTTGGCCTTGCTCGGTATTACTCCTCCAGTGGAAATGACAGGACATCAATTGTTAGAAAAAGATACTCATGAATAAACGGAATTATTTAATTTCTCATGACTTATGTCACTCAAATGCTAAAAATTCCCCTTTTTATCATTTGATAGCGGTTAAGCAAAAATTAAAACCCACTCGATGGACTAATCAACAATCGAGTGCTCTCTCTTTGAGTGGATTATTCTTTGGTATGTTGTTTTGCTTTGGAGTATATGCAGAATCTTCTACCGTACTCCAAACACAAAATAAGTTAAAACAATTAGATGCTCAAATTAACAGCCTCCAAAAAACGTTAAACTCAGCACACGACAAACGCGGTATTTTAAATAAAGAATTATCAGAGACTGAAAAGCAGATCGGTGAAGGGATTCGCAAACTCCGCTCCATTCAAGAAGATATCAAGAACAAAGAAAATAAAATTACTGACTTGCAAAAACAAGTAAATCAGTTAAATCAACAACTTATTACCCAACAACAATTATTAGCGAATCACGTGCGTGCTCGCTATCAAATGGGTGAGTATCAATCCCTTAAACTGCTGCTCAATCAAGATGATCCAAATAAGGTCAGCCGGATTTTAACCTATTACCAATATATCGTTAAGTCACGACAACTCTTGATTGAAAAAATTGATAAAACTCGTGCACGTTTAAGTGAAAGCAAAGAAAATCTTCGTGAAGAACTTAATGCGAACAGGCAACTTAAAACGGAGCTTACTAAGCATCAAGAACAACTGCAACAAAATAAAAGTTATCATACGACGTTAATTCAATCTTTGAATCATGAAATTCAAGATAAACAAAACAGATTAAGAGAGGTACGGAAAAATAAAGAGAATTTGGCCCGTTTGCTGAAGTCATTAGCCCAGCAAAGCATTACTCAAAAGGACAAACCGTTTCATGAAACGAGCAGTCCATTTAGCCAAATGCGCAAAAAATTGCCGCTTCCAGTCCAGAGCCAGAGCCGATCCTTACGCAAAATGAATCAAGGAGTGACATTTTTTGCCGAGGAAGGAGCCGTAGTTACTGCCGTTTATCCTGGAAAAGTAGTATTTAGCGACTGGCTGAAGGGATATGGATTATTGATTATTATTGATCACGGACAGGGTTTTATGACCTTGTATGCTCACAATCAATCCCTATTCAAAAGCAAGGGTCAGTATGTACGACAAAATGAACAAATTGCAAGTGTTGGTCATAGCGGCGGAATTAAACAAAACGGTCTATACTTTGAAATAAGACTAAGGGGAAAGGCAATTCCACCACTTAATTGGTTATCATAAGTGAACCCTGGCACCTTAATTGCATTTCAATAATTATAATAAAAGAAGATGGCTTATGTTGTAGCCTTGCATCTGAGGAGATCGCTATGTTGATAAGAAAACTGTATCCATGCACGCTTGCGATAGTGTACGCTTTTACTCTTATGTTACCTCTGACTGGCTTTGCAGATGATGAAACAAATACTTCTACAAACTCCAATGCCACTTCTAAAGCAGTTCCTTTAGAAGATGTTCAACGATTTTCCAATGCAATCGGTGAGATTAAAAAATATTACGTTAAACCGGTCGATGATAAAGAACTCTTTGATAACGCCATTCGTGGCATGCTCAATGGTCTTGATCCCCACTCCAGCTATCTGGATGAGGAAGAATTTAAAGAGCTGCAAACATCAACTAGCGGTGAATTCGGTGGGTTAGGATTGGAAGTGACCATGGAAGACGGGGTTGTTAAAGTGGTTACTCCTCTGGTGGATACCCCTGCATTTAAAGCGGGCATTAAGTCTGGAGACTATATTATTAAATTGGGTAAAGAGTCCGTTCAAGGTCTCTCACTTAAAGATGCAGTTAACTTAATGCGCGGTAAAGCGGGAAGTACCATTCAGTTGACCGTATTACGCAAAGGAGTTAACAAAGCGCTTACTTTTGACTTAGTACGCGAAGTGATTCAAATTAAGAGCGTACAAAGTAAATTGCTCGCTCCAGGCTATGGTTATATCCGTTTAACTCAATTTCAGGCATTAACTGGAAAAGATATGCTACAAGCCATTGATCGACTAAAACAACAATCTGGCGGAAACTTAAAAGGTCTCGTTCTGGATTTACGTAACAACCCAGGAGGCTTGCTTGATTCAGCCATTCAGGTTTCTGATGCCTTCCTTGGTAAAGACAAATCAGGAAAACCCGAAACAATCGTTTCAACTAAAGGACGTTTACCTGGTTCAGACTTTACCGCCTTATCCAAAGGTATCGATGTTTTGCATAATGCACCAATGGTTGTATTAATCAATAATGGTTCTGCATCTGCCGCTGAAATTGTAGCTGGTGCGCTTAAAGACAATAAACGAGCCGTTATTTTAGGTACAACTAGTTTCGGTAAAGGTTCAGTACAAACCGTATTACCGTTGGATGACAAAACGGGGATTAAATTAACTACAGCTCTTTATTACACTCCCTCTGGAACCTCAATTCAAGCTAAGGGTATTGTGCCTGATATCGTAGTCAATGAGATGGAGATTCCTAAGACCGCTGCCAAGCCTTCTGATCTTACTGGATTTAGTGAAGCCAATCTTAATGGCCACTTGATTAATAAGAACAATGAGGAAAATAAAGCGAAAACTGTTAAAGCTCAAATAGATGATTTAATGCATAATGACTATCAACTTTATGCTGCTTTAACTGTCTTGGAAGGTATGTCTTTAGCCAACAGATAATTATCAGATTGCAAGAGATAAAGAGGAGCCATGAAGTTGGATTGTAATCTGACTTTCTAGGCTCCTCTTCTTTACTTAAATGAGCAACCTGGTTGCTCGAAATCGAGTATGAAGCTACCTCAAGCGGAATCAATTCTCCTATTATATAAATCCTGGTTACATCATTTTGGCGGCAAATAGGAAACAACCGTCTTAGAAAGGTCATTTGTCAATGGTGTGTTGGCCTTAACACCATCAGCAGTAGCACGATTATTGACGCAAAACAATCCAAAAGTCATCAATCTGGAGTGTTGCTTTTCAACATGTTCGCTTGGTACAACAGCCCCAGCTACTCTCTCTTGCTCCGGATCACTATTCCTCCAGTTAATGTGCAGGATGGGTTGTTTTGTAGTCCAATAAAAAATGCTTTGAAAATGTTCAATGATCCTTGCATTCCACAGATCAGCACCATAATGACCACTCCATTCTGTACTGACAAACATATTATTTAAAAATGCAATTTTGCCACCGACCATTGTCGCTCGTCTTGAGTCGCTCCCTGAAGCACCAGCAATATACAGAGAATCAGCGATGCCATCGTGTCCGTGTGGATTGAGTTTTTTACTAAATGTTATTCCAATAAAGCCCGTCGTATGATCAAATACAAAATCAATAAATCCAAGCTCTTTCCCTTCAGTTATGCCTAAACTCAACACATTGAAATCTACCGGTTTCTTAGAAGATCTACTCCTTATCATCCCTAAAGGATATCCAAAACGCTCACCTAAGATAATTGAGATTACGCCTTTTTTATTACCCAGATGCGTGTTTGCAACCACTTGCTTCAGAAGCTCATCTTTACTTTGCATACAACCTCCTCTTCTCCTTGAAAAGAATGTCGACACTATGATCTAATTTTATGCTATCTATATTAAGGCAAGATTAAAGATATGAAGTGAGAGAGGTTGCAAGCGAATAGATACTGTCTTTAAAAGCAAGTTAAATGTTCATTAAAAGCTTGCTTATTTTTTAAGACACCGAAAATAATGTGAGCTAACTTGCGCATCACAGCACAAATGATTGTTTTCGGTGTTTTGCCTTTCGCTTGAAGTTTATTAGCAAAAGGAAGCAGCGATTTATTGTAACGTTTGGCAACTAAAGCAGCCATGTAAAGAGCCTTTCTTAATCGGCTGTCACCGAGTCTCGAAATCGTAGTTTTGCCGATAAAAGAACCTGATTGATGTTGTTTGGGAGTAATCCCCATATAGGCAGCGAATTGTTTTGCTGTTTGGAAGCATTGTACTTCAGGCATACGTGCCAATATCTGATAGGCAGTAAGTTTTCCAATACCCTTAATAGACAGTAATAATTCAAATTGCTCTCTAAGCTGCTTATTATTATCAATGCGTTCATCAATTTGTTGTTGAATGGCTTTAATTTCTTGTTCCAGCTTCTCAATCATTTTCTTGACGCTTTTCTGTGCTGCATGTCCCTTAAGGCTATGTAGTTGATTCGTTAATTGAATGACCTGGGCTTTTAGCATATCCAATACTTTAGTTAACTCTCTTATTTCTTTTTGCTCTATAGAGCTTGACTGATAAAGGCGGGGTTCCATACGTTGACCAAATTGGGCAATGATTTTTGCATCAATCGTATCATTTTTATTGCGTGCTAGGGAGGCTTTGGCAAAGCTCTTAATTTGAAAGGGATTAATGACACTCACTCGAATTCCTTTTTCCGTTAAGAAGTCAGCAAGCCCCTCGCTGTAATGACCAGTTGCTTCCATACAGACCCAAGGAGATATTGTGTGTTGCTCAAGCCATTTATGAAATGCTTGATATCCTTGTTTGTTATTAGGAAAAACAGCATGTTTGTAACGGTTATTGATTGCTAGAGCACTATCAAACTTATCCTTAGCGATATCAACACCTATAAAATCATATGCACTCATGCTAATCTCCAATGGCTGTAAAAAATACTTGAGGTTATTTATCATTGACCAAGCTTGCGAATACAGGCTTACTTTGACGAGAGCGGCCTAAGATACTGTTCGGTCGATTGATAAGTGGGGAGAAGGTCCTAATCTACACATCAGGCTTTTATGCCTTGCCCGGTTACAAGATCACTTCTCCCATCTCAAGTGCCCTTGAGATTAAGCTTTTTTGCTTACAGATTAAAGATACAAGCCCGGTTGCTCGCAACCGGGAATGAGGCGAACTTTATTCAGGCGGTAAGAATCTGCTTTTTATAAGAAACGCCTTTTTTATCTAGGTTAAATGTACCCATTACCCCTGTCCCTGATTCAAGAGCTAAAAGATGTGTTGCCACCGCTTGGGATGAAAAATCAGAATGAGTCTTCATCGCCAGCTGAGCACTATGATGAATCAGATGAAATATATCAAAAGCATACCCTGCTTCACTCACAGGGTGACTGAAATATTCCTGTTTAAATTGAGCAATAAACTCCGGTTTCACCGAGTGAGTCAAAACAGCTGCTTGTTTGTGATTGGGACTTTGGGCTAAGAAATTATTTTTTCCATCAGCAATGATTGAATCATCAGTCAGACAAAAATGAATGAGCTTATTTTTTTTTGCTAAAGGTGCGATTAAAGCCCCGCTGTCTTTACCTTCAGTTATCAATACGTTAATGTGGTGTGCATCAATAAATTTTTGCACGGTTTTTGCTGCATTCGCAGTATTTGGCATTTTATCTAAAGTATAAAATTCGTAATTAATGTCAGAAGAGTTTAATTGATCGCGGGCTATTTCCATTGCCCCCAACATATTCCTGCCAATAAAAGCAGATTCGTTAGAAAAAGGGGCATAAATACCAACATTGATTGTCATTTTGGTTTTATTAGTAGAGTTACTGGGGTCAGATGCAGCCTCACAAAATCCTACTGCCATTAGCGATAAGAAAAAAGCACCTAAAATAGCATACAATTTTGATAAAAAAAGTTTCATATTCATCATCCTCATTGATTAGACTCGATTGCTATTACCTTCAAAGGAGTGCTGAGTCCCTTTCCTACTTGTCCCATTACCATTAGTTTCCCTTCTCCCCACAGGGGAGAAGGTGCCCTTAAGGGCGGCTGAGGGTATTGATTTTCCTCAGCCTTGCCCCTCTCACTTCCTCACTCCGGATAAGCAGAATGCAGCTTGGAGTAAGAATTTATTTGATAGCTCCAAGGAACAATAAATTCATTTTGCTATGAAAAGAATCTAAATACAATGGTTGGGATTTAATAATAATTATGCGATAATCTTCACAAACTGATATTTTTTAGATTACAATGAACTATATTAAATCAACTTCCTTCCTGGTCGGCCTGTTTTTTTTCTCTGCTACTCAAGCTAATGTTCAATCTTATTTTGATCAAATAAAAAATGATCCGAATTCTTTATATACATTCTTTAAAAACATGCCTAAAGGTGGAGAGTTACATTATCATTTATCTGGAGGCGCCTACCCAGAAGTCATGTTGGAACTGACATCTAAAGATAATTATTGCTTGAATACAAGCAATTGGACGGCCATTAAAAATCCATCTGTTTGTAAAGGTGTAGAGACAAAAGATTTGTTTAATCATCCAGAACTTTATGCAAGCACCGTAAGAAGCTGGTCTATGAAAGATTTTGTGCCAGGAAAGGAATCAGGCCACGATCATTTTTTCAACTCATTCTATAAGTTCAATGCCATAGTTGCAGATCATCAGCCCGAACTCCTCGCATCAGTCATGCAAACCGCCGCACTCCAAAATGAACGCTATATGGAAGTGATGATTTTACCTGATAATGCCCATTCTGTCAGTTTTGGTGATAAGCTCAAGAACACTACTTCATTTAGCCAAAAAAGAAAGGTTCTTTTGGAAAACCAAGACTTTCAAAACAATGTCAATTACACTGTAGTCGAATCAAATCGTATTTTGAAACAAGCACGACACGAGCTAGGTTGCGATACCAATCCAGAAAAAAAAGCCTGCCAAATAAAAATTAAATTTTTATACTATTCACTGCGAGAACAATCGCCAGATAACTTGTTTGCACAAACACTTAATGCGTTTGAAGCTGTAGATCAATCCATACGAAGTAAGGGCGCTCTTGTTGGTGTTAATTTAGTACAGCCTGAAGACGGGATGATCTCTTTACGGGACTATCGCAAACAAATGCAAATATACCAATACCTACACAAGCTATACCCTCAAGTTAATATTGCATTACATGCTGGGGAATTAACTCAAGAAATTGTTACCCCGGATGATTTAGATTACCACATTCGAGATGCACTCCTTACTGGCCATGCCCAAAGAATTGGACATGGAGTAGATATTGCACATGAAAGTAATGCAAAGAGTACCTTAGACTACATGGCAAAACATCATAAGCCAGTAGAAATTAATCTCATCAGTAATCTAAAAATATTAAAAGTCTCGGGTTCAAACCATCCGCTGAATTTTTATCTTAAACATGAGGTCCCAGTTGTCTTGTCTACGGATGATGAAGGGATATTGCGAACCAATCTAACGCAACAATATGTAGAAGCTGCATTGAATCATGGTCTGGATTATCCCACATTAAAACAAATCAATAGGAATGCGCTCACCTATTCATTTTTACCGGGTAAAAGCATATGGTCTGCCCCTGAAAAGGCTCTATTAATTGACGATTGCCAAGACCTAGAGAGCAAAAGTTGCCAACAATTTATCAAAACTAGTGAGAAAGCCCAATTACAATGGGAGTTAGAACAAAAACTGCATGCATTTGAAAATGAATTTTAGGTTTCACCGAAGCATAGCTCGAGCCTCGTCCCAACAACTCCATAAAACTTAATTTAAGATCAAATTATCTCTGTCGGGCCTGGGCCCGACGACTGCTTGAGCATTTCTCTTAAATGAGTTTATGAGTAGGTTTTGTAGAAATAAAAGATGAGGTCAGCTCGATACTGACATCAGGCCAACTCGAAGCAATTATATTGTCGGGCCAAGGCCCGACTTACTTTTGCTAAAGGTTATTACCAGGTATTTTGTAACGCTAATTCAAATCAATATTTAAAAGGATTACGTAAAATAATTGTCGAATCGCGCTCAGGTCCAGTTGATAATAAATCAATTGGAACATTGAGGAGATTCTCTATTCGTTTTAAATAAGCAAGGGCATTGGCAGGCAATTCACTCATATTCGTGACATCAGCAGTAGACTCTTGCCAACCAGGCATTTCTTCATAAACCGGCTCTAAACCTTGGAAGTCAGCAGCTGCTTGAGGAGGACGAGAAAGTAAATTACCTTTTTCATCCTTATAGGCAACAGCAATACGTAACACGTCTAATTTATCCAAAACATCCAGCTTTGTGATGCATAAGCCCGTGATACTATTTAACTCAATTGAACGCTTTAACAAAACTGCATCAAACCAACCACAGCGTCTGGGTCTTCCAGTAACAGCACCAAACTCCTGGCCACGCTCAGCAATTTGTTTACCAACCTCATCAAAGAGTTCTGTTGGGAAAGGCCCTCCCCCAACACGAGTAGTATAAGCTTTGGTGATTCCTAAAACATAGTCAATGTATTTTGGACCAAATCCTGCGCCATTAACTACCGAACCAACACACGTGTTTGATGAAGTCACAAAAGGATATGTGCCATGGTCAATGTCTAGATAAACCCCTTGGGCTCCTTCAAACAAAATATTATCGCCCCGCTCTCTATGCTCATGCAAGCAAGCAGAAACGTCACAAACCATTGGACGTAATTCTTCAGCCCATTGCAGCGCTGAGTCTAATAACGGTTGAAAAGCTACAGCAGGTTGCTTGAAATATTGCGTCAAAATAAAATTATAATAATTTAAAAGATCCGCTAATTTTGTTGCGAAGCGCTCAGGATGAAATAAGTCACTGACTTTTAATGCACGACGGGCAATCTTATCCTCATAAGCTGGGCCTATTCCACGTCCAGTAGTTCCAATGGCTGAATTTCCCATATGTGTTTCACGCGCTTTATCCATAGCAACATGACAAGGAAGAATCAGTGGACAAGCCAAACTAATACGTAAGCGGGAACGAACATCAATCCCACTTTGTTCCAGTTCTTTAATTTCTCCCAATAGCGCATCGGGTGAGAGAACCACTCCATTGGCAATGTAACAAGTCACATGGGGTCTCAGCATACCTGAGGGAATAAGACGTAGAACAGTTTTCACTCCATTAATTTTTAAGGTGTGACCTGCATTATGGCCGCCTTGATAGCGGACAACAACCTGCGCATCTTGGGTTAATAAATCGACAATTTTACCTTTGCCTTCATCGCCCCACTGTGTTCCTAAAACAACAACGTTTTTACCCATGATCAACTCTTAAATTTACAAAATGCTATTCGCTACTCTAAATTGAGAACCTGAGAACTCAATTTCAACAAAATTTGTAACTGCACTCCGTTGCCTCAATTCCCTATAGGTACATCTCAAATGAAAAGCATTCTAAAAAATGCTCACCTAGTCAGTATGCCTACCATTTCAGAGTGCTTTTTGCTCAACCTGCCACAAATTATGTAGTGTCCTCCAAGATTTTGGTATAGAGGTGAATAGTTACCAAAACCCAACATTATAGTTACTTTTTAGCAGGTACACCATCATTTTTTGGTGTAGCTTGCTTAAAATAATCAAAAAATGCACTGCTTTGATCCAATACCAAAATATCTTTTCTGCTTTTAAAGCTCCCTTCATAGGCAAGCAAGCTACGATATAATGCAAAAAAATCCTTATTTTTACTGTAGGCATCTGTATAGATCGACGCCGCTTGTGCTTTCCCAATCGCTCGTACTTTTTGTGCATTACTACGGGTTTTTGCTAACAAGACCATCACATCAGCGTCGGCCTTAGCTTTTATCTCTTCAGCAGCGGCTTGACCATCAGCACGGTGTTTATTCGCAATTTTTTGCATATCCGCCCGCATCCGTTGATAAATCGCATTGCTGGTATTGGCTGGAAGTTCAATTCCTTTAATACGTACATCAACCACGTTAATACCTAACCCACCAGCTTGTTTTTGAGCCGCTTTACGCAATAATTCCATAACATCATCACGACCACCCGATACGACTTCAGGGATAGTACGTTTACCAAACTGAGCACGTAATAATGTATTTAATTGTTGCTCCAGCAATGTTTCTGCCTTAAATTCATTGCCACCAGTGGATTTAAAATATTGAGCCAAATCGGTAATGTGCCATTTGACGTAATAATCTACCATTACGTCCTTTTTTTCTTTGGTGACAATACGAGTCGACTTAATATCCATAGTTTGAATACGCGTATCAAAAATACGTACGTTTTCGATAAATGGTACTTTAAAATGCAATCCAGGATTCAATACTTTAACCTTATCAGTCAACTCATCATTAACCAAACGGCCTAAACGTAAAAGAATTCCTTGTTGACCTTGAGTTATCGTAAAGACACTGGTCACTAAAAATAGAAGTAGTAAAAAGATCAAAATGCCAAGGGTTCTACCCGTAGTTTTCATTGTTAATTTCTCCCTTGTCGATAAACAGGTCTGGTGAGCTCACGACCATCGACCAAGTTCTCTGTCTCATTGGATTCATCACTCTCCGCTTTGTTATTTTTTGCGGTCTCAGTTGGAAAACCGGATGACGTTCCAAATAACTTATCTAAAGGAAGATACAGCAAATTACCTGATTTACTATCTACTATGATCGTACTGCTCTTGCTTATAACTTTTTGCATTGTTTCCAAATACATGCGTTCTGCCATAACTTTTGGGGCAACAGTGTATTGAGGGAGTAACGCTAAAAATTCAGAAACCTCCCCTTGGGCATTCAATACAAGCTGTTTGGAATAGGCTTCAGCCTCTTGTTGGATACGACTCGCCTTCCCTTCTGCTATTGGAACTACTTTCGCGGCATAAGCAAGGGCTTGTTCTTTAAAGCGTTTTTCATCTTCTTGTGCTTTAATTGCATCGTCAAACGCATCTTGTACACTTTCAGGAGCACGGGCAGGCTGTGGTGCTACATTAACGATTAAAATACCTGTTTTATATAAATCCAGAGTTTTTATCAAAGTCTCTTGAACTTGATTGCCCCAAACTTCGCGTCCCTCAGTAATCATTTGATCCAAGGTAGTTGTCCCTACAACTTGTCTCAGCGCACTGGAGGTCGCTTGTTGCAAACTTTCCTCAGGATTAGCGACATTAAATAAATATTCTTGCAAATCACCAATGCGATACTGTACCGCTAATGATACAGAAACTAGATTTTCATCACTCGTTAACATTTGTGCAGAATAAGAATAATCCAACACTCGGTCTACATTCATGATAATTTTTGAAGAAATAATCCTTGGTATCCAATGTGGCCCTGAACCCACTGTTTCCACATATTTACCAAAACGAAGAATCACCGCTTGTTCTGCGGGATCAACAATAAAGACACCAGACAACACCCAGAGAATAAAAGCAACCAAAACTACAGTAAGCGCGATTAGACCACCATTCGATTTTTTGGAAGGCTCATTAGCTATTTTAGTAGAACCTCCAAATAAAAACTTCTTCAATTTGTCATGAGCGCGTTTCAGCGCCTCATCCAAATCTGGAGGTTGATTTTTACCCTTCCAGGGATCTTTGCCTTTATCTGGCTCATTCCACCCCATGTACTACTCTCCCGGAGAATTTTAAGAAAATTAGAATTCTATGGGGTATATGAAGTTTAAGCAAGTTCTCCTGCTGTAATTAGCTCAATCTGCAGGGTTAGTTTTTTCCATAAACTAAGTATGTCTAGCCAGTTGAGAGTATTTCATGGACTTAATTTTTACTGGCATTTTCCTCTAAGATCAATATCCCAAATATCAACTACAATATCATTTTCGGTAATAAAAAATTGATCAAATAAATTAATAGTTGGATCACAATGAGGAACAATGAGCTCTAAAACCTCACCGTTATCAGGTAATTGAGCGCCATTGCTCGCAGTCACTTTACCATGCTCATCTCCAAATCCGCCCCAATCATATTCCAGTCCCTGGTGACTAATAATTTGAGGCTTATGTTGATCTACATAAATGGATTTTGTGCCTGCATCAACAGTGACATGTTCGGTTCTTTTGTTACTGATCACTGTGGTTAAAAGAGTCATTGCCGGTTTAAAGGTATTGAAGTGCCTTTCATTACTTTTCGAGCCAATCGTTGCATACTGAACATCCATAACTGTATACGAACCCGGTTGAATCTCGGTTACTTCTGTCGCTTCAACATCAATATCATAAGTTCCTGTTCCACTTCCTGTGACTATGGGACAATTAAGACCCATTTCCCGAAAGCTTTTTGCCAGATCACTCGCCATGCACATGGTCTGTAATGATTTGCTCTTTCGTTCCTTAAAAGAGGGTATATGCTGTAAATTGCCCGCATAACATTGAATTCCCATCAAATTTAACCAAGGGAATTGCCTCATTTCTAAAGCAAAATTTAAAGCAAATTCTGGTTTAACTCCGGTACGCCCTATCCCAGGGTCCACATCGACTAACACATTGATCACTTTTTTATTGAGCTTACCTGCTTCATTTAAGGCAATCATATTTTCTTTATTATCCACAACCACCAATGTAAAAGGCGCTTTTTCCAGACAAGAAATAAGCCTGGCAATTTTATTCTTTGTGACAATTGGCGAAGTAATCAGAATATTGGGTATTCCATTTTGAATAAGAACTTCAGCCTCTGAAATTTTTGCTACGCATACGCCTATTGCACCGTATTCTATCTGTAAGCGAGCTAATTTAGAGCACTTATGGGTTTTACAATGAGGTCTGATATGGATACTGTTTTCAATAGAATGTTTCCTCATAGTCTCCAAGTTAGATTTCAGAAGATTTTTATCAATTATCAAACAAGGGGTATCTAACTCTGTTTTTTTTATTCCTAAAGCCGCTTTTGACATATTATTCCTCTGAAAAAGCCCCTAGTCTGCGCTCAACATCACACGAATTCCCACATAAACCAATAAACCACCAAATACGCGGGTCAAAGCAGTTTGAAAATTAGTAAATATTTTTCGGATATTATTTGATTGCAGGAATAGAACGAGTAATGGCCAATAAAAAAACGATTCACCGACAAAAACCCCAGCAACTAAAGCTTTATCGCCAATCGATGCGTTAATGGAGACAAATTGAGTAAACAAACTCAACAGAAAAACTGCAAGTTTTGGATTTAAAGCATTGCATAAAACCCCTTCAAAATAAGCCTTGGAAACAGTTATAGTGTGCAAAGAAGTGTGATCCTGATGCATACTTAGGGATTGTTTGGATTTTAAACCTTTCCATCCCAGATAAATTAAATAGCATGCGCCCGCATATTTAATGGTTGTATAAAGAACAATACTTTGGGTAATTACAAACGCCAACCCTAAAATACAATAAGTAGCATGAAAGAAACATCCAGTAACAATACCAAAAGCAGTGGCTAAAGCCTGACGTTTAGGATATAAAAAGGCGTTTTTTGTAACCAGTATAAAATCTGGACCTGGGCTAATCATCCCAATAAAACAAATCACAGTTAAAAGTAATACGCTAATATTCATAATCACTATTTAAAAAACTCGACGGATTGAGACTGATTTTAATTTAATGCGCATACCACGTCCATTCATAAGCATCTCTTGTAAGGGGTCGGTTTCCATCGCCGCCACCAAAGCTTTGTTGAAAGGTGTATGTCATTACCGCGAAAACGGGAATCCAACCATTGGGCCCTATGCCTCATTTGACAGTAGAGTCCTGCCTTCACAGAAATGACAAATGTTCGGTTTGGCAATTATTCTATTATCCAAACTATTTATTCAATAAAGCCACTGCCAATCAAACGTATTGCTATGAATTAAATACTGCTGTCGATTCTTCACTGCTTGGATGGAGTCCTCCAGTTGAATTTTCAATTGGCTCATGCATCTCCATTTTAGGCAAAGTCTTAAACATATCATCATAGATAATCTGAGTCCTAGTTCCGGGATGATGACGAGCGTATTGTTTTACTGTTTCCCAATTACATTTTCCTTCGGCAATCAACCAACGCATAGTACTCCAAGGATTGGTCATTCTTTGGTTCTCATATGCTTCATTATATCGTCGGACAAATTCCGCATAGAGTTTAAAAGGAGGTTCATCACCTTTTAAGGGTACTGCAGCAGCCGTTGGTAATACTGGGCTATCCATGCTCCCTTCTTGACGACGGCTGTATTTGCGGGTGACTAACCGCTCTATTGCAAAAGCCGCGTCACTAGGTTTACCAAAAAGCTGTCGTAAAGTGCTTCCCCAAGAATGATCTACATAAATTATGTCATGTAATGCACTGTCTGCCACATGACATCTGTTTACAAAAGAATCAACTAATTCAGGCCTATTATCCATGTAACTATCGATTTCTTTGAGCAAATCACTACGTTTGCTTGCTAATAATTGGCACAGTTCCTTGTTTCGTGGTGGTTCGGCTCCACGACAAAGCAACATAGCCACACCTCTCAGTAAGTCCTTATTGTCCTGCTCACGGAGCAATCGTTTACAAAGCGCATCCATTGCATTATCGCCTCGTTCCTCATCTGAATAAGGCATGTTTTCCGCTTCCAACTTCAACCTTTCTATGGGAGCCTCATCCAATAAACCTTCAAGTGCCTTTATTTTACCTTTTCGTGCCGCTAAGATCAGTGGGGTATCTTTTCTCACTCCTACAGGATTAGCAAAATCTGCTCCTGCTCTGATTAAATTAACTACCCCAGAAACAAAATCTAAGGCTATGGCTTGATGTAAGGGTTGAAAAGGTATACGAGCTTCTTTAAGGCGAGTCGTTGCATTCACTTCAGGATTACACGCTAAAATTTTTGTTAATAATTCACGATTTTTAGTTTGTAATGTTAAAGACAATAAAGTACGCCCATCTTCATCGCGCTTATTAACATCAAATTCATGAGCATCCAAAAGATGCAGAGCCAGCTGAACTTTGCCGGCAACAATGGCTTGATGCAAGGGCAGACCAATATTTTTATCGCGGACTTTACTGAGAACCAAATCAATAAACTCGGTTAAATCAGCCGAGATTCCCTTATCAACAGAATCTTCATTTTTTCTCTGGTGTTGTTCAATCAAATAGTTCAGAACAGTCATTTGAACACCACCTGCCATCCAGAATGGATGCTCAAGATAACTCTTATCGTCGAGCAGCTTCTTTTCAATGAATTTTTTAAATCCTTCTAGTCCTAATTTCAGAGCTGCATTTATTTCAATGATAAATTCCATGTTACGTCCCCTGTAGTGTTACTTCCAGATTTATATTACACATTGGACAATAGAAGATCAAAAGAATAGTTAAAATTTCTACAATGTCATTAGGCCTGAGAATATAATTTTTATTTAAAATTAAGGTGATTCAGGCAATTTGTTAAACATCAAATCCCACACTCCATGTCCTAAACGCTCTCCTCGCTGTTCAAATTTTGTAAGTGGCCTTGATAAAGGTCGGGGCGAATATCCTCCATCGTGCTGTGAATTGTTCAAAGCAGGCTCTGTAGATAAGACATCCAGCATATGTTCTGCGTATTCTTGCCAATCGGTCGCACAATGAATAAACCCGCCTGGCTTCAATTTTTTTGTGACTAATTGAATAAATTCTTTCTGAATTAAGCGTCTTTTATGATGACGTTTTTTATGCCAGGGATCAGGGAAAAATATTTGTACCCCAGCAAGTGAGTTATCGAGCAATTGAGTACGAAAGACTTCAACAGCATCATGGGCCACAATACGTACATTAGATAATTGATGTTCATGTAAATCAGCAGCCAAACTACCCACACCCGCAAGATGCACCTCTATACCTATATAATTAATTTCAGGATTATTTTTAGCCATGGCCAACAAAGAGGCGCCCATACCAAAACCTATTTCAACCACTGTATCCGCTTTACGGTTAAATTCTTCAGCTAAACTCCATGGATTCCCATCTACAGTAAGTTCATAATCTTTAAGCCAAAGCTCAAGCCCCTGGCTCTGACGATTACTTACCCGACCTGCTCGTAAAACATAACTTTTTATCCGGCGTTGCATAAATCACACTCATCATTTTGTCAAAGCGGGAATTATATGTTCTTACAAAAATCTTGCAACTAATGCATTTTTTTGATATAAAACCGCTCTTGTATTTCACATCCGGCTATATGCCCAGAATTTTACAAAGACAAGCAAACTAAAACCTATTTTGGAGTAACACAATGTCTAGAGTATGTCAGGTAACTGGCAAGCGACCCATGACTGGTCATAAAGTGTCGCACGCTAACAACAAAACCAAAAGACGCTTTCTGCCGAATATTCAGAACCACAGTTTCTGGGTTGAAGAAGAAAATCGATTTGTCACATTAAAGCTCAGTACCAAAGGTATGCGTATTGTAGACAAGTTAGGTATAAAAGCAGTTCTGGATAATCTCAGAGCTAAAGGCGAAAAAGTATAACTTAAGGGGATAAACCATGGCAGCTGTCACGATTAAAGTGAAAATGGAATCCACAGCAGGAACTGGATACTATAAGACTACAACTAAAAACCCAAGAAACCATCCTGAAAAAATGGAGCTTATGATGTACGATCCTAAAGTACGTAAGCACGTTCTTTTCAAAGAGAAAAAAGTAAAATAATGTTTTAAGCCCCATAACTTATGGGGCTCTTCATGTTGTTTTTAGGTCACGCCCTTTTCTTAACTGATCTCTTAAATAGTTTATTTTCTTTTATTTTCAAAAAATAAATTTGAGAATTTATTCCTTATTGCTATAAGGATAAAAAATTTAACTGCATCGGACTCCCTTAAAGTACCATTGGTAAAAATATAATTTTTCAAACTCACGCCTAAATTAACGCTGTAGATACTGGATTATCCTTACGAATCGTTTAAACTGATAGTAAATAGCAATGAATACAAAGAGGATTTGAATGAAACCATCATTGCAACTAAGCATTGGACAGCACTTAACACTAACGCCACAGTTACAACAAGCAATCAGACTATTGCAATTATCAACAATTGATTTACAGCAAGAAATTCAACTTATTGTTGAATCAAATCCAATGCTTGAAGCAACTCCAAACGAAGATAAAGGAGAATTCGAAACTAATGGAGTAGAACAGCAAAATAACGATGAATCCTACGATTTTCAATGGTCAGAACTGTATCAAAGCTCAGGCAAACGAATTGCCTTTGAAGACAATGATTATAATTTTGACAACTTGCATTGTACTACCACTAACTTACAAGATCATCTAAGATGGCAACTTGAACTTTCTCCCATGAGCGATGTAGACAGAGCCATAGCAACTGCGATTATTGATGCAGTAAATAGTGATGGTTTCCTAACGATGAGCATTACGGAATTACATACAAGTCTTACAAGCGACACCCATCCATTGGATTTAGATGAAATAGAAGCCGTACGCCATCGCTTGCAATTATTTGATCCCGTAGGCTGTGCTTCCGTGAATCTCGCTGAGACACTACTCGTGCAGCTAGAGCAGCTTTCTTTAGACGCAGAAAGCCTCGCATTGACTAAAAAGATTATTTCAGAAGATATTGAATTGCTAGCCCAGCATAATTATAAACAGCTAATGAAAAATCATCAGATTACCGAAAAAACAATTGATAAGGTATTGAAGACGATTCAAGGATTAAACCCCAAACCAGGTAATTTAATTCATGAAGACATTACCGAATACATTATTCCAGATTTAACTGTTAAAAAAGTTAACAACAAATGGAAAGTTCAACTTAATCAAAGCGTACTCCCCCATTTAAGCATTAATAACCAATATGCATCGCTAATTCAACGAGCGGATAATAGTGCAGACAATCAATTTTTAAAAAATAACCTACAAGAAGCACGTTGGTTTTTAAAGAGTATCCAGAGTCGTCAAGAAACACTGCTTAAAGTCGCCACCTGTATTATAGAATACCAACAAGGATTCTTAGAATATGGTGAAGAAGCAATGAAGCCGTTGATTCTTAATGATGTTGCTTCGGCTCTGGATATGCATGAGTCAACCATTTCACGTGTCACCACGCAAAAATTTATACATACTCCTCGAGGAGTATTTGAACTAAAATACTTCTTCTCGAGTCATGTCAATACAAATGCCGGCGATGAGTGTTCCTCTACAGCCATTCGTGCCGTGATAAAGAAATTAATTTCTGCTGAGAATAGGAAAAAACCATTAAGTGACAGTAAAATCACCCAATTATTGGAAGAGCAGGGTATCAAAGTAGCAAGACGAACCGTAGCAAAATATCGTGAAGCAATGGGCATTGCTCCATCTAATGAACGAAAAATAATTTGTAATTAATTAGGGTTTGTTTACAATTCCCTAGATTGAGCCGAAATGGCCAAGAGAATAGAATTGTAAACAGCACCTAGAATCATGATTTTCACCATGGTTCTATTGTAACGAGGAGATTTTTATGCAAATTAACATCACTGGACATCATATTGATGTTACTCCTGCACTCAGAGCATATACCGAAGAAAAATTCGATAAGCTGGAGCGTCACTTTGATCACATCACATCCATCAACGTGGTATTGAATGTAGAAAAATTACGTCAAATTGCTGAAGCGACTGTTCATGTCACCAAAGGTGAACTGCATGCAAGCTCAGAATCTGATGATTTATATGTCGCAATCGATAATTTGATTGATAAATTAGAGCGTCAATTGAGCAAGCATAAAGAAAAAATTCTACATCATGATTAAGAGATAAAACCTTACAGTAGCTTTATAGGCAGCAAAGCAAATCCTAAATTTCTTCGATTTAACTTTGCTGCGCTTAGCTACACTTATAACCTAATTCGTGGAACATTTGTCACGCTATGATTAAAACTAAAATCAAAATAATTAATAAGTTGGGTTTACATGCACGCGCTTCAGCGAAATTTGTTTCTACCGCAGCAAGATTCCAAAGCCAAATCGATGTGACCAGCAATTCACAAACCGTTAATGGGAAAAGCATTATGGGTGTCATGATGCTTGCAGCCAATAAAGGGAGCGAGCTCATCTTGGAAATTGATGGTCCTGATGAAGTGCAAATGAATGAAGCCTTAACTCAATTAATTAATAATTATTTTGGTGAAGGTGAATAATTAAAAGGCTACATATTCCCAACAGTAATCCTCTAACCATCTTACCTATCGAATAATAGAGCGCTTAATCCTAATCACCTATCGTATTCTAGTGAACGTTAACCTATAGAAAAGCGTGCGATGTGTTCATGCGATCAAAGGCTTTTTAAAGTGAGGCCTCCCATTTTTACTGTAGATCCCACCCCAATCGAGCATGGGCTAGCATTAACTCAAAGTATACGGCATAGTTACTGCTTCATTTCTTTGGATTTTTTCCTTCTCATTTTGTGCAGCGCAAGTAACGTCATAAATAAACCAGATAAGGCATAAATAGTAAAACCCACAAATAAAACCAATGAAGGATTAGCGGCAATAGCTACAAATAAAATAATCATCACTAAAACGTAAAGGAATGGAACTTTGCCCTTAAAATCTACTTCTTTAAAACTGTAATAGCGAAAGTTGGAAACCATTAAACCTGAGGCAATTAATGATAAAATCGCAGCTAATATGGAAACAAACATATTTTTCCAGTCATGTTGATAGCATAACCAAGAAAAAGAAGCCATTACGGCTGCAGAAGGAGGACAAGGTAACCCTTGAAAATATCGTTTATCAGCGGTTTCAAGCTGGGTATTAAAACGAGCTAAGCGTAAAGCAACGGCGGCTGTATAAACAAATGCCACTAGCCAACCTATTTTCCCTAATTGGCTCAAAATTAAATTATATACTAACAATGAGGGCGCAACGCCAAAGGTAACCATATCAGATAAACTATCATACTCAGCACCAAATTCAGTCTGTGTATGAGTTAGGCGTGCAATTCTTCCATCCAATCCATCGGCAATCATGCCAATAAATATCGCAATAATGGACGCTTCATACTGTCCTTTCATCGAGGCAACAAGGGAATAAAATGCTGCAAATAAGCTGGCTGTTGTAAATAAATTAGGCAACAAATAAATACCAGAATGACTTTCTTTTTCCATTCCTAATAACCTTCAAAAAAATGACAAATAGAATATGTTGACATAATAGGGATAAAAATTAATTTTGAAAACCAAATTTAACACAAATTTATTTTTACAAAATGAATAAATTTCCGTACAGCCTCCATCATATGATGTTATACTTAGCACTCTGTATTTATATTGTATAAAGATATGGCTACACCTGAAAGTAAAACAATTATCATAGAAGGAATAACCTCCCAAGGAAAAACCTTTCGCCCTAGTGACTGGGCAGAACGGATGAGTGGCTCATTGGCAAGCTTTAAAAACAGCCGCATTCATTATTCTCCTCTATTAAGGCCAAGCGTGAATAGCGAAGGATATCAATGTGTATTGCTTGATCCTAAACTTAAAGAAACAAGCCCATTGCTGTATCAATCCATTATTGATTTTGCCAAAGCAAATAATCTTAGGATTTGTGGAGAAGAAGATTAGGGTATCTAAAATCCCGCGCTTGTTTTAACCGCCATAGTCCAACTCGTCATAGTACTCATCATATAATTTAACATAGCGATGGTGTTATCAAAATTCATCGCCAATATGCCAGCAACTATAAAAGCCAAACCTTTAGGTCCATGCTGAGTTCCAGGTTGGCTGGAATGCGCTACCAACACACTCCCCCGTACAAACCATAATACTCCCGCAGTTTGGACGACTAAGCCCATAGAGCTGAATATATTTGAAGAATTATATGAGGTATAAGTTAAAACATTCCCTACACCAAAAGTAGTATTAGCCATAGTATCTAAAACAGAAGGCAAATACAGCAGAGCAGCCCCCATTAATAAGTACATCATTGGGGTATACATCTTTTCTTGTGAAGAGGATTGGGCTCTGTGATCAGCAATTTTTCTGAGTTTGGCAATAGCAGTCATACAAAATAAAATACCCAGAATATATGCCCCCCCAGTAATTAAATGCTGTACAGGGTATAAAGAACGGCTTAAATTGCCTATAATTGCAATAAGATCTGGAGTATTCATAATTTAATTATACGCTGCTAAAACTTGTAATGCATAATTTTTTGCTTATTATTAATCCTAATTAAGAGTTATAATCTCAGATTTCTACAGTAAGTTGATATTCGTCATGCAAATAAATACATTTCCCATCACTTTAAAAGAGTCTTATATGATCTCTCCTAAAGTAAAACACTTCATTTTTACTTGTGAAGTATCCCCGCATTTTAATTATTTAGCCGGGCAATTTATTACGGTCCATTTTGAACATCAAGGAAAAGCATTAAAACGTAGTTATAGTATAGCCAATACGCCCAAAAAAGATAATCTAATTGAAATCGCAGCAGGTTATTTTGAAAATGGGCCCGGCACCCAGTTTCTTTATAATTTGAAGCCTGGTGATACGATTCAGATTAGTGGTCCATATGGTAGATTAATTATTAAAGATGAAATACCAGGGCGATTTATCCTAGTTGCTACAAGTACTGGAATTACGCCCTATCGAGCGATGCTTCAAGAGCTTGGCACGCTTATGGAACAACATCCTGAATTGGAAGTAGTGATCCTACAAGGAGTTCAACGACGAGATGAAATTCTTTATGCCAATGAGTTTCGTGCTTTTTCTCAGAAATACGCTAAGGTCATGTTCAAACCCTATTTAAGTAGACAACCAGTGCATGAGCTCAATGAAAACGAGTACAGTGGTTATGTACAGCATGCTTTTCCTACACTTAATCTTAACCCGCAACGTGACGTTGTTTATTTATGTGGAAATCCAAGCATGATTGACGAGGCGTTTAGTTCTTTAAAAGAACAAGGTTTTGCCATGCAACATATTATTCGTGAAAAATATATATCTAGATAGGGCCTGTTTACATTTCGCTAGTTTGAGCCCAAAATGGCCTGTTTTTCGAGCACAGAAGCAAAGCATACACACTGTATGTAAGCATAGAAGACGCGCAGAAAATCTGGACAATTTGACCAAAATAGTAAAGACATAAACAAGCCCTAATAACAATCAGGAGCAAATACACTATGAGTTACGAAGAATTATCAAGTACTATGGAATTAATGCTGCAACAAGGCAAAGGAATTTTAGCTGCGGATGAAAGCAATTCAACTATAGGCAAGCGTTTTACCTCTATTGGTATCGAAAATACAGAAGAAAATCGCAGAGATTATAGATTGCTGTTAGCCACTACACCCAACTTAGAGCAATATGTTAATGGAGTCATTTTATTTGAAGAAACCTTTAACCAAACCGATGAGCATGGAACTCCTATTGCCAAGTTATTTGCAGACAAAGGTATCGTTCCAGGAATTAAAGTAGATAAAGGATTAGTTCCTTTGGCGAATACGGAAAACGAAAAAGTAACTCAAGGGTTGGATGGGTTGGCAGAGCGCTTACAACATTTTAAAAAATTAGGCGCAAAATTCGCCAAATGGCGCAATGTTTATTCAATTTCTGAATTTGCTCCAAGTTTAACCGCGGTGAAAACAGGCGCAGAGAATCTAGCCCGTTATGCTGCAGCTTGCCAAGAAGCAGGTATTGTTCCTATCGTTGAGCCTGAGGTATTGATGGATGGGGATCATAGCATTGAACATTGCGCAGAAGTCTGTGAAATTGTGCTTCATGAATTATTTCATGCTTTATTTATCCACCAAGTTGAGTTAGAGCATATTATTTTAAAACCGAGCATGGTAACCTGCGGCAAAGCACATAGCCCGTTCAGTGAGGCTGACGAAGTTGCTGACTATACTATTGGTGTATTCCGTAATAATGTACCTGCTGCAGTGCCAACAATTAATTTCCTATCTGGTGGCCAATCACCACAACAAGCAACAGCAAATCTAAACGCCATTAATAGCATAGACCATCAACCCTGGCTACTCAGCTTTTCTTTCGGAAGAGCGTTACAGGAAGACTGTTTAACTGCTTGGGGTGGAGATAAAGCAAATGTCTCTAAAGCACAAGAAGCTTTATTAAATCGTGCCCGCTTAAATAGCTTAGCCTGTGTTGGTGAATATAATCCCAAGATGGAGTGATCATCTTCTGGGAAAAGAAGATTACCTACAGCGTAATTAAAGCAATCCCGATGATAGGTGTAGCCTGGGTGAAGCACAGCGGAACCCGGGTTTTTTCGGCATAAAAAAACTGCCGTCATCCCAAGAAACGTGAGGGATTATCATATCGTAGTGTCGTGTTAATGGGTAGGAGAACCCTCGCTGGGTAGGGAACGAGGGCTGACTCCACAGTGAGAACGAAAAAGCAATTTTAGGGCATAAAAATGAATAAGGATTTTCTACGTTATAAATCCCGTTTTATAACAATTGCTTTATTATTAGGATATGCCTTTTTACATTATACGCTCACGCGCCCTTTCATAGAGACTACTTTTGAGCAACTCCTTAACTTCTCAATACCCTTTCCCTACGCACAACGTGTTTTGATCCCGCTATTAGTGTACCCATTTTCATTGTTACCGATACAACCAGGTACCTGCTTTTTTTTAGCGGAATGGTTATTCACCAGTCTTATGTATCTTGGGATATATCAGTTATTACGATTTGAATTTAATGCGCGCCAAGCCCAATTACTCAGCTGGTTATTTATTTTGCTTTTGCCATTAGTTCTGGTGATAAATTATCGATTTACGGTTGGCCAAGCTGCAACCTTTTTTTATCCTGCAGATACACCAGCCATATTTTTTACAGCGTTGGGTTTTTTATGGTGTCTTAGAGCTCAATGGATGTATTTTGTTCCTTTGGTTTTTTTAGCTACTTTCAATCGTGAAAGCAGTATCTTAATGGTATTGCTCATCCCTGCACTGCATTGGCAAAAGCTCAGAGAAGTATCCAAACCTCTATTATTTTCTTTTTTTGCTTATATAACTGCACGAATAATTATTCTAATCAGCCTAAGAGGGATACCCGGAAAACTTATAGAGTGGAATGCTTATAATTCTCCTAATTCTCATTTTGAGATGAATTTAGAGTGGTTATTTGCTGATCTTAATTTATTTATGTTTTGTTTTTGTTTTGCAGGACTACCTTTATTTTGGTTTGGTTTCTATGATTACATTCCCCAAACCTATCGTCCACTACGTTATGTGGCAGCTTTTTATTTTGTAGGGTTGCTTCTGGTTGGAAATTTTATAGAACCACGTATTTTTGGCGAAATTATCGTCTTGCTCTATTTACCTATTTGCATTGCGCTTCGCAATTGGATTGCAGATTTTGAGCCTTTAATAGATGATAACAAATCTAAAAATTATCTTTATTTTTTAAATCGCTATGCCATCCTTACTCTTTTTACCCTTATCGTTATTTTTCATGCTCCTTTAAATCAAACATTGTTGTGGTGTTTACAGCATTTTAATGCATGATAAAGAATCGCCAGATTAGGCCTGATACACCATTTAAGTAAACCTATGCGTATTCAGAAAAGCGCGTGCACTTTTTGGTAGTCATAAACCCGATTTGTGATAACAACTCTCATGAATGATGCATTTTAAAATTTCATTTATGGATAAAATTAATCAAGCGATTTTATGGGAAGGAATCCCTGAGACACAAAGAATTTTTCGGGCGAGGCTAACGGACGTAGATGAGCCAGTGGCGTTTCAAATAATTAAATCAAAACGTGCATATAACGGCAAATGATCAGACAGCATACGCCAGGGCTTACCATGCAAACAGGCCACTTCATGCACGTTCATCCCGCGAAAATAAACACGATCGACGCAAAGTGCCGGTCTAATCGCGGGGAATGAACGCGCATGTTGCCCCTCCACTGACACAAATGCTTCTTCTATATTTAAGTGTTCCGCAAGAGGTTTGGAAATAACCGTGCGCCAATCGTTGAAGTCTCCCGCCATCAACAAAGGTTCATTTTGCGGTACTACATCCTTAATACGCTGCATTAAGGTGTTACATTGCACCATACGCTCAGCCTTGAAAAGGCCTAGGTGTACGCATAATAAATGAACAGTTACTTGCTCCAGCTTAAGTTGCGCATGCAATATTCCTCTTGAGGCTCGACGAATGTTTGTCAGATTAATATTCTCAAAGCGCTCAAAAGCATATTTGCTTAAAATTGCATTGCCATGATGTCCTGATTCATAAACCGCATTTTTTGCATAAACATAGTGAGGCCATATATTTTCAGCAATATACTCAAATTGTGGAGAATCGGGCCAAGCATTGATTCGTTTTTGTCGTTTCCTATGTTCACCTTGAACTTCTTGTAAGAAAACAAAATCAGGATTTAAGTGGGTAATTGCGTCGCGCATTTTAGGAAGCAAAAAGCGCACGGCCCCTACTCCGAATCCCTTATGGATATTATAAGTTATTAATGAAACGCTACGTGCCTCTTTTTGCATAGTTCACTCTTTTCAAGTTCCTGTATTAAGCATATCACCAATGTATAAAAAGATTGTAGTGTGTAAGGATTAAGGATCTCAAAATTTATCCAAAGACTCAGGACACAACCATTGTAATTGTTGAAGCAGCTGAGGTAAAAATTTTATTCAAAAATGAATTATAGCCTTCCTGTTTGTAGTAGAGATATAATAATTATTAAGAAAAATTTAAAAAATAGTAAATAAAAATGAAGATGCTCACACTCGCTATTCCAGGTTTTTCTATAGCCTGCAAAATCTGGGGAAACCCTGATAAACCGACTATCTTAGCGCTTCATGGCTGGTTGGATAATGCCAATAGTTTTGCTCCTCTTGCTCCATACTTAGAAAATGACTTTCATTTTGTAGCCGTTGATTTACCAGGGCACGGACACTCGTCACATCTTCCTAAAGGATGCCACTATCATTTTTTTGATGGCATTTTTATTGTTATTGAACTAATCAATGCACTTAAATTGGATAAAGTACATTTGTTAGGACATTCCATGGGCGCTTGTCTTGCAAGTTTAGTTGGAGGAGTAGTCCCAGAACGATTTCTCTCTCTATGTTTGATCGAAGGATTAGGGCCATTTTCCCACCCAGCAGAAACCGCATGTCAACAATTAAGAGAATATGCGCATTTTCTTGTTCAAAAAAGCAAAAAATCAAAGGGTTATGATCATATAAATAGCGCAGCTCTAGCCCGTGCATTTAAAGGATATGTCTCTTTAGACATTGCAAAAATTCTTTGTGAACGTAGCTTAATTGAAAAAAAGGGGAAATTTTATTGGCGACATGATCAACGTTTACTGGAACGTTCTCCTTTACGTATGACAGAAACGCAGATACTTTCTTGTTTACAGGAAATTACGGCGAAGACTTATTTACTTTTATCCAGTAGAGGATTTGCTTTTGATACTGAAATAATGAATACCCGTATTGAGACAGTAAAAAATCTCACGCTTAAAACAATGGATGGAGGACATCACATTCATATGGAACAGCCAGAAGTTATAAGTAAGCTTCTGGCTGACTTTATGATCCAGTAAATGATTACTAGGACTTCTACAACTACGTACCTATTTTAGATTACTCTATATAGATTCATTAATTTTCGTTTCGCGATATAAAAGGCGTTGAAATGCCTTTTATATCGAACTCAAATTAATTACAGCCATCCATATTGGTAGCAATCTTAACTTCATTTAATGACTTTTTAACATCGCATAAAGCAGTCGCAGGAAACGTCTGATGGTTTGGATCAGCAGCGACCAAGTCATTGATTGCACTTACCAGACCCTCACCACCTTCATCAAAGCTAGAATAAGGTGTCCAGTAATCCATGTTGGCTTTCACCATAACGTCGAATGCTAATCGGGTATTCCAATTAGGTTGATTTGCTAAAATGTAGAACAAATGGTTGTATACTCCACTGGAATAGTGAACATCCAAACCACCATAATATTCATCAGCAGTATCAATCGACTCACCATCACGACTTGGTTTGTCCATGTAACGTAATGCATCATAGCCGCTGTCTTCTTTCATGATTTCGCCACCTATTTGCCAGGTGCTTTTCTTAACAGAATAATATTCAGCTGCTTGAGCTGCCATATCAGAGAATGCTTCGTTCATACCGCCTGATTGGCCATAATATTCAAGGTTAGAATGCTGTTCTGTAAAACCATGGCTAATTTCATGAGCAGCAACGCCAAGAGAGACTAAAGGATACATCATGGTATCGCCATCACCAAAAGTCATCTGCTGACCATCCCAATATGCATTTTCATAACCTTCACCGTAATGAACTCGCATCACTAATTGCATTGCCGAACCATCCGCATTACTCAAGGCGTTGGTATCATACCAGTCATGATACATATGGTGGATCACATGACCGGAGTACAATGCATCATTCGTTGGAGAGGCAGCACCATTTTCTCTATCGTAACCATCTCCCTTATAACCGGTGAGATAAATATTGGCATCATTAGTTTGGCAATTAAACTTCATTGCTCTACTTCTTGAACTGTATTTATGGCCCATGTCAATTACTTTAACATCTGCGTTTTCCATAAAGCAGAGTCCATTTTCAGCATCACGAGTTAAATCAAGATAGGGCAAATCAGTACCATATTGAATGAAACCTGTTTTACTATTTCCACCAAAACCGGATCCACTTACAGAATCTCGATTCTGAGTTTTGATATCGTTCCATTGTACAAAAGGTTGTTTGGTTTTTGCGTCAATAATTGCCGTAGGACGCTCTGGTATTTTATCTTTATGGACAACAAGTACACTCACTTTATACGCCCAATGTGCTTTATGCTGAGCATCGATATAAACCATTGGAATGACTTTTTCGTCACTCACATCTTTACCTACATACTTTGCTTTAAATTGTTGTAATGCTGCATCAGCATTGCTCACAAAAGAAGCATCGGGTTGACCTAATTCAGTCTGTAAGCCTTGATAAACAACACCATTCATCGCTACATTAGACTTAGCATTAGCTAATGATTTTACATTATGCATGCTGTGCATAATTGCATAACCGCCATATACAGGAAATCCTACATATTGTTGTTGCATACGCACATGCGTCACTTTATTGGTGTCAGTATGCTCACTAACGAATCGTAAACTGTCTTTTGCAACGGCAACACCTTGTGTCAAAGAAAACTTCTGTTTTACTTGCTCAAGAGATGCTTTTTGTAAAGGCATCGGTTCTGCAGCTCTCGCGGGAGATGCTATTCCTAAAGCCAGCGCGACTGCCAGGGGAGATAAATAGTAATTATGATGCATTGAAACCCACTCCTTATTTGCAACTTAATCTAATTTGAAAGCAACTCAGCTCTATCTGAACCAATTAATCCATAAAATCAAGTTCATAGAAAAAACTTGACTGGTCCTAAAGGGTGAGTTACGCCTGCGAACACAACTAATAAATTCTAAAACTCATTCAAGCTAGCATAGTTTTGTCATTTTTTAAATTATTATTTGATGCTTGGTATGAAACTCATAGGAAAATAATGACCAGATAGGTGAAAAATTTTTTATCACCCATGCACTAATAATTCAACGCATTTCTACCGAGTTTTTGAATTTTGATAATACCATGCAGCCAAAGCCCCTAATCCTAATGCGAGTAATATCGAAGCTAAGGAGAGCTGACCTTGTATCTTGGTTACTGCAATAAAGCCACTTGTTAATGCGGCAGTTAAATCTTGCAAACTCACATATAAAGCGGCCACTGTCCCCGCAATGTGTGGAAATGGGTAAAAAACTCCTGCAAAAGCGTTAATAAAAGTAAACCCTGCCCCCATACTAAATAAAGCGATAGGGATCATAATTGTCAGAACATTCAGGATTCCAGCAAGCGCAAAACTGAGCATAATCCCACCGCCACTTATCATCAAAAAGACACCGATAAATAACATGTAAGAAACACCTTTAACCATCACCAATTGACTGTTAATTATTCCACTGAGACAGATAGCACCAGCAATAAAAATTGACAATTGACCGTATTCTAAAGGAGTTAGCCCTAATACATTTTGAAATAAAAAAGGAGCGATAGTCAGATAAGCAATTAAGCCTGCGCATGCAAAACAGGCGCATAGGGTATAACCTAAAAAAATCTTTGATTTTAATAAAGCACCATAGTTTTGCAGTATTACTCTTATCTTTGTCGCATTGGGATTAAGATTTTTATTGGTCTCAGGCAAAACCAACAGCATAATAACCCAAAATGTAAGGCCTAAAATAAAAATAAATAGAAAATTAGCCCTCCAGCCAAAATGTTCTTGAATAAACCCACCCCAAATAGGCGAAGCGACTAAAAGA
Organism: Legionella sp. 227; assembly: GCF_043161935.1. Taxonomy (NCBI): domain Bacteria; kingdom Pseudomonadati; phylum Pseudomonadota; class Gammaproteobacteria; order Legionellales; family Legionellaceae; genus Legionella; species Legionella sp. 227. The sequence goes on along the minus strand of NZ_CP171154.1, from coordinate 1,995,606 downwards.
AGCGTGCTTGCAACACCCACATAAGAACCAATTTTGGATAAATACCGGCCAGTAAAAAGATCACGGATTAAAGAGCGTCCTACGGAACTACAAGAACCAATGCCAAAACCTTGTAAAAACCGTCCCAGAGTTAATACGGTAACTGAAGGCGCAAGTAAACAGCAGAGAGCCCCTATAACACTTATTCCTATACCATAAATCAAGGGCATTTTACGTCCAATTTTATCGGATAAAGGCCCAAAAAAAATATGAGAAATTCCAAGTCCAAACATAAAAAGAAATAAGGTAAATTGAATTGATGATTCAGTACTATTAAAGGATTTGGTAATAGCAGGTAATGAAGGAACATATTGATCGATAGAGATTTGCACCAATATCATCATCATAAAAATAATAAAATATATTACAGGCTGTACTTTTTGTACCTCCTGCTGCTCACGCATTTCCTGCATTATCGATTCCTTTTCCAGGAGGAGTTAAAGATAAAACTGTTCAATCTTTAAAATAATTTCATTATCTCGTGTAAAAGTCTAGGTGACTGATATAAAGTGCGCAAATAGTACCGTGAAGACCATAAAGAAAAAAATATAAAAAAAGCAGAGAACTTGTGGATATCCTCGGAGATATATAGACAATTTTAGGAAGATCAGGCAAAATCTGCCGAAATTGCTTGATACTAACTAATACATGAAAAAAATTCTGGTTTTACACGGACCAAATTTGAATCTCCTAGGAACTCGAGAGCCTTCAGTCTATGGAGTCACGACATTAGCTCACATCAACTCGCGTTTAATCAAAGAAGCAACACAAGCTGGTTTTGCATTAAACTGTTATCAAAGCAATTCGGAAGCAGAATTAATTGAAGCAATTCACCAAGCCATTATCGACAAAGTAAGTTATATAATTTTTAATCCCGCAGGATTCACACACACCAGCGTGGCCTTGAGGGATGCCTTATGTGCTGTGGCAATCCCTTTTATTGAAGTACATATCAGTAACATTTATTCCCGAGAACCTTTTCGTCACCATTCTTATTTTTCTGATATTGCAAAAGGTACTATCAGTGGTTTAGGTGCGCAAGGATACTCATTAGCATTAACATCAATTATTGAAAGAGAATCAAACAATGGACATTCGTAAGATCAGAAAATTAATCGAATTGCTAGAAGAAACTGGCATTTCTGAAATTGAAATTAAAGAAGGTGAGGAGTCACTTAGACTAAGCCGTCACAGCAGTGCGCCTGCAATAGAAGCGCCTCAAGTTCACTACGTTTCTACACCTGCACCACGTCAGGAGTCACTACCCAGTATAAATAATGTGCCTGTTCCTGCAGCCACTTCGCATCAAGAAAGTAAGACTGCAATGCCCATCACTCCAGGTCATAAAATTCGTTCTCCTATGGTAGGTACCATGTACACTTCTCCATCTCCAGAAAGTCCTCCTTTCGTAACCATTGGCCAAACAGTTAAAGCAGGTGATGTGTTATGTATTGTTGAAGCCATGAAAATGTTTAATGAAATTGAAGCGGATCGCGCCGGTAAAGTTATAGATATACTCGTCGCTAATGGAGAGCCTGTAGAATACGATCAGGTCCTGTTTGTTATAGAATAGAGGGGGCATTCATGCTCAGTAAAATTGTTATTGCCAACAGAGGTGAAATCGCTCTTCGTATTTTACGCGCCTGTAAGGAGCTTGGTATTCAGACTGTAGCCGTACATTCAGACGTCGATAAAGATTTATTGCATGTTCGTCTTGCTGATGAAACCGTTTGCATTGGTCCTGCTCCAGCACAAAAGAGTTACCTCAATATTCCTGCAATTATTTCCGCTGCCGAAATTACTGATGCTGTGGCAATTCATCCTGGCTATGGTTTTCTATCTGAAAATGCTGATTTTGCGGAAATCGTGGAACAAAGTGGATTTCGCTTTATCGGACCTCGAGGTGATACCATTCGTCTTATGGGTGACAAAGTATCTGCCATTAACGCGATGAAAGCGGCAGGAGTTCCTTGTGTTCCTGGATCAGATGGCCCTTTGTCTGATGATGACCAATTGAATCTAGAAGTTGCTCGCAAGATTGGCTATCCCGTTATTATCAAGGCAGCTGGCGGTGGTGGTGGACGAGGTATGCGTGTAGTACATAGCGAGTCGAACCTGCTTAGCTCGATTGCACTTACCCGCAGCGAAGCGAAAGCCGCATTTAATAACCCTATTGTTTACATGGAAAAATTCCTTGAAAATCCTCGTCATGTTGAATTTCAAGTACTTGGAGATGGTCAAGGTAAAGCCATTCATTTAGGTGAACGTGATTGTTCTATGCAAAGACGCCACCAAAAAGTAGTGGAAGAAGCACCTGCTCCCGGAATTACTCCCGAACTGAGAAAAAAAATTGGTGACTCAGTAGTCAAAGCGTGCCAAGAGCTGAAATATCGCGGCGCTGGAACTTTTGAGTTTCTGTATCAAGACGGATGTTTTTACTTCATTGAAATGAATACACGGATTCAGGTTGAGCATCCAGTCACGGAAATGATTACTGGGGTAGATTTAATTAAAGAACAAATCAAAATTGCCAGTGACATACCCATGACTCTGACGCAAGATGACATCAAATTGCATGGTCATGCAATTGAATGTCGGATCAATGCAGAAGATGCCAAAACCTTCATGCCTTCGCCAGGAACAATTAAATTATTACACCAACCCGGTGGCCCAGGCATTCGTTTTGATTCCCATATTTACAGCAGTTATACAGTTCCACCAAATTACGATTCGATGATAGGAAAGCTCATTAGTTATGGGGAGACTCGTGCTGAAGCGATTGCAAGAATGCGAAATGCGCTCGATGAAATCATTATTGATGGTATAAAAACCAATATCGAGTTACATCAACGTATTTTCCATGATCAATCGTTTATAGCTGGTGGTACTAATATTCATTATTTGGAAAAAATGTTGAAGGATTAATGCTGTGTGGTTTCAATTAAAAATAGAACATTGTCGCAGTCAAGAAATCGAATTGCTGAGCAATGAATTGGAAGAATTCGGTGCGCTGTCCATCATGCTCACCGATAAAAATGATAATCCAGTTCTTGAACCTGAACCAGGAACAACTCCGTTATGGCCTGAAGTCGTTATTCAGGCCTTATTTTCAGAAGTTTTCCAAGCGCAGTTTACTCGTGATCACCTACTGCAAAATCACCCTGAGCTGGCATGCACCCTAGAGGTTTTGGAAGACAAAGATTGGGAAAGGGCTTGGATGGATGATTTTAAACCACAACGTTTTGGCCAACGTTTATGGGTCTGTCCCACCTGGTCTACTCCACCAGAGCCCCATGCCGTCAATCTCATGTTAGATCCAGGCCTAGCTTTTGGTACTGGAACTCATCCTACTACGGCTTTATGTTTAACCTGGTTGGAACAGGCTGATTTGAAAAATAAGGAAGTTATTGATTACGGTTGTGGTTCAGGAATACTTACTTTGGCTGCTTTAAAATTGGGAGCCGCAGAAGTACATGCAGTTGATATTGATCAGCAAGCCTTACAAGCTACCCAAAATAACGCTTCAGCGAATGAACTCGATGAGCGTAAATTATCAATTGGTATGCCTGATACTCTATCTAAACCTGTAGATTTAATTATTGCTAACATTTTATTGGCACCATTAATTTCCCTAAAAGAACGTTTTCAACAACTACTAAATCCTGAAGGGATGCTCATTGTATCCGGAATACTGGAAGAACAGGCACATGAACTGATTAAAACCTATGCCTCAATGTTTGTCGTAGTTCGTCAGGAAAATCTTAGTGGGTGGTCATTATTGGCGTTTAAGCCTACAAAAAAGTAGTTGATCTTATAAGGCTTTGTTGAAGTAAATAGTTTGGAACGATGATTACCAAATAACTATTTTTCATTCCCGCGAAGACGGCAACATCCATAAATGAGGTACAATGCCGGAGTTTTCGGTGAACAGGTACAACATATTCTGAGCTTATCCAGGTTACGATTATTAAGGAAATTATAATGGCCCAAGAACATACATTTTCCGCTTTCCACCCCAAAAGAGCCCTGCTTAGTGTTTCCGATAAACGCGGCATTGTTGAATTGGGGAAAGCACTTCACCAACAAGGTGTGGAACTTATTGCAACAGGAAATACCGCTGCAATACTCAGAGAGAATGAATTGCCAGTTACCGATGTCAGTGAGTGCACAGGCTTTCCCGAAATGCTTGATGGTCGAGTTAAAACACTGCACCCCGCTATTCATGCCGGTTTACTTGCACGAGGGAAAAAAGATGCAAAGACACTCCGAGAACATTCAATCAGGCCCATTGATTTACTTGTAATCAATTTATACCCTTTTGAACAAACCATCAGCCGCCCTGACTGTAATTTCAATGAGGCTATAGAAAATATTGATATTGGTGGCCCCGCTATGATTCGCTCCGCGGCAAAAAATCATGCGCACACCTTCGTGGTAGTAAAACCTGAGGATTATGCAGAACTGATTCACTACTTAAATACCCAAAAAACTCCCTCTGACTGGGGCTTCACCTTAGCTAAAAAAGCCTTCGCTCACACAGCAGCCTATGATGCAGCAATTACAAATTATCTGACCACTTTAGATAAAGATTGCACCCCCTGCGGTTTTCCCGAAGTCCTTACCTGTCAATTTAATAAAATAACCGACTTACGTTATGGGGAAAATCCCCACCAACAAGCTGCTTTTTATGTTGATAAAAATAGTGCATCGGGCTCTCTGGGCGCTGCACAATTAATTCAAGGGAAGCAATTATCCTATAACAATATTTTGGATGCCGATGCTGCATTAGATTGCGTTAAATCTTTTGCGTGCGAAAAACCAACCTGTGTTATTGTCAAGCACGCCAATCCATGTGGCATAGCCATCGGGGATTCACCTCTTCATGCTTATCTCAAAGCCTTTCAATGTGATCCTACATCAGCATATGGAGGCATTATTGCTTTTAACCAAACATTGGATGCCAATACCGCAAAAACCATTCTGGAAAAACAATTTGTAGAAGTCATTGTGGCACCTGATGTCAGTAATGAGGCCCAAAAAGTTCTTGCCAGCAAAGAAAATATTCGTGTCTTGTTGACTGGAACTTGGAAGCAAGATGAGACATTTCGCTTGAATATGAAAAAAGTAGATGGCGGGTTACTTGTTCAAGAACATGATTCACTCTCGTTAGGAAGTTATGAATTAAAAACCGTGACCCCAAATAAACCCTCTGAACAGCAAATGAATGATTTAATGTTTGCCTGGCGTGCTGTAAAACATGTTAAGTCCAACGCCATTGTTTATGCTAAGGATTCGGCCACCATAGGATTGGGAGGGGGGCAAACGAGTCGCGTTATGAGCGCCCGCATCGGTCTTTGGCAAGCAGAACAAATGGGATTTGACACTCATGGGGCAGTCATGGCTTCTGATGCATTTATCCCTTTTCCCGATACCATAGAGATTGCTGCAGAAGCAGGTATCTCTGCTATTATTCAACCAGGCGGATCAATCAGAGATTCACAAATAATTGCTTGTGCTGAAGAGCATGGGCTCATTATGGTCTTCACTGGCGTCCGTCATTTTAAGCATTAAGAAAGCAGCATAGCGCCTCATCATTACGTGAGTAACAAGGATCTCCACGCTGTCGCACGATGTTGCGAGGGGAGATCCCTGGATACACTCCACTATGCGTCACCCAGGCTACCATAGGGAGAATACAGTGAAAAATCTTATTATTACAGGGATTAGTCGAGGGATAGGACTGGAAACAGCTAAAATCTTCCTAGCACAGGGTTGGCAGGTTATTGGCACATCAACGAATGGCCATACTCCCCTGAAACACAAGAATCTAAAAATCCATCCGCTGAATTTATTGGATTCCGAACAAATTAATCACTTTGCGAAACAATTACCAAAAATTGATGTCTTAATTAACAACGCTGCCGTTTTACTGGAAGATTGGCGCGAAAAAAAAATTAACATCAACCAGTTAAAAGAAACCTTTGCGATTAATGTATTTGGCACCCTTGAATTAACGGAACAATGCATTCCGCATTTAAATGCTAATGCTCAAATCATTAATATTTCTTCAGGATGGGGGGCTTTTAGTTCCAATGATTCCGCTTCGGTACCCCATTATAAAATGTCCAAATCATGTCTCAATATGTATACCTTACTTTTAGCAGAAAGGTTACCTGAAATTACGGTTTCAAGTTTTGACCCCGGTTGGGTCAAAACGGATATGGGCACCAATATGGCTCCCAAACACCCATCTCAAACAGCACAAGAACTCTATGAGCTGGTCAATACAAAAAAGAAAAGTGGTTATTTCTGGCACGAAGGAAAAATTAGAGCGTGGTAAATTCCTTGATTAATGCATAAGACCATGAAATGAACAAAACAATAACTTGCTAAATACCAATAAAAAAACCAAAATATACTCCTGTTGATTTGTCTAACAGGAGTTAGGATGACCCATGACAAAGAACTTAGTGAGTTATTACAAGCAATCGCTGAAAAAAGCCTGCAAATTATTTCCGATATAAAGGAAACGCCATTACAACTTTCATTAATTATCAATCAATATATTGAGCTCACGGAACATTTTCAAAATGTGATGACTATTCTGCTGCAGAATCCAGAAAAAATCTGGGAAATGCAACTTGCATACTGGCAGGATGCTATTAATTTAGCGCAATCTCAAATGCAACATTGGTTAACAGGAACTCCCATGCCTATTCCTGATCCTCGTTTTCGCGAGGAAGAATGGCTCAATAATCCATTTTTTAATATGTTAACCCAGCACTATCTTTTAGCCAGTCAGCATATGAATTCTTTATTTGAACAATTGGAATACCCTGACAAAAACACCGCAAAACGTCTGCAGTTTTTTACCAAGCAGTATTTAGATGCATTGTCTCCGGCTAATTTTATTCATACCAATCCTCAGCTTATGGATGAGACATTGAAAAGCCATGGTAAAAATTTATTACATGGCTTGCATAATTTACTCTCTGATTTGGAAGTTGAGTCCCCACGTCTCATGATAAAAATGACGGATACAGATGCATTTAAACTGGGTGAAAATATCGCTGTAACTCCTGGAAAAGTAGTCTTTCGCAACAGCATGATGGAGCTTATCCAGTATACGCCGCAAACAGCCAAAGTAAAATCGATTCCTCTTCTTATTATCCCGCCCTGGATAAACAAATATTATATTATGGATTTAAGCCCGCATAACTCACTGATTTGCTGGTTAGTGAAACAAGGAATTACTGTATTTATTATTTCTTGGGTTAATCCAGACTCCAATTTTTCTCATAAAAGTTTGTATGATTATTTAAATGAAGGGCCATCAACTGCGATTCATATCATTCGAAAACAACTGAATGTAGCGCAGGTTAATACTATGGGATTTTGTATCGGTGGCACACTTCTGTGCATGCTACTTGCTTACAATAAGGCGCATCAAGATAACTCCATTCGCAGCGCCACCTTTTTAGCGTCAATGATTGATTTCAGTGAGCCAGGTGATATTGCCGTTTTTATTGATGAACAACAAATTGCCAAACTTGAAGATGAAATGAAGTCCAAAGGATATCTTGCTGGAAAATTTATGGCTTCAAGTTTTAACTCACTACGAGCAAATGACCTAATTTGGTCGTTTTTTATTAAAAATTATCTGCGTGGTAAAAACCCTGTGCCTTTTGATATATTGTACTGGAACTCTGATTGCACCAATATGCCTGCAACAATGCATTCTCAATATTTAAGATGGATGTATCTGCACAATGATTTGGTCAAGCCAGGTAAAATCCATCTTAACCATACCCCAATTGATATCAGCACAATTGACATCCCCACCTTTTTCCTCTCCACTGAAAAAGATCATATCGCACCATGGAAAACAACCTACTTAGGCTTTAAAATAATGAATGGCCCTAAACGCTTTGTTCTCGGAGGATCAGGTCATATTGCAGGAATTATCAATGCACCTGAGGCGAAAAAATACGGCTATAAAGTGAACCCTCATGCCCCTGCACATGCAGAGCAATGGCTGGAACAAGCAACAGAACATCCTGGCTCGTGGTGGCCGGAATGGTTGGCGTGGTTAAAACCTCATTCTGGGAAACTCATACCTGCACCTGATTTTAATAAACTCCCATTAAAACCTATATTGGATGCGCCAGGCAGTTATGTTTTGAAGAAATAAAATGTTAGTAGCAGCTCTCCCATTTAAGTCATTCCCCTCTGCCACTTGTGGGAGAGGGGATTTCTTCTACTTAATGACAGTTTTGTCTCTACACTCAGCTACATTTAAGCTAATTCTTCTTTCAGTTCTTTTTCAATGGTTAAATAGTCAATTTTTCCTGAAGGCAGAACAGGAATCTTGCTTCCTGGAAAAATCTGTTGCGGGATAAGTAATTCAGAATAAGCCAGTTCTTGTATTCTTTTCACAAAACTTGCTTTATCCGCATTGGTTGCCTCGCTATACAAAATAATTGCTTCTCCTTTTCTTGGACTTTTCTTGCTTACTGCAGCATGTAATAATTCAGGCCAAATCGACGAAGCAATGCCCTCTACTGCAGTAAGAGAGACCATTTCACCTGCGATCTTAGCGAACCGTTTTGCACGACCCGCAATAGTAATGAATCCTTCGTCATTCATCGTGACTATGTCTCCAGTATCATGCCATCCATCCGCTGAAGAAATAAGCGCTCCTGGTTTTTCGGAAGAGAGATAGCCCTTCATTACATTAGGACCGCGTACTATTAAACGCCCTCCTTCAGCAATACCATCTACAGGTTGAATTCGACTCTCCATAAATGGTAATAACATCCCGACACTTCCTGGGATAGAAGCTAGAGGACAATTCATGGAAATTACAGGTGCGGCTTCTGTAGCACCGTAGCCTTCATAAATTTTTACACCAAAAGTATCTATCCAATGGCGAATGGTTTCAGGCTTCACTTTTTCAGCGCCAGCAAAAATGTAACGCACGCTACTAAAATCATGTCGTTCTGCAGCTCGAGCATAACCTGTTAAAAAAGTATCAGTTCCAAACATGATAGTAGCTCCGGTTTGATAAACCAAACCCGGAATTATTTTATAATGCAAAGGAGAAGGATAATAAAAGCAACTAATTCCATGTATTAGAGGAAGAATTGAGCCGGTAGTTAATCCAAAACAGTGAAAGATAGGTAAGGAATTAAAAAATTTATCCCGAAAAGAAAAGTCTACTCGCGAAGTTAATTGGGCGCAATTCGCCTGTAAATTCGAATGGGTTAAAACAACTCCTTTGGGAATTCCTTCTGAACCGGACGTAAATAATATCACGCCTGTATCTTCCGGAGAAACCGGGTCACCAATGAGTTGATAAGCTCGTGAAGGAAATCGTCCCTTTAGTAATCCAGAAAGTTTATGACCTAAATTAATCGAAGACTTAAAATCTTCAAGAAAGAAAACGTTTATTCCTGCGTTCTGTAATCCCACGACCAAATCTTCCAGTTTCGCTGTGGTGATGAATTGCCTTGCCGTATAGATTGTTTTTACTTCTGCAACCTTACAGGTAACCAACAAACTGTGGAGACCAAGACTAAAATTTAACATAGCAGGGATACGTCGATATGCATGCAAGGCAAAAAAGGTTACCATCCCCGCAATAGTTGTAGGTAACATGACGCCTACATGTTCTCCAACCTGGGTCTGTTTTTTAATTTGTCGACCCAAAATAAAACAACGCGCAAGAAATTGCTTATGGGTTAAGGGAGCACGATTGGCATCTTCAATTAATGCCTTGTTCTTTGTTCCTAACGCAGCTCCTTGAATAAGAGCCTCGAACATTGACATGGGTTGGAAGCTGTTTGCAAAAGTTAACTCACTGATCAAACGAAACAAACGTGTGCTCACTGAATTTCTGTCAAGAAGCTTATTTTTGTCCTGCATATAGGATTGTGTTGGCAATACATGCAAAATAATCTTGGGGAATAAGCGAATAAGGTGTTTGTCTTTGCTTAAAGAGAAAATACTGTGTTGAGCACCATCAATACGTATTGGGATAACTGATGATCCTGCTTTTTGTAATACCATTCCCGGAGCATCAAAAACTTTCAAGCTCTCTTCCTGCACACCTATTCCTTGAGGAAAAATAACACAACGCTTTCCCTCTCGTATCGCTTTAATCAACGCTCTTGCTGCAAAAGCATTGGTAGAATCAATGGTAATCACATCAGCAAATAGCCTCACCATCTTCATCCGAAGTTTACTTGATGAGTGTGGCGGAAAAGCTACAGTCAATTGCTCAGGTAAAAAAGCTGCTAGCAAAAGCAAATCAATTGTGGAAGTTCTATTTGCAACAATAACTGAGTTAGGTTCGGGTTGATAATTACCACGTAACTCTACTTTAAACCAACGTGCTAATAGTGCTTTAATCCACTTACGGGCACGCTGCTTTTGTTTTTCCTTCCAAGTAACTTGTTCCATGTTAGTGTATCTCTTATAAAAAATTCGCATTTGGTTATACCCAATCAATCATTTTTTTTCAAGATTGCAACGTATAACCAGGTGTAATAGACTTCTTGATACATTTGATTACTAAGGGCAGACGTGCGTTCACTGACAACAATTTATCCGACGCCAAAACAAATCCTATGAATTTCCGTATTATTCATCCTGCTAAAACTATCTTTATTGTTTTAGCCTTGGTATTCCTAATTACCACTGCCTTTTTTTTTCAAAAATATTCAAGTGAGATTATTAATTGGGTTGACCATCTAGGCTGGCTTGCACCGCTTTTATTTTTAATTATATATTGTTTTGCAACAATTATGTTCTTACCCACGATGGTGATCACTTTAGCAGGAGGGGCTCTTTTTGGACCCTTTTTTGGCACCCTCCTCAATTTATTAGGCGCAACAAGTGGTGCTGCTTTTTCCTTTTTGATAACCAGGCATCTCGTTTATGACTGGTTTTCTCAAAGAAAAGGAAAAAGACTAAAAAAACTAGTCTCCGCCGTAGATCAACGAGGGTGGATGATTGTTGCCATTCTGCGATTATTCCCGATTGTTCCTTTTAATCTAGTCAATTATGGTTTAGGAATCACTGCGATAAAATTCCGACCTTATCTCATTACTACTTTTTTGTTTCTTATACCCGCTGAAATCGTTTACACCTATTTTGGATATGCGGGAATGGAGGCTTTATTAAAACAAGGAGCATTTTATAAAAATAAAGGAATCCTAATAGCAAGTTTAATCATCGTGCTGTTGTGTATTATCAAGGTCATGCATTTTAATTACTTTCGTCGCAAATACTCAGAGCAGAAGATAACTGATTAAGTAATGGGTGCTCTACCGAAAATGTAAAATCGTCCAGGGAACATATTGGACGTATCCCCTGTAAGGAATTAGTCGCAAAAAGAACATCAGCTTCTTTTAACATGGTTTTTGTCAAAGAAACTTCCCTGCAAATTAAGCCCTGTTGTTTAGACAGTTGCAAAATCCTTGAGCGGGTAACTCCTGGAAGTACGCCATCAGTTAAAGGAGGAGTCAGCAGGCAATTATCCTGTATCAGAAATAAATTCGCACAAGTAGTTTCCGTTGCATGATGCTGCAAGTTAAAAAACAACGCCTCATCAGCACCTATAGCATTTGCTTGACGTCGGGCCAGAATAGCCTCTAAATAGTTGACCGATTTAACTTGGTATATAGGATTACTTCCGTCTCTTAACCACGGCGCGCTAACCAATCGCAGTGGATGGCTTTCCACGGTATAGTTAAAAGTCTGGAATATAAGCTGGCTTATCTGTCCTTGAGCGGCTAAGCCCCTAGGTGCAGAGCCTCCACTTAAAATTGCTTTAATACCACCATGATATAAATTATCGAATTTAATTTTATGAAACAGATGTTCTCGCCACTGCTTAAAAGAAAGATCAAAGGGGATGCCCAGATTTTGTGCAGAATCATTTAAACGTTGCCAATGCAAAAAGGCACAACATGGCTTAGCACTCTCCACTTTAAGCGTTTCAAACAAACCCTCGCCCAAAAAAATGCGATCATCAATTGGAAACGCAAAATTGCTGTCCCCTTCAGTGAGTACTCGTGTTCGTGTCATTACTTACTTAAACCTATTATTTTAGAAAAAGCAGTTGAATCTGATACGAGTGTTTATTGACGAGGGAAGTTAATAGTCGCCAAAATCGTCCAGCTCATCACGCAAACGTTTTTCATCCAACATATTTTCCAATCGTCTACGGGCGTCCAAACCATTAGGAACCACTTCTATAACCTCGGCTTCAACATCCAACTCACTATCAACATCGACGAAGTCCTCTCCGACTTCTACAACAGCATCTTCATCATCTTCAAATAAATCACTCATACCATTCTCTCAATGAGTTATACTGTACCTGGAATCTAGGGGCTGTTGACAGTCAAATTGTCAACAACCCCTAATATCAAAGGATCACAAAAAACCAGGACGGCTTATATACCTTATTTTTTATTCCTTGCCTAGTTTTTTATAAAAAAATTAGCAATTTCCTAAGATTTCAGAGTGACAAATTTTTTAGAGGATTTCAATACCTTGAATTTTTACAATAAAGAATCGATAATTTAAAGAGAATAATACACCGATACTTGTATGACCGATCAAGTCAAAAAGGCATTAAGAGATACGATGAAACAAATACGCTCTAAGATATCTGTTTCGTATCGTACCGCATCTTCAAATCAAGTATGCAATCGCATTCGCTTGTTAGAGCAATATCGAAATGCCAAAAATATCGCACTTTATTTTGCAATTAACGGTGAAATTGATGTGGATGAACTTTGGAAGAATGCACTCTTACAAGGAAAAATCTGTTATTTTCCTGTTCTTAATGAAGAAAATTTAACTCTTTCTTTTTTACCAGCAACATCGGATACCCCCTTCCACAAAAATCGTTACGGGATTGCTGAACCCGCTGTTGATCCTGATTTATCCATTCCTGTTGAAGAATTGGACTTAGCCTTAGTGCCATTAGTTGCTTTTGATGTACGTTGTAATCGCCTTGGTATGGGAGCTGGTTATTACGATCGTACCTTTAAAGGTAAAGAAAATTGTCCTTTATTTGGTGTGGCTTACCAATTTCAACGTGTCGATTCCATCGAACCTGAACCGTGGGATATCCAGCTTAATGCAGTCATTACTCAACGTGCCATCTATTGGTATGGGGGAGGCTAGGTTAAAGCATCTGCATTAATTTCTCCAGTACGCACGCGGACCACTTGCTGCAACTCATAAACGAAAATTTTGCCATCACCAATTTTTCCGGTATACGCAGATTTACAAATCGCTTCAATTGCAGATTCAACCATATCATCTGGTAAGGCCAATTCAATTTTAATCTTAGGAAGGAAATCAACTACATATTCAGCACCTCGGTACAGCTCCGTATGACCTTTTTGTCGTCCAAAGCCTCGAGTTTCTGAAATAGTTATCCCTGGCACTCCTATTTCCATTAGCGCTTCATGTACATCATCCAGTTTAAAAGGCTTAATAATTGCCATAATCATTTTCATAATATATTCCGCTGTGATAATACTTTTGTTAGACTCTTTGCAAAAACAAACATGGAGTGATTATGTTCGACCCCAAACAATTTGACGATTTAGCAAAAAAACTTTTTGCTGCTCTTCCCCCAAGTCTACAAAACATTGAAAAAGACATCCAACAAAAATTTAAAGAAGTGTTACAAGCTGCTTTTGCGCATATGGATCTGATTACTCGTGAAGAGTTTGATGTACAAACCAAAGTTCTGGCACGAACCCGAGAAAAAGTAGAACACCTTCAAAAGCAAGTCGATGTTTTAATGACTCAGCTTAATAAAGAACAAAAGTAATAGCAACATAAGCTCCACCGACAATAATATAAGCCTGTAAACTTTGTTTTAGTGTACGACATCCCAAATTCGAGAAACAGAGTTTACTTAAGTCAAAATATAGAGATAACCAAGCAATAAAGGAAAAAATGCAGGTTATGCTCTAATAGGAAATTTTGTCGAACAATTAGTCCAACATCACAGGAATAAACAATGAATCTTGCGTTTACTAAAACACGTAGTACTGTGGGGATATTGGCACAACCTGTGTCAGTAGAAGTTCATTTATCGAATGGTTTGCCTGGTTTTACAATCGTAGGTCTTGCTGAAACCGCCGTGAAAGAAAGCAAGGATCGAGTCCGTTCTGCGATTATTAATAGCCAGTTTGAATTTCCCTGCCGAAAAATCACCGTCAATTTGGGGCCTGCTGATTTACCTAAAACAGGAAGTGGTTTTGATTTACCAATCGCTCTTGGTATTCTTGCAGCTTCCAAGCAAATTCCTCAAAACCAATTAACCGACCATGAGTTTATAGCTGAACTTGCTTTAAGTGGTGAGCTTCGAGGCATTTCCGCTATTATTCCAGCTGTCTTAGCGGCAAACAAAGAAAAAAGCTCACTGATTATCGCCAGTGCTAATGCACATGAAGCCTCCTTGACCGGATATCAAAACATCTATAGTGCAAATAACTTGCGTGAAGTATGCAGCTACCTTTGTCAAGGAACTTCATTACACTTCCTCCCCCCTAAACCTGAATCATGCACCATGCGCTATACAGACGATTGGTCTGATATTAAAGGTCAGTTTCATGCGAAAAAAGCAATGGAAATTGCAGCATATGGCGGGCACAGTATTTTACTCAATGGTGCTCCTGGAAGCGGAAAAACCATGTTAGCCAGGCGATTCAGAACTCTATTGCCTCCCTTATCTGAAGCAGAAGCCCTAGATTGTATCGCAATCAACTCCATACGCGGTAAATTACCTGATTTCAGTGAATGGTGCTCCCCACCTTTTCGCACCCCCCATCATACTGCCTCCCCCGTATCCTTAGTTGGTGGGGGAAATCCCCCAAAACCAGGAGAAATTTCTCTAGCACATCATGGGGTCTTATTTTTGGATGAGTTACCTGAATTTGATCGACAAGTCCTAGAAACCTTAAGACAACCACTCGAATCAGGAACAATATGCATTTCAAGAGCGGCAGCACAAATAGAATTTCCAGCGAAATTTCAGCTCATCGCTGCAATGAATCCCTGCCCATGTGGACAATGGGGCAATCCTCAGGCGAACTGTTTGTGTAGCCCTGATCGCATCAAGCGATATCATGCCAAAATTTCAGCCCCTTTACTGGATCGTATTGACATGCATATCTCCGTCCAGGCACTTACTCAAGAGGAATTAGTTACCCCGAATAGTAATCCTCATAAACAAAGTGATCTGATCCGAGAGCAGGTTATTAAAGTACGAGCCATCCAGTTGGAGCGACAAGATTGTCTTAATGCCTATTTAGGAGCAAATACATGTGAAAAAATTTGTGCATTAGGTTCTCAGGAACAAGATTTTTTACGACAGTCTATGTTGCAACTCAAACTGTCTGCTCGGGGGTATCATCGTTTATTGAAAGTTGCACGAACTATTGCTGACATCCACGCAAGCAGCCAGGTATGCTTAGAGCATTTACAACAAGCTTTATCCTTTAGACATGCCTTACGCACTCCTGGATAAAGAGGCTTGTCGTTATGCTCCCTTCTCATGGTGGGAAGAAGGTGCGCGTCAGGGCGGATGAGGGTATTGATTTTAACTAACGAACCCTCACCCCTGCCCCTCTCCCACAGATGGGAGAGGGGATTCTTAACGGCAGTTAGGTTAATGCCAAATTAAAAGTTAAATTGAGCAAACGTATGAGGTAATAGATTACCGGAACGAACACTCCTAAGACGAAAATAATGATCATAGTCGATATTGAATAATGCATTGGTTCACCAAATTGGATCTCATTATTTCCATAGATTTTTTTTCTTTTGCTTAATAGATAACATAGAAGCAATAAACCATAAAAATGGCTGGAGAAAAAACTGCCTCGGACCCAAACATTAGACATTTCTTGGCTGTTTACATAATCAATAGGAAAATTGATGAGAAATAAACATAAGAACCACATCAACATGGTTTTTGTCGAAATGTCTTGTTCTTCTAATGCCACAAACCAAATAAGAATCATGGGAAAAATTAACACTGGAAAATAATACATCCATCCAAAAGGGCTCATAAATAACATCATCGCTAAAGTCAGACAAAAGGGTTGATGATTTAGGGGATCCTTTTGATTTGGACCTAGTTTTCGCCAATACCATAGAAGCAAAAATAAAAATAAAACACCATAACATAGATTTACTAATTTCAAATAAAACATGTTAGGGAGTTTCTCTCCCCCAAAAAATAGACGAAAAATAAACCCATAAATTGAGGCATTCCAATCATCCCCATACCAAAACACCCCTCGCATCATTCTAAAATATTGCTCATAAACCACCGGGCCATGAGTCAGGAGGGGAAGGCATGCAGCCACTAATAAAGTAACCAACATGATTGCAAAAACTCGTTTACGATCTTGTTTTAAAACATAAAAAAATAACAAAGCAGGAAATAATTTGATCGCAATGATAATGCCCCAGAATATACCTGCACGATAGTCACGATGATTTACATAAAAATAATACCCCCCCATAATTAAAAACAATAAAATACATCCAAATTGCTGAGTCACAAGATTCATTAGTGTGGGGAAAAATGCAAAATATAGAAGATACACATTGATATAATGTTTCTGCAAAAAACGATGCGAAAACGCATAATAAAAGCTAATAGTTACGCCAATTATGCCTAAAATGAAAGAAATGCAAACCCAAACAAGTAATGCGTTGGAATAGCTTAATTGCGTTAAAAAACTAAATCCCCACAAAACAAACGGTGGATTTAAATTAGCAGGCAATATTTTTATAGCGGGCAAAAACGTAGTAAAGAAATTTCTATAAGGATTTTCGCCTTGCATTAATGCCTGAGACGATAAATAAAAAGAAGAGAAATCAACTCGTTGATAATGCTTAAAAATAAAATAGAAAAGCAGACAGTAAAAACCCAGCAATACTAAAATGCATACCTGCTGATAGCGATCACTCATGGGTATATCCTTCTGAATCGGATGCACATCCTATTGAAAAGTCCTATTTGAACTCAAATCTGACTTTTCACCAAGATTCTTATTTTGTGACCAAGAGACAGCTATATCCTTGGATGGTCCATTAAAATTATACTGTCCTGTGAAGAGCTCAATATTACGCTTGATGACTTAATGCATCAAAAATTGCCATGCGTACAAAAACGCCATTTGCAACTTGGTTCAGTATAAAAGAATGTGCCCCGTCTGCAACATCACTGTCTATTTCAATCCCTCGATTTATAGGTCCCGGATGCATCACCATCACGTCAGGTTTAGCATACGTCAGATTTTCTTTGGTTAGAGCAAAATCACGTCGATAAGTATCGAGATCCAGATGATCGGACTCTGCTAAACGTTCGTGTTGCACACGCAAACAAATCACTACATCTGCATCAATTAATCCATCGCGTAAACTATGGGTTACTCGACCATAATGCACGGTCTGTGGTTGCCAAATCTCAGGAGCAACCAAGACAAGCTCACCCACTCCCAGTTGAGCGCAAATACATTGAAAAGAATTTGCCACCCTTGAGTGCCTAATATTTCCTAGTATTGCTATTTTTAATTGATCCAATCGCGGTTTTCGTTCAAGGATCGTCATCATATCAAGCAAAGCTTGGCTTGGATGCGCATGGGTACCATCACCTGCATTAATTATATGGGCTAAATCCCCAATTTGTCTGGCCAAATTTTGCTGTAAGCCATTTTGACGATGGCGAATTACAAAATATTGAATCCCCATGGCGGCAAGGGTGCGAACGGTATCCTCAATGGTCTCTCCCTTAGTTTCTGAAGAGCTGTGTAGGTCTAGATTTATCACCGGCATGGATAAACGCTTTGCAGCTAATTCAAAACTTACCCGAGTTCGCGTACTGTTTTCATAAAATAAATTTGCAACCGTATATTGTGCATATGAAGGATAATGATCCTGATTTTTGAAATAAACGGCACGTTGTAGTATGGATTCAATTTGTTGACGTGATAATTGACTAATTTCTAAGAAATGATTCATAAAAACCTTATTTTTTAACTAAATCGCTAGGACTCTGAGGTCTGTTCCCGCTTCGCTAGATTGAGCCATGAATTCATTCATCCCGACCATAGCAGGGATGACTTGGGTTGTATGTGGCTATGATAGTAGAATGCGAACAGACCCTATTCAGGGTGTTGTAGCCATTGTTCCAGTATAACACAAGCCGCTATACTATCTACCTCAGATTGTTTGATTTTACGATATCCACCTTGTGCAAACAATTGCTCCCTAGCCGCAACCGTTGAAAGCCGTTCATCAACTAAATGAACCGGCAAAGTAAATCGCTTACGCAATTCCTTGGCAAATCGGCGCGCCGCGGAGGTTGTGTATAATTCACTGCCATCAATACAGGTAGGAATACCTACAATTAATGCTTGAGGGGACCACTCAGCAATGACTTTGGCAACCAAACCCCAATCAGGCACACCGGATCGGGCACTCAAAGTCGCTAGAGGGGAGGCGCTGCACGTTAATTGTTGACCTACTGCAACACCAATGCGTTTATAACCAAAATCAAAACCCAAATAAACAGGACTAGGCATGGCCGACATTTGAACTGAGTTGGCTCATTCTAATCCCTAAAGTGGACCCTGCATATTCCCAGCGATCTTCGAAGGGAACCTCATACAAAATCTCCGAGCGATAAGGACAAACCAACCAAGTATTTTCAAGAATTTCTTTTTCCAATTGATTTTCCACCCATCCAGCATAACCTAAAGTAATTAAAACATCTTTAGGTCCTTTATCTTCTGCGATGGCACGAATAATATCATTTGATGTAGTTACCGTCACCTCATCTTGTAAAAACAAGCTGGATCGCCACCCACCAAATTGTTTATGAATCACAAATCCCCTTTCAGGTTGTACTGGCCCACCAAACATTAAAGGCATTTTGCTTTGCTCCATACGAACTGGCTCGATATGTAATTGCTCAAAAACGATGGCAAGAGGAAATTGCATGGGGCGATTGACAATTAAACCTACAGATCCTTGTTCGTGATGTTCACAAACATAAATCACTGTTCTTTCAAAATTAGGATCATTTAGAGAAGGCATTGCGATCAGCAAATGATTAGCCAACGAGCTTATAATTGCCATGAGCCCTCCCGAAGGGTTAGTTTATTTATTACGTTTATATTAATTATATACCAATTGTATATTTTTTATGCGAACACATTTAAAAATCATGCTCCACTGTAACCTTTACATAAAGTGTTGCTTGCTGAGAAAAAGGCCTTCCGGCGGTATAAGACACAGAGGAAGAGTCAGTATCCTCTGTTCCCTCAGGAGTTCCTAAAGAAACCCACTTATTTAATGGGACCATTAAAGTTGTATCTATATTTTGATTATCAAATTGCTGTCCGCCTGCGGGATTTTGTTGTTCACGTACTCGACGCACCTTTAACTCGACCTTTGAACCACGCATCACCGGTTGAACCAGCAATCCATTTTTTATCTGATGTTGCTCGTAAGCAATGCCTGTAAAAAATCCCGCACCTACAGAGGTGACGATTGGCACTTCTTCTCCAGTAGCGACAAACGCGGATTCACCACTCATTACTTTAACTGATTGTGAACGCTTCACTTCAGCTGGAGACTGCGAACTATAGGTTACAGAGTTTTGATTTTGTGAACTAAGCCAATTAGGGTCCCCTTGATAAATAGAAATTTTAAATGTTACAGGGGCCACATCAATTTGATGCAATACGGTTCTAATTTGGGTTAGTGTCTGAGGAGAAACCTGCACTATTAAAGTTTGCCCTGAACCACTTATTTTTTCTCCGGATTGCAACAGGGGCTGCACTAATTGAATCACTTTTTGAACAGGGACATAATGCAGTTCAATCACCTTGGTGATTAACGTCTGCGAAAACACATTATTTGCCAACAATAATAAACCGATTAACCAAAATCGCTTCATCCCAAACTCCTTGTCCCTAATAGTCATCCATGAATTTCATGTAAGGCAAAATATATTATGGTAAACCCTAGTATTTGATTGTAGACCAATATAGAAAAACAATGGAATAAAATAAAAATATTTTTAACTTTAGGGCCTATTCACAACTCGCTCTCTTGAAAAATTCATGAATCAAAGTAAAAAAATACTTGAACCATAATTCAATTGTTTTGTTCCTGAAAAAGTTTGGGGTATACTTCTCCAAAATTTGCTTAAGAGATGCGAACATCATGGGTAGCATATTTAATATGTTTGGTCCTTCACCGATAAGGCCAATAGAACAACACATGCGGAAAGTACACCAATGCGCCAAGCAGCTCTACCCATTTTTTGAAGCAGTCCTAAAAAAAGATTGGACAACAGCTGATAAAATAAAAGAAAAAATAATTTCTCTCGAAAAAGAAGCTGACTTAATTAAAAGAGATTTACGTCTCCACTTACCGACTGGGCTGTTCCTCCCTGTTTCGCGTACTGATCTTCTTGAGCTACTTAGTGCCCAGGATTTCATTGCGAATAAAGCGGAAGATATTGCAACACTGATTGTCAGTCGGCAAATGCTTATTCCAGAGACACTCATTCCTATTTTTATGCCTTTTTTAAGCCGTTGCCTGGATGCATCAAAACAGGCATGTAAAGCAATCAATGAATTAGATGAATTGTTGGAAACAGGTTTCAGGGGCTCAGAAGTTAAGATTGTAGAAGAAATGATCTTAACGCTTTATGAGATTGAACATGACAGCGATGAACGTCTAGCAGATATTAGGCATCGTATTTTTGAAATCGAAAAAGAATTATCTGCAATTGATGCAATTTTCCTCTATAAACTGGTCCAATGGATTGATGATTTAGCCGATGGTGCCCAACATGTGGGTAGTCGCCTTCAAATTCTAATAGCTCGGTAGTCAAATTCTATGGATTATTCAATTATATATCTTGTTATAGCGGTCATTTTGTGTTTTATGATGACTTGGGGTGTTGGCGCTAATGATTTGGCCAACGTCATGAGCACGACTATGGGCTCAAAAGCAGTTACAGTGAAACAAGCGATGCTGATCGCCATAATTTTTGAATTTGCCGGCGCATTTTTAGGAGGGACAGGCGTTACCGAAACAATGCGTGATGGGATTATTAATTCCAGTCAACTCTCAGGGCAACCATTGATCCTTATTGAGGGGATGTTGGGGGTTTTATTGGCATGCACTATATGGATGAATCTTGCGAGTTATCTTGGGGTCCCTGTGTCTATTACCAATGCATTGGTAGGTTCCATGGTCGGTTTTGGCACCATAGTATTAGGACCCCAAGCAATTCATTGGAATCAAGTAAGTCGCATCGCCATAAGCTGGATCACTTCTCCCATGATTTCAGGAATCACCGCTTTTATATTATTTACCAGCATTCAACAAACTATTTTTGTCAAAAGTAACCCTTTAACTAAGGCAAAATTATATATTCCTATTTATCTTTTTCTTATCGGCTCCATTTTATCATTTATCACGGTATTTAAGGGACTCAATCATTTCCATATTCACCTGAATTTTAAACAAAATCTAGCAGTAACCTTAGCAACCAGCATCATTATTACGATTATTGGGATGATCTTTATTAAACGTATTCCCGAACATCATAGAATAAGACGTAGAGAACGTTTCATCCAAGTTGAAAAGTATTTTGCTGTCCTTATGGCAATGACTGCATGTGCAATGGCTTTCGCACATGGCTCCAACGATGTAGCCTTAGCCGTGGGCCCCCTCTCAATCATCCATAGTTTGGTTATGGATTCACATCAAACTTTTAATGCCAATAATTATCCAGCGTGGATTATATTGTTAGGTGTCGTTGGTGTGGTGACTGGCCTATTGATGTATGGGAGAAAAGTAATTGAAACCGTAGGTAGTGCCATCACGGCGCTTACACCCAGCCGTGCCTTTGCAGCTACTCTTTCTGCGGCAACAACCGTTGTCGTTGCCACAAGCACAGGCATTCCCGTTTCCGCAACTCAGACATTAGTGGGGGCCGTTCTTGGGGTTGGCCTGGCACGAGGTATTGGAGCCTTAAATCTGATTGTCATTCGCAACATCTTCATGTCATGGGTTCTGACTTTGCCTGCGGCGTCTATTTTAACGATATTAGCCTATAAATTATTGCATTTTTTCTTGGGTTAAAATCTCATTTATTCCCTCATAAGAACCGTCATCCTAAGGAGTTTACGATGATGGCTCTCCTGGAATGAGCATCCTATTGATGCTCTTTCCACACAATTAAGATTTCTCACTACGTACGGAATGTGTCACGGCGAGCAATGGCGTCGCTTTAAGAATTTTGCGCCAAGAGGTGTTGAGGCTAAGAGGAGCATTGTAGCCCGGATTAAACGAGTCGTATCCGGGACCGAGGATACATCCCTATTATGGGACAGTATAGCTAGATGATAAGCTTAAAACTCTTCCCAAATTTCACCTTTTTCATTCTTATAATCTTTATTATCACGCATCAGAGAAATACGTTTGTGCTTATTAATTTCTTTAATTTGTGATGCGGACTTGTCATGAGTTGCATCAAATTCAAATAAAAATTTGTCATAAGGACTTACATATGCTTTATCGATATCGTTTGAGTTCATAACTAATCCAAAATAACTTTAATTTAAACCAACTATTTTATAGCTTTTTCATCTAAGTTACCATTATTCTTACTTTAAAAGAATTAGAGGTGAAATATGAGTGTAAAAAAAGCAGAGTTACATGTTCACTTGGAAGGATCCATCACTCCTGAATTAGCAGCAAAGCTGGCTGCGCGTAATAAATTAATACTCCCTCAAGGTCTAGTCGCTCTTGACGGGAAAAGCTATTTATCCAAAGACTTTCTCGATTTTTTAAAAGTATATGATACGCTTGCATCCGTCATTCGATATCCTCAGGATTATTATGATATTACTTTAGATTACTTACGAGCTCGTGCTCAAGAAGATGCAATCTATGTGGAGATGATGTATTCTCCTGATCATGCTGAACTCGCCAGTAAAATCCCTTCCGCAGAACATTTAGCAGCGATTCAACAAGCAATTGATGATGCTAAAGAACAATTCAATATAATAGGACGGATTTTAATTACTGCTGTTCGACATTTTGGTGTTGATGCAGTAGAACGAGTTGCCAAACAAACCCATAAAGATAAATTTCCCTGTGTCACAGGATTTGGTTTAGGTGGTGATGAAGCAAAGTTCCCTCCTAAATTATTTAGCAAGGCATACCATATTGCTGCTGATGCCGGTTTACAATGTACAGTCCATGCTGGTGAATTTGCTCCTGCAAGCGGGATGGTCGAAGCGATGGAAAATCTACCGATAAAACGCATAGGACATGGTGTCAATTCAATTTATTCACCAGAAACCATGGCTATGGTAAAAGATAGGGATATTACTCTGGAAGTTTGTCCTACAAGTAATATTTTTTTAGGATTGTTCAAGAATATGAACGAACATCCTTTTCCTAAGTTTTATGACGCAGGGATAAAAATCAGCATCAGTTCAGATGATCCACCCTTTATGAGCACTACATTGGGTCAGGAGTACCAACGAGTACAAAACGCTTACGGCTATAGTGATGAGATAATGAATTCTATTACTCGTATGGCGATAGACGCTGCTTTTGTTGATGAGCAAACTAAAGCAGAGCTTTTGGCGAAAATTTAATAATCAATCTTAAAGTGAGGTAGCCTGGTAGCGTCAAAACTGCCAGGTCCTCATCACTCATTAAAACTTTTTTAAATTTCTGTATAGACTAAAATAAATAATAAATAGATAAGGAAATCTTATGCCTATTATATTATTTTTAGTGTGCTCTTTGTGCTCTTTTCATCTGTTTGCTCAATCAATTCTCATTGGTACATCAGATTATGGCCCCCCTTTTCAAATCGCGGTAAAAGATAAAGCTCATTTTTATGGCTTTGAAATTGATCTGATGAGGGAAATATGCCAACGAGCACAACTTGACTGTCATTTCAAAATTTTTACCTTCAATAATTTATTTAATGAAATGCGCAACAACCAGATTGACTTAGCCGTAGGAACAATCGCGATTACCCCGGATCGACAAAAAGCTTTTCTTTTCAGTCTCCCTTATCTTATAGGCGGAGGACAATATGCAACGAAAGGCTCCAGTCCAATTAAAACGATTAGAGATATTCAGGGAAAAACCGTCGGCATAGAAAAGGGAACCATTTTTAAAGCCTGGGTTGCATCCCAATTTGGTGATAGCGTTCAAGTAGAGGAATTTGATACTTTGGCAGACGTATTAGAAGCACTGGATGACAATCATGTCGATGCCGTTTTGCTTGATAGTGGTGCAGTTGAATATTGGACTGCTAATAGCAGTGGCCTTTTGAAATCAGTTGGCGAGCCAATGGGGGCCGGGTATGGTATTATGGCTAATAAAAGTAATGATGCGCTTATTGCTACTATTAACAAATATCTTCTTGAATTAGAAAATGATGGAACCTATTTAAAAATATACCGGCGTTATTTTTAAATAAATTTAAATAGTCTGAAATCAATAAACCTCTAATTAAGACTAATCATTTCGATGCATCTCACCCAGAAGTTGCTCAATATAACGTCTGCAAGTCAATGGGTTATGTAAAAAATTAATAATGCGGCGCGTACCACCAGTACCTGTAATACAAACCATACCATAACTTAAAATGCTGCCCAAGATTGATTGGCGGATGTCTATTGCTTCAATTTTGCTTAATGGGATATCGATCGTTTGCCTTACAATAACTCCAGTGCGAATAATCACTTGATTTCGCTTGATGGTAATGGAAGAAAAATAATAGGTCATCCATGTCATCCCAACCCATAATAAGGCTAAGGCAGCCAAACCATATCCAAGCTTACGAATGAAATCTACCTCTACATAATAAACAATTGCCAGAGCAGCACATAAACATAGAAATGGGTAAAAAAATATTATCCAATGCATTCGGGTAAAAAAAATAACATTATTATCGTATGGCTTCTCGAACATTGATTCACCTATAATACTGAATGGTCTACTAAAAAATTATAATATTGTATTTAACTCAAATTTGCTATTCTATACTTTGCTCGAAGTATATACTAACGTTTACTCCATATTTTTCATAAAAATAAAAAATGCGTTCCATCAACCGTTGCCTTAACAAACAACTTGCCGACATATGCCAACGCTCTGTTCAATTAGAAGAGCTTTCCGATAAAGTCAAGCAAATGCTTCCTGCTGACTTAGCAAATGCATGCCATGTTGGGAGTTTTAATAAAGGTTGTTTGCTATTAACAACTACTGATGCGGCCTGGGCATCACAATTACGTTACGCTATTCCTGAATTGCGCGATAAATTACGCACCGAAGGAGGCATGTATCAACTTTCTTCGATTAAAATAGCTGTTATTGAATCAATCACTCAATATGAAAAATCAACACCCACTTCAAAACATGTATTATCTGAGAAAGCGAAAGAAATTATTATTAGTGAAAGCCAACAGTGTAATTATGAACCTTTGCAAAAAGCTTTATTGCATTTAGCGGATAGTGAATAATAAGCCTGGGGGCAACAAGGCGAACCCCAGGGTTAATGAAGGTCAAAGTGTTCTCGGCCTCCGCTTCGTTGACCAAAGGCTCTAAAAATCTAAGGGGTTGTTTCCATGAGCGCTGTTGCAAAACGCCGGGCTACCCACTCTGAACCAAGGTATGTAAAGCAGTCGTGTAAATAATCAGTTAACTCTTCTTCTTCCACCATGTGTTCTTGACCAGGAGGTTCTACATCATGGTGAAAATAAGTTCCAAAATAGCGCAGAGAAAAATCAGCATAATCTCGTGTATGAAGAATGAATGCATGCCATACTTCATCAAGAATAAGTAATGGGCCAAAAAGATAGGTTTTCTTGTCTTGTTTTGCTCTTTGCGCATTCAACCACATCCACGCGATTAAGTCGTTAAATAAGACCTTACCTTCTTGCTCAGAAAACTCAGGATGATGATGGCAAAAATAATCTACTACTACCTGATTTTTATACTCAAGCAGATTCGATAAATCAACAAGGCTCATCCACAACACGCTTTTTTAGTACTTGGTTTTTGTGTTACATAACGCACAATGCGACAGATCATTTCTTCTTGAGTCATCATTATCTCCACAATTAGTTACAAATAAAAACGGTGCAGACAGTCTAACCAATGTTCATAATGGAAGCAATTTAATTATTTTTTTCTTACTTGTTGCAAATTCCTAAGCTCAATTAAATCATCAGTTTACACTCATCCTGAAAACTCAGGATGAGCGATATTAAGATTTACCAAATCACACAACGATTTTTATTTACCATTGGACTATCATTGGGGATATGAAAGGCTTGCTGAAATTGAGGCATATTAGCCAGGCTTCCATTTACTCTATATTTTGCGGGTGGATGAGGATCCGTAGTTACTTGATTACGTAATTGTTGGGGACGAATATTCATGGCCCATACATGTGCTGTTGCGATGAAAAACTGTTGATCTGGTGTCAGACCATCAATCGTAGGCGCATTTTTATAATCTTTTGAATGCTTAAAAGCTCTATAGGCTAGTGTAATACCTCCTAAATCAGCAGTAGCCTCTCCTACAACCAGTTTTCCTTGTACATGCAAATTGTCATCCACAACATATTGTGAAAATTGATTTACAATGCATTGGGTTGCCTTTTTGAATTTTTCTAAATCACTCGGAGTCCACCAATTTTTTAAATTACCATGGCCATCAAATTGTGCCCCTTGATCGTCAAAACCATGGGTCATTTCATGTCCCATGACAAAACCAATTGCTCCATAATTTATTGCTGCAGGTGCTTTAGGATCAAAAAATGGCGACTGGAGAATTCCTGCCGGAATATTTAAATTATTCATTGAGGGGTCATAATATGCATTAATAGTTTGTGGTGTCATTACCCACTCTGTTCTATCTATAGGCTTACCAATTTTATTGAGATCACGCTGAGTTAAAAATTCATTGGCTTTAATAACATTCAATACATATGGGCCTCTGTTTACTTCCAATTTGGAATAGTCCCACCATTTGGAAGGATAGCCAACACGCTCTTCCATCAGATTGAGTTTTTTCAATGCAGCTTTTCGAGTAGCGGGGGTCATCCAAGATAAGGTACTTATATCTTCACGTAAAACCTCGCGAATATTTTTGAGTATATCTAAAGCTTGTTTCTTGTCTTCCGGAGAAAAATACCGAGCGACATACATTTTACCTATAGCAAAACCTAATGCACTATTTTCTGTACTAACAACTCTTTTCCATCGAGGCAATATTTTCTCAGCACCTGTCAAAACAGCGACCATTTTAAAATTTTGATCGACAAAAGGCTTTGATAAGTAGGCAGCAAATGCATCAATTAAATGCCAACGAAGATAAATTTTCCAATCATCCAGAGAAACCGTTTTTAATTGGGTATTCATATCTTTAAAAAATTCTGGCATTGCTAGATTAATACTTTTAATCTGAGCTTGGCCCATTGTTGAAAAATAAGCGGGCCATGAAAAATCGGGGGTTATTTTGTTGAGTTGTGCTCTATCCATAATATGATAAACCGCATGGGGATCACGTTGATCTACTTGCGACATAGAAACCTTTGCCATTTGCGTTTCCAATTTCATCACTGTATTGGCTTCCATTGCTGCTTTATCAGGAGCATCACCCAATAATTCAAACATCTTGGCAATATGGTTGACATAAGCTTCACGAATGAGTTTAAACTTAGCATCTTCTTTTAAATAATAATCACGATCAGGCAAGCCTAGCCCGCCTTGTGTAGCAGCCCCAATCATCTTTTCACTGTTTTTAAAATCTTGCATGCTTCCAAAATTGAAAAACACATCGACACCAATTTGATGCAAGTGGGCTATTTCATTTTGCAGATCGGTTAAACTGTTTAATTGGTTAATGCGATCAAACTCCGGCTGGAGGGGTTTAATACCCAATTGATTAATACTCTGTTCATCCATCCCACTGTAATAAAAATCACCGACTTTTTGTTCTATGCTGCCAGGTTTAGCTTTGGTATTTTCTGAGGCTTTAATTAACATTTGATGAATGATATTTTGGACTCGTTCACTAATGATGTTAAAGCTTCCCCAACTTGAATAGTCAGGTGGAATTGGATTGTTTTTTTGCCAGTTACCATCAGCATAAGAATAAAAATTCTGTGCTGGTGAAATATTAGTATCCAACCAATTTATATGAAGTGCTTCTTCAGCCGTAGTTTTTTGTGGTTCTGTGCCTACAGGATATATTGATGAACTGCACAACAAAGCAAAAGTAAAAAGGCCCATATTAAGTTTCATGCCGCAACGCTCCTTTGCCAATCTTTATGTTAATTCATTAAGAATGAGAATAAAATGTAGCACAGATGAAGGCAAAATCATAACTAGGAAGAGGAGTTGCACGATATAATCATGTGTCTTTATGTGGCTTTGTTTTCTGCGAAAGCAAGCGCCGTGTTAATGTTTACTCCAACGGTTGGATTTGAGTGCAGATGATGCCAAATATAGCTTCTCTGATAAGGGGCTGAGCCCTTGCTGTTTCACCTGGGTTTCGATTGGGTCTCCACCCAGGCTACATTGTTAGGCTTCGACAGGAAAAAATTCAGTATGCATTTTAGGAAGATATTCTTCCGTATCAAAATAGGTATATTCCCAGGCGTCTTGTCTTACCATTAATTCACGTAATAGTCTGTTATTTAATTCATGGCCTGATTTGTAGCCCTCAAACGCACCAATCAAACTTGAACCTAACAGGTACAAGTCACCGATTGCATCCAATACCTTATGAGAAACAAATTCCGATTCAAAGCGAAGTCCATCATCATTGAGAACACGATAGTCATCAACAACAACGGCATTATCTAAACTTCCGCCTTTAGCTAAATCGCATTCCCTTAATTTCTCATAATCGGAAAGGAATCCAAATGTACGTGCTCGGCATACCTCTTTCACATAAGAGGTTGTAGAAAAATCAAAACTTACTGTCTGTGGCTTATCATTAAAAGCCGGATGATCAAAATCAATAGTGAAGGAAATCTTATAGCCATTATACGGATAAAACTGGACGAATTTCCCATTGTCTTCGACGCGAATAGGCTTAAGAATACGTATGTATTTTTTAGGTGCATTTTGTTCACGTATCCCTGCTGATTGAATCAGGAAAACAAAAGGCGCAGCACTACCATCCATAATAGGCAATTCAGGAGCATTGACATCAATATAAGCATTGTCGATTCCCAAACCAGCTAAAGCGGAAAGTAAATGTTCCACAGTTGCAATTTTAACTGGTCCATGATGTAAGGTGGTACATAACATCGTATCACCAACATTCTCATAAGATGCTAATATTTCCACTACAGGTGAAAGATCTACGCGTCTAAAAACTATGCCTGTATTTACAGGAGCAGGTCTTAAGGTTAAAAGCACTTTTTCACCGGAATGCAATCCTACCCCAGTTGCCTGGATCACCTTTTTAGGAGTTCTTTGATTTGTCATTCAGTGCTCACCTTGTTCCTCATAATATCATTCTTTTTAATTTTTTATTCTGCACGCAAAACTTCGTGATCCTATCAATATTTTAATATTTAGTCTAATTATTTTTGTATTAAAGACTTTAAACTCCCTTCATCGGCACTGCGCCAGATGAAGGGTTAAATTGTTTATGCCTCTTCTTGCCGACGTAAAAACGCAGGAATATCAAGATAATCCACATCGGGAACACTATCACCTTGTTGTTTTACCCCAGGAGACATACTTGATTGGGCTTTACGCACAACCGCTGGTCTATCTAATTGCTGATAGTCCAAAGAACCATCACTACGTGTTGTTT
This sequence comes from Legionella sp. 227, assembly GCF_043161935.1. NCBI lineage: Bacteria > Pseudomonadati > Pseudomonadota > Gammaproteobacteria > Legionellales > Legionellaceae > Legionella > Legionella sp. 227. The sequence continues at coordinate 1,965,624 of NZ_CP171154.1, read as the reverse complement.
CGATTAAACGTGCACGATGAGATTGTTGTGGCTGCATTTGCTGATGACGCTGTCTTGCATCCCCCAAACCAGTCACAATCACGGTAACACGCATTTCATCGGTCATTTCAGGATCTATTACTGTTCCAACTACTACAGTGGCATCATCAGAAATAAACTCTTTGACTACATCTCCAACTTCCTCAAATTCACCGATTGACATATCCAAGCCAGCAGTAATATTCACTAGGATTCCACGCGCACCAGAAAAATTCACATCTTCTAATAAAGGAGAAGCAATTGCGGCTTCAGCAGCTTGACGTGCTCTTTGTTCACCTACAGCGCTTCCGGTACCCATCATAGCCATACCCATTTCTGACATCACGGTACGTACGTCAGCAAAATCCACATTGATCAAACCTGGACGAGTAATTAAATCAGAAATACCTTTTACCGCGCCAAGTAAAACATTATTTGCCGCTTTAAATGCGTTGAGTAAACTAATGTTCTTACCTAAGACACTGAGTAATTTATTGTTAGGAATAGTGATTAATGAATCAACATGTTCAGCTAAGCGACGAATTCCTTCCTCAGCGGCCAATGCTCTTTGTTTGCCTTCAAATGAGAAGGGTTTAGTGACAACAGCTACAGTTAAGATACCTAATTCTTTGGCAATTTCTGCAAAAACCGGGGCAGCACCCGTTCCGGTTCCACCACCCATTCCTGCGGTAATGAATACCATATCTGCACCACTTAAAATTTCTCGAATATGATCTCTATCTTCTTCTGCTGCTTCGCGACCTATTTGTGGGTTCGCACCAGCACCTAACCCTTTAGTCAGCTCATCACCTAATTGAATGTGTATTTTTGCGTTTGAGCCTCTCAATGCTTGAGCATCGGTATTAGCACAAATAAACTCTACTCCATCAATATTTTCTGCAACCATATGTTCAACAGCATTACCACCACCGCCGCCAACACCAACGACCTTAATTACTGCATTATTACCATGCTGTTGGCCTTCCATTAATTCAAACATAACCCTGCTCCCCTCACATGTTTATTCTTTTGTAACTAATCACCTGATTTTAAATAGGGTGAATGGTTACTATTCTTTTACAAAAAACCGGCAGTACAACCTTAAATAATCAATTACCGGTTTTCGTTTTAAACGTTATTTGTAACCTAAAAATTACCCTGGAACCATTCTTTCATACGTGCCCACAAACTTTGGGTGTTATCATTCATTTTAGGTACATTGTAGTTTGACTCATATTGTTGTTGGTAACCTCGCAACAACAAACCTACTCCTGTAGCAAATGAAGGATTTTCAGTGGCTTCAGCCAATCCAGAAACATAATGAGCACAACCTTTTCTTACTGGCATCTCAAAACAAAGTTCTGCAAGCTCGATACCGCCTTTAACATTGGAAGCACCACCAGTTAAAACAATGCCAGCAGCCATTCTGTCTTCAAAACCACTACGTCGCAATTCATTACGGACTAAGGTAAATAGTTCTTCATAGCGTGCCGCAACCACATCGGATAAAGCTTTAGCTGATATTTTTCTTCCAGGTCTGTCATTAACACTGGCAACTTCCAACATATGATCTGGATTAGCTAACTCAGTTAATGCACATGCGTGATTCAATTTAATCGATTCAGCTGCTTTTGTAGGCGTACGCAGAGCCATAGCGATGTCATTAGTCACTTGATCCCCGGCGATAGGAATGACGGCTGTATGTTGAATTGCTCCTTCGCAAAATACTGCAATATCCGTTGTACCACCACCAATATCAATCAGGCAAACGCCCAAATCTTTTTCATCTTCAGTTAAAACTGCATGACTGGAAGCCAATTGTTCAAGAATAATATCATTCACCTCTAAACCACAGCGACGCACACATTTCACAATATTTTGTGCAGCACTTACAGAACCAGTAACAATATGCACACGAGATTCAAGACGTACTCCCGCCATACCGATAGGTTCGCGAATACTGCCTTGATGATCGATAATAAATTCCTGAGGCAAGACATGTAGAATTTTTTGATCCGCAGGTATCGCTACGGCTTTAGCTGCATCAATCACACGTTCGACGTCAGCTTGTGATACTTCTTTATCACGAATAGCAACAATTCCGTGCGAATTTAGGCTGCGAATATGACTACCAGCAATACCTGCATAAACAGTCCTCACCTCACATCCAGCCATAAGTTCCGCTTCTTGAACAGCGCGTTGGATGGAATTTACAGTAGCCTCTATATCAACCACAACCCCACGTTTTAGACCACGCGAAGGATGACGACCTATGCCAATAATTTCTATTGCGCCATCAGATGTCACTTCTCCAATTAATGCGATTATTTTTGAAGTTCCAATGTCCAATCCAGTGATAATATCTTTTTCTATTTTTTTTGCCATTATCGTTCCGTTTGTTGTTTCCACTGCACTGCCATACCACGTGGATAACGCAGGTCCACGCTAGACAATTGCTCAATTTTTTCAGCAAACACTGCAGGGTATGCTTTACAAAAACGCAGCAATCGTTCCTCTAACTCTTTCTTTCCTAAATATATTTTTATATCATTGCTCAAAAGCAATACCCAGGATTGGTTTTCTCGTAAATGCAGTCCAGTGGCGTTTACCCCATACATTGATAATATCTTACTCAATTTTTCGTAAACTTGTAAGACTTCTGTTTGTTGAGATAGAGGTCCTTTTAATTGAGGGATGTTTAAACCCGCTGGAACGGCACCCTCATTAAATAATCTACCATCCTCAGTCATCAATGCATTATCCCAAATTGCAACTGGTTTTTTTTCAACAAGTCTTATTTTCAATGTATCTGGCCAAACACGCTCCACGGTTGCAGTATCTATCCAGTTCATTTCGTTTAACTCTTTCTGTAACCCACTTACTGATATAGCAAAAAAACTAGCGCCTACATATTTCCCTAATACCGCTTCCAGCTCTTTATGGGTTACATGCTCGTAATTTGCAGCTACTTTGATTGTAGTAATTGGAAACCGTTCCGCATCAGATAAATAGTAATAACCCAGTCGAAAAGCTAAGAACACGGCACTTAAACTTAATACCAATAACCAAGAGATATAACGCAAATTTCCAGAGTCAACGTCCCTATTTTTATTCATGGCTCTCACAAATAATTGGTTACTAAATGTTGGCGGCAATGTTGATGTACCATCGCAATACGAATCAATTCATCCAATAATTCAGGATAGGATAAACCACTCGCCTGCCATAGCTTTGGATACATACTAATTGAAGTAAAACCAGGTAAGGTGTTTACTTCGTTAAAATAAATGATCTCGTCCTTGTCATTCACAAAAAAGTCTACGCGTGCCATACCCTTACATTTTAAGCGGATAAAAATATCTGCAGCCGCCTTTTTTAATTGCTCATACAACGTTTGACTCAGCGGAGCAGGTATAATCAGATCCGTTTGTCCGCTCTCTAAATATTTCGCTGAATAAGAATAAAAACCATCGGGATGATTAACACGTATTTCCCCAGCAATACTGACCCTAGGTTCTCCCGAAGGGACAACACTCTCCAGAACTGAGAGCTCAATTTCTCGTCCTGGAATAAATGATTCAACTAAAATCTCTTCGTCATAGCGTAAAGCATCATCCACAGCGACGAGCAGTTCAGCCATATTTTTTGCTTTATGGATACCTACACTCGATCCCATGGCACAAGGTTTGACAAATAATGGCCATCCAAACTCTTCTGCAACTTCCTGACAAAAGTGTTGTCTTTCAGATGCTGTGCTGTGCCAAGACAAGAGCTTGTAATTTGCTGACTTTAAACCATTGATACAAACTATGCGTCTTGCCATGTCTTTATCCATTCCAATGGATGAAGAAAGTACATCACAACCGACATAAGCAACACCTGATAATTCAAGCATTCCTTGCAAGCAACCGTCTTCATATAAAGGGCCATGAACTACAGGAAAAACCACATCTGCATCAACAGAGAACCGACCATTGATAAATAAACCTGCTAAAGGGGTGGCATGCTCCGTTACCACTGGAAGTTTTTCTTTATAAGCAAGTAAATCCTGATATTGATGAAGATAAAATAATCCATCTTTATCCATTGCTATAGGAATAATGTTATATTTTCCGGCATCTAAATGTGCAAGAACAGATGCAGCTGAAATCAACGAGATTTCATGCTCTCCAGATTTTCCACCATACAGAAGAACCAGGTTGAGAAGCTTGGACATTAACGGTCTCCGATTATATGAACTTCGCGCAACAACTCAATCGTTGTCTGCTCACGAACTTTAGTTTGTACCAAATGAATCAATGCTGCAATATCAGCTGCGGTTGCTGAACCTTGATGATTGATTATAAAATTTGCATGCTTTTGAGAAACCATCGGACCTCCTACACGCCAGGTAGTGTATTCAGCAAAAGGCTCATTATAAAGCAAAGTGCCCTGAATTTCACCGTCAAGATTGCAAGGATTCTCAGTTGGACTCATGTTGCTCTCACAATTCTTTCATCAGGTTCACAGCAATTTGACCAATACTCCCAGCACCTTGCATCAAGATTACATCACCATCTTTAACTAACTGATTCAGCTGTGCCTTAAGCGATTGCTCATTCACAAGCGTTACTTTTTTATCTTTATTTCTAATTTTTTGTGCCAGAGTCTCACTGGTTATCCCAGGAATCTCAGCTTCTCCTGCAGAGTAGATATCAAATAAAAACAATTCATCAGCAAGGCTCAATACATCCACAAATTGCTCTTGTAATGATTGAGTTCTTGTATAACGATGTGGTTGAAATACATGCACGAGTCGCTTGTTGGGCCAAACATGTCGAAAAGCATCGATAGTTGATAGGATTTCTTGAGGATGGTGGCCATAATCGTCAACAACAAGAGCGGAACCATTTTCAAATCTTTTCTCGCCCAGCATTTGAAAACGACGGCCAACACCTTGGAATTTTGCCAAAGCGCGTACAATAGAAGCATCGTCAACCCCTAATTGTGTCGCAATCGCAATGGCAGCCAATGCATTTAATACATTGTGACGCCCTGGATACTGAAATCGAATTCTTAATGCCGTATAAGGTACAGGACGAACCACAGTAAACTCACTAAGCAGTTCATTTTGCGTCCAATCAATCGCACGGTAGTGAGCCTCTTCGGCAAACCCATAAGTCAATGTAGGCCGTTCAATAGCTGGAATGATCTTACGTACTTCAGGGTCATCAATACAGACCACTGCTAAACCATAAAATGGCAAATGATGCAGAAACTCAAGGAAAGTTGTTCTTAATTTTTCAAAATCATTCTCATAGTTGTCCATATGATCTGCATCAATATTTGTCACTATGGCCATCATAGGTTTTAAGAATAGGAATGATGCATCACTTTCATCCGCTTCAACAACAAAATATGGGGATTGGCCGAGTTGCGCATTGATCCCCAGACTATTTAATTTTCCACCGATCACGAAACTTGGATCTAAGCCACCTTCCGCCAAGAGACTACTTACAAGACTTGTTGTGGTGGTTTTCCCGTGGGTACCAGCTACTGCAATACCATGGCGAAAGCGCATCAGTTCAGCAAGCATTGCAGCTCGTGGGATTACTGGAATCATTTGTTCACGAGCAGCCACAATTTCAGGATTATTCATGCCAACAGCCGAGGAACGAACTACAACATCTGCTCCTTTTATATGTTCTGCTTTATGTCCCATATAAACGGGAATGCCTAAGGATTTTAACCTTTGTACCGTACTTCCTTCACCCAAATCAGAACCAGTAATACGATACCCTTGGTAGTGTAATACCTCGGCGATACCACACATACCAACCCCACCAATTCCAACAAAATGTATTTGTTCTACACAGCCCATCCTTGAAGATATAAATTGTCCTGAATTACCCACAAATTCCCCCTTATGCTGACAGTGGCCTAATGGCCTGTCATAAAATAAACCTTACAGCGAGCGCCCGGATTAGCAAAGGGTTGCTCACTGTAAGGTTTATTTCGAGACAGGTCCTAATCCCAAAGCTTGCCAACGATTTTCATGATCGATGCGCAATAATAACGCAATTACAACACAATTGATAACCATACTTGCTCCGCCATAACTCATTAATGGTAAAGTTAACCCTTTTGTAGGTAGTAGACCCGAGTTAACCCCCATATTAATAGCGGCTTGCAGCCCTAACCAAAAAGTTAAACCATAAGCAGTATACGAAGCAAATAATCTTTCTTGTACATGGGCATTGTATGCAATAGTCAAACCTCTAATGACTAATATGGTGTATAAAACCATAACCATTAAAATACCGATTAAGCCCAACTCTTCAGCTAAAACAGCAAATAAAAAGTCAGTATGCGCTTCGGGTAAATATAATAATTTCTGAATACTCTCTCCCAAACCTGCACCAAACCAGCCTCCCCGTCCAAATGCAATCAAAGACTGAGTCAGTTGATAACCGCTATTATACTGATCTGCCCAAGGATCTAAAAACGCGGTTAAGCGAGCCACTCGATAAGGAGATGAAACCGCCAAAAAGGCGAGTGCGGCCATAACAACACACATCAAGCCTATATAATAGCGTAATTTTACACCAGCTAAAAATAGCATGGCCATAACTGTGCCCGAAATCACCACTGTAGCACCAAAATCAGGCTCAAGTAATAACAAAAAGGAAACAACCCCCAGAATCACCATAGGTTTAATAAAACCCAAGATGCTGTTACTGACCGCTTTTTGCTGACGTACTAAATATCCAGAGAGATAAAAAATCATAGTCAGTTTTGCCAGTTCGGATACTTGAATGCCTATCGGGCCCAAAGCTAACCATCGACGGCTGCCATTGACTGATCGACCTATTCCTGGAATTAATACAATAAGCAACATCAACAGGCAAATTAACAGCATTGGCATACTGATACGCTCCCAAACGCTGCTGTCGGTCCTGATCACAATCAGGGCAATCATTAAACCCGCAAATAAATAACATGCTTGGCGAATTAAGAAATGGAATGGTTGATGAAAATATTTTGTGGAGATCATGACCGAACTCGAAGCGACCATCATCAACCCAATGATTAGCAAACCAATAACTACGCTAATTAGCCATTTATCATAAAGTGAAATAGGCCGACTGACAGGTTTTCCCCTTTGATTTACATGTCTAGGCCGCATCGCTTATAATCCATTCACTAAAGCAGCAAACATTTCTCCGCGGTGATTAAAATCACGGAACATATCCAAACTAGCACACGCTGGAGACAACAAAACAACATCACCTGGTTTTGCCTTTGATTTAGCTACCTCTATGGCATTATCCAATGAAGAAGCACGTGCGATTGGAACTACATTAGCTAAAGCAGCTTCCATCTTATCTGCATCTTCACCAATTAAAATGATGGAGCGTACATAGTCAGCTATAGGTTGAGCCAATTCCCTAAAATCAGCACCCTTTCCTTGCCCACCTGCAATAAGTACAATTTTTCCTTGCATAGAACCTCCTATTCCATTAATCGCGGAGATGGTTGCACCAATATTTGTCCCTTTTGAATCATTAATCCAATCCACACCATCAAGAGTTCGTACCCATTGGCAACGGTGTGGTAAGCCCGCAAATGAGGTCAATACGCTCGTAATGTGGTGCTGCGAAATACCTGCCGCATCCGCCAAAGCAGAAGCCGCGAGCGCATTAAGCCAATTGTGAACTCCTTTGATCAATATAGAGTCAACAGCCAACATGCGGGTATCACCTTTTGCCAAGTATATTTTATCTTCTTGAGTGATCAAACCCCAGTTGTTTTTTTCAGGGGCATCAACACCAAAAGAAATACGGTTAACTTCAGTAGCTGGAACAGTAGAAGGATCATCACGATTGAATAGCGCAACCTGTGCTTGACGGTACACGCGTTGTTTGGCTTGGACATAAGCATCCATAGTATGATGGCGGTCTAAATGGTCAGGACTCACATTCAGAATAGTCGCAGCAATTGGCGCCAACGAATAAGTTAAGTCCAATTGAAAGCTAGATAATTCTAAAACCCATAAATCATACTGATGCTCATCATCAAGCATATCAAGAACAGGGGTTCCTATATTTCCGGCTACAGCAACCTTATACCCTGCAGCCTTCGCCATTTCGCCTACTAAAGTAGTCACTGTGGATTTTCCATTAGTTCCCGTAATTGCAATTACCGGAGCTTGAATCTCTCGAGCCAAACACTCAATATCACCATATACATCGACGCCCATCTGTATGGCTTTTTTTAAAAAAGGAGTATCTAACGGTAGGCCTGGACTTGCAATAATATCTGTCAACTGGGCAATGATTTCATCAGGAATATGTTGCGTATAAACAGGGACATCAGGAAACTCTTTCGTAAACTCAGCGACAGTTGGTACTTGGGCACGTGTATCAAAAGCAATAAATGGTTTCTTTTTTCTACGCAAATATCGTGCTACCGATACTCCTGTTTTACCCAAACCTGCAACTAAATACAAAGGAGGATTCATAAGTGTATCCTTTTATCGAAGTTTTAAAGTAGCTAACCCGCATAACACAAAAACAACCGTGATAATCCAGAATCGGACAATTATCTTAGGCTCAGACCATCCTTTTAATTCAAAATGATGATGTAAGGGTGCCATTCGGAATAAACGTTTACCATGGGTGTATTTAAAATAACCTACCTGTAAAATAACAGAAATCGTCTCAATAACAAATAAGCCGCCCATCATTAATAAAACCAATTCTTCTCGGATAACCACTGCAACAATACCCAAAGCAGCCCCTAAAGCTAAAGAGCCTACATCCCCCATAAATACCTGTGCGGGATAACTATTGTACCAAAGAAAGCCAAGGCCTGCGCCAACAATTGAGGAGCAAAAAATAGTTAATTCCCCTGTGTTAGGAACATAGGGTATTCCAAGGTACGGTGCATAGACTGAGTTACTGGAAGCATATGCAAAAATACCCAAGGCACCAGCAACCATGACTATAGGCATAATCGCTAAACCATCTAGACCATCGGTCAAGTTCACTGCATTGGAACTTCCAACAATAACGAAATAACCCAGAATAGGAAAGAGGATACCTAAACCTATAGTTAAGGATTTAAAAAAAGGTACTGTCAACTGTGTATGGACAGGTAGGTTAGCATGCATGTATAAATAAATTACCGCAATAAGCGCAATAAGTGACTGCCAAAAATATTTCCACCGGGCAGGTAATCCTTTACTGTTTTTTAATACTAATTTGCGGTAATCATCAACCCATCCGACTACTCCATTTGCGAGAGTCACTAAAAGAACAAGCCATAAGCTGGACTGTTGTAAATCCCCCCAAAGTAAACAGCTCACGGTTATAGCCAAGAGAATTAAGACCCCTCCCATGGTTGGAGTGCCTGCTTTTGATAAATGAGTTTGAGGGCCATCATCCCTTACCATCTGGCCAATTTGCAAACTACGTAACCAGCGAATCATCAAAGGACCACAGACTAATCCCACAATAAGGGCAGTCAATGAAGCTAAAATAGATCTAAAAGTTAGGTACTGAAAAACTCTTAACGCATGATACTGTCCTTGGAATAGCTGCGTTAGCCAGTAGAGCATAATTGTTCCTCTTGTTAACCCCAATTAAAGTTTGTTTACAATTCGACTGGCGCAAAGCCTGACGAGCGGTAGAATTATAAACAGGCCCCTATGGGTTTTGTGTTAAGTAACGCCCAACAGGATAATGGGCCAAAAAAGCGGCCAAGCATACCATAAACCTACATACCATTCAGCATCATATAAAAAAAATTTCTTGGATTCTTTAGCTTAATTGCTTGTTGTCAAGCGAGCCAGACATCACATGATCATTTAACCTAAATCAGTTGTTGCACAATCTTTTCCATTGCACTGGATCGGGACCCTTTTACCAAGACAACAGTATCTGGTGACAACTGCTCCACTAGGCTTTGTATTAATTGTTCTTGGGTAGTAAAATGCTCACCGCCAACGCCGAATGATTCAGCAGCTAATTTGCTGTGAGAGCCACAGCTGAGTAATTGATTAATACCCAACCGACGCGCTGCAAATCCGACTTCCTGATGATGCTGGGTGGCCCAAGTACCCAACTCACCCATATCCCCAAAAACGAAAATCTTTTTCCCTGGGCGTTCTGCCAAGACCTCTAAAGCAGCTAAGACAGAGCGTAAATTTGCATTATAAGTGTCATCGATTACAATGGATTGATTTTTCCCTTCAAGGACTGTCAAGCGTCCTTTTACACCACCAAATCGATTTAATCCCTGTTGAATTTCTTTTATGGAAATACCTACAGCATGGCAACACGCTGCAGCTGCTAGAGCATTACGAACATTATGCAGACCAGGAACTTGTAAATGAATATCTGCTTGTCCATTGGGTATGATCAAAGAAAAATGCCCACAACCTGAGGCATCCAGTTGCACATCTTGCGCATAAATATCAGCAGTGTGATCTAAAGAAAAACGGAGTACTTTTTTGTCATGCAATATTTCATCCCAAAAATGAGCATAAGCATCATCATCATTCACAACCGCTACACCAGCTAGAGACAAACCTTGATGTATTTCTCCTTTAGCACGGGCAACACCATCAATAGAACCAAAACCTTCTACATGTGCTGGGGCAATGTTATTAATTAATGTCACATCAGGATGAACAATGGCAACAGTATGTGCGATTTCACCTGGATGATTTGCACCTAATTCAAAAACTGCGTAATTGTGTTGGTTATTCAGTTGTAAAACGCTTAATGGTGCACCAATATGATTATTGAAGTTCCCTCGAGTAGCATGAGAGGGAGACGGTAAAATAGAAGCGATCATTTCTTTGGTTGTGGTTTTCCCATTGGATCCAGTCAACGCAATAACAGGGCAATGAATATCCTGTCGATGAGCAGCTGCTATTTTAGCCAAAGCTTGTATGGGATCCGGAACAACAAATTGTGGTATGCGCACGCCTTCTACAACATAATTAACTACCGCAGCTACTGCGCCACGCATTTCTGCATCCTTTATGAAATCATGCCCGTCAAAGCGTTCACCCCTTATGGCAATAAATAAACTTCCTGGTTTTAGTTCACGGCTATCAGTACTAATACCAGTAAGTTCAGCATTGATCTGACAGGGTTGGGCAAGTAATGCGGCAACAGTATTTAGGTTCATAATATTAAGGCTTGGCTAAAAGTCTAGTGTACTAACACTTGAGCGTAGAGTTCAAGGGGGTAACCACAGTAAAAGTAGTCTGAGCTCTTATTCTAGATAAATTGTAGCCTGTGTGCAGGACAGCGGAACACAAAATTTTTTGTTGTCTTCCCGGGCATTGCAGGGAGTCCCCCATCAAAACAAGGTGCTGTATTCTGGGAATCCCTCGCGTTGTTCAGAGGACGAGGAGCAGTATGCTGCTCCTTATCGATACATTTATACTGCAGCCGACTCCAAATGAGATGGATTGATGTGCAACAGACGATGATAACGAGCAATCCGTTCTTCCGTTAACGGCTTACGCTGATCATCAAGTAAATGAGCATCTAAGCCTTCGCTTAATTGGCGTGCAGTTTCCAGCATAACTGCAAATCGTTCTATATCGATACCAGGATTTTTTGACGAGTGCATGTATAAACAAAGGCCACGCACACTAAAAGCACCAATATTTTGCAAATCAAAAACTCCCGTCGCAGTTGCAGCAGCTAAACTGCACAAAACTGGACCTTGGCCGTTAGGAAATTGATGTCGATGAAATAAACTCCCTTCACCAAAACGTAAACCAGCCGCCAAAACAGTTTGTAATAACTCATATCCTGCAAATTGCCTGTTTTCTTTCGCAAGCAAAAACATCATTAAGGTCGTTGGAGTATCCATTTTTATTGAAGACTCTACCTCTACTTTTGGTGCGGATTTCGACTTCATCTCAACCTTTAATTCAATTTGCTCTTCATCATCCAGAGGCATTAGACGTGGTTGAGAGGTTTTTGGCGTATTTGTTTTAATTAGTTGTACCTCATTATCCCCTGCCATTTCATTATTGAAGTCCGTAGCATTGATTTTACGGACTGCGATAATGTCATCGTTATAATTCTGTGTGTTATCTGAACTTTTTCCTGATGTTCCCAGACTAGGTTGATAACGTTCTGGATTTAAGCTCTGTCTTCGAGCTTTCATTAAGCGCCCAATTGCTACAATAACGCCAATTAACAACAGGACATTAAGAATTAAGCTCCAATTTGCCTGCATCATTTACTCCATAGCCAAAGCTTGTGTTACATCAACCGCAACCAAGCGAGACACTCCAGGTTCACGCATAGTTACCCCAATCAAATGATCTGCTAATTCCATTGTAACTTTATTATGTGTAATAAAGAGAAACTGTACGAATTGTGACATTTCTTTCACCAAAGCGCAAAAACGCCCCACATTTACATCATCTAAAGGTGCATCCACTTCATCTAGCATACAAAATGGCGAAGGGTTTAACTGAAAAATAGCAAAAACCAATGCTACTGCAGTCATTGCCTTCTCTCCTCCGGATAACAAATGAATGGTACTATTTCGTTTTCCCGGGGGTTGTGCCATTACTACAATACCAGCTTCTAACAGATTATCACAAGTCAATTCGAGCTGTGCTCTTCCACCACCGAATAAACGTGGGAAAAGTGCCTTAAATGAAGAATTGACTTCGTTAAAAGTATTTTCCAGGCGTGAACGGGTTTCTTTATCCATTTTTTCAATGGCCGTTTCTAGAGTGGCCAATGCTTGAGTTAAATCATCATACTGCTCATCCAAATATACTTTACGTTGCTGTTCCGTAGTAAATTCTTCAATTGCAGCCAGGTTAATAGCTCCCAAACGTTTAATTTTTTCAGAAAGAGCAATTAATTCATCTTCACGCATCGCCTGAGTGACACCTGTAGGTATTTGCTCAAGTAATACTTGTGCCTGCAAGCCCGACTCATCAAGAGACTCTTGTACTGAACTGGCGCGTACCGCCAAAGCCTGCTCTTCCATGCGGGTATTGCTTATTTGCTCTTGGATACGCTTTACCTCAAAATCACAGTTTAAAATATTTTTCTCGCACTGTTCAAGCGCTATCCTCAGCTGTGATAATTGTTCTCTACTCAAAGTGAGCTGCAATTCTATTTCACCCTGTTTTTGCAATTGTTGGGCCAGTTGCTCTTTGAGTTCCTCTCCGGGACCTTCTGTTTGCAAACAAAGCATTGCGATATGTTCCAAACGCTCTTGCAATATATTTAAACGATCTTGTTCTCGCTCAATACGATCATTGAGTTGCTGTATTTTATTTTTTTCTCTATCGTATTCCAGTTCCGCATGATGCAGTAGTACTCGAGACTCTTCCAACTGCTTATTTTTTGATGCCAACGTTTGCACCCAGTTTTGCTTTTCTTGCAGGCAGCGTTCCTGTTGCTGCTCATACACTTGGCATTGCTCTTCTAAAAAATGTAATTTTTCTTTTATAGTACATTGTTCTGCTGCTGTTTCTTCCAAAGTAAGTTTCAATTCATCACATTCGAACGCTAAAGCAGTTGCCTGTTTTTCAGCCCGCACCATCGTTTGCTCGTTAGCACTCAATGCCACACTATTAGCTCTTAATGCTTCATTACTGGCATTGACATTCAACTGCTGTAATTCAATGTCTTTTAAACTTTTTTGTAACTGCTGATGTGTATCATCACGCTCCGTCCTGATGACCTCAATTTTCTCTTGTAACTCCTGAACCACACCAGCGAGTTCAGTAATTTTTTGTTGTCGAGCCAACAAACCCAACTCATCCTGAGTCTCTGGAGTAACAAATTTCACCCATCCTTGGCCTAACCAAAAGCCATCGGGCGTGATAATCGATTCATGCACCGCCAACGCAGGCAACCAGCTTAATGCTTCATCAAAATGTTCTGCAGCATAGATATGTTCCAATGGATGTGCATTTGCTGGAATGGTTCCTTTAATTTTATCAATAAGACGAGGATAAGAGCTGGGTTTAAGAGTGATGTTTCGGAGGGTAACTATATTTTCGCCTTGTCGTTCGCAAATGGCGCGTTGCGGCCATAATTCTTCAAAAGATTCCAGAACATACGCATGTAATGCTTCATTGAGTACCCGCTCACAAGCAGATTGCCATTTAGTTTCCACTTGTAGAATATCCATCAATCGAGGTTTTTCTGACCATTCTTTAATTACATTTTTGCTGCGTTGCATTCCTTGGCGCGCTGCCCGTTGTGCAGCCATTAATGCGGCATATTCGCTGTTTGCATGATGGAAATCATCCTGCAACCCATGCAGTTGTTGCTCGATATTCTGCAATTTACCACGTAATTGTTCTGTGTTTTCCTGACTTTGTTTGAGTTGCAACGCATCAAACTCATGATCAGCAATTAATTTAATGCGCTGTTCTTCTAAGTTATTTCGAGTCTGTTGTAAATCCGTTACTGAAATCGTTTCTTGCTCTAATTGAAGCTTTTCTAATCTTAAAAGTGTTTGTTGATATTTTTCTTCCAAATGGTGCGCATTAACCTCAGCCACCTGGAACTCTCTTTTCAAATTGCTTGTTTGAGTTTGGACTTCCTGCCAATGCAGATCCCATTCGGCCTGTTGCTTTTGGGTATCTTGCCAATCCACTTCCAGTTCTTTAAATTGAGCCCTTAATTGTTCAAGTCGCTTTTCGAGATCGTGCGCATTCTGCTGACAATGAAGTAACGCCTCTTTATCGTTTTTGAGTTGTTCTTCAGCAATCTGCCAATCATCTTGCATTTGCTGTTGATCCTGCTCCAAACGTTTCTTTTCACGCGTTTGCTGCTGTGTGGTTTCTTCCAAACGAGCAATTTCAGTGCCTAATTGATAGAAACTGGCCTGAATTTGCTGCGTTTGTTCTTCTACATCATGAAGGTTTTCATTCAATTCGACTCGTTCTTTATTGGCCTTAACGAGTGCGCTTTGTTGCTGTTCATAACTCACAGCTAATTCTTGTATTTGACGTTGTTTCACCTCTTGCTGAACAATAAAATCCTGCCATTTAAGTGCTAAAATTTCTGCTCGACACAATTGTTCTTCGTCTTTAAGAATGAGATAACGTTCAGCGGCTTTGGCTTGCCGTTCCAAACGTTGTAATTGTTTGTCCAACTCCTCTCGAATGTCAGCAACCCGAGTCAAATTTTCGCGTGTGTGATCAATGCGTTGCAAGGTCTCACGCCGACGTTCTTTGTATTTGGAAACACCTGCTGCCTCCTCAAGATATACCCTTAAGTCTTCCGGCCGGGCCTCAATAAGCTGCGAAATAGTACCCTGACCAATAATTGAATAACCACGAGCTCCAGCACCTGTCCCAAGAAAAATATCAGTGATGTCTTTACGTCGACAACGACTGCCATTCAAATAATAAGAAGAATCACCATCCCGAGTCACGACACGTTTTACTGCGATTTCACCATAACTCGCAAAAGGACCCGTGAGACGCCCAAGGCTGTTATCAAATACGAGTTCAACAGAAGCCTGGCCTACTGATTTACGATTAGAAGAGCCATTAAAAATGACATCGGTCATGGATTCACCACGCAAATTTCTTGCAGAGCTTTCCCCCATGACCCAACGTACTGCATCGATGATGTTCGATTTACCACAACCATTAGGTCCAACAACCGCAACCAACTGGCTAGGAAAATGAACGACGGTCGGATCAACAAACGATTTAAAACCGGCTAATTTTAATTGCTTCAAATGCATAGTATGGCAATTTTAAACAAAATAAGCAGGCATTATAACTGAGGATGGACAGGCTATCCACAGAACCGCTGATTAACAGAATGCTTGCGTAGAAATAAGATGGAGTTGAGGATTAATTTGACAAACAAATGAACAACGATATAATTCCCCCATTTAATAGAAAATGGATGGATAATGAAGCACTTATTCAATAAATCACTCAGCATAGTAACACTTAGTATCGCGTTTCTTTTTCCAAATCCTATTTTTTCAACACCACCGAACCTGACTTTAGTAAAAAACGAACTTAAAAATTATCATGACTCAGGACTTTATCAAAAAGAGTTAACCCAAGTTATTCAAAAAGCACAAAAATTTATCGATCAACAAGCCGAAATAAATCAAAAACAAAAACCACATAAAAAACTAGCGCTTGTTTTAGACATCGATGAAACCAGCCTCTCTAATTATAACTCCATGATTGAACGTGATTTTGGTGGAAATCGTAAACTATTTCACCAAGACATAATGGCTGCCAATGCTCCAGTAATTAAGCCCATGCTTCACTTATATCGTGATGCACGCAATCATGGCATCAAAGTGTTTTTTGTGACTGGAAGAAATGAATCGGAACGCAAAGCGACAGAGCTTAATTTGCATAAAGCAGGATATGATGGATGGTCTGGTCTCTACTTACGCCCTATGAATTATTCCTCTAAATCCATTATTCCATTTAAATCGCATGCACGAAAAATAATCACCCAAAAAGGCTATACCATTGTCGCATCGATAGGCGATCAATACAGTGACCTTAAGGGTGGATATGCCCAAAAAGTATTTAAATTGCCCAATCCTTTTTATTATCTACCCTAGGCTTTTTTAGGATCATCAGGAGCAGCTTCACTAACCGTTCAGGGGGATGAACTCTTACCCATTTGATGGGTATCCTGATGGACTAGATCGTTTAAAACAATGGACATCAACAATTCAATTTGTTGTTCATACATTTTGCGATCATATCCTCCTTCTAATCCCCAATAAATTTTTTCAATATGGTCTTTATTTTCTCGATACAGCTTAAAAATACTCTCATAAAAATAGGTTAAATCGGTGGTATTAAAGCGAGTTTTCCGTGCCTCAGTAGCCCCCATTAAATACCCATCAACATATTTCCCACAATAAGCGGTTTCTTCTTCATGGGAATCCCAACCCGTGGGTAAAAATAGAGCCACTTTCTGATGATTTATTTTGGCTTGTTGGATTTGCTCTTCCATTTTCTCGATTGCAAACACCAAAGCAGGATGTACTAAACCCGGTTTACGCGTTGTACGACTTAAATTGACGACAAAATATTCTAAGCCTCCTTGTTGCCAAGATTGAATGTTCTGTCCTGCATCTTTTCCACTCTTTTTAAATCGTTCAGTAATAAAATCTTCATCTTGGTGGGGATAAACTCTTGAATCAAAAACATCAATATGACATATATCCATATCTGAAGCAGAATTCATTAAAATATCACATAAACCATTGTCTCGATTTACATCAGTCCCAATAATAATATGTTTGAGCGGTTTAGTGTTTCGTTGCATGTGCTTCAGTAATACTGCTGATTTATTTAAAATACAAAAACCGCTGCCTTCATCTGCGAATGCATGATGAGTAGGTAATCCAAAAGAAAAATGCACTTTTTTAGAATGGAATAAAGTCATCGAAATATCTTTGATTAGCACTTCAAATGTACCTGGAGTAATAAGAATATCTGAGTTTAATTGCTTCCATCCTTTGGGGTGTGCTTGAATGCAATCACGAATAATTTGCTGCAAATATTTTGATGTATGTACCGCCAATAACGCTTGGAGAATCTGGTCTTTTTCAGGAAATTCAGCAAAGAGTGCTAAAGCAACGTCCTCATCCCCTTTTTTCATGGCAGCAAATAATTGATTCCAGTGCTCAGGTAATGCCACCCGATCAGTTGTAACAACAGGTAAGGAAGGATCTTTAGATTGAGTTGTCGTAATCACCTGAGTCATGTGCTTTAGACGCTCGAATTGGTCTTCATCAGCACCAGCCGGCATTCCATGCATTTGCTGTATGTCTTTGACTGAGGGAATTTGAATCAAACATTCTTGATTTTTTTCCTTGTGCGACTCGAGAGATGTCTTCTCTTTAAAGAAATATTTGTGCCTCATCTTCATTTCATCCTTGAAAGTAAAAGAGGAAAGGAGTTTTTTTGAAATCAAAAACTCCTGCCATTCTCTATTAGAGTATAAGGTATGGACACCTGATGCAATGAAGGCGGGATTAAATTAATTAATATACCACACCACTATAGGACGGTGGGGCATTGTAGTGTTCCAACTCTTCTTTAATATCCTTTAGTTCCAGGGCGAGGCCCTTACGTGCTCCCGATTCAATTGCTTTCGGTCCGGCAAAAAAGGTTAATCCAATACCCGTAACAGCCGCTAAAGAAGAGGCAACCCCGAAAACAAGCTCTGTTTCAAGCAAACCAAGTCCCAATGCAATACCCCACGCACTGAGTAGGGAACTCGAACCAAAAGTAGTAAAAAAACCAGCAACACTGGCACAAATCAGCAAGCAACCAGCTGCAATGAGAAGGCCGCCTAAAACTTTTTTACCAACAGCGTTGCTTCCTGATGCGTATTCAGCAATATCTCCTAAACATTTCGCAGCGTGCTGATCCGCAGGATTAACGAAAGCCGAGTTTAAAAGAGTCAGCATTCGTCCATAAAAGTGATAGTCAATTTTTTCTTTTCTTCGCTTTTTCATTTTAACTTCGGCGTCGATTAAATTGACTGTATTGAGGATGTGCTTTTGCAATGGTGTCTGCTGAGTGATTCTATTTTGTGTAATAAAAATCAATCCATTTTTAAAAATTTGCTCTTCTAGACTGGGTAAATCCTGTTCTTTGATTGCAAATAAACCTGGCATATTTTGTTTATTGCTTTCAAACCAAGCTTGCGCGCTATACCCCGTTTGCATGTGGTCGGGTAAATCGCCCTGCTGAACCATATGGGTACTTTCAACAAGATGTCCTAAAAGCTTTTCAAACTCAGGATCTTTCTTTTCTTGTTTTACCCTGGAATACATATCCCATAAGAAACCACACAAGCGCAGATAATTAGTCCGATGGAGTGAGTTCGTGTAAGCAGGATCGTATCCTTCAACGTAGGAAGTCAATGTATTTAGACCATATCGAGCAGTAAACAAGCTAATCCGTACTTGTGGAGCAAGATCGGTTAGATGAGTATCTTCGTAATGAGTGAATGCTTCCCAAATTTTATTTATCAAAGACTGCACGGACTCAAGAGGTCTTTCGTGCAAGGTCTGTAAAAATAGCTGTGCAGCTGGAATATGCTTTTGTAACCATTCTTGGCGAGAAAGCAATTGAGCCATACTCGCCTGAGCTTTATTAATTGCTTCTTCATAAGGCTTCATGCGTTTTTTGAGCGCTTCCCGTTGCTCTTGCAAACGATTTGACCTCCGTTCCGACGGAAAAGTTTCTACGGTATAGTTTCCATAATGACGAGGTCTTGAATCCATCATATCTTGGAAAGAAGCCATATTCACATCAAGCTGATAGCCTAGTGAATTTTGAGAAACCAACTCATTTTGCACTGATCTGAGGCGTTGCCTCTGGTCCTCAATGAATTGCAAATACTCTGTTATTTGCAGCTCAATTGCAGCTAATTCTGCTTGCCAAGATAGGAGACTCGTTCGATTATAAACAACAGGATTAACTGAGGGCATAATGATCCTTATCAGTAGATTACCTTAGAAATGTTCTCGATTATACATGGTGAAAACTATTGGTTCAATTATTGTATTTTATACTCAGAAATAAATATAAGTACCTGAATTAAAATATAAATTAGAGTCACCTCATTTTGCCCAAATCTAGCAAATTATCAAAGCCCCTCAAATACACATCAATACATAGATATGGCGCAGCACCTAAGCAAAGGGATACAATGGCCGCAGTTTCTAAAATTTTTTAAGGACAGGAGCCAATGACTACCAAGACAGCTTTTGAATCCTATTTTTTTCCAATTATTTTAATTGCAGCCATTCTGCTAGGCGGCCTAACGGGCTCCTTTTGGGGATCAATAACCCCATACTTAAAACCTTTTGGTGAGATTTTTCTCAACCTGATTTTTACCGCAATTGTGCCTTTGATTTTTTTTAGTATTACCTCGGCAATTGCACGGGTTGGTTCTATGGGTAAACTGGGTAAAATCGCTTTTTATATGACCCTTGTTTTTCTATTTACTGGTACAGTCGCAGCAGTGTACTCACTCTTGGTTGTCAGCCTTTTCCCTCCAGCCCAGGGTGTTATTTTACCGCTTAATGCCCCAGAAAAAACTTCAGCTATGAATGTTTTTAATCAAATTGCCGATATCTTTACGGTCCCAGAGTTTAGCAAACTGCTGTCGCATCAACATATTCTGGCACTCATTCTCTTTTCAATTCTGGTTGGAGTATCCGCATCAAAAGCCAATGAAAAAGGAAAAATATTCATCGATTTTTTACAGGCTGGAGAAGAAATTTTCATGCGTGTTTTTTCGTTGATTATGTATTATGCACCCATTGGTTTTTTTGCCTACTTCGCTGTTTTAGTTCATGATCTAGGCCCTCAATTAATGGCTAACTACCTGCGAGTCGGGGTTCTTTATTATACTTTTGGCGTCATTTATTTTATTCTAGTCTACACGCTGTTCGCTTATCTGGCTGGGAAAACCGAAGGTATAAAACGATTTTGGAGCAGCATTTTTCTCCCTGTAGTTACCTCACTTGCCACATGCAGCAGTGCTGCGACTATTCCTGCCAATTTAATGGCAGCAAAAAAAATGCAAGTCGCTCCTGAAATTTATGAAACAGTAATTCCTTTAGGTACTATTATTCATAAAGATGGTTCGGTAATAGGTGGCATGTTCAAGATTGCTTTTTTATTTGGAATCTTCCAATTAAATTTTTCCAGTCCCAGTGTACTGCTTACTGCTTTAGGAATTTCTATACTCGTTGGTACCGTAATGGGGGCAATCCCAAGTGGAGGAATGCTGGGTGAATTACTCATACTCAGCGCCTATGGATTTCCTCCTTCAGTCCTGATAATCATAGCCGCAATTAGTATTATCATTGATCCACTGGCGACTATGCTTAATGTGACATGCAACAGTGTAAGCAGTATGATGGTTGCCCGTCTTGTGGAAGGAAAAAAATGGTTAACACGCGCGTAATCTGTTGCTTAAGAGCAGCAATACGCTTTTATTGAAAAGGTAAATTATGAATAAACCTTATAAAAAATTATGGCGTTCCCGTAGAGATCGAAAAATCGCAGGAATATGTGGTGGTTTAGGCGTTTATTTTGGCGTAGATCCTGTATGGATAAGAATCATTTTTGTTGTTTTTTTCCTCCTTGGAGGCGCAGCATTTATTGCGTACATCCTGTTATGGCTGCTTATCCCTTTGGAGCCTGAAGACTGGCAAGATGCCTAAATGCATGGCATGCTCCGATTAACGCAGAAAGAAGTTGTGAGGATGCTATGTTTTCTGATTGGAACATTGTAAATTAGCTGACATACCCTAACGCGCCATCTGAGAGTGCTTTTTGAAATGAAACATTGAATAGTCTCCCGGGGCAAATCGTGCCCCAGATGACTAGCTACTGCTCTTTACTGTTCATCCTGTGATAGAACAAAAGACAATGCATTTAAAATTGCTGCTATTCTAAGCACTGATTGCACCGCGACTTTATTGACTTCATGTTCCAGCAATTGACTTACATGAGAATGGATGCACATTCCACAACCATTAATTGCAGACACTGCCAACGCGAATAATTCAAAGTCGACTTTAGGTACTCCAGGATTTAACATCCCATTCATGCGTAAATTTGCCGGCATTGACGCAAGTTCTTTATTTTCTGACAAATGAATTGCCCGATAATACACATTATTCATTGCCATCAAAGCAGCCGCTGTTTTTACCGCATCATCCAATTCAGCAGAGAGGTAGAGCGCTCCTTCCGTTTTAATCGCATCAATAATGCGCTTATTTTTCAAGGTGTACGCTACAGCCAATGCAGCCCCGTAAAATTGTGTTTCTGTTAACCCTGATTGTGGAATATTGCCAAATAAGCTACTGACATTAAGACGAATATCCTTAGCAAAATCAGGTATCGCTTGTTTCAATTGTTCTATAGACATAGGATTCTCCTGTTCAGAAGCCCCCATAAATACAGGAGCCTCCGCATTTTGCTGTAACTATAACGTTTCGCCACCAATAGGACGATTACATGGACATAATTCGTCAGTTTGCAAGGCATCCAAAATACGTAATATTTCTTGAGGATTACGACCCACATTTAAAGAATTGACACTGACATGTTGAATTACATTGTTTGGGTCAATAATAAAAGTTGCCCTTAGAGCACAACCACTTTCCTCTTCTCGAATGCCAAATCCATCAGTTAACTTCCCACGAACATCTGCAAAACTGTATTGATTTAACTTATCTAAGTCTTTGTGCTCTCTTCGCCATGCGAGTTTGACAAATTCATTATCAGTACTACCACCCAATACCACTGCATCCCTATCGTTAAATTCACCATTTAATTTTGCAAATTCAACAATTTCTGTTGGGCATACAAACGTAAAATCTTTAGGATAGAAAAAAAGTACTTTCCATTTTCCTGGAAAACTTTTTTCAGTAACTACTTCAAAAGCGCTCTCACCATGCTCTTCATGATGATTAAAACCAGGTTTTACTGCAATAACAGAAAATTCCGGAATTTTTTGACCAACAGTTAACATAAATTTCTCCTCAGTTCGTTTGTTTCAATTAAATTATAGTTATGGTGTATAATTATTTAAAATGAATAAAACAGATAACTTTAATCGGAAAAAACGATGAGCAGATTAGCAAGCCTTAAGCAGCTGCATTATTTGATTACACTCTACGACCATCAACATTTCGGGCGTGCTGCTGCGGCATGTTTTATTAGCCAATCAACCTTAAGTGCAGCGATTACAAACCTTGAAGAAACACTAGAGGCACAACTCCTCGAACGAGATCATAAAACATTTTTATTTACTCCGTTAGGAGAAGAAATTGTTCGACGCAGCCGATTGATTATTGAACAGAGCAACGACTTAGTAGATTATGCAAGAAATCAAGGAAAAGTAATGCAAGGGAATTTTTATCTGGGCGTGATCCCTACTATTGCACCATTTATAATCAGTGAATTACAAAATCTGTGTCAGAAGATTTATCCGAATCTTGCTTTATTTATTCGAGAGGACACCACAGACAATGTATTGCGTTATTTAGGGGAAGGTAAACTTGATCTGGTTATTTTGGCGCTTCCCTATCCAACCCAAGATTTTCAAACACAAATATTATGCAAAGATTATTTTAAACTGGTCCTACCTAAGACGTGGTTACATCAAGGTTTTGACAAAAAAATCAGTCAATTGCCCGAAAGCAGTATTTTTCTGCTTGAAAAAGAACACTGCTTGACCGGTCATGCATTACAAGCCTGTCAATTAAAAGAAAGCAAAAAAATCAATCACTTTTTTGCAACCAGTTTACATACTTTAATTCAAATGGTCAGTCATCAGCCTGGCATTACCTTCTTACCTAATCTTGCAATTAACAGCGGTATTCTTACAGGTACTGATTTAGTCTCCGTTCCTTTAAAAACCGATCATGCTTATCGAGAAATTGGTGTAGCTTGGCGAACTACCTCGCATAAGACTCAAAACTATACTTTATTAACTGAATTGATTCAGCAGATTGTTGTTGAGAAATGTGCCTAACTTATTTTGAAAAATAGAGGTGCTAAAAAAAGCGATCAAATTTTTTATTTCCCTTGGTCTGTATTCATCTTCGCCGATATATTATAGTGCTGCCAAAAATTCACGGAGAAAAACCATGAGGAAATGCACTACTTCAATCTTAGGTACTATTCTTTTTTTATCATCAATAAATTCTTACGCAGATGCCCAAAAAACCGTTCGAATTCCCCAACTATCAAATGAAAAAGTATCGGTCTGGACAACGGTAATTTATCCTAATAAAGAACACAGTTTAACAATGCATCGACATGAACAAGACCGAGTTGTTGTTGCTCTAGATAGTGGCTTACTCAAAGTGGTCAATAATAAAGGAAAAGAACATTTTTTAAAATTAGAAAAAGATAAGGCATATTATCTTAATAAAGATGTTCCCGGTGAACTCCACACCGATGAAAACATGAGTCAACACCCAATCCGGGTTGTTGTCATTGAATTGAAAAAATAAACGGTTTCGCAAAAAATGCGAAACCGTTCACAATGCCTTGTTTTATGATTTTTTTGCAAGATTTTTATTTTGAAAACGACAATGGTGACCGTGGTGAACAGGCAATAAAACACCCAATTTTTGATACGTTTGGAACTGGGTTTGTGTCCACAAAGTATTAATCTTCGCGTTCACCGCATTTCTTTTTTCCACCAAACGGGATATATCACTCCATTTTACATTAGGAGTGGCTAACTTACCTCTTATTTGCAGACTGAGCGCACGCTTTTCTTTCATTAAAGGAGCCATTTGCGCACGGAGGTTTTTCCTGATTTTTGCCAATTCAGAACGCTGTTCTGGAGTGAGTAACTTACCTACATGCTGGCGATACTGTCCCGTTTGATTGACAGAAGCTACTGTAGGCGTTGCTGAAGGTTGGGCTGTTGCAATAGAAGTACCTAAAACACCCAAGGCCAAGCTATTAATTAATAAAAAACGTTTCAAATTCATTTTATTTCTCCTATGAAGTTACCTTGTTAAGTGTAATCAGGCAATGTAATAGGAATATGACAAATGAACTGTTTATTGTAACAACACTGTTACAATGCTCAACATAGGACAGTTTATTGATATAATGTAGGAAGCATACCAACTTACGTCACCCCGACCACAGTGGGAGATGACGCGGTTGCACGCCAGCCACATTATTCTTATCAGGTGATTCATGAATACAAGAAAAAGTCACATATTGATTATTGATGATGACCAAGAAATTACGCACTTGATTAATGACTATTTAATCAAAAACGGTTTTCGAACCACTTGGACCTTGAATGGCTTAAACATCAAACAATTATTAAGAGAAAATAATTTTGATTTAATTATTTTAGATATTATGCTCCCGGGGATAGATGGACTTAATTTATGTCAAACAATTCGTCAATCCCATAGCATGCCTATTATTATGTTGAGCGCGGCGAACAGTATTGCTGATCGAGTGGCGGGATTAGAGCTCGGTGCAGATGATTATATTTCCAAACCTTTTAGTTCTCGTGAATTGCTCGCACGCATCAAAGCTCAATTAAGACGCACACAAGGCGAGCTAGAGCATGATCGTAAAAATCTTACTCCTTTACAACAAATTCATTTTGATAGTTGGATTCTCGATCGCAACACGCATTCGTTAATTGATAAAGAATCGGTTGCTATCCCTTTAAGCCAACGAGAATATGAATTGTTAGTTGTTTTTTTGGAACACCCTGGGCGCATTTTGAGCCGTGACCAATTAATGGATTTATTATATGACAAAGATTGCGACTCACAAGACAGAACCATTGATGTGCTTATTGGTCGTTTACGTAAAAAAATAGAGCTCGACCCACGTAATCCACGATTATTGTTAACGATTCGTGGTGGTGGCTATCAATTTAAAACCAAGGTTGACTTAGTATGAGTCAATTAACCAAAACAGCCAAAAAAACCTTAGTTGGATTAATACTAGGTAATTTATTAATCATTTTTTCACTCATGCAATTGGGGAAATATTATTATGAAAACATCCGCTCTCCATTGCCGCCTAAAGCCGTACGCTCATTGACTCATCTTGTGACCTTGTTACAGAAAAATCCGCAATCCATATGGCCTCTTATCCTAAGGAATCAAAGTATTTCCTGGGCGGAAATAACCCTATCACCCCAGCCTTTATACGATAAAAATGCACTACTCACTTTAAAAGCTCCCGTGCTCTTTAATTTAATAAAACAGAATAAAAAATTGGAATTTTCAGTTTTTATAAAGGAAAATAATTGGTTGAATATCAAAGTCATTTCCTTTTTTCCTAGACAAGCAAACTCCATAGTCAGCCTATTTGTTATCTTAATTGGCGCCTTGCTTTTTATTAATTATTGGGCAGTAAGAATGCTGAATCAACCAATACACACCTTAATTCAAAGTCTTCACTACAGTGAACATCAAGAAAATTGGTTACCCATCCCGCTCACTGGGAATCAGGATCAAAAAGCTATTTTTAAAAAAATTAATGATCTGCAGGAAAAAGTAAATAAGCTTTTAGCCAATCGAACCCGAGTAGTCACTGCGATTTCGCACGACTTACGCACCCCTTTAACTCGTTTAAAATTACGTGCCGAATATTTAGCAGAGGATCCCAATTACACTAAAATAATGGCCGACATCAACGAAATGGAACTGATGATCCGCGAGACTTTGGATTATTTCCGGGATGTGAATGTTGAAGAAAAACCCCAGCTCTTTGATTTAGTCGCTTTGCTTTCATCATTGAAGGATGACGCTGTCGAAATGAACTATGATGTTCGTTTTATCAGTGAAAGCTCGAAACTGGTTTATTACGGTACCGTCAATTTACTCAAACGGGCCTTTAATAATTTGATTAATAATGCGGTCCATTATGGCTATAAAGCCGTCATTCACCTAAATTGTTTGCAAAATAAGCTAGAAATTACAATTACCGATCAAGGCCCGGGATTACCAGAAGCCGATCTAGAACACGTTTTTTTACCTTTTTATCGAGGAGAAAATTCTCGTTCACGCAGTACAGGTGGCACCGGACTCGGATTAACCATAGCCAGAGAAATTATTCAAATGCATCAAGGTGATATCACATTGACAAATAATTTGCAGGGAGGGTTAAAAGTAATCATTACTTTACCCCTGAGGCCTTCTTAATGTAGAGAACTATGTAGGAGGCCAAAGATATAAATGTAGCCTACTCAAAGTTGAAGCTGAAAACAATTATTTAATCAGAATTTGATGCCGCAACTGTCTTGAAAATAAACATTCAAGACAGTTGCTAAGAGAGCGCTCATTGTCATACAACAAATCGCAGCCTTTAAAAGCAAGAACATTTTTTACGCCCCGTTGGTTCGGCCCACCTAAGTTTTTCCTGCAGTTCTGCAAGCTCTTCAGTTCTTACTTTATCAAGATGCATTAAGGCTTTCAAATCAATGTCTATGGCTTTTACTACCCTTAAAGGAGACAAGACATCAGGAGTGGAGCATCTGTCCGCAGCCACTCGTAGCAAAAAACATCTATCTGAGTTTTCATCAGTCCATGGAAACCAATATTTATACGGACCTCTTCTCATATCGTCAACATATAATTTTCGCGGCAAAGTCTCATCTTTAAATGTAGGGGTAGGGTAAAATGAACGATCAACGCGGCAATACTCATTCGCCACATGGACTGGTACATCACATTGTGCACGAACGACTGGAAGTTGATTTCTTTTTAAATTATTTAAGTTAAAGTCAAAGGCAAACTCATTCTGAAGATAATCCCTTAAATCTTTTAATGCATTTAGAAGTGGCGTGATGTCATAATGCTTTGAACCTTGAATAACGACCCCATGTCGTTCATAGGTCAATCCATTTTTTTCTATGGCTTCACAACGTTTGAGCATTGCCAATTTAGTCTCTCTATCCATATGTCGTTCCAGCATTCGACACATATGGGTGTCCTTTGCCCAATAGGCGTACTCATACGCCGTTATGTTTTTAAAGGTTCTACCCGAATAGTCTGTTATTGTACCGGGCTTCAGCTGCAACTCAGGATGCATATCGACTATCTTTTCTGCTTTATGTTGTTTGCCAGTTACCGTATTCCACAGCAACTGTGTGCTTAAATCACCAAGTCGTGTGGGTTGAAATAAAGTATGCATTCGTTTATGTGTCGCGACCAATGCGCTGATGGCTTTTTCTTCTTTGGCTCCATCCGTCTGGAGACGCAAGATTATTTCCTTAACAAGCTCTTCGGGAAGCTTATTAAAATAAGGAGTCCGACTCATCATATCAGAAAGTAAATAATAGAAACCCAACAGTTGTTTTTTAATTTTATTGGGTAAGGTGGAATCGGCATTGTTGTTAATCTGTTCGGCAGCAGTTTTAAAATGGGTATTAAGTGGTGAGCTTTCTATTTTTGATTCTGACATATCTCATAGGCTACAAGATTTAATTAATGCAGATTATACTGTATTTTCATCGATTTGGTCAAATTAAAGACAATTAACCAATGGATTTAAGCTGGGACTTCCTTGGATCTGGGTCAGACACAGAACCCTGTTTAATAAAAAATCCGGGTAATCTTTCATTCCATTTTATTTTATTTTATTTTATTTTATTTTATTAACTAAGATAGAGCCTTGGTCATAGCATTCAAGCGAAAACTGTCTTATCTAGTCTGAGATCGCTTTTATCTGTCCCCTAGTCATGGGGCTGCTGCGCAGGCTTCATTCTGTTACTACATTCGGGGTGCCGCGAGAATGTCGCGGCACTGAGTTAATCTAAACTTTAAATTAAATTTATCGAGCCTTCCAAACGAGTCTTAAGCAAGAAAAGAATCGCTTTTTTCTTCTCAGAAGCAAGATTATTTTCTTGAGCCCAATTCAAACAATATTCAACAAATGCAGTAAGCCTTTCTTGATCAGTTTGTGCCGCTTCATCATGAGCATGCATTTGTTGATAATTATTTTCCAATTCATTAGCAACCACATCCATCATTTTAGGATCAGGATTTTTGGTATTCTCTAACCCCTCTTGTTTGCTAATCGCGGTGATTTTTTCTAAAAGCTCATTCACTTGTTTTGCTGTCACTTCATTCGATGGAGCAGATTTTTTCGCTATCGCCTTAAAGTTATTTTGATTATTACTTTCCCAATACTCTCTATCTCCTTGGAAGGCAATAACAGTCATCAGCACACGAGAATCAATGTCTTTTTGCTTAAATAACGCTTTATTTGTAATATTAAAAGTCCAATCATTTTTCAGTCTAAAAAATGGTCGATATAAAGTTGCCATTTCTTTATCGGTTACTGGATCATAAATGGTAAAAGTAGTTCCCCAGAAGTTCATACTTGCCTTAGCCAATTTTGTGTACCCATCTGGACCATAGATATCGAAGGTTGGGAAAAAGGCAAATAGTTTTTCATCAGCCGCCCCGATAAAATTTTCAAAATTATCATAAACATCAAAATGAGCAGTCAGTGAAAAGAATTTTGAACGCGCATATGCCAATTTATTATCAAAAGGATCAAAAAATTCATAAGTCAGCAAAAGACTGAAAAATTTTCTATATAAAGTACCTAATTTTCGAGTTTTGGTTTCTATATCATAACTGGTGGTTAAACTGATCCAGTGTTCTTTGATGTACATCTCATCAGGGATTTCTGTATTGGAAAGGGCGAAACTGGTATTGATGCTTATAAATAATGAACATAAAATGGCAATTGCATTTCTCATAAAGACCTCATTCTTATTAATAAATATTCCTTAAATTAGGGGTCTGCATACTCTGATATTTCCCGTGGGATTGAGCAAATTAAAACAGTCCCTTTTTCTTTCAGCATGAATTGGAATGCACCCAAATTCATTCATGATAAAGAACAATGGCGATTATATTGATGTACTCTTAAGGGAGTATTAAGATAAACTCGAAATAAGAAAATAGGATTATCTTCTTATTTCGAGTTGGCTAATTAGAATGGAGCCAGTATGAAATACGGATAACATTCATTTAATGACCTTACGTTAATTTAGCGGGCAGGCTTTTAACATCAGGATTTTTTGAGTAAGCATCGAGAATTTCGTTAATTAGTTGTTCTACAATACTTTCTTTCAATTCATCCTCAATCAAACCCACTTTTTCTTTCATATTATTCAATCGAGTTTCTAACTCTTTGGCCACTGAACCATTGGGAAATAATGCTGCCAAAAGACGCCTTGCTTCTCCTGGGCCTAGATGGCGATACAAGTGGTTTCTCACTGTAGCATCCTCAGCTGTAGTACTAAAGGCCCATAATTCAACTGGGCCTAAAGTCAAGGTAAGCAGCTGTACGTTCACCCCACTCTTAGTGGCATACTGCGCCAGAAAAGTTCCTCCACCTTGCCGTGGACCATGTACTCGAGTACGTAAAGCTGCTTTTGCGGTATCCGATAGCCCAAATATGGCAGTAGTTTTTTCTATTGCCTGCGAGGGCCCTGCATCCATAATGTAAATCGCGGTAGCAAAATCGATCATTACCGGATCAAAGTCATCAACTGCTTGTGACAACAAGGCAATTTGTACTTTCCATTTACGCCCTTCACGCATATCAATAATAACTTGCTCACGCACCGCTGTAGATTTTGAAGTACGGTGAAACTCATCGTATACGATACGTTTATGATCTTCTCTAATTTCTTGCACTCGTTCTTTGTGATATTCCTTGTATTGTTCTGGAATATTATTGAGGCTTTCTTCAGTTAGATAATAGTGTCTTGCCAATACATAACGTGCCAGCATATACATGACAGCAGTTTGTCTGTCTGCGGCATCCCCTCCACTTTTAGCTACCTCATCAAGGTCTAGTGATACAACTCGCGCATCACCAATATCAAAACTGGTCACACGTGATAAAATTGGGTATTCACGAACTGCTGCAGAAATCATTCGCGAAAAAGCGTTAATTAATGATTCACCAGTTGGTGCTGTAATTCGTTCATAGAGATCTTCAATAGACGGAGTACGACAAATCGATGCGGCATCAGCCAATAAAGGCATTGCGTAACGTTGAGCCAACATCGCTTCATGCACAAAGCCTGCTGAATAAAGTGAATCGGTCACTTCCCACCAGGTTGATTTTGAATCACGAATAAACCCAATTTCTTCCAAAATGCTGTCGAGGAATTCCTCTACTCCAGGCGAATAGGGAGCTGGATTAAATTCATCAGCCAAACTTTTATATAGTTCATCAACCACCATACCTGCAAGATCGGGCATTCCATCGTAGGGTTTTTCTGCTCCCAGAGGAGTCGTTAACAAGGTAATAAAGTTAACTAAAAAGGCACGCTCTAATGCAGTAGGATAACGACATCCCAATTGGGTATCAAAAGGATTAATTGAGTATTCAGGAGTCATTCTTAAACGATGATAAGCCACGAGATGACGTTTTGATGCCGGGAGTGCTTCTTTCAGCAAAGAGATCAGTCCACTACTTGATGGTCCGATATCAATAATTGCAATACGGGGCAAACGTAACAAACCACCAGAGAGACATAGAGCAAGGTTAATCGCATTCGATAAAACGGATTTACCCGAACCTGGTCGCGCATAAACTAAATCAATCCACGTAGTTTGCTCTGTAGAGCCTGGCTGGAAGGGCCAAGGCTTACCATCGGGCGTTCTAAAAAGTAATGCCCCTTTGAGCCAAGGTGATGCCGGACGGGTAATAGGCAGTATAGAAACCACCGAACTTAGTGGAGCAACTGTGGGCACAGCGGTACTGTTCAGCGTAGCCGCTAGCATGCCGGAAACAAAACCACCGAATGGATCACCACAAATCTCAGAAACGTCGGTTGAGCCCCAGCCCTCAATTGCTTTGACTAACTCAGAGCTGCGTTGCCGCAATAATGGCAATCGGTCTTCAGGTGCCCAAGTGGTTGCTACAACCCGCAAACGGACTATCGACTCATCGGTATTTAGTTGTATATATTTCAATAAATTGACCGAATCACTGATCAAACGATTTTGTGCTGAACTAAATGTTAAAATTGCAGCCAATAGGCCTTTAAGTTTAATCGTGGCAAGCCCTTCGCTTTCGATCAAAAAGGAAATTCTCCAAGGAATATGTGCTGGCAATATACGTGTAAATAACTGAATAAAGGGTCTAATGTCTTTAGGGAATAAATCAATGTAGGTTGATGAGTAAATCTTGTCCCCGACCCTAACTGTACGCAAATCTAATACTTCCGCATCACGGGGAAATACTTGTTTTGCTAATGAAGGCCATAATAAATCGGAAGGATCGCCTTCGAAAGAATTCACTTCCCTAACTGTAACCTTATCTCCAGGTAAACTTGCCCGCCAATCATCAGCAGTATAATCAGGATCAGAAGTCATCCGAATTGCGTGTATTGCATCATGAACTTCTAGTAATTTAGCGAAAATATGAAGCGAGTCGAGATCATTCATTACGGAACGAACATACGCATCATGAGTATCACGTAATTCAGGAATGGCTGCATAGATAGTTTGGCTGTTTTTAAAAGGAGGAGCCTTCATATCTTTGATCATCTTAAATTTTGCTTTGGATGCAGCCTTTAATTGCTCCGAGGGTAAATTGAATGGCCGGGTTATCAGTACAAAATAGACACGCTCTTCTGCACAATACTGAGCCATATAGTTGATTCGTTCTTCAAACAAGTCGGTTAAATTCAGTTCAAGTCGTTTTGCCGTTGCTGTGGCAGGTTCATAGGTGTCTTGAATCAATTTCCTTATGTTTTGTTTATCATGACTAAAATAAACCTGTAAGGCATGTCCTGGACGCCCCATTGCCCCTTGAAATGAGTTGGTTATTCCGGCAATCAAATTTTCAAACTCTGCCGCACCTACAAGGGCAGATACCCCTTCAACTTTCAAAATTGATATTAAAGAACCATCATGATTGACCAACACAGTTGGACTATCTGCAGTTTCTAATTCGATATAAGATTCTGTTGTTTGCTTGAGCGATGTACTTAGCCAGGCAAAGAAGGTATCTATTCCTTCAAAAAAAGATTCTGACCAATGCGCCATTCC
Source organism: Legionella sp. 227 (assembly GCF_043161935.1). NCBI lineage: Bacteria > Pseudomonadati > Pseudomonadota > Gammaproteobacteria > Legionellales > Legionellaceae > Legionella > Legionella sp. 227. The sequence continues at coordinate 1,932,999 of NZ_CP171154.1, read as the reverse complement.
CTAACCTCACATTTAACTTGAAATTTCTTCTAGTGCACTCGCAGCCCATTTTTCAATTTGTTTGCGGAATTTGGCTCTTGAAGGCAATAGAAGTATGTTTTTAAATAATTGAGCTCTTCTCTCTTCGTCACTTACACCTGCATCAATCATTAACTGACCAAATATTGCAGGGTCACTCGTTCCTTCGCCAAATTTTTCCTCTACAAGTTGTGAGCGAAATTTGAATGCTCGATAAATATTCTGTGCACTCGATTTATAACCCGTATCATTTGTTATCGCACAAAACAACACATGGCATGTGCTATTTAATTCAGCTTGGGTAAGTTCGGGAAGATAAATTAGTGTACCCCCACCGTAACCACCAACGCCTACCGATTCAATAAAAAAGCACTGCGCACAGAAACAACAAGAAGTCACCAAATTTTCTAACTTGTTGTTCGCATAATTATTATCAAGATTAACTACTTCTTGAAATAAACGTGCTTGGAATCCACAAAATCTACAGGTATATCTATCTCTTTGAAAAACTTTTTGCTCAAACGCTTTAAATCGTTCGTCAACCTTTCTAGCAGAATATAAACGCCATGATCCAGGCGTAGCCATTAATTTTAATTTGTTTTGTTCTTGATTAACTGCCATATCCTCGGCTCACATTGAATAGAATAAACTTTATTGGCAATTATCCGTTTTAATACCCATTAAAAGATCCTCTTCCCCTAAGGGGGAGAGGATCAAAAATGAATTTTATCCTTATTATAAAAGCAACTGCTAAGTTATAGCCGGCACTTTCTTAATAAACTGTTCCAGTAGGACCAGCAGTTGTACCACCGCTACCTCCGAACATTGTTGCTCCAGTTACCCCTAAAATTGAAGGTAGGAACAATAAGGCCGCAGCGATAAAAACCAATGCAATTGGAGTACCTATTGGAATTTGGGTTGGGTTATCTTTGTGCTGTTTAAATTTCATAATAGCACCGATTGAAAATCCCAATCCAGCCAGATAAGAACCTGCAGTGATCAATTTGGTCAAGTTTGTAAATGACCCAGTAATGTTTGATGCCATCTGCCCTACGGATATTCCCGTCCCGGCAGCTGCCGCAGCATCTTGACTTACTAAAGCCAGTAAACTTAAGCAAATGAAACTGCTTAACCAATATTTGTAATTAGATTTGCTAATGAGTTTGCTCTTCACCATTTTCTCCTCAAATTTAAAATTACTAAAACTAATTGAATCAAAAAAATCGTACCTTCGGTTTGTTACGATGCCCCATATAAAGTATTGTTGATCATTTCTAGTGTACCTACGATGTTGATTGCTAATATTCCTCCAAACACATGAATTAAACCTTTTCCTGTCCCGCCTGGTGGTTGCCCTTGCGAAGCAGAACGTGCAATCAAAACCCATCCTCTTACGAAAGCGACTAAGCCAATGACCTGGATAATAATCGTTAAAGGTCTTCCAACGACACTTCCAGTACCGAACAAAGTATCAAGTGTCGGATTACTACTACTCACCGGTGCATAAGAAAGAACATTTTGGTAACCAAAAGTTGTTACCATCATTGATGAAAAAGCCGTTGGAAAATAAATAAATATCGCACCAACTAATAAATACATCACTGGTTCTTTGATACTTGTATTATTCGACATCATCGTACGAGCCTCGCCATACACCTTTAAACTATAGATGGCTTTAAACAAAAAGGCACATCCAATCAGATATGCACCTCCTGTAATCAAGCGCTCTACAGGAATCAACGAATTTGCGATGTTAGTTAATATATTTACCTGACCCGATATCCAGCACGCTACCGATCCGCCTGTACATGTATCAGCCATACAAACCTCAACTATCTTCTTGACTAAACCTAATTACTCGCCCGGAACTTGTTAAAACTCGACCTTGCATGGAATCGATTAGTTTAACAGTACCATATCCTGCGATTTTTGTTCCTTCTCTTACTGTAAGTGTAGAACCATTTGTGCCAATTAGCCAAGCCCGACCCGGAATTACTGCATTTATATAGTAAATTATTTGTGGCGTTAGGGTACGAACACGAACAACGCGCTTAACAGGCTTAGGTTTTGTTCGTTCCATTAACACATTAATTACTTCGGATTGCTTCACCACTTGCGTATTTAAATCAGCAATCATCTGATTGAGTTTTGTAATTTGAGCATTTAACGCATTGACATTATTATTGACATTCCCTACCTGCTGGCTCATTGAGCTGACTTCAGATTGAACCGTTTGCTGACTTGCTTCAATAGAGGCAACCTTTTGTTGTAAGGCTGAATTATTTTCTTGCGTAACCTGAGGTTGCGGTTGTGGCTGAACAGGTTCTGGTGGAATTACAGTTTGGGTAACCTGAGGTTGTGGTTGCGGTTGTGGTGAAGGAGTAATTTCCGCGATAGGAGCAGGATTTACATTCTCCTTAGGGGTAGTCGGAGTAGTTTTGGAGAACATCCCTCCGATAAATTTATACATCAACATAACAAAAACAATGATACCCACTGTAATTAAAGCATTACGCTTAACATTCTTTCCAGGCTCCATTCCTCCTGGTCTTGCAGGAGTAGAACTTTTGGTATCAAACTCTGAGGTCTCCAGAGGTTCATTCTCAAGAGAGTCTAACTCAGCGAACTTATACTCATCATTTTGATCATTATCTGCCATTTTTACCTGCCATCAAATTAAAAAGATTTCACATCCTGAGTAAATAAAACTCCTACTGGGGTTCCTGAATAGACCTCAACAGTTGTAGGTGTATTAAATAATACTTGTGCTTGCTGCCCCCAAGTCTTACCAACAGTTGCTAAGCCAATTACAGCATTTTCCAGGGTAGAACGGCCAACACCATTAGATACGGTTACGTTATTGCCGCCACCTGTTCCACCAATAGTAACTGTTGTATTAGCAGACTGGAATGCATTACCAAAACCCTCTAAAAATGAAGAAGCAAATAATGAACCGTATCTCAACAAGTAATGATGATTGGTTTTACTGGAAAGAGCGGTTCTTGCAGTATTGGGATCAATTGCGTATGCAGAAATTGGAATTGTTTTGGGTGCACCTGGAATTGACATGGTATTAAACGTAATAACCATTTTGTTTGCATTCGAAGGTAAATTAAAGCTACCAATTAATTTGGCTCCTTTAAGTCTTCCTGAAACAATGCTTGCAAGAATAGGGCCTGGTTCATCACTATTCACTGAAGTATCGATCACAGCGAAAAGCACATCTCCGGTTTTGATCATATTGACTTGAGTCACCGATGTATTAGTGGTTTCAGTCACAGTGGCTCCGCCAGGACCAGCCCCAGACGCTGCTGCTACAGCTGCTGCAGCGGGTTCTTTTTCTGCATCACCAGAGGTATAAGTCTGAGTTGGCACATTTTTCCATTCAGCAATTAATTGGTTTGCAGCCGCTAACATATCTGAACTTTTTTGTTGAATTTTTTGCTGATATTTTTGTTCTGCTTGTTGCTGATTTTGTCTATTTATAATCGCCTGCAACTGTTGGTTACTGGCAGCAGATCCTGGCATAACGGCTGTTCCTGCTGACCCTTGGCCTAGAGTTGGTACTCCTCCGATATTAAATGTACCGGGTTGTAAATTGGGAGCCCCCAAACCTGCTACCTGGGCCCCTTCGGGAGCAACGGCCAAGTTTTGTAATTCAGCAGGACTGAATCCAGCATTCTTTAAATCAGCGGCATTATATCCGGCATCAGCCAAATCTTTGGCACTAAAACCTGCTGCTTTCATTTCTGCTGCTGTAAATCCCGCATCCTTTAAATCTTTAGCACTAAAACCCGCTGCTTTTAAATCCTTAGCACTAAAACCTGCATCTTTTAGGTCCTTAGCACTAAAGCCTGCATCTTTTAGGTCCTTAGCACTAAAGCCCGCATCTTTTAGGTCTTTAGCACTAAAGCCCGCATCTTTTAGGTCTTTAGCACTAAAGCCCGCATCTTTTAATTCCTTAGCACTAAAGCCCGCATCTTTTAGGTCCTTAGCACTAAAGCCCGCATCTTTTAGGTCTTTAGCACTAAAGCCTGCATCTTTTAAGTCTTTAGCACTAAAACCCGCATCTTTTAATTCTTTTGCAGTAAACCCCGCGTCTTTTAAATCCTTGGCGCTAAAGCCCGCTGCTTTTAATTCAGCAGCTGTAAACCCCGCGTCTTTTAGCTCTTTTGCTGTATAACCAGCATCTTTTAATGCCTTTGCAGAACACCCTAGTGTTCTCTTGATAGTCAAAGCACTAACCCCTGCAGCTCTCGCTTTTTTCAATGATTCAACACTACAATCAGCGACACGTCCGCTTGCAATAGCATCTGCTGGAGTCAATCCTGCATTTTGCAAATCCTTGGGAGTAAATCCTGCAGCCAGAAGCTGTGCGGGGGTAAATCCTGCATCAAGTAATGATTTCGCATCATAACCTGCATTTTTTAATGCTTCAGCGCTACATCCATTTAATTCTTTGATTCGTTTGGCAGAAACACCTGCTGCAAAAAGTTTTTTCAGGTTATCCGGATTACAGCCCGCAGCTTTGATTTGTTCATCCGTCAAAGGAGTTGCCGCGCTAATTTGCGCTGGAGTGAAACCGGCATTAGCGAGTTCTGCATCAGTAAAGCCAGCCGCTTTTAATGCTTGTGCACTACATCCAGCATATTTTTTAATCAGAGTTGCGCTAACTCCTGCTGCTCTTTCCTTTTTTAACACGTCAACATCACAGCCCGCCTTTTTTACATCATCCGGAGTAATACCTGGCGGAAGTTCAGCCTCTGCAGCTTTTATATCGGCCGCAGAATAGCCTGCTTTGGCGAGATCCTCGGGTGTAAACCCAGCATTTAGTAGATCCCTTGCACTAAATCCTGCCGCTTTTAATTCCTCTGGAGTAAAACCGGCTCGCTTTAAATCAGCGGCGCTAAATCCTGCATCACGTAATTCTTTAGCAGTAAATCCGGCCGCTTTTAGTTGCTCTGCAGAGCATCCGCTAATTCTTCGAATTGCTGAAGCTGTAACTCCAGCTTTACGTAACTTAGTCAATGCTTCGACATTACATCCCGCTTTTAATACATCTGCGGCGGTCATTCCTGCCGGTAAACCGCTGGCTCTTGCTATCTCCTCTGGGGTATATCCAGCGCCCTTCAATTCATCATCGGAAAAACCTGCATCTTTAAGTTCTTGAGCAGTAAAACCCGCATTACGTAATTCACACGCATTAAAACCACAATCCCTTAACCTTGAAGCAGTATATCCCGCATCTTTAAGTTGTCGTGCATTATATCCTGCCGCTTTTAATTCTTTACAGGGACATACTGGACTCAACTCTTTTAAAGAATAACCATTGTCTCTTAACTGAGCACAGCTGCATGCGTCCTTGAGATCAGCTAACTGAGCTCCTTGGCCTACAACTTGTTGGACAACAGTTTTTGAACAACCACCGTTTTGTAATGTTTGCAGCCAAAGACTTTTTTGAGCTCCTTCTTCATTTTCACGTGCCAGTGTCGCAAATCCTACACCACTTTGCCCACCTTGAGAGCCGATCACTCCAACCCCCTCTCCCAGGGCTTGAGTGCGGATAATTGTTGGAATAGCACTCCCCCCAGTTTGCTCCGCTTTTTGTGCTTGGTTAATATTTTGCTCTTCCTGCAATTTGGCATATTGAGCTGTTGGGTTAAGAACACCAGGAATAGACTGTATGGCTCCGGGAGCATGTCCAAGAGTCGCCTCCGCCGCAGGTCCAGTACCTATTGATTTTAATTTTATATACCCTATCACTACAGCCATCAGTAATAATACTACTGTAAATATGATAATAACTCGGGTACGAGTGTTTGAAAAAAGTGATTTAATATTTTCTTTTCTGCCAGCCATTTATAACCCTTCTACCTTGAGCTGCATGACCTTCCCATGCCAGGAAACCAGTAACACCGGAGATTTGTGCATTTCATAAGCATGCGTCCCATCTGCGCTGGTCATACTTGCCAACCAGCCCGGTGATAATATCGTAAGATTTGTTCTAACATACATTCGATCATTAACTAACCAAGCACGTGCATCTCCTCCAGTAATACCCAGTCGTTTACTTCCAGGAGGTGGCACCCCATCTAATACATGCAGAAGTAATTCACTTGCTGAGGGTGGAATTCCCGTTTCTAATGGCATCGTTTTAGCATTCGGACCAAAACCTTGGACACGCAAGTCAACTCGATAATCAACAGCTTTTTGTCCTGGTATCAGCGTGAGCATTACTGGGGTATTTAAACCTCTCAGACGTACAGCCAAATTACCATAATTGTATAATTTCAATGCTTGAATCATTATGGTGTTGCTTGTTTTATCCCACTGAATATTGAATGAATTAGGGTCTCCCAAATCATAAGCGGCAATAGGCCATGGAGCTCCGGATGAATCAAGAAAAACTAATGAAGAAACAAACCCCTGTGCTAAACGAATAACAGGTGGAGTGGAGCCTGGAGACAAATTAACAAATTGAGAAGTTGCTGTAGGTTTTGGTGGTGTGCCTACAGGTGAAGCTTTAGCATACTCCATGGTTTCACTTAATTGTTTTAAATGAACCACTTGCTCTGTATTCATTGGATAGATGGTTCGAGTCATATCTTTAAAGGCCTTATTCTCAATGACTTCTTCATCACTTTCACTTACGATCTGCGCTGTATTTTGATTCCCAGGATTTGCAGCAGGAGATTCAGGCCTTTGGGGTGCGCTATAAATATTCCCAGCAAGAGGAATAGGAATATTTGGCCCCTGTTGTGCTGCAGGCGGATTTTGTGCCGGAGTTGGATTGTTTGCTGCTTGAGCTGGCCCCGCAGGGGGAATTTGTCCTGGTGGTTGATTTTGTGCTGCTGGCTGATTTTGTGATAAGCGCTGTTGCAATAAACGTAACTGCTGTAAGGCTTGCTGAGCACTATCTGTTGACTGATCCTGCGCGTACGTAGGATCAGGCAACGAATAGACAATGCCATACAACAAACAAAACTTTAAAAACCAGTTCAGCTTTTTCATTAAGACACTCCACCTGTGGCAGGTCCTACAACAAATTGCGATATACCTATTCCTCTAGGCGAATTTAAAGTAGAAACACGAGTAATTAACATAGTAACCACATTATTTTGTTGAGTAAACTCACTGGCACTCTGATAGGTTACTAATATAGGCATTTGTACTCGCCATGAAAAGTTTCCATTCAACACACCCTTTTGCAAAATAATCGGGGCTCGTGTTGCCACTGCTGAAACAATCAATTTTTTGGCCTTTACTGCATCCAGGTTGTTTGATTGTTGTAAAGCGCTTAAAAATTGGTCCCAACCCTCGGGGGTAAAGAATCCAGACGAAGCCTGTAATTCGTCCCGATAGTTAACAAAATTGTAAGTAAAGGCGGCAATAGCAGCCTGATTCGCCCATTGCAATACAGCAGAATCCGATTGGTTCGGTTCATTTAAGGGGAAAAGCGGTGTGATTCGACCATTAATGCTGGTTGCAAAATATTTAGGGGCTGGCGGATGTGTAATCATGTACACTACTAGCGCAGCTAAAACAATATTGATGATGAGAGCAATTAACAACGCAAGCATTACCTTACGTTGGCTGTCCTTATAAAATTTGTTTCTCAGTGCGACAACTGTCAAGGAATCTTCAGCCATAATATCCTCTATTTATTGCTTATTGTGGTATCAGTTTATCCTCATTTTCCGCGGGCGGATCAGGAGGAAGTAACGCGTTCGATGAATAATTTGGAGCCAAAAGAGGCTGCAATTGAATGGGAGGTGCTACGCCACTCGTTGCATAATAATCCCTTTCAGGCTCTGTTAAATGAATGTAAGCGATTAAAACGCAAAAAATGCAATTCAATATTAGAGAAAAAATCAACGCAATTAACCCGCGTCTGAATGAGTTAACATAGAAATTCTTACTTTTTTTTATCAAATACCATGTTTCTCGACTCATTATTTCCCCTACGCCACAGCTCGCCTGAAAGTAATTTCTACCCTGGCGTTTACTGAATTGTCACCACCTTGAGTGAATGAAATAATAGGTTTATCACTACCTAATCCCTGTGTAAAGATAAAACGACTATCTACCCCCTGGGACCATAGGTAATCACTAATAACTCTAGATCTGGCTAAAGTTAATGCATGCTCTCTTTGTGGCGATACATATTTGTTGCTGTAACTGGCTATATTAATTGCAATCTTGCGAAATTGTTTCAGGAACACAACAATTTCATTCAACAAAGGATAAGACTTCCATTTCAGGCGTGGGGTTTCTGGTTCAAATAAGTAACTGGCTGGAATACTAATCATATAATCCTGGCCTATTGTAATTACTTTGACCCCCTTCTTATTTAATTTTTTAGCCAGCTTCATAATGGTGGCATCACAGGCACCAAGAACCTTACATGGATATTTGGGTTCATCTTTTTCTAACGCCCAATAGTCACCCTTGCAGGCATTTAACATTAACAAGGCAATTAAACCCACAGCCCGAATTAGATTAATACGCACCGGTCTCACTCACTATCCTCATAGTTTAAAATAATTATTTTAAAATGATTCTGACTGTAGTCCTTTTGTGTGTTCCATTTTCAAAGAAAAACATACAAATCATTACGTTACAATGAATTCAATAAAATAGCTATTTTTTTAAAAATTTATTTATTTTTTTACACTTACTTGAGTAAAAACATGGCGCTAAGGATTATTTTTTTGCAACAATAAAAAAGAAAATTGACTTCATTCACAACCTTTCTTTAGTGTGAAAAAGAGAGATGGAGTGCAGAACCAGTAAGAATACCCCAACTCATGGAGATCTGAACCGATACAGGTCAACGAGGTCTAATCAATAAATGGCTTCGGTATAAAAGAGAGAACAGTGCCTGATACTGTAAAGCGAAAAACATAAGGTAAGAACTCACAGGATCAATTTTTCAGTAATCAATCACCATGTGCCTACCTTAGCTACATTAGCTCACTATTCTTCAGCTTTTTTATTTGCATTTTCACGTTCAGTAGCAATTTTCGCTGATAAAGTTCTTACTATGCCAGTTAACTCATCTGGAGCAATAACATCTCGTTCTTCCGGAGGATAGCTCGTTGCCAATTGGAAATCCTTAATCAGTTCATTCGCAACCGTACCCGCATATTTATCCTTCGCACCAGACAAGCGTTCAATATTCATCATTTGATTGCGTGTTTCATTAATGGGCAGTAAAGGCTCAGAGAATGTAGCCTTATCACTCACTAAGATTGGAGGAGCACCTGGATTTTCTCTTAAACCACTGAATATTGTTAATGCACCCTCGACTTCTTCCTCAATCAAATCTTCAACGGGTTCTGGTTCATTATGACCATGAAACGCAATTAAAGCCGAGACGCCTCTCTCAATGGGCTCTTCGATAGGTGATTCGCGTAACAACTTGGAAATCAGGGTAATTTCCTCATTTTCCACAGTCTTATTAATTGACAAATCGCCACTCTCCAAGATGGCCTGGAATGAGACTAATTGCTTTTGTAGTCTCATTAAATAATCGTCTGGAGGCGCTTCTACCTTTAAAAATTGATTTAATTTTAACTGCTTAACCGGTTTAGGATTCGCATAAAACATTCGAGCACGGACAATTTTTGACTTGAAGAATATATGTGCCTCACCTTCTGTTTGCTCTTTTAAATCCAATAGATCAACACGAGCCCGCTTTTCAAATGAAGAACTTTTACTGTCCATGTAAGTATTTGCAATACTGGTGTCTTTGGCTTGGAATGAATCCACTTTGGTTACATAAGCCTCGCCAGCTGTTTTAGTGAAGAAATCCCAGGTTTCAGTTGGGTCTTCCAATTTCATACATATTTTAATGTTTGTGTTTGCACCGATAGATGCAGCCTCTTCTTTAGATGCCTTTTGGAATGCTGGTAAATCTTGTCCTGCAAAAATTGCGGAGAATCCCAAAGAACGCGCTTGTGCAGGCACCACTGCAAACCCTTGAACAGCATAATATCCATACTCATCAAGGATACACATATAAGGAGTCGGCGCATTAGTTGGTTTTCTCAAGATTACGTCTCGATAATCCCCTTCAACGTCTTCTCCCAAACCTGCAGCCATCATCGCTTTTAAAGAAGAGACAATAATCTTCCCTAAGTTGGATAACTCGTCCGGAGATTTTTCCAAAGCGGGCAATAGTACAACGAGAATTCTTCGATTCAATACCACGTCCTTGAAATCTACCTCTGCAAGATTGGTACGAACAATATGTCCATAAGTATCGGCCAAAGATGAAAACGCTCTTACCAACTGCATGGTAATAAAACCATGTTGCTCGAGGACCTGTGATACTTGCTTGCCTTTTTTCTCTTTATTATACCCTGGCAAAGTACCTAAGTAGTTACGTAATGGGTCGGTAACTAATTTTGGAATTTGTTCGATATTGACACTTTCCTGATTATCTCTGGGGAAGATTTTATCAACGACTATAGTTTCTAATCGGGTTAAATCAAAGTAGTTACGGATGGTATCAGCATCCAAAAGTATCGCACCCTCATCACGCATATAAACCAAAAGACGCATTAAGGCCTCGACGAAGGCAATCGCACGGCCTTTCCACATATCCCCATCTCCGCCTCCTTTTGAGTCGCCCATCAAACTGACAACAAGTTGGGTTAACATGCTGGAGGACCCTTGAGAGAAAGGGTTAAACGTATTCGACAGTCTTTTTTCTTGTGGACCAATAATATCTCGTGCACCTGTCATGAAGTTAATCAGCAGTAAATCATCCTCGCGTCCCATGCTTCGAACCATGGAAAAAACTTTAGCATAGAGCGAGTTATCTCCTTTTCCATCGACATAAATGAAACCACTGCCTTGTACTAAAGCATTAAAAGCCAGTGAGACCAAACATTCTGTTTTACCGCTACCGGTGGAGCCGAAAATTAACGCGTGAGTACGCATGTCATCATTAGCAAACCATAATTCATGTCCCGTTTTACGATCGTTTCCAAAAAACGCGATCCCTCGAGCTATATTGGGTTTATTCACACCCGGCTTCATGTCATTATAATCTTTGACTCGAGAAATTTGAGGGAGACGGAAAGGCAGTTTTTGTTTTCGTGTATAGCTGTATAGAAAGCAGGCACCGCCTACTAGCATGAGTAAGGTTGCTGCTTCCGAGAAATAATACGCCATGGCTGACAAAGTAAACAGAACAATCGAAATGTTCGTAGGATCTGAAAAGAAATCCCCCACCCGTTGGCCAAAAGTCCGTGTATCCCTAAGTAGGAGGGTGGGATCTAACTCATGACGTGATTCAATACCGCGCATCATGGCTCTAACTCCTGCATTTGTCGAGGGGTTAACTTAACTTCTTTTATGGCAATTTCCAAGGCTTTAATTGCTTCATCAACCATAGGCACTAAAGAACGACGGCCCATTTCCTTCTCCGCTTTCCAATGAGAGAAAGCGCCTGCAACCTCTGTAAAGGGAGTTTGTCTACCAACACAATTGAGCATGTACCATAAACGCCTATCAACGGGTCTTAACCATAAAAACTCAGAACTCGGAACAACCCCATCATCCCGAGACTTCTCAAGTAATGATGCCATTACAGTTAAAGTATAGGCATGTTTTGCAACAACTTCCTGGATAATTTCTGTATTTTTATATTTTTCTATTGTGGGTCTGGCAACTGAATAATCGGGCTTACCTGCCACATAAGTTCTATCTAACACCGCTAAGATATTGTTTGCAGCATCTCTATCCCGATTGATACGTGCAATAAAAACAGCAGCTAATGCATAAGCTTGTGGCGAGCAATGCTCAAATCCATCCCAATAAGGGCCTAATTGTAAAGTAAAAACTCGTTTTGCATCGCCTCTTCGGATTCCTGCCGTCATCTCCTGACCAGGTACAGGATTGTCTAACAGAACATCTTCTTTTTTTAATAGATTGTATTTACGTGCAAACTCCATTGGAGTCAAAGCCATAGCCCAAGGACCTTTATTTATATCTTGAGCGACTAAATCTTCTTTGACTATAGGCATAATCGCGGGCCAGTTAAATTGCTCTTGCTCCCGTAATTTTTTCATATCGTAAATTTTGCGGAATTTTAACGTGATGTTTGATTGATACAGAAACACCGCTAAAACAAGGAGGACAAGAACTACGGGATAGCGCATGAAATCGCCAACAGCTCGCGTCGTTTCTACCAGTTGATCCCAGTTTACCGCATTGGGATCTATTGTTTGCATGATCTGAATTAAGCTTGCCAACTGATCATTATGAACAAAAAAGTTAACGAGTTTTGCTTGCCAAATATTAATTTGAAAAACAACCATCACAATATACTGATGTCCCATTTTCCAAATAAGAAACACTGTAATAAACACGAGTACCATGACCCATATTGGACCCATGCCACTATCTTGACCTTGTTGTTGCGGTTGTTGTGCCATTAGTGATTACTTCATAGTTTATTTCTTTATAAGTATATACCGCTCCAGGATAATTTTGCGAGCGATTCATAAGCATATGGGTTCTTTATATAACCGCAGGGAAACATATTAAATCTCACGATTCTTTAGTCAAGCGACCCCGTGAATATTTATAAATACCGCTGATATGAACAAACTGCGTGATATTCTCTAAGTCTAAAGATCTATCTTTTAATGTTAATAAAGGACTTCCTAACCTATCGTATAAAATCTTATCTGGAGCAAGAGGAATAATATCCGTTTTATTGATATAGATACCTACATAAGCCTCATTCTGTTTGTTTTCTTTTGATTTGATGAGTGCTTTTACCTGGTCTTCCTGTTCGTAGATGGGGCGAGAAATCATTTGACGTGGTAAATTAAAAATTATTCTTTCCCAAGATTGTAGGTTAGAACCATCCGAAGTATATAAAGAAATAAAAACTTCTTGCTGATTACCTCTAAGAGCAAGGCGATTGGCTAGATTAGTATCCGATTGAATTTGAGCTTGGCTGCGCGCATTAATTTTTTTGGAAAAATTATCGCGAATTCCGACTAAACGATTACCAATTGACCGTAGAAAATTCGACTTATCCCAGGGCCCATTTTGAATTGCATAATCCAATGCTTTAAGAATCGCATCATTATGCTCTTTTGTGAACTTTTCTTTTGTCATAAAACCAGATGTATGTTTAAAAGAGAAATCAATGCAGTATTATGGAGTATAACAGTAATTTCGATTATATAAACAAGATAAAATCCACAAAGGAAAATGAAATCCTTTGTGGACAAGCAAAAAGTTATTCAATTTTACTAGATAGTTCTGAACTCAACTTCATGAACCCATAGTAAGACCACGCTCATCAGCAACCTGTTCCTCTTGAGTACTCTCTTCAGAGTGCTGCTTAAGTGCTTGAAGTTGTTCCTTAGCGCTTGGGGTTTGTTGTTGCACTTCTTGATTGTTCAAAGCCTCTTTTGGCAATGCATCAGGTCCGTTGGTTATGACTTGAGTTATAATATCCAATATCTTAGTTCCCTCTTGAAGAGGGCCTATGTCGCGACCGCTTGTAGCCATTACTGTAGCCATTTTTTTAATAGGCTCTTTTAATTCAGTTTCAATCTGGGTCTTCAGCTCACCTTCACCACTCTCATGCTTAAAAAATCCCATAACATTACCCCTAAAACATAAAAATCTTTAATTACCTAGTTTATCAAAATCATTTATAAATGCATCCAAAATTACCAAAGCTTACGATTTATTTACAATATATTTTAATAAAACACACCTAGTCGTACATTAACTCGTCTAAAGGGGTATAGTCACGACTTGGTCCGCCTTGAATCAACTCATTTAGCACATCAGTCATACACAATAAGCGTAACACATTAGGTGTTACCTCATCAAAAACAACCCTAAGTCCAAGCAAAGCACCTTCTGCTTCATCAAATGTAGCCCCTAATCCATATCCAAGGCATAGGGAACACAATTGATCTGCTCGCTTCGCAATCGCAGGTAACAAACCTGTATCGGCAAAAACCTCCTCATAACTTACAAATCTATCATTAAGATAGAATTTTGCATTTAAACTTGCAGCAATAACTGACATGCTTTTGCTAATATCTCGCTCCATATATCATCGCCACCATGGTTTTGAAGACTTAAGTGATCCCGCTAAAGTACTTCTTATCCACCTTAAAAAAACCGGCACAGTAAAACCATAATGCTCAATGATCCCAAAAAAAACTGCTGAGATTAAAACCAGTATGCCTGTCCATATTCTAATGTGCATTAGAAATAAAAATATAGGAAATGCAGCTCGAGCATCAACTATAAAAAACCGAGCGCTACGAGCAGAATCTCTCCAATGTGCTGTCTCAGCAAACCCTGCCATATTTTTACCTCAAATAAAAAATAAACCTGTTAAAAAAAGTATATACCTAAATAAAAGCTTTGGCACCTTTGTCGCAGAATATTAATATTATTTTTACAACAAGTCGTGCTTTAAATGAATACTCTCGGGTGAATATTTATGATTTTAATGGTCAAAAAAAAACCTCTCTGGTTAGGAGAGGGTTTTGTAGTTACGGATGATTGCTTTTTTTATACGGATAACTGTTACAAAATAAATTATTTTTTATCCATTGGGGAATAGCCTTTTGAAAATGAGGGCCCTAGGATATTATTTAGGACTTTTTTCATTTCTAATTCCTCAGATGGTTTTGCAGAGGGCGTTAATTGAGGTTTAGCAAGTTCTTCCCCAATTTTTTCATCCTGCAGACCTTCTTCAAACCGGGGTTTGTTTTGTCCAGCAGCCAGTTTCCCTAACATTTTAGAAGTACTGAATTGACTCATCTAAACTCCTGCTATTACACCCATACTAATAACTTAGCATAAACAACTTAAGGAATTATTAACAATAAATTATTTTTTTATAAAAAATACTATTGAGTAGTGAGTCTGTTTTACGTTATGTTAAAACAACCTATTAGAAAAAATAGGTTCAATTGTCATTTATGGATGAATGCGATTGCTCAATTGACAAAAAAAGTCAGGGCAATTGGGAACCAGTAGAGTCTAAGCAAAAAGACTCTGGAAAAGGAGGAAATATGGCTAAGGGTGAAGTGAAATGGTTTAATAATGCCAAAGGTTGGGGTTTTATTATTCCAGAAAATGGTGGGGATGATATTTTTGTTCATTTCTCGTCAATTCATGGCACAGGGTATAAAACATTAGTTCCAGGACAAGTAGTCAACTACGATGTAGAAACCGGTGAAAAAGGCCTACACGCAGCTAATGTGATTGTGCTCAATGAGAATGCTGATGCTGAAATGGCTTGATTAAGTTAGCGCAGTATCATAGTGGTGCTGCGTCCATAAGCCAAAAAGATTAAGTTTTGAGCAAAATACTGAATTACAAACTGTCTTCCTGTATCATGACCTTATTCTATTCAAGGTCAATGAATTGCTCATGAAGCGTGGTTTATTACTTATTAATCTTGGCACCCCTAACAGTCCAGAAATCTCGTCTGTCAGGAGTTATTTACGCGAATTTCTTACCGACAAGCGGGTTATTGATCTGCCTGTTTTGCTTCGCTATATATTGGTGTATGCGCTCATTTTACCGTTCCGAACAAAACGTTCTGCTCATGCCTACCAATCCATATGGACTGAGCAAGGTTCTCCATTACTATTCCATAGCCAGAATTTAGTAGACCAAATACAAAAAGAAGTTGGACCAGAAAATAGGGTGGTTCTTGGCATGCGCTACGGAAAACCATCGATTGAAACCGCTTTAGATCAGTTAAAATCTTGTGAGTCCATTACTATTTTGCCCTTATACCCACAATACTCATCAGCGGCTAATGGATCATCTATTGCAGAAGTGCTACGCATCATCGGCACCTGGGATCTCATCCCATCAATCAGCATTATAAGTGATTTTTTTCAACATCCAGCGTACCTGAAAGCACAAGCTCAAGTCATTAACCCTTTTCTTCAGGAACAAACCCATGTTCTCTTTAGCTATCATGGGATCCCGGAACGGCAAATCACTAAAAGCAGTTGTAAATCAATTTGTACCCAATCTTGCCCTGCATTAACGGACGATATCCACAGATGTTACAGAGCCCAATGTTATGAAACAAGTCGTTTATTGGCAACTGAACTGGGTTTGTCTGCAGATAACTACAGTACTGCTTTTCAATCAAGACTGGGTAAAACACCCTGGGTAAAACCTTATACCGATCTAGTTCTTGCTGAGTTGATTGCGAAGGGAATAAAAAAATTAATTATTTGTTGTCCCTCATTTGTTGCTGACTGTTTAGAAACTCTTGAAGAAATAGGAATTCGTCTCCAAGAACAATGGACAGCACTTGGAGGTGAAGAATTAATTATCATTCCGAGTATGAATACGGACCGTTCCTGGATAAAAGCCATAATCACAATGACCAATATACAATCTGATTCTCAATTCAGGAGCATCTTGTGAATCTGCAATTAATCATCCAACGGATATGGAGCATCTTCTATACCAAATATAAGATGATTGGATTATCGTGTATCGTAATCATTGGCTTAAGCATGTACTTTCTACTTTATTATCATGCGAGAATAGCTCCCCCCCCTCCCACTAAAATAGTCGAAGTCATTACTGTAGCACCCTCCTCAATTGAAAAAACCATAAAACTTATAGGAACCATACGACCAAAACATGCGACAGTGCTTGTTGCCAAAGGGTCTGGAACGCTGGATACCCTCATGAGTTCGGGACAAACCGTTAAAAAAGGTGATTTAATTGCCAAAATAACCAATCCAGACATTGAAAAAAGTTACCTGCTTTCCAAAGAAACAGAAGAGCTGGAAAGTACACAATACCAACGCCTCAAAAGCTTGCAAAAAACAGGTTTTGTCAGCGCACGCGAAGTAGAGGAAAAAAAAAGAATCTGGATTGATTCACAAAAAGAAAAATCCAGAACCAAAATAGAACTCAAAAACATGCGTTTTTATGCTCCCTTTGATGGAGTAATCGGTGCTTTTAAAATTAAAGAAGGGGCACAGGTAACAGAAGGCGCTCCGGTTGTGACGATTTATGATCCTCATTCATTAACCGTAGAAATTGATATCCCTTGCACCAATAATCACTCAATTGAAGAAAACCAACCTATTTATATATTTGATCGACTGTATCATTTAAGTCATGTACAAAAAATGATAGATGATGAAACCCATATGTGTCCCGCTGATGTTGATATACAATGTACTCATTGCTTGATTGGCACCAGTGTATCAAGCCGACTAATAGTGAATAAAAAAACAAAGACATTGATCATTCCAACACAAGCTCTATTTCTCAAACAAGGTAAAACCCATGTTTATAAGGTAGTTGATAAAAAAATAGAACTTGTTGCTGTTCAAACAGGGATACAAGAAAAAGATAAAGTAGAAATTATTTCGGGATTAAAATCTGGGGACCAAATAGTGCACAAAAACCCCGAACGACTCTATCCAGGACTGGAAGTCTCAATTTATAAAGGTTAACCATCCCGTTATGAAATTTACGAGCTATTTTTTAAAACATCCCGTGATTTCAATTATTCTGAATTGCATGATTCTGCTCTTAGGAATATTGTGTTTTCATTCATTACCTTTGAGAGAATATCCTAACATCAGTTTTCCAATCATTACGGTCAATACCCATTATCCCAATGCCAGCCCCGAATTAGTCGAGTCTGTAGTCACTAATGTGTTAGAGGACCAACTTGCTGGGGTCGAAGGATTGGAGATGATGACTTCGCGTTCTAATGCAGGAAGTTCCTACATTAGCTTGCGCTTTCGTCCAGGAACTCCCATGGAGAAAGCTTTGAATGCCACCCATGAGGCAGCACGGCTAGCACAACTTCCTTCATCAGTAAAAGCGCCTCTAATTGAACGGCAAAGGCAAGCCAATGGTTTACCTTTTATCGGGATTGCCCTGGAATCCTCTTCTTTAAATTTCGGAGAGCTCACACATTTTGCCAATTTGAACCTGAAAAATGTGTTCCGAAGCCTTAAAGGTGTCGCCTCAGTGGAGGTCTGGGGACAACCCTTTACTTATGCTGTCCAGATTGATCAAAAGAAATTATATTCATTTGGCATTAATGTGGATGAGATTGCGAATGCAATTGCCACTAACCGCTTATCTCTACCCGCAGGTAATTATCAAAACAGCATCCCTACGACACTGGATTTTGAATTAAAAACGCCAGAAGATTATGAAAACCTGGTAATTAAAACTCAAAACCATCATCCTGTTTTTCTTAAATCATTAGCTCGAGTCCAATTAACTACGGATAACAACCAATTCCGGGTCAAAGTCAATGGTCATCCAGGTTTAGTGCTTGCTATTCATCGCGCTAATGATGCAAATCCGGTTGAAGTATCGCAAGCCGTTCGCAAGGAACTATTTGCCTTGCAAAAAGGTTTGCCCGATGATGTCAAAACAAAAATTATTATTGATCAATCCGAATTCATTAAAGCATCTTTGAAAAACATCCAATCCTCTATTCTTGAATCCATTTTCTTGGTCTTAATCATCATTTTTATTTTTTTGCGAAATGTACGCGCTACAATAATTCCATTAATTGCAATCCCCATTTCACTTTTTGGCTCATTATTATTTTTGAAAATCGCAGGCTTTACTATAAACCAAATGACCCTTCTTGCGATGGTGTTGGCTGTTGGTTTGGTTGTAGATGACGCCATTATTGTTCTTGAGAATATCTGGCGTCATATTGAAGAAGATCTCCCCCCCATGGACGCAGCGCTTAAAGGATCAAAGCAAATCGGTTTTGCTATTATCGCCATGACACTCACTTTAACCAGTGTTTATGCACCAATTGCTTTGCTTGATGGTATGATTGGTCAGCTATTCATTGAATTTGCTGTTGCATTGGCTGGAAGTGTGTTCATCTCAGGAATCGTCGCACTAACACTTTCGCCTTTAATGTGTGCCACATTTTTACATCAAAATACGCACCATTTATGGCCTTCTATCGATAAATTCCTGAGTAAACTGGCACAAAACTATTATAAATTACTTAGCATAATTATTTACCGAAGAAAAACGATGCTGTTTGTACTCTTCCTGTCACTATGCTTAAGCATCCTCTTTTATAAAATAATGCCTGGTGAAACTGCGCCAAAAGAGGATCGTAGTTTAATAGGAATCTACACCCCTCCTCTATCTGGAGATAACTTAGATACGTTAGAAACCAATACAAAACGCATACAACAATCGATAGGTAACATCCCTGAAGCAAGCAATACGTTAACTTTTCTGGGAAATTGGGGGAGCAGCATCGTCATGCCTTTAAAACCCCACAAGCAAAGAGATCGTTCTGCCGAACAAATTGTTGACTCATTAAAACCGAAAACAGAACAATTACCTTCGGTAGATGCTTCCGTCTGGAGTTGGGATTCTGGCTTACCTGGAATCGATGATGCACGTAACAATTCGGAATTGGAACTGGTTATTTCCACTACCGAAAATTTTCGACAATTATTCAATGCCACAGAACACTTTAAAAAGATGTTGGATCAAAGTAAGGAGTTTGCTTCTACTCGCTATGATTTACGTCTTGATTCGATGGGATACTCGGTACATATCGACAAAAATGCTTTAGCTCAATTGGGCTTGACCCCTGGGCAACTGGCTAAAACCGTAGAAGTGTTTTTCAGCGGCGATAAGTCCATATCTTTTCAAAAAGATGGTGTGTCCTATAACTTAACCTTACAAGGTTCATCTAAACCCTGGACTTTAGATGAACTGTATCTTACCTCCCCATCTGGAAAACGGGTTTCTTTAGGGGCAGTGGCTCAAATGAAAAGACAGGCACAACCCACTGCATTAGAACATGTCAACCAAATGCGCTCGACAACTTTATATGCGCAACTGCCAAAACAACAATCCTTTAAAAAAGGAATGGATATATTGATGAAATTAGCGAAAGAGAATCTCCCCAACCAATATAAATTGAGTTGGGCAGGCGCTGCCAAAGCCTATAATGAATCATCGCATACTATGGTGTTGTTATTTGCTTTATCTATTCTCTTTATTTATGCCATTCTTGCAGCACAATTTGAAAACTTTATTTATCCCTTCATTATTCTGTTCACAGTCCCTTTAGCATGTTTTGGCGCTTTATTGTTTGCTTATTTATTTGACCAATCTCTAAATATTTTCACTCAAGTCGGACTGATCACTTTAGTAGGACTCATCAGTAAACACGGAATTTTGATTGTAGAATTTGCCAACCAATTACAAAAAGAAGGCCTTAGCTTAGCCGATGCAATAAAAAAATCATGTGCACTCAGGTTACGTCCTATTCTTATGACTACTGGTGCTATGGTTTTTGGTGCCATCCCCTTAGTCCTATCACACGATGCTGGAGCTGAAGCCAGGCATGCTATAGGTACCGTCCTTATTGGAGGTTTATGCATAGGCACGATTTTTACTCTATTTGTACTGCCTGCAGTTTATTTCATGATCTCAAAATTAATAAAAATACCTGCAAAAAAACAATCCAAATTAATTTAACACTCTAAAAGCCCCACTTAGTCTAGCGCTCAGGATAAAACATTTGGGTCATACGCTCACAATAACTCAGAAAACAGGGATGTGATTGAGCATACTCCTGTAATGGAGAAGGGATAGGTGGCTGAATGATACTTTTTAGAAATGCGTAAACACAAGCATCGATACTCGTAGGCTCATTTCCCATAAAAAAATCACTTTCTTCCAATAGAATGCTCAGAGCGTGCAGATCAGCGATACCTAATTGATATACTTCTGTGGTTGTATGTCGACCTAAGCCCTGTCGATAAAGATCCTGGCGAATTTTTCTTTGAATTAATTTAGGAACAAAGTAATAAAGTGGTTGTTTCAGATGACCAAAAAAAGTCTCTTTAGTGGTTGGCCAATATCGATCATCAATCCAGCGCGAATAAACAATCACCCAGTATAAATGTTCTTCAAGCATACGCCTTACTGCCAGTGCTTCTGCTTTTTGAGCCGCGGTTAAATGACCATCCAAAGGATCACCATATTTGTGTTGCAAATAATCGATAATAAAACCACTATCTGCTATTTTTCTTCCATCATCACTAATGACTGGTAATTTCTTCTTTGGCGCTCTTCGCGGATCAATAACGGATACCGTTTCAAAAGGAAGTTTCGCCATTCGCAAATAGGTTTCCAATTTCATACAAAATGGGCTGGGGTTTGGAAGCGACCACGCAGAGGGAAATTGATAGAGTTTTATCATTTGTTATTCCTATCGATTTATAGGGGGCATCATTGATTATGACGTCCATTTGGGAAGTAAGCAAAATGAAACCCACAAAAAAACCGAGGACAAACCCGAAAATTGTTTACAAGCACTCTTTTTTTCTTCATTAAATCAAGCCATTATTGTTCTTAAAATAACACCTGAAAAAGACATAAGGATATAAAAAATGCCAAATATTCTAGTGATTGGTGGTGGAACAGGGCTAACAACAGCTTATATGTTAGAAAATGTAATGGGGTTTAACGTCACTTTAGCAGAAAAAAGTGAACGTTATGGCGGTCATATTAACAGTCTAGATTTTGGTGACCACGGAATAGCAGAAGGTGGCGCGGAGTTCATAGGTGCGCCAGAAAGCTATCCTAATGTTCATAAATTATTTTCTATATTAGGTGTTAAGCTAAAACGTTTTGAGCTTAATGCGGATCTGCATAAGGTCAGTATTGAGCATGGCAAAGATGATCACCTCGTTTTACCTCCTGTGTACCATTCTGCAGAAAAAAACAAGCATTCCTTTTCTGAGTTTTTTAGTTGTTTTTCCGCTGATGATGAATCACAAAAAGAAATCCGCATTGATTTTGGCACTCTATTAAATAAATTTTCTGACCTATTGAAATTGGAATGGGAAATTCTGCGTGCAGAACATGAAAGGGAGCCCGATGATATTCATGAGGTTCAAACACTCGAAGAGTTTATGGAAGGATTTAAGAAAAAAAACATGGGCTTTAAAGAAGAGGAGATTGATGATTTTAGTAATCGAATACTGTATCCCATAGTAGGAGCAGCTTGGGGTATTCCTATCTCTGAAGCCAAGAAATTTTGCGCTTTTTATGCAATGAATTATTTAGCCTTGAGTAAAGACTGGTATGACGCACCAAGTGGTCTAAGTAGTTATATGGAGGCCATGACAACCCAATGTAAAAATCTAGACATGCGTCTCAACACAGAGGTTACAAAACTAATTGCCATTACTGACTCAAATAGTATTAAATATCAAGCCATGCTTCGTGATGGCACGCTAATGAGGACCGAGAATGGCGAGCCCATGTTATTTGATGATGTGGTTATTTCTACTCCTGCTTACGCAACAGCAGCGATACTACCTGATCTAGATGCTCAAGACATGCAAGACCTTAAAAAGGCGCTTAAAAAGGTTCGGTATTACGATACGACTCTTGCTTTTCATCTAGATCCTCTTTACGCCCCTCCGCGCGGAACTGTAGTTCATACACGCGTTGAAGGAGACTTAGCAGCCAATACCGCGCAAAAAGACTGGAAAGCAAAAAATGGAGCGACTCCAGTGAAAAAAACATGGGTATTACCTGGACAACCAATGCCCAATAATGTTCTTAAAACAGAACATTATAAACATCCTTTTATGGATAAAAATTATTTTATAGCCCAGCAAAAACTTCATACGATGCAAAAAAAATATGGACTCTACTTTGGAGGAATTTTAGGCTGGAAAGGTGATTCCCATGAAGATGGAACCATTGCAGCACTTCAAGCAGCACGCTCCATACATCTAAAACATGATCGAGCCCCAGCTGCGAATTGGCGTTTACAAAATTTCCTTGATGAAAACAGTTATGTTATGGAGCGAAATAACCAACTCAGTGTCGATGAAGTCAATAGGAGAACGTGTACGCTGTTCTAACAACAAATGAGTAATCGGGGAGCATTGAGTGATTAAAAAATGATGCTCTTCCACCCTATGATGAAATAATGTACTGCAACAAAGCGGGAGCCGAAAATAATATTCCTCGGATTCCGCTGCGTTATTCCCCTGTCATTTATCTTGTTGAATAACCCTATACTCTGCACAGTTATTTTAATGTACTATGAAATCGTTCATTTTTTTATAGGAGATTACGTTGAAAAGGATCTTTTTTTTATTAATATTTTTTGTTTCTCAAGCAATAAGTTCTGTATTTAGTGCAGAGGATATCCAAAAACTGAGACAGAATTTTTTTGCAAATATTCAATCTAATGGAGCAATAATCGCCGCCCCCTCAAAACAAAATCCAAACTACTATTATGATTGGGTTCGTGATTCAGCAATTGCTATGAACTTGATTGAAACATGGTATGAATCCTCACATGCCTTTGGTTATAAAGAGCGTTTATATAACTATGTTTCCTGGACCCAAAGACTTCAACATCAGGACGATCCATTACCAGGACAAGATATATTGGGAGAACCTAAGTTTTATATTGATGGTTATCCTTTTGATGGCCCCTGGGGCAGACCACAAAATGACGGACCGGCTTTAAGAGCTTCCGTTTTAATTCATTTTGCCGAGGAGCTGTTAGATGATAATGAAATAGAATATGTAAAAACCAATCTTTATAATAATAACTTGGACCCCTATTCTATGGGCGTAATTAAAATGGATTTGGAATACACCGCTCATCACTGGTCTGACAAAAATTTTGATCTTTGGGAAGAAGTGCTAGGACATCATTTTTTTACTGCTATGGTACAACAAAAAGCACTTCAAGAAGGAGCGGTTCTTGCGCGCCGTCTGAATGATGATAAAGCGGCCGTTTACTATGAGCAGCAAGCAGAAATGATAAATGCTCGTCTGATGCAGCATTTAGATCGGGAGCATAAAACCATTCAAGCAACGCTGTTACCCCATCCAGGGCCACAAAAAACTTTAGAACTTGATTCATCAGTTATTTTGGGCATTTTATTTAACTCACATGAAGGGGATGCTTTATCTCCCAATAGCACTTATGTACAAAATACAGTTCATGCTTTATATGAGCAGTTTGATTCAATGTTTCCTATTAATAAGAATCATTCAGGTGAAATTTTATTCGGTCGTTATCCCGGTGATACCTACGATGGATATCAAACTGATAGTATAGGAAATCCATGGTTTATATTAACAGCAACGATGGCTGAATATTATTATACGCTTGCCGATAGCCTGCCCTTAGATAAAATAAATGAATCACAAATAGCAAAGCACATTCAGGTTGGCGATAATTATCTGAAACTTATAAAAAAATATGCCCCCAGCATGAAGTTAAGTGAACAAATTAATTTAAATACGGGAATTCAACAAGGAGCTCCTTCACTCACCTGGAGCTATGTAGCCGTTTTACGTGCTATTGAGTTAAGAGATAAACTCACAGGCAAAATTAAAATAGCTTCTTAAAAGACTTACTTCGCTAGCCAGCGATGTCTTACAAATCTTCTGGCTAGCTGTTTGATTTGTTCCTTGGGTAAAATCCACCTTAATCTTATTCTCGACCATTCTTTCCTAAGCAACCCCTCCCTATTCATAGAACGATTACCCTCATTCTGGACGTTTACGACGAAGGAGCTCTGATTTTATCATCATGCTCATACGTCCTCCTAGAGATCGCTCACCAAGCTCAGGAAGACGTATCACAGAGAATGCTTATAATTTACCGCAACACGTTTAAGTAGATGCTGCATAAGAGGGTTCTTTTTTACCGATATCTTCGGTAGAAACTAACTCCTTACGACCTAATAAACGTAAGGGCTTACCAGAAATAATGTAATTCTCAATTTGTTCCAAGCTAATATTTTTTGTCTCAGGCATATAAAAATATGTATAGATAAGCCCCAAAAGACAAATCACCGCATACAAAGCAAAGGTATATTCAATACCCATCATTTTTTCCAAAATAGGGAAACTAAAAATGACAACTGTATTAAAAGTCCAGTTGCTCATGGCAGAGAAACCCATACCAGCGCCTCGTACGTGCAAGGGAAATATTTCAGCCATCGCAATATGCGGTATTGGCCCGACACTCACTGCAAAAGAAAAAATATAAAGAATGAGACACGCAACGGACAAATAAGAAAGCCAGGCGACTTGATTTAAAGAAAATACACATAAAGCCAGCAGACTGATGAACATGCCGGAAAAACCAAACAACAGTAGTTTACGACGACCGATTCTATCGACACTAAGCATCGCAATGATTGTCACCAATAAATTAACCAGACCAATCCCTATGGTCGCCAATATTTGTCCAGTAGTGCTGTTCATACCTAAATTTTTAAAAATTTCAGGTGCAAAATAAATCACCACATTGATCCCACTTAATTGTTGCAAACAAAACAACATGGTGCCCAGCATCAAAACAGGTAATAGAGGATTTTGAAACAACAGCAACCAATTCCCTTTTTTCGGTTCATTAGCTAAGGTCATTTCAATATCGGTCAACTCGTGCTCGATAGAATGACTGTTACGTAATTTTTTTAAGGCCTTAGATGCTGCCTGACGTCGGCCAACACTGCACAGCCATCTTGGAGATTCGGGCATGAGTAAAATGCCAATACTTAAAACCAGAGCGGGAAAAGCACTTGAAGCAAACATAGCCCGCCAATCATGGTTTTCCAACAGCAGGTAATTGACTGAATAAGAGCAAACAATTCCCAAGGTCATTGCTAATTGATAAATGGCAACTACTGCTCCTCTTGTTTCACAGGTTGCAGTTTCAGCCAAATACAAAGGTGCCATCACCGAGGCCATTCCAATGGCCAAACCAAGCACCAGTCGAGAGATAATGAGCACTGTAATGGAGTCAGCGAATCCAGCACCCAATGCCCCTAAAAAAAACAACATGCCTGCAAAGGCTAATAACGTGCGGCGCCCAAAACGTTTTACTGCTTTTGATGCAGTAATTGCACCAATGAGCATTGAGCCAAATAAAGCACCAAAGGGTAAAGCCGAGGCCATTATGCCGATATGCGTTGCATTTAATTCAAAATGATTTTTGACTAACTCTAAAGAGCCCGCAATGATTCCCTCATCGTAACCGAACAAAAAACCTGCGACCGAACCGATAATTGCAACAACCCATGTCATATTTAACTCCTTGAATTGATAATTCCAAAATTCGGCTAGGGTCTGTTTACAATTCCATCATCTCAAACAAAGCGAAGGATCTCCTAGCATAATGCGGTACTAAAGGATGGAGCTTCTTCATTGTGCTTGGGATAAACGGTTTACAAACAAACTCTAAAAAGAACGTTCTGCAAAATAGCTAATCCCATCCTCTAACACTTTGACGAACAGCATAGGCCAACTCAGTAATTAATAACCAGTTGCCTTTTTTAATTGCTTCTTCAGGTACTAACCAAGAGCCTCCAACACAAGAAACATTGTCTAGGGCTAAGAAGTCCACAAAATTTGTTTCATTAATGCCACCAGTTGGGCAAAATTTTGCTTGTGGAAATGGACCTTGCATTGCACGCAACATATTGACTCCTCCGGCAGCTATCGCAGGAAAAAATTTAAAATGCGTATATCCCATAATAAGGCCTTCCATCAATTCGGAAACACTGGATATACCAGGAATTAAAGGAATAGTAGAATGACATCCAGCAGCCAATAGTTCTTGTGTTTTCCCAGGACTTAGTGCAAATTTTGCACCTAAATTCGCTACTTGTTCTAATTGTTCTGGGGTGGTTACAGTACCGGCACCAATTAAAGCATCTGGGAACGTTTCGGTGAGTACTTTAATCGCATCCAAAGCGATCGGTGTTCTCAGTGTAACCTCAAGAACCTGAATACCGCCAGAAAATAACGCTGTAGCCAAAGGCACCGCATGCTCTATTTCTTTAATTACAACAACAGGGATTACAGGTGATGAACAGAATACAATTTCCGGTTGCACCATCCAATTTGGAAACGACATGAACCCTCTCCTTGCAGTCAGATAGCCTAGATAAAGTAACAGTGTAACTCGGGATTATAGCAAATGGCTTTCCGATTACGCTCATTGTCACTCACCATTAAAGTAATAAAAAAATCCCCTCCCCACCTGTGGGAGGGGCTGGGGTGAGAGCACCCCAATCACACCCTCATCGTCCTAACGGACACCTCCTCCCTTATTGAGAGAAGGGAAAATCTTTAATTTAATGACCGTTTCATTCTAGCAAGGCAACGATTGTTTTAAATAAACTGCAGCGCCTAAAATTCCTGGGTGCTCGGCAGTAATTACATAGGTCGGAATTTTCGCATTAAACTCGCTAAAACGCCCCTTTTCTTCAAAACGCGCTCTGAAATCACTGCCAGACAACAAGGAAATTAAACGTGGCACAATACCACCAGCAATATAAACACCACCAAAAGCAGCAACGATTAGTGCTAAGTCCCCCGCATAAGCCCCCAGAATTGCGAAAAACTGTGCGACAGCTGCTTCTGCAATAGTACATTGTTGTGTTAAAGCCAAAGTAATAATCTGAGATGCAGGAATAGGAGGTTTCTCTTTTTGGTGCAATGCCGTCAATGCTTGATATAAATTTTCCAAACCTTGACCTGACAATAAGCGCTCATAAGAGACATGATCGTATTTTTTTTTCAGATGACAATAAATAAACCACTCCTGTTCTGTTTTGGCTCCCCAGCTGATGTGTCCACCTTCTCCCGCATGGGCTACATATCCCTCTCGACCAGGCACAAGGAAAGCGACCCCAAGTCCTGTTCCAGCGCCTAATACTGCTCGTGCTCCATTGGGGTCTGCACTGCCTCTTCCTATCTGTATGATTTGCTGATCCGATAAAACAGGAAGGCTCATGGCAATCGCATTAAAATCATTCAAAACGTTCAGTTCTCTCAGATTTAACTTGTGTTTTAATTCGCTGATTGAAAAACTCCAATGTGTATTGGTCATACAGAGCACATCACCAAGTACCGGACAAGCAATAGCAAGAGCAACTTGATCAATTTCTTCCAATTGATGCTGTTCTTTATAAGCCAATAATACCGATTCAATACTGGCGAACGCAGCGCATGAATAAATTTCAATTTTATCCATGACCAAGTTTTCTAAATTGACACGACTAAAACGAGCAAAAGTTCCACCAATATCCGCAACAATCGCATAAGATTTTAAATCATCAACGCTCATAACAAGACTCTTTTCCCTGAAACAAACTGCAAGCGCCCTGCTCAGCTCCTGTAAATTGTGACCTTAACGTGGTGAATAATTCTCGACCCGTGCCAAGGTGGAATGCTGTTTCATGCAAAACAGCTTTGGTTCTTTGTCCTAAAACCTGCTCAGAAACTAATAATTGTAATATACCTTGGTCTGCATCAATTAAAATCATATCCCCCGTTTCAACTCGAGAAAGTACCTCATTATCCAGTGCTTCTGGCGTAACATGAATTGCCGCAGGAACTTTACCTGAAGCACCCGACATACGCCCGTCCGTGACTAAAGCAACTTGATAACCTTTATCCATAAGCACACCGAGCTTAGGTGTTAATTGATGCAATTCTGGCATCCCACAGGCTTTAGGTCCTTGAAAGCGAACTACAACCACACAATCCTGATTTAACATCCCTTTTTGAAACATCTCCTCAAACTCTTCCTGACTGGAACAAACTACGGCGGGAGCTTCAATCTTACTTTTTCCTGAGGCAAGTCCAGAGGTTTTGATTACAGCCCGTCCAATATTTCCACTTAAAACTTGCACCCCACCCTGGGGCTTAAAAGGAGTTTTAGCTGAAATTAATACACGTTCATCACTCGAACTAGAAGGCCCAGAAACCCATAGTAATTGTTCATTGTCCAATATCGGCTGTGTCGTATATCGTTGCAAACCATGCCCCATCACCGTATCAACGTCTTCATGTAGTAGCTGAGCTTCCAATAGGGTGTGAATAAAATAGGCCATACCCCCAGCTCGTTGAAAATGATTAATGTCTGCATATCCATTAGGATAAATTTTGGCAATTAGGGGAGTAACCGCAGATAATTGAGCAAAGTCATCCCAATTGATCGAGTAACCGGCGATACTCGCTATAGCAATCAAATGCATCGTATGATTGGTTGAACCACCAGATGCCAACCAAGCCACTATCCCATTAACAATATTTTTGACATCGAGCATCTTGCCTATGGGCAGGTAATACTCATCCAAATCGGTTAAAGAAAGAATCTGCTGTGCTGCCTGCCGAGTTAAGGCATCGCGCAATGGAGTATTTGGATTGATAAATGATGAACCAGGAAGTTGCAACCCCATCGTTTCTATAATCAGCTGGTTGGAATTTGCCGTGCCATAAAAAGTACATGTACCTGCAGAATGATACGAGGCTGCTTCTGCTTCAAGCAGTGCTTTTTTATCTACCTTTCCTTCCGCATATAATTGACGGATACGTGCTTTTTCCTCATTTGATATTCCTGAAGGCATAGGACCTGCTGGAATAAAAATGAACGGTAAATGGCCAAAACTCAATGCGGCCATTAATAAACCAGGCACAATTTTATCGCAAATACCCAGCATGAGGCCGCCATCAAACATATTATGTGACAGCCCTACAGCTGCAGACATGGCGATCACATCCCGACTTAATAAACTTAACTCCATTCCTGACTGGCCCTGGGTTATCCCATCACACATTGCAGGAACGCCCCCAGCAAATTGTGCGACACCTCCTGCTTCAGAAATAGCTTCTTTAATTAAAGAGGGGTAATTCAGGTAGGGTTGATGTGCAGAAAGCATGTCGTTATAAGCAGAAACAATAGCAATATTGGCTTTGGTCATACCGCTCAGGTTGGCTTTATCCTGCTTCACACAGGCAGCAAAACCATGCGCTAAATTGCCACAATGCAGTATACTGCGCTGAGGCCCTTTAATACGTGATTTTTCAATATGCTTCAGATATAAATCTCTGGTATGAGTACTGCGTTTACGGATGCGATCAGTAACTTGAGCTACAACCGGGTGCATGTTTTTTCCTTAAGGTGCATACAACACCTGAACATTGGCATCTGCATTATTTAAAAAAGCACTGACTGGCATAACTCTAGGATCGTGCTCTGCCATTGCTTGATGCAACACAGCCAGTTTTTTGTGGCCTAATAAATGAAAAAAAATCACGCGACTATTTAGTAATCTTTTTTTAGATAAGCTTATTCGTTGATGAGATGCTTTTTTCGGACTAACACGAAGTACTGCTGCCGCATTATCATCTAATCCTTTATCAAGCTCGTCCGAACAAGGAAATAAAGATGCGGTATGTCCATCTTCCCCCATCCCTAAAACTACTGCATCAAAAGTCGGTAAAGAGGCGATGAGATGCTCAATTTGTTCTAGCGAGTGCCCTTCGTTATATAAACTCAGGAAATGAGCTTTGGACGCGTGATTCTGAAGTAAAAACTGTCGAACCAGATGCTCATTTCGCTCGGAGTCATGAGCAGAAACACAACGTTCGTCAGCCAGAGTTATTGTAACTTGATTCCAGGGAATATCTGTTTTTGCCAAAGCCTTAAATAAATCGATAGGCGTTTTCCCACCTGAAACTACTAGATAAGCATGACCTCGTAGATTGACCGCATCACCGAGAATTTGCTTTAGCCGGTTAGCTAAGTCTTCTGTTAATAAAGGCGCTTCACTAAAACTATGTAACTGCATTTTGTTCACCCCATACATGTGCTTTGCCATTGTATAAACGAATTACTTCCAAAGGCCCCCAAGTTCCTGAGGGATAAGTATAGAGAGGGGTATCTTGTCTTTCCCATGCTTGCTTGATTTCATCAATCCATTGCCAGGCTTGCTCTACTTCTTCACGACTAACAAACAGATATTGATGGCCTAACATTACTTCCAACAACAACCGTTCATAGGCATCCGCAATTCTTTGTGAATTAAAAAGGTGATTGAAATTTAAATCCAACTTACTGTCCCTTAATTGCATGCTTTCACTAAGGCCAGGGACTTTATTCATCATTCGTAACTCCACCCCCTCATCAGGTTGTAGCCGAATAATGAGCTGATTGGGAGACAGCTCCTGTTTTAATTGCTTGAAAATATTATATGGTTGTGGTTTAAAATAAATGACTACTTCACTTTGTTTTTTTGATAATCTTTTACCCGTCAATAAATAAAAAGGAACACCTGACCAGCGCCAATTATCAATATAGGCTTTAATCGCAACAAAAGTCTCGGTGGTTGACTTTTTGTAAGCCCCCTCTTCCTCCAAATATCCAGGTATCTGCTGACCTCTCATCACGTTTCCCACATATTGGGCTCGTACGGTATGATCATGCACATGAGTATCTGAAATAGGTCGTAATGATTTTAATACTTTTAATTTTTCACTACGAATACAATCGGCATCAAGACTCATTGGCGGCTCCATGGCCAAAAGCGATAGGATTTGTAGTAAATGATTTTGCAACATGTCTCTGACTTGGCCTGATTTATCATAATAGGCCCATCGTCCTTCTACACCCACTTCTTCAGCCACAGTAATTTCGACTTTATCAATAGCTTGGTGATCCCAATTTGAGGAAAAAATTGCATTTGCAAAACGGAGTACCAAAAGATTCAGTACCGTTTCTTTACCTAAATAATGATCAATTCGATAAATTTGACTTTCAGCAAAAAAATGGGCCACTTCATTATTAATGGCAATCGATGAAGGCAAGTCATGGCCAATCGGTTTTTCTAAAACCACCCGCGATGGTTGATTTGTTAAACCTATACTGGAAAGACCTTGGCATGTTTGAGCATAGAGTGACGGAGGAATTGCAAAATAGGAAATGGGTATTCGCTCTTGAGGATTCACATAATCGATTATTTTTGCAAAATCTTCAGATTGCGCTAAGTCAATCTGGCAATAAGTTATGCGCTCTACAAGGCGTGACCAAACTCGTTCATCCAGTCCCTCACTTATAAAAGTCTGCATTTTAGATTTCATTAACACGGTGAAATCAGTTAATGTTAACGAATCACGTGCACAACTAATTATACGCGTATTGGCATGAAGCAAATGAGCACATTCCAGTTGATATAAAGCAGGGAATAATTTACGACAAGACAGATCCCCCAAGGCACCGAATATAATTAAATCACAAGGATATTGTGCAGCGACTTCTTCGATCATGTTTATCCTAAATCAATCGTCTTTTAGAGGTTCAATACTAAATTGAAAGATAGTACAGATCAACCCAAATCAAGATTATCTTCAAAGTCGCCATATGAAACAATTTTCGCTATCAAAGTTCCGCGTATAAACCGGGGAACGTAGACCAATGCATTTTTTTCCTACATCGCCGCTATTATCTTAAAAAAAGAAGTTGCAATTTATACGAAACGGTTTAATGTGCTGAATTTTCAGGATCATTTCCAAGAAATTTGGGTATATTATTGCAAAACCTCATTTTTATGCTATATGAAATAAATAAGGTAGCAGTTCGCTTCTGCCGGACATCCTATGGCTTAGCTTTGGAGCGATGACTTAGATGAGTAGTTGTTGCAGTACTGACCTTAACCTAAATCATTATTAGGAGAAGCAGATGCTTAATAAGAGATTTTCAGAAAGACTAAATAAAGAACTTGATAATATTGGAGCTCCCGAATCAAGTGCAGAACGTATTGAAGTATTATCAAAGCTCGTTAAGATTCCAAAATTTAAAGCAGAAGCATTACTAAATGGCGCTACAAATCCTGATGAAAAACTACTTAATGCATTAGCACAAGAATTTGAAGTGAGTGCTGATTGGTTAGTTGGCAAAAGTGATTCATCTCATTAATATTATCTTCAGATTGTAATCGTATAATACATATATTGGCTATAATTAAATCAAAACAGTTATAATTGTGGGATATATGTATTATGCAAACACCAATAGATGCATCAATTATACTTTCCTTGGAACAACAAATTGATCATTACGATAATCGTGGTCCATTTTGTATCAGCCCCGAAGGAGAAGAACAGTTATACGAAGGTATAGAAAAATATGAAGGTACTCGCTATGCATCAGCTAAATCTTATATCGAAAGATATCATCTAAATATAGATCCTAATGCTTCCTCTGATCCCCAATTTTTTAGAAAAAAATTCATAGAATACATTCAAAATCATCCCTTCCCTCAATATAACGATGACCCTGCAATACGTAAGACCCGTCCTGAAGACGCTACCACTGATATGGAGCAATTTTTTGGTAAACAAGGTGCGGAATTATACCAACTCGCATTAGAAGAAGAGATGAATAGCAAAGATTACAGGAATGCAGTAGTCATCAAGTCAACCACTCATTTTGATGGCCCAAAATGGTTAGAACGCCCTGTGGTAATCGTTGGTGGTCCTTCAGCCTCTGGAAAATCTTTTGCTGCACAAGCAGCAGTGGAAAAAGCAACCGAGTTTTTAGTAGCTGATTATAGTGATATGAGTGGAAATCATGTGATAGCGGCTGATGGAGGAATTGTTCGTGAAGTATCGCAAATGCGTAAACTAGTCATCCAATTAGCGAATAATCAAGGATATACAGGGGTTAATGATTTATATAAAAAATCTAAAAAATATATGGAAGGTGTAAAAGACTGTGTCCGTGAAGCAGCATTTTTAACCCCTGAATTAGGTGTTGTGATTCCAGAAACTTTTACAGACCCGTTAAAAGGAAAAAAACTGCTGAAACAAATTGAAAAGTTAGATAATACAAAACATATTTTTACACGTGTGGTAGGTCGCAATGACACTATTTTGAAAAAAGTTGTTGCTTTTATGGGCTCAAGAAGAGCATGGAAAACCGATAATTTTAACCAAGAAGCATTAGATTTAAATAAATCCGGTTTAGCAGAATCCAAGGCATATGGCAAAGGCGGGTTTAAATGGGGTAAATATTTCTCTAAACAAGCAGAGGACTGGTTTCGACATCACAGTAAAGATAAATTATATATGCACATCACTAATGATCTCATTCTTTTGAAACCGGATCCCAATCAACCAGGAAATTGGATTGATGCAAACCAAGACGATGAAGGGGCACGCCTATTCTCTGAGAAGGCCTATAAAGAATGGAAAGCCTTAACTTCTGAACCCGGACCTGATCCTGATGCTGCTCTTTCTCCTAAACCCAGTCTTATCGACTATTGCAAGGCCCATTCAAAATCTCAAATTACAACATCGCCACAAATCGACTTTCTCGTAGCCCAAAAAAAAGTGGAACAAAAAATAGCTTTAGGCCATCAAAAAATTAATAAGTTAATGACTCAAGATCCGGTTAATGAAGAAAAAATTAGATGCCTAAAAACGAGAGAAGCCTTTTTAGAAGGCATTTTGAACTTTTCATTAAAAAACTTGGATCGTTATGAAGATATCGGACAAATGAAAGCTCAGGTTGAAGATCAGCTGTTTGCTCTAAAAATGGACCATAATGCAAAAAAAATTCTCAGCAAAAGAACAATGAATACAGTCAATGAATTTATAGAAACACTGGATAAGGCAAGTAAAGAATTCGAAAATAATCCAACCTTCTTTGAAAAGAGCAACAATACGGTCTTTTTTAAGCGGAAATATAATGAAGTTTTAAAACAACTTGAAAATGTGGATCAGCAAGAAGAGCCAACTACCCCGAACGGTCCGTTTTAATCATTCCGGATTGCTTAAAAATCCTGAGCCGCTGGCCCAGACACTGACTTTTTCATTCAATCGTGTTCAAAATCGACCGTTCACAAGTTAGTTTCCTATCTGACCTATAACTCCTGAAGTGCATTCAATAAATTATCTATATCTTGTTCATTATTATAGTAGTGCAAGGAAACTCTGATACCGCCATCGCGCTGAGTGACCCAGACATTATGGCTTTCCAAGTGTTTCATGACCTTATCTAACTCGGGGAAAGGCCCTAACTGCACGATACCTGAGCGAGATTGTATCTCGGTGTCTGAAAGTACAGGTATATTGAATTGATGTAATCGTTCTATCAAATAATCAGTCAGAGATGTAATACGCTCTGCGATATTTGAAATACCAATTTCTTCAATCAGATCAAGTGCCGCATTAAAACCGGAAAAAATAGTCATATTATCCCAGCCTAATTCAAAAACACGGGCAGATTGATAAAATTGACAACTTCCATCAAAGTTCATTGC
Organism: Legionella sp. 227; assembly: GCF_043161935.1. Taxonomy (NCBI): domain Bacteria; kingdom Pseudomonadati; phylum Pseudomonadota; class Gammaproteobacteria; order Legionellales; family Legionellaceae; genus Legionella; species Legionella sp. 227. The sequence goes on along the minus strand of NZ_CP171154.1, from coordinate 1,897,816 downwards.
AGACTGTAGACTTCTCCAACCGATTAAAGCGGGAGTCAACTGTTTAAAGAAGTCTGGATGAATATAGATAAATGCTATTCCTTCACCACAGGCCATCCATTTATAACAAGAACAAACTAATGCATCAATTCCTTGTTGTTTCACATCGATAGGGAATGCACCAATTCCTTGAGTTCCATTCACAATAAAATGCGCATCTTTTTTTAAGTGCTTAATTTGTTCCAAATTAAGCTTATAACCATTGGCATAATGAACGTAACTGGCAACAATTGAAGAAATTCGTTCATCTTCCTGTTGAGCAGAGTCTAATCGTGCCGCAAGATTCGCAGCTGAATCAGTCCATTTTACTGAATGTCCAGCATTTTCCCAAGGTAAAATCGATGAAGAAAAATCATTTTTTACAAGTAAAACAGAGTCTTTACGGGGGAGCGAATGAGCTAATGCGTTCATACCGAATGAAACACTAGGGATAAAAGCAATATGCTCTTTTTCTGCATTAATCAATTGAGCAATTTTTTCTCGACATGTTTCCATCAGCTGAATGTTGTCACCAAAAATTCTTCCCCCATTCAATGCCAGTGATTGGTATCGATCAGTCACTGCTTGAAGTGCTTGTTTTGATAAAGCGCCACCTCCAGCTGTCATAAAATAGGTTTGTTGATTTACAACAGGAAACAGTTCTCGGTATTTTTCCCAATTTATCATTATCTTATAACCCTTCTTCGCAACAATAATTTAATTCCAGCCGTTCTTTAGCCTCTTCTTCACTCAAGCCGTCTAACACGTAAAGAGTTCCTGCCTTAGTTTTTGCAATCCCTAATTTATTGGCGAGTTGACCGGGCATAAAAACATGGATATGTTCAACAGCAATAGACAATTGATGCATAATATCTGTTTTTAGTTGTTGAATTAATGCTGAAATTTGTGCTGAATCTAGATTGTTTAACAATTCAATTCTCAATTCAACGGCACCACCTCGTGTAATAATTTGGTAATCACAGGCAATTTCATCGTATTCAAATAAGATATTTTCAATTTCTATAGGAAAAGCTGTGTTTCCTGTGGTTTTGCACTGAATTAAATCTGCAGCCCGCCCCATCGCATTGATCACAGGAGTTGAATACTCACAACCACAGTCATTTTGTAATTTACCAAAATCACCCGTTTTATAACGTAACAGTGGCATATGATTTTTATGGGTATTTGTTAAAACGATATTGCCTAACTCACCCTGATTCTTTATTGGTGTATTAAAATCATCTTCTAATAATTCAATAATCAAATAAGGTTTTGAAGGTAAATGATACTGATGTTTACTGCATGATACTAAACCACCACTATCAAGTTCCGTTAATCCGTAAACTCCATGAACAGTTGCTCCTCCATATAGCTTACTGATACGAGCAAATTTAGCTTTGGAGATAATTTCCCCTGTTAAAATAATTTTTTTAATTGACGATTTTGCTGGATCAATACCTTGTGCACGCATTGCCTCGGCGTAACGCAGCGTTTCCAATGGACGAGCAATAAGGAGCTCAGGTTTCATGCGGGCGAAAATTTCCAACATTTTTCTAGGTGAGCACAGATGAGTTTTTACACCAGTAGGGATAGCCATAATCCCTAACTGGTTTAACGCAGCAAAATATTTTAATCCAATAGGATTCATCTCAAAAGGTAATGCAATCACAGCACTTTTGACTTCGGTTTTATCTAAGGCGAGCCATTCGTATATAAAATTCGCGAATTCACGACTGCGTTCTGGACCTAAATCAGGAATAACAGGAAATGGATTACCTGAAGTACCACTGGTTTCAAAATAAGCAGGGGGTCTTTTGGCAAGTGCCTCATCAACAAGGACTGAAATTCCAGGATATTTTTTATCAAGGGTTGGGAAATGCCGGAGATCACTTAAGTCATTAATCGAAGCCGGAACGTTCTTGTAGATGTTGTTATAAAATGCAAAATTCTCTTTTACATATTGAATCAAATCATTAAAGCGATTACACAATACTTCTTGATCACTTTTGCTTAAAAATATACTCGACATATTAACCCCAAAAAATTGAATAAATTACTTCCATGTTTCATTGAAGCGTTCAATATGTTGATGCTATGCATCTGCTAATGCTTCTTTGTCCTTGGCACCTATGCTGTAATTATTTTTAATCTGCATCATTAAGAAATCAGCATATTCCATTGGTTCAAATATTGGCTTTTTCTCAGTATTAACCGGTGCTATTACCGCATGAGGATCCGGTTCAAAAAATAGTGGAATAGAATATCTTTCTTTCCCAGAAACATTAATTACCCGATGTGGTGTTGAAATATATTCGCCGTTACTGAGGCGATGCATCATATCTCCAGTATTTAAAATAAAGGCTCCTTCTAGAGGAGGTACATCCAACCAGGTACCATCACATTGTTTCACTTGCAAGCCCCCAACTGAATCTTGAGCTAACAAAGTCAATGCTCCCCAATCAGTATGTGGTGCAATTCCATATTGATGCTCAGGAATGACTTCGGGTTGTGCTGGATAATATTGCAACCGTAAGAAAGTGGTTGGCTTGATAAAAAATTTATCTAATTCATAATAATTCTGATTTAATGATAGGGAAAAAACACGAATTAAATTACGCAAAAGAAGTAAAACATTTTCACGATAATGTAATAATATATTCTTAAAATCAGGTAATAAATGTTCTGAAGGCCACTGATTAGGTCCGGCAAGATTAATACCTAATTTATAATCTTCATCTGTATCGGACACGTCATGACCCAATATAAATGCTGCGCTTTGATTCGGTATAATCGTTTCACCTAAAGTGGATAACTTAAAACGAGATCCTTGAATAGCCATATACCCGCGAAAAAATTCGTTTTGCTTTATTTTTAATTTTTCTTCTTCAGGTAAATGGTGAAATAATCTTGATTGTTCAAAAATCGTTTCGAACATATGTTGAGAAATCCCATGATTAATAACATATGCGAAACCAATATTGGTATATACTTCTTTAAACTGCTGGGCTAAAGCGTGTAAATCATGTATTGAACGAGCAGTAAAAAGGGCTGAAACATCAATTATTGGGATTTGGCTAACTTTTATCATAAAAATTCCTTAAAAACCGCCTAAAACAAAACAATATTTGGTAAAAAATGCCCTCCCTAACATTTTGGCATCCTAAAAAAGGATGCCTCCTGATGCCTGATGTTCATTATTTCTTTTTAAAACGCAGATAGATCCACTGACATTTATCACTGTATTCATCAGTAACAAATAGTTCTCGAGTTTTGGCCATGCCAGGTGTTAAAGGCTTAGGATAAATAATGTAGTCATAACCCATTTTTGCCCAGAGTGGCATTACAATAGGACATTCCTCTATGAGATAGTTCAATCCATGATTAAATAGGGTACTGGTATCAGTAGAAGGATTAATTAGGGTTAAGCGCTCAATATACGTCAAAACATTCGTATGAAGAGCAGCCTTATATTCTTCATTGTCACGATAAGCAGCATCTACACGCTCTTTAAGTGCTGCATAGTCTTCATGAAATAGAAAATCATCCCAACGAATGATGCTATGAGGTACATTCAATTTACTCAGTGCAAAAGCACTTCGTTCGAGCCAAAGATCACCTGCCTCTTTAGCAAAGATGTATGCTTTTTCTTCACCCAATCTGCCGTAATGATTATGCTTTTGTAGCGTATCAGCTAATACAATGTCGCAGCGTTCAAATGGATATTTATTAACGAGTTCAATTGTTGCTAAAAACTTCCCTTTTTCATGATAAGCCTGTCCAACACTAATAAATAACAGGGCCTTCTTTCCCTCAAAATTCATTTTCTTATTTTCACTCTCGATATCCAAATCAGAATATCTGAATGAAGCCTTATGCGTATTTAATTCTTCCGTGTTTACTGGGATCCATTGTTCCTCAACTTTATGTTCGACAGAAAACATTTAGAACTTCCTTTTGAAAATTGTTATTTTTTTAGCACTCTAAATTGCTAACTATTTAATTTTAAAGTTAAAAATATTTACAATTTGAGAGTTGGGCGTGATTATATCAATTATCCGTACTATTTCACTATTTTTTTTTCATTAAACATTAAAAATATTCACTTTGCTATTTACTAATTCAATAAATTTGTTTTTAATGCGCTCAAAATAAACGACTAATTTAAGTACTAGGCATATAGGATCCAAGATGGCTCAGCAGATGAAAAATCCGTTAAAATGGTATAGCAAGGAGATTAAAGACGGCCCTGCAAATTCTAGAGAACTTTCTTTACATGAAAAAAAGGTGGTCACTCAAGTTCTAGATCTTTTGGAAAACAAAGATTCTGCATGGGATAACAGTACGGTCAAAAATAAATTGCACCATGAACTTAGCCCATTATTCGACGAAATCATGCATTCTTTAATCCAAGTTCGCGGATTTATAACCATAACCGGATTTCCCTCTGCCAATGATAAATACAGCGCTGACGTAATTAAAAAATTTCTTTTAGCGTTTTGTTCACACTTTGGTTCTCCCTTAATCCAAAATAAAAACAATGATCTTATATTTGATGTTAAAAGTATCGAAGGAATGACTCTTGATACCAAAGATTCGCGTGGTCCTTATGTGAAAGATGCTTTGCCAATGCATACCGATGCAGGAGCTATTCTTGGAATGTATTGTCTTGCATCCGCTGATGTTGGTGGTCACACGATACTTGCCAGTTCACGGACTGTTCATGATGAAATACAAAAAATAAGACCTGATCTTCTTGAGGTATTATATCAACCTGTGTATGCGGATCGGCGTGGAAATGAACCAGCAGGCGAACTACCGTATGATTTAAGCCCGGTCTTTGCAATGTATGAGGATGAATTGCGTTGTCAATATCATCAACCATTTTATAACGATGCGCAAAAAAAATTCCCCGAGCTACCGCGCTTTACATCGCAACAAATTGAAGCGATGGCATTATTCGATCAAATTTCACTAAGAGAAGATATTGCATTTGAGACAAAAGTAAAGCCAGGCAGCATAATTTTTATTAACAATGAAGAAATTCTCCATGGACGAACAACTTTTGATCACCCTGAAAATCAAACTGTGCGTCATTTATTAAGGATTTGGTTAAATACTCCGAAAATTAAACATAGCTTCCCGAGCTTTTTAGGATACCCAGGATAAAATAAATACGACACGGATGTTGCCACATTCATCTATTAAAAAATTCATTTGTTTTAAAATAGATATTAATTTACAATTTTCCCGCATACAATGGCTAAAAATTATCTTTTGTAGCCTTTTTTTAAACATACTCTTAGGATGAAACGTGTCTACAACCAGCAAAGTCGATAATTATCAACATAAATGGTATGCATTTATGGGAATTGCCCTACTGTCTTTCGGATGTTATCTCGATTATACCGTAGTCAATGTCGCATTACCCACCATCCAACATGAATTACAAGCAAACCTAGTATCCATGCAATGGGTCATGAATATTTACTTTCTGGCATTATGCGTTTTAGCGACGGTAATGGGGGGATTTGGTGATTTGTATGGTCGTCGACGTTGCTTATATCTGGGGGGAGCGATTTTTGTCATTGCATCGATCATTGCCGGCGTTTCCTCTCACATTCATTGGTTGATTTTCGGTCGATTATTGCAGGGAGTCGGTGCTGCTATTATCTTTCCTTTAGGGCTTTCATTACTCCCCCAATTTTTCCCTGAACAAGAGCGAGGTAAAGCCGTAGCTTGGTTTGGCAGCATAGGAGGCATTGCATTAGCCTTGGGTCCGCTTTTGGGCGGTCTTATCGTGACATATCTGGGATGGAGATGGATTTTCTTCATCAATATTCCTATCTGCTTATTAGGGTATATTTTTTGTTTCAAATCTGTATCAGAATCGCAAACTAATTCCCAACTGATTGCTTTAGATATAAAAGGGATGCTCTTACTTGCATTCACTATGGGTAGCATCGTATTGGGTTTAATTTATACCCAAAGCTATGGTTGGAGCGCACCAATCACTTTAACCTGTTTTGCAGTGACTTTGATCATGGGCAGTTTATTGGTCAAGGCTGAAAATAATCATCCTAATCCTCTGATTGACTTTAAAGATTATTCCAATTTACTCTTTTCAGCCGGAGCTATTCTTGTCTTTTTAGCCGGTATATTAAGCGCCGTTACTTTATTTTTTGATCCCCTGTATTTACAAATTATAAAAGAGCAATCGGCACAATTATCTGGCTTTGTTTTATTCGCCATACCTGTCTCTGTGTTTTTAATTGCTTTTTTTGTAGGAAAACTAATTCATAATCTCGGATTGTTGCATACTATTTTGCTAGGGTTGTTCTTAGGGTGTTTCGCAACCTTATTACAAGTGTTTTTTACCGGTAATGCCTCAGTATTCTACATTATTTTTGCATTTATATGCCTTGGCAGCATGTGGGCATTGGGTAATACTGTCTCAATCATTGCAGCCCAAACCGCAGTAGGCCCTGAACGTGCAAGTGTTGCAACAGGATCTATGGTTACTTTATTTAATATCGGTGGCTCTATAGGCTTATCTCTGGCAATTGTTATTTATAATTTTGTAACCAATCATTCTCTATCTTCGCTAACTAAAGACAACTCAAACGGCCTAGGTGAAACACAAATTTCCACTTTGCAAGAATTCATTGCCAATCCAACTCATTCATTACAACTTTCAGAAAATGATTTAACCCATCAATTGTTTAACAAAATATTCATGAATGGTTTTACTGGCGTGATGACGTTTCTATTTATCGCTTCTCTTATTGCCTTCTCAGTTATCTGGCGGGGCAAAAAAGTTGAAGGCAAACTGAAGTTAAATAAAATTACCCGTGTTAAGAACAATGGTTCTGTAGCTTAATCAGTAGCCTGGTGCTTGCAACCAGGCTCAAATTAAAAATCCCTTTCCGTTTCTAACCAAACCTCTTGGAAAAAATAAAGACTCTGGGAAAAATGTGGCGACAACTAACCGTGAAATCGATCAGTAGCAGTGATCGGTTTTGCATGTTTTTCAATATATTCAATAACTTTTCCAGCAATATTAATGCCAGTAGCTTTTTCTACACCTTCAAGGCCAGGTGAAGAATTAATTTCCAAAACCAACGGTCCATGATTCGAGCGAATTAAATCAACACCAGCTACTTTTAAACCCATTGTTTTAGCGGCGCTGACTGCAATTGCACGTTCTTGAGGTGATAATTTTACTTTGATTGCCTTTCCGCCTTGATGCACATTCGCACGAAACTCGCCATCTTTTGCTTGTCGTTTCACAGCAGCAACTACTTTCTCCCCTACAACAAAGCAACGGATATCAACTCCGCGGGATTCCTCAATGAATTCTTGTACCAAAATATTAGCATGCATTTCTTTAAACGCATTAATGATGCTTACGGCAGATTGATGGCTATCAGCTAGGATTACTCCTTTGCCTTGTGTTCCCTCCAATAATTTAATTACTAAAGGTGCCCCCCCAACCATGCGTACTAAATCCTCAGTATCATCAGGTGATTGAGCAAAGCTCGTTAATGGCATAGGAATACCTTTTCGCGCTAATAACTGTAACGAACGGAATTTATCTCGAGAGCGTGCAATAGCTATGGACTCGTTTAAAGTATACATGCCCATCGTTTCCATATGACGTAAGACTGCTGTTCCGTAATAAGTATTCGATGCACCAATTCTGGGAATCACCGCATCAAAATGAGGCAAGGGAGAGCCACCTCGATAATGAACCTTTGGACAAGAAGCGGCGACATTCATGTAACAATAGAGTGGATTTATTATTTTAATTTCATGACCAGCAGCCTCACCCTCCTCCTTCAAACGCTTGTGAGAGTACAAATGTGGATTAGTGGCTAATATTGCAATTTTCATGAAAAACGCTTTCCTCAACTTTTTATTTTTATTATTAAAGTTCCATGTTGAAAATTTATTTATGACAGACTCATCTAAATAAAGCCTAGTCTAAAATTGTAAAAATCACATTGGAAATAAAAAAAATATATTTATAAAAAATTCCCCAATTAGGAAACCAATAACAGGTAATCTTTTGCTAATAAATCAGCATGATGTGGCGTAGTAAAAAATGCATTAAGTTCTCCTTGCGGATTAAATAGCATTAAAGCACCGCTATGCTGAATATCATAATTTGTTGCATCATCAACTCCCTTTTCAACCACCTTCGCATAGGCGATACCCATCTCTCGAGTCATTGATTTAATAGACTCTTCATCGCCACGAGCTCCATAAAAATTTGGATGGAATGACGTCACATAACCACGTAGTTTCTCAGGGCTATCACGCTCTGGATCGATAGAGATCATCACGATACGAGGTAAATTCTTCACACCCTTGTCTTCAAGGATATGATACATTTTAGTCAATTCCGCCATTGTAGTTGGACAAACATAACCGCAGTTTGTAAAACCAAAAAACATTAAAGTCCATTTTCCTTTTAAACTTTTATTATCGAATGGTTTTTCATCAATTCCTGTCAATTGAAACCGATTCACAGGTCTTGGATTTTCAAGGTATGTACCATGAAATGTGGTCACATCGATTTTTTTCTTAAAATGAAAATGTTGGCCTACAAAAATTCCTGAGAATAATCCTGCAAGAGCCAGCAAAACAACTACAGTAAAGGTAACACTTTTAGCCTTTAAACTCATTTTACCCCCTTATAGGAACATACAGGAAATAAGTCTCACAACACGTCACTCAAATGACTAGGCATTTGCATTGTGGCATGGGACTTATTTCATACACATTCCTTATAAATAATGATCAATCAATAAAAAAACAAACAACAACATCAAATAAACTATTGAAAATCTAAAGGTTTGCATCGCAACAACGGGCTTATCGGTACGATATAACTTGTGAGACCAAAACAAAAATCGTCCACCAAGCACTAAGGCCCCTATTAAATAAAACAAACCACTCATCCCGATAACAAAAGGCAGCATACTTACAACCAATAATAAAATGGTATATAAATAAACATTGAGTTTTGTAAACTCGATACCATGTGTCACTGGTAACATCGGAATTTGCGCATGTTGGTACTCTTCGTAGCGATAAATCGCTAAAGCCCAAAAATGGGGCGGTGTCCAAATAAAAATAATTAATACCAACAATAAAGCTTGGGGATCCAATTGATTGGTGACCGCCGTCCAACCAAGTAGCGGTGGAGCAGCTCCGGCTAATCCGCCAATGACTATGTTTTGTGAGGTGGCTCTTTTTAAATAGCCAGTATAAACACCGGCATAGCCAATCAATGTAATAAATGTCAGTAAAGCGGTTAATTGATTTACAAAAACAACCAAAACGGTCAAACCAAGAGTTCCCATGATTACTGCAAACCATAAGGCTTGACGCACAGAGACTTGGCCACTGGCCACAGGTCTTTTTTTAGTTCGAGCCATAATGGCATCGATTCGCTTATCCACTAAATGATTAATTGCGGCGGCACTGCCCGCACACAATCCAATACCAAGTAATGAAAAACATAATAAGGATAAGCTAACCCAACCCGGTGCTGCCAAGTACATGCCTACAACTACAGTCAACAGCATAAGCAATACAACTCGAGGTTTACATAACTCAAGATAATCACGCCAAGCAGCTGACGAGGGTTGAACTACATGATCAACGTGCATCATTTTGCCCCTTACGCGTAAAATGAAGAGTACTAAATACCGTTGCCAATAAAAGCGCCGCAACGCCATTATGAGCTACCGCCACACTGATTGGGAGGAGATAGATTACATTCAAGATCCCTAAAGTAAATTGAACGAATATGAGTAGGAGCATGAACCCCGCTGCTATTTTGAGATAATTGAAACTGCTTCTTCGCAGGATCAATAGAGAAAGCACCAGGATATACGCAGCAGTGATTACGGCCCCTAATCGATGAATCCATTGAATCGTTACCCGCACATCATGATCTAATAACCCTCCTTGATAATTAGCCCCTACTGGTGAAAATAAATTAAAGCCTTGGGCAAAATGCAAATCAGGCACCCACACTCCATTGCACTGTGGGAAACCAATACATGAGATCCCTGCATAGTTTGAACTCACCCAACCGCCCAAAGCGATTTGTAGGAAAACAATGACCACCCCAAGACGTAACCAAGGACGCCATTGTGGTAAATCCTGCCCGCTTAATGAACTGATTTGCAATCGAAAGCGACTTAAACACGTAACGATCAAGATTCCGCCTAAAAGATGTCCCATAACCACTACAGGCAGTAACTTTAAAGTTACGGTCCACATTCCCAAAGCAGCTTGAAAAAAAACCAGTATGAGTAAAGCGGTAGGCAAATGCCAAGGCATCAAATGATTACCTTGTAAACGTTTGCGTAGCGCCGAAAAACCTATAAAAAAAATCAATAAAGCTAAAGACCCTGCGACATAGCGATGCGCCATTTCAGTCCATGCTTTTCTAGACTCGATAGGAATTTGCGGATATTGAGTCTGAGCTGCCTGTAATTTTTCCTTAGCACTTGGAAGAACCATCTGTCCATAGCAACCCGGCCAATCAGGGCAGCCTAAGCCAGCATCCGTTAAGCGTGTATATGCACCCAACATCACGACGAACAAAGATAAAAGCACAGCAAATGATACTACATATCGTAATAATTTATTCTGCATCAGATTAATCACTCTTGTTTTCTGTGGTATTCAACAACAACTTCAAATCTTTATATACATCCTCTGGATTGACCTGAGGGGCATAACGGAGAATTAAATAATTACCTGGATCAGCTACAAATACTTTTGCATGTGAAAATAATGTATCTTTTGCAATAAGCTCCGTCGCAGATAATGTCGCTACTTTAAAATCTATATCCTTTAAATAGGTTTGTTGTTCTTGCGATAAAGGAGGTGCTTTATCACTGAGAAGAAGCCATTGATCGACTTGATATAACTTACGTCCTAATGCCAGCCGAATACGCGCCAGAACATCCAATTGCTTCATACATGCCTGCTCACAAGCCTTAGGACTCCAAAAAATGATCCGCCATTTAGACTTTCCTTCCAAAGTATCCAAAAGCACCGGTGGATTCAGTAAAATCCCCTTGTTGACCCGTGGAGCTCCTAACCAAGAAGGATGCTGGAAAAACAAATAAGCAGCTACTCCAGGAGCGGCAAATAGTACAACTAACAACAATAAAATATAATATTTACTGACTTGTTTTCTCATTTTTTATCTTCAGATTTAATGCCACAAATATAATTAGTACCACTAATGCCATAACAAACCACTGCAAAGCATAAGCTAAATGCCGCTGCGGGGGCATGGATACCGTCTCCCATTCACGCACAAATCCATTTGCATCTTGCTTGTCGAGGCGAATAATAAACGGAGAGACCGATTTTTGCAAAATTTGACTTATCAATTGATCATCTACACGTTCCAAAATGATTATTTTGTTCCCTCTCTCTTCTAAAGCAGGACCTAACACCCATTGTTTTTTACTTGGAAAATATGCCGAACCCTGTAATTCTATTACTCCTTTAGGAATTTGAATATTTGGAAGAACTCGGCGGGTTAACTCACCAGGAACCCATCCTCGATCAATTATTACGAGGGTGCCATCAGATAACTCCAAGGGAGTTAGTACATCGTAACCAAATTGATGGTTATGATGCTGATTATCCAATAAGAATATTTGTGACACATATTTCCCTTTCAATACAATGCGCTCATATTGCAAAGGCAATTTTTTCTTTGCGGACCAGAGAACTGGTTTTTGCCTTTCTTGTGTCTTTTGTGCAAGAATCATTTTTGTTTTTTCATCGGCGCGATTAATTTGCCAAAAACCAAGGCGAAGAAACAAAGAAAAAAATACGGCAGCAAGAAGCAACATTGGCCAGCTTGGGGTGAAACGAAAATTAAAACAGGTTAAACTAGGCATCATTATTTAATTGTTCAAATGTTAGTCATAATCAGACGGCAATTCAGGAGTATAACAAATGATCACCAAAATTATCATCATCTTTGCCATGATTATCATCGCAGCCTCTCTAGCAAGTGGTCTTATTTTTCTTATTCGTGATTCAGGTAATTCCAAACGCACCATTAAAGCCTTAACCATAAGAATAAGTATTTCGGTAAGTTTATTTATATTTTTATTAATTGCTTTTAAACTGGGTTTAATTAAGCCTCATGGCATTTAAGTGGTTACTGCTCGGTGGGGCATGCTTAAATCCTAATAGAAGTAAGATTGAACGCTCAGGTTGAACCAAAAAGAGGATATAATATGCGTATCTTATTAATCAGTTTTCTATTTCTTTGTCATTGCATACATGCTGACACGATAAAGAACTACATGAATATTGCTGATAATATCCCTCAGATGGAAATTAAAGCAGACCCTCAAGCACAAGCCTGGGCGCGATCGGCCCGTCATGTTTTGACAATAACCTGCGAAAGCATTGCTGAAACAATGATTCAGGCAAATGAAATCGCAAAAAATCAAGGTAATCCTATTTTTTGCTTGCCACCAAGCGTACAACTGAATGCACCCACTCTTTGTGAACTGATTCAACAAACCTACAAAGAAATCTCAAGTCAGCAAAGTGATAAAGACTCCATGACCGTTTCACAAGTAGCCTGGTTAGGTGCGAGTAAACACTACCCATGTCAACAAAATACTGCAGCCAAAAATGAAATGCTTCACGTTTCTGCTGCGTTAGGTCAACCCTCAGCAGCACAACCACCAACAGAACAGCATTAGATGGAGGTCGGGCCTTGTCCCGACAAAAAACTCTTCGGCGATTATTTTAATCAAAATGAATTTTATGTCGGTTCAAGACCAGATCGAAGTTTGATTAATTCGTTTAATGGCTATTTACTGAACTCTTCAAAGGCTTCTAAAGCTTCTGCAGCATACATTAGAGATGGACCACCGCCCATGTATACAGCCATACCTAAAGTTTCTAAAAATTCTTCGCGAGTTGCTTGTAATTTGATTAAAGCTTGCGCATGAAATCCGATGCAACCATCACATTGCTTTGCAACAGCAAGAGCCATAGCAATTAATTCTTTAGTTTTTTTATCGAGTACACCGTCTTTAGTGGCTGCTTGCGCAAGAGCTGAAAATCCAGACATGACTTCCGGCATTTCCTTACGCATTTTAGCTAATTGAGTACTGATGTCTTTGGTGATGTGAGAAAATTTATCTGACATTGAGAAAGCTCCTTTTGTAACTACTCACTCTTGCTTACCTTCTTGCTTTTTGTTCAGAGGCAGTAAGTAAAGATTTATATAGAGTAATTGTATTAATAATTATGCCAAGCAGGCACTCTAATTTATCATGGGTGTAGGATATAAACTGTCTTTTATATCAAACTCACGTTAATTTACCGCATTACTTTGTTTAGAAAAAGGTTTTTGTAGAGTACATCTCAGGTGACTCAATAGTATTTGGAATAGCTTGCCTCGCTCTAGCACATTGTCGGGCCAGAACCCGATTTACGCCTGCTACACTTTGCTGTTAATTCTTTACATTATGGGTTCCTTAATTCATATATTAAATCAAACAATGTTACATATCAGCATCCGCTAAATCTCCTTTAATCAATCTGACTTGCCCATGTATTTTGAGCAATAGCTGTTCTTTAAATAAAAAATAAGCGATCACTTCCGCTTCAATGGCTAAATTATTCAGATTGACCCCTTTAGGATAATAGAGGGCAAATACTTCATTGCCTGCTTCCATGAGGTGTTTATACTCAATGTCATTTATTTTCATATTCTGCTTTTGCTCGATGACATGAGCAATATAATCATTACGGTTCATTATTACCCCATTAATGCATTGCTCATATTCAGGATGAAAAAATTGTTTTACTGTTGAAGCGACATCGAAATTGGGATCGTAAACAGACTCCCAAATACGTTTCAATAGATCGGAATAAGACATATTGGACTACCTTATTAAATGACTTTAATTATGAATAATAATTTTGTTATGTTGGCATCATAAACTGAATTAGATGTTAAGAAAAATTTATAAATGTCCCTTCTCAACGAAGCATACCTAACGACCGAACCATGCAAAATGGCATCACGAGAAAGCCTCTCCACAGCACTTGTTTTATTTGGGTTAATCGTATTTTAAGGAAAATCCTATAAAATAGGATGACCCATGGCAGCAAATGGCACGGATGATTTTGGGTTAGGGCTAGACGCAGCGAAGGTTGCTCATTCAATTATAAGGTATGAAACAATGAGAAAATTGGCTTTTATTATCATTTATTTTGCAGCCTTTAATGGAAAAGTTTTTGCGATCCCTACTGTCTATACCACCCAGACTTTCTATAAAATACTTGGAACCACGGAACAAGATTTGCGCAATCAGCTGAATAAGTTAGGGCCGTTTTTCTCAGATAAACGCTATGATGCAAAAACAACTTGGCAAATTAATTGGAACTATAAATGGCATTATGATAATCCCAGCAAAAATCCTTGCTATCTTACAGAAGTAAAGGTAACGGCTAATATTGTGACTGTCTTACCTGAATGGGAAGATAAAGAGCACGGCAGTGCTGAGAGCCAATTAAAATGGGAGAATTATCTTACTCATTTGAGTCAACATGAAGAGGGGCACGCAAATAATGGAAAAGAAGTGGCTACTGAGATAGAAAACGCCTTATTAGCCATCCCTCCAATGCTTTCTTGCGAGCAGTTGCAATCCACTATTGAAAATACAGCTCAAGGTATCGTGAAGCGACATAATATCTGGGATATAAATTATGATGCGACAACCCAACATGGTAAAACGCAGGGAGCTACCTTTCCCTAGAGATTTAACACAATTAAATACATTCATTCTCTCGAAAATTACATTTCAAATATAAAATATAGCAATTTATATCAAAATACTATATTCTCCATTTTTTTTGGAGAACAATATGGGTATAGTCAAAATTTCTGATGAATTACATGAAGCAACAAAACTGATGGCAAGAGCCATGAGTCGATCAATTAACTCTCAAGCAGAATATTGGATTCGAATAGGAAAGCTGGCAGAAGAAAATCCATCCATTACTTACTCTGAAATTCTCAAAATTTTAATCAATCAAGCATCATTAGGTGAGATACGCGATGTTAGTGAAGACGCCTGAAGAAATAGAAAAAATGCGGGTTGCCAGTAATCTAGCATCCTCTGTCCTTCAAATGATAGAAACTTATGTGGTTGCAGGGATCAGTACGAGTCAACTTGAGGAAATTTGCCGTCAATACATCATTAACGATTTGGAAGCAATTCCCTCAACATTAAACCACTATGGATTTCCTGCATGCATTTGCACCTCCATAAATCATGTGGTCTGTCATGGCATCCCTTCTGATAAAATACTTAAAAATGGCGATATCCTTAATATTGACGTTACAGTACAAAAAGACGGTTATATCGGTGATACCAGCAAAATGTTTCTCGTGGGTACTGTGAAACCTTTTGCTAAAAAATTAGTAGCGGTTGCCCAGGAGTGTCTCTATAAAGCGATTTCAATAGTCCGTCCAGGAACTCAGCTGGGTGATATAGGAAACATAATCCAAACGCATGCAGAACAACATGGATATTCAGTGGTGCGTGAATATGGTGGCCATGGAATTGGTCGTTCTATGTGGGAAGAACCAGAGGTCATGCATTTTGGCAAACCCAATACCGGATTACGATTACACGCAGGAATGACATTTACCATTGAACCAATGCTCAATTTAGGTCGTAAAGAAGTCAAAACGTTAGGCGATGGTTGGACGGTGGTCACCAAAGATCACAAATTATCCGCACAATGGGAACATACCATTTTAGTCACTGACAATGGATATGAGGTGCTTACCTTAAGACCAGAAGAGAGTTTGATTTAATAAACTACCCTCCCCTCTCCATCTTTGGGGGAGAGGGCTAGGGTGAGGGAGAAATGTAACCTAATATCTTCCTTAATCATGACGGCTATGCCGCTTATCCCGACAAAATACTTGCTAATCTGCAGCTTTTTTAACACATCGATTTCCGCAAGCAGTCGCGATACAGCTTTGACCGACACCACAATCATCGTCTTTGGTGCATTGTTCCCAGCATGATGTACAATTCTTTGGGCAATTAGCGGCCAGTTGTTTAGATGATTTAATAAGCATTGTATCTTCTGGAGACGAATAACCATTCATGTTAAGTCCAATAACCAGGAACAATAAAACATTTAACTGTATGCATTTCATTTTACGTCCCTTTAGGTTTACTGAGATAAGCAGCTGTCTCGAGTATTACTACAGCCTTGGATACAGGGTTGGTACTGCTCCTTGCAGTAGGACTCATCATTATGAGTAGTACACTGGTTATATTGAGTTTCACATGAGCTCATACAGTAATCGTATTTGGTATTGCACGATTGCTCATCTGCATAGCTTACATTCAACCAACCGAAAAACATGACGCTGATTAGTAAGACATGAAATTTTTTCATTTACTCATCTCCTTTCTATTGAGGATCGAAAAAATTGATCATGTATATTTACATGAGTCAAAGGACAAAAAACAATCCAACTGTCCATTTAACTAAGTTTAGCAGGAAACAACAATACGCAGTAAACAGGCACACAGCGTGTTACAATTGATTTCTAATCATCGGCAACTGTAATGCTTTGGTGATTAACTCGCTTCGGCTATAGCAGTTGAGTTTATTTTTAGCTGCATTAAGATGGTCTTCAACAGTTCTCGGGGAGAGATTTAATTGTTGACCAATTTGTTTTACTGTCATTCCTTGAACCAAATAATACAAGCATTTGATTTGCTTCGTTGTGAGCTGATTGTTAGAGTTTTGAGTCGACGAATGAGATAGATTATCGTGACCTGTAGTGCTTGGCTCGTGTATCGCCGTAAACAATGAGGTGTCAGAATCAATCAAAAACGAGATCCCCACTATGCCAATGATCTTGCCTTGTCGTGTATATAAGGGTGCCTTTCGACTCATGTAGTGCCGTAAAGGGCCATTATCGAACTGAACGGCTTCAATAAAGGTTTTCGCTTGATTCTGTTGGATAATCGTTGCATCATTTTTCATGAGGATGGGGGCTTGTTCTTTCCATAACAAATCAGTGTCCATTTTTCCCTTTATCTCTTCTGTTTGCATCTTGTTAACGCATAACATGGTATGGTTGCAGTCTAAATAGCGCCCTTTTTTATCTTTCACATAGACGTTCGCAAGAGTAGTATCTAAAATATTGTCCATACTGGCTGTTAAAGTAGATTCTGTACACATAAAGTGGGCTAGTTCACGCGTTATCATAATATATCGATAATAAATTCCTCGATTTATTATACAATGATGTTCAACTTATGTACAGAAATTCCCTCTTCCCCAAACAGGTAATGAGTCCTGTAGCTAAAAAACAAAGAGCTTAACCTTCTGAATCTGAACTATGAACAATGATGTACAAGGTATGCCCCATACCCCACATACAAACAAGACAGGTAAATAAAAATAGCATATGCACTATTGACGTATTACTAAAATAAAAGACTTGGAAAAAAATAGAAAAACACATTAAGAGTAATCCAGACAATACACCATATAATGATCTTAAACTCTCGACTGGCTTTCCAGCAAAAAAAGCCAGTAAAAAAACATATATTGAAATTGCAAATAAGATAGGATCCGATTTCTCTTTGACATCATAAATATATATATGCTCAAACAATAAAGTAGCTATGCCTAATAATACGGCGAATGAGAGAAATCTCACTAGCGCTTTACTCTGTTTTTTCATAGAAAAAAATTGCATCAATACATTCATTTGGTCAGTGTTTAATTTTTTTATTTTTATGTCTTATTATTTTGCTGGTAAGTTAAGAATTTTAACACCGTATTGATCACGGTGTTTGTAGATTATTCACACCAAGACCATAGCCATCACATGTAGAGTAGCTCCCCCTCTCCCTCAAGATAACTGTTGAAAGAGTTGGATGTCATTTCCGCAGGCGAAATCCCTCCCTCACTTGGGCTTAATCCACCTTGTGAATCGATTCCCTCCTTAGGAATGACATGAATTCAGAGCAAAATATACCATTAATATCGATAGTGATTATAAAAAATTCCTATACATCAACACGTTGAAGCTCCCTTAGGAACAAACTCATGCTTGCAAAATAAATGCTCCTGTTGAACTAATAAAAGCTATGTTATATTGCTTTTCATTTAACAGTTGTATCGTGACTCATAAATCCCCTTCCGAACCCTCTTATTTCAAAAGAAGCGTCCGATTTTTATTTGATTATTTTAAAAATTCAAAAAATAAGCGCAGGGCTTATTGGTTACTTTCTGGCAGTGTACTTAGTGTTTTAACGTTATCTGCTCTTGGTTTTATCCTGGGATGGTGGTGCTTCCCCTATATTTTTGCGGCCTTTATTGCTAAGGATTTAACTCTTTTTGCAATAGGAATAGGAGCTGGACTTTTGATTGCAGGAGGGATGGCTGGATTTAATTATTTGGCCAACCTACTTAAAAATATGTTGTATGTTGATTGGCGGTCTTGGTTAACAAAAAAAACAATCCATCAGTACTTAAAGAATAAAACGAATTATCTGGAAATTTCCAGAGTTTACAAAAATCTGGATAACCCGGAACAACGCATTCAAGAAGATATCGATAAAATTGTTGACTCATCCCTGGAGCTCACCTTGGGATTTATCGATAATTTCACTAATCTTGCAATTTACATCACACTCTTAGGGATAGCGGGCAGCTCCATATCGTTCATGCTCTTAGGTCCTGGCTACTTAATCTTAACGGCACTATTGATAGGAAGTATTTCCTCGCTGATTGGTTACTATATAAGCAATCACTTAAATAAATTGACCAATGAGGAGACTAAAGCACAGTCCAATTTGCGAGGAACGCTACACCAACTTAAGAATTCCTCTGAAGAAATTGCCATTGAACAGGCAGAGAAGTACTACAAAAATCGTCTTGAACATGAAGTGGATTCCTTAAATACAACAACCACAAACCGATTATCTATTGAAAATAGAGTCAAAACATTTAATGTATTCAATGGTATTTTTCAAGCAATTGTTCCATTCATGATTGCAATTCCTTTATACATCACCGATCTGATTAGTTTGGATGTTTTTTATTCTGTTGGCTACTACTTTTCCATGGTGGCTCGCTCACTCAACTGGTTTATTCAATCCTTTGAAGTAATTAATAAATTTAGAACAAGCCTGAATCGTGTTGATGAGTTACAAACCATTTTAAATACTGGGAATGAAGGCGAGTCAACACACAAAATTATGCATAAAATAGATCGAGATACTAAAAATCTCGAGGTAAAAAACTTGGAGCTTAAATTACATGGTCGTCCTGAATTGCTTATAAAGGGGCTTAATTTAAAATTCACTCCAGGCATACATACACTCATTCAAGCGCCTTCGGGCACAGGAAAAAGCAGTTTATTTAAAGCAATAGCAGGTACTTGGTTATCTGGTGAGGGTGAAATTTTTATTCCAAAAAGTCGGGAGTCGATTTATTTTTTACCCCAAAAGCCTACACTTCCTGATGATACGTTGAGAAATGTACTCGCTTATCCAGATGCATATTGTCCTTATTCAGATGAAACCTTAGCTAACGCTCTAAAAGCCGTGAACCTCGAAGGACTTGCCACTAAATTAGATGAAAAAATCGGCTTTAAATCTTTGGGTGAACAACAACGAATTGCCTTTGCTCGTGTCTTGTTAAGAAAACCAGAATGGCTGTTTTTGGATGAGGTCACCGCTTCTTTAGATGAGGACACAGAGGAACAAGTCTATCAATTGATCAAGAAAACGCTCCCGGAAACAACAATCATCAGTATCGCTCATCGCTCAACAGTCAAGCGTCATCATGATAATATTTTATTTTTTAGCACCAATGATGAAAAAGAGGTGCAGGTAAAAGAAAGTAGGATTTTTGATGGGTACGCAAAGAATGTAGGCGCCCCGTTCGGCAAATAGCAACTGTCTTGAATTAACAAATCACTTCAAGACAGTCACTGTGCTAGTTTTTCATTCAGTTAGAGTGTGTTGTTTAATATCATTACAGCTGGCTCTTTTTGAACTCGTTTCGGGGCTCTGAAAAACCCATAATTTAAAAGATTTGTTTGTACATATGCTGGAGGTCGACTGTGTTCTGTTTTCTGTGCCTCTCCAGACACTAAAGGGAGATCAACGAGTAGATTGTCGGGTTTATCAAGATCGAGCTCTTTACCCGATGAGAGTAAGGAATCCAAGCTCATAAGCTTATCCAAAATAGGAAGTTCTTCATTTTCCGCTCCATACAATCGATTCGAGTCCAGATTATCCTGCTCCCCCTGTTTGAACTCCGCCCAAAATTCTTCACTATAGAAAGAATCAGGATGCTCCGCAGTTTGAGTCACCTCAGAAAGCTCCAATTCATCGAAGCACTCTCCTGAACTTGCTTGTCCTTCTGTACTCAAAAGCGCACTGTCTTCATCATCAGAGTCTTCAAATACAAGCGGCTCCACAATTTTATCTAAAGCCTCCCCTTTTGAAAAACCGACAATGGAAATACGGTGCCAACTGGAATTGGTGACTCCATTAGTAGGAACTAATTTTGTGTTGCAATGAACATACTTATCGAAGTCCCATAACAATAAATCGCCCTCGTTCAAATCAAAATAGATGCCTTCAAAATAGGATTGAGGGTCGCTGGAGGAAAAACCGCATACACTTGGAAAGAATGTGTATGAGCCCTCATAAGTTCGCAGAGTATTATCCTGACTCTTGGATGGATAGATAACAAATAAAGGACTTAATCCATAGAGGGGAAACTGATTGTGATCGACATGTGCCGTGGTTTGTTTATCATAATTTGCCTCAGCAGCCAAAAGATACTTTGAACCATTTAGCGTAAAGCTGGATGCATACCCCATTACCTGGCAACGTCTTGCGTATTCAAGAGGTGCACAATCCGCATAGATTGTTTCAGCCGTAGCAATAAGTGGTGCAAGCCCTTCTTCGATTCCAAATTTTTTCTCTGAAAATTGGGTAGGTCTTATCCGATGCAGTTTTATTCCTAGTATCCCGAATGGAGCTGAGCGGATATTTCGACTAGCTCCACTCTTTGGTTTGTTTGCTTCCTCTGCAGATACAGCCCCCATTCTATTTAATTGCCTTGAGGTTACCGAAGCTAACTCATGACGCAATCGATCCGATATCATATCGGGTTTAATTGCGCCAATACGGTATATACCAATCAGCTTGCCTTTGGCATCATAAAAATTAGTATCCTGAACAATTTTTAGCGAGGTAGAAAAAGGTTCATCAAAAACATCATTCATTTGAATTTTTTTATTTAGGTTCTCAAACAGAGTTATTTTGGGAATCATACTCTCATCGGACATATGATCTTGAGGAGCCTCAACAGGAGTTTCAACCTGAGCCATAGGGGTTCGCATAACAATATTCTTAAAAGGTTTTTTTCGCTTAATGAGATCGTAACTGACGTTAATCGCTGTTTTTATTTTTTTTATTTCGTTTTCGCTTAAATCAAAATCTAGTTCATCCAGATGATACATGAGTATTTGACCAAGTTGATCTCCAGACTTGCGTTGTAGATAGATGCTATACATCAAATGATGTTGGTATAAATAAATTAAATTCTGAGCAGCTAAAGAGGGATTTATCTCTATATTAGGGATAATTTCATCGGCTACGTATTGACGTCTTTTTATTTCATCTTGATATAACGCTGATCGTTGCAGACTATTATTACTTTTTTTTACAGTGAACGGGAATGTAATGTGATGGGAATAGATAAATTTCGTTCTAAGTAGCTCTGGAAACCCTCTTTTTATTTCATCGCTAAGGTCATCACGTTGTCCTATAGACGATATGTGCTGCATGGAAAGCCGACTGTTATACTCTTGATTTTTTCGTAGCATTTCCGACTGCACCAGTTCGTAGATTCTCGGATCAAATTCAGCCTGTTGCTCAATAAATTTATTTAAATCAGGTGAAATTAATTTTCTTATCATTGAACCTTTTTTTGAGGATGCTTTGGTTGGAGTACTTGCCTCCTTTTCCTTGCCTTTTGCAAGAGAAGATGTCTCTGAAGAAGAATCCGATTTCAATTTTTTTGCTGGGGGAGGAGTCGCTTGTTGGGCAGAAGCGGTTTGCTGCGGAGAAGACACGTAGGCTCTTTTTTTAGTCATAGTAGTACTGCTACTTTGGGCTTGATCGAATTTTTGTTCCATAGGAAAACCTCATTTTATTATTATTTTTAAAAGAAAAGAATGGAATTCTAATCAGGCACAGTATCGCGAAAATGGATAAAAATGTCGAACATATTTTGCGCTATCCGCTATAAAATATGCACATATGGTTCAATCTAGCCAGTTGTCCACACCTTCTTACGGACACTATTGTGACACTGGATACTAAGGAATCTGGGATTGGAGCAAACCAACTACCATGGGGGTAATTGGTTTTTTACTCGTTTGGGTATAGAGGTTTAAACTTGGTTTACCTTTGTCTTGCTACTTATCCTAAACTAAAGAATATTACAAGAGCTCCTGCTATGCTCCAGTTCCTGTAGTCTAATTTCCTCTCTAGCATTCTCAACTAATAGAAGACGAGCGGCGTTATTAATATGCATTTGCGCTTTTGTAAAAAAGTCATGCACGTTTCTTAAGGCCTCTATCGTATGATGATTTTTCAAGTAGGCAATCTTATCAGGTAACTCTTTGCAAATATCTTGTGTTTTTTTTACGGTCACTTCGTTCAATGTTTCTAAAGTAACAACAAACTCTCGCATTGACTCTAATATCTCATTAAACTGCGGCTCATATTGACTGTTGTCAAATTTTTTAACGTTTTGAAAATTTTTTTCTGACTTACCTTCATTTTCATCATTCAACATTTGAACGGTTAGACTATGTAGCTTCTGTTTAATTGCCTCCAAGGCTTTAATTGTTATTTCTTTTTCTTCAATAATATAATTCTGGACCGGTTGAACAAGAGGGTTTACACTGACTGGATGAACCAATTTCTTTGTAAAAAACTTGGGCATAGTATCTAT
The DNA here is from genome assembly GCF_043161935.1 of Legionella sp. 227. NCBI lineage: Bacteria > Pseudomonadati > Pseudomonadota > Gammaproteobacteria > Legionellales > Legionellaceae > Legionella > Legionella sp. 227. Next base: position 1,874,695 of record NZ_CP171154.1, on the reverse strand, counting down.
CCTTTTTTAACTAATGGCGGTGGCATTATATTAGTAATCATTTGATTTAAAAAGACTTTAATTGTTTTCCCCGGCACAAAAATTATTTGAGTAAGGTTATGGATTTTTGTTAAATTAACAGTGCATAAGGTTGTAATCGGCAAGTAAACTAGAACTTTAAAAAAAAGATCTATGGGTAATATCGTAGTTCGATTTTATTGTGTTCCGGATCCAAAATATAAAGCGAAATGCCTTGTCCATGTGCCCCCCAGCGTGCCACGGGACCTTCCTCAATCGCGATACCATGAGATTTGATTCTTTGATACCGCTTGTCCCAGTCATGTTTATCAAAGGAAAGACAAAAATGATTTAAATGATTTGCACGCTCATCTTGCTCAGAGGTCGTCACTTCTTTGGGGAAAAGATCAATAATCGTATCTTCGTTAATACGAACTGATGGAAAAGAGATTTTGCCTGCACGGAACTCCTCTACTCGCTCTGGATGTAACCCCAAAATCTCCTCGTAGAAGACGAGCATTATGTCAATATTTTTTACATTAAGTACAAAATGATCCATTTCAACTTGAGACATAGTTCCCTCAATATTTAAGAATTATTTCTTTCTATTATAGAGTCTAGTTAATTTTTTTATTAATGAGGTTGTTGAGGCTGGATATTGGCGAGAAATTAATGAGCTCGCCATACTTTAAAACTGAGAACCACTACGGGGTGTTTTTTTGTTGCGGTTGTAATGCGGACATCAGATTTTCCTGATAAGCACTAATAAGACTTGATAAACGTTGCTTTTCTTCGTGCGCACTCTTGGGTGATATAGAACCTTCTCTCAATTGGCGCTCTACCAACTCACTTTGCGCATTTAAATTTTGAATGACTTTCTGTAAATCTTGAGCGGTAATATCAGGATATTGTTGTTTAAAAAACATCTTGGTCTCTTATTTTGGCACAATGTTCACATAGTACCTTCTGCACTTTCTAAGATCAATTGATATTTAATAAGGAGCGTTTCAAAATTCCTCACCCGCCCTAACCAGCGTCCTAGAAGAGAAGAAAAACTGGTAGATGTAGCTTATTTTTCCTCCGAAGTCGATGCATCAGCTGTATGAACTCGATAGATCCGAAGGAGTATAATCTTTAGAAAGTGCTTCTTGCAGTTGCTTTTTGTAATGATGCGTAGGAGTCTCTCCGGTTGATGTTGTTGCACTTATTTTAGGCCGGAAAATTGCGAGTTCTTCATGGAGCATTATTTTTTTATCCTGCATGTTTTTTCGATCGATAATCGCGGTTTTTGAATTAAGTACTCGTTCGGCTTCATCCTTATCTTCAGGCAAAATAACAGGAAATTGACTCACTGTATCCAGATAACTCTTAAGTGCTTTGGGTGCTTGTCCGTGATTGATGTACTCATCAGCGATTAAAGCATAAGCCCAGAAATCTCTAAGACTAAAACTGAGTTGATGTTTATTTTCTTGGAGTATTTCATTCATCTTTGCAAAATCACCGTGGCGTGCATAAGCAAGCATGCGTTCAGGAACTGATAATGCTTGGGATATTTTAAATAAATCGTCCGCATCTATCTTGACATCATGCACAACAGGCTCTAAACCAAGTTTCAGCGCACAGGCATTAACAGCCCTAATGTTTGCCGGTGAAAAATACGCATGGGTGAAATTATAAAAATCATTTTTGACTTCCTTTCCAGCATGAAATGCATCAAACAATTCGTTCGTGTATTTTCCAGTATCATGCTTGATCGCGCTTCCTATTTTAAATTGCCAATCACCCGATTCGTCTTTATAAAATAAAATGTTTTCATATCCCATTGCATCCAGGATGATATTGGTTTTTTGATAAAAATCTCGATAGTGGTTGATAAATTCAATCATTACCTCTCTGAGCTTGGGATCGCTATCTAAGCGCTGCAAAATGGCACCGATTCGTGGATCCATGATCGCATACTCTTTAAGATCAATAGGGGATTCAGAACCATCTTTATGAATCAGTACTTTATTTAATTGATGAAACAATGCGTTATTGCGTTCCATTAAGTAAGGGTCAAGCTCTGCAGGTTCTATTTTAAAATCAAACTTTACTTTGGATTGGAAGCATTTTTCGTAGGGAACAATCGATAAGGCTGCTTCTTGAGGCGCTTTACCAGGAAGTTTCACTAGCCGTGTACTATGTTGCTCCCGAATGCATCGTTGCTTCCCATCTTTATCAAAGCTGTCGTATAAAACAGCATATTTTTTCTCTAATTCTTCAAGCTCATCTGGATTGGGTTTTTGTTTCATTAACTTAATCACAAAAGGCGCATCTGGAAAACGATAAAGCACATGAGTTCCCCCTTCAGCAATACGCGCAGCTTGACTCAAATCAATCGCACCCGATTGGGTTTTTGGGGTCGAATCAATAAATTTGACTACTTCGGTTTCTTTAGTTAAAGGTATTTCAATCAATTCTTGCATCTTAATTCTTATTTAATTTTGGGTAAGCTCTATTATATTTTGATCAAAATATGAGTCTTGCGGATTGTTCAATAAATTTACACATTATTTGCAGTTGATGTCTTTATTCCCCATCAACCACAACGTAGCGAGGGATCTCCTTGCGGCAGTATCGGGTTAATGGGAGATCTCTCGCATCGTTTGGGATATCAGAACCCTTTAAAGCTTAATGCTTAATACGTCCGTTGGATTTTCCATATATTGCCCTTCGCAAATTACCTTTGCTCCGAGTTTTATGTACATATTGTTTAGTTTAGGATTTAAAGTATCTAGGTAAATTAAATCAGCACCCGATTCAATAGCCAAAGCCTTTGCCTGATTTAAAAGTTGTCGCGCAAAACCTAAACCTCTAAATTGCTCTTCCACAAAGATATAATCAAAATAAATGGCTTTTAAACCTGTATCCTGGGTAATTTTGTCATCCCCTACATCATCCTGAAAAGGAAAAAATCTTTTTTCGAATAGACCAAACATGGCAACAGGTAGTCCATGAAACGTTGCAACATAAATCTGCTCCTGTTTTTTATGAATATCTCGTTGATAATATTTCTTATCACTTTGATGCAAATATCCCCAGGCTTTCTTGGCCCATGATGCCGTAAGCTTTATATGTGCCTCTTTATCTTCCTTGAATTGGGATAGTTGTTTAAATTCAAGCGTGTGTCTTTTCCCTGCTGCGGTAAAAAATATCATTTTAACTCCTTTAAACTTATTAAATTTTTATTTTGTTAGGGGTAGTATGCAATTCGCTCGTCGAGACAAGATGGCGTACTTTAAGCACCGAAACGCCACCTATAATCCACTCGTCATCTAGAACGTGACAAAGAGTGGCTTATGCGTATTGGCGTGCAAAATTACACTGCAAGATAGTACGATTTGTAAAAAGACCCTATTTTTTCAAAGTATTTTCAGGGGTATTTGCGGACCAATGACTCAAATGTTATTGAGTCCAATCAAAAAGTTTTTGCCCCACAGCCATTCCAACTGCAACTCGTGCTGTTCCCCAACCAATTCTGAATTTTTGTTGAAAAAAACTCAACTGACTTAAAAGCGGTTTCTCTGTTTTTTTTGATTCATGCCATAACGGAGTTAACACTTGATATGCTGAGAGTGATTTGCGGGTCGGTGAGGTTGCATATTGCATATTGCGAACGTAATTAAAGGGACTTGATGCAATAGTAGCCAATCCAGCAGCACTCGCATTACCAAGAAATTCACGATAAGCTTGCTTTGCGCGAGGTTCTTGAGTCTCCGGTTTTTTGGCATTACTTTTCATCAAACCTCGTAACATTTCATACGTACTGCCAAAAACCATTTTGTTTATAATTTAGCTTTGGATCACCCTCATCTGTTTGTTCTTTCAAACTTTTTCCTACCATATCGAATGCCCCATAATTGAATGCTCCAAAACATTATTGCCCCTCATCATGTGAATTGATTTGAAATTTTAAGAATACGACTTATTCAAAATAGAAGTGATTCTATGAGAACAACTGCACTAGTGCATTGAAATTTATAAGAAACTCTCCCTGAAGAAAAAAAGCAACAGGTCACGGCCTCTATTGGGGTGGGTAGTGAATAATATCATGGATGCGCGATAGTTCATTGGTTGGATTCCGGTAGCCATGCGATTGATTGGCATTAAAACGAAGTCCTTCTCCTTTGGAAAGTGTTTTCCAGCGTCCGCCTAACAAAATCTCAATAGTTCCATCCACAACAATGACATGCTCAATAACTCCATGTTTATGAGGAGGTGAAAGATGCTCACATCCGGGCAATAAGTCAATAACAAACAATTCAAAATGTAGCTGCTCATCAAATGGAAACAGGGGAAGTACTCGTATTTTTTGCTCATCTGGATGCAAGATTTCGGCGTCCCCAGTTCTATAAACGGGATTGGTTGAATTATCGAGGCTATCTTCAATAAACGAGGAAAAGGAGGTTTGAAATCCACTCGCAATTTTCCACAAGGTAGCAATCGTTGGGCTTGATTCTTCTCGCTCAATTTGCCCAAGCATCGCTTTAGAAACACCGGTTTCAATCGCTGTTTTATCTAAACTCCAACCTCGCTCCTGTCTTAATGATTTTAATGTTTTTGCAATACGTTTTGAAATTTCTTGCATTATGTCCCTTATAAAAAAAGCTTGTGCGTTTTAGCGCACGAGTATATACTGCATTATTATGCGTTATAACGCACAAATTGTGAAGTAGATTGAGGAGGACGGTATGGTTGAACAACCTTTTAAAAACAAACTGGTTGCTGTGCTTAATAAGCGTATTGAGCCAGGAAAAGTGATGAATGCACTTGCTCATATGTGTATTGGTTTAGGTGCAATGATTGGTGAAAAAGAACTGCGTTTAACTGATTATCGAGATGCAGATGGAGGCTCTCACCCGTATATTTCAGAAATACCTTTTATTATTCTTTGTGAGAACTCCAATAAAATTAGAGCCTTACGCCAGAATGCTTTAGCAAAAAATGTTCTTTTTAATGATTTTACTGATACCATGACTGTTGGCACCTATCAGGAGCAAATTGAAAGGACGGCACAGATTAAAGATAACGATCTGATTTACTACGGCATTGTTTTGTTTGGAGATTGGGACGTGGTGACAGAACTCACGCGAAAGTGTTCTTTGTGGCGATGATAGGTTGGTAATCATGATGAATAAAGATAAAAAATTAAGTAAAAGCGCGCAAATCATACAAGATTTTTTATCTCAAAAGGGGATATCGTGTGCGGTTAAGGAGCTTGACTCGAGCACACGCACGGCAAAGGATGCCGCTGATACTTTAGGATGTGGTGTTGCACAAATTGTAAAGTCACTCTTGTTTCGTACTGAAAAAACCTACAAGCCGGTATTGGTCTTAGCAAGTGGTGTTAATCGTGTGAATGAAGTCCTTATCGAGAGTCTCATCAATGAACCTATTGGGAAAGCTGATGCAGATTTTACACGAGAGGTAACTGGTTTTGCGATTGGTGGAGTCCCGCCAGTTGGGCATAAACAGATTATTAATACTGTTCTTATCGATGAAGATTTGTTATGCCATAACGTCCTCTGGGCAGCAGCAGGAACGCCCAATGCAGTGTTTTCATTATCCCCTGACGCACTAAAACAGTTAACAAATGGGATAGTGGTCAAGGTTAGAGCATAAATCATGAAAAAAATATTTTGGGATAATCCCTATCAACGCCAATTAATGACTCAAGTGGTGTCAATCAATGAAAATCGGCTACTTTTTGCAGAAACTATTGGTTTTTCGTTTTCGGGTGGACAGGAAAGTGATCAGGTTAGCGTGAATGGTTTGAGCGTCACTCATTCTGAAATAGAAGATTTCTTGATTTATTATACATTACCTTCGGGGCATGGGCTTTCTGAAGGGGATGTTGTCCTTATGGAAATTGACTTTGTTCGTCGCTACAAATTAATGCGCCTTCATTTTGCTGCTGAATTAATCTTGGAGCTGGTCCAAAGATTGCTTCCCATTAAAAAAATAGGTGCTCATATTGCTGAACATAAGGCTAGAATCGATTTTAACTGTAATCACAATATCTCGGATATCTTTGACTCTCTGCTGCTGGAGTACAATCAAATTATTGCAAAAGATATGGCTATACGCACTGGGTTTTCTGATGAGAAGAGTCAAAGACGTTATTGGGAAATCGAAGGATTCTCCAGGGTTTCTTGTGGTGGAACACATGTAAAATCAACCGCTGAAGTGGGTTATATTACGCTAAAAAGAGCAAATGTAGGTAAAGGTAAAGAGCGCATCGAAATTTATCTGGTGCAATAAGTCAGCTTAAATATAACCTTTATGAAGATTGGCTTTGACTCTTTAGATTTCTTTACATGTTTTATTCGTCATGCTGACAACAGCAATACCCATCCTAAGCGGAGCATTATTAATAATACATTAATATTATTCTGATATAATACAATAGGATCACTACAAATCCGTTTTAAAGGAATTAGCTTGAGCGAAAACTATGGAGTTATCAGAAAATGAAGTTCTATAATAACCTAGAATCCTTTATTTTTGCCTATCAGATGGGTTCCTTCGCTAAAGCAGCCAAACAACTGAATATCACGCAAGCAGCAGTTTCAATTCACATAAAAAACTTAGAAATTTATCTTGGTGAAACCCTCTTTGAACGAAATGCCAAATGCATTGTACCTACTCAAGCGGCTAAAAAACTTTTTTCTTTAATTTCAGAACCTTTTGATAAAATTAGAGATGTCGCCGAAAATTTCTCAAAGTATACAAATTTCATGAGTGGCGAAATCTACATAAGTTGTGTCAATGAGTTCGCCCAAAATTTAATAATGAAATCAATCGGGGTATGCCTTGAACATGAAATTAAATTAAGAATTAATTACATACCTAGAGATTCGGAAATTATTAATGAATTACAAAATAATACCATCGATTTTGGTATTACATCGATTAAATACGATAATCCTAATTTTGAATTTGTTAAATTATTTGATGATGAACTGGTACTTGTTGGCACCGAGCGATGGGAAAAATATATAGATAAAACGACAGAATCTTCGTTTAATGAAAGTCTTAAACACTTGCGGTGGCTCAGTTATGGAAATGACAAGCCTTTTATTCAAAGGTATTTTGAGCTTGCGCTAAATATAGCTCCTAATTTCATTGAACCCTCTCTTACGTTTACGGATCTCAATGGATTAGTTCAGTCGGTAATCAATGGTTATGGGGTCGCGTGTCTGCCTAAATCTTATTTATTACCTCATTTGGAAAATAAATTAATCGTGCAACTTTATCATCCAGAGCCCCCTCCTCGATATGCTTTATATTTGGTTTATAGAGCTAAAAGTTTATTACATAAGCGCATGAAATTTTTTAAGGATCTTGCTGCTCAATCAGCTCTTGATTAACTCAGTTTATTCACTTCGTAATCTTCGTTTTCTTCTTTTGTCTGGCACTTTGTGGATTTAAAGAGCCTTAAGCGATTTTGTTCTAAGCAATAGCCAATTATTATGACTTTAAACCTAAAAAGTGGGTTAGGACCAAGATGCCAAGGTATCCGCTGCTATTTCGCTCGTTCAGAATAGAGCAATGAATCGTGATAGTTCGTGTGATCCCATATTTCATCTTCAGATAAGCATGTTTCTATAAACTCAATTACCGCACCGTGTTCCTCAATCATCGCGACTCTAAAATCTTTTAAAGGAAAATAAGGCTCAAGAAGAACATGTTTTCCTTTTATCGCTTCATCAATACTCTCCACTTTATAAGCGATATGCGGTTGCGTTTGAATTAACGGATGGAGTGGGCAATTAGGACCAAATCGATGATATTGAATTCGGCCAGGTAATTCCCCACCGGAGGTATACGTATCCATAAGGGAGCTATAACGCTCTCCCGGACGGGGTTCTGTTATCGGAATTCCAACATGATGATATTGATAATTCATAATCAACCACTCAATGCTTAAACTGAATCACATTGTACCGAATTATTGTTCTGATATTAAGGACAAACACGGATACACGTTTTTCCCCAAAAGAAATGAACAATAGGAATTATTTTATATAAAAAATATAGATAAGACTGTTTCTGGATTTTGATTAATAACATTCCAGTAAATGCTAACTGGCCTGCACTTTTGGCAATAATATGTTAAGATTATCCAAAATATGATCATCATTCATAGGGTTCATCTTTTTTATGCTATCTAAACTATTTAACACCCACTATAAAAAAGAACCCATTTCTATGAGTGGCTCAATTAAAAAAATCACCTCGGCTCCAATTGTAGTCCCACCTGAGAAGATACTGCAATTATTGCAAGCCCCTGAATGTGCACAAGATAAAATTGGCGAGAAAACTTATAAAATTCTTCGCTTTTTAATAAGAACCAACGGGGAGCTTGTGTTTGCCCACGAGGGATATCCTGGTGGTCCTATTCCAGCCCATTGGCAGATGACTGGGGAAAACTCACCCTCAAAGGCATATTGTCTCACAGCAGGCAATGTTTATTTTGATAAAAAAAATAATTTATTAGAGCGCATTAACAATAAAAGTGGTGATTTTAGACCTCCATTTGATTCACTACAATTGGTTTTCCCTAAGTTGATTCAGGCTCAAATTCCACTGAGTAATACCCTGAAGATTCAAAAATTAGACAGCTCAGGTTGCCCAGAAGAACTTTTTCAAGTGAGCAAGAAAGAAATACTGGCCCATTTTAGTGCTGCTGAGCATCACCCAATCCCATTTGTAAACAATAAATATCTCGATGAAGACCTAAAAAGATTAGAACAATTCTGCAAAGAAAAATTGGCACTGAATAAAAAGAATCAGTTTGGTATGGAATACAGTGAGTCTATTAAACGTTTTTATTCTAAGGCTGTCGATATTCGTAAATCCAGTTTACCGATTAAAGAGATATCCCAACAGTTGAAAAAACTGGCACATCAGGAATTTCATCATCGGCACAGCACGAGACGCTTTCTTGCAGACATCATACTGATCATCAGTTGTTTTGGTGGTATAGGGCTGCTCGTAGGGTTTGGTCGCATGCGATGGGGAACTTCATTTTTTTTTCGTGATGCAAAAACAGCCCGCGAAAAGGAGCTTACGAATAATTGGATGAATAAAAATGCTGAATCCAATAAACAAGAGGCGCAAGTATTTAATAGTTACTCGCTGGAATAATGGCGTTTTTAGAGCCACCTGAATGTTCTCACACCCTCCTCCTTTTTTCTTCTTAGAAGAGACACTGTAAAATGACCCGCTCCAGAACAACTCAATCCGCTTGGGTGCTAAAAATATTTTTTACTCCTTGAATCTTTTTTTCCAAGGAACTCGAAATGGTTTGATGTTCTGTATGTAACGCAATTTGCCGTAAATCAAGACGAGAAATAATTTTCATCATGGTCGTATTATTGATTTTTCTTGCTTTCCTCAACGTACGTAACTCTTGATGGGCTCCCTCTAAAGCCGCATAGCGTAATTGTCGTTCGAATGTTAAGGCTAATATACTTTCTAATTTTTCATTTTCCGTTCCATGGTTTGATACAATAAATTGATTAAACGAATCCATTAATTTGTTTGCAACCTCAATACACAAAACCCTCTCACGCTCATTGGCCTCTTCACATAAGCGCTCCATTTTTATTTTGATTGCTTCTACAGCTGCTTTAGATAAGGCAAGCACCGCTTCATTTTCTTCATCTTGGGTATGTTTATGAAGCAAGTTTTTTAACCCTGGAGTAATCAAAGGCAAGAGCAAACTACTAATAATTAAAGAGCACAGAACAACACCAATCACAAGAATAATTAAAAGTTTACGCTCAGGAAAAGGTCCTCCATCGACCATATGCGGTAATGATAAAATCGCAGCCAAAGCAATTGCCCCACGGACACCGCCGAGTGAAAAAGTACTGATTATTTTTAAATTAGGAAAACGCCAGGAACTCTTATTACGTCTGGATATTAATCCTTCAAAAGGTAATGTTAAATAAATCCATAAGGTACGCAGAAGAATTAAGGTCACGGTAATAAGAACAACAATCATTGCGTATTCGGACAAACTATATCCAGTTGCTTTGAGGAACTTAATTGAATGGGGTAAATATAATCCCAAAAGGATAAAGATAATTCCGTTTAAAGTAATATCAAGAACCTCCCAAACAAAATGACCTTCAAGACGCATTTTGGCCATTGTTCGATCTAAAAATCCGGCCCGGTCTACTGTAAAACCTGCGGCAACAGTAGCCAATATCCCTGAAAAACCTAATTTTTCAGCAGCAAGATATACGGTAAAAGGTAAAAGCAGCAATAATAAATTTTCAGTAGTGGTTTCATGAACGTTATGTTTGGTTAACTTACCTAATAGCGAAATAAAAATATAAGTAAGAATTACCCCAACACCAATTCCACCAAGGCTAATGAACAAGAGGCTCCAGATTGCTGCCGTCAGCGAGAAAACTCCGGTTAACATCGCAGCAACCGCTAATTTAAACGAAACCAAGCCCGAAGCATCATTTAACAGTGCCTCGCCTTGTAATATATGCATGATGCGATCGGGTATGCGCGCTCCAGCGGTCATTGACCTAAGTGATACGGCATCGGTCGGTGAAAGTGCTGCCGCCAATGCAAATGCAGCAGGCAAAGGAATGAGCGGAATTAACCAATGCACCAAATAACCAATCCCAGCCACCGTAAAAAATACCAAACCAATCGATAACATAATGATAGGCCGGGTGTAGAGGAGAAACTCACGTTTTGGAAAATGCCAGCTGTCATTGAATAATAAAGGAGGGACAAACAACAACATAAAAAGTTCTGGATTAAATCCCACATCAAAGAAAGCGGGAAATAAATCGGCCAGAAGTGTCCCTATGGCAATTTGTATTAATGGCGTTGGCAGGAAGGAAACAAAGCGTGTAATGACACCAGAAATCACCAGTAGAAAAAGAAGAATTAAACAAATGACCACGCCTTCCATTGTTTTTATTACTCCTAAGATTTATTGAGATTAATCAATTAATGACTATTTCCCTGTTTGATCTTACCTTAAAACTCAAATCAAATTTGATGCATGAGCATTAACCCTCATTGAGTACTTACTTCTGTTGATTGTAATTCACTTCCATGGACGCGAATAGAGCTAATTAAGTGCTGATCAACGTTTTTCATTCTCATTAAGCTTCTTATAATAATTTTCAATTATAATAAATATACAAAGAGAGTATTTTTTATCTAAAATGTATGCCTGATAATTATGGTTTAAGTGAAATTGGTACTGTTGAAGATGCCACTGCTGCGTGGCAATCATTTTTTGGTCGTTTTTTTTCGCCGGAAATTCCACCAGGTGTTGATGTCACTTTTGATCCAACAGTACGCGTGTTTGTTCCTAGAGAAAATAAAAATGCTAAATACAAACATCCTGGGTTCATAGACCCCAATACAAAACAGTTTCCTGTAGATCCAGAAAGAACCCTACATTCTGATGATTTTGATGACTTTTTAAATGGCAATAAAATTACTATTCCGCCACATATGACTCTCAATGCTAAAGGTTTGGACCAGGTTGCAAAAGCGCTTGCCCGCGGGGATTTTGAAGACGAGGCCTTAAAAAAAGAAGAGCATATTTTTTATGCATTGTGGCTCTTTAAACAAAATAAAATCACCCGTCAACAAATGTCCACGATACTTGCTCGAGCGCAATTTACAGACCCTCTAAAAACGTTTCCTATCCTTGATGAGGCAGGTGAATTTACCAAAGAGGCACAAGAATTATGGCTCCCAACGATGCGGAAAAAAGCATATGGAGAGAATCTCACTGATTGGCACTTAGAGCGATTACGCTTATTGATTCAAGCGTTGCCCAAATCAGAACAAATTTTTTATCTTTCAGAATATAATCCCTATATCATTGCACCAATATTCTTTGTGTCTACATTGGGCAACGCTTTGCAAAGACTTGGTGCCTGGTACAGTATTCCCTACAATCAACAGCATTATGATCTACATATGTCCTTTGGTGTGATCGAAGCACTGCAAATTGCACAGCATGGAATCAACCATGCTACTGCGAGTCGGACAAAAATAGGCACGATAGGAATTGATTCAGTCAAAGAAGGAGTTGAATCCTATTATAGACCTACAGCGATTAGTATGCGCGATAGTGGAGTGGAAGCAACGACAAAGGGGATTCATGAATATCGTGAGACGCCAATGCCCGTAGTCACCGCACACGATTCGTATCATGCGAAACTACATAGTTCAATCAACCCTGAATTTCATATGATGCTCAATCATATGCATCAGATCATTTTCAAACACACCAAACAAAAATGGTCAAAAACAACTTGGGAGCTTGTGGATCGTGAATTCCATGCCTTTAGAACCCGCAAAGTAAGTTTGGACTCTCCAAAAGATGGCGCAAAATTATTTCAAGAATTGCTTCACCGCGATAATAGTGATAAGGCACGTTTATTCAGGAACTACAATCCTCCGAGATTGAGTGATGATGGATTTGCTATCGTTTGGAATATGGTAACTCACAGTGATGTTTGGAAAAATCTTTATAAAATTGATATTGATAGTTTAGAACATCCTTATCGTAAAGAAATTCAAAAAATAAAGACTTTTATCCAAATAGCGGGTAGTGATCATAAGTATCCCGAGATACTGACACTAAAGTATCGTCTTTTTAGTGCCACCTCTAATGCTGAATTTAAGAAAATTTGCAGATTACTCGATTCGCTTGAGGAGCAATTAATCGTTGAGGGCGATCAAAAAGTTACCAATAAAGAGCAAAAATTAGTATTTGGAAAACATACTGAAGATAAGGTTAAAAACTTAACAATCCTTAAATTCAAAAATTTTGGCCAAAGTATATCAATTGATGAAAGCTCAGTAAGGCAATTAATTCCTATCCTTGTAAATATGCAGCTTCTTTCTAAATTTGGTGAGAAAAATACAGAAAAAGTTCAAACAGAACTTAACAAAATCTCTGCGGGATTCAAGGAAAAAAAACAGCACCATGCCTTTTCAAAAGCACAACTGAATGCGTCGATCGCCACCTTTGCGACAATGACTGAAAAATTAGATTTCCTTGAGGCATGCTATGAAAAAATCGTTGATTCTACAAAAAACACTCAACGCCACGCAACAATAGGCAAGGCATTGAGTTTTTTTAAAAACCCATTATCGACCACTCAACGACAGCGCATTATTTTATTAAAAGAAAAACTCGATGAACTCGTTACTGAGTATAAGCAAGGTTTAAACAACGAGGAAGAGCGCAAAGAACTGCAATGGTATATGAAAAATAGGGGATCTAATCTGGCTGTTTGTCATACGGAACGATTTTATATGGATCTGGACTCAACCGTTCCTGCATTTAAATAATAAAAACCTAAATTCTAAGCATCAAAAAAACTTAAAACAGAATCCTGTACTGCCATCGTATCGTCAAAACCGAGTTTTATTAATTCTCGGGCGAATTTTTTTTCAAACAATAGAAAACTGAGTAAATCACCGGAATGACGTTTTGCACCAAGAAAATTCAGTAAGATCCGTAATAACATGGGTATATTGTTATAATGAGACTGAGCCACTGTTGCTATATCCACACTGGGGCGTAAATGTAACGTTTGAATAGGCCGCCAGGGAGCATGCTCTTTTTTCTCCAGGGGTAACATATGCGCCATCGAATTCATGTGACTCACCATTTCTAGATCACGCTCGAGGTTATCTAAAAATAATCCATTGACCATGCTGCCCAAAACACGTGTGAAATCAATCTCGCTACCCTGTAGTTTTTCTGGATTTTGTACATCAGGTAGTTTCCGAGTGCCAATAATTAAAATTTTATCTACTTGGCAACGGATAGCGCCACGTAGGGGAGCCGCTAATCCCACATGCCCATCTCCATAATGAAATCCATCTATTTTTGCAGGAGGAAAAAACAAGGGTAATGACGTGGACGCCAGGAAATACTCCATTTGCAGATTCACTCGTTGACTACTATGAAGCGGATCATTCCAATCCTCAAAATCCTCTGCATGATGCTGATAAAACGAGATGGTTCTTTGAGTTTCATAACAGCTGCTGATGATCTCCATCATGTCTAAGTGCTTATTTTTAATGGCACATTCCAAACTCTCAAAATGAATAATGTTCTTAATAAAATCCTGTAAAGGCGATGTATCAAGGATATGTCCTAAGAGACGTTGCTTCATCAGCATACTGCTCATATTACGCATAGCCGCTTTGCTTAGTGCATAATTACTGGACTTAAAAATATGTTCACAGGTAATATCACGCCATAATTCCTCTAACTTGTTGGCGCCAGCAGAAAAATCAAGCACATTTCCACCTAATACACCCGCATTAATACTGCCAACACTGGCTCCAGTAAGCATGTTGAAGGGAATTTTTTTTGAACCAAGAATGGTGTTGATCGCCTTGATCACCCCAGCCTGATAAGCTCCGCGGGCTCCACCACCCGCCAAATAAAGCGCTATTTTGGTCATTGCTGATTTTCTTAGAAAGAGAAGTAAAAATATAGCTTTGTTATCCGCTAGTGGCAAGTGCATCAGGTCGTATTACCCTGGCGCGAATATAGGGCTACTCTCCTTAATCTCAATTGATCATAAAATGCATCAACTGATTGACTTTTGCACTAAAAAGGAATACCATGAATCATGATTATTTTTTATACTCATCATGCAAGAACCTTTAGAAATCAAACATCCTTTTCTGAGGCGCGTTAAAGAAAGCGATTATCAGCGAGTTTGGGAAATATGGATGCAAGATCATATAATCCAATGGATGTCTTTTACTAAAAAAGATTTAGTATCCTTTAAAGCAACCTTTGACCGTCTCAATAAACAAAGCGACGTCTACGTCATGGTCGATTTAATCGATGACAAAGAAACAATTGTTGGTGTTCGTCGAATAAAATATCTCTCTGGACCTTATGAACATGTTGCGGAATTTTGTTCCATGGGAGTGGATAGCCAGTACCTCAATAAAGGCTATGGCAAAGTTTTTTGGAAAGAATTTGAAGAAATTGTAAAACAAAATCCTAAAGTTAAATGCATTCGTTTCACTCAAAGTGGCGGAAACAACAAAGCGTTCCATCTTTCGGATTCCATAGGTTATAAAACAGAAGCAGTATTTCCAGATTGGTTACAGCGTTCTGGAGAGGATCAAAAAAGTCATTATTATCTTATTGAACGCTTTAGTTATAAGATAATTGATGAAGCATTACTTGAAAAATCAAAATCTTTTGCATCAAAAAAATATGAACCAAAACTGCCGCCTCTCTTGGATGAAACATCCAGTCATTTAACCGTGCAACGAGCAAACAACAAAATTCAAGTGTTACACGATAAGACCCTGATCCTTGATTTTGATTATTATCCTGATGAAAGCGTGATTCAGCATATTGCCTTTCTCGAAGATCTTAAGATTTATCAAAATGATAAAAAACTTTGTACTGCTGCATTAAGATTGGCTTTAAATTCTATATTGACAGAGAACCGGGTAAAAAAACTTGAACTGTTCACTCATGACGACAAAGCTATAGAACTCTGCGCAGAATTAGGTTTTTGGATTCGTGGTGAACGGCCTGCGTCTTACTGCCAAGAAGATAAGTATTTAAACGAATTAGGTGTTGAGTACAGTTTTTTTGATATCAAGGATGCGCACTCTTTATTTAACAGTTTTAAACACAATGAAGGCATAACGGCAAAATTAAATGAGTTGCAGCAGATTATTAATTCCCTTGAAGAAAAAGGAGTTTGTGATTCATTCGGTAAAAATTATCTGGCAAATATAGTCTATCAGATTGTTCGTGATGAGCTTTTAGAACAAAAATTATATGTATCTCTAGAGGACAAACCATGGGAAAAAGTGTTAACCCAATGTCCTGAAGTATTTGCCCAAACAGCAAAACAATTACAGTCTGCTTTAATTATTTTACGCCACCCCCAAAAGGAAGAGGCTAAACCCAGCCAAATCGGAATATTCAGCGGATTTAAGCCCCCCTCTTCCGAGCAAGACACTGATACCAAAACATTGAGAACCAATCCATTGGATTACCTTTAAACAGATTATTTCGAACAAACGAGGAATCTCCTGAATGTGGCATGGATGATGTTTTGGGAAAGGTGTCACCATGAGGAGAGTCTTCCTCTTAAGCTCCTCAAGATAATGAAGTGATAATTTAGTGAAGAAAAAATTTTCTATTTATTAGTAAGTTATATAGTCCAATCCATTCAATATTACCTTCGTACCGGACAAAAAACCACTGAACTAAACTGTGCCCGTGCCCTTGCCCGGATTTTAATGGGAAGAACTGACCATTTTAATGAGCATAGAGACAATTCGGAATAACAAATCTCTGGCATCACTAAGTTTTTTTGTATCGATCAGGCCTAATTTCAGACCAATATCCAATATAGCAGCACATTCAGTTGCAGATCGCTTAGCCATACGATAGAAGCGATGTTTTTCGTGCCTAGCATATTCTCCTGCGCCTTCAGCAATATTAAGCGCTATTGATGAAGCTGCTCGTTGTAATTGATCTACAAGATAAGCTCGCCCTCTGGGTAGCTCTTCTAAGATTTCATCACTTAAAATGATGAATTCGATAGCCGCTTGATAAACGTCCAAGCGTTCATGATCAAAAGTCTATTTTCCATTTTTTATCCATATGTTGAGGTTGGCGTTTTTTCCATTATTCCATGATGACTGTTGGCTGCTTCAAGATAAAAAAATCTCTAACAATCTTGCCAATATGAACCATAGAAGCGCTGCAATTTAATACAAGATCTCGTATGATATCAAGACCGTATCGAAAATAACTTATCGCTTGACGGCCATGTTTCTTGATTTTGTTGCCTTTTGTTCATTTCGCCATTCACCCGTTTTGTAAGCCCAGCAAAAGGCAATAGTCAGCAAAGCCAGTAACTTTTCAATGCAGTCAATCTTGGTGATGTGCGTATCCTCAAAATGAAAACCCTTTGATTTTAAGCATGCAAACAAGCACTCGATTTCCCGGCGTTTTGCGTAGGTCAGGATAGATGCTAGTATTGATTCATCTGTTGCAACAACCAACAACTCTCCATCAGTGAGCCTTAATCCGCTTAAATAAACCTGTGTGGGTCTCCATAACAAAACATCCTTCTCTTCGCAGAAATCCAGATATTTTGGATAGTTCGCTGAGCTTCTTCAAGCGTAAAGTGAATCTCTCCAATCCTTTAAAATCCGGGCAAGGGCACGGGCACCATTAACATTGGGCACGGACACAGTTTAGTTCAGTGGTTTCTTGTCCAGTACGAAGCAATATTACTTAGAAGTATTGACAGAATCACCAACTAAGCTGTATATTAATAATACAAATATTTTTTACCGAATTTTTATGTCCCTTTCTACTGTACACCACAAGTTAAATAAAGAAGCAGCTTTCGCACAAGCGTTTGCTTGCTTTTTTTATTTTAGCTTTTTTAGCCCGCAGCTGGGTGGTCGGTAGAAAGTAACTAACACTCCAACCCCCAGCTTAGTCTGGGGGTTTTGGTACCCGAATTCCCAGACAATAAAAAGCATGGGAGTTGGATAGAACCCAAAGAGGAGTGTCCATCATGCACCATCAATCGCGAACACATCGTGCCCAGGCTCTATCCAAAGTACTTACTGTATGTAGGAGGGGATGATGAGCTATTCCGTCTTAAAGAAACTACCTCCTGTAGAAGAAATTATTCAAGAAATTCCATTGTCTCCTTTGGCCCACCAACAAATTGCTCGTGACCGGGAAGAGGTCAAAGCCATTTTAGAAGGTCGTGATAACCGTCTCTTAATGATAGTCGGACCTTGTTCTGCGTGGCCGAAAAAAGCCGTACTGGAATATGCTCACCGTTTAGTGCAATTAAACAAGAAAGTGAAAAACGAATTAAAACTCATTATGCGAGTTTATATTCAAAAACCGCGAACAACTAAGGGATGGACCGGTCCTGTAAACCAACCTGATTTATTCTCAGCTCCAGATATTGCATCTGGAATAAAATATACCCGAGATATGATGGTTAAGGTCATTGAAATGGGATTGCCCATTGCTGATGAAGCATTGTTTACCCATAATGCTAAAGGATTTCTGGAACTTCTGTCTTGGGTTGCAATTGGGGCCCGCAGTTCTGAAGATCAGGAGCATCGAATTTTTGCTTCCTCCTTAGACTGCGCAGTAGGATTAAAAAACCCCACTCACGGTTCACTGGCTATCGGCGTAAATAGTATTGTTGCCTCCCAACATGATCATGTTGCGGTATTCGATGGCTACGAAGTACAAACCCATGGAAATCCGCACGCGCATATGGTTTTACGCGGCTCCAATAATGCCCCTAATTATTCCATTGCCCATCTTAAAGAAGTAAAACATCATATGGACATGCATCAGATCATCAACCCGTCGATTATTGTTGATGTCAGCCATGATAATTGCTTGGTAGACGGCAAAAAAAATCACCAATTACAACCTGATATTGCTTTAAACGTTTTAGAAAGCATTCAAAGCCACCCCGATTTAAAAAAGTTGGTTAAAGGTTTCATGGTGGAAAGTTTTATCAAAGAAGGGAATCAAAAAGTTGATGCGATGAATCCGGACGACCTTGATTTAAGCGGGCTATCGATTACGGATCCATGCCTCAGTTGGGAACAGACTGAAACGTTTTTGCTGGAACTCGCTAAGATGCGCTCTTTAGAAACAAATGAGTTAGCAATGGAGATACAGGTATGAATACTTTATTTGGTATTTCAGGAGATGCAGGTTCGTTTTCTGAAGAAGCGGCCTTGGTGTATGCGAAGCAAAAAGGGCTAGCTCCAACTCTTGTTCACTTACTGGATATGGAGGGTGTTCTGCATGCAATCGAAAATGAACGTATCGATCTGGGTATAGTGCCTGTCGTAAATCTTATAGGTGGATTGGTCAAGCCAGCATTCCAAGCCATGGGAAGACATTTATTTACTCCTATTGATGAACTATGGCATGAAATCAATCAATGTCTCCTCGTACGACCAGGCATTCAATCCCATCAAATTACGCACATTGTGTCACATCCTCAAGGGTTTGCCCAATGCCGTCAGTTTCTACAAAAAAATTTCAGCAACACGGAACAACTGGAATGGATTGATACAGCAAAAGCAGCCAAGGACTTAGCGGAGGGAATATTGCCACCCCATTCAGCAATCATTGCCTCAGCACGTTGTGCCGAACTGTATGGTTTAGAAATAAAGACAGCAAAAATCCAAGACAGCCATCCCAATCGAACTGCTTTTATCCTGGTAAAAAACGCACGACTTCTCAAGTAAGGAGGATATCATGCCTACACTAGAAGAATTGAGAAAACAAATTGAACAGACTGATGCTTGCATCATTGAAATATTGGCAAAGCGTCAAGAACTTTCGAAACAAATTGGTGCGCTAAAATCGCAAGAAGGAAAAAAAGTACTGGACCGCTCGCGTGAAAAGCAATTGTTTGAGTATTATGAACATTTGTCCAAGCAGTACCACTTGCAAGAGGAATTTATTAATCGCTTATTCAAAATCATCATATCCAACTCGAGAAAGGTGCAAAAATAATGAATCATTTTATAAAGAAGAGGTTACCTGAAGATTCTGCAACCGTGGCGATTAATTCATTAGCCCAACTAAAAATAAATGAAGGGATTAAAATTTATAACCTCAGCGCCGGTGAGCCCAAACTTCCCCCCTATCCCTCAATTGTTACAGCGACTACATACGCCCTGGAACAAGGACAAACCCTTTACCCTCCAGCAGCAGGTGTTCCAGAATTACGGGCCTTAGCCAGTTCCTGGATGAATAAAACCTATAGTTGTGCGTTTAAAAAAGAAAACTGTCTGGTCGTAAATGGTGGAAAATTTGGAATCTATCTGCTGTTGCAATTATTAGTTCAACAAGACGATGAGGTCATTATCCCCGCCCCCTATTGGGTCTCTTACCCAGCCATGACTCAATTATTTGGCGGGAAACCTGTCATCGTTGACACCTTGGAAGCAGAGGGATGGAAGTTGACACCCCAGTCACTTAAAAAAGCATGTTCACCGCAAAGCAAGCTTCTAATTCTCAATAACGCCACCAATCCAACTGGCACATTATATAGCGAAGATGAGCTTATTGAACTGTTGCGCGTTGCGCAGGAACATGATCTGCTTGTTATCGCGGATGAAGTATACAGTGCCCTCACCTATGATGCGCATACATATATATCGTGTGGCTCTTTTCCCCAATATCAAGATCGGGTTGTTGTTATTCAAAGTTGCTCAAAAAATTTTGCCATGACGGGCTGGCGAATTGGTTTTGTTTTCGCACCCCAATCCATGATTCAACCCTTAACTGCCTTGGTTAGTCAGAGCACCAGCGGCGTGACTACTTTAAGTCAATGGGCAGCCATTGCGGCCTTAACCGAAATAAATGGTGTCCATATATGGGTACAACAATGTATGCAAAAAAGAAGAGATACACTTGTTAAGGCTTTAAATGATGCGTTTGGCTTAACCTTAACTTCCCCAGCTTCATCACTCTATCTGTTCCTGTCATTAAAAAGCCTGGGGTTTAACAAGGCAAGCTCGGAAGAATTTTGTAAACAGGCTTTGGAAGAAGCTCATGTTGCCCTGGTTCCAGGAATTGCATTTGGCAAAGAAGGTTATGTGCGGATGTCTTTTGGAGCCGACGAAAACGATTTAAAAGCAGGAGTTGATGCATTAGCTCAATGGCTGTATTCCCAATAAAAGCAGACACTGCCAACTCAACTCCTTTAAAAAACGACTCACTAAGACGTCCCTGGTGTTCAGCCTCTGTATGCGCCAGACTCTTAATCGACCAACAATTCAAATTTTAACCTACATGACCACTATGTTTACATTAAAGGCAATCAATGTGTATAATTAATAATCATCCATAGAAAAGGTGCTGTCATGGTCAAGATTGTTGTCCAAAAAGATAACCATGAGCTCGTTTTGCTGGATACAGAAAACATCAGGTTAAGTGAAGCATCAGAATATTATAAAAAACTTTCATCCTTCGAAAAGATAGATGAAGCCTTGGAAGTCATGTCGGGTTTTGATATGGGCGACAAAGACAATTGGAGAGTCGCAATACTGTTCAAGAGTCTAAAGAAGAAACAAGAAGATTCTAAAGAATCAGAGATCAACTCACTCTTACAACAGTGCAAGAATTTTTCATCAATTTATATACCTAATTCGGAACAGCTTGCAAGCATGAAGAAATTACGCTGTTATCGAGTAGGGGCAGATGCTGGAGCAGGATTTAAAGACGGTGATTTAGATATTCTAGGGACCGAAGGATTGTTACACTGTACCGGTGTTTTGGTCGCCACAACAGATGCAAAAGGCACGCCTTGTTATTATGTCGCACATATATTTGGTGATCGAACCACAACAAGCGCCGTTCAAGAAGAATTAGATCGAATTCTTTCTGACCTACAAAAGCTTACAGACAGAAAACTCCGTTGGTCGGACTTAGAAGATCAAGTGACCTTAGTAGGTCCTGGAAGCGAATATGAAGAACCAAGCCTATGCTATAAACAAACTTTTAAATTATTAACGCAAGCAAAAGCAAATCCTACACCTTTATTTGGTGATAGCGTTGCTTTCAACATCACGGGAGAAGGCGAATTAATCATATTAGATCCTCAGGCACAATTAAACGAGGGGACTCAATCCCAACAGCCGAGGGTAGGCCATGGTATATATTCTCCAGTTGATAATAGAGACGGTGATGAGCCACTAACAACGATTGAGCAACAAATTGCCGATGCAATTTCAGCGGATAATTTTCCGTATAAAGATCATTCAGTGGTGAGTAAATTATAATTGGAATTTTTTCAGATCAATCCGACACAGGGATGAAAAGATGGGTCTACAAGCTCCCAATTTTTACTTGCCGACTTAATCTCTTCATTTGATTCAGCTTCGAATGATGCTAACAATCATATCGCCACTGTGCACACAAAGGTTCCATTTTAAATTGTAAAAAAATCGCAATAAATTGCGGTTTAATTGCTGCTGTCATTTATTATTGAGTTATATTATTACAAGTTGATTTTTTTTTATTTTTATAAAAAGATTATTGTGGAGATACATTATGTCGATGTCTGAAGAGGAAATGAGAAACAGATTATTAACCGAAAAAGCTCAAGAAGCGGAAGAAAAAAAGAAACATCAGCAGCAAGAATTAGAGCTTGAAGAGCAAAATAGAAGAAAAACAATAATCAAACCAGAACAAATAAATAAGGATTGGCCCAAAATAGTTGAAGATTTCAAAAAACAATATGGCAAAGAGCCTGACAAAAATGGTGCACTGGTTTTTGATTCACCCGAAGAAGTAACCAAATTTTTCCTAGCACAAGCCACTGCGACACCCCCCCGAGAATTTCATGGTGTCCAATTAGGTCAAGATGGCAAGCCCATAGATAACCACGTATATTCCTGTGGTAGTGGCCATCTTTTTCAAGGCAGCTTAAAGGAAATTCAAACTCAGATAAAAAAAGCTTTAGAAAATGATCCTGAAAATCAAAAACTCAAAAATGGGCAAGCATATATTGAAAATTTAATAAATCCCCAGAAAACTATTGAGATGCGCCGCAACATAAGTGACTTGAAAAGTACTGGAGAAGAAGCCTTATCCGAATCACACAGAAATTCCATGGGCAGCAGTTTTTAATCACCACAGATAGCCTGTATAGGCTATTTTTCCTGTGTATGAGTCCACTTATTCTTCTATTTTTTTAAGTTTTTTTACATATTCCTATACGTAATGCATTTCAGCTGGAGTTAAGACCTACATAAAAATGGCTAAACCCATGTTGGTGCATTGAAGTGACTTAAGACAAACTCTATAATTTCATTTAATTAAAAATCACAGGATAGAGCATGAAAATAGAAGAAACTACTCAACCAGTTGAAACCTTAACCAATGAAGATTATTCCAAGGCAATGAACTTTATCGGTCAAAATTTATTGTCCTCTTTAGTACAATCAGTGGAAAAATTACCGCCTCATTTTCGTAATAGCAATGTCATATCCCAGGCGCTCGCTGCATTTTTGGCGAATATTATTTACAAACAAACCCCGGGAAATCCTGAGTCCCGCCAACAAATGCTTGAGGCAATGACCAACCTAGTGCGAATGCAACTGAACAATGTCCCAAATCCATCAAAATAAGAATGGAATGATTCCGTATTAATTGATACGGAATCAAAGATAAGCCGCATTAAATTCAGCTTCACTCATAAACAATCGTTTTTCCTTGAAATTGCCTAGATGAATGTTTTTTTCACGGTATTTGTTAAAAAATTTAACTGGCTTGTAAATTATTTGTGGCGGTTGGTACGTATTATTTGCCCGATATTCATTATAATTCGGGTTTATTTTACGAAGGTTATCATCTAATAACTGAATCGAAGTGTCTAAATTGGCTATTGGCGTCGATAAAATAAAAACGAGCCGATTACCCGATCTACAATCAAGATAAACGGCAAAATCATGAATAGGTTGCTTGAGTGCATGAGCAAGCCCTTCCACCACCTGTTTTATTTCAGAAACAAGGATTTTTTCAGAAATTAGGGAAATTTGTTCTTTTGCACGCGCAAAAAATTTGAAGGTAAGTGGTTTCACAGAGGTGATCTCAATAATATCTTCCATTTCATAATTGATTAAGCCGGCAAGGGTTGTGACATAAATAAGATAACGCTCGCCCTCTTTTAGCTCATGCAATTGCAAGAACTCGGAATCATCTCGATTCTGTTTAAATTGATAAAAGACATCAAAGGGATTAAAAACAAGGCCAGGCCAATCACTATGTAACGTATGCCCAAAAAAGCCCTCCGCAGCAGAATAATGCTCTAAAAATAGGAGCTTTTTCTCAGTGCTTACATCACCTATCCAACTTTTTTTAAGGTAATCGATCTGCGAAGAAGATAAAAAATTTCCTCCATAGACACACACCGATAAATTACTCCATAACTGCTGCAGATAATTTACATTAAAATAGGATAATGCTTTTGCAGTAACTAATTGGATAATCGCAGGAAAACCTAAAATCATGCGAATATCTTGATCTTTAATTTCTTCAAAAATACGTGTCATTCGTATTTGTGCATCTGGAATAGACAATGTTTTTGCAGATGGGTATAGCAAGTCCTTATAAAGCCAATGCCGCTTTGAATTCATATAACCAGATATGAAGCCTACAGGCAAAGCAGTAGGAGAATCATAGATATAGGGTTGCGCACTCAAATACAGCGCCTTGCCATCAAATAACTCCTCAGGATTATTTAATTCATTGGAAAACCCTGCATATAAGCTAAAACTAATGCGTACCAAGTTGTTGATTAAACTTGGGGTTATTGGAATGTATTTGGGACCACCAGTAGTTCCTGAGGTTAAAGAAATGGCTTTAATAGGCTCCCAACTGAAGAATCCCTGTTTCCCTTCATGATAGATTTTTTCAAACTCAGGCCGTAACATTTCATAATTAAAAGCAGGTAGTGTTCGTGCATTATCCATAGTTTTTAATCGAGATAAGCCACATTGGATGCCAAGCTCTGTCTTTCTGCACGTATTGATAATTTTTTTAAGTGCTGCATTCTGATAAGGAAAGGGATCATAAGCGCTTTTTTCGATTTTTTTGGCGTAATGACGAATAATGGGGATACCAAAATTTTTTAGAATCCAATGGCGGAACATGCTTCTGGCCTATAGTTTATAAAAACAAAATGTCTCATTACATTTAAGTTTAGATTATGGGCAATTAGTTTGTCTTAACCGGAGATTTTAATTCAGTGATAAAACAACTCACCTGAGTCTCATTCACCAAATAAGAAATCATGAGTAGACGGAACACTTTATAATATTTCTAAGCTGGTTGATTTATAAAATCCAATACTGTTCCTATAATTTAGGATAAACCCCATGTATCTTTGAACTTTTAATCAATTAAAATTAGGAACTAAGGTTTTAATTTCTCAATGGACTTGAACATGATTATTTCCTCTATTACTGACTATCGTGAAGCGGCTCGACGGAAACTTCCTCGATTTTTGTTTGATTATATTGATGGCGGTGCTTTTGCCGAACAAACACTTAAGGCCAATACTGAAGATCTTGCCAAGGTACTATTACGGCAAAGGATTTTAAAAAATGTAGGACATCTCAATTTTGCAACAGAACTCTTAGGACAAAAGCTGGCAATGCCAGTCATCTTAAGCCCCGTAGGCCTTACCGGAATGTACGCCCGGCGAGGTGAGGTCCAAGTAGCCAAAGCAGCTGCAGAAAAAGGAATACCTTTTGCCTTATCTACAGTTTCTGTATGCTCTTTGGAAGAAGTATCCGCTCATAGTTCCCAGCCTGTCTGGTTTCAACTGTACGTACTCAAAGATCGCGGCTTTATGCAGAGTATGCTGGAACGGGCTCAAACTTGTGGTGTGACTCATCTGGTATTCACAGTAGATATGTCCACTCCCAGTGCTCGCTATCGAGATGCACGCTCAGGAATGTCTGGGCCATTTGCGCGTGAACGTCGATTCTTGCAAGCCCTAATGAAACCCTCCTGGGCTTATCAGGTGGGCATTATGGGACGTCCACATGATCTCGGAAATATTTCGACCTATTTAAAAAAATCGATAGGACTAAAAAATTATATAGGGTGGTTAAATAACAATTTTGATCCCTCAATCAGTTGGCGAGATCTGGAATGGATACGTCATTTTTGGAAAGGCCCCTTACTCATCAAAGGAATACTTGATCCAGAAGATGCAAAAGATGCTGTAACATTCGGGGCAGATGGAATTATCGTCTCTAATCATGGCGGGCGGCAACTTGACGGCGTATTATCTACCGCAAAAGCGCTGCCTATGATTGCAGATAAGGTCCATTCAGACCTCACAATTCTTGCTGATTCAGGGGTGCGCTCGGGGCTCGATGTGGTACGAATGCTGGCTCTAGGCGCCCAAGCAGTGCTTCTAGGTAGACCGACAGCATATGCTTTAGCGGCAAGAGGACAAGCTGGAGTGGAACATATGCTTGAGTTGATACGAAACGAAATGGGTATTGCCATGACCTTGATGGGCGTAGGTACGTCTACAGAAATTAACCGAACTCATCTTTGTCCTGGTTCATGAATTCGAAATCATCCCCCTTTAACACTTTGCTCTACTTCTGAGCATCCTAACGCCCTTTAAGACTTCGTTCCTTTCCTTAGCTAGGTGTTCTTAACACCTGTGGCTTTATTCAGCATCAGTGGTATTAATCTGGTAAAATAAAAATAACATTTACAGCTAAATGCGATATACCTCTGTTGGGTCTATTATGAAATACATCATGCATGCAAATGCAATCCGACGTGAAAGCGATTTAAAAATTGGTGCAGGCAGTGAGATGAGTTGTAACACTATAAATAACCTAATAATTTTTTAGGAGCCAATATATGGAAAATAAATTGGAACTTATTGAAAATGAATCTTCACCTCAGCGACTACCCGTCAAAGAATGTGAAGTGAGTCCTAATCCGCAAGGCACCAATTTGTTCTTTACAGTTCAGCACAAGAACAATTTCGCTCCTTTGTATCCCAAAAAATTATCTATTGCTCATGTTGCCCAAGGAGCTATGAGTGGCGATTGTTATCTTCTCTCGGTCATCAATGCAATCCTTGCTTTACCGAATGGAGAACAATACATTCGTGAAGCAATGATTGATAAAAATAATAAAATTTATGTCCGTTTTTTTAAGGATGATAAGCCGCAATGGCTCATTATTCAAAAATCATTACCTACATCTTGGGGTATTTTAAGTTCGGGCAAAATCTGGGTCCGTTTTCTTGAAAAAGCCTATGTTACTTTTATGGGCGGCAATTATAATAAAACGCTAACCAGCGGCGATAGTCGAACCGCGTTAAAAGCATTTCTTGGGGGTTTTACTGAATCAATCCCTATCCCGCAACAAGCACAATCCCCCCTTGCTCAATTATATAAAAAAGTAATTTATGGCTGTAATGGTAAAGACATTTATTCTTTAATTTTTCTGTTGCGCCCTCATGATAAATTAGCAAGTATCACCAATATGCTCCAATATATTTTTGCGGATCAGCAAACGCTATTGCATGAGTGGTGGAACTGGGTCCATTTGAATCAAAAGTACATCGAGCAATTGCTTGAAGAAAATCCCTTTTTAACAAAAGAAGCGTTCATTTACTTTTTAGAACAACGAATGCATCACAGCATAGCTCCCCCAGTTACAGCGATTTCAGCCGTCACACGCTGGTTGCACCGTTATGCAATTTTGCCAGGAGAAAACGAGTACAGTTATGATGAGGTTGATTTGTTCCTTTCATTAAAAAAAGCTCATACAGAACAAAAACCCATCGTCTGTAGTCCTAAAGAAGATCCGCCTGAAGGAATTACCATGCAGCATACCTATGCGTTGATTGACACTATGGAAAGTAAACTAACTCATCGAAAATTTGTCATTCTTCGCAATCCACATCATGAAAACCGTCATTGGTTCTCTCATTACCTCTTCTATGGCGGACGATATTCAATCGAACAAGAAGAAAATGGACAAATTCAATTGATTACTTTACCAGTAAGACGCTCTACTTTTACTATGGAACTCAGAGATTTTGCTCATGCATTTGCGTATGTTGATTGTGGCCGCTCTTTGTTAGACAAACAACTTCAACAAGAACTTGAACACAGCGCTACTTTTAAAAACTATGGATAATTTATTCTATGGCAAAAGATGCAAATAAGGTTACAGCCATTTCTTTTTTTTAAAAAGGAAATACAAGAATAAGGCACAGAAAATAATTAAACCTAATGCGCCAAAATATCCGTATTTCCAGTGTAACTCAGGAATCCATACAAAATTCATTCCATAGATTCCAGTAATTAAATTGAGTGGCAAAAAAATGGAGGCAAAGGCAGTGAGTATGGCCATTGTCTTACTCATTTTTTGCATTAATTCATTATCAATTTGTCCTAATAAGCTATTTAATAACTCACGAATAGAATCCACTTCATGAATGATGAGATGGCTATGATTCGATAAATTATATAAGGAAGAACGGCATTCTTCTGAGACAACAGAAATATTGCGAGTCGTAATCCGCATTAAAATTTCTCTTATTGCCATCATGTAGCGTTTGATTTGTAAGGTCTGGTGCTTTACCTCGGCAACATCCTTATAGATATTTTCATTCGTGGTTTGTAATAAAGAATCGAACTCCTCCGCTATTACCTCATAATTAAAAAGCACCTTGGCATAGTCATTAATAATCCCTTCAAGAAATAAAAATAATATGAAACAAGAGGTTTTTGCATAATGAATAGACTTTGAACAATTGTTTAGAAAATCAAATAATACAGGCAGCGGTTGTGCCGATGCAGTAAAGCAGTAATTCGCAGTAAGATGAAGCACTAAGTTATCGAGTTTAATTTCATTATTCTCATCGAGCTCAAGCGAAGCCAAACATTTAATTTGCAATGTGAGCGCCTTATCATTATCAATAAGATTCGTTAAATTATTTTCTGCACATAATTTAGTGACCTCCTCAGGTAATTTGAGTGTGTTGGTGAGTTGATTAAAAACATCGACTTGCTGGAGGTTACTATGGATCCAATACACTTTGGTTTTATCTTGGGTATTGATCTTCAATTCCTCAAGAGCAACCTGTTTCATATTGTGATGGGTTAAATCAAATTCAATTGCAATGGTGTCAAAAGTATTCATTTTAACGTACATCCATGTGATGCCTTTAATTAATTATGACTTGTTTTTTCTGATAATCAATTTCAAGACAACTGTTCTGAATTTGCGAGTATTCTCTAGAGAATCCCGTCATCCTGATTTGTGTGGAATGACATACCCAGACCAAGAGTAGTTTCCCAAGCACTCCGCCATCCTGAGCAGTTTACAACGAGGGATCTCCTCATTGCGACACTTATCATGTTGGGCCAAGTGTTTAGGCAAGGGCTCTGGGTAATAGGCATCCGTATATATTGGTACACTATTTTTGTTAAGGATTGCATTCACATGGTCATTCGTAATGATCGTATCCCATATACTCAGTTGATAATTTGATAAGGCGTCAGTTGTGAGGAAATTTGTTTTAATACAACACTAAGTGCGGATTTTTCCCTCCTCAAGCGCACCCTAATTGTATAAATTTAGCGCAAAAATTCGTAAAGTTTGTTAATATTCCCTTAATAATTAATCTATAAAATACCGCCATTGTTAAAACTATTCATGCAGATAAAGACTTTCAATCTGGATGAGCGGAGGACTGATACAACTTAGGCAATCTTAATCAATAAGCTCGATTTTGTTGAAATAGATTTTTTAAGTTATATCAGTGATGTTTAACAAATAAACCCAATCCATAAGAAAAATAAGGGTTAGTACCATTCCATATTTTGTTTGCACCCTACCTTAAATCATCTGTTCACCCACCTATCTCAAGCAAATTGACCTGATTTCTTAGGACTAAAAATTAATTCGCATTTATCTATTCTTTTTCATTTTAAAAAACGAATTAACTTTATAAGGTTCAAAAATGACAATACGCTATTTATCTTTTGATTTTGATGGATGTTTATTTAACAGGGCTTATGTTCAATTACCTCATAACAATTTTAGTAAGGATCGAACTGATGCCGTCCTGGTTAAAAATAGGGGGTTCCTGGACAAACTAAAAAGTGAAAATACCAGGTTTTCAGCAGTTTACGGTTTCATTGGTTCGACCCGTCAAGATTATTTCACCGACATGATAAACGGCGGTATTTATAATCCAAAACAATTTAGGGGATCTTGTTGTCCGGCAATGGTCACCATTTGTGATGATCTGGGCATTACTTTTGATCCACTCCTGCTCGCAGACATTGACGGCGAATTGGCCATCGGCACTTCATACAAGCGCATCATGGATGAGATTAACAACGGCACATGGAGTGATTCCGATAAAAATATTCATCAACATGCAAGCTGTGCCAGCATGGATGAATATAAAAGAACC
Source organism: Legionella sp. 227 (assembly GCF_043161935.1). Taxonomy (NCBI): domain Bacteria; kingdom Pseudomonadati; phylum Pseudomonadota; class Gammaproteobacteria; order Legionellales; family Legionellaceae; genus Legionella; species Legionella sp. 227. The sequence continues at coordinate 1,844,603 of NZ_CP171154.1, read as the reverse complement.
ATTCTTTTTACGCAAATGCAAAAAGCAGCGCAGGATCATCCAGAAGAAGAAATCATATTTGATTTTTTTGATGATCGACTAGACATCTTATGGACTCTAAAAGAATATTTTAATGAATACCCCCACATGATTCCCAAGAATGTACGCTTGCGTATACACAGTTATGCTGGAGAAGAAGACAAGTTATTTGAGTCTATTCAAGGTATAGGAAACCCAATGGCTAACTATCAATTCTGCTTACGCAAAATGCATGAAAACGTTAAGTATTTGAATGAAGTTGCAGAGGCACTTAGAGAGATTGCTTTAAAAACTCGTCCTGGAGAGAAAATATTTTCTATTATGAAAGAACTTGCGGAAAAGGGACTCTATTTTGAGAGTTTTGCGCAAGCAAAAGGCTCCTTTGCTCAAAATCCTAACGCCCCCTTTGCGGTACATCCGAGCAGACATAAGGCTGACAGTCTATATCTGTTCACTGTTTCTTATCCAACCTCTAAAGATGTTGTTTCTTTAAGATATGGTCTGGATTTTGAAGGCAAGTTATTCCTGGTTGATGATGAGGGTAAACGATTTGAGATAGGAATGGATCCCCAAGGATTGGCTGCCACACTGGCAACCCATGTTGGTCACGCAAAAAATCTTGTAGCAACCACTGAAAAGTCGAACAAACCTGTTACGCAACCTGCTGAGTCAAAACCTGAAGAAGTGTCAAAAGGCGAGGCTCTTTACCAGGAACTCACAATGAGTCCTTATTTTGTTGCCGATGCAACTAAGGTTAAAGCCGCTCTGGAAGCCAATCCTGAGTTCCCCTTTGTGATACGCAAAAGTAGTGCCTCCAAAGAAGGGATGATAACTTTTGTTGCCGCCCATGATACATCAAAGGGAATTGTTTCCACACGCTATGGGCTCAATAACCAGGGTGAACTATTTACTCTCGATAACGATGGCGCATATAAGCTCACGGACATATCTGAGAATTTAGTAAGCGTTTTGACAGAACAGACTCTTGTTGTGACAGAACGAGTCAATCGTGCCAAAAATCTTGAGGATATCACCTTTAGTGCCAGTCAAAAAACGAATCAAACAATAGGAGTTTTGGTAGCAGAACAAGGATTCTTTGCAGCCAAAGTGGCAGAGGCTACAGATACACATGGTCCTGGTCATGATCTGCAACCCTAAATAGACTGTAGCAAGCATAGGCCGGACTTATGCTTGCTTTTTTCCATAAGGTTATCAAAATGACTATACGCTACATATCTTTAGATTTTGATGGATGTTTATTCAATAAGACGTTCATGGAATTATGGGGTAATCAATATAAAGGCCGGCAGGCTAATGCCCTTATTCTTGCAAATCAAGATCTTCTATTCCAACTGAAAAGAGAAAATACAAAATTTTCAACAACCTATGCATTCATTGGCTCTACCAGACAGGACCTTAGTATTGACGAAGTAAATGGGAAAGGATCTTGTTGCCCCGCCATGCTCACTATTTGCAATGCTCTGGGCATGGTACATGACCCCTTACTGCTGGCCGATATAGAGGAAAATTTGGAAATCGGCACTTCGTTCAATTTAATCATGAGCGAAATCACCAAGAACACATGGGGTATGTTCCACGAGAATACTCATCATCATGCTTTTTGCAAGCAAACTGATGAATATAAGAGGCCGCTGCTTTTTGCACAAATACAAAAAGCAGCGGCGGATCATCCAGGAGAAGAAATAGTTTTTGATTTTTTTGATGATCGAATGGATATATTGACAGTGCTGAATCACTATTTTAGCAAATATCCCTACCTGATTCCTCAAAATGTGACCCTACGCTTACATCGTTACGCCGGAGGAAAAGAGCAATTCATAGAGTCTCTTCATGGTGAAGGAAAACCAATACCAGACTATCCATTCTGGGTACGTGCGATGCCTCAAAATCTCAATGATCTGGATAAAGTTGCAGAGACACTGATGGAACGGGTAATGAGCCCCAAAGAGAAAATATTCTATATTATGCGTGACGTGTTTCAATATGGCCGCTTTATCAAAAGTATTGATGAGGTGAAGGATTACTTCGCTAAAGATCCCAAGGCTTCCTATGTGGTGCATCCCAGCAGGCAACATGGTGATGAACATGCACTGTTCTCTGTTTCCTTTAAAACGGCTAAGGGTATCGTTTCATTTCCCTTTGACTTTAATTTTAATGATAAAAAAATATTTCTGGTTGACGAGGATGAGCGATTCGAAGTAGACATGCATCCGCGAGGAATAACAACCACACTGTTTTTGCTTACTGAACAAGCAAAGTTGATAATAAACTACGATGACAAATGGAAACCTGGCACTCATAAGGTTCAATCAAAAATATCAAAAGGTGAAATTCTCTATCAGGAGCTTACAGAAAGTCCCTATTTTGTTGCCGATGCACAACGAGGTAAAACCATTCTGACAGATAATCCCCAACTCCCCTTTGTAATACGCAAAAGCAGCTTCTCAAGGGAAGGGATGATCACTTTTGCTACTGACTTTAATACCTCTAAGGGAATTTTTTCTATACGCTATGGCCTGAATGCTCAGGGAGATCTTTTTGTTTTAGATAATAAGGGCGCATGTAAGGTCAAAAATGTTTCCAAAAACTTCTTGGACATTTTGAAGGAGCAAACTCTTGTTGCGGAAATACTTGTGAATCGAACCAAGAATATTGAGAGCATCACCTTTACTCGTGATCAGAATAAAGCGGGTTCTAAGGATCAAACAACAGGAGTTGTGGCCTCACAAAAAGGATTCTTTGCTCACAAAGCGCCACTTCCTGCTGAAGCACATATTCTTCCTCATGGTATGAAACTTTAAATAATACTAAGTAGCAAACATAGGTTTGGCCTGTGTTTGCTTTTACCTCTCAAAAACAACCTCAAAGGCTGTTTTTAATTATTTTTTAGCAAATCCTCTTGAACCTTTAGTGTAGATAAGTTAATTATCAACATGGACCCTAAATATCCAATTAGATTATTGGAATGCAAAAAGGATTTAGACATGAAGACAAAAATACCTACTTTCTCAAAATCGCAACGCAAAAATCCTAAAGACAGCCGGGCCTTGCCCGTGCAATTGGTACAACGCGCCGAACCCGATCGCACCTACTATCTTAAAAGTACCGCAGCAGAAATAAATAATTTTTTTTCCTTGCGCGTCAAAGAGCTGTACCACACTCTGGCATGGACCTTTTCTTTAGAGTCTGTGGATTGGAGTACGTTTAACAAATACATTTGGCCTACCATTTCTTCTGGTGCCGCATTACTTCTTGGTCATTATCTAACACCGCTTCTAAGCGAATACCTAATGGGGAGTTCCGAATATGATTTTGTTATCAAATTTCTTTTTAGTGCAACCCTATTAGGATATTGTGCCTTAAATCGGATTACAGACAATAAACTAGAGTCCGGAGTGGCACTATCTGCTGCGGTAGCCAGTGAGGTTATGGCAATAACATACATGTACAGTTCGGTTTTTAAGGGCACTACCTTTTTACTCCCTGTAGCTGATGAATATTCATTAATTGCCGGATTGGGAGCGAGTACATTGGTTGTTCCCAGCGGCATTTCTTATCTCACCCAAAAAGCACAAGAATTACTCGTCCGCTTCCAATACAGTCGAGGCGCACAACGCTCAGATACCGCAGTGATTTCCAGCGGGCTAACGCCAGTATCCAATATCTGGTTCCAAATCAATCATTTTATCGCCAGTGAATTAATGGTCAGTTCCCGTGCCTTTCAATTGGGACTTATTTCTCACAATATTCGTTATGCGGACCGAATCGTACAAAAATTTCGTAACTTACCGGCATTACTCGCTGATTTAGCCCCATCGACGATAAAAAAAATGCGGGTGCAACAAGAAAAACTGGACCATGATTACGAATACAATCATAAGGTACATCGGGTTTTAAAATTTACCGTAAATGGACCCATGCTCGTTAGTGTCCCCAGATACAAGCTTCGTACTGGAGATCTCGTTCTTTGTGATGAAAGCATCTCTTTGGATTGTGTGCCCATATCTGGAGAGCTTGTCGCGCTACAACGTAACGTAGAAGGCCAATGGACGCCAACGCTGGAGCGTAAAAAATTGAGCGTGAATCTTAAAGCGCAAAATGGAGAGGATGTTTGGATAGAACATCAAACCAAAGCGAATTTGACCTCAGATTACAAAAAAGTGGACTTATATGCAGTTCGGGATGGCAAACAAGCAGGAGTACTCGTAGGCGATAAATTAAACCTGTATGGGAATGACAATATTTTTATTCAAATTAAGCCTGAGAAGGAACTTGTATTAAGTAGTAACTATGAGAAGAAAGCAGTTATTAATGAGATTATCGCCGAACGCAAGCAAAGAAGTGTTTTATATTCTATTTTAGGCTCCATCATTATGGCTGCTTTTCTGCAGCGGGACATTACTCTAATGCCTGCAGAAACGCTAAGACTCATGTTCACCCTCTTTCAAACGATGATCCCCTTTTCTGAGGCTTTTTTACGGGAAACTGTAAATAGCCGCTTGATGAAAAGCCTAAATAGCAATTTGGGGGATCAACCTTTTGAAACGATTGATGCGCTTCGTCTGGTGGATTTATGTAATGCTTTGGGTGGATATTATCGTGATAAATTTCCCTATGGGGTTGCGATTATTTCAGATAAAACCGGCACTCTGACAACAACTCAAATGAATGTATTAGGATTGTGGACTACCGATATGCAATCTGAAGTACAGCACCTACTCAAAGAAAACAAAGGAAATCTACTGCTACCCGAAGAATCACAATGGCGTAAATCCTTTGAGGTATTTTGTTATGCCTTTACTAACAATATAAAGGAATTAGAACCTGAGGAACATGCCATTTTGGGGTTATTCAAATCTTTATTGGATAGTTCTCAGTGTTTGGAAGTGACCACCCTCGGAAACAATCACTTTAAAAAAGTGATTGCTTCTAAAAAAGAAGTTGAGACGTTTCATCTGGGTTTATATCGTACCTTTGGCGGCCGTTTCACCCTCGTGCAGGATGGCAAAGAATCCTCTCTTGTCTTTTGTGGGGTGCCTAAAGCGGATGCGTTTCAAGAAACTCCTTTGTTACGGGCTTATACGTCGATGCAAAGTCGTACCGCAGTTTTATCCCGCGATTGGTGTATCGCCCACACGCCAATTAATGAATTTGAATTTACAACCTTAAAAAAATTATTTGATAAAGATGATAAAAAAGCGATTGAAGAGTTTATTTTAAAAAATCCATCATTACTCAAAAAATTAAGCTATTACGGCACTTTTATTATTGATAACCCAGTAAAAAAAGGGGCTGAACAATTTATCGCTCAATGCCGAGAAATATCCGTTCCGGTATTTGTAGCAACAGGTGATACAACTAAAGCAGCGGTAAATATTGCCAAAGTATTATGTCCGGAAAATGCGAAAAACATCATTACCATTCGCGCCAATCAGGCTGAAGACCAAGCGTTTGACGGTTTAAGTGAAAAAAATTGTCCACCCGATGCCACAGTCATATTTGCCGGCGTCAATGAAACCGTATTAGCACAGTTTCAAAAATTGTTGAATCGAGAGAAAACAAAACGTCCAGTCATTATTTTTGCAGAAATGAGTACCGAAGGAAAAGGTATTCTTGCCCGTTATCTCAAAGATCATCATTATTTTATCGTCGCAAATGGTGATGGGACCAATGATGTCATGATGATGAAAAACTCCAATGTGGTTATCGCCCATCATTCCGATGATGGTACGTTTGCTCCTGGTGTAGGTGCTTTGGCAAATATCAGTGAAGAGCAATTAAGAAGATTATTTGGTTCTGATAAAACCTTTTACGAGCTTTTTGATATTAATCTTCCGAAAAGCTTGTTTGTCCAGCAATTCGCTCCTTTAGCGAACTCACAAGAAAAACCGACGATGGCCTTAGCACTTAAAAGCGGGAAAATGACTTTTGATCTAGCGAAAGCGGTCGGTGCAAATGTCACAGAAATGAATCAGCAACATTGGTATAGCGTTGCATTTGACCTATTATGGTTATGGATTGCATTTTATGAAATTAATCAAAGCGCTGATTTACCGATGGATAACCGCAATGTCAATGCTTCACGATTGATTTCAAATACTATGGGCATTGCGCTACTCATCGCAGTTTTTCAATCTTTGGCGAATTATGCGCTGTTTAATGAATCAACCAACTTAGGCAGCATGCTGATGATGTTAACCCTGCTCCCCTTCGTTCTCAAAAGTGTTTTTTCAGGCTTTAAAATGGTTCAAGAGAGCTTATATCCTGAGCCTGAAATCATCGCAGTTGAAGAGGAAAAGGAGACGAATACGAATCGCTCCATCGTGAGTTATGTGGGTTCTTTTTTTTCACGTAAACCTGCAAAGCACTCGGAGAAAATATCTGCTACTCCTAAACTGCAATAGGTATAAAAATCTTGAAGAAAAGTCAGATTTGAGTATCAAATAGGGCTTTTCTCAATTATTTTTTAGTAAAAGTAGTGCCGAAACAAGCAGCAACACGCCTCCGATGACAATCAAACCAGCACTGGAGATTAGGGATAATAAATTGGAGCCAAATCCGGTAACCATCCACGCAAAAGCCATCACAGCGCCTGATATACCCATCACCCACCCCTGCGATTGGGCATCAACCGCATTGGAGAATAGCGTTAATAAACAAGCAAAGGCCATAATATCAAAAGTTGCGATAACCACCGCTAAGGGCCATTGCCACAATGAATTGGGCATCACATACACCAGTAATTGACCTAAGCCCGTGAGTACAAGGGTAAATAAAGCGATGTGCTGAACCTTATATCGTTTAACACATAAGGGCATGCCAATAAGGATGCCTATAGCAAAACCTAAACCGATCATGCCTTGAACTGCACCCAATTGCCAATTGGTGTAATCGTAAGTCGTCTTCATATGTACAATGATGAATTGAAAATAAAGGCTAAATCCCATTTGCATTAATAAAAAAACTAACGCCAGAATGCGAACGGATTGATGTTCAAATGCTTCTATGAAAATTTGTACTGGACGAAAAAAGGATATTTTTTTATGAGATAAAGCTAAAACAGTATCTTGATAGCCAAGTTCGATCCAAGTCCAAGCGATAAATGCAAGGAATGCTGCCATCAAAAAAGGGGTCGTAAAAGTAAACCAAGGCAGTAATTGTTGATCCGACATCACTCCACCCAGTAAGGGCCCCAGAACAGAGCCAAAACTAAAACTCATAGAAATCAGACTCATGTTTAAGGCCTTAGTTTCAGGTGTACTCAAATCAGCAATAGAAGCTTGCGCTATCGGTTGGCTACCCGCCATTAAACCAGAAAGAGCTCTGCCAATAAGTAATAAACTCAAACAAGAAAAAGCAACTCCAGCCCCCATAAGTAGAAAACTGATGGTTATTCCCAACATGCACAACAATAATACTTTTTTCCGTCCCCAAACATCGGATAAATCCCCCATAAAGGAAGTTCCAAAAAACATGCATAAGGGATAAAGCATATAACTTAATCCTAAATAAAAATGTTTTACTGCCATACTCGCATTGGCACTTAAGACAGGACTATGTTCCGCTGTAAATATAGCGGTCATTACTGGATAAACGAGTCCAAAACCTAAAGCATCAATGACAACTGCAAAAAAGCAAGGAGCGGTTTTTCGAAACATAGAACACCTTTGGATTGAAAATATAATCTAATATACTGATATTTTTGAGAGATTGTCTAATAAAGAGAGTAAGGAATCCCTCTTATTCCCCATCGGTCAGCGCTTTGATTGAATAACTAGTTTGGAGGGATATGATAATTACTAAACTACATCCAGGCCATTCCCGCAAAGACGGGAATGACATATGATTTTTTTAATAAAGTCTTTGTAAGAAAAAATTCAATACAACGTTCCTTTACGGCTCAAGTGGCAATTTATTTTGTTCGATAAGTTTTAATGCGGCATCCACTGCGTCTGCATCATATTGAATCCCTCTTCCACGTTTAATTTCTGCAATAGCTGCACTCACACCTAAAGCGGGTCTATAGGGTCTATGAGATGACATTGCTTCTAATACATCAGCTACGGCAAGCACCAAGGCTTCGGGCAAGATCTCTTTTCCTTTCAGTCCTCGAGGATAGCCACTGCCATCAAGACGCTCGTGATGTTGCAAAATAACTTCTGCTACAGGCTCTTTAAGTGGAACATCTTTTAAAATATCATAGCCCGCTTGTGGATGCGCCCTGATGAGCTCCATTTCAACATCAGTCAGTCGAGTTGGCTTGGAAAGAATTTCCGCAGGTATTGAGATTTTCCCTATGTCATGGACTAACCCCATGAGTTCAATTGATGCACAACGTTCCGCGGACCAGCCAAGCTCTTTGCCAATTTCCTTGGCGATTAATCCCACCCGACGCTCATGGCCTGCTGTGTAGGGATCACGAAGTTCAACCATCGACGAAACAGCAAGAAAAGTTCCCTTTATAGCTGCTTCTAATTGAGCGACATATTGATCTATTTGTTCTCTTGCGTGCTGAATTTCGGTCACATCATCAGCTATGGTCAAGAACTGAGAAGTACCCTTCCAGGATATGACCGTCGTATCAACTCTTAAAATTAAAGAGGTACCGTCACTTTTTCTTGTTAAAGGTAAGTTATAAGTAATGCTCGATTCACCCTGATCTAATTGCTCCCATTTTTCAAGAACTAGTTTTCTTGTTGTTTCATCGTCGATCAAATCCAGCAATCCAATTGATAACAAATCTTTTTCATTTCGACCAATTAGTTCACAAAAGCGTGGGTTTACATATAAAAATCGCTTTTTATTACGTATGTAGACACCAACATGTGCTTGTTCAATAAATGCCTGGAAATGTTTTTCACTTTCTTTAAATCGCTGTTCTGCCTCGGTTGCTTTTTGTTCCGAGTAAAATCGGGTAAGCGTAGTCTTTAATAGAGTAGCTACTGAGTCTAAAAGAGAAACTTCCTCGGGTAAAAAAATGGTCTCTGGTGGAGGGGGAGCACAATAATATACATTTATTTTTATTGCAGATCCGTCATTAAGTCTAAATTCCTTTTCTAATTGATAAGGTAATTTTTCTGCATCAGGATTTGAACTAAACTCACCCCAATTACTTTCTATTTTTGCTACCATGTGTTCAGGGTATTGAAAAGCAGAGGGTAACTCATTCACTGTTTTTGCAAATAGTTCTTCAATATTTAAACTGCTGAGCGCAATTAAATTTGAAATTGTATAAAGGCATTTAAGTTCTTTAATCCGTTCTCCCAGGTCGTAGGTCAATTTTTTTCGCTCTTCTTCAAGCGCTTTACGAAAAGTGATATTTCTTACGATTTGTACCCAAGAATTGGGAAATAAATCAGATTCTATAGGTGACAAGCTGCATTCCACCCATCCCTTTGTTCCGGTCTTGATTTCCACAATAAATTTATTTCTTGTGATCGGCAGTTGCGAACATACCGCACATTGCTCAATCGCTTCAGACTTATTATGAAACAGGCTATGGGAAGATAGGCCCACTAACTCCTCAGGTTTAATCTGGGTATATTTTCCTGCCTCAGTGTTCGCTTGGCTGATGGTGCCTTCAGCTTGAACAATAAACGTAGGATCAGGAATATTATCGTAAGTTGTTGCAGCACGTGCCAATATAGCAAAGGGTCGACGTAAGGTTTGTACGACTAAAGCGATGTAGATAAACCAAAAAGAGTATATTTTCAAAATATGGCCGACTATGTTCTGTATGCCAAATAAATTTCTATAATCTGAAACTGCTAAATCGGAAAGGATCATGGAGATCAAACTCAGGCTTATATATAAAAGCAGCTCTTTTGATATCATGGCTTTCTCATACCAAAGTAATATGAGTGTCATAGTCAAAATAAGAACTACCCCCCATTCGCAATAAAGCTTAAACCAAGTCACCCCATAATTATCAATATAGGTGGTTGGAAAATGACCTGAAAAAATGGCTGCAAAAATAGCTAGAACTATTAAAAAAAATATAAAATTAACTACCCAAATCTTCATGGAATGTTTAAAAAAATAAATCGCAAAAAGAAAAGATAAAGCCTGAAGAAGACGAGCAGAAACCCAAAGTTGAGTGCTTAAATTACCTCCTCCTTGAGGCAATAAATCCATTCCCTGATATGAGAGGATATGGGCGATATCGAGGAGTGTACACCAACCTAAGGCTAAAGAAATAAAAACGACAAACTGATTTCTGGTGAATTGTGTCGTTGTGGCGGCTACAGTCATTGCAGTTAATCCAATAAACACCGAAATTAACTCAGTCAGAGTGTGAAACACCAGAAAGTTGGTTTTATACTCAATTAAAATACAGATTAGGAATAAAGCTGTTGGTGGTATCAATACTCTCCACAGCGGTGATTGAACTGGGACATAAGGAGTATAGGCTTCCCTAACAATACTCATTAATGTACTCCCGATGATGTTCCATGTTCATCCGTATGCATCCCGTAAATGGAATTGACTCATATTTTGCTTTTCTAAGTATAGTTCAATTAAACGTTTAGGTTTGATTTTAATAGCGTTCCGGCATAATTAATGAATAGCTATGATTAACTCAAATAATCACTAAAGACTGAGCTCATATTTCCTTAATTATTTATTGTTAAAATTGTTTTAATTTTAGCTATTAGTAATGAGGTTTTTCATGCAAAAAAAATACGAATCCACGACTATGGGAGCTGCCAAGAAGGAGAAAAAAAATGTTTCCTGGAATGACCATAAGACAGAAGGAAAAATAGATGAGGAACATCTTCAGATTGGGAAAAGTTTTTCTCCCACCAAAGAAACATTAGACAGCGAAATTTCAAAATTACAACAAAATGGATATACAGAAATTGAAGCCACTGCGATAGTAGGAAAACCAATAACACCGAGTGGCATAGAGATTATAAAAAATGAGATTTTTTACGATTCTGAAGAAAAAATCGCCGAGCGCAAATTTTTAGCGGCACAAAACTATAATCGTATAGGTAAAGAAGAATCTCCAGACAGTGAAGTGGATGTGCCCTCTGCGCGACAGAGAGAGCAATGGGTGGAAGCCGTAACTACTCCTAAAGAAAAATCGCCAACTTCAGGGAGTGAAGAACAGGGTGCAAAACTTACATTACCTTCGCAAGAGAATAAGCAAGAAAAAGAGAATGCAGTAAATCCCTATAGCTTTTTCTCACCAACCACTATTGGAGTAGGAGTAATTTTAGGTGTCGCAGCGACACTGGGAATTGCTGCATTAAGGAAATAAAAAAGATTTATAAAATCTCAATTGTAGCCTGGGTGAAAGCAACGCTGTAACCCGGGTTTTCTAACAAAATCACACGATATACCCTAAGCTCTCTGAACAACACCCAAGACTACAGAAGGCCTAAAATGTCAGAGGTTAAAATAACCATTTTTTAAATCCGTTTCAAAATCATCAGGCCAATTACTTCGATATAGACCATATTGCTTTTTTATGGAATTTTTTTCAATTGTTATCCACACCTGCCTACTGACTATTTGGTTGGGATCATAACTTGAACCGTTCTTTATTGTTATTTTGAATTCATGAGTAGCAAGCCCATTTCTAAATAAAATATTTTGAACATCTTCTTTTATTACATCCTCTCCATTATGCATTGTTTATTCCTTAAACGGGTACCTAAGGTAATTATAGTATTAACAGGTTACTTCTCATTAAATTCAGTGATCCAAAATTTTTGTGATGAATTGCTATTTGAAGGCACAGGCGCTACGACTATAGTCTGCACCAATGGGGGATTAAATGGTCCGTCAGCAGTTGCCCATTGATAAGTGATCTTAAATTTCCAAGAATTTTTACCTTGCGCCATTTTTTTAATCTTATAAGAAGTTATCCATGGACTAGAAACCCCGGAAACCCAATAGGGCCAACGATCTTCAAATTTCTTTTTCAATTGATCCGAAAATAACATGAATTGGACAGCGCCATTACGTTGTTTATTCGCTTTGGCAAATAAGTTGGCTACTCCGTCTAACTTCTGAGGCGCCAGTGCTTTCTCCAACATGGAGATTCGAGCTGCATCTGAATCAGATGGCGACACATTTTCAGTCATACCCTGTGCGGTAACAGAAAATAAAATCATCAATCCACTGAGCACAATACTTATTTTTGATATGGTCATAGTATTCTCTTTATCAAAGGTGGCTTTAATCTATTATTTATAGGCCAAATAATCCCCAATGTCATTAGGCTCTATCCGACGCCATCCTGAGCGTAGAGATCTCGAGATGATGAGAATTGTAATGGGATGAGTATTTTTTAAAGAGCGCAATCAAATGCTTCGCTGAGGGCCCCATTTCTTGAGGTTGGTGGTGTACTAAATAAACGGGGTACGTTCTGATATTATTTTCCTCCATAATCAGAGGGAGGATCGGTAAATTTCTCTCTTCAACCATTTGCTGTGGGAGCCAGGCAAAACCTATCCCGTGCGCCACACATTGAACTTTCATTTCCAAGGTACTTAGTTTCCAATGAAATTCAGAACCTAACCAACCTTCATTTCGTTTATGATTGGCTCCAGAGTCCTGAGCGATGAGATAACGTTCCTCATAAAGATCTTCGAGAGTAACCTGTTTTTGATGCAAGGGACTGTCTTTGTGAGCGTATGGACGAAAATGCACGTCCATTAATTTATTCCCTGTATAACCTTCTGGAATTTTTGAAATAATAGCAAGCTCTACATCCCCCTGAACTAATTGATCACTAGGACCTGATAATAAGCCTTGATGGATAATAAGCTTAGTCGATTGATTTTCCTGAGCGAATTGGTGCAGTACGGCCATTAATACAGATAATGGGAAAATCTCATCAATGGCGAGGCGCAATGATTTTTCATAGGTTGATTTTAAATTAAGCGCGGCAAGTTCAACATTTTTTGCCGCCCGGGTAATTTGTCGCGATAACTTTAGAATTTCCACTCCTTGTTCAGTCAACACAGCCCTACGTCCCTCAAGCTGCAGTAATTGCAACCCTAGCATGTCCTGAAGTTTTGCAATGGTATAGCTGATATTGGATTGGCTTTTATGCAATTTTATTGCTGCTTTAGCAAAGCTACCCTCGTCGATTACGGTTTGTAATACCCGCCATTGTTCCAAAGTGACCTTAGTCATCATTCATCACTCCAATCCATCTAAAAATTAGATATATTTGACCAAAATTATGCGCTTTTTTAATTTAAATAGCCATTTATAATCAATTTGTTAGATTAACAAGGAGCAATAATGAAAAAGATACTGTTGTCATTAATAACTGGCGGTTTATTGATTCACTCAATTTCTGGCGTCGCAGGATCTCTTCAGGAGACTAATAAGCACATAGTAAGCCAATTTTATCAAAAAGCATTGAATGAAAAAAACTTTGATGCGGCACAAAATTACTTGGGCGCATGGTATATTCAACATAATCCTATGGCTCAAGATGGGATTGAAGGCTTAAAAAACTACATCAATTACCTCAAAAACACATACCCTCAATCACACAGTGAAATCAAACGTATTCTTGCCGATGGAGATTATGTGATTGTCCATGTTCACTCTGTTCTAGAACCGGGAACAAAAGGACGAGCTATACTGGATATTTTTCGTCTAGAAAACAATAAAATTTATGAGCATTGGGACGTGATTCAATCCATTCCGGCTGAGTCAGCAAATAGTAATGGGATGTTTTAGAAAAAATTCCCCTTCATCCACTTATAAGTACCTTCTCTCCTTTGGGGAGAAGGATCGCATAATTGATCTTAATATAAAGAATCTTCGCACCCAGTCGCTCTAAAGGAATAATCAATATAAGTAATAATTCGACTGAATTGACTCTAAATCATTTTTTAAATAATGCCCAAAAATATAACAAACAATATATAATTGCTCTTTTTTATCCATTAAAAATACGCATCATACATAAAATAAAGTTCAGGAATTAAATGAAAACCCACACTGAAATACTCGAAGAGCTAGGCTTGTTATATGAAAAGAATCAATTACCAACCATTGAATCTTCTGTTGAACCAAATGGTGGAGTTCTGAACCTGGATAAAGTGCTGGCCGATAATCCAGAATGCTGGGATACCATCGCTATAGGTGCCTCCCAACTTGAGAAAAAGTCGATCATTCTCCAATGTAATTTAAATGAATCATCAAAAAATTTCCAATTGAAACAACGTGTTATAAAAAAATTAATTGAAGATAATTTTTCCGTATACGTTCCGACCCAGGAAGGTTTAAAAAAAATAGAGGATGAGGAACAAGTGGCGCTCATCGATAAGCTGTATTGTAAGTTAGATTCAACTCAAGAAACTGCCCAGCTAAAAAAACTAAATCTTGTCGGCGATCGCATTACTGTTTTGGATGTACCTCGATTTGATGATCTTTGTGCAAACATTTTAAACTCCCCTACTGCTTTTTTTCATTTTATCAACTTCATCACCCTCGATTTTGTGCATCTGTACAGCGAACTGGGTTACAGCGAAATGTGCAAAAGTGATTTAAACAGTGCCCTGGAATGGTCTTTTGATACCGCGCCTAATCCGGATACAGATTGGCGAAAAAAATACGTGCATTTTGAGGAAAAAATTTCTAGCAGAAACCCAGAAGAACCAATTCCCACTTTTTTGCAATCGGGTCAAGCGGTAAATATCGCAGAAGAACGCGATAATCTTTATCTTTCCTATTTACTACAAAATTATCCTGACTTACTCAAAAAACCAACCCATATTTCTTTGGCCAACAACAGATTACCCTTATTTTCTTTTCTCAACCGAAGAGAAAACCTATTTTCACTGTCCATAGACTGTTGTGAATTTGGACCCGATGAAGCAGAAGAAGACCCGGATGATGAAGTCCTGTTAACGACTGCTTTAAGATTTTTTTTCGCCCAAGAAGTGCGATTTTCTGCACAGTATCTTGCTACTTTATTAAATAACTCACCTCATTTGGTATCTCTTTGTCTTCTGAATGGCTCGGTGAAACATCATACTCCACTAGCACTTAATCCTAAAAAATTAACTCATTTAAAAACCATTTCTCTGGTCAATGAGTGGATGGCGATCTCTCTAATCAGCGATTTAATTAATGCAACTTCCAATTTAACTGAGCTCAATTTATCTAAGTGTTTCGGACCTTGGGATAGCCCCCTTACAATTAATGCGCCACTGACTCATTTAAAAGAACTGTGCGTCAATGCCAGTCTTATTTTTGATGATCTCTACACGCTTGTTAATTCGGCTCCCAATCTCGAATTATTAATCATATCCGGGTTTGATTGGATGGAATATGAAGCGCCTCTAATTCAATTAGAGAATCCGCTCAAAGCGCTAAAAAAAATGGTTATCACGCACGGATTGATGACTGCGGGACAACTCCAAAATCTCCTGAATTGTGCTCCGAATTTAACCCATTTTGACATGTCGTCTTGCTCCATTGACATCGAGTCAATCAATGTTGCACCCAATTCGCTACCCAATTTAAAAGAGTTCATTGCCCTAAAAAATAATCTAAACACCAAACAATTACTTAACCTTTTAGCCGCGGCACCTAATTTATATGAGATTAAAATTAATAATCCCTCGAATCTCCTTGACCTGCTTAATAGTTTGAACCATGGGTCGCTTCCTTCTTTAACGCACATTTCCTTTACTTCAAAGGCATTGACTTTTGCGGAGTTAAATCAATTAATTAAAGTGGCACCTAATTTAAAATCAATATCCTATCCTAATCCCCAAAATAAAATGGAGCGACTTACATCACAATGGCTTCAAGACAGTTATCCTCAAATTGAAATAAAATTTTTAGAAGAGAGCTCAAATAACTCCCAAGGATTGGTGGTACCGAGTGATGGTTCTTTATCGCTTGATGGACATATTGGTAAAAACGATCACATCCCCACCTTGCCTGCGCGAACAATTTTCAGAGCCAAAGAAGGTCCAGATCCTCTAGTTTCAGACTATCACCTTGAGTCATTTTTTTGGTTTGCTCCCACCAAAAGCTTTAGACCCTATGTCCCTGAAGAAAAGCATTTAGCACCCGTTTCTGAATCCTTAAAACGCTCTACACAACAATTGGAAGAACAGTTTGACCATCCAGATACACCCAAAAATACGGTGTATGGTCAATTTATTTTTGAAAATCCCCAAGTCGACAGATGGCTTCAATTACCTGCTTTAAGTGCCTACGATAAACTCATTAACTATGCAGCAGAACATCCGGATTTTGAAATTAAAAGGTGTAATTTTTCAGGTTATTACTTCATCAAGTTCAATAAAAAAGTAGAATCTTGTCTGGTGAATTACATTCTTGAACCAAGGAATAATATTGATTTCACCCTGGACCAAAAGGCTCCCAAAGAACATCTCAAATGGATATCCCAATTATCTTTTGATGCCACAGGAAAATTAGTTGACTGTGAAGCATATCGAAGATTGTTACAACTTGATGTCATAGAACGTATTCAAGCATTAGCCGAATATTGCCGTTTTGAAAAAGAATCGGCAGAGTCGGATATAAAAGGTAATGTGATTGATGTTTTGAATGCTTTAATTAAAAAACGAGCCGGGGTTTGTAGACACCGTGCGCAACTTTTTTCTGCTCTGGCGGATGCCTTGAACATCGGTGCCAGTCTTATTGATAACGACGTTCACCAATTCATACGAGTACACCAAAAAAGCCTACGTTTTACTTTGAATTTAGGTGGAGGAGCAGCAGACATTATTAACCTGCCGATCCCATCACTTAAAAAAAGGCAAGAAGCGAAGACTCAGGAAGAATCTGTAGCGACAACAAAGAAAGCCGTCCCTCCCTTAAAAGCAGGCAATCGATTTCAAACCTGGAATAACTTCCCGATTCAAGCCCAAAATGCAGATGAACTGGCAAAGAAACTTTCTGCTAAAGATTCGCACGTAAGACAATGGCTTATTTTTAAAAACAATCAAGGTATAGACGCGCTGCATCAAGCATCCTTGCTGTGTAAAAACACGTTGTTTTCACGAGACTTGGATTCGCTGGTGCTTCATCACACGAGGGTCGAGGATCACAAGGATCAGAAAGTAGATAGCCCAATAAGTCAATTTTTAAAGAATGCAACATTAAATCCAAATGAATCCTTTACTTGGTTCATTAACTGGTCTGATCCCAAGGCACGTCATGTCAGCTTAAATAGCATTATTGATAATGAAGACCGTAATCTCGGAGGTCTCCCTATCCCCTCTAATGTGCATATTGTCGTAGGAATGGACGAACGCTCCGCATGCAAAATGGGTGATGATTTTTATTCTCGTTTTGATGCAATCAGCCAAGCACCTGAACTCCCTGCCATCGTTTTGCCAGAAATTAAATTAAATCAACCGATAAGCGATGATGATGTCCTTTTCCCTTCGCCGCTCAATTGGGAGTCCATTTTTCTAGGACGGCATACTTTTAATGAGGGAACTCTAGACATTGCACCGGGTGCGCTCATAAAGGCATCTAAAAATAAAACCACCAAGTTAGTGTTGCATAATGCGCCATTTGAAGACCCTAAATTCCGTTTCTTGATCAAAGAATTAATGGCTAAAAAGCGCTTTTTCTTTAATGGTGAATGGCATGAGTTGCATAAGGATTTTCACCTGGAATTTGCCCAACCTGATTTGAGTATTTATCCCGAGGTGATTACGCCTAAAGAAACGCCTGCAAAAAAGCGAATTGTTAACCAGACAACTCTGCCCTTATTTTTTAATCAATACAAAATCACTGAAAAGCATACGCTTAAACCGCTGCCGGGATTTTTTGCGGCAGATCCCGCTCTTGAATTGATCGTCACCGATAATTTAACTGAAATCCAGTGGTATAGCCTCTTAAGAGAAGCCCAAAAAGCATCCTGCGCCCTAACGATTAAAGCAACACCTAAGGTATTCATTCCTGAGTCATTAAAAAAATGGGTAATTCCCATAGAACCATTAGGACAAAAGAGCCGTCTCATTATTTCCAATGATTTAGATGATGCAGAGGAAAAATATAGACCAGAAGGCACCATCACCATCAATGTTGATCCTAAAACCAATTTTAACAGTTTGTTCTTTCATGTATCATTAAAAGACAAACAATTTAAAGGTGAAGACACTGAATTACTAAAAGCCATTAAAGGGGGCAAACCGGTAATTCTCAAAGGACAATTCGCAACAACTTTTGCCCAACAATTACAGACCCTCTTCGTTGATCCACCCACACTTTGGGTCAATGGTGAACCCGTTTCAGCTTCAAACATCACCTTAATTACTGACCATGCAGCTCCTTTTAAAGCCGTCCATAAGACAACCCATGAGTACAAACCTGAAGAAGATTTCGCCCGCTTAACGCCTGGTTTAGCAGAACAGTTAAAGAAAACCTACCAACGGCTCCAACTGACAGCATGTCATAGCCATTTTATTGATTTGCCTAAGGACCCAACCCAGCATGCAAAATGGCTGGATCATTTAATCCTGCGACTAGAGCACCGAGCAGGAATTCTTCCTGACCATGCGGAACCAACTACTCCTGAAATGGTAATGAACTATCTGGACAATCATTCCTTTGTGTTTCTAACGAGTAAAACTGGAGCTGGGAAGAGCTATTTTGTCGAGAAAATCCTGCCTCAGTACGGTAAGCAACATCTAAAACCTATCAAAATCTATCATGGATTGGCTGGAGTAAAAGACTGGCTTGAGCATCAGGATACGAGACAACCCATATTATTTCTTGATGAAGCCAATATCAGTCAGAATCATTATGCATTGTTCGAAGCACTTGCACGAGGAGATAAAGAGTTTTGGTATGAAGGAACCTGTTACCCATTAAAAAAACATAAAATTATCTTTGCAGGTAATCCGACTGATTATGAGGGACGTTTTGAGCCTGATTTATTTAGACGCTTCCCCCATTATTTGTCCTTTGAAGGGCAACCCTTGGATAAAATTTTAAGTCCTTTACTTGAGCACTATGATGATGCAAAAAGCTTATTCAATCTCATTCAAACCTACTATATCAAAGCACAAGCTGCCGGACTGAATATTACCTCCCGCAATGCGCAAATGATGTGTCTGCGCTTTTTCATCTTAAAAGAGTTGTCGCAAACTAAATTGCTATCCCATGATTTTCTCATGCGCTATGCCATTTTAAGTGAAATCAAAACATTAAATCTCGATAAAAAACTGAGCCAATCGATTCGTCTTGACATAAAGCAGGAAAAAAGCTGGAAACAAGAAAAAAAGTCACTTAAAGAAGTCTTAGCACAATTACAGCCTCAAACGATTGATAAAAAATTCATTTGGACTGACTCACGCAAGAAAATAGCATTAAGCATCGAAATGTTGTTGCTTATTCGAGAAAAAAAGATAAAAGGTCTTTGGGATCAGGAATTGGGTATCAATGGAATCATTCTTGAAGCAGAACCCGGTCTGGGTAAAAGTCAATTAGTCTATGCGTTGCTAAAAGCAAAAGGGGTTGAATACAACACCATTGCCCCAACCAATCCTAAAGAAGTACAAGCGAAACTCTTAGATGCCTTTCATAAAGGACAAATCGTTTTTATTGAAGAATTCAATACCCAAGTGCATGAAGAATTACTTAATGCATTACTTTCAGGCTATGACCTCGAAGGAAATCCACCAAAAAAACCCGGCTTTTGCCTCATTGGGACCCAAAACCCAACCACATTTCACGGCAGACAACCCTTATCCAAAGCATTAGATAATCGTCTGATGTTGGCCGAATTAAGCCATTATAACTTCAGCGAATTCATCCAAATACTGACTGAAAAATTCCAATTACTTGTAGAGAAGGCAAAAACATTGACCGAAGAATATTTTTCAGCACGCACCTATGCGCAAAGTCAAAGCTTATTTCCACCGCCAAACCCACGAAATGTAATGAAAGTGGCGGAGGAAGAACAAAGAAATGAAGTATCGGTGTATTAGCGCTCGATAGCAATTACAGAAGCTGCATGTGTAGTAGTTTGGGCCTTGGCCGAACATTTTTAATTGCAAGCAAAGTCTTTTTGTTGGGTCAAGGTTTCACCTGCTTCAACGCAGGTTTCATTAAAGCATCCAAGCTATGACACTCACAAAATTCCTATTGGACTACACTTGAATTATAAGAGGAATAACAGGAGTGCTCAAATGGACACATCGAAGTTTTTAAGTAAGGTCCTTGGGATTTATCTAATTGTGGTCAGCCTGGCCATTTTAATCAACCTGCATCAATTTACACTCTATGTCCAAGAGTTGTTAAAGGATGGTCCATTAATGCTCGTCCTGGGGTTTTGGACCTTTACTCTGGGTTTACTGATGGTTGTAGGCCATAATGTTTGGCAATGGAGCTGGCGACTTTTAATCACGATTATGGCCTGGATTATTTTGTTAAAAGGTGCGAGTATGATTTTTTATCCGCATTATATTGATAGAGCGACCCTTTTATTTGTGCAAAATAAAAGTATTGCCTACAGCGCTGTCGGGTTTGATCTGATCATTGGCATCATCCTCTGCTATTTGGGTTTTAAACGTTAAACTTGCAGCCAATCGAGCAGGCTAGAAATATAAATAGATCCTAGTCAATTTATAGAGGATTAGGTAAAGTATTAAGACGGATTATTTTTTCGATTAAGGGACGGGTAATGAAAATTTTGGCAAAATCGCTTTTTTGTACGGTCTTTTTAGCTAATATTGCTTTTGCTGATGACATATCACAATTCAATACACAAATTCAAAGCCAGTTAAAACAATTGCAAACCGATCAACAACAGCAAACCCAACAGATGAACACCCAGCTGCAGGAGCAAATTAAAAAAGTACAAGCTGATTTGCAACAACAAATACAATCGGTAAATGCTCAATTGCAAAATCAGATAAAAACAGTACAAAGTCAGCTACAGATGCAAATACAAACTGTAAATTCTCAAGTGCAACAATTAGCAAGCAAACAAGCATCGCAACCGATATCCGTTCCAGCTCCAGCTGCTCCGGGAAAAAAATAAAATAATTAAATCACCTTTCCCGCGCGAGCGGGAACTCTTTATTCCACACCTTCTTAATTCTTCCTCATTTTTGCTTTCATCTCTTTTTGTCTTCTCACAATTCTTAATCAAAAGAATCATAGAAGATGACAAAAGAATTTCTCACCTGATCTAGGTTTAAGCAAAAAATGCATTAACAGTATATACTTTAAGATAAAACTGGATCAGAGCAACAGATGCACGAATTTGTATGTAGTTGAGGGGCTGAGTGAGGGAACATGACCAGACGTCAAATTGACTATCAAAAAGTGGCTAACGCCGCAGAACGAGTTAAAAAACAAGGCCGAGAACCATCGCTTACGAATGTATGCGAAGAATTAGGAATGATTACACCAACTCCTAATCTCTCCACGCTACTCGAAAAATGGTATCACACACAACCTGAGTTTCAGCGCTCTATTAAAGCCCCACTGTCAGAAAATATTAATGTGAAACCCCATAACATTCTTGAAAAAAACATAGAATTGGAAAAGTCCTTATCTCTATTACGCGCTACTCTTGAATCGACTGCTGATGGCATCATGATGGTTAATGGTAAAGGACAGGTGGTGGATTGGAATCAAAAGTTCGTGGAAATGTGGCGAATTCCCTCCCATATGTTGGAATCGGGCACCGAAAGTATCGGTTTTGAATACATCTTACAACAGCTAAGTAATCCCGAAGCAGTCATCGCTGATGTGAAGTATCTTTATGAAAATCCAGAATGGCAAGGAGAATTACCTGTTTTACATTTTAAAGACGGACGAATTTTTGAGCGCTTTACGCAACCACAACGGATAGGTTCTGAAATTGTTGGCAGAGTATACAGTTTTAGGGATATAACCCAAAAACTAATGGAGGAAGATGAGCTTCGCATCCGAGAACGTGCCATTGAAGCAAGTACGCATGGTGTAGTGATCATTGATATTTCCAAACCCAATTTGCCGATTATTTATGTTAATAAAGCCTTCGAGCGCATCACTGGATACAGTGAACGACAAATATTAGGACAAAATCTTACCTTTTTGCATGGCAGCAAAATGGAGCATGTCAATCAAAAGCGAATTAACCTGGCAATTAAGGAACTACGTGAAGAAACAGTGGAGTTAGAAAGCTACCGACGCAATGGCGAAGTGTTCTGGGCGGAAGTGAGTGTCGCTCCAGTTAGGGATTCATTTGATAACGTCAAACATTATGTCTGTATTCTTAACGACATTACGCAACGACGTGAGATGGAACAACAACTAATCCAACAAGCAACTCATGATTCGCTCACTGAATTGCCTAACCGAGTATTATTAATTGACCGTGTGGATCAAGCCATTTTACAAGCGAAGAAAAAAGGTTCTATGTTAGGCTTTTTATTCCTTGATCTGGATCATTTCAAAATGACTAATGATACTTTGGGGCATAGCATTGGAGACCGATTGTTACAAGCAGTGTCCAACCGCTTACTTATTGCTACAGATGATTTTGATACCGTTTGCCGCTTAGGCGGTGATGAGTTTGTCATTTTATTACAAGATGTGGCGACTGAAATGCAAGCGCAACAAAAGGCAGAAGAAATTCTCACTTCAATCGCAAGACCCATTCAAATTGATCAGCACAATTTAAAAATTACCGGCAGCATCGGTATTAGCTATTTTCCTAAAGATGGTGATGATTACGAATCTTTAATGAAAAGTGCCGATCTATCGATGTATCATGCCAAAGACAGCGGCCGCAATACCTATCGCACTTATGATAAAGAGATGAACATGCGCATCATTAACCGCATGCAACTCGATAATGCGTTACGTGATTCACTTAGGAGAAATGAATTTCATCTGGTCTATCAACCCTTTATTAATTTAGCTACAAACAAAATTATTGGCTTTGAAGCCTTATTGCGCTGGCACAGCCATATTCTAGGCGATGTACCACCCAATGATTTTATTAGCATGGCTGAGGAAAATGGTTTAATTCTTGATATTGGTCTGTGGGTTTTGCGCGAAGCATGCAGCCAACTGGTACGTTGGCATGCACAAGGTTATGATCAGCTAACCGTTGCTGTAAATATTTCGGGACGGCAATTCCGTCAAGCACATTTATCTGAAGTCATTGAAAAAATCCTTCTTGAAACTGGCTTGCCGGCTAAATTCCTGGAATTGGAACTTACTGAAAGCTTACTTGTCGATAATGTAAAACATGCTGTGGAAACCATGTATGAATTGAAAGACATGGGGGCAAAATTAGTCATCGATGATTTTGGCACTGGCTACTCCAGTTTATCTTATCTCAAGCAATTTCCTGTAGATAAATTAAAAATTGATCGTTCATTTATTAGTGAGTTAGTCAATCGGGAAAATGATGCCGCCATTACACGAGCCATCATCAACTTAGGGCATAGCTTAAATTTAGAGGTACTCGCTGAAGGAGTAGAAACCGACTTACAACGTGAATTTATTATGCAACATGGTTGTGATTACGCTCAGGGATATTATTTTGCCATGCCTCAAAAACCAGAAGAATTACGCG
Source organism: Legionella sp. 227 (assembly GCF_043161935.1). Taxonomy (NCBI): domain Bacteria; kingdom Pseudomonadati; phylum Pseudomonadota; class Gammaproteobacteria; order Legionellales; family Legionellaceae; genus Legionella; species Legionella sp. 227. The sequence goes on along the minus strand of NZ_CP171154.1, from coordinate 1,821,016 downwards.
ACTTTATTCTTGGTCATCTTTAGAATCGCTACAACGCCACATCACCCGAAGCCGCCTCTAAGTCATCTCGAGCTTCCTCCTGTTCATCCATCCCGAAACGTCTACCCGTCATCCAGCGTAGCGAGGGATCTCCTCGCTGTGGCTCGGTATGATGCTCTATTTATATTTCCTATGATTCGTTCAAATCGGTATGATTTTTGCTGGTAAAAATTAGGTTGAGAAGTATTAAGAGAGTTTTTATGTGGCATTGATTGATTAATTGAAACAAGCAGTCGCAGTACTTTGTTACCCGATATGATTTGGAAGGGTTCACTGCTTTTAAGGAAATAGCTAAACAGGGGCAGAGGTCGCTGGCATTAGGTTAAGAATCCCCTCCTACTTGTGGGAAGGGGTAGGGATGAGGGTTCATTCGTTGCAATCCCCTCATCCGCCCTAGCGGACACCCGCTCCCTTTTAGTGCGAAGGAATATTTCCCAAAATGGCAGTATTGAAACCTAGCCTCACATACGGCTGCGATTGTTATAAAGGAGAATGGAATGAAAGAGGTAACCGTTATTGGCTCAGGTTTGGCAGGAACTTTACTTGCACTCTATCTGGCCAAAAGAGATTATAAACTTGAGCTTGTTGATGCACGGCCTGATCTAAGATTTATGAGTACAGATGATGGACGCTCCATCAACCTGGCCTTGTCATGTCGTGGCATTACCGGCATGGAAGGTGTAGGCATCATGCCGCTGGTGAAAAAGCTCATGGTTCCTATGCGCGCCCGTGCGATTCATGAACTTCAGGGACAAATTAAATTCCAATCCTTTGGACGGCATCATGATGAATACATCAATGCCATTCAACGCAATGAACTCAATATGTTACTGCTTAATGAATTAGAAAAATTTCCTAAGGTTAAACTCAATTTCAACAGGAAACTCATTGATTTGGATGTCGACAAAAAAAGGGTTACTTTTGAATTACCGGATGGTTCCTTCATAAAACAAAAATATGAGCTTTTAATTGGTGCGGATGGCGCGGGTTCATGCGTTCGTGAACAATTAAGGGCAAAACATTTGGTTCATGCCTCACGCACGTTCCTACCTTATGGATACAAAGAGCTTTCCATTGGAGAGCCTGCACAAAATCATCTCATTCACGAACATTTACACCTGTGGCCAAGAGATGCCTTTTTATTGCTAGGCAATCCCAATCTTAACCAGTCGATTACAGGATCCTTGTTCTTGCCCACTGAAGGAAAAAACAGCTTCGCTGAACTGGAAAATGAATTGAAAATCAATGCCTTTTTTAAAGAATCCTTTCCAGATGCTTTTGCGCAAATGCCTAATTTATTGGAAGAGTTTACGCAACACCCTATGGGTAATATGAGTACTATAAAATGCGACCCTTGGTATTACCAAGATCAATGCTTATTAATCGGAGATGCCGCTCATGGTGTAGTCCCCTTCTTTGGCCAGGGAATGAATAGTGCTTTTGAAGACTGTCGTATTTTAAATGACCTTCTGGATAAATATCATGATGACTGGAAGCAAGTCATGCCGGCATTTTACCAATCGAGGAAAGTAAATACTGATGCGGTGGCTCAAATGTCACTGGATAACTTCCATGAAATTCAAATTGATATTAGAGACAAGCAATTTAACTTAAAGAAACAGCTGGAACACGAATTAATGCATCGATATCCAGAACATTATGTTTCAAAACATGTTTTGGTCATGTTTACCAATACTCCATACGCTGAGGCACAAGCGCATGGGGAGTTACAAGCACAATTTTTAAATAAAATATGCGACAAAGTGGAGCGAATTGAAGCGATTGATTGGAATAAAGTAGAGAAAGAACTTAAACAATATGACAAAAAATTGGCATAATTAAACTGAATTTTAAATTATGTTAAAAAATTCAAGGGACTTCTTTGTCAAAAATTTGACATGATGGTGTTTTTTTACTCATTTTTATTGACGGAGTACACTGCTTTTGGATGAAAAAAAGGGGCAAATTCTCCTTTTTTATCGTATTCGAGCAAAAAAAAGAAAAAAAAAGTTGGTATGCGTCATGCATTGTTAAAATTGTCCAACAAATTTATTCTCATGGAGATGGCTATGAAAATCATACAAGATTATATTGATTCCAAACAACAAGAATTCATGAATCATCCTTTTTTTGAAATACTCGAACAATTGAAAAGTTTAAAAGAATTGAGTTACTTTGTTCCTGAACTAACCTTTTGGGCAATGACGTTCCAAGATATTTTAAGAATAAATGAAGAACGAGTTAACGACCCCTACTTAAGAAAAGTTGCTCGTCATCATAGGCTCGAAGACGCAGGCCATGAAAAATGGTTTCTGCATGATAAAAAATATATGGGAGCAGTTAATATCGATTCAACAAATGATACAAATGATGTAAGTTGGCTTTATAGTAAAGAAACTCAATTAACTCGTGATGCCGCCTATGCTATTTTAGCAGAAGTTTATAAAGCGAATGATGAAATTCTCAATATTGTTCTCCTTTTAACTATTGAATCATCAGGACACGTTTTCTTTGAAAAAGTATCAAAACAAGTGAAAAACACAGGAGAAGATAAAAACCTCAAATATTTCTCTACATCACACTTAGAAGTAGAAATGGCCCATGCCTTGTTTGAAGAAGAAATGGAACGATCATTGTTTTCGAGAAAAGTACCTATCCACACTCGCCGCGAAGCATTAAAAATGGTAGACCGATGCTATGATGCATTTAACAAGATGTTTGATGGATTGATTATTGCTTGTAATCGAAGACTCGAATTGGCAAAACAAAGGAATCATCAAGATGCTGCAAACAAAGAACCAGTGGAACTCATTTCACATAAAGCAGTGTAAAAAAGAGTTTGGACAAGCGGTGCTCAGCGATGAGCACTCGCTTTTTTTATTTCAAGAAGATTTTGGTAAACTCATACACTCCAACCCCCTAGCCGTCTTCGAGCCTAAGACCATTGAAGACCTGCAATCATTTATCCAATATGCCAATACCCATCAATTGCCTATCACAGTTCGTGGCAATGGAATGAGCCAAAGCGGGCAATCGCTTGCAGTTCCAGGTGGATTAATCCTAAGTATGAGACACTTCAACAATACATCGAAAGCTGATGCAGATTCGATTTGGGTTGACGCCAACGCCACATGGGCAGCTTTATTAGAGAGCTCGTTAAAACAATCAATGGTTCCTTATGTAGTTCCCCATAATTGTAATTTATCCGTTGGAGGTGTGCTTTCTGCTGGAGGTGTAGGTGCTGCATCATCAAAATACGGTAGCGTTGTGGCTCATGTAAAAGCCTTAGAAGTGGTGCAAGCAAATGGAACAGTGGTCCATCTAGAGCAGCATTCACCTTTAATGTCTGCTTGTTTGGGCGGGCAAGGACGCTTTGGTCTGATCACCAAAGCGCGCATTGCCTTAAGACCTTGTTTGAAAAAAGTGAGAACATTTTTTTTGCTTTATGCAGATAAGAACGAATGGCTGCATGACATGCTTTTGTGCCAAACCAATGCAGATTATGTGGAATCATTTTGCACACCAGCACTACAAGGTGCGAAATTATCGCCAAAAGGTCGCCTCCCTTTTGCGCAATGGTTTTATGCGCTGCATGTCGCTGTGGAATATGATAATAATCCTCCTGCTTTCAGTGATTTAGGCTTAAAACCCTGGCGACTTTTACATACCCAAGATGAATTAATCCATTCTTATTTACATCGCCATGATTCACGCTTTAATGCGATGAAAATGAATGGGCAATGGGAGCTACAACATCCATGGTACGAGTGTTTTATATCTGGTGCACAATTGGAAAACCTGGAGGAGATATTAGCTACTTTGCCTTTACACTATGCTACTGTAGTACATGTTGCACGAATTGCTTCACCCTCTCCGACGGGATTTTTACAACTTCCTAAAGGTAAAGATATTTTTGCCCTGATGATCCTGAATCCCGGTTTACCAAAAGCATTAATTCCAAGTTGCTTGGAAACCATCAAACACCTGGATGCACTCTTTCTACCGCAAGGAGGTAAACGCTATCTTTCTGGGTATTTAGGTGATGCTCCGGATAAACACTTTTGGCAACTTCATTTCGAAGACCGTTATGATGATTGGGTTCAATTGAAAGAGCAGTATGATCCACAAAATATTTTTTGCTCCGTGTTGTATCCCGAATAATTGTAACCTGGGGCAAACCCACAAATGTCCCCTCTCCCATAAAGTGGAGAGGGAATTCTTATTAACTTCAAAAATTGTGCCCGCTCCTCTATTTGGGTTTAAATTCCATTAAAGTAAATAAACTATTCGTTGGATAACTGTTTTTAAAAGTAAACCCTGTGGGTTCAATTGATTCTTGCCATTCGGATAAAGTACGTTGCCGTCCTCCTAATAAAACCATCATCACCAGATCCATCGTTTTATTTGGATGTGGCTTATTGTCATCGGGCATGACTTGTTCTGCAATAAATAAGGTTGCATTTTTAGGCATTTGTTGTGCGCAGTTTTTTAAGATTTTGTGCATCATTTCATCATTAAAATCATGCAGAACCCCCTTAAATACATAAGCATCTGCTTGGGGTATTGTCGCAAAAAAATCCCCTTCTTGAAGGGTAACTTGTTTAGAAAAGCTGTTGCGATCCAATTGACAAATCACGGCCGGCGTATCAAAAAGAATTGCTGTTAACTCAGGATATTGGCTGGTAATTGCTTTCAAAAGCCCTCCTCGGCCTCCCCCCATATCAACAATGCTGGAAAAAATGGAGAAATTAAATGCTTGGCTGATAGCTGTTTCATCATAAGAAGATAATTTCGCCATCCCTCTATCAAAATTTTGCTGTTTCTCTGGGTGTTGGCTAAGAAAACTAAAAAAATCATCTCCATGTTGCAGTTCAAACGCCGGCGTCCCGGTCTTAAGGCTGGCATCTAACTGAGAAAAAGCTTGCCACCAAACATCATCAACCATACACAATACATCACGCATGGAGTGAGGGTCATCATCGCGAAGCGGTTTAGATAATTCGGTTAACGAATAATAGCCATTATCGTAATGAAATAAATCATAACTTGTTAAAAATTTTAAAACCCTATCCAGCAACTCGGGCTTGCTTTCCGTGAGTTTTGCCAACTCATCAATCTTTTTAGGTCCAAATGCAAGATGATTCGCGATACCTAATTTGGCGATGGCATGTAATGCTCGTGAAACCACATACCACCGAGACATAATCGCTAATTGAAGCGGAGGGTTGTCCATTTGAGATTGCATTTATAATTCCTTTTAATATGATTTATTTATTATTGGTTAATTAGCTAAAAAAGTTAAGTATTAATCATGTAATTTCTCAATAAGTGCGGACTAATTCGATCTGTTCCTCTCCTCTGCTGCGTGCCCATAGCATGTAGGCGGTGTATTTGCCAACCTTATTGAGAGGGTACTTCTTTATCCCCAAAAAAAAGAACGCATAGATATCGAACTGTTCTCAATTCCCTCATAAATGAAAACCAATTCATCTTCATTTCGTGTTGCACCTAAAATATAGAGCAATGGATAATAATGATCCGTTGTAGGAACACTTAATTGACCTGCCTCGGTCTGATCATAATGATTGAGCAAAGCGATAAAATCTCGAGTGACTAGCTTTTCCTTGAGCCATTCATCATACTCTATTGCCCAATCATAGGGCCTTGATTTGCATTCCCAACTAATCTTAGAAAGGTTATGTACCAGATTACCACTACTGACTATCAGAATGCCTTGTTCACGTAACACTTGTAATTGCTGACCAATTTGATAATGAAATTCCACGGGTTGCTCTATGGCGATACTCAGTTGCACGATAGGAATATTTGCACGAGGATATACATGTCGCATCACCGACCAGGTTCCATGATCTAATCCCCATTGCCCGTCATCTAAATGAATGGGTGTCTTTGTCACAATGGTTTGAATCAGTTCTGCCGTTTCAGGGGAACCAGGGGCTGGATATGAGATATTGAACAGCTTTTTAGGAAACCCATAAAAATCATGAATCGTTTTAGGATTTGGCATATGGGTAACCCACGAACCTTCTGTGAGCCAGTGAGCTGAAATACATACGATTGCTTTTGGTTGAGGGATTTTATTACCTAATGCATGTAAACTCGAGGTAAATTTATTGGTTTGAATTGCATGCATAGGACAGCCGTGACCTATAAAAAGTAACGGCATCCGCGTGTTGCTGCCCCAATTATCCCTAATTTCCATAATCAAGCACCGTAAGTCAGTACTCACTTAGTATCAATATTAGTTGAAAAAAATCGCACCGGTTTAATTTCAGCCCTAAATTGAAAAAAAAGTTCCATGACCTATGACTGAATATTGGCTGTTTTTATGATGGCAACGGCAACGCTGCTGATGGGATGTTTACCTAAGGGAGTTCTTAACTTAAGGGCGAGAGGGAGTCCATTTCCGTACTCTAGCCTATAGATGATATTCTGTTGTTGGTGTTGCTTGTTGTTGGTGTTCTACTTCAGATTTTTGCTGGGGAATTTTAAAACCTCTTTGTTCAAGGCAAGAGGAATCTACAGGAATGATTTTGCCCCAATGACTCAGATGAATATTTTGCGCTGAATGGGATTTACTAAGTAATATATTAACGACATCATTTTCAAATCCTAGCGGGCCGCAAACAAAGATGGATGTTTCAGGATCAATATCTTTTGTCTTTAAATGTTCTGAAATACGTCCTGATTTAAACTGATTTCCTTGTTCCGCTGTAAATGAAATATAGTGTCGTGCATCTTGATTGAGCTTTAAAATTAACTTTGGAAATGGAAGATCTTCAAGCTGTTTTGCGGAATAAATAATTGAAACCTCTTTTCCTTCAGATGTTAAATTTTTATACATGTTTCTCATGACGGATTCTGCGGAACCAGCACAAATCAATAATACTTTTTGCCCTGTCGGCTTAAATTCATTTCCGCAGGGTGCATCAACTTCAAGATCTGAATTGACTTGACTTTCAGAGAGACAATTTTTCGCCCCTTGTTTCAATACTTGACTAATCTTGATATACGAATCATTTCTATCTGACGCAATAGCTAAATAAAGAGGTTTGCTGGATCCATGAATAACCATATATTGTCCATTCCCACAATCTTTTGGAGAGAGGCCGTTTATCTCTAAACTATAGACTTCGCTTTCTCCGTGTGTTTTCTTTTCTTTGAGTGTAGCTTTTTGATGTACCATGAGATGACCTCTAATAAACTTTAATTGAACAAATAATGCGCTATATTGGGAAGGACTCAGGAATTTCCGAGCATCGAAATCAACTCATTATGAGTTGAGCAGCGAATATCCGAAGTCCAGCATGTTGTGCTGATCATAAATTGCAACCACAGGGATTTGCTTTCTTTTGACCCTTGAAGCGCATTTATTATACAAATCATTCCTTAACGAATTATTATGTCCATTGTCCTGGAGGGTGATGAATTGTCTCAATTGATTGGCTGAAACAAATAGAATGAAACAAGTTAATATGAATTATATCTGGAGCGTTTATAGTATGGGCAACGAGCCCATACTGGGAAATAGAGTAACTACTCAGCTAATGCTACCGGCAGCATTGCTGCTTGACTCAAACTGGCGATTCTTACTCCAAAAGCAACGAGTAATCCTCCCATGATTTTAACAATATAAAATTGCAAACGATTCAGGTTGGTTTTGACATACTGATGGGTCAACATATAAGAAAGGCAGGAAAACCAAATCATGTGAATTAAAGCGATTTCTACCCCATAACCTAACTCAGCGGCAATGGAATGCCCAGGCTTTACAACTAAGGTAAAAAATGCCAGTAAAAACATAATTGCTTTGGGATTTAAAAGATTACACAACAAACCTTGATTAAAGGCTTGCAAACCCTTAATCGAATGCGTGGCGTGATGGGCATCCAACTTCATCATTTCACGTTTGGCCAATAAGCTTTTGATGCCAATATAAATCAGGTACGCTGCACCCAAATATTTGATAATACTAAATGCGAGCAATGATTTTGAAATAACCAGTGCCAGTCCTAAAATACAGTAACTTGCATGAATCAAGAGACTTACTGAAACCCCCAGGGCGGTATAAATTCCTGCTCCTCTGGAATAAAGTAAAGAATTCTTAGTCACCAGGGCAAAATCAGGTCCAGGAGAAATCGCAGCCAACATAATCAACATACTGATCGATAAAAACTCTTGCACAATAATCCTCCATGTAATCAGAAAAATATCATGATAACATGAAATGGGTTTACAAAAATGAGAATAAGTGCATTAAAATTTGTCTTAATGGTTCTTGTTTTGTAATGATGTTTACCTGTTCCTTACATCCTTTAAAATCTAAAGACAAAAATGAAAATCGTTGATTGATACTTCGCTCGATACCATCGTTTTTTAGAAGATAAATCATGCATTCAATAAATTCGTGTTCATTAAGGGTCAAATCAACATAGCGGCGATATAAATTATCGATAAAATCGCAAAAACTGCGCACTGCTGCACTGACACTCTGAGCATCTCTTGTATTTTTTTTACCTGATTTGGCTAGAAACATATCGGCTTCGGTTTGCAGTAATTTCAATTGTGCATGAACCGTACTGACTCCAAAACGCTTCCGCTGCCTTTTCTTTTTTTCAGCTTCAGCTAAAGGCTCATACCATTCATGATCCTTGTTATCTCGATAATAGGTAATGAAATTTTTATCGGCACTCATTGATTGTTGCGCATAGGCTTCTTGAGATAGAACACACTGGGAATCAAAAATATCACCCAAATGTTCCGCTGCATAATGTGAAACACTTTTTCCACCATGACCATCATAAATTCCGATTAAAAAGGGCGAAGACTGAGAAAGTGTTTGTACGGCAATTGAAACATTATCGCTTGAGCCCAATGCAAGCGCTTCATTAACAAGCATTTTTGCCAGTTGATGCTCCTGCTGCTTGCTGGCAGACGGTACCTTACTTAAACAATTAAAAAGCCAATGTTCATGCTCTTCCTGGGTCTGTGAAGCTAAAGGTTCTGTAAAACCATCACACGTCATAATGATTTGCACCTTCCCTACGTTTGCTTCCAGAATTTCCAGTTGTTCATAAATTTTATCAAGCGGGTTAATATCGATACTCGCATCAGCACAAACGACCTGAGCATTAAAATTAAAATCTCCGAGCGCTCGTGATACTGCCAACTGACCGTTGATGCGATCAAAAAAAACGACACCACCAGCTCTTTGAATACGTTCTAATTCGACGCCAGGATGGTGAATGATACTATTTAAACGGAACACTCCTGCCAATTTTTCCTGTGTGTCATAAACCACAACAAAAGAAAGAGAATCCGCTAAAGTTGCAGTGATTAAGGTTCTTTGACCATCGTACACTGTTGTCGATGCCGTGCTACCCCCATAAAGTAAGGAGCGACCTAAATGGTTAACCAGATGATAGCTGGTCCACAAACGACGACCAATATCTTGAGGAGTAAGCCAATTAAAATGATCTGCGGTGTACCAACTTGCAAAGGATGCATCCTCTTGGCTTGGACGAGCCCCCATAGTCTCGTATAAACCAAAACCATGGGCTTTTACTCGTTCGCAGACAATCTCTTTATCATGAGGCAGTGATGTAATTTGATGAATGCGCGTCATGCTTGTTCCTCATCAATATCTCCCTGTAGAACTATAGCATAAATTAACCACACCCCATTTTGACCTGAGCCCAAGCCCCTGCACCATCCTATATCGCTGCGCTCGGAGTGATGGGGATAGCCCTATTCTTCAAAGGCTTCTGCTCTTAAGTGTGTCAAGTAACCGCAATGAAGCAAATAATCAAGGTATTTATTAAACAGAGTTGCATCTATTTTTTCGCAGTAAATCCCATGATTGGCCAACTGATTTTTAGTATAAGTACAATCAATTTTCGCTTTATTGTTGTGGAGATATAAATCGAATAATGAACGGTCTTTCTGTGCCAATTTTTCGGTGAAAAAGGGGCGAAGAGGAGAAAATGAATGATTAAGATGGCTACTCTTGTGTTGAATCATTTGTTCCCAATCAGGATAGGCGATCTCCTTTATCTTAAAACCTTTCGCTTGAATATATCCAAATAATTGCGCTACCTCGACTTCGTGTGGATTTATTAAGTGATACGTATCAGCCTGATAGGGTTTTTCCATGGTAAAATGAGTAATGGCCTTGGCCACATAATCGACAGGGACAAAATTGAAGCGCACATCAAGAGTAGGCCTCGCCTCCAATTCGATACAACCTTTGAGTATCCGACATACTACATCTTCATGGTTCCAGTATCCCGTTTGGCTTTCCCCAGTGATCAGGCTTGGTCGGTAGACTATCGTTGGAATATTGTAGCTACGAGCGTGAACGACCAACCGCTCTGCCAACCATTTTGTTTGATTATAACCGCCATAAATTCCGTCTTCTGGTGTAAGCTCCGATTGTTCGCAAATCACTACATCCTCTGCCAAATCCGCGGACATAAAATAACCTACAGTGGAAATATAATGCAATGCCTTCAACCTTTTATAACCCGCTAATTTGATGAGTTGTTTCGTGCCAAGGACATTACTCGCCATCAATTTTTGATAAGGATAGATAAAGTTAAGTACCGCAGCGCCATGAATAATAAGATCGACCGTATCGGCCAAATATTCCCAATCCTGTCTGAAAAGGCCTAAGTTGTTTTTTTCCAAATTACCTAATACGACTTTAATCCGCTCATGAAAAACTGAATCCCATAGGCCATAATCCTCCATGTTTTTAATCACACGGCTCATTCCTGCAGCGAGGGAATTGGCTTGAACAAGGCAAGTAATGCGCCAGTTGGTATGGGTCAATAACTCTCGCAGTAAATAAGCGCCTAAAAAGCCTGTTGCCCCGGTTATTAATACATGTTGGGGCATGGATTTGGACGAACTAGTGACGTGCGGGACCATGTTTTTATATTGATGAAACTCAGCGGCTAGATCGACGGAGGTCAGGTCAAGCCTTTTTTCTGTTTTTCCCGTATGCAATAAGTCTATAATGTCGCCCAGACAAGGATCCGCAAGTAAAAATTCAATGGATATGTCTTTACCCGAGTGGGTTGAAAGGGTCTCATGCAACTGGGCCAGCTTCACAGAGTTCAATCCTAACTCACTTAATTTTTTTTCTTTATCTAAGACCGTAAGATCACTATTGAAGATCGAGTTGAGCCGCTGGGTAATCTCTGAACCGGTAACCTTCTTGACCTGTTCCTCTGCTTCATGCGAAACAATCTTATCAATACAGAGAAAATCTAAATCCTCTTCCAAATATTTTTTCTTACATAATAAACGTTGCGTTTTTCCACTGGTTGTTTTAGGAACTGAATTACGACCAACAAGCGCGACAACATCGGCATCAATCCCATGTTTTTGCAGTAGGGTGCTGCGTAGAGTTCTGATGATTTCTTCTAAGTTCGGTGCCTGAACGTTCTTTTTAATTTCTTGGACAATAACCAATAACTCACGTTCATGTTCTTCTATCGAAAAAATAGCACAACAATGCTCACGCAAATCAGGGTGGCATCTATGAAGGGTATCTTCTAAATCATGCGGGTAATAATTACATCCGCGAATAATAATCAGGTCGTTCAGACGTCCTGTGACGTACAGCGACCCCTCATCCAGATAACCCAAGTCCCCTGTGCGTAAAAAAGAAGGCTCCCTATTCTCAATTCGCGCATTAAAAGAACGGCTTGTTTCTTCAGGTGCTTGCCAATAACCTTGGGCAACACTCGCCCCGGCTACCCAGATTTCACCAACCACTTTTTCAGGACATTCTTGTAAGGTCTCGGGATTAACAATGGCAAGAGTACAACGATCAATGACCTGTCCACAGTTTATCAAACTACGCGCATCAGGATGTGTTTCATCACAATAAATTACTTTGCCTTGATTTAATGTGTTCTTATCGACCCATTGACTTCTTATTCCTTGTTTGCGTCTTCCTCCTGTAACCATCAATGTCGATTCGGCAAGTCCGTAACACGGATAAAAAAACTCAGGCGAAAATCCACACGAAGCAAAACGTTGAATAAAGCGCTCAACCGTTGCTTTGCGAATCGGCTCTGCTCCGCTCATGACAAATTGCAAGCGGCTTAAATCCAATCGACTTTTTTCTTCTTCAGTGATTTCACTGGCACATAAATCATAAGCAAAATTGGGGGCTACCGTTGCCGTAGCGCGATAGTGCGATAGGGTTTCTAACCAAATTGCCGGACGTTGTAAAAAGGTCAATGGCGACATAAGCTTGGCAGGGATGGTACTGAAAACAGGTTGTAATATCCCCCCAATAAGTCCCATATCATGAAAATGAGGTAACCAAGAAACACTAATGTCTTCTTCAGTCAGCTGAGTAGCTTTTTTGATTACAAACAAATTATGCAGCAAATTACCATGACTGATCATGACTCCTTTAGGTTTTCCAGTGGACCCTGAAGTGTATTGTAAAAAAGCGAGGTGGTTTTCTGTAAGTGATGGAGAATGCCATGTATCCGTTGCATTCATCCAATCTTCTACCGTGATAAACCGTATCGCTTCATAATTTCCATATTTGCCCTTTAGTTTCTTGATTTGCTGCACAAACTCTTTAGTGGTTAAAACAACATGAGCTCCTGAGTTTTTAATAATATGTTGGAGTTTTTCAGCCCAATCTTTGGTAGTCGGAGAATAAGAAGGCACTGCAATGGTCCCGGCATACAAACAACCAAAAAAAGCAGCAATAAAATCCAAACCCGGTGGATAAATAATTAATACACGATCACCAGGCTTTGCTACTTCAAACAAAATACTTGCTATTTTTCTTGCTTGCTCTGCCAACTCACGATACGTCAGACTCTTGTTTTCCTGTATTTTTCTGTCTATGAACGTATAGAGCGGGAAATCTGGTTTGTTTTCTGCTTTTTTTTCCAGTAAATCGACCAAACTTGTATAACCTTCCCCCATACCCAACCCCTAAGAACTGCTTGTAAAATTTTTTGGAAGTGCTGTCTAAGTACATAAAAACTCTTTTAGGCAATTTATTATGGAATATCTATTTGAAAAGTACAGCGATCTCAGACAAACTAAAAAAATTTTAAATGACGGTAGGATTAATTGAATGTTTCATTTCATAGTTAAAGCGATTTTGAAAATAAAAGAAGCCAGCATTTATTCTTTTGCGGGTTTAAAAGCAGCCTTTCAAGACGAATTTGCTTTCCGCCTTGAATTGTACGTTGGCATTATTGCCATTCCTACAGCGTTTTTTGTAGGAAAAACATCTGTTGAACGGGCTTTATTAATTAGTACCTTACTCATAGTATGGGTAGCTGAATTATTGAATTCAGCGGTAGAAACCACACTAAATCGAATTGATCGCGCCTGGAACCCTTTAACTAAAAAAGCCAAAGATCTGGGTTCAGCAGCGGTTTTTATTACGATTGTTAACGCACTTGTGGTGTGGCTCTTCATTATAATCTCTCGGTTTTAAGGAGAATGCCGGTTGGTCCTTGGCCCAACACCATATTGCTGCGCAATAACCCATAAAGAATTGTCGGCCAAGGCGACCTACAGAGCTACAACTCCTGCGTGCTTAATGCGTAAAGGTTGTTGTGCTTTGGATAAATTGAACGATTTCATCCAATTGCTCTCTGGCACAATACTCTGCTTCCTCTTTTTCCGGATCAATTTGAGCAAGCTTTTGATAAAATTTCTCTATATTCTGATGTCGACCTTTACCAAAAATCTTGGAATGGCTGAAAAAGTAGAACAATCCTGGTTCAATCTTTGTCTGACCAATTTGTTTCAATTGTGCCAATTGTTCTAAAGGGGATAGTTGAGAACACAAAATTCTGGCAATTTTTCTCATTCCCGTGCTGTTGGTATTAATAAATTTCTTTGCTAGCTGTTTGCCCTCTACAATGCTCCAAACGCAGTTATTAAAACTATCCATCGCTTTCTTAAATTTCAAGTTTTCCTTCTGCAACATGTAAATCACTTTTTCCACATTAGGATAAGGATTATCTTGATCTTCAAAATCAGCCCTTCGATTTTCTTTAATTAATCTTTTCGCCAATTCATAATGAGATTGAGGTAAAGCAAATCTTGAAATTTCTTTATAAATATCCGCTCTTTTTTGGAGCATCCCTCGATTAAATGTGTGATTCAAGATGTTATTTTCATAAAGTGGGTTCACTCCAAATGGAACTAATTCATGTTTTGACACTAACAAGTTCATTTTCTGATGGTAGCCTTCAAATTGCTTAAAGCATTCAACCATCTTCGCCCAATTATCACTAAAATTTTTATAGGTATCCATCCTGGCGGGGAGAGTAATAAGGAATTTATTGACTTCATCAATCCTCGGGCGGTCTGCAGGTTTTTGACTTTGTAAACGATAGAGTAATGTTTTTATGTCTTCAAGAAGGTAAGGATCAATTTCGGATACATCATAACCAGTAAAAAGACCGTCTAGACAATAAGTTGCTGAGGCTAATTCGTACAACGTTGCCGCCGACTCTTTATTTTTTAAAATATTTTTAGCCCCAAAAATCTCGCCTAATATCGCTGCGAAAGCATACATATCGGATTCATAAGTGCTGCCCTCGCCAATAAGTACCTCCGGGGCCATATAAGCAGGAGTTCCTGAAGGTTTTAGGTTATTCTTTGAATCAATATCTTCGGCCAAACCAAAATCAATAAAAATAATCTGAAATTGTCCATGAGACAATTTTTTATAACAGATGTTAGCGGGCTTAAGATCGCGGTGCACCACGCCTTTTTGTTGTAATAAAAGCATTTCACTGGCTATCCTGGCCGCGACTTCGAGGCGAAACTGAAAAGAATAGTTGTAGCTGGGACTAAAGGGCAATAGCTTATCCAGGCTAGTCCCACAATCTTCAAGGATGGTAATGACTCTGTCTTTTGCCCCAACAACACCAATAACATTGACCCCATGCTTTTTTTGTCTTAATGCTTCTTTTTCTGTCCTCTTCAATAGCTCTGCATAGGAAGTTTCCTTCGATGGCCTTTGTACTTTGACCACATCGTTAACCGGAATGAGTTGCGCTTGATAATGCTTCTTTTTAGGGCCATGCGTCACCACGATTTTATATTTTGATTCATTAACCGAACCAAAACCGCCCTTCCCTTTGTGGGCGTTAGCAATAATATGCCATTGATTTTTACCAGAGAGAACTAAACTGTGGCTAAAAGAAAATGGGGGGGCGCTATCAAAGAGACTTAATTTTGATTTTGATTTTATTGGCACAAGACTATCTAGTGGTGAGGCAAAAAAATTGACGTCTTCTTTTTGCTTAAATAAAAATTTAGCAACTTTTTCATCCAGAAAAATAGGTTGCTTCTTAGTATCCCATATTTCGTCAAAATCAATGTGCTTCATCGGTTCATAACGCTAAAACAAAAATAGGATAGCCATAGTATCAGCTTATTTCTTATTAATAAAAAAAATTTAAATTCACTTACGAGAATTTTCAATTCGGGTTAATATAAGCGTTTATTACAGCAGCCGTTTACCAATTAAACCCAACATGTCCAAACCAATAAATCATACAAAACGCGTTTCCTATGTTGTTCCAGTTTACAATGAAGAAGCAGGAATA
This sequence comes from Legionella sp. 227, assembly GCF_043161935.1. Lineage (NCBI taxonomy): Bacteria > Pseudomonadati > Pseudomonadota > Gammaproteobacteria > Legionellales > Legionellaceae > Legionella > Legionella sp. 227. Next base: position 1,805,342 of record NZ_CP171154.1, on the reverse strand, counting down.
GCCGAATTTATTACGGCATTAACTGATACCCTAAAAAAACTGGGTTACGCCTATGAAATACTTATTGTGGATGATGGCAGCCAGGACAATACGCCGGTAGTTATTCAGCAATTAAGAACACAATTTCCGCTCCGCTGCATTCGTTTTAGTAGAAATTTTGGCAAGGAAAATGCCATCAGTGCCGGGCTTGACTATGCCCAGGGCGATGCCGTGATTCTAATGGATGCTGACTTCCAACATCCGCTGGAACTTCTAAGCCAATTTCTTGCTAAATGGGAAGAAGGCTATGATATGGTCTACGCTGTGCGTCAAAACCGTGCTAATGAATCTTGGTTAAAACGAACCTGTGCCAAAGCATTCTATCAACTGACTTCACGAATCAATCGGATTAATATCCCTGCAAATGCCGGTGATTTCAGACTTTTGGATCGCAAGATCGTGAAAGCACTGCAAAAATTACCTGAGCGAAATCGTTTTATGAAGGGCTTATACAGTTGGGTTGGATTTAAACAAGTTGCTATTCCTTTTGAAGTACAACCTCGAAAGACAGGTACTTCACAATGGAATTTTTACTCGCTTTTGGACTTGGCAATTACAGGAATTACTTCATTTACTGCATTTCCATTACGAATGATTGCTATTGGTGGAATTAGCGTTGCAACCCTTGCAATATTTTATGGGATTTGGATTATTATCAGTACCCTGATATTTGGTATAGAAACTCCTGGTTGGGCAACCATAGTCACAACAATTACCTTTTTTGGCGGCTTACAACTTTTTGCCTTGGGCGTAGTGGGGGAATACATAGGCCGTGTTTTTGATGAAGTCAAACATAGACCCCATTACATTATTGATGAGGAATCCAGCTTTGATGACAGCTCAACTTAAATTAAGGTATCGACTGATTTATTTTGCGGCAATTGGTGGCTCTGCGGCTTTAATCCACCTCTTTGTTGTATTCAATTTAGTGAATTTCATGCAAATCCAAGCGCTCACCGCCAATGTTTTTGCCTTTTTAATTGCCTTTAATGTCAGTTTCTTAGGACATAAATATCTTACTTTTGCTCGACTGCATGATGAAAAAATTTTAAGTTTACCCCATTTTTTTTTGGTAGCCGCTTCTGCGGGAATCATTAATGAAATGCTTTACTTCTTGCTTCTACGTTATACGACTTTAAATTACTTGTTTGCTTTATTTCTGGTTTTGGGATTAGTTTCAGTCTATAGCTTTACGATATCTCGATTTTGGGCCTGCCGTTAGATTCATGACGACCCCTCCCACAAATGGGAAGAGAAGCTTCCTAACTTAGGATTTAAATCTCAACCTCACTTTGCTCAAGTACAACTTCATTTTCTCCTCGAATGCATTGAATTTTCCTTTGTTTTACATCAAAGACATATTGTAATCTGCAAAATTCCCTTGGATTAGAAAGTACATTCGGATTAAAAACCACGAGATTAACTCCTTGTGGCTGTCTCGCGGAGGGAACAATTAACAATGGATGTCCTTCTTGAGCTACTCTTCTCCCTATTTCTTGGCATGGTGTGTAATTGTTTGGATCAATTAACCAGGGGAATTCTTCTTTTTTTTCAGTAAGGTCAAGCCCTAAACCCTGACAATAAATTTTCGCCACTCTCCTATCAATGATGACAGTCTCTTGGTTTTGAAAAATATCCCAGGAATCTTTAATTTCCTGAACAAAATGATATCGTGTTTCATAAATCGTTGTATTTAATGTTTCTGAACCATACCAGCAAGCCATTGAACCATCGCTATAACGAGAGCTTGTTATGTTTTCAAATGGATAATCAATAAAATCATTTTTACTGTAATCAAATGCACGTTGAATTAAAGATTGGTGGGTTAATACCGGATGAGTATGACTTTCTATCGTATTTGCTGCTTCCCAATTTAGAGGATCATCACTGAGATCATCAAATAAATCTTGAGATACTTTTATTCCTCTTATATTTCTAAAAATATCTTGTGAGTATTCCCTGACAGTATCAAATAAAGACACGTTTACTGGCCTCGCAAAAAATCAGTAAGTCGTCTTATTTGAGCAATGCCAATATAACCTTGCTCCAGCATCACATCCAAAGGGCGAAGATTATGGAGCTTTTGATTTCTTCCTTTTATCCATTGATAGACTAATTCTCGATTGTATGGATAGAGAATTCTCAAATTTTTATGAATCCCTAAAAGATTGCCCACTCGCTCCATTGTATCTCTACCCGATATATGAGCCGTTCCCTTCTTAAATTTAGCTAGTTGTGCAGGGCTTATGCCGCCTAACAATTCACACTCTTCTTCATTTTTTAATTGCCAATGCTTAAAAAGGGCAATAACGTTCTGAGTATTACGTTTTAAAACGTCTTCACTTAAATCTTGTGATGTATTAAACGGTGCTAAATGTAAATGATTCATGTTTATTACCTCTATTTATAGATAATAATAGTATATAAATAGATTTTTTACAATAAATCGAGTAAAGAAAGATAAATACACTCAAATGAGTACCCTGCTGTAAAAGAGACTCAGCATCAAATTGAATCGATTGATAGGCGTTTTTTAGTTGCGATTAAGAGACCGGATAAAAGCCATTCACAACTTCTACAGGCTCACGAATAATGAGACGTTTCCCAACCATTTCTTTTACTTGAGGTAATACCGCATCCACTTTTTCCGGTGTATCAACGAATTGCACCACTAAAGGAAGATTGCTACCTATATCAACCAATGAGGTTGATACAACAGGGCTTTTTAGGGTAAATCCGGCAATTGCGCGCAACACAGTTCCACCTGCAATTCCCTGTTTATCCAGCATACTTAAAAGTTCAAGGTGTAGGGGACGATGTTGCCATTTGTCTCCTTCGTTAATATAAATAGAAACTTTTACATGACTCATATTAGATTGTCCGAGCGAGCACTACGCCCGCAATAGCTGCTGCTAGTGATAAAACATTATTGCAAATAATATTTAGTGCAGCAAGGGCGTAATCACTCTGTTCCAGCAACACATAGCTTTCATAACTGAAACTTGAAAATGTTGTATAACCGCCACAAAATCCAACTGCAACAAACAAACGCCATCTTGGATCAACCTCTACCCGCTCTAAAGTCCAGGTCATAAAAAAACCCAGGATAAAACTTCCTGTAAGATTCACAATAAATGTTCCAAAAGGAATACCTGCAGATAAATATTTGACGGAAAAACGGTTCACTAAATAACGCAAATTCGCACCAATGATCGCGCCACAAGAGATCCAAAAAAAATTATTCAAGGTATTCTTCCTTTTTTTAAACGACTCCAAAGTATCTAAAAGGGATAATACATAAAAAAAAAAGACGAGTAAATTTAACCTGGAAGCTGTTTACAATCCCTGTCATCCACGCACGATGAGAAAGTTCCTGGACTATAGTCCCCACTTGCGATGAAAGATCCCTCGCTACACCTGGGATGACAGGGAGAATGCATGTTCATCTTGGGCTAAATGAACCTGAAATTCATCACAATCTTTTAAAAATTCTTCGCTTAAAAAATAATTAAATTCATTTAAACGCGCCGGGGATATAGGATCAGTAGGACTCACTTTATCTGCTGGATGACACATAATTAATGTGTTGTCCTTCATTAAAGCCATCCACTTTCTGAACATCTCTCTATAATTAGCATCAGGTGCAAAATCATAAATGCCCGAGAAGTAACGATTATGTGGGATGCCTAAATGTATCAGTTGCTTCAGTAATGCCTTACCTCCTGTAAACTCCAATACTTTTGCTTTAAATCGACTTTGTGGCACATTAATGGACGGCCAAGTGGCGCGAACAAAAGTTCCATAATTTTTCAATCTTTGTTCATAAAGATCCAAAATGACTTTCCGTATCACAGGAAATTGATGCACATGCTGGTGGCCATCAATAAAATCAGGGGGTTGTTGCATGATATTTATAAATTGATCCAATTGAGCTAAAAACTCTTTTGCAATAAAAGATAATTTCAGCGCGTGCAGATGCGACTTAATCAACAATTCATGTAATGTAAAAGATAATTGTTCTGGGATGGATGCTAAATGACCTTCAGTTAAATTAAAATGCAAACCAATTTGGATGTGCTGACATTTTTTTAAAGCGAGTAGCTTTTTGGCATAAGGAATAAAACTCGGCATATTCACCATGCAACTTACAGCAGACAGACGCCCCATATGGACTAATTTTAAAATACCTTCCGAAATTCCGGAGTCCAAACCAAAGTCATCTGCACATAGAACAATAGTTTTCGAATCAATCACAATCAAGCGCCAATACTTTGTAGCAAAAGCATATGATATATCATTTTAACTATAATATTGTAGCCTGAGTGCGCCTGAGAAGAATCCGAAACGTGTGTATGCTAGGACAGCATGATCTCATGCTTATATGCTCACCAACCTGGCACAAATTGTTTCGGCACGTCAAATAAAGGTCGTTAAATTTTTTATCTTAAAGCTGCTTCTGACTGTGTTTTTACAGGAAAAAAACGAGCGCCCAAAATATTGATGCACAAGCCACCAATCACTAACAATCCTGCAGCGAGCTTCCACAGTTGGAACGGTTCATCTAATACGAAAACCGAACTAATCATTGCCACAATCGGCACCAATAACGTAAAGGGCGCGACCATTCCCACTGGATAACGAGCAATGAGCCAGTTCCAAACCCCATAACCTATCCAGGTCGAAGCAAAAACAATATAAAACAATGATAATGTACCCCGCCAACTGATGTGTTCGTAGGTATAAACAAAACTGGATGCGCCCTCAAATATCAAAGAAAAAAGAAACATCGGGATGCAGGCAACAAAACTCCCCCAGACAATAATTGCCATCATGTTGTTGTTACTGCCTTTAATTTTCTTGGTGATCAGATTGCCTAAGCCCCATGTTGCGGCAGCTGCAAGAATAAAAATAAAACCAAGCAAAGAGATATCACTGTCAAAATGCATCGCAACCAAACCAATCCCCGTAAAAGCAACCAGAGCACCTACAATCTGGCCTAGATTTGGCTGTTCGCCCAAAAAAATTACTGCGAAAAACATGCTAAAAAATACCTGCGTTTGCATGAGTAACGACGCCATTCCAGCAGGCATACCAACATTCATACCGATAAATAGGAAGGCGAATTGCAGGGCAAACATGACAAAGCCATATAAGACAATCTCTTTAAATGACGCATAAGGTATTTTGACAAAAAAAACAGCCGGCACGCTGGCAAATAAAAAACGTAGCGCGCAGAGTAGCAGAGGTGAAATTTCTTCCAGTCCAAAGGAAACAAAAAGAAAATTTACCCCCCAAATCAAAACGACTAAAAGCGCCAATAAAAGATGTGTAATGGGCATCATCAGTGCTCCAATAAAAATCTTATTTTAGCCTAAAGTCTGTTACAAAGCTATTTAAACAGTTTATTTTTTGGTCAGCCTAGTGGTTAAAATAAAGAAAAGATTTGATCGCAATTAAGTGGTTGCATACAGGAATCAGGATAAATTTTATTTCTATTTTGTAATCACCACGTTAAACTGCGCTTTCTTTTTAAAATAGTGTTTAAAAGGCCTGTTGAGAAGCAATATAATCGCCTTCATCCCGAGTACAATAGAGGATGAGGAGATGCCCTCGGTGCATCGCCCAGGCTATATTCCTCTACTTTTTATGGCTTAAATTATGAAAGAAATTATTCTCGCTACCAGCAATTCCGGTAAAATTAAAGAATTACGCGATTTATTAGCGCCAATAGAATGTATCCCACAAACCGATTTAGGTGTTACTGATGCCATAGAAAATGGCTTAAGCTTTATTGAAAATGCACTAATTAAAGCACGTCATGCCAGTTTTCATGCAGGGAAACCTGCTTTAGCGGATGATTCGGGCTTAGTGGTACCGGCATTAAATGGCGAACCGGGTATTTATTCTGCTCGCTATGCCGGCGATAATGCAACTGATGTGGAAAACATCCATTTACTCTTGGAAAAAATGGCTCATATTCCCTCACAACAGAGGGAAGCTTGGTTTTATTGTGCCATAGCAGTAGTTCAGCATGCCAATGATCCAACACCAATCATCGCCACAGGACTATGGAAAGGGATGATCCACACTCACGCTGTTGGCGACAGTGGATTTGGTTATGATCCCATTTTTTATATTCCTGACTTTCAATGCACAGTAGCTCAATTACCTGCTAAAATTAAAAATAATATCAGTCACCGCGCACAAGCATTAAAGCAACTGCGTACTCTAATTAAGAATTGATGATGGACACTGATGCACTCTTTGCGCAAGCATATAAGTTCCAATATGAAGGTCATTTGCCACAAGCCATTAGCCTTTATGAACAAATCCTGTTACAAGAACCTAAGCATCTCAATACGTTACACTTTTTAGGGCTTACTTATGCTCAGTTAGGGGATATGGATAATGCCATTCTCTATCTGTTACAAGCACTCTCGTTAAATCCTGAGAATGCAAGTTTGCTTAATAACATAGCGAACGCGTACAAAAAACTACACCGCCTGGATAGGGCAATTGAATATTATCAACAGGCCATAAAACTGAAACCGGATTATGCTCAAGCCCATAATAACTTGGCCACGGTCTATGCATTACAACATAATTATCCTCAAGCGCTATTACATTATACCCGAGCAGTTCATGCTGAACCTGATTTTAGTGCTGCACATTTTAATTTAGGCTTATTATTGCTGCAAAATAATCAATTGGATGCAGCCAAAACCCAATTTAATAATGTAGTCTCCTTAAATCCTTTTCATACTGAAGCCTTGTTTTATCTCGGTGTTTTACATCTGGAAAAAAATGCGCTTGCCGAAGCAGAAGAAGCATTTCAAAACGTTTTAGAGCAAGACAGTAAGCAAATAGAAGCGCTGTCCAACTTAGGAGTGATCGCTTTAAAAAGGCAGCAAAACCAATTGGCAATTGATTATTTTAGTAAGGCATTAGCCTTGGACAATGAGAACATCGAGGCACGCAATAACTTAGCTGCGACCTTTATGCATCATGACCGTTTTGAGAATGCACTGATGCATTATGACGTATTACTGCAAAAAGAACCGGATAATGTTGAATATTTATACAATTCCGGCGTAGCACAAATGGCTTTAGGCCATTTAAATGAAGCCATTATTCTTTTTGATCACATACTTGAGTTAGATAGCACTCATACCTCCTCTCTCAACAATCTGGCTGCGATTTATCTTAAATTGGAACAAAAAGTTAAAGCCAAAGAATATCTAGAACGTGCTCTGAAGATTAATCCCGAAGATACAATAAGCGCCCATATGCTCTATGCTCTTACCGGCAATAAACAAGCAACAACGACTCCTGAGTATGCCCATAATTTATTTAATAACTACGCGCTTTATTACGATCAACACATGAAAGGCACGTTAAACTACTCCATCCCACAGCACATAGCACGTGTAATCCATCAATTAGAATTACCTGCAAACACCCATACCTTAGATTTAGGCTGTGGAACCGGTTTAACCGGGATTGTTCTTCGTGAAGTGAGTAAACACTTAACCGGCGTTGATATTTCTGAAAAAATGCTGGCCCAAGCTAAGTCAAAGGAAATCTATGATAATTTGGTAGAAGCGGAACTCAATCAATTTCTACAGCAAAACAAGGCAACCTATAATTTGATTATCGCCGCCGATGTCCTACCCTATTTTGGTGAGCTCGATACGCTATTTCATACGATTCATCAACATCTGAAATCGAAAGGCTATTTTATTTTTACTACGGAAATCAGCCTGGAGAATCCGTGGTCGCTTGAAACAAGTGCTCGTTTCAGTCATCATCCGGACTACATCAAAAAATTAGTAGAACAAAATCGATTCCAACTCGTAAAACAGGAAAAAATTCCTGCACGCATACAAGAACAACGCGTTCTGGAGGTAATGCTTTATATTTTAACAATTTGAATAATTTTAAGCAATTAAACAAAATAATACATATACTATATTATATAAGGAATGGGAAAGTGACTCTACCACTTTTATAGAGAGCAAGGAGCTTATATGTCGAAGCCCATCAATGCACATAAATTTGTCGAGGCACCACAACTAACTTCCGACGAACAACATGAAATCAATCGGAAAATTGATTTTGAAACCGCAAAATCATTTCACAGCATGGTTAAACTTGGCGCTTTTGCCAATATTTGCGGTGCCTTTCTTTATGTTCTTGCCATCTATAATACAACCCAACCTGTATTGATCATTTCTTGGTATCTTCTTTTGGTGATTGCCAATTTACTCAATGTATTATGGGCTCTCCGCTTTGAATACAAACATATAAGCCGTCAAGAAATTCTTAAGTGTCGAAAAGGTTTTCTCTACATCGTCATTTTAATATGTCTGATATGGAGCAGCATTGGCATTGTGTTTATGGATGATGGAATGCATCAACAGATGACCACCATTATCTTTTTATCTGCCGTTTTGATTTGTTTTTCGTTCTCGACAGCAATTGATTTAACCATGGGAATTGCCAGCATTGTTTGTTTGCTTAGCCCTACAATTTTATATCATTCTTATATAACCATTAGTGCATTTCATTCTGAAGCGGGTAATATCAGTATGTCCATTACTGGCTCATTTGTGATACTTGGAATCTTTATGCTCATTGCCTGCTTTGTAGGCAATAGAATCATTTTAAAATTATTTCGTTTGGGTTATGAAAATGCCTTACTGAGCCATAAACTGGAAAACTTGAATGCTCTTTTGGAACAACGGGTCAAAGAACGCACCGAAGCGTTAGAAAAGTCATTAAAATTAGTGACCTACCAAGCAACGCATGATTTATTAACCGATTTACCTAATGAACGTTTTCTTTATGAACACATAAATAACGTAGCCGAACGAGCCGTTAAAGATCATCATAAATTTGCCATTGCCTGCTTTTCATTAAACAATATGATGAAAATTAATGACAGTATCGGCCATCACGCATCAGCCACCATTATTCATCGTATTGCCCAACGGTTTAGTCAACTTGCAGAAAAAAACACTAAATCAGGACTTACGAAAAACTCATTAAAACAGAAGGATTTTTTAGTTCATTGATAAGATAATTTTTTAAGAGGTTTTTTTTTATTTGATAGACAGTTTGTGCCGTTTGGTAAGCAATTTTTTTCAAATTAACCCAGACATAAATAGCGCAGGCGATGTGATTTCGTTGTATGCGTTGCTTGCGGCACTGACATTTATCAATACCAGTAAGCTGCTTCACTTCGCGATGAAATTGTTCCACATACCATCGTATGGCACAAATTTTCTTCGTGTCATTAGCGCAAGTTTGTGACGTATCATTAGTAGCAATAAGATCTGTTCTATTAGAAGAAATAGCAACAGAAAACAACTTCATCTGTAAATGCTCAGGCATCCCTTTAAGCCTAATGAGCTTGCCGTGTCTTAATTCATCTTCGCTCCATTCAAAGCTACGCAATGGCTGGTAGGTTTCATCAGACCCCTTGAGTTTAGCTAATCGATTTTTTCTCATGGGGCAATAGAATATTTTGTTATGATCATTGATAAACAACATCAGCGTGCTGGTAGCATACCAGGTATCCATTAACACCGTTTTAAACGGTAATTTCTTGTGGTAAACAATATTATTAAGCATGTCTTTCACATGGTCTGCTTTACCTTTCCCGTCTTTTTCCGGGTCAAAAATTCTAAAATCGATAACCCAAAATTGCTCGGTCTGTGGGTTAACGTAGATGCAGTTAACCAGTCCTATTCCGCGAATAACGCCATGGGCATTACCACTGTACTGCCAACGTACTGATTCGATATGGCGGGAATGGCTTTTATCTAGAACCGTATCATCGAATACAATAAATCCTTCCTCACTTGCCACAAGCTCAGCCTTAACTTGTAACCAAACGTCACTGGCTGTTAATCGCTCTCTTTCTAGGTACAATTTTACCAAATCATGGCTTACATCAGATACATGCTCCGCATAATTGGTGAGCGTATAATTGACTTGGCTACTTAGCAAATATTGGCAATATTCTAATCGGCCAAATGACTTTCTTGGGCGGGCTATGGCTGCGCTCTGTCGGAAAAAATATACGCCATCTTAGATAAATAAAACTACATTGCAAATGATCTTTTCGACATCCTCTCCTTGAGAATTCTCTTGTTTTTCTTTGATCTATTGGCCTAATAGGTGGGGTTTTTCGTAAGTCCTGTAAATATTTCTTTTCATTATTACGTAAAGATGTATTTGTTATTCTCATTGATCCAATCATCGACATACTGGAAATAGAAGAATGTACTCAGGATTTATTTATTGTTTTAGATAATCCTGTCTATGTAGCGCAACAAGAATTGAATTTAACTGCAAGTATTGGTATCAGTGTATTTCCCGATGATGGCCGGGATGTAGACACACTGATTACGCATGCAGAAGCGGCACGCACCCTTGCCTCAGAGCGCGGCGGCAATAGTGTCCGTGTTTATAATACGATCATAACTGCAGATGCTACGAGACAATTAAACATTGAAAATCAACTCTATCGGGCGATTGAAAACAATGAGTTAATTCTAAATTACCAACCATTCATTGACTTACGAACCGGGACTGTTTGTGGCGCAGAAGCCTTAGTGCGCTGGAATAATCCCGTTTTAGGGTTGCTTTCCCCAATGGAGTTTATCCCCTTAGCAGAAACAAACGGCATGATTCTTCCTATTGGTGAATGGGTATTAAGCACTGCTTGCCAACAATTGAAAAAATGGCATAACAGTGGGTTTAAATTGATTCTGTCCGTTAATTTGTCAGCGAAACAGTTGGTGCAACACGATCTGGTCGAGCATATTGCGCAAATTTTAGCGGATCAGAAACTGTCTCCCAAGTACCTTGAGTTAGAGCTCACGGAGTCCAATGCATTTCAAAATGAAGCCATTCCAATTATTAATAAATTTACAGAAATGGGTATTTCCTTAGCCATTGATGACTTTGGTACAGGCTACTCAGAGTTTGGTAATCTTAAGCTCTTTAAAGTCAATAAAATAAAAATTGATAAAACATTTATTCAAGATATTGACGTGAGTATTGATAGTAGAAATATCGTCAGCAACACCATTGCCTTGGCACATAGGATGAATATTGATTGCTTGGCAGAAGGGGTAGAAACCCTAGAGCAAATTAAATTCTTAAAAGAAAATGGATGTTACATCATGCAAGGTTATTACTTCAGTCAACCGCTGGATGTCAAAGATTTTTCTGAGTTTTTAAAAACGCATTCCCAAAATACCTACGAGGCACTAACGAATTGGTGAAGCTAATGCATCCAATCAGTTCTGAAAACAAATCGTAGCCTGTCTGCATTAGGTTGGGTCTCGACGCAACACTATCCCTCAATATAAAGATGACATTACCTAAGAGTATTGATAGCATGATGCAAGTTCAGATAATCGATTTAGCAAATGGAAGTTGCGTATGCAAAATATTATTAATCGAGTACAAAAGCGAGCTCAAAAAAATCCTCAATCTGAAGCAATTCTCTATTTAGAAGATGGAAAACATCCGACTGCAAGTCTCACTTTTGGCGCGTTGGATCATCAAGCCAGAATTATTGCCTCCCATTTACAAACCCAACACATGAAGGGCAATCGTGTGGTTCTTCTTTACCCTACAGGGATTGAATTTATAGTCAGTTTGATAGGATGTTGGTATGCAGGTGTCATTGCGGTGCCAGTACCCTGCCCTAAAATCGATGAATTTGCCAAACACGAAGCTTTACTGAACAGTATCGCCGACGATGCGGACATTGCTGCCGTTTTAACCTTGGATCAATTGTGTTCCAGTATTGAGACGACTCTAAAGAAAAAAGTACCTGTATTTGCCACGGATAGGCTAAAAAACAAACCGGCTAACGATTATCAAGCCATTCATCTCACTGAGGATACCGTCGCCTATTTACAATATACATCAGGGTCAACCTCTACCCCCAAAGCAGCAATAATCACCCATGGCAATTTACAACATAGTTTGCAAGAAACCCTTAAAGTTTGGCATTACACCAAGAAAAGTATCACTTTAACCTGGGCTCCCCATACCCATGTTTACGGATTGGTATGTGGGATCCTAGTACCTCTATATCATGGCACATTGGCAATTATTATGCCGCCAGCAGCCTTTATTAATAAGCCGATTACCTGGTTATCCGCCATTTCAACCTACCGTGTCACCCATAGCGGTTGCCCTAATTTTGGTTATGATATTTGCGTGCGTGACATTCAGGATGAAGAGCTTGCCTCGCTTAATTTAAAGCATTGGAGCGTAGCAATTAATGGTGGCGATATGGTTCAATATCAAACCCTTACTCGTTTCGCCGCAAAATTCAAAGTATGTGGTTTTGAGTTAAAACAATTCTGTTCAGCATATGGGATGTCCGAATTATCGGGAGCAATTGCCGTAACGTCTTTTGGTTGTGAACCCCGCTCGTTACCACTGCAAGAGCATGCACAGCGACAATTGGTCAGTAGCGGCAAACTCTTGCCAGGACTGCAGGCCATTGTCGTTGACCCTCAAACGAAACAGCCTGTTGCTTACGGAGAAACCGGTGAAATCTGGTTATCAGGCAAATCGCTGGCTCAAGGCTATTGGCGACGTCCTGAGGAAACACAAGAGGTATTTCATGCGACAGTCTCTGGCGGTGATTTACACTACTTTAAAACCGGAGATTTGGGATTTATCTTCGACGATGAAATTTATTTAACTGGACGGTTAAAAGAAGTCATCGTCGTTTATGGCAAAAAATATTATCCGCTTGACATAGAGGCTACCGTCGCCAATGCACTAGCCCCATTCCAGATCAAACTCCCCCAAGTGGTCTTTTCTACAGAAATTAAGGGTAAAGAAAAAATTATCGTTGTTCAGGAATTGTCGGAACAGACATATAAGTCGCTCTATCCTGAGATCAAAAACACAATTCGTCATGCGATCACCAAACATCATGGGCTGGATGTTCATGAAGTCCTTTTAAGCCCTAAGGGGGCAATTCCCAAAACTGGGAGTGGCAAATTACAACGAAAGAAAGCCCAATTACTCTTTAATGAACAAAGTCTTGCGGTATTAATACAAAACGAGCCCATAAAGGCCCCAACCAAGCAAACTGAAGAGCATAGTAAAAACCTATTCATCACGCTGATCGCTAAAGTATTAAACAAAGAGGCGCAAGAAATCGACTTGCATGCGCCATTAAGCCATTATTCCTTTGACTCGATTAATATCATTCAGCTTACCAGTGTTCTTAATGAAACCTATCAACTCGCTATATCTCCTGCAGCTTTGTATGAATACGCCACTTTAGCAGAGTTTTATACCGAATTATTAGCAGCAAAAACGGTTGTGGTGGATCCTGAAGAAGAACAGCAACCCAGCAATAGCAATCTGACCCAAAACGACATCGCCATCATAGGAATGAGCGGTATTTTTCCACAAGCACCTGATGTGGATACCTTTTGGGATAATTTATGTCAAGGGAAAGATTGCATCAGTGAAGTCCCTTTATCTCGCTGGAACTGGCGTGATTTAACCGTGAGGTGGGGTGGTTTTATTGAACAGGTGGATCAATTTGATGCGGCATTTTTTAATATTTCACCTCATGAAGCAGAACTTATTGATCCGCAACAACGATTATTTTTGCAGATCGCTTGGAAAACCATTGAAGACGCTGGATATACTCCTTCATCCCTTGGGGTATTGAAAACAGGATTATTTGTAGGGGTATTTAATCATGATTATGCTGAGTTATTGCAAAAAAATGAGGTTATGGATGCCTATCTGACTACCGGTACGATGCACAGTATGATTGCGAATCGTATTTCCTACATTTTAAATTTACGCGGACCCAGTGAGGCAATTGATACCGCATGTTCCAGCTCCTTAGTAGCCATTCACCAGGCAGTGCATGCTATTTTGCAAGGCGATTGTGAGCTGGCAATTGCCGGAGGAGTGAATACGTTAATTACCCCTACCTCATTTATTGCAGCCCAGCAAGCGGGGATGCTAAGTGACGATGGACGTTGCAAAACGTTTGATAAAAACGCCAATGGTTATGTGCGCGGCGAAGGGGCAGGTGCCATTTTGTTAAAAAAATTATCGCAGGCATTGCAAGATGGCGATCATATCTATGGAGTAATTAAAGGCACCGCGGTGAATCATGGAGGGCATGTGAATACCCTCACTGCCCCTAATCCCAATGCGCAAGCAGAAGTCATTATTTCAGCGTGCCAGCGGGCGCAAGTACCGATTGACAGCATTCAGTACATTGAAACCCATGGCACCGGCACCCCCCTAGGTGACCCCATTGAAATTAACGGCTTAAAAAAAGCATTTCAATACTTGGCCTTAGAGCAAAACGTTGACTCTTTGCCACAACGCTATTGTGGATTAGGCGCAGTGAAAACTCATATTGGTCATTTGGAATCTGCAGCCGGAATCGCGGGGATTATAAAAACTTTATTAGCCATGCAGCATGAAAAGCTACCGGCTAATTTACATTTAAATGAATTAAATCCTTACATCGAAATTGAGAACAGCCCATTTTATCTCGTTGATAGACCCACTCAATGGTCAAAAGTCCCGGGTAAACCTAGAAGGGCGGGAGTGAGCTCCTTTGGTTTTGGGGGAGCAAACGCGCATATCATTCTTGAAGAGCCTCCGGAACGAACACCCGTTTCACCTCCTAAGCATCCTGTACACCTTATTTGCTTATCAGCAATGACTCTAAATGGATTGCAGCAACGGATGATGGATCTACTCAACTGGTTGGAGAGCCAAAAGAATTTACCCACTCTGGCAGCACTCAGTTATACTTTAAATGCCGGAAGACAACATTTTAGTAAACGTTTTTGCGTGATGGTGAAAACAATTGCCGAATTAAAGAAACAATTGAGGTCTATTTTATCCAGCAAAGACATCCAAGCGCACTTACTTGATTACGAATTATCCAATACAAATCATCACCCTGCTGATTTAAAGCAACTACGCCATGACTACCTACAAGGCAAATCCATTGATTGGCGCACCCTCTATGGTGAGTATCAGGAAAAAGTCTCGCTTCCTAGCTATCCTTTTGCCAAAGAATCGCATTGGGTCGACATCAAAAATAATGTACATCACCTGCATACATTGATTGATGAGAATATTTCTACCTTCTCCTCGTCTGCTTTTAGTAAACGATTCACTGGAAATGAATTTTATTTGCGCGATCATAGGATTAACAAAGAACCAGTCTTGCCCGGTGCTGTGTGTTTGGAAATGGTTCGCATTGCCGCCAATATGGCGGCGAAAAACCAGCAAGTAACGAGTCTAAGCCAGGTCATTTGGGAAAAACCAATAAAAAATCCGGATTTGGCTACTCCACTGCATGTCGTTTTATTTCCGGAAATGGATACTGTCTCATTTTCCATTACTAACCAAGACGAAACAGTTTCTTATGCGCGTGGAATGATTCATTATACAGATAATTCTTCCGATGCCCCGCTCTACTTACTTAAGCTAAACGAATTAAAATCCACATTGCCTTACACTCAAGATCCCAAAGTCATTTACAGCTATTTTAATCATGCAGGGATAACCTACGGCCCCAGTTTTCAAGTTATTCAAAGCATACATTTTGATGAGCATCATCTTTTAGCAGAAATTGCTTTGCCTGAAAACCTAGCGACTCAACATCATGAGTTAGTACTACATCCCTGTTTATTTGATGGAATCTTACAGACTACCCAGGTACTGCTTAAAAATCATGAAGTGCTTTATCTACCCTTTTCTATTGAGCAAATAGATATTTATAAGCCTCTGCCAAATCGCTGTTATGTCCATGCGAACCTGATTTCGACTGCAGACAGTCAGCATATGCCGACATTTAATATTCAAGTCACAGATGCTGAAGGAGCACTCTCATTAGTCATTACGGGATTTACCTTATATCCAGTGCATGAACCTGCAGCCACGGTAGCATATTATACCCATCAATGGATTCCCCAAGCTGCGCAAGGAGCAACCCGAAAACATCCAGACTCCATTCTGATTTTAGGCCATAACGAACAATCTGTGCTCGCAATAAGCACCCAATTCCCAGGTAGAACGGTCTCGTACCAGCTCCTAAAAGAACCTTCTCATTTAAATATCAACATCGATGTACTGAGCGAGTGTATTATTATTGCTCTGGAAGAATTCCATAGTGAGTCTCTTTCAACGACAGAAGTTCAAGAAAGAATTGAGCAAACTTATTATCTGGTCCATGCTGTAGTAAACCAAATCAGTAAATTAAAACCCAAACAACCCATACAATTAGTGGGTATCATTAACAATCCCTCCATTTTTTCCCGGGCATTGGATGGATTTGCAAAGTGCGTGCATCAAGAACAATCCAACATCTCGTGTCGCTTCATTGAATTACATGATCTTAGCCTACTGACCAATGAATTAACTCAAAATGAGATTTATGTCCGCTATGATAAACGGAATCAGCGTTATATCAGAGAGTACCTCCCACTGCCTACACTAAAAGATACAGCGCCAATGCTCAAGAAATCCGGTGTTTATTTAATTACTGGCGGCATGGGCGGGCTGGGCTATTTATTTGCTACGTATTTGGCCAAACATTATCAAGCCCAAATGGTATTAACAGGTCGTTCCCCTCTGTCTGAACTACATCAAAAAAGAATCGCAGAACTGGAACAGCACGGCGCCTCGGTAGCTTATGTATCAGCAGATGTATCATCCTACGAGGAGGTGCAAGCACTGATTCAAATCATTAAAGAACGCTTTGGTGCAATAAATGGCATTATTCATGCCGCAGGACTTACTCAAGATGGATTGATTGTCAATAAAACACTACCTGAAATAGAACAGGTTGTCGCCCCCAAAATTTTTGGTGCCTGCAATTTGCATACGGCAACACGTAAAGAACCTTTAGATTTTTTCATTCTCTTTTCATCCGCCGCAGCAGTGTTTGGTAATTTAGGACAAAGTGACTATGCCTACGCGAATTGTTTTCTTGATGAATTTGCCGACGCACGAGAGCAACAAAGAGCTCAGGGGCACTGTAATGGGCATACTCTTTCAATTAATTGGCCACTTTGGGAAGAGGGGGGGTTACAGATCGCTCCCGAATACCAACAGGAGCTTGCGCAAACTTTAGGTATTCTGAGTTTGTCCACTCAGCAGGGATTGAGCGCTTTCGAGCACGCGTTACAGCACTCTGGTGCACATTTTATTGTTCTTCCGGGCTATCAGCAAAAACTCAGGCATGCATTGCAAAAAAATTCACTGGTGAAGCAATCCATCACTTCCTCCAAAGGCGTAATGCCCAATTTAGGTGAACAAGCTGAAGCGTTTTTAAAGAACATACTCGCTGAGACCTTAAAGTGCTCACCAGAACGTATTGATAGAGATTCGCCTTTCGAACACTACGGCATCGACTCCTTAATGATTATTCAACTCAATCAACGCTTGGCCAAAGAGTTCTCTGCATTACCCAAAACCTTATTTTTTGAATGCCAGACCATGGCTGATTTAACTGAGTACTTCATGGAGCATTATCCCCATGAATTAATTCAACATTTATCTAAGTCGCCTCTGCCCTCCTTGCACGGACAGGGACTTACTGCCAATCAAGCACCCATATCAACTCAGAAATGGTCGGAAATGAGCGAATCGCTTAACTCAACCACAGCGCCCCAAAGCTTAATGACCGCGCCAAGAGGACTTAGTTCGAGGAAAAATATCTCAAAATCACAAGACATCGCCATTATTGGGATCAGTGGACGCTATCCCGAAGCGCAGGATTTAACAGAATTTTGGCACAATCTGTATGCAGGAAAAGACTGTATTACCGAAATTCCTCAGGATCGATGGGCTTTAGCAGATTATTTTGATGCCAATCAAGAGTGCCAAGGTAAAATGTACAGCAAATGGGGTGGTTTTTTAAAGGATGTGGATCAATTTGACCCCCTCTTTTTTAATATTTCCCCTCGTGAAGCGGCCCTGATGGATCCACAGGAACGATTATTTTTAGAAACCGCATGGAAAACCATAGAAGATGCCGGCTATAGTCGGGAAGCATTAGTTAGGAGAAAAATTGGAGTCTATGTTGGTGTGATGTATGGCCAATATCAGTTGTTTGGCCATGAATTATCACCCTCCGGCCAGTTTGTCCCGACGAATTCGGTGTTTGCTTCTATCGCTAATCGGGTTTCTTATTTTTTTGATTTTCATGGTCCGAGTATCGCGCTGGATACCATGTGTTCTTCTTCGCTTACTGCCATCCATTTAGCCTGTCAAAGCATTCATAAAGGCGAATGCGAGATGGCACTTGCTGGTGGCGTGAATCTATCGCTGCATCCCAATAAATACCTTTTGCTAAGTCATGGAAAGTTTTTAGCAAGTGACGGACATTGCCGCAGCTTTGGTGAAGGCGGCGATGGTTATGTTCCTGGCGAAGCCGTGGGGGCAGTATTACTCAAACCCCTAGATAAAGCACTCGAAGATGGCGACCTTATTTACGCGGTAATTAAGGGAAGTCATCTTAATCATGGTGGTAAAACCAACGGTTACACAGTACCCAACCCAAATGTTCAAGCCGAATTACTTGCTGAAACCTACCAACAAGCCCAGGTTGACCCAGCACATGTCAGTTATATCGAAGCACATGGCACAGGAACTTCGCTGGGTGACCCTATTGAAATTGCCGGATTAAATAAAGTATTCGGTCAATCCATGCAACACCAATGTGCTCTTGGTTCAGTCAAATCGAATATCGGACATTGTGAGTCTGCCGCAGGGATTGCTGCGGTCACCAAAGTAGTCTTGCAACTACAAAACCGTACTCTAGTCCCTTCGCTTTTCTCTACCACCTTAAATACCAACATCGACTGGTCGCTCACCCCATTTAGGGTGCAACAAACCGTCAGTGAGTGGAAGCAACCCATACCCACTATGCCGCGAATTGCGGGAATCAGCTCTTTTGGTGCTGGAGGTTCTAATGCCCATTTGATTTTGTCTGAAGCACCAGATGTATTTTCTTCTCCGGCAAGAAACAAATCACATTATTTGCTCACGCTATCGGCCAAAACCGAATTCGCCTTAAATCAACGTCTCGATGATTTATTGGCATGGCTTGAGCAAAATCCATCAGCACAGCTAGAACAGGTCAGTTACACCTTAAATGCAGGCAGAAGTCATTTTGAGTATCGTTGTGCCATGGTGGCAAGCTCGCTTGATGAGGTGAGCGATTTAATTCAACAATTTAAAGCAGGAAAAAATCCGGCTCACTTGTTGATACAGCAAAATGCAGGCAATACCTCTGAAAACCGCCTTATCAACACAACGCTTTTGCCTTTAGTAATGCAGCAATTGTCACAAGCCACTCAATATCAAGAGACTTTGCTGACACTGGCAAAATTTTATGTGGAAGGCCAAAATCTGGATTGGCAGCAAATCCATACAGGTGAATCCAGGAAAAAACTATCCTTGCCCACCTATCCTTTTGCCAAAGAACGTTATTGGTACTCTGATGAGGAACAACGTGCTTCTGCTCAAGAAAAGCCAATCAGTCGGACATTAACCCCAAATGGCCTTGCCGAGAAAGTAAACTCTTTTCTGATGCGAGAAGTAACGCAAATATTGAAATTGACGCAACACCGAATTGCCATAGAAAAAAATCTGGGGGAATACGGGATGGATTCGGTGCATTTTATTGAATTGGCCAAAAAGATTACGGAACATTACGCAATAGAATTCACACCTGCGGTTTTCTTTACGCACAGCAGCATATCATCAATCAGCCAATATCTTATCAATCAATTTCCAGAGGCAGTGGCACCGACACACCATGAGGTGGCCCAACTGCGCGTAAATACTCATCCAGTAAAATCCAGACGGATAGTAACTGATGAGGCGGATTCGATTGCGATTATTGGGATGCAAGGAATTTTCCCTCAAGCAGATGACCTTACCTCATTTTGGCAACATTTGGTTGAGGGCCATGATTTAGTAACGGAGATCCCTGCAGAACGCTGGGACTGGCGAGATCATTACGGCATTGAAGCCAATCAAAGTAACTCCAAATGGGGTGCTTTTATCAACAATTTCGATCAATTCGATGCTGGCTTCTTTAATATTTCAGCCCGCGAAGCAAATCTTATGGATCCACAACAACGCCTCTTTTTGGAAATCGCATGGAAAGTCATTGAAGACGCAGGCTATGATCCCTTTGCATTATCCTCACAGAACATTGGGGTTTTTGCCGGAGTTGAGTTTAGTGAATATCAAACGTTAATTGCCAAACAACAAAAAGAACATCATGGATTTATCGCTACAGGCAACTCGCATAGCATGATCGCCAATCGTGTTTCTTACTTTTTTAATTTCCAAGGTCCAAGTGAGTCCATTGATACGGCGTGTTCCAGCGCGCTGGTTGCAATACATCGCGCGGTACAAGCCATTCGCCATGGTGAATGTGATATGGCAATTGCTGGTGGCGTAAGCCTTATATTAAGCCCAGATACCCTGGTAGTTACCAGCCAATTAGGTGCCTTATCTGCAGATGGACGATGCAAGACTTTTGATAAGGCGGCAAATGGCTATGTCAAAGGCGAAGGCGTAGCCGGCCTGTTACTGAAACCTTTGAAGCAAGCACAACACGATGGAGATCATATCTATGGGGTCATTAAAGGCTCGGCAGTAAACCATGGCGGCAAAGCGCAATCTCTGACGGCACCCAATGCTGCCGCACAAAGTGAACTATTGATTCGTGCTTACACACAAGCCAATTTCAATCCAGACACGGTGACCTACATTGAAACTCATGGGACAGGCACCGCTTTAGGTGATCCTGTAGAGATCGAGGGATTAAAACATGCGTTTACCACCCTACTTACATCTGAAATCAAACCAAACTCAATTGCTTTAGGTTCTGTAAAAACCAATATCGGCCATTTAGAACCCGCCTCAGGCATAGCGGGAGTCATCAAGTTGATTATGGCCATGACCCATGAAACCCTACCCGGTATTTTGCATTTAAATGAATTAAATCCTTACATCAATTTGGCCAATACCCCCTTCTACATTGCTAAAGAGACACAAACCTGGCGACGCATCAAAAATAAAACAGGAGATGATATTCCATTGCGTGCAGGCGTTAGCTCTTTTGGCTTTGGTGGCACCAATGCACATATTGTTCTTGAAGAAGGTCGGCCCCACCAGACCATCGTTGAGCGCCATCAAACAAAACCCTATTATTTAATTGCACTTTCAGCCAAACACCAAGAGAGTTTGCAACAAAAAATAGAGGATCTCTACCAATGGCTGAACCAAAATAAAGAAACGGTTTTCTTACCATCCCTAAGTTATACACTGAATGCAGGTCGTGCTCATTTTGTGTACCGTTGTGCTCTGGTAGTAGACTCTATTGAGGCATTACTCCACGCCTTGACCTTGTTAATCCAACATGAAACTCCAGAATATTGCATGTTAAATGAAGGTCAAACCTTGACAATTCAGGGACCAGTATTCGATGAAGTATATCAAGCAGCAATTAAGGCGTTGCACCAGCCAGACAACCCAGACCAGTATCGCCACAAATTATTTATCTTAGCTGATCTCTATACGAAACATTATGTTATTGACTGGCAACAAGTTTATTATGGCGAAAAAATATCGCGATTAGGTACTTTGCCTGCTTATCCATTCATCAAGCAACGCTATTGGTATGACCAGGAATCAAATGCCACACGAGCCCCCACAATCCTCGCACCGGTAGTCAAACAAGCCATCCCCGTAGAAATGGATCTTTCCAACCAGGTATTAACCTATTTACAGCATATCTTTGCAGAAAAATTAAGTACCATGCCTGAATGCATTCAAGTGGATGAAACCTATGAGGTTTATGGTGTTGACTCAATAATTGGCTTGGAAATTACCAATCGCTTGGAGAAAGACTTCGGCACCTTACCCAAGACATTACTCTATGAACGCAATCGATTAAATGATTTAGCCAAATTTTTCATCAAAAATCATAAAGAAAAATTGTCGGGTCTCGTGTCTGCACTCCATGCGGTACCCGCAGTAATCCCGCAGGAAATAGAAACTGCGCAACCCATTACAGTGACTCGTGAACACCCAAGCCAATCATCCCAAGACATTGCAATTATTGGCTTAAACGGAACCTTCCCAATGGCCAACTCCATGGATGAGTTTTGGCATAACTTAAGCACAGGACGTGATTGTGTGGGCGAGGTGCCTGCTGATCGCTGGAATTATAAAGAGTACCCGGTAGTGATCGGAGGTGAGGAACATTATTTCCCGCATGGAGGCTTTATACCTGATGTCGATAAATTTGACCCCTTATTTTTTAATATCTCCCCCCGCGATGCTGGACTTATGGATCCACAAGAGCGTTTATTCATGCAGTCTGTGTGGTCTACTTTAGAAGATGCAGGTTATACGCGTGACAAATTAAAGCGTAAAGCAAACAATTCGGTCGGTGTATTTGCTGGCGTGACTTATAATTTTTACCCACTGTTTATTGCCGAGGAGTGGCAGAAAGGAAATCGTGTGCCACTGGATATCCAATCGTTCTCCGTAGCCAACCGAATTTCCTACTTTCTTGATGTTAACGGTCCAAGCTTTGTGGTCGATACAGCTTGTTCATCCTCCTTGGCAGCAATCCATTTAGCGTGCGAGAGCTTGTTACGAGGTGATTGTAAAATGGCGATTGCCGGTGGCGTCAATTTGTCTTTACATCCGAGTAAATACCACTTCCTAGGTAGTTTTAATTTTATGTCGGAACATGGACGTTGCGCGAGTTTTGCTGAAGGAGGAACCGGATATGTGCCCGCAGAAGGTGTTGGCTCTGTTTTACTGAAACCTTTGGCTGATGCAATTGCCGATAACGATATGATTTATGGGATCATTAAAGGAAGTAGTATGAATCATGGGGGTAAAACCAGCGGTTATACTGTTCCTAATCCCAATGCCCAAGCAGCAGTAATTCTCCAAGCATTAAAGAAGGCACAGGTTGATGCTCGAACGGTATCCTATATCGAAGCACATGGTACAGGAACGGCCCTGGGAGACCCTATAGAAATTCGTGGTCTTCAAGATGCCTTTGAACATTTTACGGAAGACAGGCAGTTTTGTGCGATAGGCTCAGTCAAATCCAATATTGGACATCTAGAGTCTGCTGCCGGCGTATCACAATTGGCCAAGGTCCTTTTACAAATGCGCCACCAAAAATTAGTACCTACACTGCATAGTGCCCAATTGAACCCCTTTATTGACTTTCAAAACTCACCTTTTTATGTACAACAAGAACTGACTGATTGGCAGCCTGACCTTAATCTACCACGCCGTGCCGGAGTCAGTTCTTTTGGTGCGGGTGGCGCGAATATACATATGATAATTGAAGAATACCGACCACCAAGAACACAACAGAATAGCGTAAATGGCCCGTATATTTTCATACTATCTGCATTAAATGAGGAGCGATTGGCAGCAAAAATACAACAAATGCACCACTATTTGTTACAACACAGCCATACAGAAAATAAAGAATGGCTCAGGGATGCATGCTTTACTTTGCAAACTGGACGAGAGCATATGACGGCACGATTCGCAGTGATCGTCACGAGCAAAGACGAGCTGCTTACGGCCTTGACGAATTATCCTCAGGGTAGTGGTTCTCAGTTCTGGATAAATCCTAATGCACAAAGTAACCCCCAACCTGCTGCTCATTTAGCAGAATTAATCAGTAATGCCCACTATGAAGAATTAGTCCAACATTGGGTTAACGGAGCAAAAATAGATTGGGACCAATTACACACACAACAATCCCCCAACATTATCTCCCTACCTACCTATCCCTTTACGAAACGACGCTGCTGGATACCCACTAAGGAAGTAGAAACACAACCCGTAGAATTAGCCAGTGTGCAACCAAGCATCCCTTCTGGAGTCTGCAATACAAAAGGGATTGACGCCCAAGATTGGCTTTATATGACTCAATGGGAGAAAAATCCTCAACTCACTCAGACCGGCTTGTCAAAAAATGAGGGGAAATGGCTGATTTTTTGTGATCACGAATCAATTCCAGTATTGAGGCAAAAGTTTGCAAGCGGTATTTATTGTTTTGTAAGCAACCAATGTGCAGCAATTAATCAGGATGAATACGCCATTAATGGATCGCAAAAAGCAGATTATGAACAATTATTTGCTACGATCCATGCATTGCATCAAGAACATTTACACGGAGTTATCTATGTATGTTCTGCAGTAGCTCCTACTGAAACATATACTGCGGGGGATACTGCTCAAACAGTGTTATACCTGCTCCAAGCCATGATTAAGCATTCTTGGCAACATCAACTCACGTTTTGTCTTGCCTCACAATCAGCCCAACACGTGAATCCCCAGGACTGCATCAATATATGGCAACATCATCTTTGGTCCATGACCCGCATTTTTGCCGCCGAACAGGCAAAATACCAGGCTTTGCTGCTTGATTTGGAGAGGGATGCGGGGATGGAACACAATGCTAAGATCCTAGCTCAAGAATTGGCTCATTACCAAGTGCAACAAAATCACGTTGCCTATCGTGCTGGACAACGCTACACCATTCGTTTCATGCCTTATGAGATGCCACAAAATCATGAGCCGGTTCCCTCTTACACGACTCCTGTTGCTGCATTAATTACTGGTGGCTTAGGTGCGTTAGGTTATGAAATAGCAGAATCTATTCTAGCCCAAGGGACACGTTTTATCTTGCTTACCGGAACAACTGAATTGTCTGCTCAAACTGCAGAAAAAAATACCTGGCTCAAACAATTAGAGGCTCGAGGGGCACAGGTTCGCTACGCGGCAGTCGATGTGGCTGACAAAGAACAAATGCAAAAGGTGATTATGGATGCTGAAAAAGCATGGCAGCTGCCCATTGATGGCGTTTTTCATTTGGCTGGAATCACTACGGATAATGTCACGATTGCCGATATGGATGAAGCATTATGGAACAATGTATTACGCGTCAAAATACAAGGCTCATTGGTGTTGCATGAACTCTTTTTGCAGGCCCGATTGTCGTGCTTCGTGTTGTTTTCTTCCATTGCTGCAGTGCCCCATTTTGGTATGGCTGGGCTTAGTGCCTATGCCGTAGCCAATGAATTTATGAGTGGTCTTGCTTTATATCGTCGTAGTATGCAATTACCTGCATCCAGCATTAACTGGGTCGCTTGGTCGGAAAAAGGAATGAGTCACCGACATAATCATGATGCATTTTTAGATGCTGTAGGCATGGCGTCGCTAACTGTTAAGGATGGAGTCGCCCTATTTCAGACCCTTCTCAGGCTTAATCTTGCTGAAATTACGGTGTGTCAGATTCAATGGAAGAAATTCTTACAAGTTAATCCCACAGCCAAACAACTGGATTTCTTTAAACATTTTGTTGCTGAGTATGCTGCAAGCCCATCCACACCGGTCGTTTCTTCATTAAACTCCGAAGAAATTACTGCATTAGTTCTGAATCTCTTTGCTAGCGTATTAGGGTTAGAAGTAGCTGAAATTGACCGGGAAACCCCTTTCCAGCAATACGGGATGGACTCCATTACCGGCATCGATTATACCGAAGAACTGGGGAAACATTTTCCCGATGTGGTCGCTCCAATGGATTTATACCGCTACCCCACCCTAAATCAATTGACGAATTACATCGTGCAACGAGTGCAAGTGAACTCCGAGTCCAGTCCTGCACCACTTTTTAGCGCAGAAGGAACTATTGATTTGGATCACTTAAACAATGCACAACTCAATGAACTACTTGAATTGGAATTAAAAGAGCTCGAGCTGGCCTATGAATGATACCACTACTTTAAAAAAATCATTGTTAATGATTCAAAAGCTAAAAAGGCTTTTGCAGGAACAAAATGAAAAATCATTTGATCCCGTTGCAATTATAGGGATGAGCTGTCGTTTACCCGCAGCAAATAACCCGCAAGAATTTTGGGAATTATTATGCCAAGGTAAAAATGTCATTTCCCCAATCCCCGATGAACGTTGGGAACTGCTAAAAGGAACACGAGAATCCGAACAACGTGATGCCAATTTACCTTATTGGGGTGGCTACTTACAGCAGATTGAGGCCTTTGATGCATATTTTTTTGGCATTAGCCCTCGCGAAGCCATGCGCATGGATCCCCAACAACGTATTTTAATGGAGGTCGCGTATGAATCCCTTGAAGACGCTGGTTTAACTGTTGAAACCTTAGCTGGCTCCAATATGGGGGTTTTTTCCAGCTTATACGCAAGCCAGTTCAGTCATCTACAAAAGCTGGACTCAGATATGGATGCTTTGTTTATTCCTACAGGAAGTGCCATCAGTATGGCAGCCAATCGCTTATCGTATTTATTCGATTTGCGGGGGCCTAGCCTAGTATTAGATACTGCGTGCTCTTCTTCACTGATTGCTATTCAATTAGCATGCCTCAACTTACATGCAAAATTATGTGATACCGCCCTAGTCAGTGCAGTGAATATCAATTTATTACCCTCCATTCACTCCGTTTTAGCTAAAGCAACAATGCTTTCGCCTACTGGACAGTGCCATACTTTTGATGCCAAAGCAGATGGTTATGTGCAAGGAGAAGGAGCCGGATCCATTGTGCTAAAACCACTTTCCAAAGCATTAAAGGATAAAGACAAAATCTATGCCGTGATCACCGGTGGGGCAATCAACCAAGATGGCAAAACAAATGGTTTAACCGCCCCCAACGGTTTGCAACAAGAACAATTATTGCGTTCCGCATATCGAGCAGCCAAAACAGACCCTGCACACATTGCCTATATCGAATGCCATGGAACAGGAACCTTTTTAGGAGATCCTATTGAAGTGCACGCTTTGGGAGAGGTAATTGGCAAAAATCGCGACCCTGAAAAACCCTGCTGGATTAGCTCAGTCAAAACCAATCTAGGCCATCTGGAACCTGCAGCAGGTATTATCAGTGTGATTAAGGTGGCTTTAGCTTTAAAAAAAGGCTTGCTTCCTCCTCATCTTAATTTTGCACAGGCAAACCCACATATCCCTTTTGATCGTTATTCTTTGCGTATCCCACATCAAACAGAACAATTACCTCGATATGGCGATACGTGCATTGCTGGCGTGAGTGGTTTTGGTTTTGGAGGTGCCAATGCCCATATTGTACTCCAAGAACATTCTGTAAATGAGCAACCTGTCTGCACACAGGCCCTCTGTCGAGATAAAGAATTATTTACCATTTCGGCAAAAGAACCCGCTGCATTATCTGCTTTGATTGAGCTTTGGTGTAATTTTTTGAAATACAATCCAGAAACGAACCTGGCGCAACTCTGCTATAACCTCCATATCAAACGCTCTCATTACCTACATCGTCTGGCCATAATTAGCACTTCAATTG
This sequence comes from Legionella sp. 227, assembly GCF_043161935.1. Taxonomy (NCBI): domain Bacteria; kingdom Pseudomonadati; phylum Pseudomonadota; class Gammaproteobacteria; order Legionellales; family Legionellaceae; genus Legionella; species Legionella sp. 227. Next base: position 1,777,854 of record NZ_CP171154.1, on the reverse strand, counting down.
CGGATCTTTATCAAAAACTGGAGATTTTACGTGCTGATCCTCACACTAAAAATAAACAGATATTTATCAATCATGAATTAAAGAAAACCAACAGCCCGCTGCAAATAGCCGAGTTTACAACTATAGACTTACCGCTTTTAGCCAAAAACTATGTAAACCAAGCGCAGATTGATTGGAAAAAATTTGAAGCAGAACGAACTTATATGCCTTTGGATATGCCGTTTTATCCATGGCAACGCAAAACTCATTGGCCAACTTTTGAGCAAAACTCAACAAGCGGACATGGCAATACCAGCCATCCAATGCGAGGAAGAATGCTTCCTTCGCCTTTATCCGCGCGACAATTTGAGTTTGTCTTTGATACCAAAACAATGCCCGAGGTTCAGGATACCTTTTATGTGTTGCATGCAGGCTATTATCTGGAAATGTTAGCGTATGCCTCCGAGCAATTACAACCAAAGGGCTCCTTTAGCATACATCATCTTAATTATTTATCCCCTATATTAGTTCTTGATGGAAAAACCGTCTTGGTCCACTTAATCATCGAAAATGATGAGAAAGATGCATTATCCTTTCGTTTTTTCAGCAGTGATGGCAAGGAACATTGGATAGAACATGCAACTGGAACGTTAACTCTTCATGCTCCTACTCGCAACGCACTCGAAAAGAGCAAGCACGAGCTAATGCAACGACTTCCAGCGTCGGGAACTATGGAAACCTTTTACAACCGCATCACAGGGATGGGGATGCCCGCTGGTGACACCATTCGTTGGGCACATCAATATTGGGTAAATAACAATGAATTATTTTGTATACTACGCGAACCTAAAGCTGCAGAACGTGGAAGACAATTTATAACTCAAATGCATCCAGGTATTATCGATGCCTGCATTCAAACACTCTTTTTATTATTGCCAGAACAATTGTCTAAACCCTATATTGCATCACATATGGGCACTATAGAATTTCATGGCTCAGCAGAAGACCAACGATACATACATACCGTATTAAAAGAACTCCATCCAGAAGGGAAGCATATCATTGCTGACTGGTACTTGTTGGATAAAAATTATAGTGTAATCGCTCAATGCCATGATCTACGCATGACCCTACTCAACGATACCCTGCAAATTGATCAAATTATGGAGATTCAATCCCAATTCCAACTCGATTTATCATTGCCTTATGAAACATGTAAACATCAATTGATTCATTATTTGACTAAGCAATTCGCGATGATTTTTTCGATGCCACAACAGGACATCAGCCCCTTTCAATCCTTGCATGAATTAGGGATGGATTCGCTAATGGCCTTAGCGGTTATCCGAATCATAGAAACCAATTTGAACGTGACTTATTCTGTACCGCTAATGATGCAGGGGCCATCCATTCATGAGATTGCTGAGTATGTGTTATCAAGCCAATGGCTAGGCCCGAAACAAGAGCCTACACCACAAAACCGTTTAGATAATCTGTGGATTGCCAATCGAAAAATACAAGAAAATGCTCAAATTCGCTTGTTTTGTTTTCCCTATGGCGGTGGTGGTGCCTCCATTTATCGTGAATGGCAGCAGGAGTTCCCCGATTTTATTGAAGTATGCCCGGTACAATTGCCAGGTAGAGAAAATCGGATGGAAGAACAACCGCTCGATAATCTTGATAACCTGATTTCTTTGTTGGCCCATCAACTGGCCCCTCAATTTGATTTACCTTTTGCCTTTTTCGGCCATAGTTTTGGTTCACTGATTGGATTTGAGCTCACTCGTTATTTGCGTTGTCATCATCTCGCCACCCCTGTCCATCTTTTTGCATCAGCTTATCCTGATCCCCGGGTCCCATCCAAAAGTTTGAATAATCTGCTGGCAAAACTACAACACTTGAATATCAATTTATTTGATTTAAATTCAGAACGAATAGGTGAATTAGACGACCAACAATTAACGACTTTATCCAGCGTGTTTCAAGAAAATGGTATTGTTGATTACAGTGACGAGCGAATGAACAAAAGCATTATTAAGGTATTATTACCCATTTTTATTGGTGATATGAACATTGTAAAAAGTTATGCTTATCGCGATGAATTACCTTTAAAATTGGATGCCACTGTATTTTTAGGGACACACGATGCATGGGTCGCTCCCGAAGATCATTTTGGATGGAGCAATCACTTTTTGAAACCCTGTGAATTTCAACAATTTGATAGCGGACATATGTTTGTAAGAGAAAAAGAAATAAGATCGAAAATCATTCAAAAAATTACCGAAAAGCTCTCGTGTTTTACTATGGTAGAATGTGAGATCTAATAGCCTGAGTTGCTTTGTAACCCGGATTAGCGCAGCGTAATCTGGGTAAATTACGTCAACCAATAATGGTTCTTCTCAAAACAATAGGTCGGCAAGCTGACTTTTGATAATCCATGAATATAGGGGGCATAATTCGCGGCCCAATCGACCTGTTTGCCATTTAAATAAGCACTTTGTAGATCGCCATCACTAACGATTTCTTCAGTCAACGTACTTTCTATGGCTATGGTTTGGCCTAATTTCTCAATCAACTCCTCCTTACTATGAGCATAAATAGCTATCCGCCATTCGAAATGACAACGGCCCGTGGCTACAGTGTAGCATATATCCGCTAATGAATCCTTAGTGGTTTTCAAATAATCCTTGTACGCACCTATCAAGGACTGCAACGAGTTCTCCGTTTTTGCGGATAAAACAAAAAGTGATGTTGCAGGTAACTCGACCGGCTCTTTTTTGCTGTCTTGAGCAGACTCCTCAATGATCACATGAGCATTAGTCCCGTTAAAGCCAAAAGAGCTGACAGCAGCCCGACGAGGATTTTGGCCTCGTACCCATGGCTTCTTCACCGCCATAACTTCTGCAGGAAAGTTTAAACGAATATGCGGGTTGAGCGTCTTAAAATGAAGATTCGCTGGAATTTGCTCATGTTGTAAGGCCAAAATAGTTTTAATAAGGCCGGCAATACCCGCTGCAGCTTCCAAATGACCAATGTTGGTCTTTACAGCTCCCAAATACAGCGGATGATTCAATTCCCTATGTTCACCATAGACCTGTCCTATTGCACCGATCTCAATAGGATCGCCTAAAGAAGTTCCTGTTCCATGACACTCAATATAATCAATGTCATTTGATTTTAATCCCGATTTAATCAAAACAGTCTGTAATAATGATTTTTGCGCAGCACCATTAGGTACCGTTAAACCACTACTTGCACCATCCTGATTAATCCCGGATGCTTTGATAACCGCTAAAATTCGATCATTATCCCTTTGCGCTGCAGACAAAGGTTTTAAAATGACCACGCCACATCCTTCTCCGCGAACATAACCATTTGCACTGGCATCAAACGTCTTACATGCCCCATCAGGCGATAGCATCCCCGCTTTTCTTAAATTGAGGGTGAGATCGAGAGACAAGAGCGCATTCACTCCGCCAACGATGGCGAGCCCACATTCTTCATTACGTAAGGACAAACACGCCTGATGAAGAGCAACCAATGACGAGGAGCACGCTGTATCTATCGCCATACTTGGGCCTTGAAGCCCTAGGACATAAGACAGTCGTCCAGAAGCGGAACTTGCCGCATTACCCGTTGTGACGTGAGGGTGAATAATTAATGCTTTATGGCTAAAAATAATGTGTTCATAATCATGACTCGAAATTCCAATAAACACCCCAGTACTACTACCACGTAATTGGCGCGGATCACATGCGGCATTCTCCAACGCTCGCCATGCGTTGGTTAATAACAAGCGTTGTTGTGGATCTAAGAGCAACGCCTCACGTGGTGAGATGGAGAAAAAACCTGCATCAAATTCAGTTATCCCATCAATACAGCCTCCTTTTAGTGGAGGTAAGGAATTCAACGCCTCAGGGCTTCGATTGCTGTAATATTCAGAGAACCAACGCTCTTTGGGAATCTCTCGAACTCCATCTTTTCCCTCCGCCAAAAGTTGCCAAAATTCATCGATATCCTTAGCCCCTGGAAACTGGCAGCTCATGCCAATAACAGCGATCTCTTCATGCAGTGGCGATCTCAGGTTCTTTATATGCTCCGGCGGTGATCGTAGAGGCTTTTCCTTTTCAGGGCTCAGCTCCTCGTACATATAATCAATTACTGCCTGAATATTAGGGAAATTAAATAATAACGAACTCTCCAAGATTAACGCATCGCCTAATTTTGTCTGTAACAAATTAATTAATTCTACGGCATTAATTGAATCAAGGCCTAAGTCAAAAAATCCTTTACTCAAGTCGATGGGCGTGTCTTCGATATGGATGTAGTGAGCAACTGATGTTAATACCATATCTTTTATTGCCAATCGCTGCTCATCCTTGGTCAACTGCTTAAATCCCTCGAACCACTGACTGGGATTTTTAACTGCATTCACCTCATCCTCATCAACTTTCGGCCTGTCTTGCACTTCAGAGGCAATAAAACGATAAAGAGGGAGCAAATGATGTTCTTGGATTAATTGTTTACAACGTCTACGTTGTAACTTACCACTACTTGTTTTAGGAATCGATTTAGCCGGTACTAAATGGATGGCATTAGCCGTAATATGACTGTCTTGGCTCAGTCTTTGATTGATGTGTTCAATGATCTCAGGATAGGTTTGAGGCGAAGTTTTAGGCTTTAACTCGGCAACCACTACTAAAATTTCTTCATCTTCGACTTGATCAGCATAGGCAATCACACATCCTTTTCGTATGGCGGGATCTGCAAGAAAAACGGATAACTCGATGTCTTGAGGATAATAATTTTGGCCACGAATAATGATCATATCTTTTATTCGCCCACAAACGAAAAGCTGACCTTGGTATAAAAATCCAAGATCACCACTTCGCAAGTAGTTTTCATTTGAGGGATCATTATCTAAATGCGCATGAAAGGTTTTCGCTGTTTCTTCTGGATTATTATAATAACCTTTTGCTACCGATTTACCTTGAATCCAAATCTCGCCAATCTCTAATTCACCACATTCGGTCAATAATTCTGGATTCACGATTTTTAATGGCATCAGAGGGGTGCCACTGCTTTCAAGGCATGTAGAAGGACCATCACTCGGGTTAATGTCGACCCTATTTTGTTTTAATTGCTCCGAGTTGACAGAAAGTCTAACTTCCTCTGAGAGCGCGAATTTACTTGCTGTCATTACAGTCGATTCGGCCAAGCCATAACAAGGTAATAATACGTTTTTTCTTAGACCAGCCGCAGCAAAAGTGGTATAGAAAAGTTCCATCGTTTTGGGGTTAATAGGCTCTGCTCCATTGGCAGCGACTTGCAAACAACTTAAATCCAATGTTGCAATCTGTTCCTCAGTTGCTTTTGAAGCACATAATTCATAGGCAAAGTTAGGGCCTCCGGTGAGAGTACACCGATATTTTGAGATCCCCTCCATCCATCGGGATGGTTTTGCGATAAAATCTAAAGTGGGTAAAAGTACGGAAGTCCCCCCCACATACACGGGTTGAATAATACCAGCAATTAAACCCATATCATGGTAAGGAGGTAACCAGGAATAGCAAATAATATCTTCGGTCGTCTGGCAGGCATATTTAATAATTTCGGAGTTATCCACTAGATTACCATGACTGACTAAAACTCCTTTAGGTTCAGCAGTAGAGCCCGAAGTATATTGGATAAAGGCTACATCATCGCCAATAACTGGATAAGGATTGAACTGCGTCCTATCAATTTTTAGATCATGAGCAATAATCAGCATATTAATTTCCATTGTTCCCAATGTCTTAAATAGCCGCTGATGCGTATCCGATAAGCCAACATAAGACTTTAATCTATTTGGTATAAAACGATTTACTTTTTGGGCAATATTGAGGCCTCTGGAGGTCAGAGCATCAAAAAGTATTAATTGTGGCTGCACATTCTCGATAATATGTAAAAATCGATTGGCCATCATTTTATTAAATGGTGGTACTAAAGGCACAGCAATTGTTCCAGTAGCCAAACAAGCAAAAAATCCTACGATAAAATCTATTCCAGGCTGGGCACATAAAATGATTCGATCTCTGGGATTTGCTTTTTGTTGAATTTGGTATGCTAAATGAAATACTCTAGCGATCAGTTCTTCATAGGTTATGACGTTGAGTTCTTTATCCTTGCTTAACAACCGATAGGCTGGTTTTTGCGGAGTGTTTTGATAATTTAGCAACAGTTTAGAAATAATTGTATCGGTTGGGCTATTACCAGCAGAATCTTGCGACATATACCACCACTCTCAATCATTGAATTTTGGATAACCATGAATTTCCTATAATTATAGATGGCTTTTTTTGAACTTGTGGAAAAAAAGAACTTTGCTCTGCGCGCCATGTTGACTGCAAAACGCTACGGGTTTTGCTAAAACCAACAGTGGTCGACGGGAACGTTAAGCAAAACTCCAGGTAATTTGCCCACCAATTGCAGTGGTTTGCGTGTTGGTATGTCCTTTAAGGGAGGTCACTGGAGTAGTGAGATTCACCGGCATTTGGTTAAAAAATGAATGACCGACACCCACATCATAGCCTAAATTCTCCGTAGGTTGAAAATGGGCTCCCACAGCCAGGATAGTTGCGCTTCCTACCGGATCTGCAATGCCTCGATCGTGATCATTAGAAGGAGTACTCATAAATTGAATTCCACCTCGTAATAACAATTTTTCGGTTGTTTTAAACGTGGCACCGACGGCATAATCAAAACAATTGTGGTAATTGAAGGGAATGGTTACTGGAAGTGTTACTCCAAAAGGAGTTTCCGTATGCTCCATTGTTATTTGATTAAATGTTCTCCAATTGGTGTAAAATACTGTAGCCATGCCCGTCCATCGTTGGGTAAAATCATGTTGCACACTCAGTTGAGCTCGAGCAGGCAAAGCGGCTTTAGTTTCTTGTTGATTTGTTCTGAAGATGCCACCAAAAGGTACATGAACAGTACTGTGCCCATTAGTCGTAATGGAGATTTTAGAGTAGTAACTTAACCCTATCCGGGTTGCCGACGACAAGTCAAATAACAAACCACCATGCCCACCGTATCCCCAGCCACTTAAATGATTCTCAAGTCGTGAATCGAAAGGAAAAGAAATAGGTGGACCATACATATTATTGAGTGTAAATGCCAAATGAAGTGCATCAAATCCCGCGCCTAGAGAAAAACGATCCGTTAGCTTCAGCCCCACACTTGGACCTACATCAATCCCCACCACCTGGGAACGCGTGGATGCATAACGCGCAATGGAGGAGCGTGAAGAGCCATAATTCGTACCTAAACCGAATGGTGTCGTAAAGTTTAAACCGAATGTAATGCGCTGATTAAGAGGAGCAGCATAATAAAATGAAGGCATGAACGCTTTAATTTGACTGTGCGCTACCCCAGATTGAACTACGGGGAAAGGAAATGGAGAGGGTGGCGTCACCGAAGTCCCTGTAAAACGTGCTGTCCCGGTGATACCTAATAAATTACCCACTATTTGTTGATGACGCAGCTTCACCAGTGCTGCCGGATTCGTATAAGCCGTACTTGCATCACTATCAGCAGTTGCCCAATCGGCATAAGCGACCCCCAAGCCCGCGGTATTAACAAAAGGCAAACTAAAATCGGAATGTGCCGAGACGGGTGAAGAAAGACAGAAAACAGAAATCGCTAGGGATAATTGAGACAATTGGCGCACGTTTTGCTCCTTTATATGTAAGTGCTCAGCGCCTTTCAAAGAACGGCTCTACTACCCAAATTGAGAACATCCAACCGTCCGAGTAACTATCAATAAGGAGATCTGAGCTACCTTTATATTTTGCCATCCTTTAATAAATTAATCATTATCTCAATCTCTTCCGACATGGGTCTGCAATGCTCTATTTTTGGTGAATAATCACGAACCTTGTGGTAAATGGATTGAGCTTTTTTACTTGCCTTTTCGATACCTCGCAATTCAAGTGCTTGGGTTGCCGCAAGCAGCAAAATAGCGGTTAGACGCTCCAAATTGGCAACTGACTCTTGCAAATCAAAAGCAGCATGTGTTCCTAAACTGTTCACATCTTGATTATCACCCTCTGTCGGTAAAGTATATGCCTGATGTGACTGGGCCAATTTGCGATTTTGCACTGCAAGCGCCGCAGACAGCAGCTGCATGGAACGGAACCCGTTGTGTTTTTCTGGATTAGGCACTAAATTCACCGGTAAATCATGATTTTTACGCGGATGGACTAAATTGGCGAGCAATGCATGCATCCACGTTGAGGCTTGAGCAATATTCATTTTCAAAATATCACACGCATCAGTAACATAATAACCCATAAAATTTGCACTATGATGAATATTATTCGCAGCAACATCAATAACAGGATTATCATTAACGGAATTCATTTCACTTTCTACCCACTGAATTGCACGTTCCAAATTCTCTTGAAAAGGACCAAATCCTTGAGGAACTGAGCGAATAGAATAATAATCTTGTACGGGTTTATAGGCATAATCATTGGTGCGTAACTCATCTAAATCCGTCAATAATTGACTGCCTTCCCAGAAATCGATGAAAAATTGATTGATTTCAATTTCTCCCTTCTGTTTTTTCAGTTGGTGTACCATTGGATGGTACGCGCTACTAATTACGAGTAAAGACTCTAAAGTCATCGCAACAGCTGCTAACATGTATTGAAATAAATGATGCAAATCATAAACTGCCAAACTGGCAATTGCCGTCATAAATGATGTGCCATTAATCAAAGCAAGCCCATCACGCATCACGGGTTTATATGCTTTGAGACCAGCTAATTGAATGGCCTCAGGGGCTAACATTACTTTATCTTGATAAGTGACTGCGACAGGCTCTCCAATCAACGCTGCTGCAATCATGGAAAGAGGAATAAGATCGCCACTAGCACCAATAGATCCATAACAACGAACAACGGGAGTAATACCCGCATTGAGAAAATCTAAAAGTGAATTGATCAATTCAGGATGAACACCTGAATACCCTTGCGCCAAGCAATGAGCCCGCAACATCATCGTGACACGCACGATGTGAGGTGAAACTACTGTCCCTAAACCGCAAGAAAGTGAGCGGATAATGTTTTCTTGTCGTTCATTGATGGATTCATAATAATCTAATGTGTCCGTATCTTTGAGAGCAGCATCGATATAACGAACCTGATCCCCAAAGTTTGTATTCACACCATAAATAGGAATTCTCGAATCAACATGTACTTTCAAATATTGATATGAGGCCTCTATTGCTTCCATCGCCTGGGGTGGTAAGGCCACCGCTGATGAATAATGCGCCAATGTTTGAGAAGAGGCAATAGTCAATTGACAACCATGTCCGATGGTTACAACGGACCTACCTTCTCGATTCACATCTACACCATGAGACGTTTGGGGAGTATTGAAAGACTTTAGATGTTCCAACCGTAAACTCCATTTATCATAGTAAAAAAAATCATCATGACACTGCTTTTTAGTGTGTTCTTTTTTGTAAAACTTTTCAATAAAAAATTTAGTGTCTTATTTAGGACGATATGTTCTTTAAACTCGGCACATAAGCTCCCGGATTAGGCTATGCTAATCCGTACGATACAACACCCAAGCTACAGTACACATTAAAATGGCAACTCCAGCTTATCATTCAATAAATGCATTTGTTTCTTAAATAATTGTTGAATGTGCTCCAAATTATCTTCATCTTCTGCTTCAAAACGAGCAACGAGACAAGGAGTTGTGTTGGAAGCACGTAATAGTCCCCATCCTTTATCGAACTCAACACGTAAACCATCAATTGCAATAACTCGTGCCTTAGGAAACTCTGCCATTTCATTAAAGCGTTTCATAAATTGAAACTTCTCATCATCTGCTATAGCGATTTTCAGTTCAGGAGTATTAATGCTATTAGGAATCGATTCAAATTGTTCACTTACCGTTAGATCCGCGGCACTAATGATTTCGAGCAAACGACAAGCACTGTAGAGTGCATCATCAAATCCATACCAACGATCTTTGAAAAATAAATGCCCACTCATTTCACCTGCCAGAGCAGCACCTTCTTCTTTCATCACGTGTTTCACGATGGAATGGCCTGTGGGACACATTCTGGGTAATCCACCAGCCTCTTTAATTACCGATTCTAAATGGCTTGAACATTTCACATCAAAAACTATAGTCGCTCCAGGAAGGCGGGTTAATAATTCACGTACATAGAGCATCATCAACCGGTCAGGCCAAATCATCTCACCTTTATTGGTAATTAATCCCAATCGATCCGCATCCCCATCAAAGGCTAAACCTATATCCGCTTGGTGCGCGGCCACTGCGGCTTTTAAATCAGCTAAATTAGCCTCTATTGTTGGATCAGGATGATGATTGGGAAAGTGACCATCGACATCGCAATAAAGAGCCACCACCTCACAACCTAATTCACTGAGCACTTCGGGAATAATAGGACCAGCAATACCATTACCGCAATCGACCACCACTTTTAATGGACGTTTAATTTTTATATCACTTAAAATACGCTGCTTGTATTTAGGCAGCACATCAAATGCCACATCTTTACCTTGACCGACAATCCGCTTCCGTTCAAGAACCAAGTGATACAAGATATCAATGTCTTTTTGCATCAAGGTCTTACCTAATAAGACCATTTTAATTCCATTGTAATTTGCTGGATTATGACTTCCTGTGACCATCAAACCACAATCAATCTCTTGAGTATGAATTGCAAAATACATCACTGGTGTTGGCACCGCACCTAAATCAAATACATCAATCCCACTATCCAATAGTCCTTGCTTTAAAGCCGAAGCCATTGCAAAACTGGTGAGACGACCATCACGTGCCAAAAAAATTTGTTGCCGTTTTAAGTCATGCAAATGACAAGCCAGGGCAAGTCCAATACTATAAAAGGCATTCTCATCCAATTCTTGTCCGATTATGCCGCGAATATCATAGGCACGAAACACAGAACGAGAAACTTGTTTTTGCTGATATTTCATTTAATGTCTCCCTGAACTGCCAAATCCACCTTCGCCTCTGGAGGTTTCAGTAAACGAGTCCACTATTTCAAAAGCGGCTTGCACAACCGGAATAAAAACTAATTGAGCGATACGCTCTCCTGGATTTACGGTGAAATGTTCAATGCCTCTATTCCAACAAGAAATCTTAAGCTCACCTTGATAATCCGAATCAATTAACCCCACTAAATTACCTAAAACAATACCATTTTTATGTCCCAAACCTGAACGAGGTAAAATCACTGCGGCTAATTTAGGGTCAGCAATATAAATGGATAATCCTGTGGGCAATAATACGGTTTCTTGGGGGGCAATTTGAATGGGTTCATTAATACAAACTCGCAAGTCTAATCCAGCTGCACCATGGGTCGCGTAGGTAGGTAATGGGATGGTATCGCCGATTCGTGCATCAAGAATTTTTAATTGAATTGCTTGGGTCATAATTTTTCCTATAAAAGCTCAATGCGCATCATTTTGCAGAGTTGCGGCAATGATTGCAATAATTTGTCCTGCCAACCGTGTTTTATGGGTTAAGGGCAATTCGATTTGCTTGTTTTTTGTAATGACGATCACTTGATTCACATCACTATCAAACCCAAGTCCTTTCCCAACTGAATTGGCCACAATCATATCTAATTTTTTACGTTGTAACTTTTCAGTAGCATAATGCACAACATCCGTGGTTTCAGCAGCAAATCCAACCACACAAGAAGCCCGAGCTGAATCAGCAACACGACTGAGAATATCGGGGTTTTTTATCAACTTAAGCGTCATTTCGTCATGGTTTTTTTTCTTCATTTTCTCTGACGCAGGTGACTCAACCCGATAATCTGCAACAGCAGCTGTTCCTATAAATATACCATCTGTAGGCATTTCTTGCATTACGGCATCAAGCATCTCTTGTGCGGACTCGACCTGAACTCGTTTGATCCCGGCCGAAGCATGTAAAGAAGTGGGGCCACTAATTAAAGTAACTTGCGCTCCGGCCATAGCCGCGGCCTCTGCCATAGCGTACCCCATTTTTCCGGAACTATAATTGCTGATATAGCGTACTGGGTCCATAGGCTCTCGAGTAGGTCCAGCGGTGACCAGTACTTTTTTACCCGCCAATAACTGGTGTACATCACTTAAACGTAGTGCACTCATGATGTGTTCCACTTCACTCACACGTCCAAAACCATACTCACCACACGCTTGCGAACCTTCTTCAGGCCCAACAAAAATGGCTCCTCTTTCCCGCAAAATCGTGCAATTGGCTTGGGTTGCTGGATGAGCCCACATACTATGATTCATCGCGGGACAAACTATGACAGGGACTTCTGCTACGAGGTACAAAGTAGAAAGTAAATCATCCGCAATGCCCTGAGCCATTTTGGCAAGAATATTTGCAGATGCAGGCACAATAACTAAATAATCTGCCCAACGCGCTAGCTCAATGTGTCCCATAGCGCGTTCTGCCTCGGCATCAAATAAATCGGTACGTGCGCTATTGCCTGATAAAGCTTGCATTAACAAAGGGCTAACAAACTGCTGAGCTGATTGGGTCATCACCACCTGTACTTCAGCTCCGGCTCGAGTTAACTCTCGAATTAGGTAGGCTGATTTGTACGCAGCTACCCCACCACATACTCCAAGAAGAATTTTTTTGCCAATAAAATCTTGCATGACTGGTCATTTTTGATAAGAATAGCTCCGATCAAAGCATAAACTTCGCAATAAAGGAATAGAAAAATGACGGTTGTCCAATCAACACGGCAGTTGAACTTGCGTGAAAAACTGCTCACCCATGGGGTACAAAGTCTTTCAGATACTGAATTACTCGCTGTCTTTATCAGCTCTGGCAATAGTAAAAAATCCTGTGTACAACTCGCTTTTGAGCTCCTCAAACACATGGGCGATTTACGAGCGATTCTTAACGCCGATAAACAATGCTTCAAGCAAGTATCTGGTTTAGGGGAAGTTCGTTATGCCCAGCTGCAAGCAGTCAAAGAAATATGTCGGCGCAGTGATTTCATTCAATTACAAAAAGATACACCAATCACAAACAGCAGACAAACCTACGCGTATTTAAAAAAACGTTTGCGCGATTATAAATATGAAACTTTTGCCGCTTTGTTTCTCGATAATCAACATCGCATCATTGCCTATGAGGAACTTTTTTCTGGCACCATCAATACGGCAACAATTCATCCAAGACCCATCATAGAACGTGTTCTTCAACTCAATGCAGCAGCACTTATTCTCGCCCACAACCACCCCTCAGGTTTATCCGATCCCAGTCATCAGGATATCGCTGTAACTGAACGCATTCGAGAAGCCCTGGAGTTAGTTGACGCGCGTTTACTTGATCATCTCGTCATTGGTGATAATGAAGTCTATTCCATCCTAGCCGAAAGCAAGTCGATATGTCGCGAATAATCCCCCTTAACCGACGCGTTGCGTCGGGTGAGGGTTTCGAAACAAATAACTATCTAAAAAGCAAAATTCTCTAATATAATTAAAATATCCTTACACAAAACCATAATATCCCCCATGACCAAATTTATTTTATCGTTGCTTTCTTCTCTTGCTGTGAGTACTGTTTTCGCTGAAACAGATTATTGTCAACTGGCATTAGAAAATTTATATGCAAAAAAAGGGGAGCTCATTTCTGTAATTAAAATTAATACCAATAAAACCTCGCTTTATTCATCAACCATCGAAACAAGTACCGATTGTCAAAATTATACTCCTTTGTTTTCGGTAAAAAATCCTGATGCAATAAAAACTAAAGGAGGTTTATGTGCTGTATTGCCTGCCGATGAAATAAAATCGGGTTTATGCTCCTTGCACGTGACGCTTTGCATCTCAGAGAAAGAGTGTCACGGTTTAACGATAAAATTAACCACAGAAAATAATCATTATACAAATGCAGATCCCGCTTATTATGAAATGGACTTTTCCAATAATTGATAAAAACTATCTATTCAGAAGCAATTCAATCCTGTTACTGTTTTGGTTCAAAATGGTCCTTGCTTCTAGCAGTTGAATGTTTCGCGAGCATCCAATTCCTTTTGTTTCTCTGCAAACGCTTGAATTTGCTCTTTTGAAAGTGTTACTTTATAGACTTCATCCGTCGCATAATTTGTCTGGAAGAAAATAGCAAACTTCTTATTTTCTCCTATTGGCTTTTCTTGCTCACACGGTATTATTTTTTCAATAAGGTGATACGCTTCGCTCAAAGTCTTACCTTTATGTTGCGAATCAAAGCCTACTTGTACCCCCAGTTCAAGTATCTCCAAACTGGCCAAATATCTTAATGCCCGCTCAAGATCCTCATCTTTAAGCGGATGACATATGTCAGATAACTTCTCTTTAAGCATACTATTTTTTGCTTGCAAATTAGTTTCGCCTACAAAAAAATGCTGTTGGTGTATGGATTGAAGGTGTTTAAATAATTGTTCATTATGAGAAGGCTTATGAGTAATATTTCTTTTTATAAAACTGCCACTGCGTTCACTACTGACTAAATCAGAATAATTTTTATGAACCATTACGTAATGAATGGTGTCAATATGGGCTAATCTTTTACCTTCATAGGCACGCATCGTATCGACTATCTTACTCATCGACAGCGGTTCGCTTGGTTGCCACTTAGCATAATAACGTGCTATTTCAGTAGCTATATAGAATGCATCGGCTTTATCTTTTTTTAGCGTTTTTTGATGCTCTGCCAGTGCCTTAATAAAATGCTGATTGTATTGTTCAACCTTTTTTTGTTGTGGACCATCCAATTCTAAATTGAGCCTATAATCGAGTGCATTATAAAGATTCGCCTCTTCTTGAAATTTGGTAAGTACCCTTTCCACCTCTGAGCGGCGTGTTCGTAATTCTTTCCCAGCAGAAACCCATTGATCAATAGATGTATGATGTCCCCAGGTATTATTAAAAACAGCTCCCATAACACTCTGGTTATAATAAGTTTTTGCGATTTGGCCTACTATTGAAAGCTGACAATGCCATTCCTCAGGAATAGGAACAGCGCCCAGCGAATGCGCTTCGGTTAGGGATTGATCGCCAGCCACACCACATAAATCAGATAGGCGCATCAAATCAAGGGTTGTATCATGAGTAAATCGATTTCTTTGGAATACCCTAAACTCCCTACCATGAGGATTTTTCTCATCTAAAATAATCTCTTTATGGGGATTTTCTGGGTCTCCGGTAAAGAAAACAAGCTTACCATACCCCAATTTTTTTAACTTATCTTGAAAGTCTGGCTCTTCAAGCATGGATAATGTCGTCTTGTCTCTCCCATCCTTGCTTGTGACACTCATAAAGTAATTCGCATGTTTCCCTTCTTCATTGCTCGCAGCAAATACAGCCGCAGCTCTTTTATAAGACTTAGGAAAATTGTAATAAGAAAAGGCAAAACTATTTTTTTTAAGAAAGGATGGATCTTCAGCAGACTTACCAAAAACTTGTTTTTTTAAAGGCGGATCGAGTTCGTTAAGGATTTTACTTCGAGCTTCCAGTTTCTTGGCAGGATCAAGATGCGAAAATTTTTTTAAATCGGATTCGATTAAAATTCCAGGAAAAGCATCACCTACACCGACATTTCCACTCAAACAAATTATTGGTGGTTTATATTCTGTCTGCTTATAAAGGCCATATTCTCCAATAAAAATTTTGAGGCACTCGTTATTTTTGTAATAGTGTTCCAAGGAGTTATCAAAAATTGCGGTTTCCACTGCAAGTTTTGCGCTGTGACATACCTTTTCTACTTCATGCGAATCAGACGAGTCAACCATGTGAATTTGGTGATATTGATCAGGGAGATTCGGTTCAATCTCGTGTACTTTATGAATCGAAGTTTTTTTACCCACAACGTAAATAGGGGCATCAGGGTACTTATTCATGAGAAATTTAGCAATTTTCATTGCCAGAGAAACATCCCCATAGCCTTCCTGATCAATCATATGCAAAACTATAGGGCCTTTAAAATCAGATTTAAAAATATCCTCGGTCCGGATCATGATCTACTACCAAATACAACGCTATATGGTTAATATTAGACCATTGATTGAGTTATATAGGCTGAGGAATACTTTTTATTGACTTTGAAACATCAAAATCTTTTATGAATGAGGAAGAAAGACTAGAAGAAGCCGACCAACACTAGGCTCGGGCGAAATCAAAAGAAATAATTTTAGCGATCTCCGGTTGTTTTAGGGCCAAAGCCACTAACCGGTCAATACCTAAAGCCACGCCGCTGCATGAAGGCAATCCATGTTTTAAAGCCTGCAAAAGATAGTGATCTGCAGCTACGGAGGGAAGACCTTTTTCAGTTCTTAGCTTTTGGTCTTGAACAAAGCGTTTTGCCTGGGCATCAGCATCAGTCAACTCATGAAAGCCATTCGCTAATTCCACTCCTTGGTAATAGACCTCAAAACGTTCTGCGACTCCATCATTAATTTTTGCTAAAGCAGCTTGTGATGCTGGAAAATTATACACAGCAACTGGCGCATTTTCTTTTGCTAAACAAGGCTCTACAACATGACTCATCAGTAAAAACAGATATTGATCTCTATCCTCTTCCTGAGAAGGTAATACATTATCCAAATCAAAGCGCGCCAGTGTTTTACGAAGTTGTGGGATTGTTGCAGTGAATGGATCCACATCACACGCTTCCAGAAAAGCGTGTTGATAGGTTTTTCTGATCATGGATTTAGAATGCATCACCATTTGCAGAAACAGATCCATTTCATCCATCAATGCATGATGATCAATACCTAGTTGGTACCATTCTAATAAAGTAAATTCTGGATTATGCCAGCGCCCTAATTCATCGTCGCGAAATACCCGCGCTATTTGAAAAATAGAACCACTTCCTGCGGCAAGCAAACGTTTCATATGATATTCAGGGGAAGTTTGTAAGCAATAGGTTTCATCACGAAACGTTGCTTTGATATTACTGAGATAGACATCCGTTGTGCCATAACGGGCCATAATTGGCGTTTCAACTTCCAAATAACCGCGTTCAGTAAAGAAATGCCGTATTTTTCTTAATAGTTCTGCACGTTGGCGCAAATACTCAATCGATGCCGAAGGTTGCCACATTTAATAAAAAATTCCCAATTCAAGACGTGCTGCTTCAGTCATTCTCTCCTGAGACCAAGGCGGCTCCCAGACTAACTCCACAGTACAATCACGAACCCCTTCAACTTTATTGACTGCTTGTTCTACTGTTCCCGGAAAAGTTTGAGCAACAGGACAACCAGGAGTAGTTAAAGTCATTTGAATGGTAACATGGGCTTCGTCATCAATGGATATATCATAAATTAAACCCAAATCATAAATATTAACAGGAATTTCAGGGTCATAAATTTCCCTAAGCGCATTAGTAATGGCCTCTTTCAGCAATTCTGAATCTTGTTTTTTCTTAAAACCAAACATAAAGTACCCGCTTATATTCTGGATAACCCAAGGCCAGTTTCCATTTTGCTAGTTCCCACATCACCTCGAGCGCAGCGAGGGATGATGTGATAGAAACCAAGCCTATTCCGTTTTCACTACATTACTGTCTTTATTCAATGCCGCTTCTAATGTATGCCAAGCCAACGTAGCGCATTTTACTCGGGCTGGATAAGCCTTCACTCCCGCTAGAACCATTAACTTGTCCATATGAAGTAACTGTCCCTCTTCGTTTTGTGTCAACATATGATGAAAACGATGAAACAGTTCATGCGCCTCTTCTATGGTTTTTCCTTTTAAAGAATCGGTCATCAAGGAAGCTGAGGCTTGGGATATGGCGCAACCACATCCTAAGAAACTTAACTCAGTGATCAAATCTTCTTCGATTTTGGCATAAACTGTTAATTTATCACCGCATAAAGGATTAAAACCATTCGCTTGCACCGTTGCATCTTTCATTTCATAATGATGACGTGGATTGCGATTGTGATCGATAATGATTTCCTGATAAAGCTCACGCAGTTCAGCACTCATGCAAATACCTCTTTAACTCGATGCAATACTTTGATGCATCGATCAATTTCCTCTCTAGTGTTATAAAAGGACAAGGAAATTCGTGACGTAGCAGCAACATTGTAAAAATCCATTAATGGCATAGCACAATGATGACCGCTGCGTACTGCAATTCCTTCACTATCTAAAATAGTACCTACATCATGAGCATGGATTGTTCCATGCACGAAAGAAACAACCGGTACTTTTTGCTGAGCAGTTCCAATTATATTAAATCCGCCCACAGACCGAACCCCAGCAGTTGCATAGTCTAATAACTGTGTCTCATAAGCGATAATTGCTTCCATATCCAAAGATTCTAAATAATCAATAGCGGTGCCTAACCCAATCACACCCGCAATATTCGGTGTGCCTGCTTCAAATTTATGCGGAATAGGCGCATATTCTGTTGCATCAAAGGTCACGTAATTAATCATCTCGCCACCTCCCTGATAAGGAGACATGGCATTCAAAAGCTCTTCTTTACCCCATAAAACACCAATACCTGTAGGACCATATAATTTATGCCCTGAGAATGCATAAAAATCACATCCCAAATCTTGCACATCTACAGGCAAATGAGGAATAGCTTGCGCGCCATCTAGTAATACTTCAGCACCATACTCATGGGCCATCTTAATCATTTCTTTTACTGGATTAACAGTACCCAAGGCATTGGAAGCATGAGTAATCGCAACAAACTTGGTATTTTTATTTAATTTTTTGGCAAACTCTTCTAATAAAACTTCACCATCCAGTGAAATAGGCGCAACTTGCAGTTTTGCCCCGGTTTTTTTGCACACCATCTGCCAAGGAACAATATTGGAATGATGTTCCATATGGGTAATTAAAATTTCTTCATCCGGTAGAATACGCGGTGCAACCAAACTTTGCGCAACCAAGTTAATTGCTTCAGTAGTGCCGCGAACAAAGATACATTCATTTGGGGAGTTGGCATTGATAAACCGCTTTACTTTGGAACGAGCTGCCTCATAGTGCTCTGTGGCTCTGACACTTAAAGTATGAACACCGCGATGGATATTCGAATTATCCTGCTCGTAATAACGAGAAATAGCCTCAATCACTGCTTTAGGCTTTTGGGTCGTTGCCGCATTATCAAAATAAACTAAATCAAAATCATTTACTTTTTGCTTGAGTACAGGGAAATCGTTGCGAATTGCATGAAGATCCAAAGCGTCCATTGAGCTTACCCCAACTGTTGTGTTAATAAATGCCCCATGTAGTCCGCCAATTGACGATGGGGAATAAGCCGCAAATTATCACTGGCAAACGCATGGATTAAATAGTGTGATGCTTCAAGTCGATCAATTCCGCGGGTTGCCAAATAAAATAATGCTTCCTCATCCAATTGTCCAACCGTTGCCCCATGAGAACACAATACATCATCAGCAAAAATTTCCAATTGCGGTTTGGTATCCACTTCTGCATTGGCTGAAAGTAAAAGATTTTTATTTTGCTGTTTGGCATCCGTATGCTGTGCTTCTTGAGCAACAATTACTTTACCATTAAATACCGCACGCGAACGCCCCATGAGAATCCCTTTATAATCCTGTTCACTACTGCAACAAGGCACCAAATGCTGCACTGTTGTATGATGATCCACATGTTGCCCTTCTGCAGGAGCATATATTCCGTTCATTAAAGAATGTGCTTTTTCTTCTTGCAAATACAAACTAATATCGGAGCGTACCCATTGGCCGCCAAGGCTTAGAGAATGATTCGCAAACTCACTGCCTGCTAATTGCTTCACGGATAAATGACCGACGTGAAAAGCAGATTTACTCTCTCTTTGAATGGTGCAATGGGTTAGTTTTGCACCAGCCCCTACAACAACCTCAGTGACCTTATTGGTCAAATAGCAACAATCTGCCAAACCTTGATAATCTTCAATAATCGTAGCCTGGCTGTTTGCCTCAGCAATAATCAAATGTCGCAGATATACCGCTTGATTCATACGATTTTGTATATGCGTTAAAGCAATCGGCTCGTCAATAACGACTCCTGCGGGAATGTAAATCACCACCCCACAATGAATCATGGCGGTATTTAAAAAATGAAAACCATGTTCTTGTTTTAAAATCGTACCCAAATAAGGCTTCAACAGCTCCGGATGCTGGGTTAACGCTACGGTTAAAGGAAGTACCAATACTCCTTTCGGTAACGCTTGCGCAAGCTGCTGCTCACCAGAAATAAGTCCATTAAGGACCAATAAATTCTGCTTTATTGGTAAATCAGAAGACATTGCTTGATTGTATGCGATATCCCCTGAATCTTGAGAAGGCTCAGCAGCATCAGAACGCATAAAGGGTTGATTTAACAAGGCATCAACAGAAGTATATTTCCAATTTTCATCATGGCGCGTTGGAAAGCCCTGCTGACTCAAATCATTTAATGCTTTAGTTTGCAATTGGGCAAGCCAAGGCAAAGTAGAAAAACTGGCCTTTGCCCGTTGTTGGTAAAAATCCAAGATCTCGCTCATCACTCCACCGTTTCCTCAAGCCAACTGTACCCTTTTTTCTCTAATTCAAGTGCTAATGTTTTATCACCGGACATAATAATACGGCCATTGACCAACACATGAATAAAATCTGGCTCAATATAATCCAGCAAGCGCTGATAATGCGTTACTAAAATAATAGAGCGCTCTGGTGAACGCATTGCATTAACACCATGGGAAATAATCCGTAATGCGTCGATATCCAACCCTGAATCGGTCTCATCAAGAATCGCAAGCTTTGGTTCTAAGGCAGCCATCTGTAAAATTTCATTGCGCTTTTTTTCGCCACCAGAAAATCCTTCATTAATACTGCGGTATAAAAAACTTTCATCCATTTCCAATAACTGACATTTCTCTCGAATGAAGGTCAGAAACTCAATAGCATCTAATGGGTTTTTTCCCTGGCCTTTACGTACTGCATTAACGGAGGCCTTGAGAAAATTGACGTTTGTCACACCAGGTATTTCTACAGGGTACTGAAAAGATAGAAATATACCGGCACGCGCTCTTTCCTCGGGAGATAAAGGAGCTAAATCCTGGCCTAGATAGCTTATTTCTCCACCAGTCATATGATACGAAGGATGGCCAGCTAATACCTTAGACAGAGTACTTTTTCCTGAACCATTCGGTCCCATAATGGCATGAACTTCACCCGCGTTTACCTGAAGATTAATGCCTTTTAAAATAGCTTGACCATTTATTTCAACACTTAAGTCTTTAATTTCTAACATATTAACCTACTGCCCCTTCTAAACTCAGACCTAGCAATTTCGTTGCTTCCACCGCAAATTCCATAGGTAATTCTTTTAATACCTGTTTACAAAAACCATTTACAATCATTGAAACAGCATCTTCGGTGTCGATTCCACGTTGCTGACAATAAAATAACTGTTCTTCACTGATCTTCGAAGTCGTTGCCTCATGCTCTACTTGTGCTGTAGGGTTTTTGACCTCTATATAAGGAAAAGTATGTGCGGAACATTCAGAACCCATAAGCATGGAATCACATTGAGTATAATTGCGCGCATTGGTCGCCGTCGGTGCAATACGAACCAACCCACGATAAGCATTATGTGCACGCCCTGCACTGATTCCTTTGGAAATAATGGTTGAACGCGTGTTTTTACCAATATGAATCATTTTAGTACCGGTATCGGCTTGTTGATAGTTATTGGTTAACGCAACTGAATAAAACTCACCAACAGAATCATCACCTTGTAAAATCACGCTTGGATATTTCCAGGTAATTGCTGAACCGGTTTCTATTTGTGTCCAGGAAATTTTAGAGCGTTTACCACGACATGCCCCACGCTTGGTCACAAAATTATAAATACCGCCTTTCCCTTCCTTATCACCAGGATACCAATTTTGTACGGTGGAATATTTTATTTGCGCACCATCCAACGCAACCAATTCAACCACCGCTGCATGCAATTGATTTTCATCGCGCATCGGTGCAGTACACCCTTCAAGGTAAGAAACGTAACTGTCTGCATCCGCAATAATCAAAGTACGTTCAAATTGTCCAGTAGAAGCTGCGTTAATGCGAAAATAAGTTGAGAGCTCCATAGGACAACGCACCCCTTTGGGTACATAAACAAAAGAACCATCACTAAAAACAGCTGAATTCAAAGCGGCATAAAAATTATCACGATAAGGCACGACCGAACCCAAATATTGCATCAGCAACTCAGGATACTTATGGACGGCTTCAGAAATAGGGCAAAAAATGACGCCTTTTTCAGCGAGTTTGGCTTTAAATGTAGTGGCTACGGAAACGCTATCAAACACGGCATCTACCGCAACGCCGGCCAGCATTTCCTGTTCTCTTAAAGGAATCCCTAATTTCTCATAGGTCCTTAGCAATTCGGGATCCACCTCATCCAAACTTTTGGGTGCATCTTTTTTCTGTTTAGGTGCTGAATAATAAGAAATAGCCTGGTAATCCACAGGAGGATAATGCACGCTAGACCATTGAGGAGGCGACATAGTTAACCAATGCCTGTAGGCTTTTAAACGCCACTCCAGCAAAAACTCTGGCTCACCTTTAATTGCAGATAAACGACGAATAACCTCTTCATCCAGTCCAGGCTCAAAAGTATCTACTTCAATGTCGGTTGTAAACCCATGTTGATATTCTCTATCGAGCAGAGAATTAATTTGCTCACTGCTTTTAGCCACGATTAACTCCACTTGCCAATTGCCGAACTCGTTCCACGTCATGTGCTTGTAACGTTGGTTTAGCCAGAGTGGCTAAACTGACACTATCCAAAGCTGTTTCAATTGCTTGGCTAATCAATCGCCAATTACCCTGAATAGTACAAACACCTTGTAATGAACAATCATTAGGTTGCAAACTACACTCTGTGAAACCACGATGTTCTTCCAATGCAAAAATTATTTGCGACACTGAAATCTCAGTTGCAGGTCGTCGCAAGCGATATCCTCCAGCCACTCCACGCACCGAAGTTAACAAACCTGCACTCGTCAAACGTTTTAAAATTTTACTTACCGTTGGTACAGTCAGATGAGTATGTAATGCAATATCACGAGCATTACATAGTTCTTGCGCGTGTCTGGCGAGATAAACCATCACAACTGTTCCATAATCGGCCAACTTGCTGATGCGCAGCATAACACCTCAAACTCGAATAATCTAGTACTGAATAAGTCTTAATTAGAGACAAACTCCGTCTTCATCATTTTTTATCTATATTATAAATATAGTACCAAAATAGTTCTATATTTGGCAAACGTGAATAGTACCTTATTGTTAAGGAATGACGCAATACGCCCTGGAAATATATTCAACATTAAGTGGGCGACCAGCAAATTATGCTTAAAGTAATTAGGGGAACTGTTCATAAAGGGCAGAATCTCCGAATTCTCCTTGTCCAGATGGCCGCCCTCAGTTTCATTTGCACCTTGAGCCATAGACTTATTCGAAATAAATTCTCGATTTGGGCTATACTTTTCGTAAGTCGAGTCAAAAAGAAAGCTTCATTTATAATGCATTCCTATAGATTAGATATGGTGAAGGATCTTGATAGCGCAATAAGTGCGCTCCGTTCACAGCTCGATGCGTTACTCACGCAAGTAAAAGAATCTGATGCACACCTGTCACAATATTTTGACGTAGCCAAAATAACTGCGGCGCTCAGTTCAACCGCAGATAAAGCCTTTGGACTACCCACATTAACCGCGCTTGAAATACTTGCTGCCGATTTAATACAAGTCAAAGAAATTGCTGATTTAAGCCCAAAAAAATCAGAACAAATAGCTGAGGTGATGAAAGCAACTCCATCCCTAATGTATGCCGTACATTTTTTGAGTGAGTTATCTGAAGCCATTAAGGAAACAGAGCGCCTACTTAATATAGAACTTGTAGTTAATTCAACTAAAAAAAATGATCCGGAAACAATTTCGGTATTTAACGATCAGAGCATTAGCTATTCATTGACAAATCATTCATTCGAGCGATTTAGTGAATTCCAAGCTACGGCTCCGAAAGAGCAGCCATCAGAGAACATACCATGGAAAAGTGATCTGGCTCAGTTCGAAGGCGATCCCGAACGGCACTCACGATTAATTTCCAAACAGATTACAAATTGTCATTGTGTGATTATGCTCGATAAGACCACACAAAAGGTATGGATGATGCATGTATTGCCTAGAAGTCAGTTTTATATCAAGCCTATCTATGTTGATTTGCTCCATGAACAGAGCGGACTTAATGATCAGACCGATATGGAGGTACTTTTTTTCTCTCGTTATTATGACCAACATCACTGTGACATCCATAAATTCACGGCAACATTGCCTAAGGAAGCAAAAAGAAACATTCTCTTAACTGAATCCCCAGCTTCCACTTTTAAAGGAGCGTACTTTGTATTGTTTGATCCTCAACGTAATAAAATTATCATGGCCACTCATTCTTTGTCAGAATGCCGCGTCTATGAGGATGTTTTTCCGGGCATTGAACCTTCTCCAATAAAAAAACCATTGTTCGATTTGCAACTTGCATTTACGATTGCCCAAAAAGAGATGAATGAATTAAAAAACAAAGGGATAATGATTAAAGATTTATCACCCGGTAGCACGATTCATCCCGAACATTTCCAGAGCCACCCAGATATTAGGCAAACGGTTAAAGAATTAATTGAGCGATTAAGAAGGGAAAATAAGAGTGGTGATCCCAAGGCTGCTCAAGCTTTTTTTCAAAAATGTGATTTCCTAATCCCTTGCTCTATCAAAGAAGTGGAGCATCTCATCAACAAGAAGAAGCTACTTACTTCAGGCCAAAAAGATAATTCGAAACCCTATGACATAGAAAAAATAATTTTTGATATCTCGCTGGAAAAAGAGCTTGGCACAGTAGATGCAGTTAAAGACATTAGACATATTTCCGGTCTTCTGCATGTACCTAATAAACCCTTGTTTATTTCTTCATTTAGCCAATACTCCCAGGCATTTAAGGAGTGCGGCATCATTTTAAAGCTGAATCAGGAGATTCAAGAACGGTCAACCTGGCTCGCATTTGAGACCAATGGTATTTGGTGTGAGACAGACATCCATCATCCAGGTTATTTTTATCCTTTTGATACATGCCCCACATCAGAATCTTTAAAACAATCATCAAGTATTAACATTCAGGTATTTGGTGGTGTGGGTATTCAGGATATTTCTGAAATATGGGTACCAAAAACGATTGATAAAACATTATTAGCTGAACTTAAAACCTTGCAACTACCTATTTATCAATATTCTTTACAAAAAAAATCAAACGATGATTCGTTCTTCAAAGAGGCATCCTTTGTCCCTGATTTCAAAAAAAGGCAATTGGTTTATGAATCTACCCCATCGAGCAAGCCGAATGATGGAATGTGCACTATCTCCTAATAATCAATAATGGGTCAGTAAAGAAGTCTCCTTTCTTTGAAAACCACCACTCGAAACCGCCATTTTTGCACAAAACAAGGAAATTAAGATTTACTTTTAATCATACTAACCATAAAATACACGGCCCTTATTAAAAGCAAAACAAGGAGTTAATTATGGATTACGGTGGTCTATTCAATTTAGGTACAGGTTACAGTTTGTTTTCAAGTGGCTATAACTTTCTGACACATAGAAGAACATCACAAATCGTAAACACGCTCTCTTTTATAGGTGCAGCCTATAGTCTTTTGGCGAATTATAACAAATTCAATGAAGTAGTGGGAACATATGCCTTAGATGCCCTAGTTCATGGGTTAAACCTGCTTTTGATGGATTCACAAAATCCTAATGTCATTAAAGCATTACAATATTTAAACGATGCTCAAATTGCCACTAACTTTGGAGCCATCAGTGGTATTTTTAGCAAAGGCGCTCTTTCTAGCGATTTAGTACTTAAAGGACAATTAGCAGGAGATGCATTCACTCATCTTGTTAACCATTTAGCATTATTAAAAAATGATGCTGAAGCTGGAAATGATGAGAGTAAAGCACATAAACTTTAATCGTAGCCAGCGGTAACCGTTTGGGTATTCAAAAGATGAGGCTGCATTCATGATGTGGCCTTATGCCATTTGAGAAATGATAAAAATCCTTCGCTTAAAGACAAAGACCTCCTGACTCCGACTGCATTAAACCAAAATCCCAGATCATAAAGCTTGACTCACTTGAACTATGCGCGTTATATAACGTATCATCTTCTTTTTAATTTGAGTGTTGCACTACGATTTCATGCTTGAATCAAGACCTATTAGGAGCACGACCATGACAGTTGCGCATTATCCAGCCTCACTGGTCAGCAGTCAGCTTGTTAATTCGGGATCCATGCTTGTCCCGCAAGGTTACTATCGTTCAAAATTATTTATTGCTCCTTTTTCTACTAATGCTTTAGTTGCAGCAGCAGGTCCTTTACTATCCCTATTGGAACGACTATGTCTTAGTCCATCGCTTCCCCCTATTGAAAATATTAGAGACAACATTGAGCATGAATTACTGGCCTTTCAAAGCAAGATGGATGCCTCCAAATACCCAGCAGACTTTGCTGCTATTGCCTATTATTTAATGTCCGCTACCATAGACGAAATAATTGGTAAAAATTACATGCGTGTCTATCAAATTACTGCTGAATTCAAAGCGTTTACGCCACTGACGGGGGATGAAGCGCTGCCACAACATCGTTTTTTTGAAATTCTTAACTACATTAAAGAGCGACCGAATCAATACCTTGATCTTATTGAATTGGTTTATTTTTTCCTGATTGTTGGTTTTGAAGGCCATTACCATCTCAAGCCAGATGGACGACAGAGTTTAGATAATTACATTGAAGATCTTTATCAAATAATTCAACAAAATCGGTTTAATCAACCACGCCGCTTATTTAATGAAAACCCTATCCCCAAAATAGTTAAAAAAAATTATAAAGCTGCCATAATAACGTTGATTTCTGCGGTTGCTGTGGTTGCACTTGCTTTTTTCACCAGCCAATATTTATTGGAAAATAAAGCAAAAACCGTTTTATTTGGACATACCCAACTTGCTCTTCTGGACAGCTAATGGACAATTCGTTACACGCACTATGTGATGCTATAAAAAAAATACTTTCACAATTAAAGCCACAAAGCAATCCACTATCTTTTATAGTGATTACCGGTAAAAATGCTCAAGGAAAATCGGCCATATTAAAGCAAAGTAATATGGAAGAAATACCTGTTTTTAGCGAACAACATGCTAAAATTTATTTCAATCAGAAAGGAATCATCATTGAGCTGGGTGAAAATTGGCTGAATAACAGCAAGACCTTATTACAAGCCACGCTAAAGCAATTAAATCGATGCAACTCGCATCTAAAAATTACTGGTCTTGTTTTATGCATTGATGTCAATGAACTACTTATTGCTGATCCGGGACAATTTGCAGAACATAAAAAAGCACATGTGCAATTGTTGGAGCGGTTTGGGGCAAATCTAAATTACTCGGTCAATCTTGCACTCATCTTTACCAAAATGGATACCCTTGCAGGTTTTACCGAATTTTATCAAGCCGATCACGCAACTGATTTATCGAAACCTCTAGGATTTTCGCTTGATTGTAGAAATGAACTTAAGAAAAAAATAGAAGCTTATTCATTACAATTCAATCAGCTTACAGAA
This sequence comes from Legionella sp. 227, assembly GCF_043161935.1. Taxonomy (NCBI): domain Bacteria; kingdom Pseudomonadati; phylum Pseudomonadota; class Gammaproteobacteria; order Legionellales; family Legionellaceae; genus Legionella; species Legionella sp. 227. Next base: position 1,750,165 of record NZ_CP171154.1, on the reverse strand, counting down.
CAAATTGGTCAACAAGTAATTAATAAAATGCATCCTGCACGCTCAACAATGAGGCGCAGTTTAATTCGGGAGTTTCCATTACAGGTTGCAAGTTTGCGAGCCCCTATCCAGGCACTCATCCAAGGAATTTCACCGAAGCTCTTTAATTTGCACTCCATTTACTTCACTAGTGCAGAGCAAGGTGGTGTCAGTATTGATCGGTTAAATAAGAAAATTCAGCATGAATATGCATTGGTAGTGCAAGATACATTCCCGCAAGCTACAAACTTCAGGGCTTATTTTGTTGAGGGCGCATTAAAAACCATTCAAGAGCATTGCAGTCAAGTACCACAAGTAAGAAAATTTTCACAAAAACCCATTATTGCAGCGACTGCAAGTATCGCGGGGATCAGTTTACTCCTCTTAAGTTACAACCACTACAAAACAGCTCATCTATTGGATGAAGCAAGTAAAGAATTACTGGCTTACGATGTACTCAATAGTCAAGAAAATAAAGAAAAACAGGCTCTTTATCATTTGTCTAATGCTGCAAAAACGATGAGTCATATTCCAAGTAACTCCTTATCGCTACCCACAGTACATCAATTAAAAACAAATTTACACCAAAATGCTGAAAATCGTCTTCATGGTGAATTTTTACCCTCTTTAACCCATGAGTTAGAAGAGGTAATCAACAATCCAGGTAATACGCCGATTGTTCGCTATAATGCGCTGAAAATTTACTTGATGCTTAGCCAACCAGAACATTTTTCAGCGATGCAAGTACATGATTGGTTTGCTAACCGATGGAACAAACAACCTGAAAGTGCTTTCAAGAAACAAATGGCGCTGCTCAAACTTCTATTAAGCAAACCACCAAAAAATATAACTGTGAAACAACAGGTAATTACTGATGCGAGAAATTATTTAAATGCATTGCCCTCCAGTTATCTTTATTATTCCATCGCTAAAGAGTTTTTCCCTACTGCAAAACAGAAAATTGCAATTAACGGTTTTGTATTGGCAACCAGCGAACTGCCGGTTTACTTTACCCGTTCTGGTTTTAATGAAGTGATGCAAAAAATTCCTGATATTAGCCATAATTTACAAAAAGAAAATTGGGTACTTGCACGCAATGATGCGGTTCAATTACAGGAAATGATCACTCAAGCCTATTGTTTTGATTATGTCACCTGGTGGCAAACATTCATGCGTAAGTCACAGCCTTTACATTACCAAGATTATCAAGCAGGGCGACAGGTAGTTAAAAGCTTAGAACAATCTCATGCACTGAGTAAAATGATTGGCTTAATTCAACAAGAAACTAAAGCCGATCTAACTGATAATTCATCACCTTTTAATCATTCTATTGCCAATCAGTTTACCGATTTGAACTTAATGAGCCATTCCAGCACTAAAGAACTAGGCTTAAAGATCGTTGATTTGGAGCGATTTATCTCCACGTTATCGATGATAAATGATGGCGGCAAAACGGCGTTTAATATTATTAGAACACGTTTTGCCAGTGATAGTGCCTCCGATCCAGTAAGCCTGCTTTACAATCAAGCCCGGCAATTACCGGAGCCTTTAAGTACCTGGACCAAGCAATTAGCAAGTGATACCTGGGGCATTTTAATAAAAGACAGTCGTCAGTATATCAATCAACAATGGCAACAAACGGTTTTTAGAGAATTCCAAATGACTATTGCCAGACGCTATCCTTTTGATGCGTCGCAGAAAGAAGAAATAGCAATAAATGATTTTAATCATTTCTTCTCTACTCATGGCGCATTAAACACGTTTACTGAAAGTTTCGTGAAACCTTTCTTGGACGTTTCCAGTGCGGAGTGGAAACCTAAAGCGGTCAATGATTCGGTACTACCCATAGCGTCAGAAACATTAGATGCGCTCATCCGAGCCAATATTATTACCAATATGTTCTTCCCTGATCATGGTGAAGAAAGCAAAATTGATTTTAGTTTGCAAAAAATCAGTCTTGATCCTGTAGTTGCTAATCTAGAACTTGAGATTGGCGGAACCAAATTAACTGATAATCAAGGCAGTGATTCAGTAATTCGTTTTTCCTGGCCACAACCCAATGCAAAGCTTGCGCTGGACTCCATTGAAGGCAATCATTATGAACTGGCAGAACAAGGCACATGGGCCTTATTTAAACTACTCGAGAAAGTAAATGTTCTGGTTGATGAGCAAGACAGTTCGAGCTTGCAAATTCTCTTTGAAATTAACAGTAATTCAGGACGTTACTTATTAAAAACAAACAATCAAGTTAATCCCTTCACACCAGGAATTTTAAATGGATTTACCTTGCGTGACTCTATAGTCTAGTTCTGAACCACTAGACCTCTTTCCAAACCCGCTGTGAATGAGAAGCGCGAAAAGACAAGAGCGGACAGCCGCGAGTATATGAGGAGAGAAGCACCTATTTAAGAAGCTATCCACCTCCTTTGCAGAATTAGGGAAAGGCCTACTTTTCTAATCTCATTGACGCCAGTTGTTGTTGACCATTTTTAAAAGCGATTGCTTCGTTAATCAGTATCTTGGTAGTAGAGGCTTGAAGAGATTTATCCCATTTTGGATAGATCCTCATGTATTCTTCTAAAATATTAAACCCTATATTGTCATACAGATAATTCCTGGTCGCATTTAATACGGATAGTTGATCAGAATACTGTTGAAACCTTGGGCGTTTTTCCTTTTGCTGCTTGCAATAGGTTATTTCATCTTCAATACGATTCAATAAACTCTGAAATTGTGACTCAACGGTATTTTTTGGCGGTGCTTTTGAAGAGGCAAAGAGGCCAATACCACCCATATCTTCTTTTTGATGCTCAGACATCATTATCTCCCTATAATTCAGATACAGTAGGCAATTCAATTCATTATTGCATCATGTCCATCCTACGTGACTGAGGCCAAATTTTTAAAGTCCATTCAACTTTTTATGTTAATTATAGTTAAAATTTTAACAACAAAGAGGCAGATTCCTTGGATTTCATATATACTCTTTATCTCAATTGGAAAAAAGAAAGGTCTATTTTATGCGTACGTTTATCTCCTATTTGCTTATTGCCTTATTCAGTTTTGGCCTGCTGGTTAACGAAGCCTCTGCTAAGCGTTTTGGCTCAGGTAGAAGCTTTGGCATACAGCGTTCACAAAACGCCCTGTTTTCTCAAAATAAAGTGCAGAAATCCAGTGTTATGGGACAAAGCACCAAAAATCCAAGCAGATGGGGTGGTTTACTCAGTGGTTTATTAATTGGCGGCTTACTGACCAGCTTATTTATGGGACATGGTCTTACCAGTGGGATCTTGTCATGGATCATTGTAGGTGCGATTATTTTTTTCATTGTCGGTTTTTTCCGCAAAAGAATGCAGCCGGGCTTTCAGTCAGGACAAAGTCAAAGCAACTCCTTTAACCAAAATCCTTTTAGTAATTTTACCCAATCTTTCAATAGCAGCAGTGCAGGGGGTTATGGCGATAATGGCGTTGCTGAGTATCCTGCAGGTTTTGTACCTGAGGCCTTTTTACGTGAAGCAAAGGTGACATTTAATCGATTACAAGCAGCTTACGATCAAAAGAATCTTCAAGATATGAGTGATTTCACCGCACCCGAGGTATTTGCAGAAATTAAAATGCAATTGGATGAGCGGGGAGATGCGCCTAATAAAACAGAAGTCATCCGTTTAGACGCTGAATTACTTGATGTTTCAAGACAATCTAATTCTCTAATCGCAAGTGTTCGCTTTACTGGCACTATTAAAGAAAATGATGAACCAAGCCAGCTTGATGAAATTTGGCACTTTCGTCAATTCCCTAACAATCCTCAATGGGTTGTGGGTGGGATTCAACAAGACGTATTTCAACCCTAATAGAAGAATGAACCTGGGGACTCTACAAAACCCAGGTTACCTCCCTCTTCATCCTAGGACCATTTCCATAGGTTAAGAAAACCTCCCTTCTCCCCTCATCCCGTCATCCCAAGTGCAACGAGATATCACTCTCCTTGAGCACTTTACAAAACGAGAAGTTCCCTCGCTAAGCACAGGATGACAGGAACAAAGGAGAAGAGGTCTCTCAGGGCGGCTGGCGCATTGATTACAGCGAGTAAACCCAAACCTCTGTCCCCTCTCCACAAGTTGGAGCGAATTTTAACTGAATAGCAAATACAGACCAGGAATTTCAATGGGCTCAGAACACTAATTCACAATAAGTGTTTCATCAAAGACAACTACTTGATTCCGACCCTTTTCCTTGGCTTTATATAAAGCCTTATCTGCCTGGATTACAATGCTGTTGATATCATGATTGCCATTAAAATATGAAATGCCAACACTAATCGTCACATGAACTTTTTGCTCATTCACCGTAAAATAATTTCTGGAAAATTGAAGCCGTAAATCATTACAAATTTTTAGACTGCTTTCCAGATCAGCACCGGGCAATATGATTGCAAATTCCTCCCCGCCATATCGTCCGATAATGTCTCGATTACGTAAACTAACCATAAATAATGAGGCCAGCTTTTTAATTACCAGATCACCAAAAGGATGACCATAGGTATCATTTATCAATTTAAAATGATCAATATCGATCATAATAAAAGACAAAGGTGAGTTCTGTTGTTTCGCTCTAGCCACTTCAATATTTAAACGATTTAAAATACTCGAATGGTTTAATAAACCCGTCAGACTATCTGTAGTCATGTAATAATTTAAAATACTTGCACGGTTGGATCGTGAGCGTACCGCTGAAACCAAATCCTGTGGTGAAACAGGTTTGGTAAGAAAATCATCTCCGCCCAAACTAATCGCTGCTAATTTTTTATTTTTGTCATCCTCTGTAGAGAGGAAAACAATAGGCATTTTAGTATATCTTCTATCCTTACGCAGTAACGCAGCAAGCTCCAAACCAGAACATTCTGGCATATAAATATCCATCAACAATAGATCGGGCTGAAAAGTTTCAAGCTCTTTTAATAAATTTAATGGATTGGTGATGGCGCGAGTAATCATATCCGCTTGTTTTAAAATCAGTGAATAATATTCAGCAAGTGACTTAGAGTCATCCAGAATTAAAATGCGGTATGCTTCATTAACGGTTGAACTGCAATTTATATTTAATTCTTGTACTAAATACGTTACATCGAGGGGCTTTTGAAAATAAGCCACACAACCGGCACGTATTGCGGTAAGTCGCGGTGCTAACTCAGCATTGGGAACGATACAAAATAATTGAATGGGTGTTTTCTGCTTTTTTTGTATCGCAATCAGTTTATCCAGAGCAGATTTTTTCAAATAATTGGTGTCAACAATTAGTGCAATAGGTTGTTTTTCTTGAACTGAACTTAATAAAGACCCTATATCATCGATAGGGTGTGCATGATAGCCAGCGTATTTAAGATTTTCACTCAGTTCATGAACTAAATCAGTTTCCTGTTCTAAGATGTACACTAATTTATTGTCGGTAAGTTCCGTTACGTCCGTAAAAATGAGTGGTCTTTTAGGAGCCTCTCTAGCTAATACACTTTTTAATTGGGCAAAAAAAGAATTAATTAGTTCCTGATCCTCATGAGTTAATAGTCCATTAACTAAAATTTCCTTTAATAATATTTCCATCTGGCGTGCTGTCTTACTTAATTCCATATAACCATAGGTTCCCGCTGAGCCGCACAAACTGTGGACATCGCGATGAAAGGTTTGAAAGCCTGCTAAATCCCATTTTTTGAGTAGCTCATGCCATTGGATCTCTATATTATGAATTTTTTCTGGTAAATTCTTGCCATAGAGAACAAAAAGGTCATGTAATTTTTTCTGTATTTTTTCATCCATTATATTTCAACCATGCATTTTTTATTGACGTCGCAAGGGTCAAAGGATCAAAAGGTTTTTTAATGACATCTATTGCTCCGATCGACTTATAATCTTGTATCTCATTATTTTGTATTTTAGCCGTCATAAATATAGCGGGTATTTTTATAAAATTTGGATTCTTACGTATTTCTCGTAAGGTAGTAGGTCCATCCATTTCTGGCATCATGACATCCAATAAAAGCAAATCGGGGATGTATTCTATTGCTTCTTCGAGAATTTTTTTCCCATTAGAACAATACCTCACCGTAAACCCACCAATATCTTCCAAAGCAATTTGGGCAATCGCTCTTATATCCTCTTCGTCTTCTGCATATAAAATCTTCTTAAGTTCTTTATCAGCCATCATCCTTTCCTTTAATCAACCCGTTAAATAAGGTTTTGAATCGTATTTAATAAAATTTCATTTGAGGAACTCGATTTAAGCAATGCTTGGCTCACATACTTAGAATAATCTTCATTTAATTTGGTATCAGAAAATACAAGTACCGGCGCATGATATTTCGATATCAAAGGAAGAATATCGGCACCATTTCCATCGGGCAACAATAAATCTAAAATCACTAAATTATATTTCTCCTTTTCAAGCATTTTTTTTGCTTCGTGTAAATTATTCGCGGTTGTAACATTCGCATGTTTTTCCAGCAGCACTTCTAAAATTTTTTGGGTATCTTTATTATCTTCAACATGCAATATATGAGGTTTACTTTGGAGGTTATTTTTTTGTATTTTGCTGATTGTAAAAAGTAGCTTATTAAAATCTATTGGTTTATCCAACCAATCAACTATTGAAACAGCATCTCCATTGGATAATTCCCTTCCTGTTTCAGCAATCACTGAAAGCACAATAATAGGTAAATTTTTTGTTTTTTTATTGGAGCGCAGTTCTCTAATAAACGAAACGCCATCTTGATCCGGTAATATGAGATCCAACAAGAGCGCATGGTATTCCTGTTTTTCTAACATTTCTCGTGTCTCTTTCGCGGTATTTGCCACCTCCACAAGAAAACCCGCCGATTCCAATAGTAATTTGAGGTAATTTGATTGATCACTATCGTCTTCACAAATAAGTAGCCTTTTTCTAGTCTCTGAGGCAGCTATTTGATTTTTTTCTTGGCTAATATGCAATTGGTGTGCTATTGGTAAATCGAAATAAAAGGTAGTGAGATCATTAGGCTTACTCTCAAAACTTAAGCATCCCCCCATTTTCTCGATAATGGTCTTGCTGATATTTAATCCTAAACCAGTCCCTCCCTTTCCTCGAGTCGTTGAAGAGTCGCCTTGAGAAAATTTTTGAAAAATTCGAGGTTGGAATTCAGGTGATATTCCCGTACCCTTATTGGTAATAGAGACACGCACCGATGAATCAATTTGTTGGATTCTTAACGTAATCGTCTCTTTTTCATAAGAAAATTTACAGGCATTAGAAACCAAATTAGCCAAAACTTGCATTAGACGACCGGAATCAACGGTGACTAAATATTCTTTTTCAGGGGAAATTAATTCAATTTTTACCCCGAACTTATCTGCATACATTTTATTAACATCTATTGACTCCTGAACTATTTCATTTAAGTTGGTGACTTTTAATTCAAAATCCATTTTCCCGGCTTCAATTTTTTCAATATCCAAAATATCATTAATTAACAACAATAGACGTTCACAGTTATTATTTGCTATTTCAAGCAATTTCATTATTTTTTCGGGAAATTTACCCATGACCCCACTTACTAAAAGTCCGAGAGAACCCCGAATAGAAGTAAGTGGTGTGCGTAACTCGTGACTAACTATAGAAACAAATTCATTCTTTAATCTTTCAGTTTGTTTCAAATCAGTAACATCATGGATTACAATCACTGCGCCCAGGTTCTTTCCCTCGGAATTAATTATTTTTTGCCCATCAATGACTACATTGCGAATCCCATTATTTTTAATATGCATCAGAAGTTCAACAGCGCGTACTCGTTCACCATTTAAAGCGCGTTTAAGAGGAAAATCTTCGGGGTTAATGGGCTTATTATTCGTAGTGTAAAAACTAAAATAATCCAAGATGTTATTGATGGTTTTATTTGACTTGTCTGAGTTAATGTATTTTTGAATCGTATGATTTAAGACCGTAATTCGCCCCTCAGCATTACATGCGATAATCCCATCTTCTAAGTTATCCAGCATTGCATTGAGAAATTCCTTCTTATTTGAGATCGCCGTGACCATTTTTTTATAATAATTTGAGACAGTCAGTGCAAGAGCAAAAATTAATCCACTAACCCCTGCAATGAAAAAGGCTAAATAACTAGGTTGTATCGCTGCATCTTCGTTTATCATCACATGGGATAAATTGGGGGTAAATACTGCGGCGGACATCCCTGTATAATGCATTCCACAAATGGCAAGCCCCATGAGTAAGGAACTGAATATTTTTAAATTAAATTGTCTTTTACTTGAACCATAATTGCTTTCTAAGGCTAACCAAATAGCAGCTTCTGCGGCAGCAACTCCAATGAGAATAGAAAGAAAAAATAAAGTCGGTAAATAATGAATCGTTACATGAACCTTCATTGCCTCCATGCCCATATAGTGCATGCTGGATATAGCAAGACCAACGATTAAGCCACCCAAAGCAAAGTGCAAAATGGAGTAATCTTTTTTCTGTAGAATAAACAAAGCTAAGGCGGAGGCAAGTATGGCAACAATTAGGGAGGCTGCCGTCCAACTTAAATCATACTCCATGGGCATACCCATAATAAAAGCTAACATGCCAACAAAATGCATGGACCATATTCCTGCCCCCATGGCAAAAGCACCGCCTGCAAGCCAGTAGATTCGTGCATGCTTATTATTCGTAGCACGAAGTCTGCCTACAAGAGTTAAAGCCACATAAGAAGCAAAAACTGCGATTATATAGGATAAGATCACTAACTTTACATCATAGTGACCCGTTATTACATCAACCGGAATTGGAGTCGTTTGAAACCATTCAGACAAAGTGTCCATTATTACTTCCTGTAATAGTAACACAAAGGTTATTTATATTTTTTATTGTTGCGGCGAATCACTTAAAGCATTTATTCAAAATACTCTACTTAACTATAGACCTTTTTGACACTTTTTACGTATAGAAAACTTATTATTGCCTATTCATTTCCCTAAGCATCAACGTGCCCGCGCACGGGCACGTTCACGTATTATACGTACTGCACATCAATAATTTCGTATTCCACCATACCGCCTGGGGTGTTAACAATGACGGAGTCATCCAATTCTTTACCAATTAAGGCACGACCCATAGGAGAGCTGTAAGAGATTTTATTCTGTTTAATATCGGCTTCATCTTCACCAACAATTTTGTAAGTAACCTGCGCATCGGTTGCTATATGACTGACGGTAACTGTTGAACCAAAAACAACCTTGCCATTGTTGGGTAATTTACTGATATCAATAATTTGTGCATGTGATAATTTTGCTTCTAACTCCTGAATACGCCCCTCATTAAAACTTTGCTGTTCGCGAGCAGCATGATATTCGGCGTTTTCTTTCAAATCACCATGAGCTCGTGCTGTAGCAATCGCTTCAACTATACGAGGTCTATCAACAAATTTTAAACGTTGTAATTCTTCTTTCAGTGCTTCCGCACCTTGTACTGTCATGGGGTGTTTACTCATATCTACCTCAAAAAAATAATTCCCTGGTAATTCTACTTTTTCTCCAATACAACCAGAGAAAGAGCTTTGCGCAATAAGTTAAGACCTTCACCCAATGATGTCAATTAAGCTTTATACGTAGCCCGTATCAGCGCGCAGCATAATACGGGGATACATCCTTATGATGATGACTCTGTCTAATCCATAGTGCATCATTTAGTTGACATCATTGCGCCTTCACCCAGGCTACAATTTTTATGTTCCCTAATGTAAATCCTGTAATCGGGTTACAGTCTCTCTATCCTCATATTTCATAGCCAAACAAGCCGCTTCAGCGCCTGATAAAGTCGTAGTATAGCTGACCTTGTGTTGTAATGCATTGCGCCTGATTGCAAAAGAATCGGCGATTGCTTGCTTGCCCTCGGTTGTATTTACAATAAAATCAATTTCATTATTTTTTATAAAATCCAAAACGTGAGGTCTACCTTCATTGACCTTAAATACTCTGCGACAATCCACTCCAGCCGCCTGCAAAGCCAACGCAGTACCTCGCGTTGCAATGATTTCAAAACCCAATTCAATCAATCGCTTTGCAATTTCACCTACTCGTGTTTTATCCGCATCGCGCACTGAGACAAACGCACGTCGTCTCTTAGCTATATTAGAACCAGCGCCCAATTGTGCCTTCGCATAAGCTTGTCCAAAACGTCTGGCAATACCCATTACTTCACCTGTTGATTTCATTTCAGGGCCAAGAATAGAATCTACTCCAGAAAATTTGATAAAAGGAAAAACGGGAAGCTTAATTGAATAAAACGAGGGCATATGATGATTTTGACTTAAGCCTTGTTCTTTTAAACTAACTCCCAACTTGCAAAGCGCTGCAATTTTAGCCAAAGGCAACCCTGTCGCTTTGGAAACAAAAGGAACAGTCCTTGAAGCCCTTGGATTAACTTCTAGAACATAAATGTCATCCGCTTGAATCGCAAATTGCGCATTAATCAAACCAACTACACCTAAATTCAATGCCATTTGGCGCATTTGCTCCATTAAATCTTGTTGTACCACCACACTGAGACTGAAGGGAGGCAACGTACATGCAGAATCACCCGAATGAATGCCAGCCTGTTCTATGTGCTCCATTACGGCACCAATCAACACCTCCTTTCCATCACAAACGGCATCAATATCGACTTCAATAGCGTCATTTAAAAATTTATCCAACAATACGGGTGAATCATTAGATACAGCCACTGCATGCGAGAGATAATGGCGTAAATCATCCTCTTGGTAGACAACCTCCATTGCTCGGCCTCCAAGCACATAGGACGGGCGAACCACCAATGGATAACCAATCTTATTGGCTAAAGTAATTGCTTCTGCCTCGCTACGTACCGTACCATTATCGGGCTGATGTAATTTCAACTCAGTCACTAATTTTTGAAACCGATCTCTATCCTCAGCTCTATCGATGGCATCAGGAGAAGTTCCAATAATTTTAACCCCATTTGCTTCTAAAGCACGGGCTAATTTTAAGGGGGTTTGGCCACCGTAATGAACAATAACTCCATCGGGTTTCTCTACATCGACAATACCTAATACATCTTCTAAAGTCACAGGCTCAAAATATAAGCGATCTGAGGTATCAAAATCAGTAGATACAGTTTCAGGGTTGCAATTGACCATGATGGTCTGACAACCGGCATCTCTAAGCGCCATAGCAGCATGTACACAGCAATAATCAAACTCAATACCCTGACCAATACGATTAGGTCCCCCACCGAGAATCATAATTTTTTTCTTATGTTTATCGGGGCGAGCTTCACAACGGGTTTCATAACAAGAATACATATAAGCCGTATCACTGGGGAACTCACCAGCACAAGAATCAATACGTTTATAAACAGGCACAATGCCTAATTCTTTACGTCGTGTACGTACTTGCTCTTCCGCGCAAGACCAAATTTTAGCCAAATAAGCATCAGCAAAACCACGTCGCTTCAGCAAACGCAAAGTCACAACATCCACATCGGAGAGTTTTTTACCTGCTATGGACCGTTCCAAGGCAATCAATTCTTCGATTTGCGCCAAAAACCAGGGGTCAACACGACTTTCCTGATGAATTTCCTCAAGCGACATATTGCTTCTAAATGCATCGGCAATGTACCAGAGTCGATCCGGTGTCGGTTCTCGTAAATGTCCTCTTAGACGTGCTAAATCACCTCTTTGGAATAAAGGATGCAAACCACAACGACCGATTTCTAACCCACGAATTGCTTTTTGTAATGACTCTTGGAAATTGGATCCGATGGCCATCACTTCCCCTACGGACTTCATTTGCGTCGTCAACGTATTGGAAGTTTGTGGGAATTTATCGAAATTAAACCGAGGCACCTTAGTCACTACATAATCGATACTTGGTTCAAATGAAGCAGGAGTTTTGCCCCCCGTAATTTCATTTTTTAACTCATCAAGAGTGTAGCCTACAGCCAATTTTGCAGCGACTTTCGCGATCGGAAATCCAGTTGCCTTGGAAGCCAAAGCAGAACTTCGAGAAACCCTGGGGTTCATTTCTACAACCAGCATGCGTCCATCTTCAGGATTGACGGCAAATTGTACGTTCGACCCGCCTGTATCAACGCCTACCGCCCTTAACACCTTAATCGCAGCGTCACGCATGCGTTGGTATTCTTTATCGGTGAGTGTTTGGGCTGGAGCCACAGTAATCGAATCACCGGTATGGACTCCCATGGGATCAAAGTTCTCAATGGTACAGACAATAATGCAATTATCATTTTTGTCGCGCACAACCTCCATTTCATACTCTTTCCAACCCAGCACTGATTCATCGATTAATAATTCATGGGTTGGCGACAACTCTAAACCACGCATGCAAATTTCTTCAAATTCTTCTCGGTTATAGGCAATACCGCCCCCACTGCCACCCATAGTAAACGAAGGACGAATAATGGCTGGATAACCTAATTGTGCTTGCACCTGGATTGCTTCTTCCATACTATGGGCAATTGCCGAGCGTGGCATATCCAAACCAATTTTAATCATCAATTGCCGAAATTTTTCTCTATCTTCAGCGCGATCAATTGCTTCACGTGTTGCACCAATCATTTCCACTTGATACTTGGTCAATATCCCTTCACGCACCAGATCCAGCGCACAATTTAGCGCTGTTTGTCCACCCATAGTAGGTAAAAGAGCATCTGGACGCTCAATTTCAATGATCCGTGCTACTTCCTTCCAAGAAACAGGCTCAACATAAGTTGCATCAGCAAGCTCTGGATCGGTCATAATGGTTGCGGGATTGGAATTTACTAAAATTACCCGATACCCTTCTTCCCTAAGGGCGCGTACTGCTTGGGTACCAGAATAATCAAATTCACAAGCTTGTCCTATCACGATAGGACCTGCTCCGAGGATAAGAATGGATTTAATATCAGTTCGTTTTGGCATATTGACAACAAAAAAGAATAAAATTGACGTATTTTACCTATTTTTGCTTAAAGTTTATACCCTTTAGGAACAATTAACTGTATCGATTGGCTAAAATAATTTGTAATCCCGCTTCAGTTAACGATAAATATTTATAATGAGGGTCTGCTGTTGTCCGTTCCAGCCATTCGTTGGCAATGCATATGTCCGTTAATTTTTGTACCTCCTCTACAGAGACAGGTCTTTGTATTTTTTGAGAAAGCATCGCCGCTGCATCCTCTTCCATACTCAAAAATACTTGATCTCGAGTTGTTCCACGATTTTTCATCTCGTCATAAAATAATCGCAAAATATCAAGTTCATTCATGATCTTGGTCCCTTAAAAGAATCATTTTACCTATCTACAGTATAAACTTAAATTGTCCTTTTGAGTGATGAATCCAACAAGAAAAAAAGCAATGCCATTTATTCTAGAAAGAAGCGGTGGTCTTTTTTGAGCGATAGATCACCATACTAACCTGGGCCAAAATTCATTGAATTATCCTTATCCAGAGAAAGTACAGAATTATCATGAGCTACTGGAGCAAAAAATGATTGTGGCGATAAACCCAGCCCTAAATCTAATTTTTGCTTTTCAGTTAACCTAATGGATAATGCATTGACTAAAAAGCGCATTTGTACAGCAGCCTCATCAAGCTCTTGGGACGAGCAATTGTCTTTTGTCAGCAGATACCAAATATATCTTGTTTTTTTGCCATTATAATCTCCAGGTTCTTTCAAAAGATCCTTATTTAGAGGATGAACCGGACTATGTTGCAACCACTGTAATAAATTATTTTTATCGGTAACATAACTGGTTGCAGGGATGTTAAGCCATTTTTGGCCATCCTGATATTGTTTGACCAGCAAAATAGGTGTGTTCACCTCCATATCGGCAATCAGTTCATCCTTTATTTGGCTTTTATCATCTTGTTCTAAAGCAAGTCTTACTTTTTCCAGCTTGAGTGATAGATCTTGATATTGCGTATATAACTTTTGTAACGATTCAAATTGCTTTTTCGCCAGTGGAGGCAACGGATCTTTAAGCTTAGGTAATTCATCAATGAGCTTCTGGATTATTTTTAATTGATTTTCACTTAACAATTTAGTGGACACCTGCCCTTCTTTGCTTTCCAGATCTAGAACTTCCAAAGGCTTAGGGGCTACAGGAACATCGTGCAAGTCCTCAATATTAACGCGTTGAAATCCATCAAAATCGACCGCATTAATTGCGTGCTGTGTGTTTACTCTAGCCCGAGAAGAGCTCTCAGGGGGGATTGGGTTGAACAGTCGTTGTGACTCTAATGCATTCCAAAAACCGTCCATACCATAGAGTAGGCCATTTTTAAAACCAACCCACAATGACTCCAGCATATTAATTACGGTATTAAAGGTTAGATAAACTGCTATCCCTGCAAGGGCCACTGTAGTTATTGCCGTGAGTAGCGGCAAAAAAATCAACGCCGTGATTAGAAAATTCACCCTGTTCGGTATTCCCTTCTCTTTAAGGGTATCCGCCAAATTAATAGGAAGCACGACTAGAACGGCCACTCCCAAAAAGAGCGCTGCTAGTGCATAAAAGGTATTATTCACCAGAACACGGAGAGGTAAAACAGTAGTACCTAATAAGATTGCCAGAAGATGCTTCAACAAGGACATAAAATACTTTTATAAATAGTGAGTTAACCAATCGTATAAAAAAATCTCACTACGATCAAGGAGCGCCCTTTGAATTACCCCTGATGCATGTTACTCTTGCAGCCGTTTATTTTATACAAGTCAAATCCGATGGAAGTAGTTGATGTCGTTATTGTAGGTGCCGGTGCCGCCGGTTTGATGTGTGCCATTGAAGCAGGCAAACGTCACCGTAAGGTTTTGGTACTTGATCACGCCAATAAAGTTGGAAAAAAGATCTTAATGTCAGGCGGTGGTCGTTGTAACTTTACTAATTATTACATTGAACCTGAAAAATATAACTCCCATAATCCCCATTTTTTTAAGTCTGCTTTAACTCGTTATACCCAATGGGATTTTATTGAACTTGTAAAAAAATATAAGATTCCCTTTCATGAAAAAACCTTAGGACAATTATTTTGTGATAATAAATCAAAAGATATTGTCGATATGTTGCTTAAAGAATGTGATGCGGCAGGGGTTACAATCCAATTGAATACCAGCATAGAAGACATTCAAAAATCACAAAATTTTAAAATAAAAACCAATAGAGGAATTGTTCCTTGTCAGTCATTGGTTATTGCCACTGGTGGTTTATCCATACCCACGATGGGAGCCACCCCTTTTGCTTATAAAGTTGCAGAGCAATTTGGAATCAAAGTATGGCCTACTCGCGCCGGATTAGTTCCTTTTACTTTGGATGTTGTAGAAAAAGAAAAAATAGCTCCGCTTTCAGGGATTAGTGTTGACAGTTTAGTAAAAAATACACGCATTGAGTTTCGTGAAAATACGCTATTCACTCATCGCGGTTTGAGTGGCCCTGCCATTTTGCAATTGTCTTCTTATTGGCATCCAGGAGAGAGCATTTGTATTAATTTATTACCTGAAATTAATCTTCTGAACTATTTAAAAACTGCACGAGCAGATAAACCACAAAAACAATTAAATTCAATCTTGTCCATGCACTTGCCGAAACGAGTTATTGAACTCTTCATTGCACCTGAGATTATCGACAAGAAACTTGCTGAACTCTCAAATCGTGATTTGGAGTCTGTGGCGAAACAACTCAACTCGTGGCTGGTTAAACCTAATGGTACAGAAGGGTATCGCACTGCTGAAGTAACCATTGGCGGCGTGGATTGTCATGCGATTTCCTCAAAAACCATGGAGGCTCAAGAGGTTCCTGGCCTTTATTTTATTGGCGAAGCCTTAGACGTCACCGGTTGGTTAGGAGGCTATAATTTTCAATGGGCATGGTCCTCAGGATGGGCCGCGGGGCAAGTAGTATAAATCCGTTACCTGACATGTTCTCATCGATGATTTTTGCGGACATCGCTTGAGCTTCGGCTCAACTTTCCTTGAATACAAACGTGATATGAACCATTGGGGCCAAGGTCCAACCTGCGTCTATTCTATTGCAAATAGAAGCGGCTGTTATCTTAAAAAGAAGTAAACAATAATGGTTACAATGATGGATAAAACAAGGTATAAAAATTTACCAAGATGCATTTCACTTAAAAGATTTTTCGCTTTTTCCCAATAATCGATTAGATCTATGATAAACGAGCCGCAAAACCATAAATAGATGGGGCGTTGCCAAAATGGTTTATCTAAAAAACCGCCTAAAACAAATAATTGTTTTTTACATAAACTGCAATAATAAACGGCTTGGTCCGTAGTGATTAATCTTTTTTCCCAACACACCGTGGGTTCCATACGCTGTCGGCAGAACTTACACTGGATTTTCATATTATTAAGATTTTAATACGATATGGGCAATATTTTACCATAAAAAAAAGGGGCAGAACATTAAATAAGTAGCCTGGCTGCAAGAGCCTAAGATGGTGGAAAACATTCTTTATTGTAAAGTAACCTACTTACCTAACTCTTTTCATTAAGTACAAACCCAATAAAGCAAAAATAAAAGTAGGTCCTAAAGCAGCTAATTCAGGCGGTAATTGAAATACGGTACTCAGTGGACCAAAAAAACGGCTCAAAATATGGAAACTAAATCCTACTGCCGCGCCAACCAACAATTTTGAGCCCATAGTCGTTGAACGCAAAGGACCAAAAATAAATGGGATGGAAAGGATCATCATCACCATAGTCGTCAATGGTTGGATAATCCGTTGAAGAAAAGCAAACTGATAATTATGTACATTTTGATGATTTCGCTTTTGCTCTCTTATATAACGATTCAGTTCTTGTAAGGTCATTTCATCCGGTTCAATACTGCTGATTGTCAAAATTTTTGGTTTTACAGATACATCCCAGGGAAGAGAGGCAAATGTCTGGGTTTTGGTTTTATCTGCTTCAAAATCGGTTTGCTGTACATTATATGCAATCCAACCTGTAGGGGTATAGCGAGCTTCGGCAATAAAACGAGACATTTTTAAATGATGATGATTATCAAAACGAAATTGATAAATATTGTTTAAAATATTATTAGGGAGGATTAAACCTACTGAAATAAAGTCATTGCCATACCGCAACCAAGATCCCTTTGAAGTTCTTAATGTTTGTCCGCCACTGACTGCAGCAGTCTTATAATCATTGGCATAATGCGATAAGTATGGAACTACAGTTTCTCCTAATGCAGTAACCAACACAATCAGTACGATGGAGGCCTTTAAAACCGCCATAGTAATCTGCCCTATAGACATTCCTGATGCCCGCATGACCACCAACTCACTATGATTGGCCAAAATTCCTAGCCCAATCAAGCAGCCGAGAAGGCTTGCCATAGGAAAAAATAAATAGACTTGGTAGGGCATTTGCAATAAAACAAAAAATGCAGCTTGCGTAATCCCATAATCCACTCGGCCTAAATCATTTAATTGGTCGACAAATAAAATGAAAATTTGTAGCCCAACGAGCATGAGCGTCACTAACCCAATTGAGCCAAGAACAGTTTTCGCAATATAGCGATCTAATATTTTCATCATGCCAATTTCGCCTGATTACGCCCGATTAAGAACAAACCGAAGGCAACTACGATAAGATGTACCCACCATAAACCGATCCATTGAGGCATTTTTCCAGAAACCATTGCATCACGGGCAATAAATAACAAATTAGCATATAAAATATAAATGATGATTGCGGGGAATAATTTAGCATATTTCCCTGAGCGTGGATTAATACGACTCAACGGAACAGCGATTAAAGTCAAAGTAAATACCATAATGGGTACAGACAAACGCCATTGCAACTCTGCTGCCTTAGCAGGATCTTCATTGTTGAAAGGGAGTAAACTGGTCGTACTCATTGTCCGTAGATCTTCCGATGTATTGACAACAGGATGTGGCAAGCGGGCTTTATACTGTCCAAATTCTGCGACTTGATAATCCGCCTGTCCTGGAATTCCTTGATATTCTTTGCCTTTTTGCAGAATGATATAGTCCTCTCCTGTTTTTGCATCAGTTTCTGCAAAAGCTTGATCCGCCCATAAAATATCCCAACGAATTTGATTATTGACCGAACTACGTTTTGCCAAAAATACTTGTTCCGCTTTGGTATGATCACGACTCATCGATTGAACATAAAACACTTCTTGACCTTCATTAATCGCATGAAAACGTCCAGGCATAATCGTTTGTACCAAAGTTTTTATCCCTGTAGTTCGCAACAACTTCGCTCGTTCAATATAAATTAAAGGACTTCCCCAAATCATAATTACAGCCACAATAATCCCTACGACAGTCGCCATAATAAAACTGTGTTTTAATAACTGATTTGGCCCATAACCACAGGCACGCAATACGGTCATCTCACTCTCAGCATACAAACGACCGTATGCGAGCAACATGGCAATATAAAAACCTAATGGAACCAATAGACTCAATAAAGTGGGTAGTTCAAGCATCATTAGCTTCATAATAATGACACCTGGGATATTTCCGGAGGCTGCGCGATTGAGGTATTGAATAAGTTGGTTACTCAGAAAAATTAATACGAGTATGGAGGTGAGCGCAATTAAAGTGAGAAACACTTCTTTGGCTAAATAACGAAAAATAATCACCCAATGCCCCTATTTTAATAACCTTTTCTAATTTTTTTTCTAACCTTAAAACATTGTATCCTCTTGCAGGAAACTAAAAAAGTCTTTTCTAACCGTACTTTGGAACAATAGTTTGTTGCGTTTCATTAATTGTAATTTAATTGATTGACTAATAAATTTATATAAAGACCATTTGTTAATCATAACATCCATTAAGCCTATTGAGGGTAATTTAGTGGAAAGTACAGAAAAAGGATTTAAATAATGTTCCAAAACAAGAAATTAAAGCGTTATCAACGGAAAAGAGACTTTAGGAAAACCCAAGAACCTAAAGAGAACGCTATAAAGAAGAGTAATGAGCCCTGCTTTGTCATTCAAATGTATGATGTCAGTCCTTTGCATTATGATTTTGTGCACCAATTAATAATGAGAACATCACCTCTTGGAGTCAATCACTATGGAAATTGAAGGCATTGATATATCTCATGCTGATAAATTACTTTATCCAGATGACAAGATTTCAAAAAAAGAGGTTGTAGACTATTTTTATAAAATCGCAGAACATCTTTTGCCTTTTGTGCGAAATAGGCCAATATCATTTAAACGATACCCAAATGGTATTAATGAGGCTGGCTTTTATAGTAAACATCGTCCTGATTATTTTCCTGATTTCATTGAAGAATTTACTGTACCTCGAATACAAAAGGATTTAAGCATGAAAATGGCAGGTATCCGCTCTAAAAAGGCTTTGGTTTATCTGGCCGCACAAAATATTCTAGAGTTTCATATTTCACTGTCCACTATGTCTGCGATTGACAAACCGGATCAAATTATTTTTGATTTGGATCCCCAAGATAATGATTTTGAAAAAATTCGAGAAACTGCTCTCGCCTTAAAAAAGATTTTAGATGAGTATCAACTCACCTCCTTTGTCAAAACCTCTGGTTCTCGGGGCCTACATATTCATCTGCCCATTAAAGCCCATTATCAGTTCGATCGCGTTAAAGAAATTTCAAAAAAAATAGCTGAAAAGCTGCATCAACAAAAACCTCAAATAACCACTTTAGAACAAAGAAAAGACAAACGGGGCAATAAAGTATTCATCGATTTCCTCCGAAATGATTATGCCATGACTGCCATTGCACCCTATTCCTTACGCGCAATAAAAGGAGCGCCTATAGCAACCCCTCTTGAGTGGAAGGAGCTAGATAATCCTGCCTTACATCCACAATCTTATCATTTAGGTAATATATTTCAGCGCTTGGAGCATAAAGAGAACCCCTGGAAGAATTTCAATAAATATAATCGACGTATCGAATTAAACGCTCTATTGAACTGATGTACGTTATTTGTAGAATCCGATACTCATAGGCAATTTGATTATATAAGGTCATCCTTAATAATCATAGCGAGGAGCAAGTGGAGCCCCTGTAGCGCATTGAATTGGGATGGAATAAATAGTTCAAATATAAAAAAGCAGTTCAAGCTTAATGGCTTCAACTGCTTTCAAATAAGATATTTAATTAATGCTTTACTTCAGTAGCTTTTTTAGCTTCTTGGACGAAACCTAACATTGCTTTCTCAAGAATTTGAAACGATTTTTGCATGTAATCTAAAGCCTTTTTTCCATTTTCAACAGCTAGATTAACTTGCTTTTCTAATAATTCTTCAGGCTTTTTAATATTAGAAAGTTCCTCAGGTTTCAGATAATTCAAACTTTGCAGCGTTTTCACGTTCAATTCAGCCATTGCTTGAAAAGGTTCTTGAAGTTTTTTAGCCGCTTCGGTCCATCTTTCAAAATTTTGTTGACTCATGATATTCTCCAATATGTTGCATCGCACAATTTAATATTAGTCTATTGATGACAAATTTGTCAATGGGTTAAGTAAATATTTTTTTGCAATGCACCATAAAAATCAACAACAGAATGCCTTTATCATCACACCAGTAATAACATTTTAACTTTTAAATATAGTCTGCCATTGTTGCATCATCTTTTGCATTTGTTGATTCCAATTTTCAGTTGCCTGAAGATAAGGATTATTTTGCAATGGTTTTTCCATAACTTGGAACATTTGTTCCATCATTTGTTTTAAAGAAGCATGCATCGGATGATTTGCCAGAGCAATGATCTGCCGCAAAATATCGGAAGATAAAAATTGAGTTGAACCTGCTTCCATCTCCACAATAATTTGCAACAAGATCGAGTTCGTTAAATCGTTCCCAGTTAGCGAATCCTCTACTTTAAATTGCATACCCTCTACAACATAACGCTGTAAGTCTTCAAGGGTTATATATTGACTTGTCTCAGTATCATAAAGTCGACGGTTTTTGTATTTTTTAATTAATCGAGTCATAGTTTTCTCTTAATATTTAGGTGAGTTTAAGCTATAAAAATCTCACCTTATTCTTTACAGCCTTTCCGTTAAGTGAAATTTCCTTTCTTCCTATCCCGCCATCCCAGTGCAGTGAGGGATCTCCATCATAATCCTGTACTACAACTCGAGATCTCGCAATGCACGGGGCTGACAGTAGCAGAGTAGCGGATCTTTTATTCAATAAAAGAGTTTTAATACATATGAAGGCCGCCATTGACGCTGAGATTAGCTCCTGTAATATATCGACTCTTCTCGCTAATTAAAAACTCTACAGCCCAGGCAATTTCTTGTGTTTGCGCCAAACGCTTTGCCGGAATTTGAGCAATAATCGAATCCAGAATATCGGGTCTTATGCCTTTCATTAAGCGAGTATCCACATACCCAGGCGATAGGCTATTGACAGTGATGTTCTTACTCATTAATTCCTGAGCCAAACTTTTAGTAAAACCGTAAACACCCGCTTTTGATGCAGCATAATTTGCTTGCGAAAATTGTCCTTTTTGCGCATTTACTGAAGAAACATTAACAATTCGTCCTGATTCATGTTCTCTCATGTTTTCAACAACATGACGAGTTACATTAAACATACCATCAAGATTTACCGTTAATACTTCATCCCATTGCTTCTTGGTCATTTTAGTAAATACAGCATCGCGAGTGATACCCGCGTTATTAATTAACACATCAATATTACCAAACTGTTCAATAATGGAAGAAATAACCTCCCCGCATTGATCAAAATCCGTTACATCCATATGTCGAAAATAAATATTTTTATATCCTTCATCCATAAGCTCTTTTTGCCATGCTTTGCCATCTTCTTCTGTAATTAAATCAAGAGCAAAAACATGTTTGTAAGATGAATTCAATTCTTTCGCAATTGCTGTGCCTATATCCCCAGTACCACCAGTAATCAAAACGATATTATTATGTTGCATGAGATTCTCTATAAGTTAGAAGTTTGAGAATAAAACAACTACAATGGCCAGATTTTTAATAGCAAACCCTAGCGCATTTACATATATTGCCCACCATTCACATCCAAATTCGCGCCAGTAATAAATCCACTGTCTGGAGATGCTAAAAAAGCAACTGCATCAGCAACCTCTTTTGAATGTCCCAAACGACCAACAGGAATACTTGAAATAATAGACTTTAATACCTCTTCTTTTAAAGAAGCAAGCATGGGTGTTTCTATATAGCCAGGAGAAACCGTATTCACGGTTATGCCTTTATTTGCTACTTCTAATGCCAGGCTTTTGCTAAAACCATACAAAGCAGACTTAGTAGAAGCATAGTTACATTGCCCGAATTGGCCTTTTCGGCCATTAATTGAAGAAATGCTGATGATGCGACCATAACCCTTCTCGATCATGACTGGAATTACATTGCGGGTCATATTAAATACGCTAGTCAAATTCGCATCGATCACATTTTGCCATTGTTCTGGAGTCATTTTCCGTAAACTACAATCCTGAGTAATGCCCGCATTGTTAACCAGGACATCAACACGGCCATAACGCTCCATGATTAAAGACATTATTTTTTCACAATCTGCAAATTGCGCGATATCCCCATAAACGATATCAATATCATAGCCTAGCTTTTTTTGCTCTTCTTGCCATTGCTTCGCTTCTTCATGGTTTCCATGCTTGAAATAACACGCGACTACTTGAAAATCGGCAGCTAAACGTTGACAAATGGTTGTGCCGATACCACCAGTTCCACCAGTAACTATTGCTACACCTTTCATCATAACCAACTCCCTGTTATTGCGATAATAAACTACTACTATAGAAAATCGAGACTAAAAGTCAAATATCCTCTTCACTGCCATTAAGCTTCATATCTATGTAAAATGGCCATTCCCCCGTAGGTTGGAATCCATCTCTATCAGCAAAGCCAATTCAGGGATGAAACTTCCGTCTAAGCGGGAATGACCATATTCCTTAACCTAATGCAGCCCACTCATCTCCTCTCCGTGAGATGAGCAGTTGAGCGAAATTAAAAAATTATAAAAGAATTACCTATATACCGGTACATATCCTTTTAGCTGTTGCGCAAATTGTCTCAATACTTCTAGGCCTGATTCTTCTGCTTGTCTACACCATTGTTGCAATGCTTCGATTAACTCTTTTTGCGTAGATGCAGTTTTTAACCAAATATTTTGAAGTGACTGTTTATGGGCGTAAACCACACGTAATTGTTCACGGGCTTCAAGCAAATTCGATAAACGCATTTTAGCTTTTGAGTTCAACAGACGATTTTCCCGACGCAATAAACTTCCAGCGCGCGCAAAGAGTTTTTTG
Organism: Legionella sp. 227; assembly: GCF_043161935.1. Classification (NCBI taxonomy): domain Bacteria; kingdom Pseudomonadati; phylum Pseudomonadota; class Gammaproteobacteria; order Legionellales; family Legionellaceae; genus Legionella; species Legionella sp. 227. The sequence continues at coordinate 1,726,810 of NZ_CP171154.1, read as the reverse complement.
CCTTCTTTATTTTCAATGCTGTTATTTTTTTCTTGCTTGAGTATCGGTCGAATCACACTTTTATAATAATTAGACATCACCTGAAAGCGATTTCCAATCACTGCCTTTACGGTATCTAAATCGACTTGCAGCTTGCCCTCGTCCATAGCCAATTTAGGTGGTAACTTTTTCACTTTGGCAAGACCTAAAAAGGAAAGGATACGGATATACATCCAACCTATATCAAACTCCCACCATTTAATAGAAAACTTTGCTGAAGAAGCAAACGTATGATGATTGTTATGCAACTCTTCGCCACCGATCCAAAAACCCCAAGGGAAAATATTTCTTGCAGCATCAAGGCATTCAAAATTTCTATACCCCCAATGATGGCCGATCCCATTAATTACTCCAGCTGCATGAAATGGAATCCACATCATTTGAATTGCCCAAATAGTGATTCCAGGGACACCAAATAAAAATAAATCAATAAGCAGCATAAGTACAATTCCCTTGGCAGAATGAGGGGAATAAACTTTTCGCTCAAGCCAGTCTTTAGGGGTACCATGAGAGTATTTGGCGACCATTTCTTTATCTTTACGAGCTGCTTTGTAGAGTTCAGCTCCTTCCCAAAATACTTTTTTAATGCCAAAAACTACCGGGCTGTGAGGATCACCCTCGACATCTGATGATGCATGATGTTTACGATGTATAGCAACCCAATCTGCTGTAACCATTCCCGTAGTTAACCACAACCAAAAACGAAAAAAATGACTGATAATAGGATGCAGTGTCAGCGCGCGGTGGGTTTGATTGCGATGAAGATATATTGTTACCGCCGCGATAGTAATTTGCGTGAAAATCAACGTTGCAATCACATATCCCCAAAAAGACAGGTTTAAATAACCAAAAACCATAATAGCTCCACTTCAAATGCAAAAATGCAAAAATGCAAATTAAGAAAAAACTCATCCTTTAGTTGGATACCTCTTGTAAGAACTCCAGAAAATCCTTATCTCATAATAAGGATATCACAATTTTACTCTTTCCGTTGCAACATTTCATTATGTAGCCGATAATTAATAATGAATAAACTATGGAATCAAGCAATGAACGATAAATTCCCTCTGGGAAAAATCTTTGAAAATTTGGTGCCTTTTATCATAGCGGGTTGTGCAATCGCCCTATTTTTTGGTTTATTATTTATGTTCTCCTACGTTTTAGTTTGGGGAATTATTATAGGGGCTATCCTATGGCTTGTTGCCACAATAAAACAATACCTGTTCCCAAGCAGCTCGACTAAAACAGAAGTGATTAAAAAAAATCAGGGCCGCATCATTGAGCATGACGATAAAAAATAATGCCTGAATTACCTGAGGTTGAAACGACTAAAGAAGGAATTAAACCCCATATTGAAGGTCACACAATTCAAGAAGTTATGGTTCGTAATCCCAAACTCCGAATCCCCGTGCCTGATAATTTGGCTTCGTTTTGTGTCGGTAAAAAAATAATCGCCGTTACCCGTAGAGCGAAGTATATCCTGCTGCAGCTCTCAACAGGACATCTTTTAATTCATCTCGGCATGTCGGGGCATTTACGCATTGTATCGGCTCAGAGCAAACCCGAAAAACACGATCACATTATGTTGATGCTAAACAATGGTCTGGTATTACGGTTTTGTGATCCCAGACGTTTTGGTTTATTTCTTTATATCCAGGAAAACCCATACCAACATCAATTGCTTGCACATTTGGGCCCTGAACCTCTTTCGGACGAATTTAATGGTTTTTATTTATTTCAGAGAGCCCAAAATAAAAATAAACCCGTTAAATCATTGATTATGGATAATGACATTGTGGTAGGAGTTGGCAATATTTATGCATCAGAAAGTCTATTTTTAGCGAATATACATCCGAATACTCCTGCAAAAATGCTTTCAGAAGAAATGTGTGACAGACTCACTACACAGATTAAAGAAGTGCTAAAACAAGCCATCATCTCGGGGGGAACAACCTTGCGCGATTTTTATGCTTTTGATGGCAAACCCGGTTATTTCAGTATATCACTCAAAGTATATGGCCGAAAAAATCAACCTTGTTTGCGCTGCCACCACCCTATTGAATCGGTGATAATTGCCGGACGTAATTCTTTTTTCTGCCCTACATGTCAAAATTAATTTTTTAAATGCTCGAACGTGGGTAAGCAACAAAAAGATCGCCAATGTTTTTGATACTCATGGTGTCTTTCCAGATGAATGCTTGTTAAGGAGGAACGTAAGATTTAGTACCAGTGAATTCCTCACCCAGGACCGGAAGTATATTTTTTTGCTAAATAGGCTAAACTTTCTATATTGAATCGACATTTCTAACGTGAATGAGACTCTTTAAAAACTATCTGGGCATTCGTATGAACTTGCGCTATATTACCGCTACTTTACTTAACTCTAACACTAATGAAAATCAATCAATTACGAACCGCATTTGTTCTTTGTAATATAATATTTTATACAGCAGTAACCAGTACGCGCTGTATTTTTAAATATTTTTTTAGCACCATAAATCGAAAATGGACAGATAAGGCGATCCATCATTGGGTTGATCAATTGCTCAATGCAGTACAAGTAGAATATAAAGTAATCAATCCTTTTAATGTCCAGCCACAAGAAGGAAGGGCTACAATTCTGATGTGCAATCATTCGAGTGCCTACGATATTCCACTTGCATTTAAGGCCTTTCCAAATCACTCCATTCGCATGCTCTCTAAAAAAGAACTCGCAAAAGTTCCCTTAATGGGTAAAGCAATGGTAGCTGCAGAATTTCCTTTTATAGATAGGAAAAATAAATATCAAGCCATCAAAGACTTGGCCTATGCACAACAGCTCATGGAGAGTGGGATCATTATGTGGATTGCCCCTGAAGGAACTCGGTCCAAAGATGGAAAACTTGGGTCGTTTAAAAAAGGGGGCTTTATCACTGCAATTCAATCCAAAGCAACCATTATTCCTATAGGAATACGTGGTGCTAATAATATTTTACCCGCACGAACCTTTAATTTTCATCTGAAACAAAAAGCAGAAATACATGTAGGCAAACCAATCGATGCATCACAATTCACCATTGAAAATAAAGAACAATTGATTCAACAAACTTATTCAGTAATCAAAGAACTGGTTGGAGAAGATCAGCCTAGACAATAGAGTAGTAGCCACAAGTAAAAATCTAGAGAAAAAGGCAGATTTGAGTGCCCAATATGGCTTTTTCGGTTAGAAGCGTGCTCCATGCCCATATCCGCTTGGAGCATTCACTATAGATGCTGCTAATCCAATAGCTCTCGGATCGGATGCCGCGGTAAGGATATTCGTTTGCTTATCCCAGGTAATCGCTTGCATATCACCATAGTATCGTTCTAATGGCATTAAATCATACCCCATGGCTTTTAATGCTTCTTGAATCGCCGGCGGAAAAGTATCCGGTTCAAACTGCAGTACATCAGGTAAATACTGATGATGAAAGCGCATTGCTGAAACCATACTAATTGCACCGTACCCATCGTGGAATACTAATGCTGCAATTAAAACCATAGTAGGAATACGACTGCCTCCTGGAGTCCCCAAAATGGCAACACGCTGTGGTAATTCAAGGAAGGTAGGTGTCATGCTGGATAATGGTCTTTTGCCGGGAGCGATGGCATTTTTATCGCCACCAACAATACCAAAAACATTTTCCTCGCCAACTTTAGTAGAAAAATCATCCATTTCATCATTTAGCAAAACACCGGTACCATCGGCTACAACACTGGAGCCAAAAATATAATTTATCGACATCGTTGCAGAAACCCGATTACCCTCGGCATCAATAATAGAGATATGCGTAGTATTAGTAGTCTCAGGTTGCATTGCTGACTGTTTTTTTACCTGTCCACGTAAAACGGCACTAGGTAGTGCTTTATGTGGTGGGATTAAGGTACTTAACTTTTTCGCATTCTCAGCAGAAATTAAATTCCCAATAGGAATAGTCACAAAATCAGGATCGCCCAAAAACTGCTCGCGCTGCCAATAGGCCAAACGCATGGACTCTACCAAGTGATGTATCCATTGAATTTTTGAGAAGGAGGACAAAGGGTAGTGAGACAATATATTGAGCATAGTCAATAACGCAACGCCACCTGCTGAAGGTGGGGGTGCCGTTATAATTAACATGTTATGATAGGCACCAATTAATGGTTCTCTCACTTTGATTTTATATTTAGCTAAATCCTCAAGGGTCCAAATTCCTCCCGCAGCATTAGCCCCTTTAACCAAACGTTCTGCAACTGCTCCAGTATAAAAGCCGTCTTCGCCCTTCTCGGCGATTAACTTTAGAGTATTTGCCAAATCCGTTTGAATTAATTGCTCCCCAATGCGATAAGGACGTCCTTTGTTCAGGAAAATTTTAGCTGTAGAAGGGTATTTCTTAATTTGCTCCAGTCGGTCTTCGTTGTTCAGCAATGAGCTTAATTGCTTATCAACCTCAAAGCCCTCTTGTGCTAACCTAATTGCCGGAGCAAGCGATTGTGCTAAAGGTAATCGTCCATAATTTTTGGCAATGTAGACCAATGCGGCTGGCTCCCCAGGGATTGCTGCAGCTAATCCTCCATTTAAGGATAGTCCTGGTATCACATGCCCATCAGCTCCCAAAAACATGTCTGCCTTTGCGGCTTGAGGTGCAACCTCTCGTCCATCAATAAAGATGTTTTTATGCTGATTTTCTTGATGCAGTAACCAAAATCCTCCTCCACCCAATCCTGAATGGTATGGTTCAACAACTGCTAATGCTGCAGATACAGCAATTGCTGCATCAAAAGCATTTCCACCATTTGCTAAAATTTCGAGTCCGGCATTAGTTGCTAACGGATTTGCACTGGCTACTGCATAACCAGGAGGACGCGAGTTATTTTGCTGGGCAAGCGCATTAGTAGGAAAATATAGAAAATTGATGCTACTCGTAATCAGGAAAAAGCCTTTGGATAGTCTTCTAAGTCCCATGTTCATGTTGCCTCTTTTGGAGTTCTCTGACGACACAAGAAGGAACGAACTGAGAAATATCTCCTTTCAGAAGCGCAATTTCACGTACTAGAGTAGAAGAAATATACATAAAATTTTCTGAGGGGGTTAAAAAAATGGTTTCTATTTGTTTGGATAATTTTCGATTCATTCCAGCCAATTGAAATTCATATTCAAAATCAGACACTGCGCGCAAACCGCGTAAAACAACCCCTGCATTTTGTTCTAATGCAAAATCAATTAACAGGTTATCAAACCCAAGTACACGTACTCCAGGTAAATGGGCAATTGCCTCTTCTACAAGTTCAATTCGTGTCTCTAGTGGCAAAAAAGGACGTTTCGCTTTATTGCTTGCTACGGCAACAATAATTTCAGGAAAAATCGTCGCGGCACGACTAATAATATCAACATGTCCATTCGTAACGGGATCAAAAGTTCCAGGATAAATTGCTTTTAATTTCATAATGATTAAGACTAATTGCATATGCGAACAGTCTAGCGTATTGTTAATTGAAAAACTACATAAAAGGACTTGAGGTGACCAATGAATAATATAAAACGATTAATAATAATGATAACCCCCTTTTTACTAACTGCCTGCGCTCCTCCGCGACCTGCAGCAGAATTACCCGAAAATAAAGTCATGCCTGTAGAACAACGTAAAGCAAAAACAGAGACTGTTTCCTCATGGGAACTTCGTGGGGCCATGGCAGCCAAAAATAAAAACAAAGGATGGTCTGCTGCCATGAATTGGAGACAAGAAGGTCCCAGTGCTTATCAAATCCGACTTATGGGCCCATTAGGTAGCGGGACAGTCCTTATTGACAAAAAAGGCAATACAATTACCTATCAAGATGGACCCAAAAAGATCAGCTCACATAATGCGGACGAATTATTAGTAGAGCAAACAGGAATTCGTCTTCCGGTAAACAACCTTTATTATTGGGTGCGAGGTCTGCCTGCACCAGGACCTGTTCAAACTGAACACCGAGATAAGTACAATCACCTAGTCGCACTGGAACAAAATGGTTATACCATCAATTTCACCAAATATACTTCCGTTAAGGGCATTGATTTGCCAAGTATGATTCGTCTTGAAGGCAATGGGGTTATGGTCAAAGTAGTAATTCAAAATTGGACTATTTAAATCCCAGTTAGAATTGACTAAAAGCAAGATTTAGAACGTCAGATTTTTCTAAATCTTGCTTTTAAATGATTCGTTTTAACCACATATGATATTCTTGCTCTAATGTCAACTACTGCTTCCATTTAAAAATATAAAAAATTATTGCTTTCAAAGTTGACATGTTTCCAAAAGCACTGCAAAATACGCAACACATTTGCAGGGATGAACGCAATTTTATAATGGATGATTGTAAGAATCTGCAAATTTAGGGGTGTCGCCAAGCGGTAAGGCACAGGGTTTTGATCCCTGCATACCTAGGTTCGAATCCTAGCACCCCTGCCACATTCTTGTTGATTCAAGTAAACAGACAGCAGAAGATAACCTAGAAGGATGCGTTCTTGTAATGCTCAAATAATAATAATATCTTTTTGGCTGTCTTCTGCTATGTGTTTAAGTTAAATGATTAAACCTAAATCTAAAGGCTTTTTACACATGTCCACAATGATGATTTTTGCCGGAAATGCAAATCCGGAATTAGCTCAACAAATTTCTTCTCATCTGCAAATACCTATTGGCCAGGCTACTGTTGGTACTTTTAGCGATGGGGAAACAATGATTGAAATTCTTGAAAATGTTCGTGGTCGGGACGTTTTTATAATTCAATCAACTTGTGCACCAGCTAGTAATAACCTCATGGAACTTTTGACCATGGCTGATGCGCTACGAAGATCTTCTGCTGCTCGAATCACCGCTGTAGTTCCTTATTTTGGTTATGCACGACAAGATCGACGAGTACGCTCTGCACGTGTGCCTATTACAGCAAAAGTCGTTGCTGATATGATGGCTTCAGTAGGAATTTGTCGGGTCCTTACAGTAGACCTTCATGCAGACCAGATTCAAGGCTTTTTCTATATGCCTGTAGATAACGTTTATGCAACTCCGATACTTCTCGAAGACATAACAAAACAGAATCTAAAAAGCATTATGGTCGTTTCCCCTGATGTGGGAGGTGTTGTTAGAGCTCGAGCAGTAGCGAAGCGTCTTGATCATGCTGAGTTATGTATCATAGACAAGCGCCGCAGTGGTCCTAATAAATCCGAAGTAATGCATATTATTGGTGAGCCAAAGAATAAAGACTGTATTATTGTCGATGATATTGTTGATACTGCAGGAACGCTCTGCTCTGCTGCCCATGAGCTTAAGAAAAATGGCGCTCATACTGTCAGAGCTTATATAACACACCCCGTTTTATCTGGCCCTGCAATCAATAATATTAAAAATTCTGGACTCGATGAAATTGTAGTTACCGATACGATTCCCTTATCTGATGAAGCTCGGGAATGCGAAAAAATTCGCGTTGTCAGTTTATCAGACATGCTCGCACAGGCGATTAAAAGGGTGAATATTGAAGAGTCTGTAAGCTCAATGTTTGCTGAGTAACTGTACGCTTATTACTTGCTACACGTTGTGCAAATTGTAGGTTGGCTCTTGGGTAACAAAAAACTCAAAAATGTTTTTATGTTGGGCCAAGACCCAACCTACATTTTATTTCTTTCGCCTATCCACTTAAGTGTCTAATTTTTCTTTGCTCAATGTGATGAAGATTCCCGAGATTGAAGGCAGGGATTTTTGACCTATCCTGCATTAGTATACTTCATAAATTTACATTAAAAAAAAAGGAGCTCGTTCGCTCCTCTTCTTCAATTCAATGTTCCGTTAGTCTCGAGTACCAACATATTTATCATCGAAATATCGACGCAACTTAGTTCTCAAAGTACCACGGCTAATCCCCAGCATAATTGCTGCACGTGACTGATTGTACTTGCAATGCTCCATCACTGCGCGAAACAAAGGTGTTTCAATCTCTTCAAGTACAAATTGGTATAAGTCAACAGGATCAGTTCCCTTAAGCTCTGAAAAATATTTTTGCACTGAAAGAGTTACGCTTTCGGCCAGAGAAGCGGTGTTATCCACTACTTCGTTACTGATTGTTGTCATTATTATTAGCTCCTCCTTTTAAAAACAGTATATTACCGAAACAAGCCCATTGAGACAAGGGCAGAACAGAAAAAACTGCATTAAAAATCAATATATAATGTTCATTCACAGCGCAAGGAGTTCTTATAAGGAGTGAGTTGTTTTTTACGAACTACTCCTTACAAAATTACTCCAATTGCATCTTAAAATTTCATCATTGAAGGGTCATATGGTTTGCCATTAATTGTAAATTTACCCTGGTCCAAACTCGCTTCAATCACAAAATCAGTTCCTTGAACTGTAATTAAGCCACTTTGCTGCAATGCATTTATTTGTTTGTTGGTTTGCATTTCAGCGAGTTGCTCAACTGATGGAGATGGCTGATTTGTTTGAGCGGCTGTTTGGTTCGCTTGCAATTGTTGTGTTAAGGTTTGTTGCAATTCAGGCTTTTTGGCGATTTGTTGAATCACTGATTGCTTCATTATCTCTTTTACAGCTTCTGCAGGAACTTGTAATTTCGCTTTACCCTGAATTTTTTGCATCATTTCAAATGGGTTAGCATTATCACCCTTTGGCAAAGTGACAAAAAGATTACCTTCAATCTGCCCCTGGGGAATCTTTAGGCTCAGTTTAGAGATTTCAAATTCCGCACCCTTATTAAATAATTTGGGTAGTTCAGGAAGCAGCGCAAGCATTGCTTGTTGGCGTTGCATGTCATTACCGTTTTGCATCGCCGTTGTTTGCTGATTAATTTTAGCCAACACATCCGCATCAAGGTTTCTTAAAGCAACTTCCAAATCTCCTGGACCATAATTTTGGCCATTTGCTAATAGAGATTTTAGAGTCACATTAAAATTAGTATTAAAAAGATGCTGCTCGATATCACTGTCTGACTTAATTACCAGATCGACAATCTCAAACATTTTTTGATCTTTAACTAACACAATAAAAGAGGGCAGGATGAAGTTTGCATCCCCAAGATACAGTCCGGCAGGTGTTTCATGCAAATCATAATCGCTGGATACTTTACTTAAAGTAATTTTGGTATCATCTTTGGTAGCATTTAAGCCATCCAATTTGATTTTCCCTTCAACCTTTCCCATACCAGAAGACATGGTGGTACTTGAGTCCATACCCAACCATTCAAAGTTACCAGTACCATCTTTGGCAATTAATTTAAAGTTAGGTACTTTGAAATCAACGGTGCTTTCATTTAAGTAATTCACGAAAATACTTAAATCCAACTGTGGCTTAACTGAGTCTTTAGAGAATTGAGCATCAAATTGTTCATTATATTGCGATGGAAACGGGAAAACTGTTTCAGCATAGCCCAACCCAAAGCGCAAACGATTATTTGCAAAAATAACTGGACCATGATGGATTGTTAGTGGCATCTCCGAATTAAAATCTTGGGCAGGAAGAGTTTGAGGTTGTCCATTTGCATCTTTAACAACGCGTTCTGGAATATGTAAGCGCCATTTAATTTTGGCTTCAGAACTAAATAATCCTTTATGGTATTGCTCAATTTCAGCAAATAATCCATTAGATTGGTCAATTACTTCTACATTCTTTCTGATTGTTTTTTCAGTAAGAACCCCCATGCCATAATATCCGCCTAGAATTAGAACGGCCAGGATAATTACTAATCCTGTAAATTTTTTCATTCTGTTCTCCATGTTATTAATTCGCAAGCAGCAAAACTGCAGCTCAAAGTATAACAGCAAATAACATCGGAGTGCGATAAGCTTATAAAAAAACAGCAATAACTATTTTTTATATCAACTGATCTTTTGTTCCAATTTTTTTGATGAACAGAACTTGACGTCATCCCGGCGTGTACCGCGGGATGACAAAGGAGTTGAATAATATTCGAGTGGACAATAAATCCCTAAAAAATACCTACAGGTTTAGGCATGATTTTTGGGCTTACAATAAGTTTCCTTAACTGTAAAAGCTAAAATGAGTGCGATAATGGAGCAAAGAGGAAGTATCCTTAAGCCCGCTTGGAAATCAGAGAGTAATAAAGTCTCAACATTATAAGCACGAGCACCTGAAACCATATCGACCAATCGTCCAACCAAAGGCTGCAATAGAGCACCTACAAAGATTGATATCATATTGGTAAATGCAATAGAAGTTCCGACTACACTTCTGTCATGTATCTCAGTTGAAACCGCATAGGCAATGGCAACACCCGTATTTGTTACCCCGAAAAAGAAGAAGAGTATATAAGCTGATGTTTGGCTTAGATTAGGACTAAATACATAGAGAGAGGTAAGAATGACACCAAAAATTGCTGAAAGTATCATCAAAGGCTTACGACGCCCCATCTTATCTGAAAGCCAACCGGATAAAGGACCGCTAATCCCCCAACCAATAAATATTAATCCTGTAGCAAAAGCAGCAGCATGAGCGCCAAGCCCCCTTCCGAATTGTAAATATGCAGGGCCAATTGCCTCACCAATCACCGCGGTTGGGCCAAATAAAAATCCGGCATATAACGCATTGAGCCATGTTTGTCTGCATGATAATACAATTTTTAAGCTCTGGAGAATGCTGAGCTGATTCACAGAGTGGACTTCACTACGATGCTCTCCAGGTTTATCTTGTACAAATTGATACAATAACGCGGCCAGGGCGATAAATAGAAAAGCAATAATCAGCATACTGTGGCGCCAACCCACATTAGTCACTAAAAATGAAACAGGCGCTTCACCAGCAGCAGCCCCGAGCATTCCTAATGCCTGGGTTAAACCTGCTAATAAACCCAACATGGTAGGTGGAAACCATGATGTCGCTAATCTTAATGAACAGATAAAAGCAAATGCTGCACTGAAACCTATGAGCATTCTGCCTATTGAGGCCATAAACAAACCATCTGCAAGACCAAAAACACAACATCCAAACGCGGTAACTAATGACATTACTGTAAGTAGCCAACGGATACTTAACCGGTCTACCGTGAGGCCTACAGGGATTTGCATTAAAATATAAGGGACATAAAATGAGGCGGTTATTATGCCAAATCCCGCTTCATTAATCCCAAAATCCATTTGCAAGTATCGATGCATTACGCCGGGTGCAACACGAGCCATATAATCAGAAAAATAGAACGCAGCAGCCAACCCCCATACTAACCAAGCAAATCCTAAATATTTTTTTTGGTTATAAATCTCTACTCTAGACTCATGTATTTTGTTCATAAACTCTCTACACTAATAAAAATCCTAATTAGTTTTGTTCGATTGAAAAGGTACTAACTGGTAGACACATCAAAAAACAAACCTCCAGGATAGAGTTTGTTAACATTCCATTTACATTCCGAGTTCACTAGTACATCGTTAACGGTATGAAATAGAATCAAACCCTAATATACTTATCCAAAAAATGAGCAATAATTCTGCAAAACAAAACCTACATTATACTGGTGTTGTCATTTATTTCAACACATAGTTTGATTTCATTTTCATAGGTATAGAAAATGGTTATAATTTACAAACATAATGTACCTTGTTGCACACGAATGTCACAATCTGATATTAATATTACTAAGGCTCAAAATGAATGCTCTGAATCATGCAATAAAAGAAGCGCTTAATGCTGCTGGAAATAACAAAGAAGCGAATAAAGCCTATCTTGAGTTTATTAAAGCGAATTTTATTATACCCATTGAAAAAAATTCAGACGAAAATCAACCTAAGGTATTGTTTTTACAAGAAGGAGAACACGTTTTTCTTCCTGTGTTTTCTGAAACGAGTTATCTTGATGCATGGGCTGTTGATATAGCTACTGACATAAACCTGCTTAAATTATCCGGTGTCGATTTACTTAAAGGACTTGGTGAGAATGTAACCGTATGTCTTAATATCGGTAGCGATATATATAAAGAATTCAATCCATCGGAAACAGCGCGAATGCGCTCCATGGTATTAAAATTTTTCAAGGATTAAAATATCTACCCAAGAAACTGGCTAAGACCTCACAATGTTTCTTGGGTAATCCTCTCCCTCGATGGGAGAAGGTACTCATGAGGGTTCAGCAGCATAATCCGACAATGATGAAGCGAAATCTTCTATAAAACTTCACTAAAGGGCAAATTCTATGCTACCAATTCAAATAATTGATATCCAACTATTGCTGAAGCTGCTATCGCGCCACTAATTTCAATAACTAGAGATAAAAAGCTGTGCTTATGACCATACTCTTTATCGTTTGCAGCTCCTTCTTCGCATGCAGACAGTTCTTCATTGTCGGTCGTATTTAATTCAAATAAAGGTTCTTCACCCTCAATTGCGTCCCACCAACCTTCTAACCAATGTTCTGCTTGTTGAGTACCCTTACGAAACGGATTATCCTCTTCAGTAACATCGGCGAGTGCACACTCGTAACCAAATGCATAACTGTCTTCATAAGTTGGATGTTCGATGTTAAAACGTAATTTAATATGTGGTAGTAAGGCTGTTATGTCGTTCATGATTATACCCTCTATTTATACAGTACATGAATTTTTAATACTGTTAATAATTTCTACATTTAAGTTAATTTTACGACTTTATGTTAACGCTTATTTACCAAATAAAAACATTTACTAATTCTTGACAAATTTTTTTTAACTCAGAAAAAATAACGTTCGAAATCAATATTGTTGTTATTTCTAATATTAATATAGCAATTAATATGCCAATCTTTTTTTTGTCTCTTTAAAAAACACAAAAAATAGAGTAAGAACAGAAAGAGGGAAAAAATATATATTTGTGGCAGAAGTTAACTCTTTGCCGGCAAATTTTGCCGCCAGTACCGTTTCTACTTCATTTAAACACGCAGCATTCAAAGTGTATTAAAGCGCACATAAAACACTAAGCCGGGAGGTTAATCAACTATTTTAGTCTCTGAGATGAATTGTACTGTTATCTAGGTTATAGCTAAGGAGCTAACCGATGATGCTTCCATTGTCCATCATGTTGATAATAATGAATTCGATCATGCAGGCGATTATCCCGTCCTTGCCAAAACTCGATCTCGTCGGGAATAACCATATAACCACCCCAGTAGTTAGGACGTAGTACTGGTTCTTGTCCATGCTTTTGTATTAAATCATTCAGAGCTTTCTCCAACGACTCTCTTCCCGCAACCTCATGGCTTTGGGGAGAAACAATTGCACTGAATTGGCTTTTAATAGGTCTTGAGGAAAAATAAAGATCAGACTGCTCCTCATCAACTTGCTTGATTTGACCACGAATACGTACCTGCCTGGCCATTTGTGGCCAATAAAAATTAAGCGCTACATGAGGGTTATTTTGAATTTGTTTTGATTTTGTACTTTGATAGTTGGTATAAAAAACAAACTTACCCTCATCAACACCCTTTAACAAAACAACCCGGGAGTCAGGGTAACCTCGCTTATCTACCGTAGAAAGAACCATAGCGGTCGGATCGTTTTTTTCATTTTTTAAAACATCTTCAAACCAAAGCTTAAATTGAATAAGCGGATCAGCTGGAAGTGATTCCTCACTTAAATTGAGATCCCCATACTCACGTCGTATATCCGCAATGCTTCGAAAATTTGTCATGAAATACCTAAAAAAAATTGGGTATCAGTGAACCCCAGTTATAGTGAACGATTCGATATTCCTCAGTTTTGGCTTTACCTGCGTCCATCAATATGATTTGGCTTTTTCGCCTTTGTCATCTCCGCAAAAGCGGAGATCCATTTTCAGAGCAACTCACTACTTTATTTAGAAATAGATCCCCGCCTGCGCGGGAATGACAAAATACTTAACTTAATGGCTGTAGGCTTTGCCTTAACTCAAGCTATAGTCTAAATTGACTACCAACCAGTTACTTCGGCAATTGCATCGCCTAAATCAGCTGGTGAACGTACCGTTTTTACACCGGCTGCTTCTAATGCTTTAAACTTCTCAGCTGCAGTTCCTTTACCACCAGAGATAATTGCCCCAGCATGCCCCATGCGCTTGCCTGCGGGCGCGGTAACACCTGCTATATAGGAAACGACTGGCTTACTTACATGTGATTTAATGTATTCAGCAGCCTCTTCTTCTGCAGAGCCTCCAATTTCACCCACCATGATAATGGCTTGTGTTTGAGCGTCTTGTTCAAACAAAGCTAATGCATCAATAAAACTGGTTCCAGGAATTGGATCACCACCAATACCAATACAGGTACTTTGCCCAAATCCTTTATCGGTGGTTTGTTTTACTGCTTCATAAGTTAGTGTACCAGAGCGTGAGACGATACCTACTTTACCAGGCAAATGAATTGAACCTGGCATAATCCCAATTTTGCATTCACCTGGAGTTATAATTCCAGGGCAGTTTGGTCCAATTAAACGGGCCTGGGTATTATTTTCCAAATAGACTTTTACTTGCAACATGTCTAATACAGGAACACCCTCTGTGATACAAACAATTAATTGAATTCCTGCGTCTGCTGCTTCCAAAATAGAATCTTTGCAAAATGGCGCTGGAACGTATATTACGCTGGCTTCCGCTTTAGTTTCTTCAACGGCTTCTCGCATAGTATTAAATACCGGTAAGCCCAGATGCTGCTGCCCACCTTTTCCTGGTGTCACGCCACCAACCATGCGTGTGCCATAAGCAATCGCCTGTTCTGAATGATAAGTTCCTTGTTTTCCAGTAAAACCCTGACACAGTACTTTAGTATGTTTATTTACCAATACACTCATTGTTAACCTCGAATTTTAGTAATTAACCTAAAAACCGCAGTTGAATTATTGAGAGGAGTAGATTCAACTGCCGTTTTTAGGATTAGGCAACAGCTGCCACAATCTTCTTCGCAGCATCAGTTAAACTGGTTGCAGCAATCACATTCAAATCACTTTTATTTAAAATATCAGCACCAAGTTGCGCATTATTACCTTCAAGACGTACCACCACAGGAATTTTCACATCGACTTCTTTCACTGCAGCAAGAATGCCATCGGCAATGAGGTCACAACGAACGATACCACCAAAAATATTTACTAAAATACCTTTGACTTTTTCATCTGAGACAATAATTTTCAATGCTTCACTGACTCGTTCCTTGGTAGCGCCACCACCAACATCTAGGAAGTTAGCTGGTTCCCCGCCATGAAGTTTAATCACGTCCATAGTCGCCATAGCCAAACCCGCACCATTTACCATACAACCTATAGTGCCATCTAAAGGAATATAATTTAATTCCCAGTCACTCGCACGATTTTCTCGTTCATCCTCTTGAGTTGTGTCACGCATACTTTTTAACTTAGGTTGACGATATAATGCATTGCCATCAATATTAATTTTTCCATCCAAACAAATTAATTGACCCTGCTTGGTTACAACTAAAGGATTGATTTCTAATAAGCTCAAGTCACAATCAACAAACATTTTACCCAAGCCCATCATCAAATGAGTAAATTGTTTTATTTGCTCATCGTGTAGACCCAGTTTAAAACCCACGTCACGACATTGGAAGGGCATGACCCCAACTAACGGGTCTACAATAACCTTGAAAATTTTCTCAGGGGTCTCTTCTGCCACCTTTTCTATTTCAACACCGCCTTCAGTGGAAGCCATGAACACCACACGACGAGTTGCGCGATCCACAACAGCGCCAAGATATAGCTCTCTACCTATGTCACACGTTTCTTCAATTAGTACAGTATTAACGGGTTGACCATGAGCATCTGTTTGATAGGTAACTAATCGAGTACCTAATAATGCTTTCACCGCTGCAGCTAATTCGTCTTTGTTCGAGACTAATTTCACGCCACCTGCTTTTCCTCTACCACCGGCATGAACTTGCGCCTTAACCACCCAACGGTCAGAAGATAACTGTGACGCGACTTGCATTGCGTCTTCAACACTATAAGCTACCTCACCCTTAGGAACGGGAAGGTCGTACTGAGCAAATAATTGTTTAGCCTGGTATTCATGTAAATTCATTGCCATTACCTTTCTAAAAGAAGCTAAATTCGTCAACACACATCAGTATCCATTGAAGCCTTCGCCCAGAATACATTTATGTGTCATTGCGTATTTCGCTGTTACATTTCATTAAACATTAAGTAAAAGACGAGCAGGATCTTCCAATAACTCTTTAACGCTCACCAAAAACTGTACTGAATCTTTACCATCAATCAATCGATGGTCATAAGACAACGCGACATACATCATCGGACGAATCACAATTTGTCCTTTTTCCACTACAGGTCTATCTTCGATTTTATGCATTCCCAAAATTCCTGTTTGGGGTGGATTAATAATTGGAGTAGCCAATAAAGAACCAAATACCCCACCATTAGTAATGGTAAAGGTACCGCCTTGCATGTCTTCCATCGCTAATTTGCCTTGTCTGGCTTTTGTTGCTGCATCATTAATAGCCAATTCAATCTCAGCCATGCTCATTTGATCTGCATCACGGATTACTGGGACGACTAATCCTCGTTCCGTTGATACCGCAATACCAATATCATAAAAACCATGATAGACCACATCCTGACCGTCAATGGAAGCATTTACTGCAGGGAAGCGTTTTAATGACTCAACGACCGCTTTAGTAAAAAACGACATAAATCCGAGTTTAACACCATGTTTCTTCTCAAAACTGTCTTTATACTGAGCGCGCATATCCATCACAGCTTTTAGATTGACTTCATTGAAGGTTGTCAACATTGCTGCATTATGCTGTGCTTCTAATAGACGCTCAGCAATTTTAGCTCTTAAACGCGTCATGGGTACACGTCGCTCTTCACGTAAACCCATAGGTGCTTTATATTGTTGCTCTTTGTGAGTTTCTGGGGATTTCGATGTTTTCTCTCGAGTAGATTCGATATAAGCGAGAACATCTTCTTTGGTAATGCGACCGTCTTTGCCACTACCTTGGATTTGCCCTGATTGCAGATCATGTTCTGCCATCATTCGTCGTACTACAGGACTGGTTGACTTATCCTCCTTCGCACTTACCTTATCATCTGACTCGTCACGTCCCTTCGCAGTTTCGGTTTTCGTTTCTTCTTTAGCTTCAGCGCCAGAACCTTCTTTTATTTTTGCCAATAATTGACCAGAATTTACTGTGTCTCCTTCTTGAAACATTATTTCAGCCAGTATCCCATCTGCTGGGGCTGGAACTTCTAATACAACTTTATCTGTTTCTAGATCCAGTAAATTTTCATCACGGGTAACTTTATCACCTACTTTTTTATGCCATGCAGCCACAGTTGCATCAGCAACTGATTCCGGCAAAACAGGTACTTTGACTTCAATAGACATGGTTATACCTTCTTATTTTATTAAATTCGTTAACACTCTGTAGTCTGAGGTAAAATGAACTCTTTATCCCAGACTACGATAACTCAAATTCAGCCCAATAAAGCTTGCTCTACTAAAGCTTGTTGCTGCTGTGCATGCAGCGCAGGACTTCCTACAGCAGGTGCAGCAGCAAACTCTCTTCCGGCATAGTGCAAGGTTTGTTCAGGAAGCAAACAATCTACTATGTTATGCTGAGAAGAGAACCATACTCCCTGATTTTGTGGTTCTTCCTGACACCAAATCACTTTCTTGGCCTGAGGATATTTATCGAGCTCAATCGAAAGTGCCTTTTTAGGAAACGGATATAATTGTTCGATTCGCACTATAGCAACGTGATTTAATTCTTTATCACGGCGCATTTGCAGTAAATCATAATAAACCTTTCCACAGCACAGCACTACCTTGGTCACTTTTTTTGCATCCAGTGCATCAATTTCCGGAATAATTGTATGGAACTTCCCTTTAAATAAGTCTTCTAAAGGAGAAACTGCTAATTTATGACGTAACAGGCTCTTAGGAGTCATTACAATTAATGGCTTTCGGAAATTACGAATAACTTGTCTTCTTAACAAATGGAAAATTTGGGCTGGGGTAGTTGGCGTACACACTTGCATATTATGCTGGGCACAAAGCTGCATGTAGCGCTCCAGGCGTGCAGATGAGTGCTCAGGACCTTGTCCTTCATATCCATGGGGTAATAACATCACCAGACCACATAAACGCCCCCATTTTTGTTCACCAGAACTAATGAATTGATCGATAACAACTTGTGCACCGTTGGCAAAATCACCAAATTGAGCTTCCCAAAGCACTAAGAAATTTGGAGCAGAAGCTGAAAAACCATATTCAAAAGCTAACACTGCTTCCTCTGAGAGTACCGAATCGATTACAGAAAAAGGTCGGTTGAGTTCATTGGTTATTTTCTCTAAAGGCACAAACGTCTCGCCTGTCTCTACATCATGTAATACCGCATGGCGATGCGCAAAAGTTCCTCTTCCAGAGTCTTGGCCCGACAAACGCACACCATAACCTTCTTGAATTAGGCTGGCATAGGCCATAGTTTCAGCATAACCCCAATTCATCGGTAATTCACCGGCGGTCATTTTATCACGCTCATTTAACAAGCGCTGTACTACTGGGTGTAATGAAAATCCCTCAGGCAGTTCACTTAATTGTTTTGCTAATTTATTCAAGTTTTCTTTAGAGATGGTGGTATCTACTTTATCTGTCCATTTTGCATTCATATAAGGGGTCCAATCCACCGCGTATTTCCCCTCATAATCCCCATGAACTAAGTCCACCACTGCCTTACCTTGATCCAAGGAATCACGATAAGCATCGACTAATTTTTCAGAATCTTTGCTGGTAAGTATTCCCTCTTGAATGAGTTGTTCGGCATAAATTTCGCGTAATGGACGCATGGATTTAATTTTTCGATACATGGACGGTTGAGTTACTGCTGGCTCATCTGCCTCGTTATGACCATGACGACGATAACAAACCAGATCAACAACCACATCCCGTTTAAATTTCATTCTGAAATCAAACGCTAATTTAGTCGCAAATACAACTGCTTCCGGATCATCACCGTTCACGTGAATAACAGGCGCCTGTACCATTTTAGCAACATCGGTACAATATAAAGTAGAACGTGCATCCAAAGGATTGCTGGTAGTAAAGCCTATTTGGTTGTTAATCACGATGTGCACTGTACCCCCAGTACAATAACCACGCGCTTGAGAAAAATTAAACGTTTCCATCACAACGCCTTGGCCAGCGAATGCAGCATCTCCATGAATAACAATAGGGACAACTTTTTCCTTGTTAACTAAATCATTGCGTCGGCCTAAACGAGAACGTACTGACCCTTCCACTACGGGGCCAATAATTTCTAAGTGCGACGGATTGAAGGCCAAAGCCAAATGAACTACGGAACCTGAACCTGTTTTTATATCGGAAGAAAACCCTAAATGATATTTCACATCACCAGTGCGTTCGTATTTGATTTTTCCTTCAAATTCTTGAAAAAGCTGGTTAGGTTCTTTACCCAACACATTGACCAAGACATTCAAACGGCCACGATGAGCCATACCGATGACCACTTCCTTAACATTATCCCTTCCAGAGCACTCAATGAGTTCTTTCATCATGGGAATTAAAGAATCGCCCCCTTCAAGAGAGAATCGTTTTTGTCCCACATAGCGTGTACCTAAATAACGCTCTAAACCATCTGCAGCAATTAAGTCTTTTAAAATCTGTCGTTTTTTTGTTGCATCTAGTTTCAAACGGCCACGCACAGACTCCATTCGCTCTTGGATCCATTCAATTTCTTCAGTATTAGAAATGTGCATGTACTCAATACCAATACTGCCGCAATATGTTTCCCGCAGTGCGTGGTATATTTCATCCAGAGTCATTTCTGGGCCATTAAATGTAGTACCTGCAAAAAATTTGCGACTTCGATCGACATCCGATAAGTGGTGATAATCTAATTCCAATGCGGGCACTGGAGTACGCTCGGTCATTTCAAGAGGATCAAGTTTGGCCGCATGATGTCCCAATGCGCGGTATGAATTAATTAAATCTGCAATTCGAAATTGTTGACTATCTGAAGATTGGATTACCGGTATTGCTTTTTTATCTGCGTTCTGCAAAAAATAATCGCGTATCTCTCTGTGGGAACGTTCCTTTTCAGCACCATTAACCTTGGGTAAAGCACTAAATACTGCTCGCCAATCGGATGAAACCGAACTAGGATCAGCAAGATAATCTTCATATAGGCTATCAACATATGCCATACTTCCGCCAGATAAATAGGAGGAAGCCCATTCTTTTTGCAGATCAGAACCGCTCATTTTCTTTTTCTCCAAAGGGGTATTAATCACTACCACCATTAAATTGGTAAGTACTCAGCCCCTATCAGGGAACGACTGGATTTGGCACATAGTGCAAGACCGTTTTTCTAATCAATGCGCAGACTAATTATGCTGCACTGATCAGAAAAATCTTCTCACACCCTGCGCTCAAATCCAACCGTTCGAATTCACCTTAACATAGGAGACCTGAGCCCTTACTTAAATTGGCTATTCCACTCATCCCCGTGGATAAAACAGCTATCCCCGCAAGAGCGGGGATCCATCCTTATTCTGGTTTCGAGATCATTTCAGGATAATTCTCATTTTAGAGAATTAAATGTTCCTATTTTTAATGACTTTTACCAAGTACCCTCAATAATAACAAAGTACCGTTAGGTTTCTTTTGTTAGCATTTGCTGGCGAATCTCAGCAATTGCTTTCATGGGATTGAGACCTTTCGGGCAGACACTGGTACAATTCATGACGCTTCGGCAACGGAACACACTAAATGGATCTTGTAATTTATCCAAACGATGCGCTGTCGCGGTATCACGACTGTCTGCTAAAAATCGTCTTGCCTGTAATAATCCAGCAGGCCCTACATATTTTTCTGGATTCCACCAATATGAAGGACATGAACTGGTACAACACGCACATAAAATACACTCATATAAGCCATCCAGCTGTGCACGCTCTTCTGGAGATTGTAAGCGCTCCTGAGCTGGTGCAACTCCATCATTTTGTAAATAGGGTTCGATGCGCTCATATTGTTGATAAAACTGAGACATATCAACAGCCAAATCACGGATTACTGGAAATCCAGGCAAGGGCCGAATAACAATTTTGTCGGTTTTCAATTGAGACACGTGGGTAATGCATGCCAAGGCATTTGTTCCATTAATATTCATGCCATCTGAACCGCATACTCCCTCACGACATGAGCGTCTGTAGGTTAGAGAAGGATCCTGCTCTGCTTTTAAACGCTCAAGTAGGGTGAGCAACATAGGATCACTTTTAACCGGGATCTCCAACTCATAATCTTTCATATAAGGCTTAGCATCCACCTCAGGATTATAGCGATATATTGATAGGGTCAATTTTTTACTATCTGCCATGTAATCTATCCTCTTTAGTAAACGCGTTCTTTGGGCGCAAAAGGCTCGACATGCTTAGGTGATGCATTAACTGGACGAAAATCAATTTTCTCACCTTCCTCAAAATAGAGCGTATGTTTAATCCAGTTCTCATCATCACGTTTTGGGTAATCCTCACGGCTATGAGCCCCACGACTTTCAGTACGAACAATTGCAGATTGCGCTGTTGCGTATGCAGTTGCCATTAAATTATCCAACTCTAATGCACTGACTCGTTCTGTATTAAATACCTTGCTTTTATCTTCTAATTTGGCATGGGCCAATCGCTCACGTAAAGCTTGTAAGCGTTTTAAGCCAGAGGCCATAACGTCACCTGTGCGGAATACACCAAAGTCTTCTTGCATTACACGTTGCATTTCATCATGAATCACAGCAGGGCTTTCCCCTTCTGTTGAATCGTTCCAGCGATTATAGCGTTGTAACGATGGAGCAAGATCATCGTCACTAATATAAGTCAATTCAGGCAATTGATTTGCGAGCCATAACTCTTCAACATGCAATCCTGCTGCCCGACCAAAAACAACTAAGTCCAGTAACGAATTACCACCTAAACGGTTCGCACCATGAACAGAAACACAAGCACATTCTCCTACCGCATATAATCCATCTACGACATGCTCCACTCCATTCGTTTTAGTAAGGACTTGACCATACATATTCGTGGGTATTCCGCCCATACTGTAGTGGCATGTAGGAACAACTGGGATCGGCTCAACGATTGGGTCAACTCCAGCAAATTTCATCGATAATTCACGAATTCCTGGTAACCGTGACTTAATGAGATCGGCTCCCAGATGATCCAATTTTAATTTAACGTGATCAACCCCTTTTGGATCAAAACCTTTACCTGCACGTATTTCGAGAGCCATAGAACGGGCAACGACATCGCGAGATGCAAGATCCTTAACCCGAGGAGCATAACGTTCCATAAAACGTTCGCCGTCTTTATTAATTAAATAACCACCCTCACCGCGACAGCCTTCGGTCACTAAAACACCAGCGCCAGCAATACCTGTAGGATGAAATTGCCACATTTCCATATCTTGTAAAGGAATGCCTGCTCTTAAGGCCATACCAAAACCATCCCCAGTATTAATAAAAGCATTGGTTGTGGATTGATAAATACGGCCTGCGCCCCCAGTTGCTAAAATACATACCCGGGATTGGAAAAATACGACTTCACCAGTCTCAATACACATTGCTGTGACACCAGATATGTGACCATGAGCATCTTTAACGAGATCAAGAGCATACCATTCACTAAATACATGTGTTTTGGCTTTTAAATTTTGTTGATACAGGGTATGAAGTAAGGCATGTCCTGTTCTATCTGCTGCAGCACAAGTGCGGGCAGCTTGTTCACCACCAAAATTTTTTGATTGGCCACCAAATTGGCGTTGATAGATTCTTCCATTATCCATACGAGAAAAAGGCAAACCCATATGTTCGAGTTCATATACAGCTTCTGGGCCTGTTTTACAGAGGTACTCAATCGAATCCTGGTCGCCAATATAATCAGCACCCTTCACTGTATCGTACATATGCCAACGCCAATCATCTTCATGAGCATTTCCTAATGCACAAGTAATCCCGCCTTGGGCTGATACCGTATGTGAACGGGTTGGAAATACTTTGGATAAGAGAGCAACTTTTAAACCAGAATTTGCCATCTGCAGTGCAGCTCGCATTCCAGCTCCGCCTGCGCCAATAATTACTGCATCAAATGTGTTACGTGCAATTGCCATGCTACCGCCCCCAAAGGATCATTAAGCCCCAAGTAAATTGACTCAGGAGCCATAAAACGACTAACATTTGTACTGATAAACGCAGAGCAGTACACTTCATATAATCGGTAGTTACTGTCCAAATACCTATCCATGCATGCAATGAAAGAGCAAACAAGGCAATAAGTGACGCGATCCGCACTAAAGTATTCGAAAAAAGAGCATGCCATTGTGCAAAACCTAGTTCAGGATGCAATAACAAAAATCCAATAATAAAGAAAGAATAAACAGCAAAATAAACCGCGGTGACTCGTTGAATCAACCAATCCTTTAGCCCATTACCTGTTAAGCTGGTGACATTATTTACCATATCCAGATTCCTAGAAAAATTGACAAAATAATGGCAAGAATAATGACTAAAACAGCGGAACGCCGACCAGCATTAAGATGCTCACCAAACCCCATGTCCATCACAAGATGTCTAATCCCTGCAAGTACGTGATAAATCATTGCTGCACCAAATGCCCACAGGATCATTTTATAAGCAGGATGGGACAATAAACTCTTTACTTGTGTAAAGGATTCTTCAGATTGCATTGATTGGCCAAAAATATAAAGCATTATGGGTAACAGTAAAAATAAAACTACCCCTGAAATCCTATGTAAAATGGACGCTATCGCCATAGGGGGATAATTTAAACTACCCAAATCCAGATTAACGGGTCTTTTTTTGTTCACTGTGAGTTTCTTCCTTAATTAGAAAAGTTAATTAAATAAAGCACAAATGCGAAGTATAGCACTCTGTTGTTATCGCGCAAGATTAAGTCGATATGGATTCTAACCAAAATATAGCTTGTCTATCTCTAATCCAAATAAATTTGTTCATTATCTCGGTTCTTTAAAGGCTCTTTTTACTCGATAAGATCTTAAAATTAAAGATAAAAAATATTTCGTAGGTTACAATTTTATCAATTTGTTATTTTATTGGTATAATTAATATACATCTATTGTATTAGGTATCAATTATGGCTATCTCTAACAATCCAAATGAGCGATTGACTTATTGTGTCTCTAAGGGTCTTGTTAAAACGGTAAAATTTCTTGTTAATGATATAAATCAAATTCAGAAAATTCAACCAGAAACTATTAATAAGGCATTAGAAAGTGCCTTAAAGACAGCAACCTCCAAGGAAGCAGAACCAGGTGAGCGAATTCATAAGCAATGGGAAATTATCACGCTGTTATGCAATATACCCAAAGGGCTACCGCAACCTAATGCAACACTTGTTAAAAAAGCATTGGCGCAGCGTGAAAAATATTATCAAAATTTATGCGATACCGAATTTACGGACTTGATCAAGCAAAAAATGAAGAAAGAGGATTGGGATTCAGTTTTTGATTATCTTGAAAGCGATCGGGTAAAAAAACCATCTCAGATTGCAATGAGTTTTACATTAAGAGTCGCGGCACATCACAATGATTGGCCAGTTTTTATGAAACTATTAAATCATCATGAGCCTGATTGGAAAATGGCTGGCAACCTGCTCTTTTCAGCGGCAAAAGCAGGACAATATGATGCAGTGAAACAGCTTTGTAGTTTGTCTCAAGAAAATATGCCTAATGCGAGCAACATTAAAAGAGCAATGAAAGAAGCAAAAAGTACAGGACATCATGAAATTGCCAATTATCTGGCTTGTGAACTCATCCATCAAAATAATTTGGAAAAAGATCCCTTAGCACTGACCCAGGCCATACTTCAAGATTATGTTGATCATTCGTTTATAGGAAGCAGTTTATTTAATTCGCAAGTGAAAGGGGTGAAAAATATCCTTACCCAGGTAAAACGCATAACAGCTCAAGAACATGATGAAAATGCAAGAAACAAAACTGTACTTGATGTTGTTCAGTCTTTACAACAAGTTTTAGGTGATAATACAGAATTAATGGGTCGTGTTGATTTCATTAAAGCACATCGCGGTAAAGTCGAAGAAGCTCCTTCACTAAAAGTCGAACTGTGATTTTCCTAGTTTGATTACCAACAGCAAGCCCCCCTTTTAATGGAGGGCTTTTTTTATTTAGGCCGTACCGAAGATGTTTTAGACTGCTTATAGGTGTCACGTGGAGCCTCAAGTGGGTATCCGTATTTATCTGCATTCTGTTTGACAATTTGTAAATAACGCTCACCCCATTCACCTGGATCAAAGTTAGTTACTACCACGTTGTAAGGTAAATTAATAATTGATTCAAAGGCTTTTCTTTGGGGAAGCAAATGTCCGCCAAAAGAAACTTGCACTTCTGCTTCTTTATCAATACCTTCATCTTTTAAACGCTCAACCAATATATAGATCATTTTTTCTATAGTCATATAGAGCTTATACATGGACATTCCAGCGGAAAACATTTCTTCACTTTTGGAAGTAGACAATTTTGATCCTGCATCAAGAATAGGATACACAAATTCAAACTCATGTGTTCCTGCAATTATTTCTGGCTTGATCAGTACAGGAGGAGAAATAAGCTCTACAGTTGGAGACACAATATAAAGTTCAAAATCAGCCCAACGCCACCAGATTTGATAGACCCGCTCCACTAAGGTTATAGGATCATTTAAATCCTCTTCCATTTGCAGCTTACGCAAGTCAAGACTGTTCTCGTTATCAATGTTATCCAAATCTTCAAGATACTCTGGGTTTTCATCAGTAGTAGGGAAACCTGGTTCATCAGCCATTTGCATACCACATATAAATCAAGCTTATATGGTTATATTAGCCCAAATTTTATGAATGAGCACGAAAGTTAAATCTGCTGAAGTAAAAAACCTGTAAAAAAATGTAACCTGCATGAGTAGATACGTCATCCCGAGTGCAACGAGGGATGACGGGGCCAAGTGAATCGAATGGTAAACAGACCCTAAATATATTGATAATATTCTGGCGCCTTAGAATGACATTTAAAGCAGGTGCTTTGGCAATTTGCTTTTTCCTGGCATTTACGTATGACTCCCTTGCCAATCCATAAATCCAGCATGGGCTGTAATGCTTGAAGATCCAAACGAAACTCTCGAGTCAATTGCTGGGTGCTCACTACACCTTGACGACTAATGTAATCACGTATTTGCAACAGCATTATTCCTCCGCATATTTCGTTTGGCGTATTGGCGTAACCCGATAACAATAATGAGAACCAATAAGAACACGATGATCTCGATAACACTTTGTTCAGAGCGCTGAATCCACTTGGCGGCTTGATAAAACCCAACTGCGGCAGCATAAGCAACCACAAAAGACCAAACCACAGAAATCCACATATATTTCCTGTTTGCTTCTTGTCGAATTACCGCCATGGTCGAGACACAAGGGATATAAAGAAGTACAAACAATAGATAAGCATAGGCACCTATTTTTCCGTCAAAACGTTGTGCCATAATGCCATATACGGACTGAGATACCGGATTATCTGCTGCACTAGCCAATATTGGATTTGTCAAAGCAGAACCCAATTGAGCTAAATTCTGCGGTACAGACCAAAAAGCGGCTTTGATACCTGCCCAGAAATCAAAATGAGCGGCGGCAAGTTCACCTACATGACCTACCTGGGCATAAAGTGAATTGAGCGTACCCACCACTACTTCTTTAGCTAACATACCCGTTAACAATCCCACTGTTGCGGGCCAATTGTCTTGATGAATTCCCATGGGTGCAAACAGAGGGGTCATCCATTGCCCCATTACAGAAAGCAATGATTGCGTACTGGCTTCGCCGGAATTAATTCCACCGCCCAAAGTAATGGCGTTTAAACCACCTAAAATAACACAAATAGGTACGATTAATTTCCCCGCCCGCACTACAAAAAAGCGTAATCGCATCAAGGTTTCTTTAAATAATCGCTTAAGAGCAGGTTTATGATAAGCAGGCAACTCCAAAATTAAGGGGGAAGCATGTCCTTTTAAAGTAGATTTACGCAAGATGAACCCGGTTAATACCGCCATCAAAATCCCTACAAGATATAAAGAAAACACGACATTTTGGCCACCCGAGGGGAAAAACGCAGCGACAAATACTGCATAAATCGCCAACCGCGCACTGCATGACATAAAAGGACTCATCATCACGGTGAGCAAACGATCTCGTTCTGAATCCAGCGTTCGCGCTGCCATAATCGCGGGAA
Source organism: Legionella sp. 227 (assembly GCF_043161935.1). NCBI lineage: Bacteria > Pseudomonadati > Pseudomonadota > Gammaproteobacteria > Legionellales > Legionellaceae > Legionella > Legionella sp. 227. Next base: position 1,699,476 of record NZ_CP171154.1, on the reverse strand, counting down.
CGTTGCAACCAAAACCAACGATCATTGGCACAAACGATTTTCCGGGTAAACCCATCATACGCATTGCTTTATCGACAACAAAAGCTGCTCTGGCCATATATCCTGATGTCTCTAATAGGGATAAAAAGAAGAACATCGCCGCAATGACAGGGATAAACGTTAAGGTGGTATTAATGCCTTTACCAACTCCGTTGGCCAATAAAGCAATCAACCAATTAGGGGCATGGACCTGCTGTAATAACCAGGCAGTACCTTGAACAAATATCGTATCAGTACTGATATCAAAAAAATCCTGAAACGCACCACCTACATTAATCGCAAATAAAAACATCAAATACATCATGGCAAAAAATATAGGGAGGGCAAAAAAACGATGTAACATAATCTTATCAAGCTTTGCAGTAAAATCCTCACTGGCATCACTTCGTTTTTTCTGTACAGCGGTCACCATCGCATGTATTTTCTGATATCGAGCATCCGCTAACAAGATATCAAGACTAGGCTCTGCTTCGTTGAGTAAGGGCAAATCTTTAGTAAGCTTTTTATCTAATAACAACTCATCCCCCTCTGCAAGCCTACGCGCATAATAATAAGCAAGAGATTGGCTATACCCCTCATGAACTAAAGTGTTTTCCAGAGTAGTTAATGTTTGTTGTACCGCTTGGGGTATAGGCAGTATCCAGGGGATATGCTTTTGAGGCAGGTGAGTTAGGGCCTGCATTAACTGTGAGATCCCAACCTTTTTATGTGCTTGGATGGGGATAACAGGACAACCTAATTGTTGAGACAAGGCATTGATATCTATGGAGATGCCGCGTTGCTGAGCAATATCCATCATATTCAGCGCGAGCAGTACGGGTTTGCCTAATTCCAAAATTTGAGTGGTCAGATATAAATGCCGCTCCAAATGACAGGCATCAATCACATTGATAATACAATCTGCCTCCATCGTTACCACAGAGTCGGCAGCGATGTGTTCATCCTGACTAACGCCATCTGCATTCGCCACTAGAGAGTAAACCCCCGGCAAATCCGTTACTTCAATGCGTTGTTGGCCTACGAAGAATTCCCCAGTTTTCTTTTCAACCGTGACACCAGGCCAATTTCCTATTCGCTGATTGTCACCAGTTAATGCGTTAAATAAGGTGGTCTTACCACAATTAGGATTACCTACTAATAACACATGAGTCATATACGCTCCAAAATCAATTGACTCGCTTCATCCTTACGCAAAGTTAAGGAAGTTCCTCTGACTTCAATTTGGATAGGACATCCTAAAGGAGCAATTCGGACCACTAAAAGCTCCGTGCCGCAGGTCACGCCCAAAGACAAAAGTCTACGTCTATATTGCATCTCCGTTGTACCAAAACTGGTTAATCGTGCTTTATCACCGGGTACTAATTCTGTAATTTTTATCATGTCCTAACAGCAAAATAGTGAAATAATTTTAATCTTAGCATAAATGAAATCGAGAATCATTCTCAATTAAGAAAAAAATTATACATTAACTCAATTTTGAATCAACTTATAGCCTTGGCAAAATACAGCAGAATTCGGTAATTTTGCCCCCTCTGCCGAAGCCCCCTATTAAGAATTACCAGCAATCAACTCTTTAAGTGCTCTTTTGGGATGACGTGCTAAATAATCCACCGATTGCATTTCCAGCAAACGGCTTAATGTCCGCTTGAAGGTTTCTTTCATTTCACCTTCAACATACAGCTCTTCGACGGCCACTTCCGCGGAAATAATAATATTAATTCCACGGTCATACATCACATCAATAAAGTGAATAAACATAATGGCTTGTAACGTATGATTTACGGTTAATGAAGGGATGTTACTTAAAAAAATGGTGTCGAATTTATCTGCAAGCTCCAAGTAGTCCAATTGGCTACGAGGCAAATTACACAGGATATCAAAAGAAAACCAAATTGACTGCTCCGCAATCTTAAGGTAAGGAATTTCACGATTTTGGATTGTAATAAAACCATTTTCCTGAAATTCTTTTGTTAACAGCGTGAACTGCTTCTCCATAGTCAAAGCCGTTTGCTCATTCAATGGAAATAAATAAGCATCGAGTAAAGGAGCTCGCCCGACTCGATAATCTCTTTGTTCATTTAAATGCAATACGTCGCAATGCTCTTTAATTGCCGTAATAGCAGGTAAAAATCGTTTTCGATGAACCCCGTTGCGATATAACTCATCCGGAGGTATGTTCGAAGAAATCACTAAAATAACCCCATTAGCAATTAACGCTTGTAATAACTCCGCTAAAATCATGGCATACGCAACGTCATGAACCATAAATTCATCAAAACAAAGCACTCGCGTTGTTTTTGCTAATTCCTTAGCAATTTTGCGAAGTGGATTCTTTTGTCCTTGCACTCGTCTCAATTGCGAGTCAACTTGTTGCATAAAATGATGGAAATGAAAACGTGCTTTCTTTTTCTCTTCAAGGCAATCATAAAATAAATCAATTAAGTATGTTTTTCCCACCCCAACGGGACCATAAAGATACACTCCTTTAATTCTAGTTTTAAGGAAGGGATAAAACCAGGATGAGTTCGATTTTTTTACCTCATCCGCTACACATTGCATCTGTGCCAATATTTCTCGCTGTAAGGGATCATCATCTATTTCACCACGATGAATTGCAGCTTCATATTGACTAATCAAATTCATCATAAAACAACCTGAGAATGAATGTACTCTATGAGTTTAGCTTTCAGCTCGATTAATTTCCCATGAAAAAAATGGCCCGTATTGGCAAAACGAATCACCGGGAGTTCAGGATGAGCTTGAGCTGCAAACTCAAAAACCAAATGGGGAGGAACTACCTCATCTTCATCCCCTTGCACAATAAGCCAGGGATAAGGTGCCGGATTAAATTCGCCATAATTATAATGATGTATTGCAGGAGCCACTGTAATTAACAATTTTGCATCCGATTGTGACGCTGCCCGATAAGCCACGTAAGAACCAAAAGAAAAGCCAGCAAAAATAAGTTTCTTTTCCGGCTGTTCCTTTTGCCACTCACGAACTAAAACCAGCATATCCTCACTCTCACCAAGACCTGCATCATAATTACCGTCAGATTGACCTACCCCGCGAAAATTAAAGCGTAACGAAGGAATGCCTAACTCTTTAAAGACACGCGCTAAAGTGGTAACCACTTTATTATTCATCGTGCCGCCTTGCAGTGAATGAGGATGTCCCAAAAAAGCGATAAAAACAGAGTTATTTTGCTCTGGGACAGTTAAAACTGCTTCTAATTTCCCAACAGCTCCTTGCAAAAATATCGCATGTTCACCTGGGACAGTTAATTTTTCAGTGATTTGCATAAAAAACCTGTTATCATAAGTACATATTTCATGCAGTTACGCCTATGAAGTGGGGGCATAACCTTCATCGCCCTGATGGGCACCTTCTCCCTAATAGGGATAAGGAAATCTTCCTTCCAGGTGAAGGAAACAAAATCCCCTCCGCCACTCGCAGGGAGCGGGGCTAGAGTGAGGGTTTCACATCCACCTTAATGATCCGCTACACACAGAAGGAAGCTGCGTGAAGCCTGAATGATAACTCGAATTATAGATGAACAAAATGCATAAAGAGCAAAAAGAAGCAATGCCCATAACAAAAAACCTCCCTTTTTCTAAACGTTTTATTTTTTTAATTATAATTCCGGCAGTTTTTGTGCTTATCGGAATAATTCTTTATTTGCTTGGTGGTCGATATGTGGCAACAGATAATGCCTATGTTAAAGCGGATATGATCCCTTTAAGCCCGCAAGTATCAGGTGTGGTTCAAGAGGTTTTTGTCATCGAGAATCAGAATGTAACAAAAGATCAACTCCTTTATCGGATTGATCCAGAACCTTTTAAAGTAGCATTGACTAAAGCCGAATCTAAATTAGCTCAAGTCCGCATTGACATTTTGGCTATGAAAGCCAATTATCGTGAAAAGCAAGCTGAATTAGAACTTGCTCGCACTAAATATAATTTTTCCCTGCGCAATAAAAAACGTCAGATGGATCTTGCAAAGAAACACTTTGTATCTTTATCCAGTTTAGATGACGCCAATGAGGGTGCGGAACTTGCGGCACAACAGATAGTCACTTCGGAACATAATTTGCAAGGTTTGGCAGCATCCCTTGCAGGTAGTATTGACGAACCTGTTGAGTCACATCCCTCTTATTTAATGGCAAAGGCAGAATATGAACAAGCAAAACTGGACTTACTGCGTACTGAAATTAAAGCCCCAGTAGCAGGAACCATTAGTGCTCCTCCCAAAAATGGGCAATTTGTCAGTAAAGGTTCTATTACCATGACTTTGGTTGCTAATGAACATCCCTGGATCGAAGCAAACTTTACTGAAAAAGAGTTGACTTATGTCCGCCCAGGGCAAAAGGTAATTACCACCATCGATATTTATCCTGGAAAAAAATGGAAAGGTACTGTCCAAAGTTTAAGTCCTGCAACCGGTTCAGAGTTTTCAATTATTCCAGCCCAAAATGCCACCGGGAATTGGGTTAAAATTGCTCAGCGCATTGCAGTCCGCATCCAGTTACAGCCCGACCCGAACAGCCCTCCACTGCGTTCAGGGCTCAGTTCCTGGGTGGAAATTGATACAGGGCATAAAAGATATTCATTTAAAAATCCTCCTCTTCCCAAAGTAGGAGAGGGTTAAAACTACCATGTAGTCTGGATGAGCAAAGCAAGCTCTGCTGCATTCACTTCTCCTCTTATGGGCAGAAGGTGACCGATAGGGGGGATGAGAGTATTTACTCTATTCCCTCCCCCTGCCCCTCTCCCATCATTGGGGAGGAGCATTTTAATATAACGCAGAATTATTTCGCGGCACCCAGACTACATTTTAACGATAGATTTAGTGAACTCGATGATTAAAACATATCAAGCACACCAAGGCTCAAAAAGGGTATTCATTACTTTGTCGGTCATGCTTGCAACAGTAATGCAATCATTGGATACAACCATTGCTAATGTAGCCTTACCTCATATGCAAGGTGGGATGGGCGCAACTCAAGAACAAATTTCTTGGGTTCTTACCTCCTACATTGTTGCAGCAGCGATATTCACTCCTTTGACTGGGTTTCTGGGTGATCGCTTTGGAAGAAAACGAATTTTTATTTGGTCCGTGATTGGTTTCACTATAGCCTCGATGCTTTGTGGTGCTGCGCAGAGTTTGTCGCAAATTGTCATATTCCGTTTACTTCAAGGTGTTTGTGGCGCCAGTTTGATTCCCATATCCCAATCCATACTTTTAGATTCAAATCCTCCAGAAAAGCACGGTTCGGCAATGGCTATTTGGGGTATGGGGGTTATGGTTGGCCCCATTCTTGGCCCCTCTCTAGGCGGATGGCTTACTGAGTACTACAACTGGCGATGGGTCTTTTACATTAATCTTCCCTTTGGGGCACTTGCCTGGATTGGTTTAACTATATTTCTTCAGGAAAATAAACTTAAAACTGAAAAACATTTTGATTTAATGGGATTCGCCTTTTTAAGTATCGCAATTGGCTCATTGCAGCTATTTCTTGACCGGGGTGAGTCACTGGATTGGCTTAATAGCAATGAAATAATTATTGAGGGATTAGTAGCCCTCATCTGCTTGTATTTGTTTATTGCCCATATACTTACTTCCAGGACTCCTTTTATTGATCCATCCATGTTTAAAGATCGAAATTTTAGCGTAGGACTGGCTTTTATTTTTATAATTGGAATTATTTTACTGGCTACCATGGCCTTACTACCGCCTTACATGCAAGGTTTAATGAATTATCCGGTAATCGACGTAGGCATACTCTTAGCTCCAAGAGGGATAGGCACTATGATGGCGATGATGATCGTAGGCAAGTTATCTGGAAAAGTTGATGCGCGTTATCAAATTGGCTTGGGATTAATTTTAACGGATTACTCTTTATGGCTTATGACCTTATTCAATGTGAACATCAGCAATAGCGACATCATTTCTTCAGGAATTATTCAAGGATTGGGACTGGGTTTTATTTTTGTTCCATTATCTACACTTACGTTCGCCAGCTTACCCCCGCAGTATCGCAATGACGGTACTTCCTTATTTAGCTTACTCAGAAATATCGGCAGCAGTATAGGTATTTCCATAGTCATGACCAAATTAGCCCAAAACACTCAAGCAAATCATTCTGCCTTTGCCAATTTTATCACTCCATTTAACATCAATTTAAACCACGCAAGTGAGCTAGGAGTCTTTAATCTACAGTCAACACAAGGTCTGGCCATTCTTGATGCAACGGTAACCAAACAAGCTTTATTACTTGCCTACTTACAAGATTTTCGCTTCATGATGTGGTTGGTATTATGTGCTTTTCCACTTTTGTTTTTGCTTAGACCACCGTCCAAAAAATCAACTACTTCTCAACTTCCTGAATTTGAAATATGATAGCCCGAGTGAGCCAGCAAACTCGCTGCTCATAACTCACCTCATTCCTTCACTTTCTCAGTAAGTTTAGAACGAGGTCAAATGCACTGACCCATGTTGGCAGTGACTTTTTTTTAACTTTTTTGGAGGACTTGATCCATGCGACAGGTACCTAGAGTGTGTCTCGCTTTTCATCATTATGCTTGCTTCAGTGTATTAAGGGGTAAAGCATCATGAAAATACATGATTTTAAACGTAAAAAAGAAGAACAACAAAAAATTTCCATGATTACCTGCTACGATTATCCATCCGCCTGCATTGTAGCTGAATCCAATATTGATTGCGTTCTCGTTGGCGATTCAGTAGCTATGGCCGTTCATGGCCATGAAACAACAATCATGGCGACTATAGAGATGATGATACTGCATACTCAAGCTGTAGCACGTGGATTAACACAGCAATTTTTAATCAGTGATCTCCCTTTTTTAAGCCATAAAACCTCAATGGCTCAAACTATTGAACATGTAAAACGCCTATTACAAGCCGGGGCACAGGCAGTGAAAATTGAAGGGGGAGATACAGATACCTGTAATACCATTTCCTATTTAGTCAACGCAGGGGTTCCTGTTATAGGCCATATCGGTTTAACACCTCAGTCCATTCATCAATTGGGTGGGTATAAAGTACAAGGAAAAAATCAAGAACAAGCAGAAAGACTAATCCAACAAGCACTTGATTTAGAAGCAGCCGGTTGCTTTGCTCTTGTCATCGAATGTGTACCCCAACAATTAGCACATACCATAACTCAGTCATTGGCTATACCTACTATTGGTATTGGGGCAGGCTCTGATACTGATGGTCAAGTCCTTGTTTGGCATGATATGTTGGGTTTACAAACTGATTTTAATCCAAAGTTTGTTAAACGATTCATCCAAGGTAAGGACATTCTCCTGAATGCCTTAAATGCCTATGCACAACAGGTACAGCAAGTGAGTTTCCCAACTACTGAACATTCATTTTAATTCACGAGAATCCGACATAAAAGGCATATAAGTGCCTTTTATGTTGTTCAACAAGGACGATATTTATATCGATCGTTAATTAAAACGGTATTGAATCATTTTACTAATAGGGTTAAATCTGTAGGAGCAACTTATGCAAATTTTCCACAACCTTGATGAATGGATAAGCTTTCGTAAAACATTATCTCCCTCACTCAATCTTGGCTTTGCACCAACAATGGGTAATTTACATGCAGGGCATGCCTCTTTATTTGTAGCGAGCCAAAAGGAAAATCAACATACTGTTTCAAGCTTATTTGTCAATCCGACGCAATTTAATCAAGCAGAGGATTTTAAGAATTATCCCCGCACTTTAGAAGCTGATCTTAAGATTATGGAAGATGCTGGCGTTGATTTTTGTATTCTTCCTAATGAACAATCTATGTATGCGGATCAATACAATTACCAGGTGCAAGAAAATCAACTTTGCCAACTGATGGAAGGAAAACATAGACCAGGGCATTTTAATGGAGTATTAACGGTAGTAATGAAGTTATTCAACCTGGTTAAACCGCATAGAGCTTATTTCGGTGAAAAAGATTATCAACAATACCTATTAATTCAAGGAATGGTTAAGGCTTTTTTTATGGATATAGAAATTAAAGCCTGTCCCACCATTCGTGAAGTAAGTGGTTTGGCTTACAGTTCCCGCAATAATCGACTCAATAAGGAACAAAAAGCATTAGCGGAACAATTTGCCGCACTATTTCAACAAAAAGAGCTCAGCTGTGCACAAATCATCGAACGATTAACTGCAAAAGGCATTGCTGTAGAATATGTTGAAGAGCATCAAAATCGTCGTTTTGCTGCAATACGAATTGATGAGATCCGGTTAATTGATAATTATTCTTTAGAATAATTTTGAGCACTTTCAAAAATGTAGCCTGGGTTAAGCGGCAGCGAAACCCAGGTTTTTATTCCAATTAATCCTTCATAAAAACTAAAGTATTTAATATAACCAGTCGAATTTTAATCGATTAAGCGAGTTATTGCCTGCACATCCGCTATTGTTCAATAAGTTTGCCCATACAGCTAAGAAAACCTCAAGGGCCTCAATGGAGACCTTCTAGAAATTCCTGGTTGCAAGCAACCAGGCTTGTATCTTTAATCTGTAAGCAAAAAAGCTTAATCTCAAGGGCACTTGAGATGGGAGAAGTGATCTTGTAACCGGGCAAGGCATAAAAGCCTGATGTGTAGATTAGGACCTTCTCCCCACTTATCAATCGACCGAACAGTATCTTAGGCCGCTCTCGTCAAAGTAAGCCTGTATTCGCAAGCTTGGTCAATGATAAATAACCTCAAGTATTTTTTACAGCCATTGGAGATTAGCATGAGTGCATATGATTTTATAGGTGTTGATATCGCTAAGGATAAGTTTGATAGTGCTCTAGCAATCAATAACCGTTACAAACATGCTGTTTTTCCTAATAACAAACAAGGATATCAAGCATTTCATAAATGGCTTGAGCAACACACAATATCTCCTTGGGTCTGTATGGAAGCAACTGGTCATTACAGCGAGGGGCTTGCTGACTTCTTAACGGAAAAAGGAATTCGAGTGAGTGTCATTAATCCCTTTCAAATTAAGAGCTTTGCCAAAGCCTCCCTAGCACGCAATAAAAATGATACGATTGATGCAAAAATCATTGCCCAATTTGGTCAACGTATGGAACCCCGCCTTTATCAGTCAAGCTCTATAGAGCAAAAAGAAATAAGAGAGTTAACTAAAGTATTGGATATGCTAAAAGCCCAGGTCATTCAATTAACGAATCAACTACATAGCCTTAAGGGACATGCAGCACAGAAAAGCGTCAAGAAAATGATTGAGAAGCTGGAACAAGAAATTAAAGCCATTCAACAACAAATTGATGAACGCATTGATAATAATAAGCAGCTTAGAGAGCAATTTGAATTATTACTGTCTATTAAGGGTATTGGAAAACTTACTGCCTATCAGATATTGGCACGTATGCCTGAAGTACAATGCTTCCAAACAGCAAAACAATTCGCTGCCTATATGGGGATTACTCCCAAACAACATCAATCAGGTTCTTTTATCGGCAAAACTACGATTTCGAGACTCGGTGACAGCCGATTAAGAAAGGCTCTTTACATGGCTGCTTTAGTTGCCAAACGTTACAATAAATCGCTGCTTCCTTTTGCTAATAAACTTCAAGCGAAAGGCAAAACACCGAAAACAATCATTTGTGCTGTGATGCGCAAGTTAGCTCACATTATTTTCGGTGTCTTAAAAAATAAGCAAGCTTTTAATGAACATTTAACTTGCTTTTAAAGACAGTATCTACAATAACTCTGGAATTGCGTCGCCAGGGACTTCTTCCGTAATCGCCGGCTGGGGAGCAACTTGCTGATATTGGGTTCCAAGCGCTGTTGATTGTGCAGGAATACCAGCCCAATGAGTATTTTCAGGTAAACGCTCCCCTTTCATTAATAAAGAAAGACTTCCTAAACAAGAATTATCTTCCATTAGGGTGTTGTAGAGAACAATTGAACCTACCCCTATATTGCAACCCGAACCAATCGTCACATTAGAGACTTTGAATATTCTATCTTCATAAAGATGGGTTTGAATGATGGTCTCTGCATTAATACATACATCATTGCCTATAGTAATTAGGTCAAATTCTGAAAACTCAGCACTGTCGGTGAAAACTCTTTTACCCGCTTTAGTTCCAAGACAACGATGTATCCAAAGTGCGAAAGGAGTTCCCAAAACTTTATTCGTTAAATGGGGGTTTGTATAGTAGTTATAAGAGTACTCAATAACATCATTTTTCCAAATAAAAGGATCCCAAATCGGTTTGGTTAAAGGCTTCAATCTACCCAACATCAACCATTTAAGAGCAACCAACACCCCAACGAGACAGACGGTAAAGAACATTTCGGCTGGTGGTAGAACTAACGCGGTAGTAAACCAAGAATATTCACTTAACATATAGTCTAAAACATAAAGCATATTGAATAATGCAATTAATGAAAAAGTTGACGGTAAAATAATTCGCATAAACTCAATGGCTAAACGCATGCAGTACAGTTTTTTAGATGGATAAAATGTATCCTTATCAGAAAAACCAACAAATAATTCGCGTTTTGGCAAAAAGACAGCTGGTGAACCCAACCAAGCAGAATAAGGCTCTGTTGCTTTGTCTCCTGGTGGTGTCACAGATAAACATCCTAATAAAGCACCTTCACCCATTGATTTACCTGCTGGTAATAAACTTACATTACCTACAAAAGCTCTTCTTCCAACAGTTACAGGAGCAAAAGAAATAAAACCATTACACACGCTGGGCCACGCCAACGCGACTGAACTGGCGGCAAAGCCACCTTCCTCAATGGTTACCAGATCAGGAATGATATGAGGGGTCTCTCCCAGCTCGACGCCTTTACCGAGTTTTGCACCCAACAGGCGTAAAAACATAGGCAAGTACAAGGTATCTGCCATCACTGAGATTTCATCGCCGTCTAATAATTTCACCATAATCCAATGGCGGAAATAATAAAAACTCTTCAAAGGATATTCGCCAGGTTTTATCTTATCCATAATGATCTTTTTACAGATTACTATGCATAGATAATACAATCCCAAAAAGAGTATCGCTCCTAAAGGTATGGCAAAAAACATCGTGGTAAAATAATGACTTTGATCATAGTAATAGCTAATCAAAGAGATGGATGGGATTAAGCATAAGTAATACACCACCATCACAAAAACAACGCCTAAATAGTGCAAAATACCAAACAGGGTATTTTCCAACATCGTCGATTCTTCAACTGCAATTTTTTTACGGGTAACATGGTCAGCAGGGGCAGTGCCAGCCAATGCAGGAGAACCAGCAAAATACGCTCCTTGAGGAATTAAACCTTGATCATGAAGCATGGACATGTCATCCAAAACCCCATTATCTTCAATCTGTGTATTTAAACCCACCACTGCACGTGAGCCCACATAGCAATTATTGCCTATGTTGATAGAACCAATCTTTAACCAGCCATCTTCAACTATATAGCCATTAAGTCTGCAATCAGAACCTATAGAAGTATTGTCTCCTACAGTTAATAAATCATGCGCAGAAACCTGCATGGAGCCCAAATGACAATTTTTTCCTATTCTGGCGCCTAACAATCGATAATAGATAGCCGCTAACGGTGAGCCGACCAAAAATTTAGCTAAAAACAAATTTTTGAGCAGTCTTTGAACTAACCACCAACGAAAATAAAACCACCCCCAAAGCGGATACTCACCAGGCTTCACCCGGCCAAGTAAAATCCACTTCAAACAGATCGTGATAAATAGCGAAATGATGGGCATGGATAAAAACAAAGCTAAAAACGCCAGTTGTGATTCTCTAGAAATAATCGAATACTCAGAACTCACCCAGCTATAACACAAAATAACAGCCAATAGTTGTAAAGTACCTACTGCATATTGCAATAAACATCCAAAAAATTGACCAACACCACATAAATAATACTTCCACTGAGGTGCTCGGTACTTTTTCTTAGCCACTTGCTCTTCACTTACATGAGGATTGGCATTAAGCGCACTAAATTTCTGTTCCAACTGACTAATTGTTGGATTTTTATATAAATCAAGAATTGAGATATTTTTTAAGGCGGGTATTTTGCGTAGGTTTGAGATCACTTTCGCCGCATGTAATGAGTGCCCACCTAAATCATAGAAAAAGTCTGCGTTTACGGAAATATTATTACAATCAAATACTTTTTCCCAGGCAAGAACAATTTCCCGAGCCAATTCTGTTTTAGGTTCTTGATAATTTGTCTCGGTCTTTTGTTGCGTGGGTTTAGGGAGTTCCTTCCGATTTACTTTACCACTCGCTAATACTGGAAATGTTTCCAAGGTTTCGATTAATGCAGGTAACATATAATCGGGTAAGCGAGATTTTAAAAAGTGTTTCAGTTCATTTACATCAAGAACATGATTTGTATCGAGGATCAAATAAGCAACTAATGTCGGTTGCTCCAATGCATGTAAACCAACCACTGCCTGCTTAATTCCCGCATATTGCATGATCACCGTTTCAATTTCGTTTAATTCAATGCGAAATCCACGTAATTTAATTTGATCATCTACACGCCCGACAAAACGCAGGTCACCATTAGGTGCTCTGGAAACTAAATCTCCTGTTCGATACAAGCGCTGATTCTTATTTGCTGGATTTAAAATAAATTTTTCTGCTGTATTCTCCGGCCGATTGACGTAACCACGAGCCAAAGCAACTCCAGCAATACACAATTCACCTTCCTCACCTTCCGCTACTTCTCGCAATTGCTCATCAAGGATAAGCACTTCATAACCGGGCAATGGTTGGCCAATAGTGATTTCTTTGTCGGGATGACATTCTGCATAAGTTGCAATAATCGTTGCCTCAGTAGGACCATATGTATTGACGATCCTCAGTCCGTCTCTACTCCACCGTTTGACTAAAGCAGAAGAACACGCTTCCCCGCCTAAAATTAAAAGCCGCAGATCAGGCAATTGCCCCTCTAAAGCCGACAACAGAGTAGGCACTGTTGAAAAAACACTGACGCGATGTTGTTGTAAAAACGAAATTAAACCTAAACCGGAACGCACCTCTTTTGCAGTGCACGCAATAAGAGCGGCACCATTAGCAAAGGCCATCCAAAACTCTTCTAAAGAAGCGTCGAATGCTAAAGAAAATCCTTGATATACCTTATCATCACTGGTTATATCATAAAGTTTACTTGCAGTTTGCACATAGTGACAAATGCTGCGTTGCGTAATTTCTACGCCTTTAGGCTTGCCTGTTGAGCCTGAAGTGTAAATGATGTAACACAAGTCATCAGGACTCAAATCATCTTGAATTAATCTTTGTGTGGGACGTTTCGAAATTTCTTCAGCAAGTGTGTCAATCACATAAGTAGTTGGCCATGCCAGTTTTTTTTGGGCCAATTGCAGGGAAGAAGTTAAAACTGCATCAAAAGGTAGATCAGAAAAAATGTAGTTAATCCGCTCATCTGGATAATCTACTTCAATAGGCACATAAGCTGCGCCTGTTTTTAGCGTAGCGAGTATCGCAACATAACATTCTATAGAACGTTCGAATAGAATGCCGACAATACTCCCCTTGGATATTTTGTTTTCATAAAGAAAATGAGCTAATTGATTGGCGCGATTTTCTAATTCTTGATAAGAAATGAATGCGTTATCACAAATCAAAGCGATATTGCTTGAATAATTATCAACGGACTGCTCAAAAAAATGATGCAATTGCATAGTGTTATAACCGGGTGAAAAACTCAAATTGGTTGACTCCTACTAATTGCGCCATTTTTCCACAGTTTAATTGATTTAATTGCTTATTTTTAATAAAAAAGAAGCGAGCAAGAACCTATATTCTCAATATATTATATTTAACATCAATAGTAAAAGGCTTATGGAAAAAAACACAGAAGCAAGATTATTTTTCGGCGATTATAATTGTTTGTCGGATTACAATCGAGCCCATTTGAAATAATTTTTTTTAATTTTATTCTCCGTTCTACTCCCCATAGTATCTCATTTACAACAAAATGATATGGAGTTTTAATGAAACGAAGCCAGAAGTTCTGAAATGCTTCAATCTTTCTTCGTTTCATCTGAGCCAATTCCAAGGTCCTCTTCATTTAGAAGAAAAAGGAGCCCTATTTAAAAATTTCTTGTAGGAAGTTGGTCATCGATTGCCAGGAGCGTTGCGCAGCAACCTCATTATAGATAGTCCCTAATTGCTTATCATGCGCAAGCGGATTAGTAAAAGCATGTTGCACATGGCCATACATATGCATTTGCCAATCCACATTTGCTTCGTTCATCTCGTTACAAAATTCATGTACCTGATCAGGCTGCACCATAGGGTCATCGTAACCATGCAAGGCTAAAATTTTGGCTTTAATTGGCTCAGATTTTAAGCTGCCAGGTTTATGCAACAAGCCATGGAAACTTACTACCCCCTTAAGATCAGCTCCAGAACGCGCCAACTCGAGCGCACACAAGCCTCCAAAGCAAAAACCAATAACTGCAACTCGTTTACTATCAACCTCTAACATAGAACACGCAGCAGTCAATCCTGCTTGAATGCGTTGTCGTAATAATTTTTGATCAGAAACCAAGGGATTCATGAGCGCTTGTTTTTCTTCTGTAGTGGAACCAAGTCGGCCGTGGCCATACATATCTACAGCAAAACCAACATAACCCATTTGAGCTAATAACTTTGCTTTCTCACAGGCAAACTCATTACGGCCGGTCCAATCATGAACAACTAATACTGCAGGACGTGGGCCAGCGAGTGCCTTATCATAAGCTATTAAGCCATGACATTCCTGTCCGTTATCTTGATAAATATGATTTAAAGTATGCATTGTAGTTCCCTAAATAAGCCATTAAATTGTTTTGAGGCCTAGTTTATAAAATTGGGCTAGAGAGATAAAGTCATGAAATAAATTAAGTATTATTTAATCGTTCACGATTATCTGAGCCTGGCGCCTTCCCCTGCCCATCGTCCATTTTGCATCATCTTTTTGTAATCCAACTCCACATTACCCGCTAAACAATCATTAAAAAAAACCAATAGACAATAATTTATACTAAACTTAAAGTAAAACTCTGAAGGGGATATAATCATGATCACTTCATCATTAATCCATGTACGAGACATTTTACACGCCCAACTGTGTTATCAGGCATTTATTACACCTATATTTTTTCCTTTGGAAAAAGAATATCGAGATTTTGCAAAATTGGCTTGTGAGTTTATCGAAGGAAGACGCACAGAAGTGATACATAATGAATTTCCACGCCATCATGTATTACATCGTTTTGCCCCACAAAAAAATTCAAAAGGGAAAAAAGTACTGATTACCCATGGATGGATATCACGTGCCGCGTACATGGCTCGCTTAATCCATGTGTTACATCAACAGGGATATGAAGTATATGCTCTTGATTTTCCTGCTCATGGCGAAGCTAAAGGACTACAGTTGCCTTGGACTGATGCGGTTGCCATTTTGAAGGATACCATCAATCAATATGGTCCCTTCTATGCAGTTATTGGACATTCTTTTGGCGGTTCTATGTTACTCAATACCCTGAACGTTGCAGGTCAACTGCCTGAATGGCAATTAAAACATAAACCTGAACGTGCAATTTTAATTGCCTCACCAACACAAATGCGCAGCCCAGTTAATCACATTGCCAAAAAATTTAAACTGACTGGACACGGGTACTTGTATTTACGCCAGGTGATGAAGCAGCAGGCGTGCTTTGACATTAAACTAGTGCGTCTACACCATTTCATTTCCCAATCACCTAATATCCCTTTCTTATGCATCCATGGGGAGCTCGACAAAACGATTAGTACTAAAGAATCGATCGAATTCTGTAAAAAATATCCAGATGCCAAACTTTGTCTCCTTCCGGAAGCAAATCATGTGAGTGTATTATTGGACGAACGAGTAGAACGATTAGTAAGTGACTTCTTGGAATGAACCATTAGGAACATAGGCGAGGGGTTATGCCCTTGAGGTTTAGAGCCTGCTCAACAAAATGACTCTTAGGTGACTCACTGTGTGTTGGGCCTTGCCCAACACACCTGCTTTAAAGATTTTCTATATATTGTCGCAATTTTTTCATTGCATTTTTTTCAAGCTGTCGAACCCGCTCAGCAGATACGCCATACTTTTTAGCCAAATCATGTAAGGTGAGCTTATCTTCAGCTAACCATCGTTGTTGTAAAATATCCTGGCTGCGTTCATCTAATTGCTCTAAAGCAAACATCAATTTTTCGCGACCTTGATCGTCAGTATTTTCTTTTTCTAACATGACTGAAGGATCATCATTTGCATTGAACAAATAACGCTCAGGCGCCGTATAAAATTCATCATGATCATCTGCATCAGGAGCATCATAAGGGGTATCCATCGCATTCAAGCGTTGCTCCATGACTAAAACATCTTCACAACTTACGCCTAAATCGTTTGCTACTGCAGTCACTTCTTCACGGCTCATCCATCCCAAACGATTTTTCATTTGGCGGAGATTAAAAAATAACTTACGCTGTGCTTTAGTTGTAGCAATTTTGACAATACGCCAATTGCGTAAAACGAATTCATGAATTTCTGCTTTTATCCAGTGCACAGCAAAGGAGACAAGACGTACTCCCATCTTCGGGTCGAATCGTTTTACCGCCTTCATCAATCCAATATTACCTTCCTGAATTAAATCGTTCAGAGGCAAACCATATCCCAAATAACCGCGAGCAACGCGAACAACATAGCGCAAATGAGCAAGAACTAAACATCGCGCAGCCTCAAGATCTCCTTCAGAATGAAAACGCTCAGCATAAGCAATCTCTTCCTCTAAGGATAACATAGGAATTTGATTAACCCTGTGAATGTAAGAATCAAGACTGCCCACAGGTAAATTCATTTCGGCAAGTTGCAAATATTGACTCATACTTCTTTCCTCTAACATTTCGCGATAGAAATTAGGTGAAAAATAAGACGAAACCTTACAATTGTGGTTCAATGGAAGCCAATTGACGTTTTACAGATAAACGGGCACCCATCCATCCTAGTATAATTGCAAATAAAACAAGTAGCAAGATCTGACGCATTGACAAACCGGTTAACGGATAGTGCATTTGATAAGCAACTGCCAACTGATTTACCGCTGAGCCTAGACTAAAAATAAAAATATTCACCATAAAAATCGCAAAAACAGCGCCTAATGCGCCATACCAAACACCAGAATACAAAAAAGGTCTCAGAATGAACGGATCTTTTGCGCCAATTAACTTTAAAACCTGGATTTCTTCTTGTCGGCTATGAAGCGCCAAGCGTAAGGTAGTGCCAACAATCATAATGACGGCCATTGCCAATAAAGCCAGTAATGCGTCTGCAAACTTAGCGGCAAATCCTAAGACGGCATGCAAGCGACTTATCCACTCCATATCAACTTTTGCATTGTCTACCTGTGATAGATTTTGCAACTGTCGTGCTAATAAATCCAATTTAGCCGGTGAATCTATGATTAACGCCGGCACTACATCGATCAATGCCGGCAAAGGATTCTCCGGAAGATAACGCATAATATCCTGCATCCCCTCTTGCTGGGTTAATTCCGATAATCCATCGGTAGAGGATTTTAAGGAAACATGGGCTACACCGTCCGTCTCACGGGCTTTTTGCAGAACAAGCTGTTGTTCTGCTTCAGATAAACCGGGTTTTAAATAAAGAGAAATATGCCCGCCACGCTGCCAGCTTGCAGTTAATTTAGCAACATTATCTGAAAATACCCAAAAGAGAGCCGGTAAAGCTAAGGCAATAGCGATCACTATAGAAGTCATCATCGTTGCCAATGGTTTGCGGCATAATAAATTTAAGCTTTGTACCGCTGCCTGCAGATGATAAGAAAGGATTGCTTGTGCTTGTTTTAACACATTCGTCCCCCTTTTAGCATGACAATACGATGTTTCATTCCTGCAATTAATGCCAAATCATGGGTGGCAATTAATATACTAACGCCCACTTGATTAAACTGCTCAAAAATAGTCATGATTTCCGTGGAAAGTTTGGGGTCAAGATTTCCAGTAGGCTCATCAGCCAATAACAATGAGGGCTTATGTACAACAGCACGAGCAATCCCCACGCGTTGCTGCTCTCCACCAGATAAATGGACAGGAAGCATTTTTTCCTTGCTTAATAATCCCACCATATCCAAGGCAGCATGCACTCTTTTGGCAATCATGGGAGAGGGCATACCCTGAATTTGTAACGGTAAAGCGACATTGTCAAATACGGTACGATCATTCAGTAAGTAAGGTGATTGAAAAGTAATTCCCAATTGACTGCGATGCGCCGCAACATCGCGCTTTTTTAACTGATTCAAACGCAATCCATTGACGGTTAACTGACCAGAAGTGGGCCATTCTAAAAGAGCAATTAATTTGAGTAAGGTACTTTTTCCTGCTCCTGAATGCCCAGTAAGAAAAACCATTTCTCCTTTTTGTAAGGAAAAATTCACTTGACTTAACGCTTCAAAACCACCTGGATAACGTTTAGTTACT
The DNA here is from genome assembly GCF_043161935.1 of Legionella sp. 227. Classification (NCBI taxonomy): domain Bacteria; kingdom Pseudomonadati; phylum Pseudomonadota; class Gammaproteobacteria; order Legionellales; family Legionellaceae; genus Legionella; species Legionella sp. 227. The sequence continues at coordinate 1,680,893 of NZ_CP171154.1, read as the reverse complement.
TGGTCAAATGTGATCATTAAATAGTGCACCAACAAATTGTGTTGCATCAAAGGGTCGTAAATCTTCTATCCCTTCACCAATCCCTATATAACGAAAGGGTATTCCTAATTCATTCGCAATGGCAAACAAAATCCCACCTTTAGCGGTGCCATCCAATTTAGTCATGGTAATCCCCGTCAGCCCTACCGCTTCGTGAAATTGTCGAGCCTGAACTAAAGCATTTTGCCCTATGCTTGCATCCAATACCAACATCGTTTCATGAGGAGCCTCTGGACAAAGCTTCTGTAGAACTCGTTTTACCTTCTTTAACTCATCCATTAGATTGCCCTGCGTATGCAACCGACCCGCGGTATCAGCGATTAAAATATCTATTTTCCGCGCTTTTGCTGCTTGCAATGCATCAAAAATCACCGAGGCACTATCTGCTCCGGTATGCTGGGCAATCACGGGGATGTCATTACGCTCGCCCCAAACATGCAACTGCTCCACTGCCGCGGCTCTAAAAGTATCTCCCGCAGCCAACATGACTTTCTTTCCTTGCTGCTGAAATTGTTTCGCCAGTTTACCTATGGTAGTGGTTTTACCAGCACCATTGACTCCAACCATCAAGATCACAAATGGAGAATGATCTGCTGTTTCTAAAGTTAAAGGGTAGCTGTTTTGACTCAAAATTGCTTGTAAATGAAATTTCAGCGCATCATAAACAGCATTCCCATCTGATAACTGCTTACGAGCTAAGCTTTCGGCCAACTGCTTTAATACAGCTTGAGTGGTCTCCATACCTAAATCAGCGCTGATCAAAAGAGTTTCTAGCTCATCCATCAAATCTTGGCTGATTTCCTTTTTACCGAGCAGTAATCGTCCAATTCCATCACCTAGCTGATGGCGTGTTTTACTCAATCCTTTCCTGAAACGTGCAAAAATCCCCTCTTTTGCAGGCTCTTGTCCCTGTTCAATTACTTCCTCAGGAACGTCAGGCATCGAGTCAGCAACACTTTGTGACTGATCGGCCTCTGCAGAGGTGGAATCATGACTTCGCTTAAACCATTTAATCATATAGTATACAAATCCTGAAAAATATGAAATTCTATCATCTTTTTTACTTTGAGGTTAAGTTGTGCGCAAAATACTCTTTACTTTACTCATGGTACTATCTTGCCAGACCTTTAGCCAAGTTCAAGAGTTTATCTTGAATAATGGATTAAAAATCTTAATTAAAGAAGATCATCGAGCTCCAATTGCGGTATCAATGATTTGGTATAACGTCGGCTCCGCAGATGAACCCGGTGGAATTACCGGCATATCACATGCCATGGAGCATATGATGTTTAAAGGTACTGAAAAATATCCTTTAGGCGTCTTTTCCAAAACCATAGCTGAAATTGGTGCCCAAGCGAATGCATTCACTAATAATGATTATACCGCTTTTTTTGAAAAAACGGATGCTTCTAAACTTGCCACCAGCTTTGAATTGGAAGCAGATCGTATGAATCATTTACTTCTTGATGCTAATGAATTTGCCAAAGAAATTAAAGTAATCCAGGAAGAGCGTCGTCTACGCACCGATGATAATCCACAGGCACTTGCCTTCGAACGTTTTTTGGCTACGGCGCACTTAAGTGCTCCTTATCATCATCCGGTTATTGGCTGGATGAGTGATCTGAAACAGATGACCGTAGAAGACCTAAGGGAATGGTATAAAAAATATTACGCACCCAACAATGCAACTTTGGTGGTTGTAGGGGACGTTAACCCAGAACAGGTTCGTGCTTTAGCAGAAAATTATTTTGGCGCTTTGCCCAAACAGCCTATACCTGAACGAAAATTAAAAAAAGAGCCTCCTGAGCTAGGTCAGAAGATTGTTCATATTCAAGCTGCAGCAAAATTACCTTTACTCATGATTGGCTATTCAGTCCCCAGTGTGGTCACAGCAAAAGAAGCCTATGAACCTTATGCTTTAGAAATCATCGCTGGAATTTTAGACGCGGGGGACAGCGCTCGTTTTTCTAAAAACCTCATTCGCGGCAAGCATGTTGCTAATGGCGCAGATACCTATTATAACCCCTACACAAGATATCAAACTCAGTTCATCGTCTATGGTTCTCCTAACCAAAGTCATACAATTAATGATTTACAAAGTGGCCTTCTTAATGAGCTCGATGACCTGAAAAAAAATCCAGTGAGTGCGATTGAATTACAACGCATTAAAAATCAAATCATTGCACAAAAAACTTTTGAAAAAGACTCTATCTTCGGACAAGCCTCTGAATTAGGCCTTTTAGAAACAATCGGTGTGGGTTGGAAAAAAAGCAAAGATTACTCCCAGGCAATCAATGCAATTACACCGCAACAAATTCAGCAAACAGCACAACGTTATTTTCAAGAAAAGAACATGACTACAGCAATCTTAGAACCTAAAACACAAAAGGTGGCACCATGAGAATTTTTAGCGCGTGTATTTTGGCAATAACGATTGGACTGTCACAAACAGCGACAGCGAGTGTGTTCAAAACTGAAAAATGGATCACTAAAAATGGAGTTCGGGTTGTTTTTTATCCCGCTATGGAAGTTCCTATGCTTGATGTCAGCATCGCTTTTGCAGCAGGATCGTCCTACGACGAAAACCAATATGGACTTAGTGCTTTAACCAGCAGCATGATGAATCAAGGAAATGCTGGCCAAAGCGCAACAGCAATAGCTGAGTCGCTCGCTGATGTAGGCGCTCAATATAAGGTCGAAATCAACAGAGATATGGTGGTATTTAGTCTTAGGACTTTAGTTAGCCAAGAAGCGATGAACAAAGCGGGAAATACCTTCACTCAAATCATTAACCATCCGGATTTCCCAGATGCGGCTTTCTCAAGAGAAAAGAAACAACAACTGATGAGCATCGAACAGAGTCAAGAATCACCTGAAGACGTAGCCCAGCTTCGTTTTTTCCAGGCTTTATACCAACAGCATCCCTATGCACATCCTGTTCGTGGGACAACGGAAACGGTTAATGCAATAAGTAAAAGCCAAGTTATTGAGTTTAATAAACGCTATTATGTAGCAAAAAATGCTATTTTAGTTATGGTGGGTGCAATTGATAGTCAAGCAGCACATCAGCTTGCCGATCAATTGACTCAGGAGCTACCAGAAGGACAAGCAGCGCCACCGATTCCTAAAGCCTCCCAACTAACCAAGGCAGAAACAATAAATATTCCATTTCCATCATCGCAAACCATGATACGCCTCGGCCAGGTCGGTATTGATCATCATAATCCAAATTATTTTCCTCTCATTGTAGGAAATTATATTTTGGGAGGTGGTGCGTTAGTTTCAAGGCTTGCTGTAGAGGTAAGGGAAAAACGTGGCTTAACTTACGGTATAGAAAGTCAGTTTGCTCCTATGTCAGGATATGGACCTTTTCTTATCAGCCTATCGACCAAAAACAAACAAACTCAGGAAACATTAGATGTGATTCAGAGTGTTTTGCGCGCCTTCATTGATAAGGGTCCAACTGATGAAGAGATGAATGCAGCAAAACAATACCTCACTGGAAGTTTCCCACTTTCTTTATCCGGTAATCGCAGTATTGCAAGCCTCTTATTGCGCATGAATTTTTATCATTTACCAGAAGATTTTCTTGATACCTATACGGCTCGGATCAATGAGATAACCAGTGAGCAAGTGAAGCAGGCATTCAAACAGCAAGTCAATCCCGATAAATTGTTATTGGTTACAGTGGGTAAATCATGAAGCAGGTCGTGCGCATCATAGGAGGGGTATATCGAGGAAAAAAAATACATTTTCCAGATATAGAAGGCCTGCGCCCCACCCCAGATCGCGTGCGTGAGACTTTATTTAATTGGCTTATGCATGACATCAGAGAAGCACACTGCCTGGATGCCTTTGCAGGGAGTGGTGCTTTAGGTCTGGAGGCCTTTTCTCGAGGGGCTGCACACGTTGTTTTTCTGGAGCAAGCTCCCAAGGCCCATGCCAATTTACAGAAAATAATCACCTCATTTAACGATCCGAAGCTCAAACTACTCCAAACCGATGCGGTTCAGTATCTTGAGCACAGTAAAGAAAAATTTGATATTATTTTTCTGGATCCTCCTTTTGCGCAAACCTATCTTCCTCAATGTATTTCATCTATAGCGCAAAGTAATATTCTCAAACCTGGGGGCCTTGTTTATGTGGAGTCTCCTACGAAGATTCACATGGATGAAAAAAAGTGGCAGCAAATAAAACTAAAACAAGCGGGACAAGTTGTCTATGCGTTATTTGAGAAACTCAATTAATTTTTTACATCATTAAATTGATATAATTCCTCATTGATAGGCTTGACAAGCAGCCTAGCTCCTGTTTCAATCAAACGAATAATTCCAGACATTTAAGAATATTTGAATGAACAACAAGCTTGTCATGCTGTTTATTGCCTCAATCCTGCTTTCAGGTTGTAAACATGGTGGCGTTCTCTTTAAAAAACCACCGGTTAACAATCCTAGTGATGATGCTACAATTAAATTAGCAGAGGCGGCGGTATCTGTAAGCGATTCCATGCATGAAATGGCGCGCGTTGAAAAAGTAATTCTACCACCACCTGTAGATAATACACTGACCATACCTAATGCGTATAATTTACAAGCCAGGGCAAGTGTGGACTGGTCTGGTCCTATTGAGGAATTAACTGCCCGCATTGCGAAATCAGCGCATTTCAGGCTCCGCGTTTTAGGAAAGGCTCCTTCAATTCCCGTTTTAATTAGCCTTAATGTTAAAGATCAAAGTTTAGCTGAAATCCTGCGTGATATTGATTACCAAGCTGGTCAAAAAGCCAATATTCACGTCTATCCTAACAGTCAGGTTGTTGAATTGCGCTATGCCAAAATTTATTCCTAGTTTAATAGTTGTATTGTCTGCTTTACTAATTGGATGTCACTCATCGAAATATATGGGTGACACTACCTCATTAGCCGGGCTACAAGCCATGGCTAATGTAAACCAAAAGGAAAGAAATAAGAGACAAAACGGTAGAATTCGTCAAACAGCACTAAGAGAAACAGCTTTAAGCCTTGGGGCTCAAGCAGGTTTGGCAGCTCGCGCAAAGGTCATTGATGAGCATCTTATAAGAGAATCTCGCAGACTCGATACGATTTATGATTTTAATTCGTTGATCCTAGAGCACAACATCCTACCTCCAGTATTATTAGAAGGAAGAAATACCCTTAATCTTGCTGATGCACAAACGATACGCATTTCCGATCGTTCCTATCGAGTTGCAAAACAAGCTCATTTTGTTACGACACCTCCCACTTGGCGGCAATACTTATGGCTGGATTATGTCAAACCGGAATACCCGCACTATACCCTACTGCCTAAGACCAAGGTAGAGAAGAAGATGTGGTGTCTTTATGTAGCTAAAGGCTGGAAAAATGGTATTGATCAAGCCAATACTATTCTTGAGGAGAACATTGCCCGCCTTAAAGAAGATTTTGGTGGTATGATCCTTTACAGGAAATTATTAGCAATGAATATGGTATCCCCACCGTATGTCTCTCACACCGATTTGGGAATCACCGGCGACGCGTCCGAAATTCATATTGACGATAGGGTTCTTAGAATTACAGCATTGCCAGCTCTGAATATAAATAGCGAACAATGGCGAGCTGCGGTTTCTAAAGATGAAAATGCACTCGAACAATTTAAAAATATGGAAAAATTGGCAAATCGTTCTAAAATTATAATAACGGATAAATCCTGGCAACCTACGATTGCCCCAGTTAACGACAACAATAGAATTCGCTAAGATTTGTATGAATAATAAAACATATTTAATGCCCGATGAGCCAACGCGTTTTACTCCACTGTTTATGGATAAAATGTTGGAGCATACAGAGCGTTTAAATGCTTCTGATATTACCATTCAAACAGGAGAACCCATTTACGCAGAAGTTTATGGAAAACTCTTACGCATAACGAATCGTCGTTTATCCAACACAGAACTTGGTGATTTAATTAATGCAATCTATGGTCCTAATGCCACGACTCAGCTTCTTTCAGGTAAAGATATTGATACTCACTATGAATTTCGTCCGAATCGCGGGGTCAGATACCGTTACCGTGTCAATGGAACGGCCTGTCTTGTGGAAGGCCATGATGCAATCCAGATTACTTTAAGAACGATTCCTACCACGCCTCCGAGGCTTGAGACGATGAATCTACCCGATAATGTGCTGGAAGCAATTGCTCCTCAAGAAGGAATCGTTTTTATAACAGGAGCAACGGGTTCAGGTAAATCGACCCTATTGGCCTCTATTATTCGTGACTTAATTGAAACCGAAGATTCAAACCGTAAAGTATTGACCTATGAATCTCCAATCGAATTTGTCTATGATGAAATTGAAACCATATCCGCTGTAGTAAGTCAGTCAGAAATCCCTCGTCACTTGCCTAGCTTTGCTGATGGAGTAAGAAACGCTTTACGTCGTAAGCCACGTTTAATTATGGTGGGTGAGTGCCGGGATGCAGAAACAATCAGTGCTGCATTAGAAGCTGCTCTTACTGGACATCCAGTATACACAACGTTGCACACCTCGGGTGTTGCCGAAACCATGCGCCGTTTAGTCACCTCATTCTCTGGCGAAGAACGTTTAGGAAGAACGATTGATATTTTGGAAACGATTCGATTATGTATTTGGCAAAAACTGGTGCCTACCGTAGACGAAAAACGAGTTGCCTTAAGAGAGTATCTGGTATTTGATGAAGAAGTCCGAGATATTTTACTTGAAAGCGATCCGAATGATGTAACCTCTGCTACACGTAAGTTAGTACGCCAAAAAGGCCAACTGATGACCTGGGATGCCAAAGCGAAGTTTGAACAGGGCATTATCAGTGAGCGGGTTTACAAATTAATTATTGCTGGAGCTAAAGAATATCAGCAATAGATTCATAAAAAAATCTAGAACCATGCGTTATTTCTGTAAATTTAGCTGCTTAGGTTAACATCATTTCCTGTCATTTCTCTACTTTTATAAAGAGTCTTCCATCAACTCTAATTTTAGCTATACTAATTTTAAGAACAGGTATGCTTTGTACCCGTACTTAGGAGTTATATGAACGATTCGATCATGCTTTTAGACGCCTCATTAAGAGATGGGGGACACCGCACTAATTTCCATTTCGAAGACATGCATTTAGAAAAAATCATTGGCCCACTCGATAACTCGGGCATTGAATATATTGAAATTGGCTATCGTAATGAGATGTTAGCTCCTACCACTGTAGGTAGAGCAGGATTGTGTAAAAAAGATTACCTGCTTCTTTGTCGATCGTTAATACAAAAAGCTAAAATGGTCGTCATGGTTTTCCCAAATAACCTCACTCAAAATGATCTGATGGAATTAAAGGAGTGTGGTGTTGATTTATTAAGAATCTGTATTGCTAAAAATGAACTTGCTTCTGCCCTACCTAAAATCCAAATGATAAAAAATGCCCATATGAATGTTTCGGTCAATCTGATGCATATTTCTTATTACCAAGACAATGAACTCACTGATTCGATCCAGAAAATCAGTGAATATGAACCCGATATCATTTATTTTGCCGATTCAAATGGTAGTTTATTGCCGTCTCGTACTCAAAAAATTTATGAGCAATACACTAGTAAATACCCCTTCCCCTTTGGATTTCATGCTCATGACAATTTGGGTTTAGCACAAGCGAATGCCTTAGCAGCAATGGACTCCGGGGTACGTTTTATCGATGCATCATTAGCGGGTATGGGTAAAGGCACTGGGAATTTAAAAACAGAATTTTTTGTTGCTTATTTACATTCGATTCAATTAAAAAAATACAATCTGGAAGAGGTATTAAAGGCGGCTAATTTTGTCCGTAGCGCATTAAAGATTGGCCAGGAACCCATCGAAATGTCTGAATTTATCCGAGGCATTTCTGATCTCTCTAGTGCGAGTTGTCAACCTAAAGGCTAATGCGTGCTCAGTACTTTTTCTTAAAAATAAAGCAAATTCATGATTTGAGAGAATTCATGGGGATCTCTTCAGCAACAGCAGATTGCAGTATATCCGAATGCTTATGATTAGGTTTTTGCAAAAACCCTTTAGCCAAGGCTTTTAGATCAGGATCATCTGGATTGTCTTGTATTCCCTTTTCTAATTTCTGGACTGTTTTATCCCTCATATCACTAGTAAACTCTTTATAACGCCCTTTGACTTCATCTTTAACATCTTGAGTCACATTCTCAAAGCCGCCTCTGCGATTTGCTTCCTGACATAGCAGAACCCCATGAATGTTGGCGCGGGTATTTGCTATAGTACAATTATCGTATGATTGCGGTTTTTGAGTTATGGTACTTATTGGTTCTTTACCTTGAGTGACTTTCTGGATTTCTGCCATGACTTGTCCGTGTGATAACCCTTTATCGTGCCCACTCATTACGTTATTTATAAAGTCAGGAGTAACATCCTTGGTATTTACCTCATAAATTTGCGTTCCATACTTTCCTTTTGCCCCCTCCCCTCGATTGGTGAATACTAAATAAGTTTTATCAGGATTTCCTTCAACCGGCACAAAAGATAGCCCCATAGCATGTCCCTTGCAATTGATGGGGACTGAGGTTACTTTGCCTTCTTGTACTCGCTCAGAAAGTGAGACTCCTGCTTTAGGGCTTCCTTTAGGAGTGCTGAATTCAAAATTGGCTTCTTTATTTGCAAAAGCGAAGGCCTCTTTAATTTGCGTAAAGTCTTTTTTTGTAGGCTCCTTACTACTACCTTGGCTATACTCCCTTATGGCATCGGACATCATGTGATAAGTAGGGCCTATATGCGCGCGTTGAGAAGACGTTTTATCGACACTTTCCATGACGATACCCAGAACCAGACCAAATTCTTTAACTTTATGCAATTTATCTGGACGAGATTGATACCCCCCCTCAGGAGGAGTGATGGTCTTTTGTTGAAGCGCCTGTTGGCCTCGCTGGCTTTTAATTGCAATATCATATTCATCCATTGATCGAACATCATATTTTGCGCCTGAATTAAGTAAGGTTTGCGCCAGAGAGAAATCTTGGTTTTGCAATGCTTGAGTTAATGGGGACTGTCCACGTGCATTTTTTGCAGAATTTAAAGCGGTAGGCAGGTCTTGGTAGCCACAATCTTTAGCAAGATCAGTTAATTCAGCTTTAGGATCGACTTGAAGGTTTAAAATTGAAGCCAGCATTCTTTGTAAAAATAGAAATAACTCTTGGAAAAATCGATCTTCATCTATTTTCGCTTTTTGCAAACCTTTAAGTTTATCTTGAGCCATATCGCTCTGGCTCATCGTAGTACTTTTAGGAGCAGATAATTCAGGCATGATGCAAACGACCTTATGTTTAATATGTATCTAATTATATCACAATGCGCTTTAAAACTTTTTACATTGGAAATAAAGTGATAATCCTTTTTAGCAATTTTACTTAGTTACAGGCGCTTCAGTACCACCTAATTCCTGCCCCCCTGACTTAGGTGCTCCTTTACTAGATCCTTTTTTATCTTTACCACTATCCGTATCACTACTCGGAGTCGCATTACCCTGAGCAGAAACATCGCCACCGCCGCCGCCTTTGCCCAAAAGACCTTTAGCCATACCAACGCCTTTCACACCATAGCCACCCAATGTCTTATCGATTTGTCCTTGTGCAGTCTGGGTTTCCTTACCTGCTTCTTGAGTCTTGCCTTTTACTTCCTCACCCCATTGTGCGGTTTCTTGACCCAAGCTTTCAGGAGTACCGCCAATCCATCGCAACACTTTATCTGGCAGATAGGATATCAGTGTAAATGATTTTTGAATTATCACTAAGTACAACGAGGTATAAGTTAATATTGAGAAGAAGAATGCATAAATTCCCGCCCAATCCGTATATCCACCGGTACCAGAAGGCGAGTCGGAACCACCAGTCGACCAAAATCCAGCCGCGAGATGCGCTGGGTCTTGATTAGGCCGTTGTATAAAGGCAATAGCCTGATCATACCCTGCATTTAGAACCCATACGCCTACGTAAGATAAGGCGATAGCAGATATATACCCTATAATCATCATCGAAGGTCTTAGGAAGACATTAACCAGGATCATGATTGCAGCCTCACCTTTACCAAAAGCGTCATGTCCCTCAGGATGGGTCACTCCCAATGCAACAATAGGTGCGGCAACCATTGCTTCAATGACCGAGATTAACCAGCCCAGGGCACCAAAGGTAAAAATCATATACGGTAATATTGGAATATAATAGGCGGTTGTAAAGCCTACGGTAACCATGACCCCCACCCAGGCGATCACCAGCGGCATAGCCAAAGACATCATCGCAAAGATAAAGATACCAAATACCGGGATTAACGCACTGGATACCGCCATATTCAATAAAAGCATCCATAAGTTACCCGCAAAATTGATGTATTCATTTCCCATATTGGCTAATGCAACAACTGGGTTTACCCCGGGTTGCGCGATAATCTGAAGCCCTTGCTGGAAGATTGTTGCCATTCCTTGTAATGGAATCATCAGGAATGCCATAACCACACTGTTGATAATCTGGCCAAAGATATCAAGGAACAGGTTATATACGGTCACCAAGATAATATTATAAAATATGTTTCCAAGAATTTGTCCTAAACAAATAGAGAAGAACGGTTTTACTTCACCGCAAGAAAAGTTTTGCCGTTGTAATCGATACAATGACGTATTCACACTGAAGTTGATGCTGTTTGCAAAAGTCAGTTGCTGTACCCCTGGTTGGCCAGGAGTTTGCATCATCAATCCATTGTTAATAAAACCATATACCGTAGATGCAGACTGCGTTTTATCACTTGTCATCGAGGATGACCAGGAAGGCTTTTTATCTGTATCGCTGGAAGTTATTAACGCTTGCACCGCTTTTAATGGAGCATTATCTTGATTAAACCAAGTACATAATGTGGTAAAATCTTTACCCTGAGCCGTCATGTTTCCAGGACCACAAGTAACACTCGTACCGTTGGTGCCAATTACAAACGGACTCGTTATCGCCTGAGGATTAAACGTACTTCCATCCAGTCCTGTGCCTGAATCGGTTTGACTTGAATTCGCAATGGATGACGTTCCCTGAATCTCCACCAAGTTAAAAAAGTAAGCACCGGCCATAATCCAGCCTTGCAGCTCAGCATTATTGATAAAGTCTGTGGCCTTAGCATTGTCTGATGCATTGTTAATCAGGCGGGATAGATTTACCGTAGGCATCATAATGCCATTATAATCATTGATCGCATTGATTAATTCATTACCATTTAACAAAGTCCCACCCATTGGAGATCCCGGCACTGGCCCCCAAATCACGCATCGATCATCTGGCGGAGTGCTGCTGCTGTAATTATCACACACTGTTCCATCTTTTTTATAGGGTACACCGAATTGCTCCGTTGCCACTGCAGAATAAGCACTTGGGTTTGGTTTTTGATTAAACGGTATTCCTGGAGAATTAGTTATCATAGACCGAGCCACTGGTGACAAATCCGAATACATTTGCTGGATTGCAATAGCGCGAGACATCTGCGTGGCCGCAATCTCTCCTGGAGTTAACGTGTTATTTCCAACTTTCACGTTATTTCCTGCAGTGAAATAATTCATTTCAACCTGGCCATCTTTGCCGATTACAGGATTACCGTTTTGATCCAGTTTAGGACTAGCACTTCCAGACAGTAGGGTGCCAAAATTAGAATTTAGGGTGGTAATACTGTTCCATTTGATGGTGCCGCAGATTCCATTAAGAAAACTATAAGGGGAACTGGAATCAAAATTAGGCATGTCAACGCTCCAAGAGCTTCTAGTTGGAGCAGCATTTTGAACCGCAACTGCATTGACCGAGCCTAAGAAATCTGGAACTACATTATTACAAAATTGCTGCATGCTAGAACCTTGAGCAGCGGAGTAACACGCCCCTGTTTTTTGCGATTGGGCATCCAGCAGGGCTTGTCTTTGAGTCGTCAGTTGCGTCTGCAATCCCAGCATACATACTTGGCCCGCAAGGATATTGACGACACCACTTGCTATACCACTAATCCCTGTGGTTCCAGTATTAGTCAATTCAGAGGCCGGATTTATCTGTTGTGCTTGAATAATAACGCCACCACGATTCAAATAGCTTAACGCAGCATTCCATACCTTATCTGCTGCACCAACCCCTTGCACAACAACCCACATGACAAAAATTTGCATTAAGCAATAACCAGAAGTCTTAGGGATCAATAAAGCTAAACCTACAGTGGAGCGAATAGGAATCCAAATGGAGGACCACTTTTGCCCAAGCATCTGCCCTTCGTGGGCAGTATTCATGGTGGCTACCAGGAGGGTATACATAATAATGATACCGCCCAATGCCAAAACAGCAGCGTTAAATACGGCAAACATGTTGCCCATAATTTGGCTGCCAGTACCACTTAAAACACCATCAACAACACCAAATAAATTACCAAGAAATACTACAGAATAATCACTCGCAGGAGGAGCAAAACTCAAAGCACCGCCACTACTATCCGCTAAAACCAATCCAGGAAATAAAAGGAGGAGTAGAGTAACTAACAACTTATTCATTTCTTCTCTCCCAACAACCCCTGCCTATACCATTCATTAAAAGTACACCCTAACTTACGATTTTTCATTTGAAAGTACCAAAAGTGGTAACGGAAGGCTAAAACTAGTGCAATCATAGTAACAATAATGCTCACAAGAAACGCTCTTATCGAACCGTAAAAAAGCTGATATCCAGCATATACAAAAATTAAAACAGCGGCTAATACCATAAGAATACTTAAACGAAACAATGATTTTTGTTTCGTAAGTATACTTTCATCGCTAAGATTTAGAAGCTTCACCGCTTCACTGAATGATTCACCCTCGGTTGGTGCTTTTTGTGGCACGAATAAGCGTTTAAACCCATTTCCCAAATATAAAGTAAACGCTCTCATTCGTTCCCAATCGAACCACCTACGAACATTAAGGATCGATGAAACCAGCTTAATTATTCTTGACCGCTTTTTCATATATTTTACTTCTTTCTTTTACCTTTCATAATATACTATAGTAGTAAGTAATGGTTTCGTCCATCCGCTAATTATAAGTAAAGAAAGAGTAAAAAATGCCAGATCTTAGCCACGAAGCATCCGCACAATACTGGTTTGAATACATTGATCCTATGATCTATAGAGTGATTACTTTTATGGAAAGTGTGGAGGATTGGACTCTTGATGGAAATCCAGAGTTTGAGCAAGCCATGGAGCAATTAGGCAGAGAACTTGACGACATAGAAAAAATAGACATGGGGCTGTTAGCCGAAGAAGAAAAGTTTATTCGCATCGTGGGGAATATCAAATCAGGCAGAGGCCTACGTCTGCTGCAGGCAATTGATACGGTCCATCCGGGCAGTGCTTCACGAGTCTTGATCCATGCAGAAGAAACAAGTACAGGAAGTCATGATTCAGCCGGAGTTTTTCTCAAAAGAAATATTGTATTTGAACGTTTAAGGTTGTTGTCGCGAGTTTTTTGCCAGTACCGGCTAAAACTTGTTTTACGTGCACTTGAAGGGGAAGAATAAATGAAATTATCGTCGTCCAAATTTGTATTGCTTAATCTGCTTTGTTTTACTGCTTTTCCTGCTGCAGCAGATAATACAACCAATTTATACAATCAACAACAAATGTCTAATAATACCCAAAAACTTGTCCAATATTTCCAAAATTTTGGTAGTTATTTGGGTTTTGATGTAACGCAACAACCACAAAATCCCCAAACCTACATACTCAACTACAATCTAATTAACCTACCTGTTGCACAACTGGCGCAAACCTATATGCTTTACACTTATCTAGGTGCGATTCCCGTCAATACGTTTACGAGTGGTAGTAATCAGAATAGCGGAGGCAATGAAAGTGCCGCAACCCCCTTCTCTCAGTTAGTGCCTACAAATATTCCGACTGCTTCGGCGATTAATCAGCTGGTTAATAATACATTTAATGGCTTTAATGGTTCGAGCTCTTCAGGTTCCTCTGGCCAGTCAACAGTTACAGCGAATCCATTATTCGACCAATCAGTTCAATCGAATCAATCAGGTGGTAGTGCCTTAGGATTCACTGCGAACCCATTGTTCAATCAAATACAAGGTGGCAGTCAAGGTCAGGGATCTTTTCAACAAGAGCCAATTAGCCAAGCGGTACTCAATATTTTAGGAACACCGGATATTAGTTACTGTATGAAATATGACCAGTCCCCAACTACCATGACTGAGAATTGCGGCTACCTGTATGGCACTTTAGTATCTGCTAATGCAATAGGAGCATACATCCCCAATGCGACTACTTTTTTTAACGGCCAATACATTTCACAATTTTTAAATCAGCTGAACAGCAACGCATTAACTGGACCATTAATGTATTCAACTGATAGTCTTGGGGTGGGTACCGGAACCAATAATGGCCTCACCGCGCAAAATCAAGAACAACTCGCTAACAATTTTATACGTTACGTTACCGGAAGTATTGTTCCTATAAAATTACCAAAATGGTATGACTATGATCAATTGGTACAGAAGACGATTCCTAGCTCATCCAATAGCGGCGGCGCTCCTACTGCGCAACAAGTTCAGGCGACACAAACAATCTCTAAATATCTTGCAAGCTTACGTACCTACGCAGCTCAAAGCTCAGTAGGAATAAGTAACCTTTACTTTATTATGTCCAAAAGAATGCCTCAATCACCCCCTCAGAACGCACAGGGAGGTCAGCAAGGTCAAAATCTGACCCCAATGAGCCAAGCGTTAAGTGAATACAATATGGCCACTTGGCGGTTATTCCCTAATGCTGGTGCGGGTGGTACCACTGGCACTGGTAGCACTGGAACTACTGGCACTGGGTCAAGCGGTACTGGCCAATCAGGTGGTAGCCAATGGATAACTCAACTGAACACTGCAGCTCCTGCTACTGTAGAAAAAGAAATTGCGATCTTACTCGCTGAGATTAATTATCAGCTTTATTTGGATCGTCAAATCCATGAGCGTCTTTTAATGACGAATAGCATCTTGTTGTTGCAAAGCGTTCGTTCTGGCGCACCAAATGCTGATCTGAATGCAGGACAATAACTTCGTAATATCCCTTCAGGGTGAAAGAGCCATTTCACCCTGATTCATTTTTAGCTCCATCAATTCAACGCCGACCTTAGAATTTCTTATCGATTCAAAGACGACCTCCAGTAATCCCCTAAGCACTTTTAAAAAAGATGGTGCAAAAAATGATGCATATGATATGATTTCACGCATATTATAACTTTCTGCTTTTTTAATAAACTTAAGGCTTGATGTTTTATAAACCTAAGTAAAACGTCTTTTTTTTCAAAGACTAAGTCAGACCTGTCTCAAAAAATATGAGCAATTAAGCCAGAAAATTCAGGACCTAACAACAATAAGAAAAATATCAAGTCTTACTAAAATAATTCTTAATTGACGAGCCTATATGCCTAAATCCAGAAGCTATATTTTTTATGTTGATGGGATGACCTGTGCCGGTTGTAGTCGGACTATTAGAAGTTACCTACAAGGTCAACTGTCTGACAGGCTAATACATTTTCATGCAGACATCACAACGCCAGATCCTAAAAAAGTAACCGTAATTATTAAAGTTGATGATGAAGAAAAACGAGTCGATCAAGAAATCTGGTTGGAACTTAAGAACCATATTGAAGAAGTGGGTTTTTCATGTAGAACATATGAATATCAACCGGATAAAAAGGACGCACCGCAAGCACCAGCTGAGCAATTAACCCCCTTAAAGCAAACCATTAATAAAATCAAAAAATTTTTTAACTCACATTGGTTTCTTGGTGCAGTCGGATGCGTGTCAGGAGTGGCTGTACTTATCCTTTGCCTTGCAACCGGCGGACTTTCACTCCCTGTGATGGCGTCTCTTGCTGTTTTTAGTTCTCTACTAACCCTATTACTTGGGTATAACTCCTATTATGACGCTTGGATAAAATTGACCAAAAGCAAAAAATTAACTATGGACAGTTTATTTGCGCTCAGTACTGCCTCCATCATAGTTTGCTCAATTGCCTCACTCTTTGTACCTTGGCTTCCTATGATGTTTGAAGCAGGCTTGCTTATTTATGGCTTTAGACATATAGGCATTGCGATAGAAGATACCATCAAAGAAAAAATTGGCACCACAAAGTTTCAGGACAGAGTTCCTAAAGTTGTAAAAAAACAGAACACTATTGGCTATGATGAAATTAGTTTAGAGTTGATTAATGAAGACGATGTGATTATTGTGCACCCAGGAGAAGTTATACCTCTTGATGGTACCTGTGAAAATGAAAGTATCATTTACAATACCATCATTACAGGAGCTACTCTTCCTCATTATTTTCCGCCGCAAGCAAAAGTAGTAGCTGGCATGCGCTTAGCGAACCATGCAAACCCTTTAGCTATTCGTGTCACAAAAAATCACAAAGAATCCTACCTGGCACGGCTCGATAAGGCAATAGAAGCATCGGCGTTGGAAGCTGCGCCCATTGAATTAAAAACCGAACAACTTTTAACCTATTTTATCCCAACCGTAATTGCATTAGCAGTGGCCTCTGGAATCATTATCGGCCTCTTTTATCCAGCCGCTATAGCAATTCAGTGCGCCGTATCGGTTTTAGTAAGTGCTTGCCCCTGTACCTTAGGGTTAATTACGCCTTTTGCCGTAAAAACAGGGATGCATAAAGCGGCAGAAAATGGAGTGACCTTTAATAGTGCTAAAACATTACAACACGCAGAACAAATAGACACGGTAATTTTTGATTTGAATGGCACCCTTACAACAGGGGTTCCTAATATTAAAGAACTTTATCTATTTGATGAGAGTGGACTTAAAGAATCAGAGTTCCTCTCCTATTGTTCGGCCCTAGAAAAAAAATCAACTCACTCCATAGGCCAAGCGATTTATTCGTTTAGCAATCAACATCACGTATCCCATTATGAAGTTACGGATCTTGATGACTCTCATCATTCTGGAGTTTCTGGGCTAATAAAGAATAAAAAATATACTATTGGCAGCATGACGCTAATGAAAGAAAAAAACATCTCCATTCCCGCTAAATTCAAACAACCTAAATTAGAGGCAGGAGATCAGGTAGTCTATGTGGCACGTCAGAATACTGTAATTGGATTTATGGTAATCACCGATCCGCTACGTGAAGATGCCTATTGTACTATTCGTACGTTAAAGGCAATGGGGAAAAAAATCTGCTTGTGTACCGGAGCAGATGAAGAAACAGCCACTCGTTATGCTAGAGCGCTTGGCATCGAACACGTTTATGCCGGCTGCAAGCCAACTTCTCTAGAGGAAAATGATCAAAAGGAAAATTCTCTGTCAAAAACTTCCCGTATTCTCGCGTTAAGGAATAAAGGGCATAAAGTAGCCATGGTAGGCGATGCAGGAAATGATGCGCCTGCAATTAAAGTCAGCAACTTAGGCATAGCAGTAATATCGGACAGCAGTGATGTTTTAACTCAAGAAGCAGCAGGAGTGGTCATTCATAAAGGAATGCTACTCCCTATCGCTTCAGTTTTTGCAATCTCCAAACAAACTGTATCCAATATAAATCAAAATCTGGCCATGAGCTTGGCTTATAACCTCGGTTCCATCTTGGTTTCTGGTGGGCTTTTAGTTGCAGTGGGTTTGACGCTTAATCCAGTAGTTGGCGTCACATTAATGATTCTTCAAGCATGCATGATTTTTATGAATGTCTATCGCTTTAAAGAACAACCTCTAGAACATTTGCAAGAAGAGGCAAAGCGATATCAGGAAGCCAGCTCGCCTACAGAATCATCTCATGCAAAAATCCACAAATACACCCCTACTGGTTATCAAAGCGAACTTGTTTGTGATCAAGAGCCCCCATATACTAGACCAAAACCACAGCAATCAACAACATTTCCTTTTTGGAATAACTGCTGTAATGAGGGACGTAATGACGTGGAGTACCCCTCACTTGAAACGGATTTAGAAAATCATTTAGAGATTGCTTACAGTAAAAAAAATTAGTAAGAGCCTGTAAAGTATAACGCCGCAGTAGAGTGGTTGAGAAACAAAAGGTAAGCGTTCAAGCAATGGCAGCAACTAACGAACAGCCTAGGTAAGGTCGAAACTCGAGTTTCACCTAAACTAGGCGTATATGAAGGAGCTGCGTGGTACTTAAGCTGACGCCATCGGTCGCTCATGTAATTGCTATTGACGATAGCCATCTAATACAGCTGCTAATTTTTCCATTACCTCATCAACGGAAATCAATTGCATGGGTTCGTCACCGTGTACATGTTGCCCCCAAACATCCTCAATTCGCTTGCTACCCAGAATTTTTTCTGCTGCTTCAGGATAGCGATTTACCACTAAATGTTGAAAAAGATAAGGACCAGAAATAAGCGGGTTAGTCACTGCATGCAACGCAATAACAGGAGTATTTACCGCAGTTGACATATGGGAAGGTCCCGTGTCAGGGCAAAGAACAACGGTCGCTTTACTTATGAGCGCTAATAATTGTTTGGGTCTCGTTTTGCCAACGAGATTTATTGCAGGGATAACTTGGGCTATTTGTTCTGCCAAATGTTTATCAAAATCAATCGGCCCTCCAGTTATAACGACTTGTACGTTCCATTTCTCCTGAGCTCGTTGCAAGACATCAATATATCGAGCAATAGGCCAACTACGCTCCGGTTTACTGGCGGCGGGATTAATTACTAAAATAGGGCCTTGTTTAGGTAGGTGCTGTTCCGCCCACTCATAATCTTCAGGAGCAATAGGTAAATCCCAACGAATAACACGCTCCTTTATTCCTAGTGCCTGCGCAAATTTTAAAAAACCATCTAAGGTATGCTCTAAGCCCGGAGTAATTCGTTCATTAACAAATAAGCCATGAGCATCATTGGCTCGGTGCTCGTCATAACCTATTTTTCGTTTTGCTCTAATCAGGGGATAGAGTAAATTAGTCCTAAGACTTGCTTGTGGCGCTAGTAATACATCGAAAGTACGCCCTTTCATTTGTTTTTTAAAGCGCCAATAATCCACAACACTGTTCGGCTTGTCGATTAAAATAAACTCCACACCATCCATCCCTTCCACCAAATCAAAAGCAGGCTTGGAAATGATCCAAGTCAACTTGGCTTGTGGGAGACTGGCTTGCAACGTTCTAATGAGCGGAACAGCCATTAGAACATCACCTAATGCAGATAAACGTACAATACAAATGGATTTAATCATTCTGTAAAACAAACCGCGAACCGCAATAAGGACAAACTTCTACTCCAGTTTTTTCAATAGGCAAATAAACCTTAGGGTGAGCATTCCACAAAATCATATCCTTTGTGGGACAACTCAAAGGTAATTCATTACGATGGACTATATAATTTTTTTCTGTGCTTGCTGGTTCTTTTTTAACTTTTAACATGATGTTCCTTTGATACGTGTTTGCTAGGATTATCTAATATTTCCCCAATTTTCGCTATAATCTCATCGCGAAAAGCCTCATTTTGTGGATCATAATAGAATGCCTCTCCCCAATGCCTAAGCCAGGTTAACTGGCGTTTCGCCAATTGCCGTGTCGCTGCAATTCCTTTATCACGCATGAGGGAATAATCAAAATCATCTTGCAAATATTCAAGTACCTGCCTATACCCTACACAACGCATTGCTGGCAAGTTCATGGTTAGCTTCCATTTTTGCTGTAACTGTTTCACCTCATCAATAAAGCCTTCAGTAAGCATCTGATCAAAGCGTTGTGCTATGCGTTCGTGCAACCATGCCCTCTGCTCAGGGAAAAGAATAAAATTCACAAAGTGATAGTCCGTTTTTTCATTGGGTTGAACAAGAAATGAAGACAATGTCTTACCGGTCAAATAATATACCTCTAAGGCACGTTGAATTCGTTGTGTATCATGAGCATGGATACGTGCAGCAGACTCTGGATCAATATGTTCTAATTTTTGATGGAGAACAGCCCAACCACATAAAGCCGCCTCTTCTTCTAACTGGCGACGTACAACGGGATCCGCTTCGGGCAAAGTAGATAAACCTTTTTGTAACGCATTAAAATACATCATCGTTCCCCCTACCAGAAGAGGAATTTTGCCTTTTTTGAAAATTTTTTCACATAAAGATAAGGCGTCAGTACAAAATTGAGCGGCAGAGTACGACTCAACAGGATCCTTAATATTTATTAAATGATGTGGCGCACTATGCAACTCCTGAGGAGTTGGTTTGGCAGTCCCAATGTCCATACCCCGATAAATCATTGCAGAATCAACACTAATAATTTCAAAAGGATAACGTGTTACCAATTCACACGCTAAAGATGTTTTCCCTGATGCAGTAGGTCCCATTAAACAAAAAATTAATTTAACCATTCAAGATCTCAATAAAACAGCCATAATTTTACCCTCATCCGCCCTTAAGTGCACCTTCTCCCTTGCAGGAAGAAGGGATTTTTATCTTTGTCCCAGCATGAGAGAAAAGAATGTAATGTGCATCCCCTATCCCACCGGTGGGAGAGAGGTAGGAGTGAGGGTTATTAATAAGTCATAACTATAATCAGCGATTACTCCGCCCCCACTAGCTTGCTACACACTTCATTTGTTAATACTTTAAACAAACCAAGCTGCTGATTTCCCTCTTTATAAATACGCAACAGCAGTCCATTTAAATCCATTTTTTCCTCTACACTAAGCAGTCCAGGATCAAACACTTGTGAGCGACTCATTAAGTCCATTAATGTGCTCTGCTGAACTACACCACATTCCGCAACAGAATCAAAGAACAAACGCAAATCCAAGTAGGGCATACAAAGAGGAATACTACGAATCTGCACTTCATGTTCTCCCAGCCACTCAAGCCCCACTCCTAACTGTTTGAGGCCCTGCTCCAAATTCTCTTTGTGGTTTTGGAGTTTTAAAGGAAGAGAATATCGAATCGGCACCAATAAAGGCCTACTGGCTAGAGGCAACCCCAATTGGGAAATTTGCATTTCCAGCTGATATTGATGCAATGCCACTACATCTATAACATGCGGTTGCTGATGAATAAATGTTAAAATGTACCTATTAGTTAAAACGACCCAAGGTAATTCAGTTTCTGAACTATCACGCGTTCTATTTAATTCAGTCAATTTAGGATAGGGTTCATAAATCTCTTGAGTTTGACCTTGAGCTGAGGGTTGGAATAATACATATGAAGCGGCTTCCTCAATATCATTTTTTGATTTTAATGCCGCACTCAATTGAGAGGTAAAAAAATCAAATACCAACCGAGGTTGCTGGAAGCGTACTTCATGCTTGGTTGGATGTACGTTCACATCCACCTCCGCATGGTTCATCGTGAAGTACAGCACACATGCAGGAAATCGTCCAGGATGTAACAAACCATCATAAGCCTGTTTTAGCGCCTGGTTTACCAACTTATCTTTTACCATGCGCTGATTAATATATACCCACAGTCGGTCATTCTGGCTGCGCTGAAAATTGGGGCCACTTATCCATCCAGTGAGTTTCATTGCCCCATGTTCAACATCAAGAAAAATAGAATCTTTAATAAACGCATGACCCAATATCCGGGTTATACGTGTTAAGCAAGCTTGTTCGTTTGTCGCTGCAGGTAAGGATAAAATTTGTTTTCCATTATGTTTGAGCGTAAGCGCAATTTTAGGCGCACTTAAAGCAAAACGTTTCACTACAGTTTCTATTGCTTGAAACTCCAGTTTTTCACTTTTTAAAAATCGTTTTCGAACCGGTGCATTAAAAAATAAATCAACCACATCTACTGTTGTACCTACACTGCGCGCACAGGGAGAAATAGATCGTTCTGTACCTTGTACACGTAACATTGCCGCCGTTTCTTGCTGTTCCGGTTTAGAACTAATTGTAACTTTTGCTACAGAAGCAATACTGGCCAATGCTTCACCACGAAATCCCATGCTATCAATCGCATACAAGTCATCCAGTGAATTAATTTTACTGGTCGCATGCGCGGCAATTGCCAAAGGTAAATCTTCTGCATGGATTCCTGCTCCATTATCACTAATCTTAATTTGATTCAGGCCGCCATAACCTATTTCAATGCTTATAGTGTTAGCACCCGCATCAAAAGAATTTTCCAATAGTTCTTTGACTACCGATGCAGGTCGCTCTATGACTTCGCCCGCAGCAATTTGATTGGCGATAAGCGGTGGTAGTTGCTGAATTCTTATGCCCATGCCGGAGGAATCACCAATTTCTGCCCCGGCTTAAGCAGGGTAATGCCGCGTAAATGATTTGTGGATTGGAGCGCTGCAACCGAAACATGATAGCGTGCGGCGATGGCGGGTAAGGTTTCTCCCGCACGGACTAAATGGACATTATTGGTTGTCATTGCCTCGATGCGAGATCCATGAGGAGGGTTTTCCCAGAAGTATCCTTTAATACCTTGAAAAATAGCCTGACTCAAACGCGCTTGATAACTGGGGTTGGTTAAATTACGTTCTTCTATGGGATTTGAAATAAAACCTGTTTCTACCAAAATGGAAGGAATATCAGCTGACTTCAACACAACAAAACCCGCCTGTTCGACTTTGTTATTATGTAAATTGGTAAAATTACCCAGTTGACTTAAAACACGCCCCCCCATTTGCAATCCGGAATTAATTGTCGCTGTTTGTGACAAATCGATGAGAACCGAGCGGACTACCCCATTCTGATCATCCAAATCACCCAAATTTACACCACCTAATTCGGAATAGTTCTCTTTTTCTGCAAGCCAGCGTGCCGCTTCACTCGTTGCTCCACGTTGTGATAAAGCAAATACTGAAGCACCATTTGAATGAGGATTATTAAATGCATCCGCATGAATGGCCACAAATATATCCCCATTATATTTTCTGGCAATATCCAGACGTTGTCTCAATCCTACATAATAGTCTCCAGATCGGGTTAGTACCGCACGCATCCCTGGCTGCCTATCAATTAATTGTTTTAACTTCAAAGTAATTGCCAAAACAACGTCTTTTTCTCGGCTGTGATGAGGACCTCGAGCTCCAGGATCTTTGCCTCCATGACCCGCGTCCAAAACAACAATCACATCACGCAACTTGGAAGGCTTGCCACTTACTTTAATAGGCTGTTGATTTGCTAAAATAGGGGGAACTGGCTGTTTTGGTGCATTTTTTACAGGCAATTTTGCTGGTTGTATATTTTTTATATTGGCTTTGCGTGGCAATACCGAAGCAGTCTTGGGAGGACTATTTGCGGCAATCGGCTGAGCAAGACGTCCACTATGTAGTAAATCAACACGTACACCGCCAAAAGCTCCATTAGGCTTCCAAGGAGCTGATCGGAGTTGTACGTGTTGATTGACCTCGAAAACTAATCTTAAAGTTCGCGGATCAGAATGTCCGCTGCGTACTTGTCTTACCAACCCGTTGATTAAACCCAGTTGATTTAAATCTACAGCGAGTTGTGTTTCCTTTAAATCCAATACAACTCGCTCAGGACTATTTAAAAAGAACACTTTATGTGTAAATGGTCCATTGATTGTTAGAAAAAGGGAAGTTTGATTTCCTTGTTGTTTTAATACAATGGACTTAAGTTGAGCACTAAATGTGGCAATAGAACAAAGACACATTACAACAAAACACCATGAGCGAAATATCATGTTTCACCTGCCAGGCGAGCTAAAATTCTTTTACCCTCTGTGCTCAATGCCATTATTTGCATTTCACGTCCAGCCCCTTTAATACTTAACTTAAAACGAATATCCACATTAGGCAATGCTTTTCCTGCATTTTCAGCCCATTCAATACAACAAATACTCCCTTGCGTAAAATAATCCCTGAACCCTAAATATTCCAGCTCCTCTTCATGATGTATTCGATAGAGATCAAAATGATGGATGGTCAAATGATTGCATGTGTAGCTTTCTACTAAGGAAAAAGTAGGACTTTTAATCGCAGATTGAACCCCAAGATGCCTTAACATGGCGCGAATAATGGTGGTTTTACCTGCCCCCAGATCGCCGCTAAAGGTCATGATTAAGGAAGGACAAAGACACTTTGCCAATCGAGCGGCAAACTGTTGACTTGCCTTTTCATCAGGTAAATCTAATGTTGCTGTATCTAATTCGCTATTTATCATCATTCAGGGTAATTTAAAATATGAGGTAACACATCAAATAAATCACTGGCCAATAATCCAGCACCTCCCAATTCGTTGGCTACCTGGTCGCCAGCAACTGCATGCGCCCAAACACCACACTGCGCTGCATCAGCCAAAGAAAGTCCTTGAGCACAAAGGCCTGCAATAATACCGCTTAATACATCACCCATGCCAGCGCTAGCCATTGCTGGATTACCCCGAGGACAAACAAAAGTATCTTTTTCAGCAGTTTGAATCACTGTCCCAGCACCTTTCAACACAACGACCCCACCATATTGTTGTTGGATGTTGGCTGCTGCTTGATATCTATCTTTCTGAATCAAATCAGTCGAACAAGACAACAGGCAAGCCGCTTCACCAGGATGGGGTGTTAAAATCCAATTATCATCCACTTGTGCATGCTCGGATAACAATCTTAAGGCAGAGGCATCGATAACCATAGGCAATTGTGAGGTAATGGCAGTCAAAAATAGGTTAATAGCCCATTCACTCTCCCCTAGGCCAGGGCCAATAATGCAGACTGAGGCGCGAGCTAAAAGGGGCATTAACTCTTTAGCAGTTTTTACCCCGCTCACCATCGCCTCTGGAATTAATGATAAGGCATTTTTTGCATGATCAGGCCAAGTTGCGACAGTTACTGCGCCTGCACCAGTTCGCATCGCAGCTTTCGCGGCCAAACTAATCGCGCCAGGCATGCCTGGACCTCCACCAATTATTAAAACATGACCATAATTTCCCTTATGCGAATTTTTTTTACGCCCGGCAAGTGGTAAAGATAGAGTGGCAGAGCTTAGAAGACGGGCAGCAGGAATGAGCTTGGACACACAGGGCTCAAGTTGTAACGAACAACAATGAATATCACCACAATAATCTGGACCATCGGCTGTATACATCCCCACTTTCTGGGCAATGAACGTTATGGTCGTATTGGCTTTAACACAAAAGTTTTCAACCATTCCTGTATCGGCATTAAGACCCGATGGAATATCCAAAGCTACAACAGGTAGTCCGCTTGCATTGATCTGATGGATCGCCGATGCAATAACGCCATGCACAGGTCCTTTCAGACCAATCCCTAAAAGAGCATCAATAATTAATTCTGCTTCACTATCTATGGATTCATCCGCAGCTTGACACTCAACCCCAGCATTTATCGCCATTAATGCGGCATGTTGGGCGGTAAAAGGAAGATCAGCCACGGTCTTACATTGGTAAATTGTGACCAATATTCCATGTTCATGCGCTAAACGTGCAACCACATATCCATCCCCTGCATTATTGCCTGCGCCACAGTATACGGCAATGTGACGCACATGCGGATAAAGCTTTTTTATCAGCGAAAAAGCCTCTGCTCCCGCCCTTGACATTAATTCATTTTCATCTAATTGAAACAAAGATGTTGCTTGTTGTTCACAAGATCTAATTTGTTCACAACGATAAAGGGAATTTGCTGGTATGGTCACCTTGTGCTCCAAATCCATTAAGGCCTGTTTCTTTGTACTGTCTTGGCTCAAGTCAGCAAACTGGGAACAGGACTTAGTTTGAACACGTTTCTTATTTGTAGTCTAGGATGTAGTGTATAAAACCCAGGCATCAGAATTCCCGGGTTTCGACTTCGTCTTCACCCAAGCTACTTCCATTTACTTGACTAATTTTAACGAAGGCTTACTTTTAGAAGCAGTTGAGCCCTCAGATTCACTACTAGAAGCACCTGAAGCTGCTGGAGGCGGTTCTTCTTCATCTTCTATGGCAAAGGCTATGCCTCTACCATTCTCTTTCGCATAAATTTCCAATACAGCTCCAGGAGGAACAAAAATTTGTTCCGTTTTTCCTGAAAATCGTGCCGTAAAAATAATACGATCGTTTTCTAATAAAAGACCGCGAGTTGCTGCCGGAGAAATATTTAACACGATACGATCATGGTTCACATGCTCTTTGGGAACCTGAACCCCTGTATATGCTGCATTAACCAGGATATAAGGCGTTAATTCGTTATCTACTATCCAATCGTAGGCCGCACGAATTAAATAAGGTTTATTTGATGTCATTGTCATATGTTTATGCCGCTCTTAATTGTCGCTCAGCATCAGTCAGACTTGCTTGAAACGATTCACGTTTGAACAAGCGCTGCATGTAAGCAATTATTCCTTTAAACTCTGGTGTAACTTCAATTCCCAATCGAGGCAAACGCCACAATAAAGGAGCTAATGCGCAATCCAATAAAGAAAATTCATCACTCAAAAAATAAGGCTTATCTGCAAATACAGGATCAAGCGCGGTTAAGCTTTCAAATAAATTTACTCTAGCCTGGTCCGCGTTATCATCCCTTAAAATACGGTTCATTAAATAATACCAATCATGTTCTATTCTGTGCATCATTTTTCGTGTTTCAGCGCGTGCAACAGGATATACAGGCAATAAAGGTGGATGAGGAAAACGCTCATCTAAATATTCCATAATGATACGTGGCTCATAAAGTACAAGCTCTCTATCGATTAAAGTAGGAACCGTTCCGTAGGGGTTAACTGATAAAAGATCAGCGCTGGGCTCAGCTTGTTTTGCAACAAGAATTTCTACATTCACCCCTTTTTCAGCCAACACAATCCGCACCTGATGACTGTAGACATCATCCGTATCGGAAAATAAAGACATTATAGTGCGCTTCGCAACAATTGCCATGAGCAACTCCTATTTAATTCATAAAACCTAGATAAAGGTAAAGTTCACACACAAAACTCGCACTTTACCACATTTTTACCTGTTTGGGTTACTTTATGCCGATTTTTCGCCAATAAACTGTTTTTAAACCCAGTGCAACAAGAAATAAGATCAATAAAAAGCCTACGACAAAGAAACCCATGTGGTAACGCAGTGGTTGTACTGGCTCACCAACGAACGCAAGAAAAGTCACCAAATCGTCTAAATTAGTGTTAAATTGTTCTTCGGGTAATTCGTGGCTCATCGTTTCTAAAATATTTGGCATTGCAACATCAGGGACCAGTCGGTTATTGGTCCCAAAAGGTCGAGCATCGTCTTTATAAAATCCATTTAGATAACCATACAGCCATTCCGTACCTTTTTCTCGAGCAACTAAAGATAAATCAGGAGGTACGATTCCAAACCATTGTTTTGCATCTTCCGGAGGCAAAGCAATTCGAATTGGGTCATGAATTGTTGCCTGGGTAAAAATCAGATTATTTTTTAATAAATCTTCATTAATTCGACCATTAAACTGGGTTAAGCCTAATCCTTTAGCCATATGATTATAGCGTAAATATTTTAAAGAGTGGCAGCCAGAACAATAATTCATAAATAAACGAGCGCCTCTTTGCAAACTCTCCTTATCTTGAACATTAATATTGACGGGATGCGCTAAAACAATTGGATTGACAAGCAGACCCAAAAACCATGCCAACACGTATAAAATGCCTGCTTTTTTATGCATTATCGCCCTCCTATACGTGCAGGCAATGGGCGTGATGATTCAAAACGAGTGTAAAAAGGCATCAAAATAAAATAAGCAAAATAGAGTCCCGTACTCACACGAGCCCAAAATAAACGTACTGGCGTAACTGGGATTGTGCCTAGATACCCCAACAGTACAAATGCGATGACGCAGAGAAACAACATAACTCGTGAATAGTTACCCTTATAACGCATTGAACGGACTGGACTGCGATCGAGCCATGGTAAAAAGAACAAAACTAATAAAGCAAAACCCATGCACATTACCCCTAATAATTTATCAGGGATAGCCCGCAGCATGGCGTAATACGGTGACATATACCACATCGGAGCAATATGATCTGGGGTAACTAAAGGGTTAGCGGGTGCAAAATTATTATGCTCTAAAAAATATCCCCCCATTTCGGGAGTGAAAAACACTACAGCAAAAAACAGGCTGAGAAAAGCAATGATCATCACTAAATCTTTCACAATGTAATAAGGATGAAAAGGAATTTTATCTAAAGGCTTGCCTTTTTCATCCAGTTGCTTTTTGATTTCGATTCCGTCTGGATTATTAGATCCTACCTTATGCAAGGCAACCACATGCAAAAAAACCAGCATCAGGAGTAAAAAGGGAATCGCTATAACGTGTAAAGCAAAAAACCGTTGCAACGTAGCATTGCCAACGGTGTAATCACCTCTTAACCACACAACAAGACTTTTACCGATATAGGGTATTGCACTTAACAACGAAGTGATTACTTGAGCCCCCCAATAGGACATTTGCCCCCAAGGCAATAAATAACCAAAAAAAGCACCCGCCAAAAGTAAAATATACAAAAACATCCCTAAAAGCCAAACTAATTCCCTGGGTCTTTGATACGACCCATAGAGTAGCCCGCGAAACATATGTAAATAGATAACGATAAAAAATGCGGAGGCGCCGGTGGAATGCATGTAACGCAATAACCAACCGAAATTTACATCACGCATTATGTACTCTATGGAAGAAAAAGCCTGTTCTGCACTTGGGGTGTAAAACATGGTAAGCCATAAACCGGTAATCAATTGATTGACTAAAACGACAAGAGCTAATGAACCAAAAAAATAAAAAAAATTTAAATTTTTTGGAAGATAATAGGCACTGAAATAATTTTTCCAAGTGCTCATTAGTGGAAAACGCTCATCAATCCAATTAAGGAGTCTATTCATTTACTCTAGCCTTTTTTCTATTACCTGTTGTTGGAGCCTGGCCTGTTGCCCTCTATCGGACATGGACATGCTCGGTCAATTGATTCATGCTAACGTATGCTTTTGTGAAAAAAGAGCGCTGCAGCGCCTCCTTCTCGTGTCCATGTTCAGAGCCTACCCTTACCCGATAATCATCACCCCCAACACAAAAAATTTATGCCTTATCCTCGCCAATAACAAGAGTATGCTTATTGAGAAAATAATAGGGCGGGACTTCTAAATTAATTGGTGCAGGAACATCCTTAAAAACTCGACCCGAAAGATCAAAAGTTGATCCGTGGCAAGGACAGAAAAAACCACCTGGCCAGTCAGGTCCTAAATCGCCTAGATTAGGTTTGTATTTAGGAGAACATCCCAGGTGTGTACAAATACCTATAAGAACTAAATACTCAGGGTTAATGGATCGATGCTCGTTTTTCGCATAAGAGGGTTGTTGTTGGGTCAACGAATTCGGATCACGTAACTTTGATGAATCTGTAGTTAAACGTTGTAACATTTCCTGAGTTCGTCTAATTATCCATACAGGTTTACCACGCCATTCAACCACTGCCTGTTCACCTGGCTCCAATTTACTTACATCGACCTGTACTGGAGCACCTTCTGCTTGAGCTTTGGCACTGGGTAGCCAGGAAGAAACAAGGGGTGTTAAAGCACAAAGAGCCCCTATGCCTCCCAATACACAAGTTGAGGTCAACAAAAATCGACGGCGATCTTCATCTACACGATCGCGTTTATCCTGCTCAGGATCAATAATTTGATTTTCCATAGCTGATATTTCTGTAGCCTTAGTCTGGTACCGTCATTACAGTTAATTCAATTTGCCTTCTCACTATGAGGAGAAGAGTGTCCGTCAGGGGCAGATGGCATCTAGAGAACAGCTAATGAACCTTCCACTTGTCCCACTGTCATTAAGGCTTAATAGTAGTAAAACCACGCCAAACAAAAAACCCCGCATCGGCGGGGCTTTTTAACCAAAAAACGATTAACGTTTTGAGTATTGAGTTGCACGACGTGCTTTGTGCAAGCCCACTTTCTTTCTTTCAACACGACGTGAATCACGAGTTAGCAAACCACGTGCACGAAGTTTTCTGCGAACAGAATTAGGATTTGGTTCAGCATCTTCTGCCAATCCTGTTTCATCATAAGCAACTAATGCTCTGGCAATACCTAAACGAACAGCGCCTGCCTGGCCAGAAATTCCACCACCAGAAACTGTAACGTACACATCAAACTTATTAACAAGATCAACGGTTTCTAATGGCTGCATAACAACCATGCAAGAGGTTTCACGACAGAAATATTCTTGTAAAGTACGACCGTTTACTTTGATGTCGCCTTTTCCTGGACGTAGAAACACACGAGCTGTTGAACTTTTTCTA
Organism: Legionella sp. 227; assembly: GCF_043161935.1. Taxonomy (NCBI): domain Bacteria; kingdom Pseudomonadati; phylum Pseudomonadota; class Gammaproteobacteria; order Legionellales; family Legionellaceae; genus Legionella; species Legionella sp. 227. The sequence continues at coordinate 1,650,602 of NZ_CP171154.1, read as the reverse complement.
CGACCAGTGCCGTAGTATTGCTTCATTTCAGCCATAATACTTATTCCTCAATATCAAGTTGCTTGGGTTGCTGTGCAGTATGTGGATGCTCGTTACCTGCATATACTTTGAGCTTACGATACATCTCTCTACCTAAAGGATTTTTGGGTAACATGCCTTTGACAGCAAGTTCGATAATTCTAACAGGATTTCTAGCCTGTAATTTTTCAAAACTATCTGATTTTATTCCACCAGGATATCCAGTGTGACGATAATACATCTTGTTGGTAAACTTACGGCCGGTCACAATAACCTTTTCCGCATTGGTAACAACGATGTAATCGCCTGTATCAACATGAGGGGTGTACTCAGCTTTATGCTTGCCACGTAAACGACGTGCAATCTCACTAGCTAAGCGACCCAAAACTTTATCACTGGCATCAACCACTAACCAGTCACGTTTGACTTCATGGCCTTTGGCACTAAATGTCTTCATTAAATGAACTCCGAACCGCCTAAATTGGTAATCTTCTATCATGGACGGGCGATTTTAACCAAAACAGAAACATCCTACAAGTAAAAAAGGATAAAAATTTATAAACAATTATTTAAATCCGCGTAAATATAACAAATTTCATACAAGAATCATAATTATTTTTGTTCTAATGTAGGGTGAACCTTGGGCTGATAAACGTTCTATGATGCATTTGCTTTAGAAAAAAGTTGGGCTAAAGCCCAACCTACATTTTATTCATCCTACACAGAGTTGTAATTAGGGTACAGTTCACCACACAGAGGCCAATCGAGCTTAATAATTATTCTTGATCAATTAGCAATTGCTCAACAAGACCACCAGCAATTAAATGTTTTTCGATAATTTCATCAATATCAGCAAAAGATGAATAGGAGTACCATACCCCTTCCGGGTAAATTACAATGCAAGGGCCTGAGCTGCAACGCCCAAGACATCCTGATTTACTGACACGAATTTTACCTGGACCATGCATCTCAAATTCCAGGAGTCGCGACTTCATATAATCAAAAAAAGCTTCACCGCCGGTATTGGCGCAGCATTGCTTACCTGCAGCCTTTTGGTTGGTGCATATAAGGACATGTTTGTTGTAATAGGCCAATGAATTATTTTCCTATAGACTCAATTTTTGTTTTTAATTTCAAACCCGGTTTAAAGGTGACCACTCTCCTAGCCACTACAGGAATTTCTTCACCTGTTTTGGGGTTCCTACCTGGTCTTTGTGGCTTATCCCTTAATGTAAAATTACCAAAACCAGATAATTTCACATGATGTCCGTGTTCAAGTGCATGCCGCAATTCTTCAAAAAAATTCTCGACCATTTCTTTTGATGCGGGTTTGGACAATTTTAATTCATCACTTAAGGTTTCTGCCATTATTGCTTTGCTTAGTGCATTCACGATTATTCCCTCAATATGATTGAAAATTTATTTTCTAACGTATTGATTATAGCACTAATCAAAGAATTTATCTCGGCATCCACCAATGTCCGACTTTCATCTTGCAAGGTCATAGCAACTGCAAGACTTTTCTTTCCTTTGGGTACCCCTTCTCCAGTATATACATCAAAGACATCAAAGGATTTTAACCAATTTTCATTAATCGTTGCTCGAACTGCTGCTTCAATCTGCATGACACTAACATCCGCGTCAACCAAGAATGATAAGTCGCGACGAATTTGGGGGTATTTGGAAATTGTTTTATAGCGTGGTTCTTCATGCCCAACTAATGCCGCTAAATTAATTTCAAACAGCAACACATCATTTTGTAAATCCAATGCATCAGTTAAACGTGGATGTAACATACCTATCCATCCTGCAGGTACTCCGTTAATCTTGATTTGAGCTGATTGTCCAGGATGTAGCGCATCATGTGCCGCAGCAATGAATTCGACCTGCTTTAATTTGAGTGATGCAAATAAAGATTGCAGATCCCCCTTTAGATCAAAAAAATCAAAACAGCGAGTGGGTTCACTCCAACTCACGCTGCCTTGTTCCCCCATTAATAAGCCTGCAACGCAAGGGCGCTCTACGAGTTGCCCTTTGTTCACATCAAAAACCACACCAATTTCAAAAAATTTTACGGCATGTTGTTGACGATGAACATTATAAATCATGGATGCAATCAAGCCAGGCCACATCCCAGCACGCATTTGCGATAATTCTGAGGAGATGGGATTAAGTAACTGCATAAATTCTTTATGCGGATAAAGTTCTTGCTGTAACTCAGGGTCAACGAAGCTGTAACTGATCGCCTCATGATATCCTCTGCAGCTAAACCATCGGGAAAGTTTGGTAGCTATTTCCTCATTCCCACACGTTTTTCCTGCCTGCGCACAAGTATAGGTAGGTTGCGCATGTAAATTATCATACCCATACAGGCGGATAATTTCTTCAACCAAATCTACATCCTGTTGAATGTCAAAACGATGCGAAGGAATAACAACATCAAGGCAATTATTGTGTTCTTTTCCAATAACAATGCCCAGTCCGCCTAATAAACTTTTCATTTCCTGTAATGAAATACTAAGGCCGGTTAACTTCTGCACTTTATCCGTATCAAAAGAAAAACTCACAATTCCTGGGATATGCTTTTGCTCATAAGCCTCAATAACTGGCCCAGCCTCTCCACCTGCAATTGATAAAATTAATGCTGTAGCTCGTTCTAATGCTTTCATCTGCAAACCAGGATCAACCCCGCGCTCAAAACGCTGGGATGAATCGCTGAATAAACCAAACTTTCTTGCAATTCCTGCGATAACGATTGGATTAAAATAGGCGCTTTCTAAAAATACATTTTGCGTATGTGCTTGGACTGAACTCGGCTCTCCCCCCATAATCCCGGCCATCGCCAAAGGTTTTTCTTGGTCAGCAATCACTAATACTTTTTCATTTAGTGTTAACTTTTGACCATCAAGCAATTCTAATTGTTCTTGAGTACTGCTAAAACGCACATTAATTTCACCGTTGACCGTGTCTAAATCAAAAGCGTGCATGGGTTGGCCCAATTCGAGCATCACGTAATTCATAACATCAACAATAGGATGCACAGTGCGTATACCACCACGACGTAAGCGTTCAGACATCCATAAAGGTGTTGTTGCTTGAGGATTTATATGTCGAATGACGCGACCACAATAACGCGGACATGCTTCAGGGTTTTTCAATTGTATAGGTAATACATCATCAATAATTGGGGTCACCTTAGGAATCGATTGTTCCAATAAGGGTAATTTGTTCAATACTGCGACCTCACGGGCGATGCCTAATACACTAAAACAATCAGCACGATTAGGGGTTAAATCGATATCAAAAATATGATCATCAAGGGTTAAATATTCACGTAAATCCATCCCTACCGGAGCATCACTTTCTAATTCCATAATGCCTTCAGATTGCTCAGCCATGCCTAGTTCGCTCACAGAGCAAAGCATTCCTTGTGATAGTTCACCGCGTAATTTAGATTCTTTGATATTAAAACCACCTGGCAAACGCGCGCCAACCATCGCTAATGCCACCTTTAAACCGGCTCTAACGTTTGAAGCACCACAAACAATTTGCAAAGGTTTGTCTGTGTTTGCATTCACTTCGCATACAGTCAATTTATCTGCATTTGGATGAGGTTTGGTACTAAGAACTTCGGCCACAATGACATGAGTAAACTCTCCTGCTACGGGACTTACTGCATCAACTTCCAGGCCTGCCATGGTCAGTTGATGTGCTAATTCTTGTTCAGTTAATGAGAAATTTACCCATTCACGTAACCATAATTTACTTAATTTCATTTATAGTCCTTACCACCTGATTAAAGTCTTATTGCCCAGCAGGCATCGTTATCACTGTATCTCTATTGGGCTTTAATATTCAAAATAATAGGCCGACAGCGTACGTCTCTTAAAATTGACTTAAAAAATTAAGATCATTTTCAAACATCATACGTAAGTCATCAATTCCGTAATACAACATCGCCAGTCTATCCATACCCATACCAAATGCCCATCCCTGATATTCATCCGGGGAAATATTTACTGCCTTAAGCACATTGGGATGCACCATACCGCAACCTAAAACCTCAAGCCATCCAGTAAATTTGCACGAGCGACATCCTTTACCACTGCATTGGGTACATTCAATATCCACTTCAGCTGAAGGTTCCGTAAAAGGAAAATAAGAAGGTCTAAACCGTAATGCTAATTTTCGACCAAAGAAATCAGCAAAAAGATCTTCGAGCAATCCTTTTAAACTGGCTAAAGTAGCTTGTTTATCAATCAACAAACCTTCAACTTGATGGAACATGGGAGTGTGTGTCAAATCTGAATCACAACGATACACGCGTCCAGGGGCAATTAAACGAAACGGCGGGGTACGTTGCTCCATCGCACGAATTTGTACCGGTGAAGTATGCGTACGCAACAGACGGCCATCACCAAAATAAAACGTATCATGCATGGCACGTGCCGGATGATGTCCGGGAATATTTAATGCTTCAAAATTATAAAATTCTGTTTCTATTTCTGGGCCATCAATAATATCAAAGCCCATGCGGCTAAAAAATTCATTAATCCGGTGCTTCACCTGGGTTACCGGATGTAATGAACCGCTCTCTTTTTTACGTCCTGGAAGGGTAACATCGACGCGCTCTGCAGAAAGTTTTTCTAATAATTGTTTTTCTTTGAGCTCAAGCATTTTCGTTTCAATCCATTCACTGATTTCACGTTTTGCCTGATTCACTAATTGGCCTACTTTAGGTTTTTCTTCGGCAGATAGATGGGCAAGGCTTTTTAAAATTTCAGTTAACTTGCCTTTTTTACCTAAAAAATCAACCCGAATTGCTTCCAATCCCGATACATCTTGCGCATTGTTAATTGCTTCAGAGGCTTGCTCTTGTATGGTGATGATATCCTGCATAATTATACCCACAAGTAAAAAGGAGGCCGCAGCCTCCTTAAATAAATTTCATCTTTATTTAGTATTCTTAGAACAGCTCCTGGGTGAAGCACAGCAAAACCGAGTTTTCTGCCACAGCTTCCCGGGTTAGGATGCGCCTTCACCCAGGCCACGTACTTTATAAAGATTATTGTGCCAATGCAGCCTTAGCTTGTTCAGCAATTGCAGCAAAAGCTACTTTGTCATGAACAGCCAAATCAGCCAATACTTTTCTATCGAGTTCGATTGCTGCTTTTTTCAATCCATCAATCAAACGGCTGTATGATAAACCGCACTCACGAGCTTGCGCGTTAATACGCGTAATCCACAATGCACGGAACTGACGTTTCTTTTGGCGTCGGTCACGATATGCGTATTGACCTGCTTTAATTACTGCTTGTTTCGCCATGCGGTAGGTCCGGCTACGGGCTCCGTAATAACCTTTTGCTTGGTCTAAAACTTTCTTGTGACGTGCTTTCGCTGTCACACCACGTTTAACTCTTGGCATTCTTCATTCCCCCCCTTAACTACCGTGCAACATGCGTGCTGCTAAACGTGCATCGCATGGCTTCAAAGTACCGGCTTCCACGCGCAAATGACGCTTCGCCTTGGTAGACTTTTTGGTTAGGATATGATTTCTATAAGCACCGCGACGTTTAATCGCGCCACTTGCTGTCTTACGGAAGCGTTTAGATGCTCCGCGATGTGACTTTAACTTCGGCATAACAATATACTCCGCATTTGTTCAGCTACTTAGTTTTTTTGGGTGCCAAGACCATCAGTAATTGTCTTCCTTCACGTTTCGCTTGTTGTTCTACAACCGCAAACTCAGCTGTATCCTGCTGCAAACGTTCGAGAATCTTCATACCCAGTTCTTGGTGAGCCATTTCACGACCACGAAAACGTAGCGTCACTTTGACTTTATCACCATGATTAAGGAAACGGATCAGGTTGCGTAGCTTGACCTGATAATCTCCATCTTCCGTCGTAGGACGGAATTTTAATTCTTTGACTTGAATTTGCTTCTGCTTTTTCTTTGCTTCCGCTTGTTTTTTACTCAATTCAAAGAGAAACTTGCCATAATCCATGATACGGCATACAGGAGGTTTGGCTGATGGAGATATTTCCACGAGATCTAATCCCCCTTCTTCCGCTGCACGTAAAGCTTCACGTGTTGGGACTATCCCTGCCTGATTACCATCGACATCAATTAAGCGTACCTCAGGTACATTGATCTGTTCATTAATTCGTGCGCGATCATTTTCACGCTTAGTTGGTGCACTAATGGTTTAACCCCCCCTGCTTATTAATTAATTAATTGACCCTTTACGAGCAATTTCTTGCGTCAAGGTATCACAAATTGTATCTATTGTCATCACACCCAAGTCTGCTCCTTCGCGTGAGCGCACAGCAACTTGGTTCGATTCGACTTCTTTATCGCCTATCACTAAGAGATATGGCACTTTTTGTAAAGTATGTTCGCGAATTTTAAAGCCAATTTTCTCATTTCTCAAGTCATAGTTGGCTCGAATACCTCTTTTTTGCAAAATTTGTGTTATTTTCTTTGCATATTCATTTTGCTTTTCGCTGATTGTCAGAATCATCGTTTGCACTGGAGATAGCCATAAAGGCAGTTTTCCTGCGTAGTGCTCTATCAAAATACCCATGAAACGCTCAAAAGAGCCTAAAATTGCACGATGCAACATCACTGGAATTTGTTTACTGCCATCTTCAGCGACGTATGAAGCATCCAGCCGACCTGGCATCGAGAAATCAACTTGAATTGTTCCACATTGCCAAATTCTGCCCAAACAATCTGCTAATGAGCATTCGATTTTGGGTCCGTAAAAAGCACCTTCACCTGGAGCATCAACCCAATCAATTTGCCTGTCTTTCATTGCTTGTTTTAAAGCACCTTCAGCTTTATCCCATACATCATCGCTACCAACTCGCTTTTCAGGACGTAACGCCAGACGGTACTTAATCTCACTAAAACCAAAATCAGCATAAACCGACTGAACGAGCTCAAGCATCATCGCTACTTCTGATTGAATTTGATCTTCAGTACAGAAGATATGCGCATCGTCTTGCACCATGTTACGAACGCGCATCAAACCATGCAATGCGCCGGATGGTTCACAGCGATGGCAATTACCAAACTCGGAAAATCTTAATGGTAAATCTCTATAGCTTTTTAAACCCTGATTAAACACTTGAACATGGCATGGGCAATTCATTGGCTTAACAGCATAATGGCGATTTTCTGTTTCAGTAACAAACATCTCATCTCTAAAATTAGCCCAATGGCCTGATTTTTCCCAAAGTACTTTATCAACCAATTGCGGTGTTCTAATTTCTTGGTAACCAAAATCAACCAATCGGTTGCGCATATAACGCTCGAGCTCTTGATAAATTGTCCAACCTTTTGGATGCCAAAATACCATCCCAGGAGCGATATCCTGAAAATGGAATAGTTCTAAGCTCTTACCTAATTTACGATGATCACGTTTTTCGGCTTCTTCTATACGGAATAGATAATCTGCCAAAGATTTTTTATCAGCCCAGGCAGTACCGTATATACGTTGTAACATTTCGTTATTGGAATCACCACGCCAGTATGCGCCTGCTAATTTAGTCAGCTTAAATGCCTTCAAAAAACCCGTAGAAGGAACATGAGGTCCACGACAAAGGTCTTCAAAATCACCTTGCTTATACAACGATAACACTTCATTTTCAGGAATATCGGCAATAATCTTCGCTTTGTATTCCTCGCCAATGCTCTTGAAATACTGAATGGCTTCATCACGGGGCAATTCTCGACGCACTACAGGATAATTTGCCTTGGCCAGCTCTGCCATTTTTGCTTCGATTGACTCCAAATCTTCAGGCGTAAATGCTCTTTGAAACGCAAAATCATAGTAAAAACCATCGTCAATAACGGGTCCTATAGTCACTTGCGCTGTAGGAAAAAGACTTTTAACTGCTTGTGCTAATAAGTGGGCTGTAGAGTGACGAATGACTTCGAGGCTTTCTTCTTGTTTTTCAGTCAGAATAACCAATGCACAATCATTTTCAATCAGAAAAGAAGTATCAACCAAACGATCATTGATACGACCGGCCAAAGCAGCTTTAGCTAGTCCAGGGCTTATACTATGAGCCACCTCATAGACCGTTAAGGGCGCTTCAAAATGTTTTATACTTCCATCAGGTAATTTAATGTTTGGCATAATTTTATCCGTAAGCACTTCTTTTCAAAAAAAAACCCTGCATGGCAGGGCTTAAACCTTAATTAAGAGGAGTCAATCAAGCATCGTCCCAAATGAAAGTGGGCGCTCCTGGAATGCGATTTAGTGCATGGTAGGCACGAGTGGGATCGAACCACCGACCACCACCATGTCAAGGTGGTGCTCTACCACTGAGCTACGTGCCTATAAAACGACCTGCATATACATTGGGGTGAAGTATATAATAAGGTGCCATTATAAAGCAATCATTTAGATTATTTTGTATTAATAAATCGTGTAATCCTTTCTGGCTCGTGCAAAAAACACTCCCCCAGCTGAGGCATCTAGAAAGGCTTAAATGGAGGGGAACCATTCAAGCCATGAGTTTGCGAGGTTAACTGCTATGAGTTATCCACTTTTTCTTCTATTGGACTGTATTGTGATATTTGTTCCATCGTATATCACCTGCTTCCTTGTTTGGGACTAGAAAACCTTTTCCATAGGTTTCGAAGCCATTATACTTTTTTACCCCTCATTGTCAACTTTAAATTTCCAAAGGAAACTTTAAGTTTCCAATAACTGATTATTTTGAATTTTATGTTTCGTTTTGTTATACTTTATTACATTAAAATGCAACCTCCTAATTCACTATGGACAAAATTAAACTGGCAAAACAATTTGCTGATCGTTTACGTGATGCCATGATCGCAGCAGGTTTTAATTCGCAACGTTCTACTTCAGGTATCTGCATCCATAAGCTTTCTGAAATTACAGGATATTCCGTACAAATATGTCGCAAGTACCTCCGGGGAGAAGCCATCCCGGAACCTGTCAAATTGATGGAAATTGCGGCTACACTTCATGTGTCACCAGGTTGGTTATTATTTGGAAACTCGCCACATGATCAAGGAGTTGATCGAGAAAAAGTAACGGTTAATAAAAATTTGCTTCACTATCTTTTCTCCAGAGCATCATGTCTTTATAACAGCACGCTCGCGGAACAAGAAATACCTAATTTCTTAATAGAATTAATTAACGACGTTAGTCTAATTAATGCGGATGAAGAGCAGTCTAAAAAAATTATTGATTTAGCTTTAGCTTCAGTAAAACACTTTAGCCATTCGCATGGAACCTAAAGAGCGCCAAATAATTCAATAACGTACAACTGGCCTGGGGCATCGACTTTTCAGATAGTCTCTAGCCCCAGGTAAAATGAATTGCATGAATTATATTTCGAAAGACTTGACGTAATGTTCAATATTATTTTCGATATTCTCTTGTCTTTCTCTAATAACCTCATTCATTTCTTTAAGAAATTGTTTCACTCCATCCATATTGAAATGACGATGATGTTTGTTTGCATAATTAACAAATTGTTGAGCCATTTCCCTGCAATGCTCTGGAGAATATTTGTTATCACCCTGAAGTCCCTCTTGATACATTTCTCTCAATGCTCTTTCAACTCGAGGGCCAGTCAGTTTCTCCTCTCTAACACGAAGAGCAATTTCTCCAGGATAACTTGCTTTAGCAGTTGGCTCTGCATTTCTCTTAAAGAGAGGGTGTTGTGATTTTTCACTCAGCACGCTTTTGTGCGATTGTCTTGTTTCCGTATAATCTGATGCAGCAGTAATTGCGGTTTCAAGAGTTTCTTTGGAAAAAAGATGATTTATTTTGAGACCGTATACATCGAATACTCCAGTAACTTCTGGTGAATTTAGTACATCCAACATTTCTGACAAACTATGAAAACCTGATTTGCAGGTAAATGCCACGAAAGTCTGGATGATATTATCCAGATCTTTTTGTAACGTAGGACTTTGCTGGTTCTCTTTAGCATACTCATTTAACACGGCCGCCAAGGTATACGCTGTACCAGAAACTGAATTAATAAAAGGGACATCCACATTTTTAGCAGAGTACCCATCTTTAACTGTTCGCTTGATTAAAAAACTATCCGTGATACTGCCTTTTACTGCTTCCGCTCTACGTTCAACTAAAGGTATTGGAGTGTTTGCTTTGATAATACCAGGGTTTTGTGAGTAACCAACATCATCTGGTTTACGTTCTGAACCTCTGTCTTTAAAATCAGATAACGCATTTTCTTCATGCCGCATCTCAATTATTTTACCTAAAACAACCGGTGTGGCGTGTGCCTCTTCACCAAATCCCCTTATTGCAGCAATGACCATTTCCATATCGCTCAAGTTATTAACTTTTCTAAGCTTTGAGAAATCTTGCTTTTCGGCATAGAGCTTATTGGCACCCACCATAAATTTGGCAAGGCGGTCAAGACTGTCTTGATGATCTGTCGTGTCAAGAGTTTTCCACTGCTCATTAACGAACTTATTTTCAAAATACCGTCTACTTTCTACGTGCTCAGGCTTAGAGTTTTTAGCTGCCTTTTCAGCAGCTTGTTCAAACAACTCGGCAATACTTGGGTCCTTTAGCGTTTTGGCTGCGGCAATAAGTTTTTCAACAGCATCAGTATAATTGACCTCTAGATAATCAACTTTAATTGCACCAATCGCTTCTTCTATTGATTGTTCTTCCAGTATTTTGTTTTCAATTTTGAGTATGTCTAATGCAATTAAAATAAAATCAGATGTATCGATTTTTGCATTTTCTAACATTTTTCTTAGATCGCTAGTTCTGCGGGGCATTTTAAACTCCCATAAAGACTGTGTATAATTATATTCAAGAGCATATTATGCACACTTCATGTAAGCACAATGCTGAGTGACTTATTTTAAATTATATAGATTAAGAAAATATTAAGAAGTATTGCTTTGGAACATAAAAGATTAAGGATTGAACTATATGAAAAAATTTTTGCAGTCTGAAGCCATTTTTCAGTGCATCGAAATCAATGATATCGATAAGTTAAAATCCGAAATAGATAAATACTCTAAAGCAGAGCTTGTAAAACGTTCTTCTGGTTTAATCAGGCTTGAAAAAGGTGTAAGAAGCTATAACCTTTTAGAAGCATGTTGTCTTGTCGAAAATGAAGATGCACTTCGCGAATTGTTGTCAAGGGACTTGCCCTGGGAGGCATCTCGAATCAAGGGAGCAGCACATCTTGCTGCGACATCTAAAAAATATTCATTAATTAAATTGCTGATGAAGTATGGCCTTACGGTAAATGAAGCTTTGTTAGACGCATGCCAAGCAAATAATATAGGGCTGGTAAAAAATATATTACTTGAACATAGTGAGAAAATTGACCTCAGCAATTGCGAACCATTATTCAGTGCGGCCGCCCATGGATATCTTCCTATTCTTCAGATATTGGAAGAAAATGGTTTTGATTTACATGCTGATCAAGACAAAGCGTTGTGTTTTGCAGTTCGAAGCAATCATATTGATTGTGCTAAGTATTTAATTTCAAAAGGTGCTAATGTAAACACCCAGAACGAGCTACCATTAAAAACGGCCATTGTTAATGGCGATTTAAATATGCTCAATGTGCTGTTAGATAATGGAGCGGAGCTTGTATGTGTAGCTGAGGATGAATTTGTTACTCTAGCAGAGCGCTATAATCAATCTGAAATTGCCAATGTATTACGCACCAAACTGGCACAAATGAATATTGTACCTCATCTTAATACCAAACAAAGTACACATGCATCGAGTGTAGACAGTTCGGCAGCAGAATCAGCTCTACGCTTGCAGAAACGTTATGGAGATACGCTAAGTCCGGCGTTAATCCATGCAACGATTAATGAAATAAACTCGTGGGGTACTGGTTTAGCAAATTCAAAATCTCAGGAAGACTTAGCTGCTCATAGAGCGCTGGATGACATTTTGAAAGGAATTGAAATCCATGCCAAGACAGGTATTCCTTTAAAAAAACTTTTGATTTTAACTTGGATTGCTATTCATGATGAAAAAAATAGACAGGGGGAGTTAGCTGAGGCTCTCAAGATGTTGAAAGAGGGTTTATACGAGATTCAAAGAGGATATAACCTACTAGAAGGTGATAAAGATAAAGGGGATGAGGATATCGATATTTGTCGCGATGGAAAATTGAATAAGTTCATGGAAAAATTAGTAGGAATCCATCCCGATGTAGCGATCGACTTTGTCACAAAAGAAGTCGCTTCCTATAAATTACAGGCTGTCGTTAGGGAGGAAGCAAAGAAGTTTATTCAGTCATCTTCTCCTGTATTAGTTAATGGCATGTTTCGGCAAAAACCTACAATGGAAGACATTTGGGACTCAATTCGTGAACGCGTCAAAAAAAGAATGTTCGAAGAGTTTTCTGTTTTATTTAAATCTTATGATGATGAGGATTTTAACTCATTTGTAAACATGGGAATTTATGTTGGTTTGGACAGTGATTCCTCTCAAAGTATGTCATCAGAAGCCCCCCCAAGAAATAGCTTCAAGAGTTAAGTAAGCCATTATTTAAATGATGGATATGGGAATTATCCCTCTTTGTTCGCGCGGCCATAGTTCTCCGCTTGCCTGAATAGTGGTATAATTGCGATTTAAAAAAACACTCTGAGCTTTATATGTTACTCCATTATCTTTTCATCATAGGCATTTGTGTTGAAGCAATCACCGGTGCATTGGCAGCCGGTCGCAAGAAAATGGATTTTTTTGGCGTCATGCTCATTGCCAGTATTACTGCATTAGGCGGTGGAACAGTAAGAGATGCACTATTCAATACTTATCCTCTGACCTGGGTAACACATCCTGAATATCTGCTGTATACCTCATTATGTGCATTCCTGACCATATTTATTGCCCATTCATTGATCCGCATTATGAAAATATTTTTAATCCTTGACGCACTGGGATTATCGACTTTCGTGATTATTGGCACCCAAAAAGCATTGAATCATGGTTTATCCCCAAGCATCGCCATTATTAGTGGTATGCTCACAGGCATTTGCGGCGGCATGTTGCGGGATATTTTATGTAATGATATCCCTCTGGTGTTAAGAAAGGAACTCTATGCAGTGATTGCTCTTGCTGGGGCATTGCTATTTATTGTTCTCGATTATTTTCATATCCCAGAAAACATCAACATCATCATCACACTAATCAGTATTTTCACCGCACGTCTACTGGCTATTTTCTTTCACATTGAAATACCCATATTTGACTATTCAGAGAGTATTAAAAAGCGTAGACGGAAATCATAGGGATAGGGAACTGTAGTCTAGAATGTAGTGAAGGCAACGGCCATTAATCCCCTCACATCTGCTCTAACGAACACCTTCCCCCCCATGGGGAGAAGGGAAATTTCTGCGTTTCACTATGGCTACTTATCAAACTTCTTTTACTTCGAGAATGCTCACTTCCTCAACTGGCACATCTGCATGGCCCATTCGTTGTCCTGTTTTTACTTTGGCAATAGCATCCACAATATCCATACCCTCAACGACTTCACCAAAGACACAATATCCATATCCTTGCATATGATCACCGCTGTAGTTTAAGAATGCATTATCAGCAACATTAATGAAAAATTGCGCTGTTGCAGAATGAGGATCCATGGTGCGCGCCATTGCAATCGAGCCACGTTTATTTGGCTTCGCATTTTTTGCTTCATTCTTAACAGGCTCATTCGTAGCTTTTTGCTTCATATCGGAGTCCAGTCCACCACCTTGAATCATAAAACCTGCAATAACACGATGGAAAATTGTATTATTATAAAAACCACTGCGCACATAATTAAGAAAATTTTCTGCTGTAGCTGGAGTATTTTCTGTATCTAATTGTATATGGATATCACCTTTAGATGTGCTAATTACAACCATTTTATCTCCTGTTATTTTTTAGATTAATTGATGAACCCCATATAAAAAGCCTTGCCTTTTACTGGATCATGTCTTCGTTAATGACGTAAACAGGCATAAGATGCCTTTTAGTTCGAACTTTCGTTAATTATCAACTCGCGCATTTTATCACAAACATCGTGCATTACATGAACATTATGAATACTTGCCAAAGCAGTAAATAAATTTGTTTTTTGTTTTGCTAACTGATGTAAGTAAGAACGTGAATAATTTTGGCACGTATAACAAGAACACTGTGCCATAATTGGCGACATATCTTCAGCAAAACATGATTTCTTGATTTGAATTCGCTCATTCTCATATTCACTGGAAAAACGTAACCAATTGCCTTCTCGGATTAACTCACCACAATATAAAGAACCATGACGTGCGTTTCGTGTTGGAGCGACACAATCAAACATGTCGATTCCTTCGGCAACTACATCCAAAAGATCCTGTGGCGACATGCCAACACCCATGGTATAGCGTGGCTTGTTTTCCGGTAAATACTCGCGCACCCAACGAATGACTTCAACGGTGGTTTTCATATCAAAACCGATTGTCTCTCCACCAATTGCAATACCCTCGGTATTCATTGAAGCGATAAAATCCGCACTTTCACGGCGTAAATCTTTAAAAGTTCCACCTTGAATAATTCCAAATAGTGCTTGTTGATAACCATATCGTGAGTTGGGATGTTGTTGGTGATATTGTATGGATTGCTTTAACCAACGATGGGTGCGGTTCATAATGTGCTGCACTTCATCTTTAGTACAACTATCTGGCGTACACTGATCAAAAGCCATGATAATATCCGCACCAATGATCTTTTGCGTTTCCAGTGACATTTCAGGCGTCATATGGATCAATCGCTGGCTACCAGGTAATGTAAAGTGGGCTCCTTGCTCATCAATAGTACAAATTTCTTTGTTCTTTGAAAGACTAAAAACCTGAAACCCCCCGCTATCGGTTAACATTGGACCGTGCCATCCCATAAAAGGATGCATCCCTCCTGCTTTTTCAATAACTTCCATCCCTGGGGCACACAACATATGGTAGGTATTCCCACCTAAGATAATTTGGCTGTGTGCGTCTCGCAACTCTGCAGGAGTCATATTATTTACACCAGCGCGAGTACCAACTGGCATAAAAACCGGGGTAATAAATTCACCATGGGCGGTAGTAACACGTGTCACTCGTGCCTGGGTTGTGGCGTGTTTGTGTAACACCGTGCAAGAAAAAGTATTCATTTACTAAAAATAGTTCAAAAATGGCGATAATAGCTAAGTCAAACGTGGATTACCAGCATTAGTCATGTTAATCATGAGTCAATCTATGATATTATGCGCAAAACCAATGGAAGTATGGTCCTATTCATCTCAATTCTAAAAAGGATAATATATGTCCAGTTCAAATTCTAATTTATTCATGATTGACTTAGAAGGCATTGAACTTTCAGATATTGAACGGGAAATCGTAAAACATCCTAATGTAGGAGCCGTAATCCTTTTCACGCGTAACTTTATAAATCCTCAGCAATTAGAACGTTTAATTCGTGAAATCCGTGACATCAATCCCAATATTTTTGTCGCAACCGATCATGAAGGGGGTTTTGTGCAACGTTTTTCACGCCATGGATTCCGCTCCTTGCCTGCATCCCGCGTTTATGGTGATGTATATGATCTAAATCCCGAGGTCGGAATCAAACTTGCAAGACAATATGGCGAACTTATGGCCAAAGACTTGATAAATTGTGGTATTGATTTAAGCCTCGCACCAGTGCTTGATTTACATGACCAAAGCCATGTTATTGCTCGCTTGGATCGCGCCTTCCATCATGATCCTGATGTAATTATTGCTTTAGCAGGCGCTTTTATCGAAGGCATGATTGCAGCCGGCATGCCTGCCGTCGCCAAACATTTTCCAGGCCATGGCTCGGTCAATGCGGATTCACATGTTTGCATGCCGGTTTCACATGCCACAATGGAGGAGCTGAAAGCAAACGATTTAAAACCTTTTATTGAACTTTTTAATAAGAGGCTACTCCACGCGGTCATGCCTGCGCATGTAACTTACAAGACAATTGATGCCAACAAACCCGCTGGTTTTTCAACCATTTGGTTGCAAGAGATATTACGCAATGAACTCCAGTTTGAAGGCTTAATTTTAAGTGATTGCTTGAGTATGACTGGTGCCGATATAGGGAATTTAATGACTCGAGCAGAAGAAGCACTTAAAGCCGGTTGTGATATGCTGATCGTCTGCCACCAACCACGCCCCGTATTACTTGAATTATTACAAAAAATCACGTACTCCCAATCATCAGAATCAGTCGCTCGGATTAGTCATTTTAAAAATCAAATGCTTCGCTTTGCCTATCCGGAAAGAAATCAACTCAAACCCTATTTATCAGAACGAGCACAGGAAAAGGCTTCCGAAGTTGTTAGCCAAAATCAGCAATTCAACACTTCAGAAACGATTTAATTATAGGCGTAAGGTAAACCGAGATTTTTTGCCATCATCCCGAGTGAAGCGAAGGCTCTTACTACTGCGCAGCCCCATAGTCAACCCTCGCAACACTGGGAATGACTCCGCTGCGCAACCAGGCTTGTATCTTTAATCTGTAAGCAAAAAAGCTTAATCTCAAGGGCACTTGAGATGGGAGAAGTGATCTTGTAACCGGGCAAGGCATAAAAGCCTGATGTGTAGATTAGGACCTTCTCCCCACTTATCAATCGACCGAACAGTATCTTAGGCCGCTCTCGTCAAAGTAAGCCTGTATTCGCAAGCTTGGTCAATGATAAATAACCTCAAGTATTTTTTACAGCCATTGGAGATTAGCATGAGTGCATATGATTTTATAGGTGTTGATATCGCTAAGGATAAGTTTGATAGTGCTCTAGCAATCAATAACCGTTACAAACATGCTGTTTTTCCTAATAACAAACAAGGATATCAAGCATTTCATAAATGGCTTGAGCAACACACAATATCTCCTTGGGTCTGTATGGAAGCAACTGGTCATTACAGCGAGGGGCTTGCTGACTTCTTAACGGAAAAAGGAATTCGAGTGAGTGTCATTAATCCCTTTCAAATTAAGAGCTTTGCCAAAGCCTCCCTAGCACGCAATAAAAATGATACGATTGATGCAAAAATCATTGCCCAATTTGGTCAACGTATGGAACCCCGCCTTTATCAGCCAAGCTCTATAGAGCAAAAAGAAATAAGAGAGTTAACTAAAGTATTGGATATGCTAAAAGCCCAGGTCATTCAATTAACGAATCAACTACATAGCCTTAAGGGACATGCAGCACAGAAAAGCGTCAAGAAAATGATTGAGAAGCTGGAACAAGAAATTAAAGCCATTCAACAACAAATTGATGAACGCATTGATAATAATAAGCAGCTTAGAGAGCAATTTGAATTATTACTGTCTATTAAGGGTATTGGAAAACTTACTGCCTATCAGATATTGGCACGTATGCCTGAAGTACAATGCTTCCAAACAGCAAAACAATTCGCTGCCTATATGGGGATTACTCCCAAACAACATCAATCAGGTTCTTTTATCGGCAAAACTACGATTTCGAGACTCGGTGACAGCCGATTAAGAAAGGCTCTTTACATGGCTGCTTTAGTTGCCAAACGTTACAATAAATCGCTGCTTCCTTTTGCTAATAAACTTCAAGCGAAAGGCAAAACACCGAAAACAATCATTTGTGCTGTGATGCGCAAGTTAGCTCACATTATTTTCGGTGTCTTAAAAAATAAGCAAGCTTTTAATGAACATTTAACTTGCTTTTAAAGACAGTATCTACAAAGTGCAACCAACTAAAAATTTTCTTGTCGAAATCTGCGTGAACTGGTCTGCCAAAATAAGAAACATCCCATTAGGGCCATGTATAAAAAGTACATCGCACACCATCCAGGCATCGAGACTCCAAGTAGACGCCAAGTGACTTCGGCACAATCCCCTGTTCCTAAAAATAAAGCTTTTAGTACCGTTTGCCATGGTAAATAGCGCATTAAAATATCCAAGCTTGGCATACAAGCGGGGGCTTGGCCTGCAGGTAAGGACTGTAGCCATAATTGGCGTAAAGAAAAATATAAGCCAGCACATGCAATGATTATTTGTAAAAAACTAATCATTCGGGCCCTTTTTAAGGTTCGAAAACTAAATCCCATAACCGCTAATAATAATAAGACACAAAGCCGTTGCATGATGCATAAAGGACAAGGAACAAGGCCAACAATATATTGAAAATAAAAAGAAGCAAATAATACAAACACAGTCAGAGCTGCATTGAAGGTTTGAATTTTTTTAAAAGTAATTTTTCTCATGATTTTGGCAACATATAAGATATGGCGGCTCGAAGATCATCATCACTACATTTAATACACGTTCCTTTTGCAGGCATAGCATTCAACCCTTTTATTGAAGAAGCCAGTAAATCATTTAATTCTCTCCCGGCTAAACGCGGTTTCCAATCCTGTTCATTCCTGAATTTTGGTGCTCCCGCAAGACCATCTCGATGACAAACAATACAATACTTTTGGTAGGTTTCTTCGCCAGGCTCTTTTTTTGCTGCAACTTCGCTCACTGCTTTATTATCTGCCTGAGCTTGACCTTGTACAGAGACTTCCCCTACAGGTTGAATTCTTAATTGCATTTCTCGTTGTCGCACTTCATCACAGGCATATACCGCAAATGAAAAACTAAACAATAACATTAAAAACTGCAACCTCATGCCCGTACACCCCATGATAATAATTTAGGATAATACCCAGAAGTGAATTTTTTTTCCAGCACGATTAAAACCAAATAAGGGGAAAATCATTTTATTTTCTTGAAACACGCTTCAATCTATAATGGGGGGCTTTAAGTAAATGCATTTCATTCATGGCAAAATAAGTTATAAGGATTAGATATGTCAGATTTTACTGCACTGGAACCTATTTTACTCATTGCTGATCCTAAAATTATCGCCATCCCGGTAATTGATAATCAAGAGCCAATGATCGATTTAATAAATCATCCGGGAATTAGCTATGGCCCTTCTCCAGAAATACCGAATAATACTGATTACACCAAAATGCGAAAAACAATTTATGAAAAATTAAAAAAAGCCCAATCCTTGTTACCTACTGGATTACGTTTTTGTTTGTATGAAAGTTATCGGAGTCTCACCCTACAAAAATCGCTTTTTGATACACGTCATGAGAAAGTCAAAAAGAAACACCCGGAATGGTCTGCCGAACAGATTTTTACGGAAACAACGCGATTGGTTTCCCCAGTAATCAACCAGGACGGCTCACCCAATATCCCGCCTCATTCAACGGGCGCCGCGATAGACGTTTACCTAATCAATGAGCAAGGAGAGGCCATTGAAATGGGAATTCACCCAAAAGATTGGATGGACGATTTGGATGGCTCTCTTTCACTAACTGCGTCCGAAATTATTACTGAGGAAGCAAAGCAAAATCGGAAAATCATGAGCCAGGCATTAGAGGCCGTTGGTTTTGTTAATTATGGTAATGAATATTGGCATTGGTCTTATGGAGACCGTTATTGGGCTTATTATAAACAAAAACCTTATGCGTTTTATGATAGTTACAAATAATTTTCTCTTATAGTCTGTAGGCAAGGCCTTGGCCCAACAAAAACTTTCGTAATCCATTCGGCTTTAAGTCCATGTTGGGACAAGGTTCCAAACCGACATCAAATTCAATAAAACACGGCTACACTATTCGACAACTCTTTGAAAATTAGGTTATATTTTACTAGTTGTTATTCGTTATGGATGTACCACAATAAGGAAATGATATGGCAAACACGAACGAAATTTACACCCCAAATGCGATAAGACGTAATTGGGGTTGGCTTTTAGGATTGGGAATACTACTTGTTGTTCTAGGCTGCATAGGCTTGAGCATGGTCATTGGTCTGACGTTGGTCAGTATGTATTTTTTTGCAGCCTTATTAATTATCTCTGCAATCTCTCATTTTATTGATATTTTCAAACACCGAGACTGGAAAGGAATATTCTGGCAAGCAATAATTGCAGTTTTATACCTGATTGGTGCTGGTGTTGTCATTTATGATCCCTTTTTAGCATCCACTTTAATTACTGCACTCTTAGCAGGCGTTCTAATTGTTATTGGTATCACACGAATCATTTTGGCCTTATCTTTAAAAGAAGCTCAGGGCTGGGGTTGGCTCTTATTTGCCGGAATCCTCGCCATTATCCTCGGCATCCTAATCATCATGCAATGGCCTGTTAGTGGTTTATGGGTTATAGGAATGTTCATTGCAATTGATATGATTGTTAATGGTTGGACTTATATTTTTATTGCTCTTTCTGTGCGTGCATCCATATAGTGAACATAGTATGATACTGCATCTTTTTTTAAATGCAGTATCCTATGAGTTCAAGAACATTACGTATTGCAACACGTCAGAGCCCATTAGCCTTATGGCAAGCCAATCATGTTCGTGATTTACTGTTAAACAAAAGGCCAAATCTGCAAATAGAATTAGTACCTATGAGCACATCTGGGGATAAGTTTCTTAAGGATAAACTTCAGGTTATTGGCGGGAAAGGTTTATTTGTAAAAGAGTTAGAAGAAGCTTTGTTAGATAAGAGAGCTGATTTTGCTGTTCATTCCTCAAAAGATATGCCTGCAGAATTCCCTGAAGGCCTTGATCTCGTTGCGATTTGTAAAAGAGATAACCCATTCGATGTCTTTGTCAGCTACCAACATAAGGATCTGCACTCTCTGCCAGCTCAATCTATTGTTGGAACCTCAAGCCTTAGACGACAATCGCAATTATTAGCGTACCGGCCCGATTTAAAGGTTAAATCCTTACGAGGAAATATCAATACCCGACTTGAAAAACTCAAGTCAGGAGAATATCAGGCAATTATCTTAGCTGCTGCAGGTCTTGAGCGTATGGGCTTCACCGAGGTCATAACAGAGCAATTATCTGCTCAGATCATGCTTCCTGCTTGTGGGCAAGGGGCTCTAGCAATCGAATGCAGAAGCGATGATGCAGAAATTCGGGAACTCCTTGTCGAACTCAACGACCCCATATCGTCTATTTGCGTGCATGCTGAGCGTAAGGTCAATGCACTCTTAGGTGGTAATTGCCATGTACCTTTAGCAGTTTTTTGCTCACCCATGGCGAATAATCAGCTTGCCTTAAAAGCAAAAATTTTAACTCTTGATGGTTCACAAATCATAGAGAGCATGCAAACTGGTCCATTAGAGGAGGCAACAAACTTAGCCGAACATTGCGCCCAATCTTTGCTGGCACAAGGTGCAGCAAATCTTCTTGCATCAGTTCCAAAATGAAAAATTCACTATCTGGCTTATGTATTTTAAATACTCGCCCACGTGGCCAAGCGAGTCAGTTAAGCCAAAGCATCCGTGACGCAGGAGGAATAGTAATTGAACTTCCCGCGATAGAAATTAAGGCGACCAACACTCATTGGATCAGTTTACTACCCAATTTGAAAACGATAGACCAAGCTATTTTTATTAGTGCTAATGCGGTTCATTATTGTTTTACTCAATTAAGACAACATCAGATCGAATGGCCATCTTCCATTCAAGTCATTGCAATTGGCCAAGGAAGTGCGGCAGCACTTCACGAATTCAACATCCAGGTGAGTGCAATTCCCGAGGTGCCTGACAGTGAGCATTTATTGGCATTAAAAACGTTACAACAACCAGAAAAGCAAAACGTGCTACTATTTAAGGGAGAAGGAGGCAGGCCACTTATTGAGGAGCAGTTAATACAAAGAGGAACTAACTTGCTTGTTCTCGAGGTGTACAAAAGAGTTATTCCTCAAATGAGCACTCAATTTGTGCAATCGATATGGCGCGAAGATTTAGTGGACATTATACTGTTAACAAGTGAACAGTCCCTGCATAACCTTTTTAAACTATTTGATAAAGAGGCCCATGATTGGCTACGTAATAAAAAATGGCTCATGATTAGTGAGCGGCTGGCTCAAGTTGCCTCTGCATCGGGTATAACAGATATTAGGATATGCCACCCTAGCCGGGTGATGGATACATTGTTTGACTACGTAAACAAGGATTAATTTATGGCAAACGGCAACGAAGAACAAATACAAAAAACAAAAAAAGCACCTAATACGACGCAAGTTGAGAAAGCAAAACCAAAAAGTAATTCCTCTGTTTCTAAAAATAACTATCTATTCACCGCATTCGCTTTTATTGTTGCCTTAGGCGCCTTAGGGATTGCTGCCTATACCTTTTCTCTGAATAAGCAATTGCACGATCAATTAAACACAGCACAACACAGTTTCGCCACCCAGTTACAGCAACTCGAACAAAAACAAGAGCAAACTCTAGAGCAAATCAATACTAAAACAAATAATGCCGAAGAAATACAGACGCAATTACAAACCAAATTTGAGAACTTAAGCAAACAATTACAAACTGCAATGAGCCAAAGGTTTTATCAAAACCAGGATTGGATTCTTCTCAAAGCACGTTACTATCTTGAATTAGCTCAAATCAATGCACATTGGAGTAATGGTGTTGATGCAACAATTGCTTTATTGGAGCAAGCCGATCAGCTCTTAAAACAATTAAACAATCCTAAGATTTTTAATATAAGGCAGGCAATAGCCAAAGATATAGCACAAATGCAAGCCTTACCCTCTGTAGACATTGCCGGTTTACTAAGTCAATTGGATGCGGCTCAAAACAGCATTAATGATTTGAGCATTCCACTACCTGTAAGTGAGAAGCCTGCTACCGAAAATACAACGCCTGCACCCAATAATTCTTCTTGGCGATCCCGTTTACAAAGCAGTATGACCGTGCTGGAAAAACTTGTTGTAATTCGTCGCCATGATCAGGAGATAAAACCACTGATGTCTCCCTTATTTGAGGCCATATTCAAAGAAAAGCTCCGTCTGAATCTCCAAGAGGCACAATGGGCAGTTCTACATCACAATGCCTTTGTCTACCAATTGGTTCTAAAACAGGCGATTAATAATCTGAGAATGAATTTTAATAAAGAGACACCAAATACAGCTGCTTTAATCAAAGAGCTCACTGATTTACAGCAGGTGAATATAACTCCAAAAAGACCTGAACTAGGCTCCGCTCTCCCTATGCTCAATGAATTGATTGATGCAAAGAGGACACCTGTAAATCAATCCTCAACTGAGGAAAATAGCGCAGGAGGAAATTAATAATGCTTCGTCTTCTCTTTGCTTTTTTGATTTTACTGGGTGCTGTAGCATTAGGAATTCAACTGAATAAAGATCCCGGTTACGTTCTCATTGCAATCAACCACTGGACTATCGAAACAACAGTTTGGGTCGCTGTTTTTGGCCTGATTATTTTGTTCATAATCTTGTATCTTATTCTGCGTTTATTCCAGCAAATTTCCCGTACTCCAAGTACATTAACTCGATGGCACTCCAAGCGACTGTCTCAAAAAGCACAAGCAATTACTCGTAAAGGATTCATTGAATACAGCGAAGGCTATTGGCTCAAAGCAAAAAATCATTTAATTCAGGCCTTACCCAACACAGATACACCATTACTTAATTATTTGACTGCTGCTCGAGCAGCCCAAAAAATGGGAGACAACCAATTACGAGATGATTATTTGCGTGAAGCGCAGCAATCAATGCCTGAAGCCAAAATTGCGGTGGAATTGACGCAAGCAGAATTACAACTGGCAAATCATCAATGGGAACAGGCTCTGGCAACCTTAAAACATTTACATGATATAGCACCACGTCATCCATATGTTTTAAAACTTATAATGCAACTTTATCAAGAAGTAAAAGACTGGCCACAACTGATTACCATTCTACCTGACTTAAAAAAATATCAGGTTGTTAATCCCCAGGAGTTTGCGTTATTGCAATATAATACTTATTTACAAAGAATGATTGATCTAGTAAAGCAAAATCAAGCAGATGCCGTACATACTTTTTTTCATTCACTACCTAAAACTTTAAGTGATGAACCCAATATCATCGCCGAATACATTCGTTTCTTATTAAAGAGGGCAGACTACACTACAGCCAATGATTTATTGCGGCGTGCTCTGCGTAAAGACCTTAGCCCCCAATTGATTAGGCTTTATAGTTTATTACCCACAGATGAAAAACAACTCACTTTTGCCGAAGGATTACTGAAAAAACATGCTCATTCAGCAGCACTCTATTTATGTTTAGGGCAAATTTGCATGAAACGTAAATTGTGGGGAAAGGCTAAATATTATCTTGAAAAAGCCAATGAGATTGAACCTACTGCTCTAGCCTACGAAATTCAGGGGCAATTGCATGAAAAACTGGGTGAAGAAGCACTTGCGTGTAAAAGCTATAAACAAGGTTTAGAGTTAATTACAAAAGAAGTCTACACCGAGAACAATTAATTCGAGCAGATAACCTCATCTCGAACAGCGCGAGGATCTCCAGCATGAGAAATAAAATGCATAAAACAGAAGATCCTTCGTTGTAGCTCCTCAGGATAAAGTAAATTTATCTATAAAAATTTTGGATGATGACATGCATCATTACAATTTATTTTAGTCTTCTCTACCTGAATGGTGACATGTTGAATGTTAAAGTCATGGCGTAATTGCTCAACCCATTCGGACCTTAATGCATCAGAAAGTTCTGCATCAGGCATATATAAGTGAACTGACATGGCATTTTCTTGGGTGCTGAGAGCCCAAATATGTAAGTCATGGAATCCTTTTACTCCTGGCTTACCCAATAAAAAATCACTAACAGCAGTCCAGGAAATATTTTCTGGAACTCCATCGATAATAAGTCTGAAACTTCCAGCAAATAAGGACCAAGTTCCTTTTAATATAATTAATGCAATGCATAAACCAACTATTGGGTCTATCCAAAACCAACCAGTCCAATACAATAATGCAGCAGATAGAACGACGCCAACAGAAACCAAAGCATCATAAAATAGATGTAAATAGGCAGCTCGAATATTCAAGTCTTCAGAACCACGAGCAAACAACAGTGCCGTAGCAAAATTAATTATTATTCCCACACCGGCAACGATCATTACAGAAAATGCATGAACCTCTGAGGGCGAAAATAATTTGTATACTGCATCTGTAGCAATAATTCCGCATGTAAAGACTAATAAAATTCCATTTGCTAACGCAGAGAGAATGGATATTTTTTTTAAACCATAGGTAGCCTTCATCGTAGGTGCACGCTTCATCAGTACCGTAGCAATCCATGCTAAAACTAAACCCAAAACATCACCTAAATTGTGAAACGCATCAGCCAATAAACTGGTCGAATTAGATAAATAAGCAAAAACTATCTGTAAAATCACAAAAAGACCATTAGCGATTATAGAAATGATAAATGCTCTACCATAAGTGACCGCAGCATTGTGCCCGTGATGGTGATGTGAATCACCATGTGAGTGAGTACTCATAAGGCTCCTTCGTCTTTTGGTTCTTCAGTATAATAGTTTATACCGATTTTAATTCGATCACGTTCTTTTTGTTTGCGCCAAGCATTGGTATCACGTAAAGAATACACACATCCACAATATTCTTGCTTATAAAATTCCTCGCGTTTTGCAATTTCATACATACGCTCCGAACCACCATTTTTACGCCAATTATAAGTCCAGTATTCTAAGTTGGGATATTTACTTGCAGCGCGAATGCCACAATCATTAATTTGATTCATATCTTTCCAACGGGAAATTCCCAAGGAACTGCTGATTACTGGAAAACCATGCTCATGAGCATATAAAGCGGTTCGTTCAAAACGCATATCAAAACACATGGTGCAACGTTTACCACGCTCTGGTTCCCATTCCAAACCTTTGGCTCGAGCAAACCAGTTGTCTTTATCATAATCTGCATCGATGAATGTGATATTGTGTTTTTGAGCAAAATTAATGTTTTCGTTTTTTCTGATTTCATACTCTTGAACAGGATGAATGTTCGGATTATAAAAAAAGATTGTAAAATTTATCTCTGAACTAATAAGCGCCTCCATAACCTCACCAGAACAGGGGGCACAACATGAATGCAGTAATAACTTGTCTGCGGCGTTAGGTAATTCCAATCGCTCTCTTTCTATCATTTGGGTACATCCGGTAAATTTATAAAATGGTGACGATAATATACCAATTCTGCAATCGAATCTTTAATATCATCTAATGCAAGGTGTTTGGATTCTTTAACTACTCCATTCAACAACTCAGGCCGCCAACGGATCGCTAATTCTTTCAGCGTGCTGACATCCAAATTTCGGTAATGAAAAAACGCTGCAAGTTCTGGCATGTATTTGTATAAAAATCTCCTATCCTGGCAAACGCTATTACCACACATTGGTGATTTTCCTTTATCCAAATACTGTTTTAAGAAATCGATAGTTAATTGTTCTGCTTGCGTCTCACTAATTTGGCTTTCCAAAACGCGCTTGACTAAGCCGGATTGCCCATGTTGTCTGGTATTCCAAGAATCCATACCATCGAGTAAAGTTTTAGGCTGGGAAATAGCAAAAACGGGCCCCTCAGCAATTACATTTAAATGAGGATCAGTCACAACTGTAGCAAGCTCGATTATCCTGTCTTTTTCAGGTTCAAGCCCTGTCATTTCCAAATCTATCCAAATTAAATTTTGATTATTTTTCATTTATCATCCAGGAGTTTAATATCAGTTCAACACATGCCACTCGTCTTTGATGTAACGCATGTTTAATTGCTTCACCCTTATAACCTTCAGTGATAAGGGCTTGGCTATTCACTTTAGCACATTCCGTAAGCAAATAACCCCATAATTTACCTTGTCGGTAATCAATATTTCGGCCACAGCCCTCTGCATCGGATTGACAAGCAATTAACATATTATAGAAGAGATTAGGGCGGCGAAATGCATCACTTTGCTCTAAAAGCTTCACAATAGTACTTGCTTTTAACTCAAATAAGCGATGTATATTCAAATGAAATCGCGAGGTCATCCTTGCAAGGGCACGATACTCATTGGGGATACGTAGTCGAGAACATAAACTCTCAATAATAGCCACTCCACGCTCCTCATGGCCATGATGACTTGGCCAATTATGCATCGGTGACAAAGCCTTACCTAAATCATGCACCAAGGCGGCAAAACGGACCACGGGATCTGGAGATAAACTTGCTGCTGCATGTAAGACCAGCAAAGTATGAATACCACTATCTACTTCATGATGATACCGATAAGGGTTGGGAATACCAAATAATGCATCAATTTCAGGCAAAACCACGCGTAATGCATCACAGGAGCGCAAAGTACCGATAAATTGCTCTGGATTTTTTTCCGTCAAGCTTTTCTGCCATTCTTGCCAGACTCGCTCAGCAACCAAATGAGTCAATTCGCCTCTTTGAACCATCGTATACATTAATGAACGGGTTTCATCCGCCAATTTAAAGCCTAAATGATGAAAACGCGCCGCAAAACGAGCAACACGCAACACGCGTACTGGATCCTCTACAAAAGCAGGAGATACATGGCGAAGTAACTTAGCCTCTAAATCCTTTCTTCCCTGATAAGGATCAACAAGGCACCCCAGCTCATCCATCGCCATGGCATTAATTGTTAAATCGCGACGTGCTAAATCATCTTCCAAAGTTACTGTTTTACTAAAATTGCAGGAAAAACCATAATAACCTGGAGCAGATTTTCTTTCAGTTCGTGCTAAAGCATATTCTTCACTGGTCTCTGGATGCAAAAAAACAGGAAAATCACGCCCAACCTGTTTGAATCCTTTTTCTAATAAATCATCGGGACTGGAACCAACAACAACCCAGTCCCGTTCATTTACTGGAAGACCCAATAATTGATCACGAACAGCACCACCAACCAAGTAGACTTTCATTAATTTTAATTTACCTTCATACTGTATGATTATTTAGCTCTGATTTGCCTCACCGAGCTAAGAATATTTAATGATTATATTATAGATCCGAACTATGAGTAAAAGACGTATTAGTAAGCAACAAACTGCACGCATTGAAAAAATCCAACGAAATTATCATGAAAATAAAAAAAATCATGAGGATTTAGCTGATGGCCTAGTGATTACTCGATTTAGCAGACATGTTGAACTCGAAGACCATGAGGGAAAACATGTTCGGTGTTCGATTAGACCCAATCTGGAAACATTAGTTGCTGGAGATCGGGTAATTTGGCAAACAGAAGGAACGAATCAAGGTGTAGTAGTCAGTCTTTACCCTCGCAGCAGCGTTTTGGCAAAACCAACCAGCTCAGGTGTGGTCAAGCCCGTTGCAGCAAACATTACACAACTCATCATTGTGATCGCACCAAAACCCGAAATCTCCTGGCCGTTACTTGATAGCTATTTAGTGATGGCAGAAACACTACACTTGCAGGCCGTAATTCTATTGAATAAAACGGATTTGCCTTGCGAAGCCCTAAAAGAACAGTTACTTCTTGATTATGGGAGGCTTCATTATCCAATCCTGCAAACAAGTAAATGCACTCCTGATGGCTTAGAAGCACTGAAAAATATATTAAATCATCAAATCAGTGTGTTTGTAGGACAATCTGGGGTAGGGAAATCGTCACTTATTTCCAATATTTTGCCTCATGAACAAAATATTTCCATAAATGCCCTTTCGGAACTATCCGAGTTAGGCAGGCATACTACCAGCAACTCACGCTATTATCATTTGCCCAGCGGTGGTGCCTTAATCGATTCTCCGGGAGTCAGGGAGTTTAGTTTATGGCATATCGATGCTACAGAAATCGCTCGTGGCTATCCTGAGTTTTGCCCCTATCTGTCACAATGCAAATTTCGCAATTGTACGCATAAAGATACGCCTCATTGTGCCATTATTAGAGCAAAGAATGAGGGTTTTATTTCAGAAAGGCGATACGAAAATTTTATTAAGCTCTGCACTCAATACGCCAAATAAAGTTTAATTTTAGTTAAGTAAAAAACCAGACCTGATCTTTTGAGCCAAACTCCACCCCTCCTCGTCATTTCTCGGGGTGGCAGGAAACGCACAGAGAAAACCCTATGATTTCATGCGAGTATAATTTAAACAAGCCTCTAGGTATACTGACCTATATAATAATCATGTATAGGCCGTCCACAATCCTTGACGTTTTCTTTTTGTGCTGCGCTTAGAATGGGATGGCTTATTTTCATTAAGTAATTACTGATTTTCTCTCCGAAACTAGGTTCGATATTAAGCTTAGATAATTGAGTTTTATACTCGCTCATCATTGTTTCAACATCTTTTATACCATCAGTCAAATGAAATAATTTTTTATGATCAAGTTTAGTAAGTAGCGGGAAGAACGCTGATGATGAAGATGTTGGACGTTGGCATAGCTCAGATACTTGTCTATTGATGTATTTGGTACAATTATTGAGAAAATTTGATTTAGCTATTTTCGGATCACATGTTGAAATTAATCTTAATATATAGACGCGGTGATCCTCAGTTAATGTTTCTAGAAACTCCGTAAACAAAATATTCACTCGCAATTGCTTCATGAGATCATTTTGATTTTGGGCATAAGTTTGAATTATGTCATCCAATAGTGAATTGATCTGCTTTTGAACCGACTCATTCCTTGTATCAAAAAGCTTCAAGGCATTAAACAATATTTCAGGTTCAAACCAATAAACACCGAGTTCGTTTAACTTACAATTCTGGACAAGCTCCAACCATTTAATTGTTGAATTACTACGAGTAAACCATGTATACCAGGTATTATCTTCACTTGCAGGAATGACTATATCCTTAATAATCTTGGCATAAGCGTCCTCTAAAGCTTTAGGTTTATTTGCCGCAATTAATGGCAACAAAATAGTAAAAATTCCATATGCTTCAGGAAATACTGTATTTTTTTTATCCCATAAACTGTGTGTTTGTCGAGTAAAGAAAATGGAAAGTTCAAACTGGGTAGTAAGTAATGAAACAAGTAACTTACAACAATTTACAAAAGCCTCCGACGGAACAACTGGTCGATCTGCGTCTTTAATGTCTTTGGATAATCCTTGATAAAAAGGACCTAACTCTTTACTTACGGCCTTTAAATCAGGATTAATATCGAATAACCATTTGCTTAACGTTTGGATTTCATAATCCAGATCCATAAAATCATTAGCTGTATAAAGATTAATAAATAGATCGAGCATATATTGCTCATCCTCTTTATACGCAATTTTTGTACCATACAAAAAATTTACATCTGCTAATTCATAACGGTATAAACGAGCAAAAAAACTCCTTACTTCATTTTTAAACAAGGAAAAATCTAAGCTATGAGCCCGTAAATAGTAGTAGCGTTCGATCAATGCGAGCATATGAGGAAGTAAGGCTATAGGCATATTCCCTTGGGCGCTTAAATTAACAAAGACTTTTTTGCGCAAGAGATCCCAAAAGTTTTTGAAATGTTCATCATTTACACTGACTTCGCGAGCAGTTACTTTGCATAATTTTAAACGGGCTAACTCATCTATTGTCACTGCAGTCAATTTTCTGTCTGATCTATACGTTGATAAGGTAAATTGTCGATTTTCTAGGTGCTTACAAAAACTCCATTTTCG
This sequence comes from Legionella sp. 227, assembly GCF_043161935.1. Classification (NCBI taxonomy): domain Bacteria; kingdom Pseudomonadati; phylum Pseudomonadota; class Gammaproteobacteria; order Legionellales; family Legionellaceae; genus Legionella; species Legionella sp. 227. The sequence continues at coordinate 1,620,047 of NZ_CP171154.1, read as the reverse complement.
GTATAAAGTCTTGCCACCGTGGCCTAGATAAAAATTAAAGAGATTTACGGTTTCGTTCAGCGATGAAAAGTCATTCAAATCTTTTTCATTGCTTAAGGTTGGGATTAATATTTTTAAATAATTAATTTTGGCTAGAGGAGCAAGTTCTTTCGCTAAAGCTATCCACGCGAGGTTAGAAGCAGATGGATTACGGGTATAATCATCATCTTTATCGACTATCGCTTCCCATCGACTTTTATAGCACGTAAGAAGAAAATGAAGGTCATCACTGGTTAATTTAGAGCCAGCTGGCTTTTTAGAAAATCGCTCTGAAAGACATTCAGATAGCACTTTATCACACGGAATCGGTGTGCCTTCCTTTTCAAGCGTTTTGATAAAATCCAAAATTTGTTGGACTAACATAAGCTACAACCTATCCTAAATAAAATTAACTTAAACTAAAGTTTAATAAAAATCAATTACATGAACCCCGATGAGAGCACAATTGATGAGCAAAAAAGATAAAATACAAGCAAAAAGTTATAATTTTAATTTGATTAACAGGAGAAACAACAAACTTAAAATCCATATCCTTAGTCCAAGCATGCTCTGTTATTGAAGTTTATTATTCAAAATGAAAAAAAAAGCGGCTTAGTTAGCCGCTTTTAAGAATAAAACCCTGGCGATGACCTACTTTCACATGAGGAAGCCTCACACTATCATTGGCGCGGGTTCGTTTCACTTCTGAGTTCGAGATGGAATCAGGTGGTTCCAAACCGCTATGGTCGCCAGGAAAACTGGTTTAACATGATTAATGGGCGCATTATACCCGAATCATGCGTTAGGTAAATAAAGAGTACACATTTTTTTTAGGTTGGGTCTTAACCCAACCCACTTTTCTTGTAGTCACATTCAGTTAATCTGAAGTAATTCAGATTATATGGTCAAGACAATCAGCCAATTAGTACAAGTTAGCTGCACACATTACTGCGCTTCCACACCTTGCCTATCAACGTCGTAGTCTTCAACGGGCTTCATGGGAAAACTCATCTTGAGGGAGGCTTCCCGCTTAGATGCTTTCAGCGGTTATCCCGTCCGAACTTAGCTACCCGGCGATGCGACTGGCGTCACAACCGGTACACCAGAGGTTCGTCCACTCCGGTCCTCTCGTACTAGGAGCAGCTCCTCTCAATTTTCCTACGCCCACGGCAGAATAGGGACCGAACTGTCTCACGACGTTCTAAACCCAGCTCGCGTACCACTTTAAATGGCGAACAGCCATACCCTTGGGACCTGCTTCAGCCCCAGGATGTGATGAGCCGACATCGAGGTGCCAAACACCGCCGTCGATATGAACTCTTGGGCGGTATCAGCCTGTTATCCCCGGAGTACCTTTTATCCGTTGAGCGATGGCCCTTCCATTCAGAACCACCGGATCACTAAGACCAACTTTCGTTCCTGCTCGAGCCGTCGCTCTCGCAGTCAAGCACCCTTATGCCTTTACACTCTTGGTACGATGTCCGACCGTACCGAGGGTACCTTTGTGCTCCTCCGTTACTCTTTGGGAGGAGACCGCCCCAGTCAAACTACCCATCATACACTGTCCTCATCCCGGATTACGGGACCAAGTTAGAACCTCAATAACAACAGGGTGGTATTTCAAGGTCGGCTCCATGAGAACTAGCGTCCTCACTTCAAAGCCTCCCACCTATCCTACACAGTTATCATCAAAGTCCAGTGCAAAACTATAGTAAAGGTTCACGGGGTCTTTCCGTCTAGCCGCGGGTACACTGCATCTTCACAGCGATTTCAATTTCACTGAGTCTCGGGTGGAGACAGTGTGGCCATCGTTACGCCATTCGTGCAGGTCGGAACTTACCCGACAAGGAATTTCGCTACCTTAGGACCGTTATAGTTACGGCCGCCGTTTACCGGGGCTTCGATCAAGAGCTTCTCCGAAGATAACCCCATCAATTAACCTTCCGGCACCGGGCAGGCGTCACACCCTATACGTCTTCTTACGAATTTGCAGAGTGCTGTGTTTTTAATAAACAGTCGCAGCCACCTGGTCTCTGCGGCCCTCTCCAGCTCTGAAAGTAAATCCCATCACCAGAAAGGGCGTACCTTCTCCCGAAGTTACGGTACCATTTTGCCTAGTTCCTTCACCCGAGTTCTCTCAAGCGCCTTAGTATTCTCTACCTGTCCACCTGTGTCGGTTTGCGGTACGGTTCTCTATAAGTTATGGCTAGCAGCTTTTCCTGGGAGCCGGGCATCAATAACTTCGCTGTACACCGAAGTGTCAGCACCACGTCGCACCTCAGAGTTAATAATGGTCCGGATTTGCCTAAACCATCCCCCTACATGCACGTACCAGGACAACCAACGCCTGGCTTATCTAGCCTTCTCCGTCCCCACTTCACCACTTATAAAAAGTCCAGGAATATTAACCTGGTTCCCATCGACTACGCTCTTCAGCCTCGCCTTAGGGGCCGACTCACCCTGCTCCGATTAACGTCGTGCAGGAAACCTGGGACTTCCGGCGTGAGGGCTTTTCACCCTCATTATCGT
>NZ_CP171154.1:695000-1612500 GCF_043161935.1 Legionella sp. 227 | reverse complement strand
TGTTCCAGAAACAGAAACTCAGAACCTAGCCAATAATGGTGTTGCTTCCGACGTTCAAGATGTTCAAGAAGAAAAGAAAAACACGCCAGAGCAGACGAATCATGAAGATAAAGATTGGGCCCATATTATCCCTCATCTGAAACTTACTGGTTTAGCACTCAATGCGGCAGAAAATGCGGAATTAATTGCAAAGGATGGACGAGAAATCACGTTACGTGTGGCCAAAGGACATCAGTCCTTATTTACTCCAACGGTGTTCTCACGCCTTGAAGCAGCTCTAGGTCAATATTACCAGAATCCAATAAAAATTATTTTAAACAGTGATGAGTCGGTGCAAGCCTCTCCTGCTCAGCAGAAAGAGCAAGCAGCCCAACAAAAACAGCACAAAGCGGAAGTAGCATTGAACAATGATCCGATGTTCCAGCAACTTCAGCAAGAATTTTCAGCGAAACTGGTCAAAAATTCTATTGTCCCGCTAAAAGATGACTTATAATATAATGAATTTTTAAACCTAAACATATGAGGCCTTAATAATGGATATGAATCAAAATCTTGGCAACCTGATGAAAGAAGCGCAAAAAATGCAACAACGTATGCAAGAAGCGCAACAACAACTAAGTCAATTAGTAGTCACTGGTGAAGCTGGTGGTGGGATGGTTGTTATTAAAATGAATGGCCGACATGATGCTACCGAAGTGAAAATCAAACCTACAATGATGGAAGAAGATGTAGAAATGTTGGAAGATTTAGTTGCTGCTGCAATTAACGATGCCGTACGAAAAATTGAAAAAGCATCTAAAGAAAAAATCAGTCAATTGACCGCTGGTCTAAACATCCCAACTGACTTAATGGGCGGCGATAAGGAATAGTCCTAACGATGGATATGCTAAACCGCCTGGTAGAAGCGCTACGCTGTCTGCCAGGCGTAGGTCCAAAATCAGCACAGCGTATGGTGTTTCATTTACTCCAGCATCAAAGACAGAGAGGGTTACACCTTGCCTCATGTCTAGAGCAAGCGATGAACAACATTCATCATTGTGAACGCTGTGCTAATTATACAGAACAAACAGTTTGTACTCTCTGCCAAAATCCAAATCGGGATTCCTCCTTACTTTGTGTCGTAGAAAGCCCAGCTGATGTATCTGCTATAGAACAAAGCAACGCGTTTCAAGGGAAGTACTTCGTTCTCATGGGAAAAATATCTCCACTCGATGGATTAGGACCAGAAGACATTGGATTACCCCGACTTAAAAACCTTATCATCCAAGAACAAGTTAAAGAAGTGATATTGGCGTTAAGCCCCAGTATAGAAGGACAAACGACCATTCATTTTATTCACCAGCTTTTGCATAATCTGCCAATCAATATTACTCAATTGGCGCATGGTATTCCTTCTGGTGGAGAATTAGAGTTTTTAGATGGCAACACCATAGGGAACGCCCTTCGCAACAGAGCAATAATTCATGTTTAAAACAGTATTCCGCAGTAAATATCTTCTTATATTAATGCTTCTCATATCAGGGTTAGCAAATGCATCTTTTTATAAAAATTTGTGGCCAAAATGGGAAGTAAATAACCCTTTATCAAAAGAAGTGATTTCTCATAAACTTTGGCAAGATTTTCTAAATCGTCGTATCGTTACCAATGAAGAAAATATCAATCTGGTTGATTATGCCCACATGACTCAAACAGACTTAAATTTACTTAAAGACTATTTAAAGAGCATGTCTGAAGTAAATATTGATAATTACAATCGCGATGAACAATTGGCGTATTGGATTAATGTATACAATGCTCTTACGGTGCAAATTATAGCTAATTATTATCCAGTTACTTCAATCCAAGAAATTAATATTTCACCGGGATTATTCAGTATAGGCCCCTGGGGAGCTAATCTAATCACGGTAAGAGACACTTCTTTAACTTTAGATGACATTAATAACCGCATCATCAGAGCGATTTGGAATGATCCTCGCACTCATTATGCCTTAAGTAATGGCACGATTGGCGCACCTAATCTTAGTAGAAAAATCTATCAAGGAAAAATGCTTGAGGAACAATTAAATCAAGCTGCCTCAAATTATATTAACTCACTTAGAGGAGTTAATGTCATTGAGGGAAAACTCATTATCTCTAAATTATACGATTGGTATGAAGAGGATTTTGGTGGAAGCAAAAAAGATGTCATTTTTCATTTAGTACAATTCGCTAAAGAACCTTTACTAAGCCAACTCAAACACATAAACACCATTGACAGTTACATTTATAATTGGCATATAAACAGCCCTTCTCATGATCAGGAATAGATAGACTCACGCCATCTCGAGTATCACAGGGATCTCCCTCCAAACATTGCGCTACTGAGAGAAGATTACTCGTTATACTTGGGATAAGCTAATGTTCAACACGCTAAAATCACATCATTTTGGTCAATCTTACACAGTGCAAATAGCCCTAAAAATCGCAATAAAAATTACTTTAAACTAAGAAAAACAAGAGTATACTCGCTTATTTATCATGAGGAGGTGAACAAATGAATCGTGGTGGATTTTCATGGAAAAGATTGGTTGGCATCTCGGCCCTTAAAGCTAAAATTTCACGAAAAATTGGTATTCCACTGACTCAATCAGGTAGGGAAAAAAAGCTAGGCGCTTTAATCATTAAATATTTGCGTTCATTTCTTTTAGAAGCAAAGAAAAAATAATCAGGCGAATTAATCCTCTAGAACTGTGAAGCCTTCTCAAGATTGAGATCAAATGATGTGGCCTTAGAGCACCGATACACAGTAGATAAAGTATTCGAATATCGGTACTTAAATTGCCTCATTTGCTAAAATATTAGCGTTGCCAACAGGCTTCAATTAATCAGAACATTCAATAGATTGAAATAATTGTTCAATCACATTATCTGGAGTGATGGGAGTTTGTTGATAAATTCTTATTACTCTAAACACTGCATCGCGATTACGATCCCCTACATCGATGTTTGGATTAGCTAAATCATACCTATAAGTTGCAGCAAGCAAATGTCTATTTTTTAATTCGATTCGTAATGCTTCCAGAACACAGCATAAAGCATCGAATACTTTCAGCACCGTAATTCTTTCTTCTGTGTTTAGAATGGGTAACCAGTCGAATGTACTACCTTGTACGATTTTATAAAAAGTATAAAGCAAACAGCAAGTATCCTCATTAGCAAAAAAACCGTATAAATCCAAACACTCTGCAGAAGAACATTGATGGTACAAAATCACCATTTTTTCTCGAAAAATAACGGCACGTTGTTCTTGTTCTATCACTTCGGATAACAGATTTTGCTGTAGCATCATCACGGCATCGATTAAACGATTTGGGTTAAATGAGAATTTATAGGCCCGCTTAAGATCATGTAACCAATCACTAGCCTCAGGTTTTTCCTGACTTAGGCTCACATTTACTCTAAGTTTTTTAACTGCCGCCTGTATCAGTTGCCTGTGCTCTTCATTGATCTCGATGAGGATACCTTGAGGAGGTTCTTCATTATGTAAGAAATAATCAACAGTTGGAGTTAAATCATTTTTTAAGGCAACTCTATATAATTGTTGTTGTATTGATTCAATGTAATGATGCAATACCCCTAAACGCATTTGCACCGAAATGAGCTTTTCCGGATGTATTACATCAGTAAATAATTTGTCCGGGTAGAACTTGTAGAAGAAAATGGCATTAACCAAAGCAGCAAACTCTGGATTAGAAAAATATTCCAATACCATCTGTAGTTGCTCAACATTCCACTCATCAAATAGAGTAGCCCATGTAACCGGCACCTCATCATTTTTATTCAAAAAATCAAGCAATCCTTCCATCCACAAATTAAATTCTCGATTCGAGAATAATTGATGTGCTTCTTGCGACTGAGGATGGACTTGTTTCCGGGCCTGTTCTACAACAAACCAATTTGAAAATGGAGCACTTTTATGATTCATCCTCTCTCCTTGAGCGATGTCTTCAGATAATGAATTTTCTTAGCAGGGGAAAATGTAATGCTCTATTCCTCACAGGAAATATTTTATAATAGAACCGACTTACAGCTGCATAGAAAATCGATGGGCTTTCAGCTACTTTTTCTAGGATAATATCGAAAATAATTGCAAGTCTATATTAATCTTGACAAAATTATAGCGAATAGTGCTTAAAAAATCGGGAATAAATTAATGCCGCAACCCAGTTATCTATTATTTATTGATAACGATCCTGTGAGTGAGGATCTCAAAAAATACTTTGCTCAATTTAATATAAATATCGTGCAGCAACATCAATTAACTCCCATTCAAAACGGGTTAGGGAAAGTTGTTGCCATTTTAATTAGCTGGTCTATTTTAAAAAATAGACCGCAGGCCATTCATCAATTTTATACAGATTATCCAGTACCTTTATTGATTATTAATGATACTCCAGATGAGGAAGCCTGCATCAAAGTACTCGAAGCTGGAGCAGATGATTTTATTGTAAAGCCACTATTACCAAGAGAACTTCATGCACGCGTTAGTGCAATTAATCGACGGGTGTTACGCGCACAACAACAATCGGATCATGAGAAAGAGGTTCTTGTTTTTGCCAATTGGCGGCTTTATCCTGCATCCAGGCAAGTGTTCAGTAATGCGAATGAAGAATTATCATTAAGCGCTGGGGAATATGATTTGCTACTTACTTTTGTGCAACAACCCCAACGAATTTTGGATCGCGAACTCCTCCTGCAGATCACTAAAAACAGTGATTTAAATCCTTTTGATCGCAGAATTGATGTGCAAATAAGCAGGCTTCGCCAAAAGATAGAAGTTGATGCAAAAAAACCCGCCTTAATCAAAACCATTCGCAACGGAGGGTATATGTTCACAGCACAAGTAGTTACCTTAAAACAAAGTGATGAAATATAGCAGGTTAACACATCCACTGAATTACTTTTAAATATACTGTATATATTTTATACTTAGTATACACGGATTGTGAGGTGCTGCAATGGAGAGTACACAAGAACCCATTGATTATAAATCTATTTTTGAGTCTGCTCCTGGACTTTATCTTGTCTTAGATAGAGATTTTAAGATTATTGCTGCCAGCAATAATTATCTGCACGCCACTATGGTAACTAGAGAACAAATTATTGGGAAAAATATATTTGAAGTGTTTCCAGATAATCCAGAAGACCCTCAGGCAACTGGAGTAAGTAATTTAAACGATTCATTAAATAGAGTGTTAAAATATAAAACTCATGACACCATGGCAATCCAAAAATACGATATTCGCCGCCCTACCGAACAAGGCGGAGGATACGAAGAACGTTATTGGAGTCCGATAAATCTACCCGTTTTCGATAGCCATAAGAAAATTAAATATATTATTCATCGAGTCGAAGACGTCACAGAATACATTCAGCTAAAAAAAACTCGCTATGATCAACTAAAAGCAATGGAAGCGTTGCGTACCCGTGCCGGGGAGATGGAGATTGAAATTTATCAACGAGCACAAGAAATTCAAGTCATTAACAAAAAATTACAAGTTGCTAATTACAATTTAGCATCGCTTGATCAACTAAAAACACAATTTTTTGCGAATATTAGTCATGAATTACGTACCCCACTCATGTTAATTTTAGGCCCCATAGATACTTTGTTACGAGATAAAACTTTAGCGCCATCACAAGTCAAAAAAATACAATTAATGAAACAGAATGCACTTCTCTTATTAAAACATGTAAATGATTTATTAGATATTGCAAAATTTGATTCGGGTAGATTACAAATTAATTATTACAACATTGATTTTGTCCACCTTATTAAAAGGATTGTCTCTTTATTTGAGGCAGATATTGAAGCAAAAGGGTTGCATCTTTCTTATTCTCTACCCCCCAAATTATACATTCAAATCGATTATGAAAAAATCGAGCGTGTGATTATCAACTTGCTCTCCAATGCGATAAAATTTAGTCCATTTCATGGCACCATTAATCTGAAGCTCGATAAAATAAATGCGAATGCGGAGTTTTCCATTGAAGATAATGGCCCAGGGATTCCTTCAGAATATAGAGAAGCGATTTTTGAACGTTTCTTTCAAATGGAGGAAAGCATGGGGCATTCTGAAGGTACCGGATTGGGGCTAGCAATTGTAAAAAATTTTATCGAATTGCATCAGGGCAAAATTAAAGTGCAGCAATCAAAATTAGGTGGTGCGCTTTTTATCATGCAAATCCCGTTAAATGCTCCAGCAGATCAATTGGTGCATAGTGAACAACCCATGCACAAAACCATTGAAATCCCTCGCATTGTAAGCCAACGCAAAATAGTGACGAAGCAGCTTAATAGAGAAAATCATGCAAATCTACCTCTTGTTTTAGTGGTAGAAGATAATTTGACCATGAATGAATTTGTGTGTGAACTGTTAAGCAAAGAGTATCGTATCGCTAGTGCGCGAGACGGTAAAGAAGGTTTGGATAAGGCGATCAATTTACATCCTCAAGTAATCATTAGCGATATCATGATGCCCAATATGAACGGAATAGAAATGGTCCATGCAATAAGACAGCATTCGTCACTCCTGTCTACCCCTATTATGATTGTAACGGCGAAAGCAGACGATGAACTTTGTGTGCGCATGCTTCAAGAGGGTGCTCAAGATTATATGATTAAACCCTTCTCTACTGAAGAATTTAAAGCAAGAGTTGCCAATTTAATTTTAGTCAAACATGCAGAAGATGAATTGGAACGTTTTGTTTATTTAGCCGCGCATGATTTAAAATCACCCTTACCGGCAATCGAACATTTAGTTTCTTGGATTGAGGAAGATGTAGGCAATCAATTAACTTCCCAATCTCGAAAATATCTAACCTTCTTACGAAAGCGTGCTTATCGCATGTCTAATTTATTAGACGGGCTATTAAAATACACACAAGCCGGAACCATGCACTCAAAAGTTGAAAAAATTAATTTTCCCGAATTAGTAAACTCTGTCGCCCATAAAGTGGAAGCTGCAAATGACTTTAATATTTGTTGTGAGCATTGTGATTTTACGGTCGTGGCAGAAAGAAAACTATTACAAGAAGTAATATATGAACTGATTGATAATGGAGTAAAACACCACCATCTTCAGAAAGGGCACATTCAAGTGGGTGTTGCGGAAAAAAATGATTATTATGAATTTTTTGTCGCCGATGATGGGCCTGGTATTGAGCGCGCATATCAAGATCGGATTTTCCAACTTTTTCAAACCCTGCAACCCCGTGATGTTTTAGAAAGCTGCGGGGTTGGGCTTAGCATTGCTAAGAAAATTGTTGAAGCTCAAGGAGGAAATATCGGTGTCAAATCAGATAAAAATCAGGGAGCAATATTTCATTTTACTTGGCCTAAACAAATTGGAGGTGCGGCGTGACTCATAGAATAGCAATCCCCCATATCTTGGTTGTTGATGATGATGAAATTGATCGCATCTATTTAGAAAGAGAACTTGGCAAATTAAATTTGCCCCTTACATTGCAAATAGCTCGAAATGGGATTGAAGCCTTAGATATCTTAACGAAGGATAATACTGAAACCCAAGCACTGCCTACGATCATTGTTTTAGATTTAATGATGCCTAAAATGAATGGTTTAGAATTTTTGCAATCTTTTCGCGCCCATGCAAAATTTAATAGTATACGAATTTTTGTTCTTACCACCTCCAATAACAACAAAGATAAGATCGCGACAGAACACTTTAATATTGATGGATATTTTATTAAGGATACACAATTTAAAGAATTTCTTAATCAGTGTAAAAATGTATTGGAACACTTACGAAAATAACTGCACTCAACCACGATCACCTCATCCCGAGAAGATTATGAAGAAGAATAATACCCTTATTTTATCATCATACTCATACCTAATCTCGATCCTGCATCGGCTCGGAATAGCATTCAATGAATAAGGTCATTATTTGCGCTTTTTACTCAATTTAAATACCTTTACACTTTTAATCGTATTATCGCCTACTTTTAATATTTCCATACGATAGTTTTCTATAGCCAAACATGAATCAGCTGGAGGAATATATCCAAGATGTTCTACGATTAGACCACTTAAGGTTTTAGGTCCTATCAAAGGTAAGTGCCATCCCATTAAACGATTTAAATGACGTAGTGTTAGACCGGCATCGACAATAACTGAGCCATCACTTTGGGGCGTAATCCCTCGACTTAATGCAGCGACATCCGTGGTAAACTCGCCTACGATTTCTTCAAGTATATCCTCCATAGTGACTAGACCCTGAATATTTCCATATTCATCCACGACAAAAGAACTACGTCTTTTCATTTTCCTGAAATTTAAAATCTGAAGGTTGAGAGGGGTTGCTTCAGGAATATAGTATGGTTTATCAGCCGCATTCAATAGGCTATTAAGATCCAACTCATTCTCAATAGCCAAATTAAGAACATCACGTACATGAATCATGCCGACCAAATCATCTATCGAATCTCGATATAAGGGCAAGCGGGTATGCTTAGCTGTTTCTAATTGATATAGAATTTCCGACCAAGGCTCCTCTATGTCAATGCCTACGATATCTGATTTAGGAATCATAATATCTTCGACTGTTGCTTGTTCGAGATCCAGAAGGCTAATTAACATACTTTTGTGCTCAACAGGTAGCAAACCTCCTGCTTCATGTACTACGGAACGTAATTCTTCGCCCGTCAATGATTCTTTTTGGATTTTATCGATTGAGACTCGAAATAAACGTAAAACTCCGTTGGACATAAAGCTGGTTATATATACCAGCGGCGCAAGAATCCATTGTAAAATTTGCAAGGGTAACGAAGTAGCAAATGCAACTTGCTGTGGATAAATAGCGGCAAATGTTTTGGGGATCATTTCAGCAAATACTAAAATCACCAGGGTTAAAAAGGCGGTAGCTATGGCAATTCCTGCATCACCATAAATATGTTGGCCGATCAATGTCGCTATTGTTGAAGCAAGAATATTAGCCAGGGTATTACCGATTAACACCACACTCAATAATCGATCAGGTCGAGAGAGTATTTGATTCACTCTTATTGCCTGTTTGTTTTCTTTCTTGACCAAATGTTTTAACTTATAGCGGTTTATCGACATCATACCGATTTCAGTGCCTGAAAAAAAAGCAGCCAAAAAAACTAAAAGAAGCAGTATGATGAACAATGTAGAAAGATGGTATGCCACCGAATTTCCTTAAGCTTTTATCACCCGGAATAAAGTACCATATGGTTTCAAAGAAAGCGAGATAGAGCAAGCAACAAGAGTGATGCAATAATCTAAGTCAGTGTTGGTCTTTGAAGGCATTAAAAAATTTTTAACGCCTTCAGGTACTGCGCTTTATACTCGACACCTTGTATAAAAAAGTTTTTGCGCCCATTCCTCAAAATTTGACTTGTTGCTCATTACGTTTAGCCATTTGTACATAATATCGCCATTTCCTTGGAGGCGGTGATCCATCCCTAATCAGACAACTGGGCCAATTCAGTGATGGATTCCTGCCTTCGCCGGAATGACAATATCTAGACTATACGGCATTACAGGCAATAGATTTTTCGTAAAAAGGAAAACAATTACCTATTTTTTCTCTTTATCGTTAAAACGAGCGACACTAGCCATAATTTCTTCGTAAGCGGCTTCAGGACCAACCCAACCATTCAGCTTAACCCATTTGCCCTCTTCTAAATCTTTATAATGGCTGAAAAAATGCTCTAAAGAGTTTAATAAATGCTGTGGAATGTCTTCATGAGTTTTGATTGCTTCATAAATTTTAGTAAGTTTGTTTGTCGGAACAGCTAAAATTTTAGCGTCCACACCAGACTCATCAGTCATTTTTAACATTCCAACTGGTCGACATGGAATTACTGAACCACCGACTAGAGGCACTGGAGTTACAACGAGGACATCAACAGGATCTCCATCTTCCGATAAGGTGTTAGGAACATAGCCATAATTGACAGGATAAAACATTGGTGTTGATAAAAAGCGGTCAACGAATAAAACCCCAGACTCTTTATTCACTTCATATTTTACAGGTTCACTGTGCATAGGGATTTCAATAATTACATTAATTTCTTTTGGCAAATCACGACCACTGCTAATCTTCATTAAACTCATTTATCCATCTCCCCTCTTGTCGAAGTAAAAATAACTCAGCATTAATTTAGCTTGAAATAAAAGCATAAAATATGTCTTATTAGCGCACTCACTATAAAAGCAATTCTCCTCATACAAAGCGATTTTCATTTTAAAAATGATCATTGCCCACATGTAGAATGACGCTATAAAGCGGCTATTATGCGAAAAAACACATTAAAAGGCAAAGAGAAGCTGTCGCATTATAAGTAATGCAATGTATAATAGCTCTTTTAATTCAAATGAGATTGCCTATGAATTGCTTGTTTTGCAAAATTGCACAAGGTGCAATCCCTGCATCAGTAGTTTATGAAGATAATGAGATAATGGCTTTTCATGATCTCAACCCGCAAGCTCCTAAACATCTGCTGATTATTCCAAAGCAACATATTGCTACACTGAATGAAGCCAGCGATGCGAACCAGGCCCTGTTGGGAAAAATGATTTTAGGGGCAAAAAAAATTGCTCAAACTGAAGGAATAAGTGACGCAGGATATCGATTAGTTTTCAATATTAATCCCGACGGTGGCCAAACAGTATATCATATTCATTTACATTTACTGGGCGGACGTCATATGACTTGGCCCCCAGGCTAGGAATTCACTATGGAAAAACTATATAAAGAACTGCTAACACAATTAGGTGAAGATATAACTCGGCAAGGATTGGTTGACACGCCTGCACGTGCTGCCAATGCTATCCGTTATTTGACCAAAGGCTATCACGAAAATTTAGATGACATCATCAATGATGCCCTTTTTGATTCGGACATGAACGAAATGGTTATCGTGAAGGATATAGAAATGTATTCAATGTGCGAACACCATTTACTCCCATTCCTTGGCAAATGTCATGTGGGATATATTCCTGACGGCAAAGTAATCGGATTATCAAAAATGGCACGCATTGTTGATTACTACGCTCGACGCTTGCAAATTCAGGAGCGCTTAACCACCGAAATTGCAAAATGCCTGGAATCAATTACTGGTGCACGAGGTGTGGCGGTAGTTATTGAAGCCAAGCATCTGTGCATGATGATGCGCGGTGTTGAAAAGCAAAACTCAGTAATGACCACTTCAGTGATGCTAGGTGAAATGCGTAATAACCCAACAAGTCGCGCTGAATTCTTAACGTTGACCCAAAGCAAGTAATCCTGCTTAAATTTCATGTCGAACATTATTCCAGCGGTAAGCATTTACGGAAGATGCTGTACCCTGAGAATATGCGCATTATGATAAAATATGATGCTAAGAGCAGGAGCCCCCTCATCGAAAACGTCTCAGGATAATGGAAGTGTGTAAGAGGTGGATTTAAATATTAGCCTGCAATTGGATTTGATGCGGAATGTCTCCTAACGGCACCGCGCTCTCTTCAATGAAATTAAGCTCTCCAACATCAAGATGTCAGAGAGCTTAGCAATCAAAGGTTACTCTTCTTCGCCTACACGATCACTTACACTGGGCGCGTCTTGATGTACTTCCTCAAGAGGCTCCGCTGCAGCTGATGTAGCTGGAGCGTCTGTTGCTCCTTCTGCTTGCGGCTTATCTTTCCACTCAAGCTTCACACGACCTTGTTTATCGATACCAGCAACAAAGACTTCAATTTCTTGGCCTTCTTGCAGTACAGATTCAACTTTTTGTGATCGATCACTGCAGATTTGAGAAATATGGAGTAAACCGTCTTTTCCAGGTAAAAGATTGATAAAAGCACCAAAATCCACAATCTTACTTACCTTACCCTGATAAGTATGACCAACCTCGATTTCGGCAATTAATGCTTTAATTTGCTTTTGTGCCTCTTCCAATGCATTCATATCTGGAGAAAATAATTGAACTACACCTGTATCATCGATATCTATAGAAACACCAGTGCTATCAATCAATCCTTTAATTGTTGCCCCGCCTTTACCAATAATAGTTCGAATCTTGTCTTCAGCAACTTTCATGGTAGTAATTCGAGGTGCATGTTGCGATAACTCTTCTCTATGCTCTGCTAATGCATTATTCATGACACCAAGAATATGCAGGCGACCAGCTAAAGCTTGATCCAGGGCTTGCTCCATAATTTCACTGGTTATCCCGTGGATTTTAATGTCCATTTGTAATGCTGTAATTCCCTGTTCTGTTCCAGCAACTTTAAAATCCATATCACCTAAATGGTCTTCATCACCTAATATATCCGTTAATACAGCATAGCGGTCACCCTCTTTAATCAAACCCATTGCTACCCCAGCAACAGGGGCTTTCAATGGAACGCCTGCATCCATCAATGCAAGGCTGGTACCACACACTGTAGCCATTGAGCTGGAACCGTTGGATTCAGTGATTTCAGAGACCACTCTTAATACATAAGGAAATTCATTTGCTTCTGGTAATACCGCCATAATAGCTCGTTTGGCTAAACGACCATGCCCAATTTCTCTTCGTTTGGGGCTGCCAACCATACCAGTCTCGCCTACTGAATAGGGAGGGAAATTGTAATGCAGCATAAAGCGATCTTTTGTTTCTCCAATAATATTGTCGAGAAGTTGTGCATCACGCTCATTACCTAAAGTAGCAACAACAATCGCTTGTGTCTCGCCGCGAGTAAATAAAACGGAGCCATGAGTTCTTTCCAAAAGTTTTGTACGAATCGCAATCGGACGAACTGTCTTATGATCACGTCCATCAATTCGTGGCTCGCCATCGAGAATTCGATTGCGCACAGTAGCACGTTCTATTTCAACAAACATAGAACCAATAACATCTGCCTTTAACTCATCATTTTCAGCTTGCAGGGCTGCGATTGTCTGATCTTTCAATTCACCCAAACGTTGGTAGCGCTCTTGTTTGTCTCTAATCAAGTATGCTGCCTCAACATCCTGTTTAACCATATCAGCAACTCGTTGTTGCAAATGGGTATCCACTTCTGGTGGGGTCCATTCCCAACGGGCTTTACCACCTTGCGCTGCCAGTTCTTCGATTGCCTTGATTACGTTCTTCATCATTTCATGACCGAACATAATCGCGCCACGCATAATGTCTTCGCTTAATTCTTTTGCTTCTGACTCTACCATCAAAATAGCATCTTTAGTTCCGGCAACAACTAAATCCAGTCTGGATTGCTCTAAGTCTTTACGACTCGGATTCAATAGGTAAATCCCATCCTTATAACCCACACGTGCAGCGCCAATTGGCCCATTAAAAGGCACGCCAGAAAGTGCTAATGCGGCAGAAGAGGCAACCATTGCCACAATATCTGCGGAAACTTCAGGATTTAAAGAAAGAACTGTCGCGATGACTTGGACTTCGTTACAAAAACCATCAGGGAATAAAGGTCGAATGGGGCGATCGATCAATCGTGAAATTAATGTCTCATTATCAGAGGGCCTACCTTCTCGTTTGTTAAATCCACCGGGGATTTTACCAACAGCATAAAATTTTTCTTGATAATTTACAGTCAGAGGAAAAAAATCATTTCCTTCCGCACCTTCTTTTTTACCAACTACCGTAGCTAATACTTGGGTGCCATTCATACTGGCTAATACTGCTCCATCAGCTTGTCGCGCAATTTCACCTGTTTCCAATATAAGAGTGTGGTCACCAAATGCTATTTCTTTTGTAAACTTAGCCACGTAATCTTCCTCATTAAGTAATTATAACGAAAAAAAGGCGCAGAAAATTGCGCCTTTATTTAAAGTATTTTTTAAAAAGTACATTTCTAAAGAAATGTGTTTGCTCATCAATCAATAAGAATCTCTCAGTTCCAGACTTTGGATTAATGTTTGATAGCGAGCTTCATCGTTTCGCTTTAAATATTTTAACAGCTTACGACGCTTATTAACGAGTTCTTGTAGTCCACGACGAGAATGGAAATCTTTTTTGTGCTCTTTAAAATGGTCAGTTAAATATTTAATGCGGCTTGTAATGATAGAAACCTGAACTTCAGGCGAACCAGTATCTTTATCGGAACGCTTGTATTCTTTAACGATTGCTGCTTTATCCGCGCTGCTTAGCGACATTATACACTCCCGGAACTACTAAGTATTCATTTAAAGGCGAACATTCTACCAAGGCATGTCCAACGAAACAAGTACTGAAAATTATTTTTGTGCAAAAAATTTCATATTTAACCGCGATTGTTTCTTTTATCACGTGATTACGACTAAAAAGAAAGCAATCGTTTCGCTTTAATATCACCTTGTGTATTTCGTTCACCTAACCCAATAAATTGTGCATTCTCATCATAAAGACGTACACAATCAGCTTCTCCAACATCTATTTTATTTGTTACTGTTCTGCCTTGACGGATAGTAACTACCTCGTCATCCAAAAGAGTTACTTGCTGTAAATGCTTTACTGCGATATCCATAGGAATTAAGCAATCCATTCTTTCGGACACAGACATTGCCTCTAATGCATCGAGCGAGTACATGGGCATATTATCTAAACCTGATGTATACACTCTATGTAATCGAGTCACATGAGCCCCTACACCTAAAACGTCACCTATATCCTCAACTAAGTTACGAATATAAGTTCCTTTGCTACAAGCCACTGTTAAAGAGAAGTGAACTCCATCGAAAGCAGTAAGCTGTAAATTACTAATCAGGATCTCTCGTGCTTTCCTCTCAATATTGATCCCTTCTCGAGCCAAACGATAAAGAGGGGTCCCATTGTGTTTTAAAGCGGAAAACATCGAAGGAATCTGCTTTATATGTCCCGTGTGTTGCTCCAATACATCCAATAATTGCGCTTCAGAAATAGTAAATGCATCCACACGCGCAGTCACTTCTCCTGTAGCATCAGCAGTATTCGTTTTAACACCCAGCAGTCCCGTAGTTTGGTAACATTTATCTGCATCAAGTAAAAACTGACATACTTTCGTCGCTTCACCGAAACAAAGTGGTAACATACCGGTAGCTAATGGATCTAAACTTCCCGTATGCCCTGCTTTTTGCGCCCCTAGCAGCCTTTTTGCTTTCTGTAAGGCAGTATTAGAGGTCATTCCTTCCGGTTTGTTCAGCAATAAAATTCCATCTATTGCTAAAGATTTATTCGCTTTCATTATCTTCTGAAGTCGGCGGATTTACTTCATCAATGAGTCGACTTAAACGTTGCCCGTACTCTATTGATTCGTCATATACAAAATGCAATTGAGGAACTGTGCGCAAGGTAATACTACGTGCTAAAGCGCTGCGCAAATAACTGGCAGCAGCATTTAAAATAGCTGTAACCATTTTTTTATCATCATTAAGCACGGTAAAATATACTTTGGCATGCCCTAAATCAGCAGCCACTTTGACTGCTGATATAGTCACAAATCCGGTTAAGCGCGGATCTTTTACTTCCATAGGTATTATCTGAGCTAGCTTCCGCTGAATCATTTCAGCGACACGATCTGTACGTTTAAAATTATGACCCATCTTTATAAATCACGCTTAATTTCTACTGTTTCATATACTTCTATTAGATCGCCTGGTTTTACATCATTGTAATTTTTGACGCCAATACCACATTCAAACCCTTGACGGACTTCAACCACATCATCTTTAAATCTTCTTAGTGATTCCAAAGTCCCCTCATAGATGACCACGTTAGCACGTAGTACACGAATAGGATTATTGCGCTTAATAACACCTTCAACGACCATACAACCTGCAATTGCACCAATTTTTGGTGATTTAAACACATCTCGAACTTCGGCAATACCAATAATTTCTTCTTTAAATTGTGGCGCAAGCATGCCTGTCAAAGCACCCTTGATCTGATCAACGATATCGTAAATAACACTATAATAATGCAGCGGCACTGATTCATGCTCTGCCAATTTCTTCGCGCTGCTATCGGCTCTGACATTAAAACCAACTAGAAGCGCATTAGAGGCTATAGCCAAATGCACATCCGATTCAGTGATACCGCCTACACCACTCGAAATAACTTCAACTTTAACTTCATCAGTAGATAATTTCACTAAAGCATCTGAAATTGCTTCAAGGGAACCTTGAACATCCGCTTTAAGAACTACATTTAGAACCTTAGATTCTCCGGCAGCCATGTTTTTCATGATGCCTTCAATGGTTGATTTTTGGCGTCTGGCAAGTTTTACATCACGGAATTTACCTTGACGGAATAAAGCCACTTCCCGTGCTTTTTTCTCGTCGGGAACAACAACCGCTTCATCTCCAGCATGAGGAATTGCTGATAGACCAAGAACTTCAACTGGAATTGATGGGCCAGCAGTATCAACCATATCCCCATTATCACCAACAAGAGCCCGTACTCGACCATACTGAAAACCAGCAAGTAAAATATCCCCTTTGTGTAAGGTTCCACTTTGTACCAGCACTGTTGCTACAGGTCCTCTACCTTTATCCAAGCGTGATTCAATCACTACGCCTTTAGCGGCACCATCAGTAACCGCGGTCAACTCTAGAACTTCCGATTGCAATAATATTGCATCAAGTAACTCATCAATACCCATACCTGATTTGGCTGAGATGTTGATAAACATCGTATCACCACCCCATGCTTCTGGAATTACTTCATGCACAGTTAATTCATTCATGACGCGATCAGGATCAGCATCTGGTTTATCCATTTTATTAATGGCAACGATGATCGGTACCTTGGCCGCTTTCGCATGTTGAATCGCTTCTACTGTTTGTGGCTTAACGCCATCATCGGCAGCTACGATCAAGATAACGATATCGGTGACTTTTGCTCCTCGAGCTCTCATTGCCGTAAATGCAGCATGGCCTGGAGTGTCTAAGAAAGTAATATCCCCTTTAGGCGTGCTCACATGGTAAGCACCAATATGTTGGGTAATACCACCGGCTTCACCAATAGCAACTTTCGTCCGACGGATATAATCCAGTAAAGAGGTTTTACCATGGTCCACATGTCCCATAATTGTAACTACTGGGGCTCTGGATTCGGTACGACTCCCCTTAGTAATCGACTCTCCTAGACCGACTTCAATTGCATCTTCTTTAATTACATGCGCCTTATGTCCCATCTCTTCAACAACAATGACTGCTGTTTCTTGATCAATAACCTGGTTTATGGTTGCCATTGCCCCAAGGGACATCATTATCTTAATGACTTCGGCAGCTTTTACAGACATTCTTTTTGCCAGCTCAGCTACAGTAACGGTTTCTGGGATTAAAACTTCTCTTACTACGGGTGCTGTAGGCAAGGCAAAGCCATGCGTTAATGACTCTTCGGCCTCTCTGAGTTTGTCTGATTTCTCAATACCCTTGCGCTTTTTAAATTTACTGCGTCCGCCGCGTCTATGTCCTTCTTGCTCTTCATCATCTCGTTCATAAGATGCTTGATATTTTGGTTTTTTCTTAACTTTTCTAAAATCTGATGCCTCTGATTCGGGGCCTTGATCAATATGCTTCTTTTTCGATTGTTTTTCTAATCGATGTTCTTCTTTGACTGCTATCGCTTCAATATCTTCAGGAGCAGTTGTATTTTCAACAGCTTCTGTAGCCAAGGGTTCCAAGAGATTATCAGTATTTTCTTCCTGTGGCGTTGCTTCCGACTCAAGTTCTTCCTGCATGTGCACCGGGGTCTCAGTAGCTTCAGCAGCTTGTTCAACTGCCTCAGCAGGAGCTTCAGATAAAACCTCTGGCGCAACTTCAGCTGGATGCTGTTCGGTAGCGATTTGATTTTCTTCAGGCAAAACCTCGGGTTCTTCAACCTCATGCTGCTCTATGATTGGAGCTCGCTTTACAAATACTTTTTTCTTACGAACTTCAACATTTACAGTTTTTCCACTATGAGCATCATGGCCAACCGTGACTTGTGATAAACTTTTTCGTCGTAAAGTAATTCTTTCAGGTGAAGCATTCACGTCACGCAGCGAAGCCCTCTTCAAATGATTGAGTAGGATTCGCTTTTGCTCTTCATTCACAGTCTGTTGGTCATCGGTAAAAGATAACCCTGCTTCCTGTAACTGGTTCAATAAGCGTTCAACCGGAATACCAACGACTTGAGCTAATTGTTTAACCGTCACATCCGCCATATTTTGATCCCCTTTCAGCAGTTCTATTCATCTTCAAAGACAGAGCTGCATAATTGCACTACATTAATTTATAATAAATCCATAGTCTCATAAAAACCATGGTTCTCTGGCCTTCATAATTAAAGCTCCGGCCTTTTCTTCTGTTATCCCATCAATTTCTAACAACTCATCTACAGATTGCTCCGCTAAATCTTCCATAGAGGTAATTCCCTTCGCAGCTAATTTATTAGCTAGCTCTTCAGTCATGCCTTCCATTGAGAGTAGTGATTCGTCAGGTGAACCAGATAGCTCTTTACCCGAAGAAAGAGCCATAGTGAGTAATTTATCGTTTGCTCGATTTCTTAGTTCTTCAACAATTTCTTCATCGAATTCATCAATTGCAAGCAACTCTTCTTTGGGAACATAAGCGATTTCCTCAAGCGAAGAAAAGCCATGTGCTACTAATAATGTAGCAATTTCTTCATCAATTTCCAGTGTAGTTGTAAATAACTTCACTATTTTACTGGACTCTTCCAAATTCTTATTTTCAAATTCGTCCGTAGTCATTACATTCAAAGTCCATCCTGTTAATTGGCTTGCCAATCGAACGTTTTGACCATTGCGACCAATTGCCTGAGATAATTGATCTTTTTCTACAGCTAAATCCATTGTATGAGTGTCTTCATCAACCACAATTGAAGAAATCTCTGCTGGAGCCATCGCATTAATGACTAATTGCGCAGGATTGTCATCCCATAAAATAATGTCTACACGCTCACCACCGAGTTCACTAGAAACAGCTTGAACACGTGCCCCACGCATACCAACACAGGCGCCTACAGGGTCAATCCGTCCGTCGTTAGTTTTTACTGCAATCTTGGCTCGGTTTCCTGGATCACGAGCAGCCGCTTTAACCTCAATAACGTTCTCACCAATTTCGGGTACTTCAATCCGGAAAAGCTCAATAAGCATTTCATTACGAGTACGGCTTACAAATAACTGCGGACCACGCGCTTGCGGGGTTATCTCATATAAATAAGCACGCACTCTATCATTCGGACGGAACATTTCATGAGGAAGCATCTCCGTGCGAGGTAAAAAAGCCTCTGCTTTACCACCTAAGTCAATGATAATATTATCTCGTGTTACTTTTTTAACAGTACCATAAATCAACTGGCCTAATTTGCTTCTAAATTGGTCAATGACGAGCTCACGCTCAGCTTCTCTAACCTTTTGCATGATCACTTGGCGGGCTGCCTGAGCTTCAATTCTGCCAAATTCAATTGAAGGGATCGATTCTTCGATACGATCTCCAATTTTTGCTGTCGGATTACGTTCTTTTGCTTGTTCGAGAGTTAATTGGCGGTCAGTATGTTCTAACTCATCATCATTCACTACATCCCAATACCGAAACGTTTCATAGTCACCTGTACGGGGATCTAGTTTAATTCGCACGCCTATATCTAAACCAAAGATCTTGCGAGTTGCAGACTCCAGTGCGGCCTGAATGGCAAGTATAATTACATCTTTACTTACACCTCTTTCGTTTGATAACGCCTCTGCAACTAGTAACAATTCTTTGCTCATTGTTCGCCTCTCTATACTGTCAAACTTGCTTTCACAATATTTGAAAAAAGTAATTCTTGATCTTCGTTATTTACATTAAGTACCAAAGAACTCTCAGATACTGAGACAATAGTACCTGTAAATTTACGCTTACCATCAACTGGTTTAAAAGTTTTTACTTGTATTTCATTCCCTATATAACGTTGATATTGCCAACTTTTAAATAGAGGTCTTGGAATGCCAGGTGATGATACTTCCAAGCTGTAATTCCCAGGAATTGGATCTTCAACATCAAGCAAAGCACTAACTTGATGACTCACCGCTTCACAGTCATCAATTCCTATTCCATCGGCCTTATCAATGTATATTCGCAATAAAGAATGCTTACCTTGCGAAAGATATTCACATCCCCAAAGTTCATAGCCCATATCATTGATTGCAGGCTCTAATATGTGTTCCAATTCATCTTGTATCATAGTATTAACAAACCAAAAAAGGGTACATGCCTAATACAAATACAATATAGTAACCTAAGTTCAGGGAAGGACTTAACTCTAGAAAGTGATTGTTGATAAAACTATGTTTCCGAGTACGGGCCTTGACTTTACTGGGCTACTACTATTTTTTTAGTGCAGTTACAAATTATACATAATAAAAAACCCCATGAATGGGGTTCTTAATAAGTGGTAGCGGGGGCAGGATTTGAACCTACGACCTTCGGGTTATGAGCCCGACGAGCTACCAGGCTGCTCCACCCCGCGTCAACTGATGGGAA
Source organism: Legionella sp. 227 (assembly GCF_043161935.1). Lineage (NCBI taxonomy): Bacteria > Pseudomonadati > Pseudomonadota > Gammaproteobacteria > Legionellales > Legionellaceae > Legionella > Legionella sp. 227. The sequence continues at coordinate 1,592,011 of NZ_CP171154.1, read as the reverse complement.
GTATACTGAGAGTCGGCACTCTTAGCAAGTACTTTCGTACAGATTACAAATAAATATTGTTCTGCATTACAAAAAACGAGATTTTTCTAATGCAGAAGCGGATTATTTGTTATTCAGGAACCAAAAGCATTAATACACGCAACAATTAATGCGCCTGGAAAAATACCTAAATAAAGAAGTGATAAACAATTTAAAGAAAATACTAAAGTATTTCCCTTATTCATAATAACGGGTTCAACCTGTGTTGGTTTATCAAAATACATGATTTTAACAATTCTTAAGTAATAATAAGCACCAATTACTGTAAAGAATAAACCGACTACGGCTATCCAAGTCATTTGTGCATCGACCAATGCTTTAAGTACCAGTAATTTAGCAAAGAAACCAACGGTTGGAGGAACTCCTGCCAAAGAAAACATAATGATTAACATCATAAATGCTAACCATGGGCTTCTTTTGTTGAGGCCTTTCAAATCGTCAACACTATCAATTTCCATTCCTTGACTGGACATTAAAACAATCAAGCCAAAAGATGCTGCGGAAGTTATTGCATAAATCAAAATATAATAAAGTGCGGCAGAATAACCTGAGGCAGTCGCAGCTAAAATACCAAACAAAGCATATCCCATATGCGATATAGCTGAATAGGCTAGCAGCCGTTTAATACTGTTTTGTACAATCGCAAATAAATTCCCTAAGCCAGTTGAAAGCAGCGTCATGACTAATAAGATTTGCTGCCATTGCGTACTGAGATCTACCAAGCCAATAGTTAATAATCTAAAGGTCATACCCACAGCAGCAATTTTTGGTGCAGCACTGATAAATAAGGTAACTGATGTTGGAGCTCCTTGATATACATCTGGAACCCACATATGAAAGGGAACTGCCGCTAATTTAAATGCAATTCCAGATAAGATAAACACTAAAGCAAAAACAAGTAAGGTACTTTGCTGTTGCCAATTCGCGGCGATTGCATTAGCAACCTCCATTAAGTCAAGTTTTCCTGTCGCACCATAAATTAGGGAAATACCATATAAAAGCATTGCAGATGCAATTGAGCCCATTACAAAGTACTTCATTGCAGCTTCAGAAGCATCACTATCAGTTCGACGAATGGCTGTCATGGCATATAAAGGCAATGACAATAATTCCAAACCAAGGAAAATAGTCAACAGAGAATGTGCCGAAACAAGAAGCATCATCCCTAAAGTAGAAAACATTCCCAAAATATAGTAATCCCCTGAAGGCATTTGACGCTCATCGATATAATTTTTGGAATAGATAAAGCTCAACAATACCGTCAGATAAATAAAGAATTTCATTAAATTGGCAACATCATCGCTAATAAATAGACCATGTAGAGTAATGACTTTATACATGCCAATATAAAGGAAACTAACAACAGCAGCTAAAACCAAACCAATACACGATATAATATAGGCAATTGATTTATACCGATGCCGTAAAAATAAATCGGCAAGCAGCGCAATACACGCTGCAACCAACACGATCATTTCCGGAAGGGCTACATGGATATTTTCAAGTAATGCTGTCATATTGATTAACCTTGATTACAATTTTGATTGACTTGCTAATGCTAGAGTATGGCTTACTGTTTGATGTATGTACTCTAACAATGGCTTAGGATAAACCCCCATAGCGATTACCATCAAAGCAAGTAGAACATAAGCACTTAACTCAAAGCCCGAGAGGTCTTTTAATGCAGCAACCTTTTCATTTGCTACGGGACCGAAAATGACTCGTTTGTACATCCAAAGATTATAGCCGGCTGCAGTAATTAGAGTCGTAGCAGCCCAAAATGTTATCCAAAACCCGGCCTTCATTGACCCTAAAATCACCATGAATTCACCGACAAAACCGGAGGTGCCTGGCAAACCGGCATTTGCCATACAAAACAGCATAAAGAAAGAGGCAAATATCGGCATAGTATTCACTATTCCGCCCATGTCTGCTAAACGTCGAGTATGCATACGGTCATAAATGTAACCTACACCAGCAAAAAGTGCACTTGAGACAAAGGCGTGGGAAATCATGACTACAATCGCACCTTCTAATATTAGGCCCGCAGCACTTAATCCTGTTTGCTTGGCTATAGCAAAGATGGCAAAAGAACCTAATGTTACAAATCCCATATGCGAGATAGAGGAATATGCAATGAGTCGCTTCATATCTTTTTGAATAATTGCGACTAGCGCAATATAGACTATTGCAATTAAAGACAAGGCAATCATGACCCCTGCATAGCGATTGCATGCGTCTGGAACTATTGGCAGAGAAAAACGAATGAATCCGTAAGCACCGAGCTTTAATAATATTGCTGCCAGTACCACTGAGCCGCCTGCAGGGGCTTCGGTATGTGCATCCGGCAACCATGTATGAACTGGGAACATTGGGATTTTAATTGCAAACCCAAGAAAAAAAGCAATGAAAATCAGTGTTTGTGCAGTCATTCCTAACTTAATGGAATAGAGCGCTTCGATATTAAACGTGCCTGCTATATAGCCCATATACAAAAAGCTAGCTAACATAAGCACTGATCCCAAGAAGGTATATAGGAAAAATTTTATGGCGGCATAAACACGGTTATCGGACCCCCATATTCCAATAATCAGGTACATCGGGATAAGTGTTGCTTCCCAGAAGACATAGAATAAAATTGCATCTAGAGCTGAGAACACACCGACTAATAAACCTTGCATAATTAAAAATGCAGCTAAATATTGCGCAACTCTATTGGTAATACTTTCCCAGGTTGCCAAGATCACTACTAAATTTGTAAAAATACTCAGTACGATTAAGAGTAAGGACATCCCATCGATACCCAAGCTGTAGCTAATCCCTAAGGCAGGCATCCATGGAAATTCCTCCAAATATTGCATTCCCAATACTTTGGTGTCAAAACCTGCAACCAACGGGATACAAAGCAGCAAACAAAGTATTACAGTAAATAATGCCAAATAACGGGAAATATTCGGGCTTCGATCATCTCCAGCGAGAAGAACAAAAACACCGCCTATTACTGGCAACCAAATTAGTAAATTGAGCAAATAATGCATACCTTCACCCTATATTCAGCCGAGTATTAACCAGCATAAAAATCCAAGCAATCCAAAAACCATTACTGCTGCATAATGATACAGATAACCACTTTGTATAGCGCGACCTTTAGCTGAAAACCATCTAACAAGTCGACTGCTGCCGTTAACAAACATTCCATCGATGAGCTTTTGATCACCCACACTGTAAAATACAGTTCCTATACCCTTAGAACCTTTCACAAAGAATAAGTTGTTAAATGCATCAAATCCATATTTATTAACAAGTATCTTATAAATGAATGAAAATTTGCGTGCTAGATAACCTGGAATTGAGGGAACAGCGATATAACAAATCCATGCGATAGCTATCCCCGCTAAAGTTATCCAAAGGGTAAGTGAGTACACAGAATGCAACATACTTTCAAAAGGAGAAGTAACTTCATGTGCAAGCGCCGCCAAAACATTATGCTGAGGAAGAACAAACAAGGACGAACCTAAGATAGTCGGATTATCATAAAGCATAGGCATATACAGTATGTAACCCAAGATAATTGAAGGAATAGCAAGAAGCACGAGTGGCAACCATACAACCCATGGTGACTCATGAACATGACTCAAGGTATGTTCATCCATTCGTGGTTTGCCATGGAAGGTCATAAATAAAGACCTAAAGGTATATAATGCGGTTACACCTGCTCCAAGAAGTACACAGAAATAGGCATAGCCACTTCCAGGTATATGGGATAACTGTGCCGCTTCAATAATAGTATCTTTTGAATAAAACCCTGCCAATGGCGGTAGGGCACAGAGTGCCAGTGAGCCAATAACATAAGTTATATAAGTGATAGGCATTTTGTTCCATAAGCCCCCCATTTTTCGCATATCCTGTTCGTGATGCATTCCAATAATTACTGAACCGGCACCAAGGAATAAGAGAGCCTTGAAACATGCGTGAGTTAGAAGGTGAAACATTCCTGCACTATATGCAGAAGCACCCATTCCAACCATCATATAACCCAATTGAGACAATGTTGAATAAGCCACTACTCGCTTAATATCATTCATTACCAATGCTAAAATGCCGGTAAACAGTGCACCTGTTGCACCAATCACCAACACTACGCTTAACGCAGTAGTAGAAAATTCAATTAAGGGTGAAATACGCGCAATCATAAATACGCCTGCAGTAACCATGGTTGCAGCGTGAATAAGTGCAGAAATAGGTGTTGGACCTTCCATTGACTCAGGTAACCATACATGCAGAGGGACTTGTGCAGACTTACCCATAGCACCTACGTATAAAGCCAAACAGATCACGGTGACTAAAGACCAGGGGTGTCCATGAAATAACTCAATGCTTTGGCTTGATAAATAATTTACGCTTTTAAACACGGTTTCATAATCGACACTACCGGTATATGCGAAAACCAGAGCAATACCTATGAGAAAACCGAAATCACCAACTCGGTTCACAATAAATGCTTTAAGGCTACCTTCAATTGCTGACTCTTTTTGATACCAGAAGCCGATAAGTAGATATGAAACAAGACCTACACCTTCCCAACCAAAGAACAATTGCAAAAAGTTATTTGCGCTTACCAGCATCAGCATCATAAAGGTAAATAAAGAGATGTAACTAAAAAAGCGTTGATATCCGTCATCATCTGCCATATAGCCAATACTGTAGATATGCACCAGCAACGAGACAAAATTAACAGTCACCAGCATAACAACACTTAGGGGGTCAATCAAAAAACCTATGTTAAATTCAAAAGGAAGGATTAAGCCACCGCTGGCCCAATGATAAAGAACTGTGCTTTCAGTTGGAACGGCACCAGAAAACAGTTGCCAAGCAACATACAAAGAGACGACAAAAGAAATGGTGACACCAAGAATAGTAGCACTATGGGCCCCGGCTCGTCCTATTTGATTACGGAAGAAGCCAGCAATTATGGAGCCTGCCAAGGGAGCTAAAACAATTATTAAACAAAGTTGTTGGATACTCACAATGTTAACCTTTTAAATGATTCATCTTATCTACGTCAATATTGCCTCTATTTCTATAAAGCAACATCACTATCGCTAATCCTATTGCAGCTTCTGCAGCGGCAACTGTTAAAATAAAAAAGACAAAAACCTGACCACTAATCTCACTATAATAATGAGAAAATGCAATAAAATTAGTATTCACTGCAAGTAACATTAATTCGATACATACCAGCAATAAGATGATGTTCCTACGATTCATCATTATGCCAATAAGACCAAACCCGAATAAAATCGCACCTAAAATTAGGTAATTATTAACCGGTATCATATAGAATTCCCCAACATTATTTTTCTGCTTTCATATTAATTAATTCAACCCGTTCATTTCGACTTGTCAGAATCTGTTGTTTCACATTCTGTCTCTTCGACTTTCTCGGACCTCTATGCACCAGGGTAATTGCAGAAATAATTGCAATAAGCAACAATGCAGCGGCAATCTCAAAAGCCAGTAAATAATCGGTGTACAGAACCATACCTAAGGCTTCGGTATTTGATAATGGCTGTCCTGCAGGATTGTTTTGTGCCACATCAAAAAACTGGGTACTTAGGGGCGCTTGATTTTGTGTTTCAACATTCGACTTAAATGTACCTGCAGGTATAGATACCATTAAAAGTCCTGTTAATAACGCAACCAGAATCAAGCCAAAAGGTAAATAACGTTTGTAATGGTTTTTAATTACTTCAATATCAATATTGAGCATCATGACCACGAAGAGAAACAGTGTCATCACTGCCCCCACATAAACCAGTACCAGAATCAAGGCAAGAAATTCTGCTTCTGCAAGTATCCATAAAATGGCACTGGCAAAAAAAGTAAGTACAAGGAATAAAACACTACGCACAGGGTTGTCTTGTATGATCACCATAAAAGCAGCACCGACTGCTATAGCCGCAAAAATATAAAAAATAATTGGAACTAATAATTCATGCATACTGTACCCCGTTATCGATATTTTTCGTCAGCAGCTCGATCTGCTGCAAGTCTTGGCTCCAGCAAATCACCAAGCGCCAGGAGCTTTTCCTTAGTCATAATATTCTGACCACGTTCGCTAATATGGTAGTGAAGTACCGGTGTAACTACTATGGAATCTACAGGGCAAGATTCTTCACATAAACCACAATTAATGCATTTAAAAACATCGATATCATATCTCGTAGTTCGTCGAGACCCATCTTCACGAGGTTCTGCTTCGATAGTAATTGCCAATGCAGGACAAACAGCTTCACATAATTTGCAGGCGATACAGCGCTCTTCCCCATTAGGATAGCGGCGTAGGGCTAGCGCTCCTCTAAAGCGAGGAGATATGGGTGTTTGCTCTTCAGGGAATTGAACTGTGGTCTTTTTCTTAAAGAAATATTTACCAGTTAATTTTAAACCCTGCAATAATTCTATTAAAAGAAAACTGCGTACGTAGTATTTAATATATTGATATGCTTTTTTCATCGGCTTCTCTATTAACCATTAAAACCAAGGTTTAACATGTGTAACCACCATTAGCGCAGTTACAATAATCCAAACAATGGTGACCGGAATGAGTACTTTCCAACCTAAGCGCATAAGTTGGTCATAACGATAACGAGGAAAAGTAGCTCTTATCCATAAATACACATATAGGAAAAAGCTCACTTTTACGAGTAACCAAACAAAGCCAGGTACAACAAAAAATATATTTTCTAAGAAGGGAATTCCTTCAAAAGGTGACATCCATCCACCCATAAACATAATGCTGAGCAGTACAGAGACAAGAATCATGCTTGCATATTCTGACAAGAAGAATAGTGCGAATCCTATCCCTGAATACTCGACATGGAAACCAGCAACGATTTCAGATTCGCCTTCTGCCAGATCGAATGGCGCTCTATTGGTTTCAGCAATTCCAGCAATCCAGAATACAAAAAATAATGGAAGAAGAGGAATAAACCACCAGTGTAAAATCCCACCTCTTTGTGAATTAACAATATCTGTGAAATTCATGCTTCCGGCAGCTAATAGTACGCCCACTAAAGCAAAACCCATAGCAATTTCATAAGATACAGTTTGCGCTGTACTCCTTAAGGCACCAAACATTGCATATTTAGAGTTGGATGCCCAACCTGCGATCAGAACACCGTACACTCCCAGTGAACTCATAGCAAAAACGTAAAGTACCCCTGCATTAATATTGGCGAGAACCATACCTTCTTGAAAAGGAACCACCGCCCAACCAGCCAAAGCCGGAACCAATGCGAATAAGGGTGCGGCTATAAAAAGATATTTATTGGAACGGGTAGGGATAATAATTTCTTTAGTGATTAATTTAATTAAATCCGCAATGGGTTGGAGCAACCCCCTTAACCCAACACGATTCGGTCCTATACGTGTTTGTATATACCCAATAACCTTACGCTCTGCGTATATTAAATATGCAACACATAGTAGCAAAGGTACTACGATTACTAATATTTTAATGATGACCCAAATTAATATGCTAATATCTTGCAGCATTTTCTTACCTGCCTAGCGCTTAATAGTTATTGCAGCAAATGAATGACCCAAATCTACTGTTTCAGGCATCGCGTTTGCTACCCATACAACATCTGCCGCAATGCGTTCATCACGTTTTAGCGGCAATGTTATCTCAATATCTCCCTGAGATACAGTAGCAACATCTTCCAATTTCAATCGATCTGCTGTTAGAGGATTGATACGTATGCATGCTTGCTCAGCAGCTGCGCATAATTGCAGTTCTTTACTATTTCTGACAATTGCATCGCTGCGATAGAGTGGCCACTCTCCTACTCGAACTAACGATTGATTCATCATAGGTAGGCTCTCAGGATAATATGGTTTATATTCTTGCTCCATTGTGATTGCAACACTATTTTTAATTTCAGACAAAATATCTTCTGTTGACAAATAATCAAAGCCATCACAATGCAATAAATTACCTAATACTCTTAATATCTTCCATGCTGGTCTTGACTCGCCATACGGAGTCAAGGCTCCCTTGACAGTTTGCCAAGTATTATCAACATTAATGTAGGTTCCTGAGGTTTCAGCATAAGGAGCCATCGGTAAAATAACATCCGCATAGTCATGCATTGATTCATGATTGTAAGCAGACATTAATACTACAAACTCGGAAGCAAGCATCGATTGTCTTGCACCATAAGGATTAGCAAAATCAAACCCTGGCTCTACTCCCATTAGAAAATATCCTTTAAGTTTGGCATTTAACGCAGCCTGTACATCCATGCCTGGAGTAGAATCAGCCTTCCCAGCAGTTGTACGATGTGGAACCATGCCCGCCATCCAAGCACCAGCTGTATTGGCACCATGAGTAAGCCGGAGCACTTTGGCACCGCTTAATTTTTCAATATGGGAAATTAAAGTACGCAGTAACGCAGCTTCAGGGTGATTTTCACAGAGAGCACCCGTAATTAAGCACGCCTTCTCGTTCTTCAATGCTTTGGCAACTTTTTGAGTTGCCTTGTCTGGTTCAAGGCCTATTAATAATTTTTGTACTGGCGCGGGTAGCGTCTTGAGATCATCAGTAAGCGCTAAAGCAAGCTTGGCAAGTTGCATTGGCATTTCTAATGGTGAGACAATGAAACGCTCGCTTAGATCGAAACGATATTCAAAATCTACTGGGTTTATGGCATAAATGTCGGCACCATTACGATAAGCCTTACGCACCCTCACCCCTGCAAGCGGGACTTCACGATCAATATTACATCCGATCAATACAATCGTATTTTGTTGTTCTACTTCTGCATAAGTCAATGAACTTTTTGGAGTCGTTGCCTGAGTTTCTTGATCTCTAAAATCTACTTGTTGCAATCGGTGATCTAAATTATGAACACCTATTGCACGCATTAATTTTTGAAGCAAGTACAGTTCTTCTAATGTAGAAGAGCTTGATGCAAATGCTGCCACCTGTTCTGGGCCATTTTGTTTTATGACTCGTGCTAAGCCTTCTGCTGTAAATTTTAAAGCAGTTTCCCAATCTACGATTTCCCATTGGCCATTACGTTTAATTTGTGGCTGGCTTGCTCTTAGTGAACTCGTTAGTCCAAGGTAGCTAAATCGGTCGCGATCGGATAACCATGTTTCATTAATTACTTCATTCTCTTTAGGAACAACTCGCATTAACTGATTGCGGCGTGTATGTATATAGATATTAGAACCCAGACAGTCATGGGGCGCGACACCATCATGCTGGGTAAGTTCCCAAGCTCTCGCTGTAAAACGGTATGGTTTTGACGTTAAAGCGCCTACCGGGCACAAATCGATAATATTGCCAGAGACTTCTGATTTCATACTGTGCTGGACATAAGTTCCAATTTTCATGTGTTCGCCACGACCGGTTGCACCCAACTCTCTTAATCCCGCAATTTCCTCGCCAAAACGAACACAACGAGTACAATGGATGCAGCGAGTCATTTCTGTTGAAATCAGCTCACCTAAATTATCATCATCTACTGAACGTTTTGTTTCAGTATATTCTGATGCATCTGCGCCATATCCCATAGATACATCTTGCAGCTCGCACTCACCGCCTTGATCGCAAATAGGACAATCCAATGGGTGATTTATCAGGAGAAATTCCATAACCACTTTTTGAGAATGTAAGGCTTCTTTTGATTTGGTAAACACCTTCATTCCGTCAGTAATTGGAGTAGCACAGGCAGGAACTGGCTTGCGGCCATTTTCTACTTCAACTAGGCACATGCGGCAGTTTGCAGCCACAGATAATTTTTTATGATAACAAAAACGTGGAATATGAATGCCTGCTTCATCGGCAACTTCAATAATCATTTTACCGTTTTCTGCTTCAAATGTTTTACCGTCGATTTCAATAGTAGTAGTCATGGTCAAACCTTTTAATTATGCTGCGACAATTGAGCGTTTATGCTTAACGAAATATTCAAATTCATCGCGGAAATGCTTAACAAAACTTTGTACAGGCCAAGCTGCTGCCTCACCTAATGCACAAATAGTGCGTCCTTCGATATTATTCGCAACATTGATTAATTTCTCTACATCTCCAGGTTCTCCATGACCTTCTTTAATACGATGTAATAATCGGACTAACCAGCCGGTACCTTCGCGGCACGGCGTGCATTGACCGCAAGACTCATCCATATAGAATTCAGAAATACGATATAAGGCGTCAACCATACAGGTTGTTTCATCCATAATTATTACAGCACCTGAACCTAAGCCTGAGCCTGCTTTTTGAATGCTGTCATAATCCATATCGAGTTCCATCATGACATCACCAGGTAAAACTCGCATGGAGGTACCGCCAGGAATTACTGCTTTAATTTTTCGGCCTTTTATAACGCCACCAGCCAACTCAAGCAGTGTTTTAAATGGTGTTCCCAAAGGAATTTCATAATTACCAGGTTTATTAACATGGCCACTCACACTAAAACACTTAGTGCCGCCATTATTTGGCTTACCTAATTTTAGAAACCACTCACCGCCTTTTTCCATAATCACCGGTACAGAGGCAAAAGTTTCTGTATTATTAATCGTTGTAGGTTTGCCATATAAACCATAATTCGCTGGAAATGGCGGTTTAAATCTTGGCTGACCTTTTTTTCCTTCTAAAGAGTTGAGCAGTGCCGTTTCTTCCCCGCAAATATACGCACCGGCTCCCAAATGATTATACAAATCAAAATCAATACCCGAACCTAAAATATTCTTACCGAGTAAACCGGCTGCATAAGCTTCTTTTAATGCAGCTTCTGTACGCTCATAAGGCAACCAGAATTCGCCGCGAATGTAGTTATAGCCTACAGTGGAACCCATGGTATATCCGGCTATTGCCATTCCTTCGATGAGTTGGTGTGGATTTAAGGTAAGTATTTCTCGGTCCTTACATGTACCTGGCTCACCTTCGTCGGAATTACAGACTACATATTTTTGCACAGGAGTGTTACGGTTCATAAAACTCCATTTTAATCCTGTAGGGAATCCGGCACCGCCTCGTCCACGCAAAGCAGAAGTTTTTAATTCATCAATAATCGATTGTGGAGAAGTTTGCTCTTTTAATATTTTTCTCCATGCGCTGTATCCGCCAACACTTTCATAAGCAGATAGTGTCCAGGGCTCTGGTAGATGAAATGTTCGATAACAAACTTGATTTAGTTCAACCACGGCAACCACCTCTATCTTTTTATTGGTATTGTTCCAATACTTTATCTATAGATTCAGGAGTCAGATTCTCATGATAATCCTTGTCCACTTGCATCATTGGTGCGTTAACACAAGCACCTAAGCATTCAACAGATCTTAAGGTAAAGCGCCCATCATCTGTTGTTTGACCTAATTTAATGCCTAATTTTTTTTCTAAATGCTCAACAACTGCAGCTGAGTCACGCAGCATACATGAAATATTTGTACAAACATTAATTGAATGTCTGCCGACTTGTTTGAGTTCATACATCGTATAGAAACTGGCAACCTCGTAAACAGCAATAGGCGGCATATCAAGATAATCAGCTACAGCATCCATTAGTTCGGTGCTTAGGTGGCCATGTTCTTCTTGGACGATTCTCAATGCGCTCATTACCGCAGATTGCTTTTGATCCTGTGGATATTTTGCTACCCAATGATCTATGTCCTTTATTCTTTGAGCTGACACCAATTGATTTAATATTTTTGCTGAATTATCAGACATTTCTAAAAACCTTTTTAAATTGTAATTTTCTGGAACATCTTTTAACAATTATCAAAAATGATATCCCACAAATTAACGATCGATTTCACCAAATACTATATCCTGGCTCGCCAAAATTGCGACACCATCAGCGATCATATGTCCTCTTGTCATCGCATCGTAGCTGGACAGATGCGCAAATCCAGGAGCACGAATTTTCATTCTATAGGGTTTATTAGCACCATCAGATACCATATAAATACCAAATTCACCTTTAGGTGCCTCAACAGCGCTATACACTTCCCCAGCTGGCAAACAAAAACCTTCAGTAAACAGTTTAAAGTGATGGATTAAGGCTTCCATATCTTCTTTCATTTCAACGCGGCGCGGCGGGGTAATCTTATGATCATCAATGCGAACCGGACCGGGATTTGCTTTAAGCCATTCAATACATTGTCTCACGATGCGATTAGATTGCCTTAACTCTTCTACGCGAACTAAATAGCGATCATAGCAGTCACCAGTTTTACCTACTGGAATATCAAAATCCACACGATCATATACAGCATAACTCTGTTTCTTGCGCAGATCCCACGCAATTCCAGAACCACGAAGCATTGGGCCAGTAAAACCCCATTGCAAGGCTTCTTCCGGGGAAACAATACCGATATCTACAGTACGTTGTTTCCATATTCTATTGTCAGTTAACAAGGTTTCATATTCATCAACACAATGAGAAAAACGCTCAGTAAATGCCCATAGAAAATCAAGCAAAGTTCCGCTTCGATCTTCATTTAGTTTTTCAATTTCACGATCATTATGCCATCTTGATGCTTTATATTGAGGCATGGTGTCTGGCAGATCACGAGCAACGCCGCCAGGTCGATAATATTTAGCATGCATACGAGCCCCTGATACGGCTTCATAGCAATCAAAAAGGTCTTCGCGCTCTCTGAAACAATACAAAAATACAGTCATTGCTCCAATATCTAATGCAATAGCACCTAACCATAACAGGTGATTCAAAATTCGGGTTATTTCATCAAACATGGTACGAATGTATTGAGCACGAAGTGGGGCCTCAATACCTAAAAGCTTCTCTATAGCTCGTACGTAGGCGTGCTCATTACACATCATAGACACATAATCCAGTCGGTCCATGTAACCAATAGATTGAAGATAAGGCTTTGTCTCTGCCAATTTTTCTGTTGCACGATGAAGTAATCCTATATGTGGATCTGCGCGAACAATCGTCTCTCCTTCAAGTTCAAGAACCAAGCGCAATACACCATGTGCTGCTGGATGTTGTGGACCAAAGTTTAGAGTGTAATTCTTCAATTCAATCATTTTTTGCCCCTTTTATCACCAATATACCGGTTATCTTCGCGGATAACCTTGGGCACCAAAATTCTGGGCTCGATATCTACAGGTTCATAGATAACTTTTTCGAGTTTTGCGTCATAGCGCATTTCAACATGACCACTGAGTGGGAAATCTTTACGGAATGGGTGTCCGATAAATCCATAATCAGTCAATATGCGTCTTAAATCAGGATGTCCTTCAAACAAAATACCAAATAAGTCATAAGCTTCACGCTCAAACCAATTCGCGCCTTTCCACAAATGATGTACAGAAGGAACAATTAAATGAGACTCATCTACAAATACTTTAACGCGTAAACGATGATTTTTTTTGGTTGAAAGTAAATGGTAAACTACAGCAAAACGGGGTCTATCCAAAGTATACGCTTTAGCTTCTTGGCGTTCCACGCCTCGAGAGAAACCACTTTCTGTTGCTGATTCTGTTTCCCAATCATATTCACCATAGAGCAGGTAATCTACAGCACAAAGATCGATAAGTTGATCAAAAGAAAATGCGTCGAGATCACGCAATTCCAACATCATTGCTTTTAAATTTGATATACCACACTCAATAGTTACTTCATCATAAGCGACAGTAATATCATTAATATGGCTTGATAGTTCACTTTTGAGTTGTTCAACCAAAGAATCATTTTTTGTCATCTATTTGCACCTTTGATGATCTTAAGCTTCTAAGACTTTTTTATGCCTGATTTTGTTCTGCAATTGAATAATGCCATACAGCAATGCTTCCGCAGTTGGAGGACAACCTGGCACGTATACATCTACTGGGACAATACGATCACACCCTCGAACTACCGAGTAAGAGTAATGATAATATCCTCCACCGTTCGCACAAGAACCCATAGAAATAACCCATCGAGGGTCGGGCATTTGATCATACACTTTACGTAAAGCAGGAGCCATTTTATTGCATAAGGTACCGGCAACTATCATTACATCGGATTGACGTGGACTAGGACGGAAAATAATACCGAATCGATCCAGGTCATAACGTGCCGCACCAACGTGCATCATTTCTACTGCACAACATGCTAATCCAAAAGTCATAGGCCACATAGAACCACTACGTGCCCATCCGAGAAGTTTCTCGACTGAAGTCGTTACAAAGCCACTTTTTTGCAATTCTGCAACCGCCATAGCTAGCCTCTAAGCAGATAAATATTAATAAAAAATCACCTCTGACTGCTTCTTCTTGTTCGAAGTTGCGTTCAGAAGTGAATTTGGAACCTGTTTACAACGCTAGTGTCTTGGTCATCGTCCATCGATTTTTAAATATGCTTCTATTTATTCAAAAATCAGGCAATAGGCTCAATCTAGCGTATTGTCAACAAGCTCTACTTCGCACTCTTATTATCTATTCCCACTCGAGTGCGCCTCGTTTCCATTCATAAATAAAACCAATAACCAATAATCCTAAAAATAACATCATTCCAGCAAAACCAAACCAGCCAATTTTGCGTAAAACTAAGGCCCATGGAAAGAAAAATGCTGTTTCCAAATCAAAAATAATAAATAATATGGCTACAAGATAAAAACGAACATCAAATGGAATGTGTGAATTTTCAAAAGCTCCAAAGCCACATTCATAGGGAGAATTCTTGGCACTATCAGGCTTATGCTTTGAAAATAAGGCGCCTGCCCCAATCATTGCGATACCTAATGCCAATCCGACAATTATGAAAATGAGAACAGGTAAATATTGAGATAGCATTTTTTCACCTTGCACGGATTAAAATGGTGCCGAAGGCCGGACTCGAACCGGCACGGCTTTCGCCACCGCCCCCTCAAGACGGCGTGTCTACCAATTCCACCACTTCGGCATATTCTTTTTTGGACTGTTTACAGTTCTACTTCTTGACTTATCTGCCTTAATTTCTGCACTTCACTATCCTAAAATCAAGTCTTTTAAGTCAAGCAAGCCTAACGTGAACAAGCTCCATTAATTCTATTTTTAAGCCTTGGGGTACGCTCTTCAACGCAACTCAAGGAATCTTATTTATTCTTTTTACTGTTATCTACTGGCACTGGAATTGAATTCGCAGGTGCACTAGTTTGCTGAGGAATTACTTGTTGCTCTGTTTTTTGATATTGTACAGACACCAAGTAAGATAACAATAAACTGGTGACAAAAAAGGTCAATGCTAAGCCACCTGTTAACTTAAATAAAAACCCACCTGTTCCTTGGCTTCCAAATAATGTATTTGAAGCCCCAGATCCAAAAGCTGCACCGATATCAGCGCCTTTGCCATGTTGGATAAGAACCAAGCCTATTAAAACCACAGCAACGATTACATGAATCATTAATATCAATTGATACATTTCACAATTTCCACAAACTGTTTCGCGTTCAACGATGCACCGCCTACCAAACCACCATCTACATCTGGCATGGTAAATAATGCCCTGGCATTGTTTTCATTTACACTACCTCCATAGAGAAGTGATAAACGTTCGGCATCGCTATGATTAATCTCTGCAACCCGTCTTCTAATAAACTGATGTACTTCCTGCGCTTGTTCCGGTGATGCAGTTTTTCCTGTACCTATCGCCCAAACGGGTTCATAAGCTACAACACAATCACGAAAGCAATTTTTATCGTGTTCGCTTATTGCGAGCAATTGCTTGGCAATTACTTGCTCTGTTTGTCCTGCTTCACGTTCTTTTAGCGTTTCACCGACGCAAAGAACCGGTATCATACCATGTTCTTTTACATGGTGGAATTTTTGCGCTACAAAATTTTCATCTTCGTGAAAACAGTGTCTTCTCTCAGAATGTCCAACCAATACATAGCGACAGTTGAAATCCTTTAGCATAGGTGCTGATATCTCCCCAGTATACGCCCCAAAATCTTTTGGATAGATATTCTGGGCACCTATCTCAATTTTACAATCAGCAAGTATATCTCGAACCTTCGGGATATAAATAGCTGGTGGCATGACAATAACTTGGACATCATTAGTAGAATTTAGTAATTCTCTAAGCTCTTTACTTAGTTGAATCACCTGCTGCAGCTGACCATTCATCTTCCAGTTGCCAGCAACTATCTTATGTCTCATCTATGCCCCCACGCTTTCAATTGCGGACTATACCCAAAGTCATTGCTGATGTGTAGCCCTAAAGCGATTTTTTTATTTAAAGGTTTAGTAGATAAAAAGTCTATCCGACCTCTTTTATTACTGAAAACCCAAATTTCTCTCAATTTGGCTTATATCCTCACAGAGCTTCTGTGCATGCTGTCTCACTATAGATTCATTCATGCCTTCTACCATAACACGTAATAAGGGCTCGGTACCTGAAGGCCTGAGTAGCACTCTTCCTTCACCATTTAAGCTTGACTCTAAAGCCCTAACTACTTCGATCACTTGCGTATGTTCTGCAAGTAAGGTGGCGTAGTTGGTTTTTAAATTCACTAAGCTTTGCGGTAATAAATTAATCCCTTCAATGAGCTGCTGCAGGGATTTCCCCTGTTTTACCATAATCGAAAGTACTTGTAAGGCCGCCACGATGCCATCGCCTGTAGTGGTTTTATCCAAACAAACGATATGACCCGATGTTTCACCACCAATTTTCCAATCTTTTTCTCGCAAAGCCTCTAACACATATCGGTCGCCGACCCGTGTTCTTACGAAAGGAATACCTAAACTTTTAATCGCGATTTCTAGGCCATAGTTGCTCATTTGAGTACCAACTACACCGCCATTTAAGACACCACGCTGATGCCTATCTTTAGCAATAATATAAAGGATCTGATCTCCATCAATTAAACGACCATTAGCGTCGATTAATACCACACGATCCCCATCGCCATCTAAGCCAATGCCAATATCTGCACCCGTGCTTACAACTTTTTGCCTTAAAAGCTCAGGAGACGTTGAGCCGCAATCTTCATTGATATTAAAACCATCAGGACGATTGCCTATGGAAATAACTTGCGCACCAAGCTCTGAAAAAACATTAGGTGCAATGTGATAGGTCGCCCCATTTGCACAATCAACTACAATTTTTAAACCAGATAGTCTTGTTAAAGATGGAATAGTGGATTTGCAAAATTCGATGTAACGTCCGCTTGCATCGTTTATTCGCGTTGCCTTACCTAAATTTTGTGAGGGTACTGTCTGCATTTTCTTTTCGAGTTCTGCTTCAATTGCCAACTCAACACTATCGGGTAGTTTCCCCCCCTCTGAAGAAAAAAACTTGATTCCATTATCTTCAAAAAGGTTATGAGATGCACTGATCACAATCCCTGCATTGGCTCTAAGTGTTTGAGTCAGATAAGCGATAGCAGGCGTTGGCATAGGTCCTAATAAAGCAACATCGACGCCAGCAGCTGAGAGTCCTGCTTCTAAAGCAGACTCTAACATGTAACCTGATACCCTTGTATCTTTCCCAATAACTACTTTTTTGCGATGACCATTAGCCAGTACGCGGCCAACCGCCCAGCCTAATTTCAACACAAATTCAGGGTTAATATTGGATAAACCCACATGCCCCCGTATCCCATCAGTACCAAAATATTTACGTTGACTCATCCTTAACCACCTTCTTATTAAGAATTTATAGCTCGCGTGAGCTGCTAAACGTCCGCCTTACCAATCATGGTGATCATATGCAACGCTTGATTTGTTTCATCTACATCATGCGTTCTTATGATACTCGCACCTTTCAATGCTGCATAAACTGCGACCGCTATACTTCCTATCAACCGCTCACCCACCTCTTTAGCAAGTACTGCCCCAATTGTGCTTTTACGTGAAACCCCTAAAAGCAGCGGCATTGCAAATGTTGCAAAGCTATCAAGATTTTTGACTAAGAGCAAATTATCTTGTACTTGTTTTCCAAATCCAAAGCCTGGATCTAGGATTATATTTCTTTTTTTGATCCCCACACGCTCACACTCAGCAATACGTTCTGAAAAAAACTGCGTCACTTCTGTAAGCACACCATGTGGATAATAGGGCTGGTGTTGCATATTGTGAGGCTCTCCTTGCATGTGCATCAAACAAACTGGAACTGCAAGTTTCGCAGCCATTTCAAGCGCTCCTTGACTACGTAAAGCATAAACATCATTAATTAGGTTAGCGCCTGCGGATACTGCAGCCTCCATTACTTCGGGTTTATTTGTATCAATTGAGATGCAAACATCTGAATGAGCACGAATTTGTTCGATAACAGGAATAACACGCTTTAATTCAGCATCTATTGGAACAGACTGCGCTCCAGGTCGAGTAGATTGTCCCCCAATATCAATTAAATCAGCTCCCTGGCTAATTAAGTGAAATGCATGCTCACAAGCCCTGCCCATGGATAAAAATTTGCCTCCATCAGAAAAAGAGTCTGGAGTGACATTTAATATACCCATAATGAGTGGTTTTTCTGGGGAATTTTTTAAAATAGGTTGGCGTTCAAGCCAACCTGAAAATTGCTTTATGTTCACCTGCTTCTCTCACTAATAGTATCAGTGCTCTTCAGCAGGATTTACAATGACTTCATGCTCTGATGGTTTTTCTGGCGAGTTATTTACCACTTCGGCACCATCTAAAGGTTTTGATGAACCCCAATCTTCCGGAGGAGAAGGCTCTTTACCGGACATAATCTCTTGTATTTGCTTGAAGTCTATAGTTTCGTATTTAATTAGGCTTTGAGCCATTAAGTGCAATTTATCCATATTCGAAACCAGAATTTCCTTGGCACGCTTATAATTTCTATCAATGATTGCACGTACTTCATCATCAATTTGTTGCGCCGTTCTATCTGACATTTCCTTATGTTTATTCATTGAGCGACCTAAAAATACTTCTTCTTCTTCTTCGCCAAAAGTAAGTGGCCCCAAAGTTGATAAGCCCCAAGTTGTGACCATTTTACGCGCGATTTCAGTGGAACGCATAATGTCATTCGATGCACCGGTGGTCACGCTATCGACACCAAAGATAAGCTCTTCTGCAATTCGGCCACCAAATAAACTGGATAATTGGCTTTCCAGACGTCGTTTACTGTGACTGTATCTATCTTGTTCTGGTAAGAACATCGTCACACCCAGAGCACGGCCTCGTGGAATTATAGAGACTTTATAAACAGGATCATGCTCTGGGACACTTAAACCTACAATCGCATGACCGGCTTCATGGTAAGCAGTCAATTTTTTCTCATTATCATCCATCACCATAGAGCGCCGTTCAGCCCCCATCATGATTTTATCTTTTGCTTTATCCAGCTCTATCATGCTGACTTTACGTTTATTAGCACGAGCGGCAAATAAAGCGGCTTCGTTCACAAGATTTGCTAAATCTGCTCCTGAGAATCCTGGGGTACCTCGAGCAATCGCCATAATATCGACATTGCCATCAACTGGAACCTTTTGCAAATGCACTCTTAATATTTGTTCCCGACCTCGAATATCCGGTAAAGGAACTACAACCTGGCGATCAAAGCGGCCTGGACGTAATAATGCAGGGTCCAAAACATCCGGACGGTTTGTTGCTGCAACAACAATAACCCCTTCACTGCCTTCAAAACCATCCATCTCAACCAGCAATTGGTTTAGCGTTTGTTCACGTTCATCATGACCTCCGCCAAGACCAGCACCACGGTGGCGACCTACGGCATCAATTTCATCAATGAAAATAATGCAGGGCGCGTGTTTTTTAGCTTGTTCAAACATATCACGAACACGAGATGCACCAACACCAACAAACATTTCAACAAAATCTGAACCTGAAATGGTAAAGAATGGTACCTTAGCTTCACCAGCAACAGCTCGGGCTAAAAGAGTTTTACCAGTTCCAGGAGAACCAACTAATAATACACCGCGCGGAATACGTCCACCCAGATTTTGGAATTTGGTCGGGTCGCGTAAAAAATCAACTAATTCTTTCACTTCTTCTTTCGCTTCGTCGACTCCAGCTACATCCGCAAAAGTTACTTTAACTTGATCTTCACCAAGCAAGCGTGCACGTGAACGGCCAAAAGACATTGCCCCTCGGCCACCCCCGCCTTGCATCTGGCGCATGAAAAAAACCCATACCCCAATTAAAAGCAGCATAGGGAACCAGTTGATAAATAAATGGAGAAGGAAGCTTTCTTGTTGCTTTTCTTGGCCACTTACATCGACTTTGCTTTTCAATAATTCACCAAGCAATGCGTTATCTTGCATCGGCATGTATGTAACAAAACGTTTGTTATTTTTCGTCATCCCTTTGATGATTTTATCATCCTCAATGGTGACTGAATTAACCATACCTTGATCGACTTCTTTCAAAAACTGGCTGTAAGAGAGTTTCTCAGCGACCGAGTTTCGAGGGCCGAAATTACTGAAAACTGAAACAAGCACAATTGCTATAATCAGCCATAAAAATAAATTCTTAACCATGTCGTTCAAAGTATTAACCTCGTTAGTGACGTACAGCTTTATTTTATGATCGAATTCCTTTAGATCATAAAGTTACTATAAATTGTATCCCTTTGCCAGCAAATAGGTTTCTTTTGAGCGAGCTCGCGAAGCTGAAGGCTTCCGAATCACGACTTTCTCAAAAGAAGCTCTCGCCTGTTTTACTAAATCATCAAAGCCAACTCCATGAAAGATTTTAATAAGCATGGACCCACCAGGCTTTAACATTTTCTCCGCAAAATCAAAAGCCAGTTCCACCAAATACATGGCCCGGGGAATATCAATTGCTGCGGAGCCACTCATATTTGGGGCCATATCTGATAATAACAAGTCAACACTGCGCTCTGGAATTAGATCCATCAGTTTTTGCAACACTTCATCTTCTCGAAAATCACCGAGAATAACATCGACATCAGGTAAAGCATCCATAGGCAATATATCCAAAGCGACGATGCGGCCGCGTCCTTGTAACCGTTCAGATACATACTGAGTCCACCCTCCAGGGGCCGCCCCTAGATCAACTACAGTCATCCCAGGTTTAAGCAAAGACTCTTTCTCGTCTACCTCTTTTAATTTGTATACGGCACGGCTACGATAGCCTTCTGCTTGTGCTTTTTTTACATAAACATCATCAAAGTGCTCTTGCAACCACCGTTTACTGCTTTTCGTACGCTTCATAAATTTATTTATGAGTATCAGTTAAATCTATGATACTGAATTTCACTACCTTTTCCCAGCAAAACGTGCAATAATTTGCCATTTTATCAATCAACCTCCAAAATAATTGAATTATTGGAGGGTATTAAGGAAACGTTACAGTGGATACCGCACTCAAAAAAGCGCTTAAAGCCCAAGCACATCACTTAAAACCTGTCGTACTTCTTGGAGCCAAAGGATTAACTGAAGCAGTGATTGCAGAAACAGATGTTGCATTGCTTTCGCACGAATTAATTAAGGTAAAAATTAACGGTGCAGAAAAAGAAGACCGACTGATTATGGCAGGTGAGCTATGCCAGCAACTGCATGCAGAACTGATACAAATGATAGGTAATACCGTGATTATGTACCGTAAAAATGAAGAGAAACATAAGTGACAGAACTGCGAGTATTGTATACACTAGATTATTGTTTAGCAAAACACATATTCCCTTCAAAATCCAATCCCTAAATTAATTGTGAAAGGTGCGGGCAAATAAGGGTTATTAAATTATCGTATGGCCTATGATATTAAAATACATTCCAAATGCTCTGACTTTATTACGTCTCCTATTAATTGGGCCTTTTATATTTTATTTATACCATCATGAGTACACGATTGCTTTTTATTTATTTATATTTGCTGGATTAAGTGATGGTTTGGATGGCTTTTTAGCCCGAAGTTTTAACTGGCAAAGTTTTTTTGGTTCGTTCATTGATCCGCTCGCTGATAAATTATTAATTGCCACCAGCTTCATCTCTTTAGCCTTAATTGGCGTTTTGCCTTGGTGGCTAGTCATTTTAGTTTTCTTCAGAGATTTGACAATTTCCTTAGGGGTCCTGGCTTGGTATCAATTTATTCGCCGCAAACTGGACTTTCAACCCACATTACTCAGTAAGATTAATACAGCATTACAATTAACGCTTGTTACCTCGTGTTTATTTGAATTAGCTTATTTTGAATTTCCTCCCTACCTCCTTAATGTCTTGATCCTTTTAACGACGTTTACTACAGCAATTACTTATATTGATTATATCTGGACATGGGGCAGAAAAGCTTGGCCCAAAAAAGAACCATCATAATGAATAAGCAATTAGCACTGGCTATAAAATTAAATGATGAATCAACCCTAGCTGATTTCAATTGGGGTTCGAATAAACTCCTGCAGCAACAATTACATAACATGCTCACGCATAGAGAAGATCGGTTACTTTATCTGTGGGGCAATAAAGGTAGTGGAAAAACTCACTTATTGCAGGCATGTTGTCAAGCCGTTAATTCCACTCAAACCGCCATCTATCTCCCATTGACCCTTCTTAAAGAATGGGGACCGCAAACCATAGAAGGTGTGGAAGAACAAGAATTAATCTGTATCGATGATATAGACATGATTGCCAAAAATCCTGAATGGGAAGAAGCTTTATTCCATTTATACAATAAAATTAAAGACATGGAAAAAAGTACTTTAATCATTTCGGGAAATCAATCACCAACCACAATCCCCATCCAGTTAGCTGACTTACGCTCTAGATTAAGCTGGGGTTTGGTCATCCAGTTAATGGAATTAAACGATGAAGATAAAATTAATACCTTAAAACTGCATGCTTTAAAACGCGGATTTGATTTACCCAATAGTGTAGGGCAATTCCTCCTGAATCGATGTTCGCGAAACATGCATGATTTGCAAAATTTGCTTAATCGTTTGGATGATGCTTCCCTTGCCGCGCAACGAAAAATAACCATTCCTTTTGTAAAAGATATCTTAAATATATAACTTCAAAAAGCAGACCAAATTCCAATGAATGGATTGCTTGTATCGAATGTCAACAAGCTCTAGATGCAAAAACACAGGGTCTTATCTAAATTTTCCTGCTCACTGGAAATAGGCGGTAATAAATCCGGAGATTTAAGGAAGGAATAATAATTTGTGCTTGCTTTTATTTTAATGGCTGCCCGCTCCACCGTAGGCTCATCCTCGTTAACGCCAACACGGTCCCCTAACTGAGCCAGTCTATTTGCTAATCTGGATGCATTAATTATTTTTTTCTCTAAATTGGCGAGCTTTTTTGTTTCCTTTATTATCAAATCCTGATCACATAATTTCTGCACATTTTCTTCATTCAGGCCAAACCAGCTGCTCATTAACTTATTTAGTCCAGGGCGCTCAACATACCAATAAAGACTTAATGCGGCTATTCCAACTAGAGTACTAAAAATAATTACCGGCCAAAAAGTCGGAATTATTGAAGTGACAAAGAGACTGGATATGAAAAGTGCTACTGATTGGCCTGCAAAAAAACCGCCGCCAAAAAAAAGGACTGCGGACGCTCCTGAAATTAGAGTCTTGGCCATTTGCATGTCGTCACTATGAAGCGCCTGATCAAATTGCTTACTTGCCTCTGTCAGCGATTTAAAACGTGTTTGCAACATGGAAATTATTTTTTTTAATTGTTGTAAATCACTCGGAGACAACTCTGAATCTGAAAAATCGTATCTCTCGATTTTTTTTCTGATGGATTTAATCAACTGCAATTGCGACAAGTAGGCATCTAATAATTTATAAGCTTCGCTAAGCTTAACTCCCAAGGCATTTGATACTTTGACTAAATCAAACCCACAAAAAACGATTACAGAAAGAAATGAAAATACAAATCCAGCAGCAAGAATCACTGACGAGGACAACTCGAAAATGCTCAACATGGTAACAATACCATCAAATCCCTGACAAGCAGCGACCAAAATGCCTGCCGCGGTAAGTAATGCAAACTTGATTTTGTCTGTCACCGACTCGTCTTTATCTTCTTTGGGCAATTTGATGTCATCCCCTTTCATAGCTGCAAATAAATCGTGCAACAGCTCCTTTCTTAGGGAGACCATAATAAATTCGATTTTTTGTTGCTCTGCTTTTGACTTATTGGAATGACTTGGCTGTTCTTTTTTTAGCCAGCTCATCAACGTGGTCAGATCAACAGACGACGTAATAGAAGGAAGTTCATCGCGTTGGGCACCAGATGCTACCCAATACTTCCTTATCAATTTTTGAGAACGTAGGCTAATTAAGATGTTCATTTCTTTCTCATTATCGCAGTTGGGTGAAGACAAACTCAGTGCTTTAAAAAATCTTGTCTACGTCCCGTGCCTTGTTCCCAGGAGCCAGTGATGTTGGATTATTCTTGGATTCCGAGGACTGGCCACAGAACGTAGAAGTGGAATAAGCTTAGCGTTCCCTCAATTTAATGGCAGTAAACGATAGCCCCAGGGTCTAATATGGAATCTGGACGTTACCACGCTTCACCTCGATTACAACTTTTCAACTTTATTACCTAGTACTGCACAATAGTACAATAGAATCCATCCATATGAACACAGTTTATCCAATTTATCTTAAAAACTCCTTGATAAATATGGGGTTCTCAGCAATAAGATTGCAAATTATATAACTTCTTTGATTAACATATGGGCATGCAGTATAATTAATGTACGAACATTGACTAAGGAAGCGAACATGAAAAAACTTGTTATCGCAGCACTAGTGTTTGTACCTACACTCCTATTAAGTGGTTGTTATGTTTCCACTTATCCCGGAGGCTACTATTATTCTGGCTATTATCCAAGTTACTACTCAAGCTACTATTATCCAAGTGGTGGTTACTACTATTCTGGCTGGGGTCATCGAGGAAACTGGGGTTATTGGGGTGGTCGTGGCTGGTATGGTGGTCACGGTTGGCACGGTGGTGGCTGGCATGGCGGCTGGCATGGTTGGCACGGCGGCCACGGCCACTGGAGATAAGATTGAATCAGTTAACCTAAATTCGCGAGTGAATTTAGGTTAACATTATTCTTCCAAATTGGGACCTTGATTAAAATCATGGTGCTAGTCTGTTATTCTTTGTTCATGAAATGACTCAGCTCATGGTTCTACCATAAAGCACTTAGACACAGAGAACTCTACTTGTTGTGCTTCTTGGTGTAAGTCTGTCTTTTTCAACGCAATATAGCGACTTAATCGCGGCGATAATAACCACATCAGCAATGCAATAATTAAGGTGACAAGACCAATATAGGCAAATACATGGGTATAAATCATCAATGAGTCTACCCCAGGTTTAATGTGTTCGGGAAGTGCTGTATAAGAAGCGACGGTGGCACCAATAAATCCTGCTATCGCGGAAGTTAAAAACCACATCCCCATCACAAAACCGACGATTTGCGTGGGTACTAATTCTGCAACCATCGCGACACCCAGTGCAGATACCAACAATTCACCAAGACTTTGAAACAAATAACTTATGATTAACCACCAAGAAGAAACCATGCCCTGGTCTGTATAAAAATAACGTGCAAAAAAGAGCATTAAAAAGCTCACCCCACACATGGTCATCCCTAAAGAAAATTTATAAGGAATAGAAAACTGGATGCCTTTCTTATTGAGCAGATCATAAAAATAGGCCAAAACAGGACTCATTAATACAATCCAGATGGGATTTAATGCCTGAAAACTTTGTGCATCAATAGTGATGCCAAAGAAAACGGGGATTACATTATGTACTGCAAATAAATTTAACGAAGTTGGCATCTGTTGATATAAAGTAAAGAAAATGATTGCTTCCAACATCAAGGCCAAGGCGACCAGCATGCGTCTCCGGACAATTTTACTTTCTTTACGGGTCATAAAAAGATAATAAGCAATGACCGCAATGGTAATAAACCAAAATAAATTTTTAGCCAGCATCACATGTTGTAATAAATAAGCAGAACAGTCAGTAAGAATGAATATCCCAATTAATATCATCAGCCATTGAGAAAAGGATATTTTCCGTTTGTCAGCATCTGTATTGATGTGCTCAATGAATTGACGTTGCAGCCAATAGTTAGCCAATCCAATTAACAAACCGATTGCACTCATCAAATAAGCATATGAATAACCATAGCGACTCGCTATGGCTGGGCCTGCAAATAACGCAATCATACTGCCTAAGTTGATGGCCATATAGTATAAGGTAAAGCCGCCGTGCAAGCGGGGATCATTTTCTTGATAACACTTTGCCAGCAAATTCGATGGATTTGCTTTAAATAAGCCATTGCCAACACAAATTAGACCCAGCGCAAAGAAAACATGGGCTTTATCAGTAATCGCTAAAGAAAAATAACCTGCAGCCAAAACAACAAGACCAAGAACGATGGTGCGCTTGGTACCTAATAGCCTATCGCCCAAATAGCCGCCGACAACCACCATACCGTAAACTAAAGCTGAATAAGCACCGAACGTATAATAAGAAATCGTATCGTTGTAACCCAAATAACGAATAAAAAATAAAGTCAAAATCCCTTGTACAGTATAAAACCCAAACCGCTCCCATAACTCCAACATAAAAATCATGTGGAATGCACGAGGTTGCTCGCGAAGTATATTCACCATGAGTTTTCTTCCTTTGAGGGGTATGTTTTTAAATTAAAGGAGTTTTTAATTTTTTGCAATGCGCTTTAGTCTAAAAAAATAGATAAACAAAAATACATCAATATAATGGTTATCGGTTGAAAAAGTTAAGACAAGCCATTCATATTGGGTTGATACCCACTGATGATTGAAGGGTCAGCAGCGTTCTTTCCAGTTTGAAATAGTGGTGCTGTACTCGTTAATGAATAATCGATATCTTGGGGCGGCGCTATTTTGAAAATATCATGCGCATTTTCTTTGCTGCCCCAAAAACGCTCTAACATCAAATCCGTTGAAAGTTCATGATCAAGTTCATACGTATCAGCGTGCTCACTTTTTGCGGCATTGGAGTTGAACGTACTACGAATCCATCCACTTATAAATTGCGACAACGGTATTGCCAAACGAACCACAACAAAGGCAAGTGAAATAGCGGATACTGCAGTTAGTATTCCTAAACCTGCTAGCGGGGAAAATAGAGAGACAATCAAACCAATCAAGCCCAGTGCAGATAAACTAAAAGCAACGCTTTTAGTCATTACTTGCATCAAATTGGCATTCTCTAGTTTATTATTTAAATCGAATTCTTTTAACTTAAGTTCAAGTAAGTGTCTTTTTTGTGCCGCAAAAGCTTCTTGAAGCACTCCAATTTCAGTACATAGCGAAATCAACTCAAACTTAGTGCCCACTTCTTTTAATGCAATTGTCAATCCAACTGCCTTCTTCTGAATCTCTTCCATTTCAATTTCAGCACTGGCAAGCAATTTTCTAATTGCCCTTCTTTCTTTACTTACTTGATAGTATTCATGAAGGGTCTTCGCCAATAAAAACAAACTCAAAGCTAAGGAGATTGAAACTGTTGTAAAGGCAATGCCTACGGCTATGGCAGGGACAGCAATCGACGTGATGGCCAGGGCAAACAATACCCCAGAAATAAACCACTTCGCATTATTCTCCCGGGTTACCGGAATTTTTGTATTGAGTAGATAACAAGAAAGATAAATAAAAGGAATGAGTAGAAAATCTAATACAGCCACAATAATTGAGCCGGCACTCAATCCGCTAGTCAGTGATTCTGTTGGTGGAATATTCTGAAAGGTTCTAGCGGAAGAACCAATCTGCATCATTGCTTTGCTTGAATCACCTGTAGCTTTGATAATCTGTGAGATCAATACTACTTTTTTTGAGACTTTGTCAGAGTCGAACGTAGAAATCGAAAGTTCTGCATCATAATCGACTGAGCGCTGTATCTCCTTAAGAATTACAGCTGCTTCATGTATCGTATTCGCAATCTCAGACTCTATCATGCTCAGTAATAGCTCATTATGACGAAAAGATATAATATCCGATTTCGCTGCACTTGTGTAAATTTTTTTCACACTAAAAATGAGAACTTGCTAATCCAGCGTAAGTTCAACTATATTTCAGATAGATACTAAATAAATGCGATAAAAATAATCATTATGTCTAAAAAAGCCCTTTATTTGGCAGGTGGCGGCGCTCGAGGCGCCTATCAAGCAGGTGTTTTGAAAGCAATTGGCCATATTTTACAAGTAAAAACATTACCTTTTGAAATGGTGAGTGGGGTTAGTGTCGGGAGTATGAATGCGGCAGTACTTGCAGAAAACGCCGATGACTTCCCAACTGCACTTGATAAACTGGAGACCATTTGGAGTGAAATTCATTGCCAACAAGTATACCGAGCCAGTAATTTAGCATTAAGCAAATCTGTTGTGCGCAATATGAGCACAATGATGATTAAACAACGACAGGCGGCTCATCTACTGGACACGACGCCACTGAGAGAAATGATTGCTGATGGACTTGATTTCAACAAGATCGCGCAAAATATAAATAATGGATACCTCGATACTTTAGAAATAATCAGTAACTGTTATGAGACACGTCAAACTGTTTCTTTTTATGAACACAACCGTCCTGAGTTCGTAGACTGGAATTATCCACGACATGGAAGCAAACGGGTTAGTTTCCAGGCAGAACATATTTTAGCATCCAGTGCCTTGCCTTTATTTTTTCCCACAGTTTTGCTTGATGGCTTTCATTATGGAGATGGGAGTGTAGGCTTGGCTGCCCCTCTTCGTGGCTCCATTCGTTTCGAAGTAGATAAAATTCTAATTTTAGGAACTCGAGCACTGCCTACATTTGTTGAACAAGAAAATTTACGCAATCATGACGACATTCCCTTTTCTCATATTTTTGGAAACATGTTAAATGCGCTTTTTTTGGACAATCTTGACCGTGACATTGAAATGGTCAATCGCATGAACGAAATTGCCATGCTGCTGTCAATATGGAAAAAGCGCCGCTCCCCATGGCGTCCGATTACCACATTGCATTTACGTCCTAGTAAAGACCTTGCTCCTTTAGCACAAGCACACTTTAAAGCATTACCGACATTGCTTCGGTATCTTCTCAATTTCTTAGGAGAAAAAAAACATTCCGGCGATCTTTTAAGTTTTGTACTGTTTGAACGAGACTACACACGAGAATTGCTTGAGCTAGGATTCCAAGATACGATTAATAATGCCAAAGAAGTTATTGCCTTTTTTGAGTAACTCGCTCTAGGGCCCCGGGTTACGGCTTCATCTAACCCAGGCCACACATGTATCACAGCTGAGTTGATGTACGTAAAAACGTCAGGACCTCTTTGGTTTCCGGCATAATCTTATGCCAAATAAAAAAAGCCTCTGCAGCCTGTTCAACCAACATTCCTAAACCATCTGCCGCATCACAATTAAGTGCTCTAGCGTATTGAACAAAAGCAGTTGTGCTGTGTTGTTTGTAGGACAAATCATAACAAAATGGCTTGGCTGACATGCACTCATCAGGTAAAGCTATAAATTCCCCGGCCAAACTAGCGGAAGTTGCGTTAATCACTAAATCAAAGTGCCCTTTAATCTCATTAAAACCCACACATTTTGTTTGTGGAAAAGCTCGTTGAAATTCTTCCGCCTTAGCTAAGCTACGATTGGCAATAATCAGTTCCTTAGGACTATTTTCCAATAAGGGATGCACTATCCCACGTGCGGCCCCTCCAGCACCTAATATCAAGATACGCTTGCCTTCCACAGAAATATAATGATTCAGATCACGAATAAGCCCAATACCATCGGTATTATCTGCATGCAATTGGTTGCCTTCCATCCATAAGGTATTCGCTGCTCCAGCTTGATTACAACGAAAACTACGCTGCAGCGCCATTTCAAAAGCTCGTTGTTTGAAAGGTAAAGTAATATTGAGTCCCTTACCCTCTTGAGCAAAAAAATCAGATACTAACCGTTCAAAGGATGGGTCATCGGCCTTAATCTTTTCATAAGTCAGTTGTATGTTCACTTGTTTAGCAAAACATTGATGAATAACCGGAGATAAACTATGTGCAATAGGATTACCAATAACTGCAAAACGTTGAGACACCTTATCCTCCTATTATGGTTCAATGGAGATACCAAGCTATTGTAGCCTGGTTCGAAGCCGTATTGATTTTGAGATAGGAAATGAAGCTTCTAGCCTGGGTTACGGCTTCGCATAACTCAGGCTCTAGCACCAATCGATTCGCTAGCCTACCAGCAAACTTTTAGAAACAACCTCCGCTAAATCACGTGATAACTCCAGCTTTGCCAATTGTTGCAGTTGCTCTCGCATCAGCTCTTGTCTGGATTGGTCATAACGTTTCCAGCGCGTAAATGGATTGGCTAAACGGGCGGCAATTTGTGGGTTAATTTTATCCAGCGTCACTAACATTTCAGTTAGAAAACGATAGCCACTTCCATCTAAGGCATGAAAGTTTCGGGGATTTCCCATACAAAATGCGCCGATCAATGCGCGGACTTTATTTGGATTCTTAATACAAAAAGCAGAATGTTTGAGTAACACCTTAACATGGGTTAATGTTTCGGGGAGCTCACTCATCGCTTGAATGGCAAACCATTTATCTAATACCAGATCATTTTTAGACCATTGCTTATAAAAATCTTCAATGACCTGTTCACGCAACCCTTGATTGGTGGAATTAACCAGTAAAGAAAAACTGGCGATTTGATCAGTCATAGTTTGTGCGGCTATAAACTGCTGCTCACACCGTTCTAAAGTGGCAGCTTCTTTAGCTTTCATCATGAGCCATAAGCACACATTACGCAATTTTCTGCGCCCATAAGCAAGGCCATTCATGCGATGATCTTCAATTTGCCATAACTGTTGGTAGAGTGATTGGGCTGTTTCATATAAATACCATCCTAATTGCTGATGGAAAAAATCACGAACATTTTCCACGGCACTCACATCCACACTATCTAATTGCGTAGCAACGTCCTCAAAACCAGGGGGTGTGAGTAATTCTGCCCGTAAATCAGCATCCAGAGAATCATCAAGCAATACATGCTGCAAAGCAGAAATTAAAGCAGAAGGGATTTTCCATGTGTTAGCGGGTTGAGCCAAACATTCTTTTATGCTATTTAGAATCAGATTTTGCGCTGCATCCCACTTGGCAAACCCATCGGTTTCATAACGTAATAAAAAGAGTAGCTCGTCTTGACTCAAATCCTGTTTTAATTTAATCGGCGCAGAAAATTCACGTAATAATGAAATGACGGGTTTTTCCTTCAAGTCCGTAAAAGTAAAACTTTGTTCTTTTTCCTTTAATTCCAAAATATCTTTATCGACTGCTATCTGATGACCATGAGCATCAAATAGTGCAAACCGAATGGGGATATGAAATGGTTTTTTATCGTGGCACTCAGGAGTTGGCGGGCAATTTTGTTGCATCTTGATGGTTAGCTGTCCTTGCGCATATTCACTGCTCACAAGTACTTCTGGGGTTCCCGCTTGACTATACCATCGTTTAAATTGAGTTAAATCAAAGTGATTGGCATCTTCCATCGCCGCAACAAAATCATCAATAGTGACTGCCTGACCATCGTGACGTTTAAAATATAAATCCATACCCCGTCGAAAACCGTCTTTTCCAAGTAATGTATGCTGCATACGAATAACTTCAGCACCTTTATTATAAACGGTTGCGGTATAAAAATTATTGATTTCTTGATAAGACTCTGGTCGGACAGGATGCGCCATAGCACTCGCATCCTCAGGAAATTGCGCACTTCGTAACGCCCTAACATCCATAATCCGGTTAACATCTCGAGAATTCATATCTCGAGAAAACTCCTGATCCCGAAAAACAGTCAAGCCTTCTTTCAAACTTAACTGAAACCAATCGCGGCAGGTGACCCGATTGCCGGTCCAATTATGGAAATATTCATGGGCAACAACCCCTTCAACATCAGCGAAATCCTGATCCGTTGCGGTATCGGGTCGGGCGAGAATGTATTTAGAGTTAAAAATATTTAATCCTTTGTTCTCCATAGCACCCATATTAAAATCGCTGACTGCGACAATCATAAAAATATCGAGGTCATATTCACGACCATAGACCTCTTCATCCCAGCGCATGGATTTTTTCAATGATTCCATCGCGTGCATGCACTTATCTTCATTTCCTGGCTCAACATAAATACGTAAATCAATGGTACGCCCAGAGCTGGTCACGAATTTATCGCATATCCAAGCTAAATCACCTGCAACTAAAGCAAACAAATAGGATGGTTTTTTAAAGGGATCCTGCCAAATCACCCAATGACGCCCATCCGCAGTCGCCCCGGTGTCGATCAAATTTCCATTAGATAATAAAATTGGATACTGCTTTTTATCCGCTGAAATACGAGTTGTATAAGTCGTAAGTACATCTGGACGGTCAAGAAAATAAGTAATGCGGCGAAACCCCTCTGCCTCACATTGGGTACAAAACAAATGATTGGAACGATAAAGTCCAGATAATTGGGTGTTGTTTTGTGGGTAAATACGCGTGACTATCTTTAATGTAAACTCATCCGGACAATTTTCAATAATGAGTGCATCAGGTTGCAGGACATAGTTGGAGGGCTCCAGTTTTTGACCATTCATATGCACACTAACCAATTCCAGCTCATCACCATATAAGTGCAAAGAACCTTCATGTTGTCGAATTAATTTAAGTTCATTACTGACTAAAGCATGATCATCATAGAGGTCAAAATTTAAATTTACAGTCTCAATTGCAAAAAAAGGGGGCTGGTAGTTTTTTAAATAAACGGTCGTGTCAGGCATGATTAGTACATCCTTTGAAAAAAGCGATTAAGTTTATTGAGTTATATAACAATTTTCTTAGTTTAGCCTATAATGATTATAAAGGGGTAACTTCTTAGGTCAATCTTTATAAGTATTACGAAGTTAGCTGAAAATTTCACTTATTGCTTTTACCAATAAAATGCAATAAATGTAAAGAAACACAAGATATCCTTCATAAGGATAAAAGGGGATGGCATATGAATACTCAAGACTTTTTAACCAGCTATACCAAACGCTTTGTAGATAACAAAGAAGAAGAGATGAGTTTGGAGGAATACCTGGAATTGTGTAAAAATGACCCGTCTGCCTATGCCAATCCAGCGGAGCGCTTGCTCATGGCTATAGGCGAGCCTGAAATGATTGATACACGCCATGATCCTATTTTATCAAGAATTTTTTCCAATAAGATCATCCCACGATATACGGTATTCCAAGATTTTTATGGTATGGAAGAACCCATAGAGCAAATTGTCGGTTTTCTAAAGCACGCTGCTCAAGGCCTGGAAGAGACCAAACAAGTACTTTATCTTTTAGGACCTGTAGGAGGCGGTAAATCGTCTATTGCTGAAAAATTAAAAGATTTAATGGAGAAAATACCTTTTTATGCCATAAAAGGTTCACCTGTATTTGAATCGCCATTGTCTTTATTTAATCCAACTGAAGATGCCGAGTTACTCCAAGAACGTTTTGGAATCCCTTCTCGATACTTGCGTTACTTGATGTCACCTTGGGCAGTTAAAAGATTACATGAATACAATGGGGATATTAGTCAATTTAGAGTAGTTAAAGTCAGACCTTCGCGTTTAAAACAAATCGCTGTATCCAAAACAGAGCCTGGTGATGAAAACAATCAGGATATTTCATCTTTAGTAGGTAAAGTTGATATTCGTAAATTAGAAAACTTTTCCCAAGACGATCCTGATGCATACAGCTACTCTGGTGGACTGTGTCGCGCAAACCGTGGTCTTTTAGAATTTGTCGAAATGTTCAAAGCGCCAATCAAAGTATTGCATCCCTTATTAACGGCAACGCAGGAAGGCAATTACAATGCGACTGAAGGTTTATCTTCCATTCCATTCGAGGGAATTATTTTAGCGCATTCGAATGAATCTGAATGGCAATCATTTAGAAACAATAAAAACAATGAAGCATTTATAGATCGTATTAATATAGTGAAAGTGCCTTATTGTCTCCGAGTTTCTGAAGAAATTAAAATTTATCAAAAACTTATTGATAACAGTTCGCTAACTCATGCGCAATGCGCTCCAGGAACTTTGGACATGTTAGCGCAATTTTCAGTCTTAACTCGCTTAAAAGAACCTCAAAACTCCAGCATTTATTCTAAAATGCGTGTGTACAATGGAGAAAGCTTAAAAGATACTGATCCCAAAGCAAAATCATATCAAGAATATCGTGATTTTGCCGGCGTTGATGAAGGAATGAGTGGGGTATCCACTCGCTTTGCTTTCAAAATTCTTTCCAAGGTGTTCAATTTTGATCACAGTGAAGTTGCTGCAAACCCTGTCCATTTAATGTATGTATTAGAACGCCAAATTGAGCAAGAGCAATTTCCCCAGGAAGTACAGGAATCTTACTTAGGTTTCATCAAAGAATATTTGGCACCCAAGTATGTCGAATTTATTGGTAAGGAAATTCAAACAGCCTACTTAGAATCCTATTCTGAATACGGACAAAATATCTTTGACCGTTACATCACCTATGCTGATTTCTGGATTCAAGATCAGGATTATCGAGATCCTGATACCGGAGAAATATTTGACCGTGCTTTATTAAATCAAGAACTCGAAAAAATAGAAAAACCCGCAGGAATATCTAATCCGAAAGATTTTCGTAATGAAGTCGTAAACTTTGTTTTACGTGCTCGTGCCAATAATCGTGGTAAGAACCCAGTGTGGAATAGTTATGAAAAATTAAGATCCGTCATTGAGAAAAAGATGTTTACCAATACTGAGGATTTATTACCAGTAATTTCCTTCAATGCCAAAGCATCAGAAGATGATAAGAAAAAACATGAAGAGTTTATTTCTCGAATGATTGATAAAGGGTATACACGCAAACAAGTACGCTTGCTTTGTGAATGGTATTTGCGAGTACGTAAGTCACAATAATAAAACGCTTTCACTCCCATGAGAGAAAGCCAAGGGGTACTGCTATTTGTAGTTGAGAATCTACGTGATGACGCTTACTTGAGTAGGCTCTTACCCTTACTCAACTACAAATAGGTGTAAGATAAAAGATTATTTGGGGCTAAATTATGTCGCAATTGATTGATAGACGACAAAATGCAGGGAAAAAAAGTACGGTTAATCGCCAACGCTTTCTTCGTCGTTATAAAAATCAGATCAAACGAGCCGTCTCCGATGCTGTGGGCAAACGAAGTATCACCGAAATTGATCAAGGTGAGCAAATAACGATTCCAGCCAAAGATATTTCTGAGCCTATATTTCACCGGGGCCAAGGTGGACATATAGAACGAGTGCTCCCAGGAAATGATAATTTTATTACCGGCGATAGAATTAGAAGACCCAGTGGCAGCTCGGGTAGTGGCGGAGATGGTTCTAATGCCAGCGACAGTGGTGAAGGCGAAGATAATTTTGTTTTTGAATTGTCTCGGGAGGAATTTCTCGATCTGTACTTTGAAGATCTGGAATTACCCGATTTAATTAAGAAAGAATTGGCCCGCGTTAGCACCTTCAAAACAGTACGGGCAGGTGTAACCACCAGCGGTATTCCAAACAATATTAATGTGCTTCGTTCAATGAAACAAGCAACTGGGCGCCGAGTTGCCTTAGCCTCACCCTATAAAAGACAATTAAAAGAAGCGATAGAAGAATTAGAGCAACTGCAAGCACAACCCATTCAAGACACTGAACTCCTGAAAGACCTGCACAAAAAAATTGAATTCCTGAAAAGGAAAATACAAACCGTGCCGTTTATCGATACCATCGACCTACGCTACAACTTTCGGGTTCGTGTGCCTTCACCATCCACTCAAGCTGTCATGTTTTGTGTTATGGACGTATCAGGCTCCATGGATGAAGCGAAAAAAGACATCGCAAAACGCTTTTTTATTCTGCTTTACATGTTCCTTACCAAAAATTATGAAAAAATAGAATTGGTATTTATTCGGCACCATACATCCGCTAAAGAAGTGAATGAAGAAGAGTTTTTTTATTCTCGCGAAACAGGAGGCACTGTAGTTTCCAGTGCCTTGGAGCTTTTGAGTACGATTATTGAGACACGTTATCCTCCAGAGGCTTGGAATATTTATGTAGCCCAAGCATCGGATGGGGATAATTGGAATGCAGATTCCCCCTATTGCCAGGAATTACTGCAAGATAAAATTATGCCTTTATTACAATATTTTGCATACATAGAAATCATGCCACGCCATCATCAAAGTTTATGGGAAGTCTATCAACTGGTGAAAGAGTGCTACCCTAATTTTGCTATGGAGAACATTGATACGGTCGCAGACATCTATCCCGTATTTCATGAGCTATTTAAAAGGAAAACTGCATGAAAAAGAAGAAGCCATTATCCACTGGTGCAGAATGGACCTTTGAATTAATTCAAGACTACGATCGCGAAATTGCGCGCATTGCTAAAGATTTTAAGTTGGATACCTATCCCAATCAAATAGAAGTGATTACTGCTGAACAAATGATGGATGCTTACGCTTCCGTAGGCATGCCTATTGGTTATCATCATTGGTCTTTTGGCAAACATTTTGTCGGTGTTGAAAAAAGTTATAAACGGGGGCAAATGGGTTTGGCCTATGAACTCGTGATTAATTCAAATCCATGTATTTCTTATCTCATGGAAGAAAATACTATGGCCATGCAAGCTTTAGTGATTGCTCATGCTTGTTATGGCCATAACTCTTTTTTTAAAAATAATTATTTGTTTAAGATGTGGACCTCTGCAGATGCGATCATTGATTATTTAGTATTTGCACGAAAATACATCAGTGATTGCGAACAACGCTATGGCATCAATGAAGTGGAAGCAATTCTGGATGCCTGTCATGCACTGATGAACTATGGTGTGGATCGTTACAAGCACCCTGCTCCTTTATCCATACAGGAAGAAAAAATTCGCCAACAAAACCGCGAAATTTACATGCAATCCCAAGTCAATGAATTATGGCGAACTATCCCACAAAGTAGACAAGTCGCCGAAGAGACAAAGAAAAAACGCTTCCCTGAAGAACCACAAGAAAATATTTTATATTTTATTGAAAAAAATGCGCCCTTGTTAGAACCATGGCAAAGAGAGATCGTGCGTATCGTACGCAAGATGGCCCAATATTTTTATCCACAAGGCCAAACCAAGGTGATGAATGAAGGATGGGCCTGCTTTTGGCACTATACCATTTTACACGCACTGTATGATGAAGGGTTGGTTACCGATGAGTTTATGTTGGAAATCTTACAAAGCCATACCAACGTCATAATGCAACCGTCTTATAACAGTCCTTATTATAGTGGCATTAATCCCTACACTTTGGGATATCATATGATGCAGGACATCAAACGGATTTGTGAAAATCCTACAGAAGAGGATAAAGCATGGTTCCCTTATTTAGCCAATACCGATTGGCTAAGCAGCCTGGATAACGCCATGCGTCATTTCAAGGATGAAAGTTTTATTGCCCAATATTTATCACCTAAATTAATTCGCGATTTAAAATTATTTCATATCGTAGATGATGATCGCAGCCCGGATTTGTATGTTAATGCAATTCATAATGAGATAGGGTATCAAAAAATAAGAGAAGCATTATCACGGCAATACAATTTAGGTTACTTAGAACCTGATATTCAAGTTTATTCTGTTGACTTGCAAGGTGATCGCTCAATGACCTTACGATACACTCAGCAAAACAGAGTGCCTCTAGGTAATACTACCGTGGATGTGCTGAAGCATCTTTATTCCTTATGGAAATTTCCCATCGTTTTGCAAGCAGTCAACCCGGAAAATGAGATCACTGAAGAATATCATTGTCCACCATTGGCTAATGCACCAATTTAAACAGACAACAAATCCTTCGTGCTGAGCTAGTCATCCCGAACAAAGCGAGGGATCTCAGGGGTGCGGCATATACGTTATGGACAAATACTGTACTCTATTGAGGAGCCCCTTCGTCCTAAACTCCTCTGGATGACATGCTTTTGAAGCCCCCTGGGCTATTACATCTGTAAATAGGGCGTGGATGGCTGCGCTTCAGTAGCCTGGACACCCTCACTTGCCGGTTTCGAGAGTTTAGACAATTCATCTTGCCTTTGAACATCATGAACATTGTCTAGTAAACATTGCAAGCAATGTTGCGATGTAGGTCCTCGCACTTTGTTCTGGGCAGACTCTAACTCCTCTTCTGCGGCTTTGAAATTGGGGGGAGTCTCATTTAATGCCTCAGTAACTTTGTCTAACGCTATATCTATATTTATTTTATTATGACTACCCATTCTATACTTAGAAAACCATTGTCCCTTTATGTGGACAGCATAGGCTTCTTTTACACCTATAACAGCTTCTTTCAGGGTATTCAAATCTCTCTGCACTTTATCGGTTCCCCCTATTTCCAGATTCTTTACTGAATCAGGGAGAACTTCTCTCATCGCCCTCAAAGGATGAGCCGCAAGCGTATTTTTATCTGTACGAAAAGAATAGGTGTTCCCATAATATTGTCTAACGGGCTGAATAAAATAGCGTTGCGTCGAGGTTCGACTTACTGTGTCAGTTTCCAGCCTATAGTTACAAAATTGATTAAAAACAGACGCGGAAGAACTGCTATACAACCTTCGACCGTGAAATGAATCGACAGGTGCGGTATTAAACGTTCGAACATGTAAACGCCTTGTTTTTTTCAAGTCTGAATCTTGGTCATACGCTCGAGCTCCTACATATTGAGCCAAGTGTCCTCCTAGAGAATGTCCTACCAGGATTATTTCTCTGTTTGGATATTTTTCTTTTGTTTTTGTATAAAATGAAAAAGCCTCTTCCTGTAATTTTTTTCCTACGGTACCTGTCAACATTAAATTCATATTAGCAATCACATCTCTCATAGAGTCCGTCCCTCTAAAAGAAATGATAATAGGTGATTCGTTATCTTTTGGTTCAAGACGAACTGCAGTTAAGCCATTAGAATTTTTTACCTGGGCATTTGTTTTAACAGCTATTTCATAGCCTGATTTAGCAATATCATCTGTTAATTGCTTGGTAGAGACATACCCCTCACGAGGCTCTTCCCGCAAATCATTATTTTCCCCCACAACACGATAAACAAGATGTGCAGCGCTGAGTAATAATCCAAGATTACATTTGGGCATAGCAAATTCCTAAATACATACGGTCATTAGTTTACTGGACAAAATGAAAGCCAACTGTTTTTTATATATTCTATCACAATAATATTATTAATATATTAAGCGTTAGGCAAGTTTGTGGTTGGCTTTTTTAGGTGCGTAACGCATTGAAGGGATTTAGACTGCTGCCTCTTGAGCCAAGATGTGCTCAAGAGGCAGGGGCTTGGAAAATTGCCATCTGAAAATCCAGGTTACGGCTTCGCCTAACCCAGACTACAAAAATACTTAATTAGTTTTAACTTCTTCAGGAATTTCAGTACTCGCATACACCTTAATAGCCCCCTCCAGATAAGGATCCAGATTAAGCACAGCCCCGAAGGCTTTAGCGGCTACTTCATTTGTATAGAGATACCAATCACTGAGATCATCAGAATAATATTGAACAATCATCGGCTTAAAGAGTGCAAATGCAGCCTCATCGAAGTATCTTGTGCCAACGCCTGCTCTCACAAAATATTTGTTCCCTTTGAGTGCTTGATTAAGCAACTCTGCAGCTTCATCTGGAGAACTGGGTGCATTTGCTTCGACAGGCACAGAATCAGATGAATAAACCTTTACAGTAACTGCTAATTTATCCCCATATTCATGAACACGATTGATGAAAGAGGCTAATGCATGTGCTTTATCCTCATTACAAACAGTGACTTTGATTTCCATTTCAAGCCCATCACCAGTTAAATCACTCACCTTCACACATGGATCAGCATTTAAGGTCGCACTTAACTGATTATTTAATAGGTACCAGGGAGGAAGAAGCTTACCCGCACTTGCGGTGAACGTCATACTGCTTAATATGATACCCAGAAATAGCCCTAGTTTATTTACTGCTCGATTCATCATTACATCTCACATGTTATTAAAGAAAAAAACCACCTCATGCATTCATCTGTTTCTCAATCACTGCTGCCTACACCCCTCAACTTGTTCGTGGGTCTCATATTTAACACAGCATTCGGATCCCGCGGACAAGCCGCGGGACGCCGGAACAAAGTTACTCAGAAGCCATTTCAATCGCAAAAGCCAAGGCTAATTTAGAGAAATTAGTCATGTGCTCAAGGCTTAATCGGTCCATAGTATCTTGTGAACTATGAATGTAAGGATTGTGGTCTTCAAAATTAGACTCACAGGGGAACGCGGCTGGAATTCCCACCT
Organism: Legionella sp. 227; assembly: GCF_043161935.1. Lineage (NCBI taxonomy): Bacteria > Pseudomonadati > Pseudomonadota > Gammaproteobacteria > Legionellales > Legionellaceae > Legionella > Legionella sp. 227. Next base: position 1,551,629 of record NZ_CP171154.1, on the reverse strand, counting down.
CATCCCAAGAAGCATGGTCGCTGCAACCATAACCACATTCTGAATAAGCAACTGGAACCTGAACATAGGTGCTAATTAATTCGGCCACAAAATTGCTTAAGCTCTGGTCGGTGTAATCGGTAAATACCCACATGGTTGGATCTTTAGGATTTACACGATAGCCGGTCATATCAAACTGAATCGCGGCTTTTACTGGGATGGAGTTATCCATAAAGTGTTCGACGACATATTGGGAGCCGACTAAACCTCGTTCCTCAGCAGCATACCAAATAATGTAAATCGGACGTTTAAAGTTGGTATTTGACGATAATAAAACCCGTGTCATTTCCATAATTGATGAGGAACCACTTCCATCATCTCCAGCACCCGGCATACGACCATCAAGTGTATCCATATGGGCACCAATCACCACAGCAGGCGCATTGATGTCTTTACCGATGACCGTCACTAAAGAGGGTTGCTTATAATAACTGCCTGTTTTCACGAAAAATGAGCTTGTATCGGTACGACCACTCGCTTCAGCCATATCATCAAAGGTTTTTTTCAACCATTTTGCTGCATCGACGCCCGTATCCTTGGTCGCTGAACGGTTATGAAATGAAGTCAGGCGTATTAAAGTATTCCAGATATTAGATGGCAGCACATTCTGTAATGCCGCATTAACTTCATCTTGATGTTTGATTTCATAAACAGTGCTTGATGGTTGCGCTACTTTAATGGTTTTTTTCTGGAGGATTCGTTGTGCGGATTGCTTTTTTGCCGGCAGTAAAGAACCGATGATGTGGTGGCTTACATTCACAAAACGGCCACAATTCGCTTGATCGGCCAGATGAGTTAGCGCATTTACATCAGCTGCAGAAATATCAATAATCTTAAATTGTTTATTTTCTGCCAAGACTTCATAAGGAGTAGTAATTTTTGCTGCAAGACATTGAGGGACTTGCAACTGTTCATGAACAGGGGGTTTTGCTGCTAAAACAGGGGTACTAGCAAGCACCGATCCCACCGCAATATAAGTCATCCATTGATTCAAACGCATTTCTACTCCTAGGTTAAATTAAATTCTTAAAGGTGATTTTATCGTAAAAATCCACTTTACCTAAATTCCGCAGTTGGATCTACTGTTTAATTTACGTTTTCTTCAATAAAAAAATAACCACATGACTTATTTTTAATCTTATCGCTATTGATAATCATTTTCATTTGAGATACAGTTTTAAGCCCAATCCATTAGCTGAGCAAATAAATGGCAGTAAATAAAAAAAAGTTGAAAAAAATTCCTCGTTACCTTGCTCTGGGTTCCCTTACTGTAGGAGCTAGTTTAATTCTTGGCTTTTTAAGTTTTGGAGGGATGTATGCATTATATCCTGCTTTATTTTTAGCATTTGCTACTTTTGGCCTTTCAGTAGCCTATGAGGGTGAAATATATTTACAAAATATTAAGGGGGCTTTTAAAAAGTTATTTAAACAAAATTACTTAGAGAATCACCTGGCCAAAGAATATTTGCTGGAGCATTTCCCTCAACATCTTGATTCTAAGGAAACCCCTCAATTTTTCAGAGATTATGATATCCAACTCAAACTGCTCAGTGAGTTTAATCATAAACCACTCAATAAAGAGAGCAGAAAACGCAAAAAACAAATAGAAAAAACACTCGCGGATATGGAAAAATGGTTCGCCTTGCAATTATTTACAACCAAAGAAAAGAAAAAACAATCGGCTTACACTGAAGAATTAAGTCAATGGCTTAAAGACCATGAACAAAATGAATGGCAAGCACGTTTACAAAAACGCCAGTCCACATTTCAGATAGTTAAAGGGTTTAGTCTTCTCGCTGCAACATTTATGGGACTTGGTAGCACCTACCTCATTGTTGAAGCCTTTAGCGTGATTCCTTTGATAGCCGCCATTCCCTTTGCTTTTTGGCCCATTTTCATTGTGCCCATGGCTATCGTTGCTGGGGCTGCTTATGGAATGTTGATTTATAATACAGTTACCGATCTCATTAACAATGATACCCTCAACAAATGGTATACACGACTTCGCAATGATTTGAGCCAAGGCCTAACAGTTCGTAATCTATTTATGACTGCTATGGCTGTTCTTTTAGTAAGCTTAGCCATTGCACTTACTGTTTGTACCGCAGGTACCTGGTGGACTGTAGCGACCAGTGCACGTCCTTTATTTGAGTGGATGAAAAGAATGCCCAGTTTTGTTATGGGCGTGATTAATCCCATCATTACTGGATTATCCGCTATATTTTTTAACATACAAAACTCATTAGAATCCCTGGAAATGGTCTATGAGGCCACCGCTCCAGATGCAGATACGGATGCCAAAAAAAATACCAATATATTCCAGCGCACATACCAGGGAATCGCTGATGTATTCGCCCAGGTATGGAATACTGAGAATTGGTTGCAGCTACTTAACCCATTCCGCCTCCTATTAAAATTAACGATTACACCACTACGTATCCTGCTTTTTCTGGGGCATTTAGTGAGTGTTGCACTCACTTCAGATCGCATGCCCGGGGTGCCTCAAATAGTGTCTGCACTTGTAGCAATTATCTGTGAGGGATTCGAAGATGCTCATTATTTTGTTGGCGTGAATCAAAAAGCAAAAACATTATTGGAAGAGCGCCTAGGTTCTGAAGCAGACCATCAAAACGCAGATATTCCAACTTTTCTGCTCAAAGTTCTGGCTTCACCTTTGTATTTTCTCGCAGCAGGTTGGGATTGTTTGGCAAGTAAAATGAATCCTTCCGTCTCTGGCGATGCTTCCTCCTCGCAACCGAAGATACTTACTCTGGCAGAAGCATTGAATAAACAATTAGGTATTGAAAAAGAAGTAGAAGTCAAATTAGCCCAAGATGTAGAACGTCCATCGGCAGAATGGCAGGCTGAACATACTGTTTCTCTGATTGAAAAATATCAAAGAAAACATTTAGATACGATTTGGCTTGGCGATGAAATTGCTGGAGAGAAAAAAGCAGCACTCGAGAACTTGAAAACAGAAATTCGCCAAACAAATGGTTCCTCATTAGCGAGCGTACTTGCGAAGGCAAAAATGAATCCTGTTTATAATCAACATCGATTATTTGCGCTACAAGAAGATGAGCTCACTGCAACACAAGAATTTATTGCAGACTTACCAGAGCGCGTTAATGCAATTTAATGCATTTTCTTTCTTTAAAAATCCCTATCAACTCAATTGGTAGGGATGGCAATTTGAGTCACATTCCTTACTTTCATTTTTTTATTCTACAAAACAACCCACTGGATTTTCTATAGGGACGACGGCAACTCGAACTGAATTATCCTATTCAATCGAGGAAAACAAAGGCATCAAAATCTTAGGTGTCAGTTAAACCCACAATTTAATTTGGCTATAAAGCAAATGACTTGTGTTCTTATATAAGCAATAATGCACTAAAATTGAGATCGTTCAATTCATTGTCTAAGTCATTTATACACTATGAATTGAATATGATGTTGTTAGCTCAAATAAGCTTTTGGAGGAATCTGTTGCAAAAAATTCTACCTCACAGTATCGCTTTATTTTTTCTATTTATTGGTATTTGCTGTGCACAACAACGTGACATTGTAATTACCATTGATGACTTGCCTCTTGTTGATGCGCCCCCCCAGGCCATTGAACAGATGGTCCATAGCCTTGTGAAACATAAAGTTCCTGCAATCGCGTTTATCATTGGCAACCGAGTCAACCAAGAAACAGTAGCGCAATTTAAACTGTTTCAACGAAATGGATTAGAGTTGGGAAATCATACTTATTCCCATTTGAATTTAAAGCATGTTTCTTGCGAAAAATACATTGATGATTTGATTAAAGCAGATGTAATTCTTACCCATTATATGTCAAAGCCTAAATACTTTCGTTACCCATACCTTTCTGAAGGTAAATTGTGGCGGAAAAGTGTTATTCGTCACTATCTCAATGAGAATCATTATATTGTTGCCCCAGTCACAATTGACAGTAGAGACTTTGAGTTTAACGAAGAATTAGTTACACGCCTCAAACAAAATCCATCTGCCTCGATAACTGATTTTAAAACACGTTATCTTGAATATGTTTGGCAACGGACATTAACTGCTGAAAAAAATACTCCTGGCAAACAAGTCTTACTCATACATGCTAATTTACTGAACAGTTATTTTTTAGATGACTTATTGCAGATGTTTGAAGTGCATGGCTATCATTTTATTTCACTGGGTGAAGCATTAAAACCGCAATAAAATAGAGCTTAAGCTCGCTGCAAAACGCCCTATTCTTACCTTAGAAAAAGTCATGCCATTAAAGCAGGCTTCCTGAAGATTTGTGTTCTGTTGCCATTTCATTAGGCCCTATAACAATGTGGTAATTTCATTGTTATAGGCGCATCGGGGATGGATAAAGCACGGGGCACTTTAGCCAAGGCGTAATTTTGCATCACCTAGAATATGTAGCATATCTATCGCAACGGTGGCACCTACTAAAGCAGTTGTTTGAGCTACATCATAGGGCGGAGATACCTCAACAACATCCCCGCCAACCATGTTCAATCCCACTAGGCCCCATAAAATTTCTCGCTGCATTGCAGAGGATAATCCACCGGGCATGGGAGTTCCTGTACCAGGGGTGAATGCAGGATCCATGCAATCCACATCAAGGCTTATATAACATTTTCGATCGCCAACTATTTTTTTTATTTGTTCTACTACACCTTGGCTCCCCATTTGGAAACATTGATTTGCAGTAATTACATGTAATTTGGGGGTTTCTGGAACACTGGTACGAATGCCAATTTGAACAGAAGACTCAGGATCGATAAGTCCCTCTTTAGCTGCGTAATAAAACATGCTTCCATGAGTCAAATGAGGCATTTGAACTGTATCGGTATGTGCATCAAAATGGATTAATGATAGCTTTCCATGCTGACCTGCCAGCGCTTTTATAGCGGGATAAGCAACTAAGTGATCACCCCCCAATCCCAAGGTAAAAACACCGTGTGAGCACAGTTCACTGATAGCGGCTTCAACGTTTTCCAACATATGATTAATTTGACCAGGAAAAAAGCCAATATCCCCATAATCAATAATTTTAAATTTTTCATTTAATCGATAGGTATGGGGCCAACAAGTCCCAAGTATACTTAGATAGCATGAAAGATCTCGAATGCTTCGAGGTCCAAATCGTGCACCTGAGCGATTGAAAGTACTTAAATCAAAGGGGACTCCATAAACGGCAAGATCTACACCTTGGATAGTTCGTGTGTACTCCGATCTGAAGAATGTAGTAATACCTTCATAGGGTACTGATTTCGTTAGTATTGGTTTCTGTGAAGCAGGATCATTATGAGACATAATCAATTCATTCCATGTTATTTGATAGCGGGCGTGCTTATAACTTATAAATAGACTACGCAGTAAATTATAGACCAAATAGAATTGGATATCGCAAGAGGATGATAACTAATAACCAGTCATTTTTAAGAATATAATCCACTATAAACTATTGACCTGATCCCATAATTCATCAGAGATTTGCCGGCATTTTCTTGTGTTGCTCACCAGTGCCTAAACGCTATTTGGCTGAGTCTGGTTTATGTTATTCATCATAAAGCCAGCTGTTCACATCATTGGCCTTTAGGCAAATAACAGCCCTATATCATGCGCGCCTGCTTGTCAAAAACTCAGCATGGATGGTTACAAAAAGAGTTGGCATCGAAATCAAATGAAATCAATTTCTGCAAAGTCACATTAGTTGTAGTTACAAACTCTTTTATTTATGTCAAGATTCTTTCAGTGAAAACTCCCTAGTAATTACTTAATGCTGAGAAAGTAGCTATGCGAAAAAACTGAATGGGACCAACTACTTTTTAACTCAACTTATAGTTTATGGATTAACTGATGATGATAAAATATTTAAGGGATATAGTCGTTGCGTTTGCATTGATGGGGTGTCACATCGTTTACTCTGGAGGGAGTACGTTTTTTAATGTTTCTGCGACAGGGATTCCAGCCCAAGTGAATCTTACCCTATGCTTAAACGGAAAAAGAGCTGTTTCGTGTCAAAATTATAATGTTTCAGCCTTAACATTAAGTATTCTTACAACCATACCCAATCATACTTATCCACAAGCTGGGATCAAAATAAATACACCAGGCTATGCGCTCTCAGGTTGTCAATTGCAAGGCAATGGATATTGCCTCTTTTCGGTGAGTAACACGAAAGCAGCAATTATTCCGCTGACACCGCCGACATGCCAAGCGGATGTAATTGCTTTTACGCCTACAGTAACCCAAGTTAACAATCCTATTGGTAATACCCCAAACCCTTCACAGCAATTTACAATCAGTATGACCATGTGTAATTCGCAAGGAAAGCCAATTATTCCCAGCGAGAGCAACCCAATCCATGTGGATGTTTATGGTGCACCAGACGGAGTCATTGCGCCAACATCAACAACGACAAGCACTGGATCAGTAACTTTTGCCTACAGTGGCCAAGCATTTCCGAACAACATTTCGATCAATGCTTGGATTAGTGATAGTACCAATAATGGTGCCGCGCTTGGAGTAACCCAGGTGCTACAACAAAATACGCCGCCGTGTACTTATGGCAATACAAGTTATCAAGTACCATTAGTACAAACACTACCTAATGCCTTACAGGTAATGGCTGATGTAGGCTACAATGTGACGTCGGCAACAGATACTCTTACTCATTTCACGATTGATACGGGCTCTTTGGGAGTTATTGTTCCGAGCGATGAGCTTCCTAGAAATCCTAGCGTAATCGGTCCAGGGGCACCGGGTGTTAAATATTATGATAGCAGTGGCAATACTTATTCAGGAAATTACTACCTTGCACCGGTAAGAGTAAAAACTGTCAATGGAACCGTACAAACTTACCCTATTATGGTTCTTGGAATTGACAAAGCCTACTGTAGTGGCCCCACCACCAGGTCGTGCTATTCAAACCCACCCTTGCCCGATCTGCATTACCTGGGTGTTGGTTTTAACCGAAACAGTACTACCGCTGGAGATTTATTTAACTCGCCTACGGCTAATGCTTTTCTTCATTTAACCAATGCACAAAATGGAACCAATCTAAGTCCAGGTTATTACCTCACCCCAAATGATGGTATGACCGCTACAGGATTAGCTCTGGGTATTACTACCAATAATCAATACAATGTGGTCCAATTAACAGCTAACCCAAGCGTGCCGGGTGACTTTTATCCTCAGGCCGGGTGTTACAGTTTTCCCAACTCTCCGCTACCCAATCAGTTCTGTGGTACAGCGCTTCTCGATGTCGGCATTGACTCGATGTTCATAGACTTACCCAAAGCCCAATGGCCAGCAGGAACTTATAACTCAAGAGATGAGGTGCCTGCAGGAATAAATATGGCGATTTTAATGGGGGCATTAACTACACCAGCAATGCAATACCATTTTAGCGCAGTTGACGGTAATCCCCCGAGCAATAGTGCAACCCCTACTGTAGTGCAATGGATTGATAGTACGACGAGCGGCCAAATCTTCGTGAATACCGGTCGACGACCATTGTACCTTTACGACTATTTCTACAACGGCCAGTGTGGGCAGGTGGGCTTTAAACAGTTACCATAAATTTGGGGACGCACGAAAATAAATGTGTGCAAAAAGAAATGAAAATTCCGAAGACTCACGCCGATCTGCAGAGAATGCCCCTGAACACGTATTTCTGCAAACGGAGCAACATCTTCGGAATATCATTGAAAATGCCCCCACCGGCATTGTAACTATGTCTATTAACGGGGAGCTATTGCAAGTTAACCCCGCTTACTGTGAGATTACTGGTTATTTCAAGGAAGAGTTAGAAGGCATGAATTATAGAGTATTGAGCTTGGATGATGATCTCGCAGTAGATAACTATAATGTGCAGCAATTACTTGAAGGAAAAATCAACTCCTATAAGCTTGAAAAACTTTACCTCCGAAAAGATAGTAAAATTATATGGGTACAAGTCACTCGCTCACTCCTAAGAGATGATTCTACGGATAATCCACTTTATTTTATTGCCCAAGTAGAAGACATTACCTTGCGTAAAGAGGCTGAAAATACCCTAAAAACCAATGAAGCTTATCTCAGAAACATAGTCAAGTATGCGCCAGTAGGGATTGTAACTACATCACTTGATGGTCAATTATTAGACATTAATCCTGCTTATTGCAGAATTACGGGTTACGATAAAGAAGAGCTTGAACGGATGAATTATAAACAGCTCACTTATGTTGAAGATTTTTCAATTGATGCATTAAAAGTACAAGAATTGCTGGCTGGCAAAATTGCTTCTTATCAACTTGAAAAACGTTACGTACGTAGAGATCAAACGATTATTTGGGTATTAGCAATTCGCTCACTTGTTCGTGATAGCGACACCGATGACCCGTTATATTTTATTGCGCAAGTTGTAGATATTACTGAGCGCAAAAAAGCAGAGCACATGCTAAGAGAAAGTGAAGCACTATTCCGCTCCATTATAGACAACGCACCAATAGGTATGGCTATTCAATCGTTAGATGGTCAATTTTTACAAGTAAACCGTGCACTTTGTGAGCTCACCGGCTATAAAAAGGAAGCGTTAGAAAAATTAAGCCTGGATGATATTGTCTATCCTGATGACTTAGTAAACGAGAGTAATCCAATACAGCGCCTGATTGAAGGCAAAGATCGTTATTATCAAATTGAAAAACGCATCCGTAACAATGGGAGCTTTGCCTGGGTAGAAATTACCCGATCTATTTTGCGCAATACCCACACGGGTGCCCCATTATATTTTATTGTTCAAGTAGAAGACATCAATGAACAGATACTAAACAGGGAGAAAATTCGCTATCTCGCTTATCATGATATCTTAACGGGTTTACCCAACCGTCAGCTTTTGTATGAACAATTAATAAAGACACTTGCTCTTGCTAAACGGTATGAGCGCATTTTTGCGATTCTGTTTATTGATCTTGATAAGTTCAAAAATATTAATGATACATTTGGTCATGATGTAGGCGATAATCTGCTTAAAGAAGTGACATCAAGATTAAATAAATCCTTTCGTGCTAGTGATCTGCTTGCACGTACAGGAGGCGATGAGTTCATTCTGGTGCTTACAGAAATCAAAGCACCTCAAGACGCAGGGATTGTTGCGGAGAAAACCCTGAAAATCATCAGGAAGCCCATCATTATTTGCAACCAATCCATGCAAATTGGAGCCAGTATTGGCATTGTTACCTATCCTAAACATGGGCATGATATTACTGAGTTAATGAAAAAAGCGGATAGTGCAATGTATACCGCTAAATATGCGGGTGGAAATCAATATCATTTTTATTAAAAATTATTAAGTTGACTTATTGAAGCCTGGGATCTGCGACGCTATCCCCAGGCGACAAGGCAGATCGATTTATAATGAATTAATTACTCTGTAGTAATAATTCCTTAGCATGAGAACGCGTTTGCTCTGTTATGGTCAAGCCTCCCAACATACGCGCAATTTCATCAACTTTTTCAGCAGACTGTAACAAGGAAATCCTGGTAAAGGTTTCTTTATTATCGCTTCGCTTTTCAACCATAAAATGGTTATGCGCTGAGGCGGCAACCTGTGGTTGGTGTGTGACACAAAATACTTGTAACCGTTCACCCAATTTACGAAGCATCTGACCTACTAGGGCGGCTGTAGCACCACCAATACCTACATCCACTTCATCAAACAATAAAGTAGGTGTTGTCCCTTGTTGGGCAGTAATCATTTGTATGGACAAGCTAATTCGAGAAAGTTCACCGCCTGAAGCTACTTTACTGAGCGAATCGAGCTCCATACCCGGATTAGTGCATACTTTATATTCCACTTTATCCATTCCATGAACCTGCATTTTTTCTAGTGGAGTGATTTCGATTTCTACCCAGCCTTTAGGCATACCAAGCTGCTGAATGCTGCCTGTAATTTCCTTAGCCAATTTTTTTGCTTGTCCTTGCCGTTCTTTTCTTAATTTAAGGGCAGCAGCTTCATAGGCGGCAACCAGCTGACGATGTTCAATTTTTAATTGGGCCAACCTGCTCTCGCTGTCTTGCAAAGTATCTAACTCTTTTTGCAAGTTCGATGCATGCTCATGAAGTTGGCTGCTATCAATATGATATTTACGAGCGAGCTGGTGGAGTACACTCATCCGCGTTTCTATTTCATGCAACCGTTCAGGATCCAGATGGACACGATCCACAAATTGCTGCATTTCATCGATTGCTTCTTCGCATTGAATCAATGCACCATTAATTAATTCAAATGTATTTTTAATCGGTGCTTGTTCTGTTGGTAATTGACTTAGGAGCTGCAGAATCTGATTTAAGCCAGTACAAAGGTTAGGCTCATCTTCGGAATTCAATAATCCATGTATTTGCTGACTTTTTTGCAAATACTCTTTTGCGTGATGCAGCATTTGATGTTCTTGATACAACGTTTCAATTTCATTTTCATGCAAATTCAACGCTGATAATTCTTCAATTTGGAATTGTAATAATGCGATCCTATCCGCTTGCTGTTCCTGCCCCTGCAATACATCAATTTCTTGCTGAATTTTTTGACATTGTTTATAGAGCCGAGCCACCTCATCCAGCAAGAGCTGGTTCTTACCATATTGATCTAACTGTTGACGATGTGTTGTATGATGCATCAATGTTTGATGCTGGTGTTGTCCGTGAATATGGACCAGTTTTTCACTTAACTCTTTTACCTTTTGTAATGGAAAAGGTTGGCCGTTAATATAAGATTTGGATCGGCCTTCGGCATAAATCACTCGCCGTAAATAAATTTCACCATCACCGCATGGAACATCATGCTCTTCTAACCATAGGGCCGGTTCAGAACCTTGCCCCACAAAAAATCCTGCAGTGATGTCACATTTTTCTTGACCAGGCCGAATCACTGAAGCATCTGCTCTATCCCCTAATGCCAACATCAACGCATCGATCATAATCGACTTACCCGCTCCGGTTTCACCAGTGAAAGCGGTCATCCCTTGAGTAAAATCTAACTCCAGGTGCTGCACAATCGCAAACTGTTCAATGCACAAAGTAGTGAGCATGTTCTATCCTTGATGTTTGGATTCCCAACCAAGCTTTGATCGTAATGTATCATAATAATGATAATCAAGAGGATGCAACAGGCGTAATTGGTGACCATTTTTTTGAATCATGACCTTTTGTCCAGGTTTGACCATTCTTGACTCATGACCATCACAACTTACTCGCAAATCAGATTCGTTAAACTGGCTGATATGCAGTTCAATATTAGCCTCTCCATCGATAACCAATGGACGTGAACTCAAGCTATGGGAAAACATAGGCACCAAAACGATGGCATTCAAATGTGGATGCATGATTGGACCACCTGCAGATAAAGCATAGGCTGTAGATCCTGTGGGTGTTGATAAAATCATCCCATCAGAACGATAATGACTGACCAATTGTTGATTGATGTATACGGAAAATTCTACGAGATGTGTTTCCTTTCCACGACCTAAAACAACATCATTGAGGGCATCACCCTCAAAATAAGTATGGTCTTCATCGTATATCCGCGTATGGAGAAGAAAGCGTTTTTCTTCCTCATAAGAACCGGTTAAAACTGCACTCAGCTGGGACTCCAACTCATGAGGCAAAATATCGGTGAGGAATCCTAAACGCCCTCGGTTAATCCCAATGACTGGTGTATCGACCTTAATCGCCATCCGTGCGGCTGAAAGCAAACTTCCATCACCGCCAACTACGATAATCAAATCATTTTTTTCACCCATATCTTCTCTGGCTAAAACAGGGATTTTCACATCAAATCCCGTAGCCGTATCGATATCTTGATAGACTTGAACATTTTGCTTTTGCAAAAAATCAATCAAACGATATAAGGTTTCATTCACCCCTTGATTCGCCCTATGCTGGCGTGCATACAAGATGGTCCGTTTGAATTGAACTTTATTCTTCAATATTTGCTGTTCTTGATGCTTTTTTTCGTTCATGTTCTTTCAATGATTTTTTTCGTAACCGGATAGAATCAGGAGTTACCTCAACTAATTCATCGTCATCAATAAATTCCAAAGCCTGCTCTAAAGTTAACTTGACTGCAGGAGTCAATATAATGTTTTCGTCAGAACCGGAGGCACGGATATTGGTTAATTGTTTTTCTTTTGTAACATTCACCACCAAATCATTATCACGAGCATGAATTCCAACGATCATCCCTTCATAACACACGGTTTGCGGTTCAACAAATAATCTACCGCGCTCTTGCAGATTAAATAACGCAAAACCTCGAGCCATTCCTTGACAATTAGCAATCAGCACCCCGTTAGCTCGCTTTCCTATGCGTCCTTTAATCGCTGGACCATAATGATCGTAAACATGGTACATTAGCCCGGTACCAGAGGTAGAGGACAAAAATTCATTATGAAAACCGATAAGACCGCGCGTAGGAATCATATAGTCAAGACGTACGCGACCTTTGCCATCGGGAACCATATTTTGTAATTCACCACGGCGCTCACCCAATTTTTCCATAATGGAGCCTTGGTGATTTTCTTCCACATCTACAGTTAGATGTTCGTAAGGTTCTTGTTGTTCCCCATCGACTTCACGAATAATTACTTCTGGTTTACTGATCGCTAATTCATATCCCTCACGACGCATTGTTTCAATCAGAATAGATAAATGCAATTCGCCACGACCAGAAACACGAAACTTGTCTGGATCATCACAATCTTCAACCCGTAACGCCACATTATGTAATAATTCCGTTTCCAAACGTTCCCGAATTTTGCGCGAAGTAACAAATTTTCCTTCTTGACCAGCAAAAGGTGAATCATTTACTTGGAAGGTCATGCTAATTGTTGGCTCATCAACCGAAAGCACGGGTAATCCTTCAACAATATTAGGATCACAAATCGTATCGGAAATTTTGATGCCCTCAATACCGGTAATCGCAATAATATTACCAGCACTGGCTTCTTCCACTTCAACTCGTTCAAGCCCTTTAAAGCCTAATAATTGCAATAAGCGACCTGAGCGAATATTGCCATCTTTATCAATAATCTTCACTGCAGATTTCGCTTTGATTTGTCCGCGAGTGATGCGGCCTATACCAATTGTCCCTACATAAGAGGAATAATCTAAAGAACTGATTTGCATTTGGAAAGGACCATCCGCATCCACTTTAGGCGCTTCTACTTTATCGATAATTGTCTGCAATAAAGCACTCATATCGGTCGCTTCATCTTCCAAATTTAATTTAGCATAACCGTTTAAGGCAGAAGTATAAACAACAGGAAAATCCAATTGGGCATCTGTGGCACCCAAATTATCGAAAAGATCAAAAACCTGATCCATAACCCAATGAGGCCGTGCTCCGGGACGATCGATTTTATTAATCACAACAATAGGATTTAATCCCCGCGCAAAAGCTTTCTGGGTCACGAACCGTGTTTGAGGCATTGGTCCATCCACGGCATCAACCAACAACAATACACTGTCAACCATTGATAAGATACGCTCTACTTCGCCACCAAAGTCAGCATGTCCCGGGGTATCAACAATATTAATTTGATGATTTTTCCAATACACACAAGTATTTTTTGCAAGAATGGTAATGCCCCGCTCCTTTTCTAAAGCATTGGAGTCCATCACGCGTTCAACTTTAGGTGCTCTCTCATTAAGCGTACCTGTTTGTTGCAGTAATTTATCTACTAGCGTGGTTTTACCATGGTCAACGTGGGCGATAATGGCGATATTGCGAATCTGATCAATCATAAATAACCTTTGAAGGAAAAAGCTGAGTGTTTGTTCATAGATTTGACATTATACATCAATAAGCAGCTAAAACCTATCTGCTTATTGTATTTTAGCAGTAAACTACACTTATATCCTGGCTATTACCGCTGTCCATCGATCTTTGCCTGGATCCCGCAGGGTGTGGTTTTCATCGCAACTCCCTTGCGTCCTGAGATAAACCTGAGAACTGATTTTCGAGATGTATCGAAGATTCAGCGGTTTACACGTAACCAGGCTATAACTGATAACGCTACAAATTACTGCTCTTTAATCTACCAATTATTTTTTAACTGCTAAAATAATAATGAGGGGTTAAAAATAGGGAGTAATTATGAAAAAACTAATTTTACATCCCACTGATATTAGCCAATGGCATGCATTGGTTAATGAGGCGCAAGCCGCAACTCAATTGATACTAACTGAGAATACTGAAAGTTATTTGGTATTTTTATTAATGCGTTTCGCTCAAGGGCCTAAATTGATTGAATCGGTTGTTGCCCTTGATTTTCTTGAGTCCATGCATCGACCAAGAAACTTACAAATGGAATTGTTACGGGATGTGGGTGATAAAAGCTTACTTTTTTGTGGGCTATTCCCAGGAATTGCCAAGAGACGCCATGTCAGCCTTGAGTATTTCTCTGGAATGGGGCAAGCAGCTTACCTCACTATCAGTGAGTTAGAAGGAAAGCATACGGCAGATTTGTTTATTCAACTTAGTGAACAATTCCTTACATTGCAACACGTATTACAAGCCATGCGTGGAGAGGGTGTCGATCTGATTCAATCAGAGCAGGGGATATTATCTTCGATAAGATATACATTACAATAAAAATTTTTGTAGCTGAGGGATACAACTCCCAGTCTACACTGGCTGTAATCCTCGCAACTTTTACCTCAAGTGTCTTTGCATGGCATCACCATAAACACAGTACTTGTTGGGCTAGTGTTGTTCCCCTTAAAAAACTATCCACCTACTCAATTTATTCCCAAATGCAAGGGTTCAAATCCTTTTGTAAGCTGAGTATTGAATCTAGTGTTTATGTCGATGATGAATATCCGGGAAATGGGGATGAGTATGATATAACGGCTTATGTTTATGCCAATGAGTATGAGGTTCACCAGATGGATCTGTGGGTTGATGCTCATGTTGATGATGCTCATCATGTGTATGTCGATGCTCATGTTCCATTACTTCATGTTGATGAGCATGTGAATGATGCTCTGAAAGGTGCAACCAAATTCCAATCCCCATGAAAAGGAATGCAAGAATCAGTTGCAAGCTCACTGACTCATTTAAGAAAATAATTGCAAATCCGGCACCAACAAACGGTGCCATTGCAAAATAAGCTCCAGTCCTGGCCGTACCAATATGGCGTAATCCTAGAATGAACAATAATAAGCTGACTCCATAGCCTAAAAACCCCACTATTCCTGCAGAAATTATAAACACCGATGCGGGTAGTATCGCTCCGTAAACCATAGCAATTGTTGTATTGGTTAATCCAGCAATTAGACTTTTGATCATTGCGATTTGCAAGGGATTAGCGGCAGAGATTTTTCTTGTTAGGTTATTGTCCATTGCCCAACACATACACGCTCCGGCGATCAGTAAAGGACCTGAAAAACCTTGATAAGTTAAACTCCCTTTCCATGACAGCATAAAGCTTCCAATCACAATAGACATCATGCCTAAAGCTATATTGCGATCAACATGTTCTTTAAATGCAAACCATGCAATTATGGCTGTAAATACCGATTCGAGATTTAACAATAATGAGGCAGATGCTGCAGGAAGTCTCACTAATCCTAACATCAAAAAAACAGGCCCCAAAATCCCTCCAAGCACTACGGCACTACTAAGCCAGAGTATGTCACTGGATCTTAAAGATGCCTCGTTTGCTTTTGATTTAGTTACGTATCGTTGAAAGAAAAATATGATGAATAAACCCACTGCAGACCCAAGATAAAGTAATCCCGCCAGCAATAATGGAGGAATCTTGTCTAATAAAAATTTAGCAGCTGGTGTCGCCGCACCAAACAGTACAGCAGAAAGAATGGCATACCCGTATCCTGGATTGGTATTCGTTTTATGGTTCATAATCTTTATCATAGCTTATATAACAGCACGCTGATTGCTTGCTGGTTCCTAATGCTGAGTTCCGAAATGTTTCTCTAACAACACCATCAATCTAGGGTCTAAATGGAGTAAGGATATGGTTTTAAATGGACTATGGTTGTCTATTTCTGATAAGCGAGTAGTACCTGTAATTGACCAGTCCATTATCCATGTCATCGCAAATAGTATATGACGTATTGAGATACCCGATGCCTCAATATCAAGAATATTATCGGTATCTAAATTTAATGTCGCTAAATCGATTTGGGGAAAGAAGTACTCACGAGTTTTACCATTCATTTCGAAATTTAAAGTAATATCATGAAACAATTTAATATTTTTAAGGGGATTATACTCATCTGAGAACGTACTCATAAATATGGACCAACACTTTTGTCCATATTCATTGTCTAACACCTCCAGTTCCTGTTCAGTATGTGTACCGTTTGCGGCAAGTTGTGCCAGATCAACAAGTTGTTGTAATTCCATTTTCATATTCTGCTGAAGTGCGATGAGTGTCTTCAAAATAGCCCGACCATCTTCTGCGTGCATTATCGTTAGGCGACTCATTTCATTTACGCTCGGATGCTGCAAAACCTGTGGCTTGGTGAATTTATTTAATTGATTCATTGACGTATCAGAGGGCAACAAACTCTCTATCTGTTGGATGAGTACGGCTAACTGATTCATCGCGTTATTTGCACTATTTACAGAGCGAATATTACCTAGCAGCAAGACAGAAAAATCGATTGACGGCACGTCAAACATTAGATGATTTCCAAATCCATCCTCTTTAATTTCAATACCTATTTCATAACGAAAAAGTGGGGGCATCAATATCCTGGATTTGTACAACACCTGCGCTATTTCCTGTTTTTTCGCTTGGAATTTCAAATTAAGATAATCGAAATCTGTGGAAGGAGAACTGGCTTCTGTGATTGATTTCATGGCCAAATTTAATAGTTTATCAAGTGGCTTATCCAGATGCGTAATTGTTTTATATGCGGAGTAAACAATCGACTTCGCAGGATTGTTAAACGTAATAACCGCCGCGGGCTCAACTTCGCTATTTTTCCCAGCAAAACTTAACGAAAAAAAAGCGAATAAGAAACTTGCCCCTATCCATTTGAATGTTCTATTTAACAACAAGCTTGCATCCTCCATAATGAAAAAAGCCCTGCCTCCATGCATCAACAACGTGCGTTCAATTTGTCCTCAAGCGTTTATGATGAGCTCTCTATACTGTTTTTCGTCAAAGCCCAATGCGATCGTTTTGCCATTTTGTACCAAAACCGGTCTCTTGATGAGTGACGGATTTGCGATAATAAAATCCACTTTTTCCGCCATATTCAATGCCTCATAATCGTCTTTACATTTTCGGTAAGTCGTTCCTTTTTTGTTGACAGGAAGTTCACCTAAATACTCACCCCATGCTTGTATTTGAGCTTTGGTGGGTGGAATTTTTTTGAAATCAATAAACTCATAAGCAATTTTATTGTTTTCTAAAAACGTACGTGCTTTTTTTACCGTATCACAATTGGGAATTGCAAACATTGAAATCATTTTTGCCCACAGGATTGGCTACTCGACAGAACTACATCTTATAATGGTGCATTAAATTTTTCTAGACAAAACATAAGGAAAAGAGCATGAGATAGAATTATTGATAACATCAATCATTCTGGGAAATAGCGATAATTGAAGACAAGAGTTATTTGATTTGATACAACAATAACAATGAATCAAAATGAAAGCATTCAAATGAGGGAAAATAAATATCCCTTGGTTTTACCTTATTTTTCAATTACAACCAACTTATGGAAAAATAAATACCATGCATCCTGCATTCAAAACACAAGACATAGTTGGGTATAAAGAAAGTCATTTTATTCTCCCTAAGTATGCTTTTAAAAATGGCCAAACATTAACTCATCTTCGCCTCCATTATATTATTGCGGGCACCCCCCAAAAAAACAGTCAAGGCGAAATAACGAATGCGGTTTTATTTTTGCATTGGACCGGTGGCAGTGGTAGTGAATTGTTTGCGCGTTTTAAACAGGCATTATTGGCACCAGGAAAACCTTTTGATGCAAACAAATATTTCTTAATTTTTCCAGACAACATTGGCCAAGGACAATCAAGTAAACCCAGTGATGGCTTACGGATGCAATTCCCCAATTATAATTATCAGGACATGGTCGAACTGCAGCATCAGTTAGTCTCTGACCATTTAAAAATTTCCCATTTAAAAATGATTGTCGGTACTTCTATGGGAGGCATGCACAGCTGGATATGGAGTCAATTATATCCTGAATTTATGGATGGGATTATGCCTATTGTATGCCTCCCGCGAATCATTGATGGACGAAATTTGCTTTGGCGACAAATCGTCATTAACAGCATAAAAAATGACCCCTCTTGGAACAATGGAAATTATAAGACTCCTCCTTATGGAGTAAAAGCTATTTGGCCATTAGTTGCGATGATGGTTGACGGGGTAGCTCATATGCAGCAGATTATCCCTACTGTGAAGGAAGCAACTCATTACATCCATTCAGCAATCATGGAGAGCACGAAAAAAGACGCGAACGACATCATTTATGTGATGTCAGCCTCCAGAGACTATAATCCAGAACCTTTGTTATCTATGATTAAAACAAAGGTATTTGCTCTAGATTTCACTGATGATGCTTTAAATTCACCTGAATTTTATCGTATGCCCGCTTTAATGAAGCAAGTAAAACACGGGCGATGGATTTTGCAAAAGGGAACAGCGTCTTCACATGGCCATTTTACATTACTCTATCCCGAGTTATGGATTAAGCAGGCAAAACGCTTTGTAACATGGGCTAACCGTTCGGAAAGTTAAAATTAAACCTTTCATTCTGAACGAAACAGCATGAGGTGTCCTTCATGCTGTCTCTTTACTAAAAATTAGAATCTACTTACACGTTGGATACTTGAATGAGGTAATCTGAGTACTCCAGTTTCTACTTCCCGATGTCTGCAGAAACTCATTGGTATACCAAAACGTGCAATCATCACTCGGGTCAATGGCCATACTGCTGTAATCCCCCCAACGGTTACTCCTACCTGCTATAGACGGTAATTGATGTCCACCGCCGTTCATAATGATCTGTTCACCACGCATCATACCCCGTGGGTCGTAATGTCTACGCCCAGTATAATGAATGGAGGGGAACAGTGCGGGGCCAGAGATGCTAAAGCCTAATGCCATATTTCCCTGTTTATCCATTGCAATGCTACCCATCCATCGCCCATTACCATCAGGTTGAGTATAAGTGCCTTGCTGATGAACAATTAAGTTGCCTTTATGATTTACCCTGAGTTCATACCAACGAGTGGCCGCAATTTGATTTCCAACTTGAACAACGTGATTAAAAACCAACGATTGATGCGTGACAAAATTACGATAAGCCAATCGATACATCGGTCGGTCGGATACCACCTCAAGTCTCGCATTCGTTCCTTGTTGCACGGCGCAATCACCATCTACATTATCAGGGGTTTTATTACATATCATTGGGTTGAACGGTTTCACTCTCAGTGCAGTAGGCCCCTCAAAACGGCTGTTATTCGGATTTTGCCAATCCACATGGAACTTCCATACTGCGAGGTGGTTACGCGATGTAACCCCATTTGCATCTTGAAGCAGCCCGACAAAATAGTTGGGCTGGCCTTGGTGAGGAAGTGTTTTCCCATCTAGATCGGAGGGGAGGAAGATCCCTGCCTCTGGCTGGGGTTGAAAACATTGCATCGTTGCTGGAGCACCAACTAACATGCTTGAACGATCAAATGCACAGGCAGCAGGCCCTGACTGAGTAGGTATCGTAGGGCTAAGATCTTCAAGAGGTTCGTTGGGAAACATGACAAACATCATATAATAAGCATCTGGCCAAACGCCCAACTTCCCATAATCATTAAAGTTGGTGCCAAAATCAAATGCATAGCGATAATATGGCCCCGTCGCATCCGCTGTGGTGGAAACTGCAATGCATTGCGTCTGATGTTGTTTGTCTTGAATTGCAAATTGGGTCATAACCCAGCGATTAGCGAGTTGGTCATATTTTACAATAGGGTCACCACTATTCTGATTTTGACATGCACCACCAAACCCAGCCCATAATGCATTCCCTGCCGTTGGCCCCATAATAAGGTTTCCGGAAGCTTTATCAAAAATAGCAAAACTGGTATTAACCCACTGCACAACTTGCGTCAATCCAACTGAGGCATTAGGATCTGGAGGAGACACTTGAGGTTGAAAGTTTGAAAAGCCCGCCCCTAAACCTAAAAAACTAAGACCAGGGCTTGTCACTAGAGGCAACTCTGTATTAGGTTGAATCGCCTCGTCTACAAAATTAGCTTCTATAGGCTTAAGTTTTAGTGGTTTTCTATACATAGGAACGATGTAGCGTGATGGTTGAACTGTTAGGACAGTGGAAGCCATACTTTTTAATGGTTCCGAAACATCGTGTTTCACTTCCGAGATCACCAATTTTACTGGCTCAACGGCTAATGAACCCCCAGAAAAAATACTTATAATCAATCCAAATGCGATGTTAAATCGTTTCACGACCGTTAAACTCCTTGTAAAAAATGTTTTGCAATGACTCCCTTGGTGAAATGTTTCACGATCTCGTTTTAAAGAATGGGCTCCCAAAACGATTGCATATAAGCATCCATACCAATAGTTAAGATCATGTTATCACAATCAATAAAGCACTTAAAATCAATGAGCATAAGAGCTTTATCGTGGAGCTTTAGCCAATTTTTTGTTTGCACCAGAGCAGAATTGCAGAATTAAAAAACCTATTGCCAAAGCAAATTATTTTAATTAAAGGATTACCGCTAATATATTGAAAATGATGTATTATCCTGCTCTAATACTTCTAATTGCAGCATCCAGGGCTACAGCTGAAACTCAAAACCACTTCATTTAATGGACAAATTTATTTCTAAAGCAATCAACATGACTATTTCATAAAAGGACAAAAATTATGTCAGCAAGGAGCTTTTATTTTAGCTTGGCCAGTTGCCTCGCACTCTCTTCTCTTGCCAGCGCCGGCAGCATGGGCTCAATACCCCCAGCCCAAGGTTTCCATCCAGTCTTTACTCTCTTTGGCGGTGTTGCCGGCCTTGATGTGAAAACAAATTCGACTCAATCTTTTAGCGGAACGGATGACGAGCAGTTCATTTATTTCAGCAAAAAACATAATCAAACCACGGGTTTCGTGGGGGGATTTCTTGGCACTGAATATCAGCTTCCCCACCAAGGTCTTTTTCTGCAAGCGGGTATTGAATACGACTACTTCGGTAATGTGCGCATCAAGGGTCTAAATGCGGCAGGTATCGAGCCAGATACCAGTACGTTGTACAACTACTCTTGGCGTATTCAAACACAACAAGTAATGGCTGTAGCGAAACTCTTTACTACCACCGAGCTGACCTTAGGGACCCCGCATCAGTTCTTTCCTTACCTTTCTGTTGGATTAGGGGCTGCTTTTAATAACGCCAATGAATTTAGCACCACCACCGAAGAAACAGGCAGCATCAATATCACCCCCACTTTTAATGATCATACCCAATCCGCTTTTTCTTACACTTTGGGTATTGGGGTCGATACCTCAATCAACCAACAAATGCGCTTTGGTGTGGGATATCGTTTCTCCGATTTCGGTAAAGCTTCTCTTGATGAAGGGCAAGTGGTGTTCAAACAATACCAAGCCCCGGTAGATTTTGCATTAAGTACAGCACACACTTATGCCAATCAATTCATTGTACAGCTGTCTTACGTGGCTTAATTTATCTAATGACTCATGAAACAGAGGACGTTTTTTATGAACAACAAATACCATCTTAAGCACTTATCGCTGGCGTTAGCCCTATGCAGTGCCCTGCCTGCTTCACACGTTTATGCTGCAGCAAATTTTAGCATCACGCCCATGAACGGTCCTGTATTCCCAAGCTCTATTTATTCTGGCGAGACGGTTTATGCCTATTACACCATTACCAATAAGACCTCATCCACGCGTGCAGGTTATATGATACAAGGACTGCCTGCATCGGTGATTCAAGTCACAAATTCAGCGAACCCAGCCTATTGCCAAAATCAAATTACCTTAACAGCCGGTAGTAGTTGTACTCTGCTACTTAGCATTTCAAAACCGGTGAAGTCTTCTTTCGCTTTGTGTAAAGGAAATAGCTGTACCACTGCTGATACCCCTTTAAATGTAAAACAATCCACTTTTTTACCCCCTGAAGTGGCTGGAGGACAATATTCCGATGGTGCCATCCTTTACCCCTTGTTAGCCAACAGCCAAAATGGCGGCTCCACTTGGACTTACGTGATTGAGAAGAACAATAACTTGCCTTCAGGGTTTACTAATTTAGGTGCTTTTTTCACTACGAGCTGCTCAGGATTAAATTGTATCGCGGGAGGCAATTATGTCGACGGCTCTATCTTTTACCCCTTATTAGCCTACAGTCCAAATGGCGGGGAAACCTGGACTTATTCGGTGGATAAGAACTCGACTCTGCCTTCAGGATTTTCTGGATTCGCTAATTTTGAAAGTATAAGTTGCTCTGGGTTAAATTGTAACGCCGTGGGCCAATATTTCGGCAGTTCTTCTAAGCTTTTTCCCTTATTAGCCAACAGCCAAAATGGCGGGGCCACCTGGACTTACGTGATTGACGATAGCAAAAGCTTACCTTCTGGATTTTCTGATTTTAGTAATCTTGGCACGGTGAGTTGCTCAGGATTAAACTGTGTCGCAGGAGGGTTTTATACCGATAACCTTCTGACTCAATACCCTATGTTGGCCAATAGCCAGAATGGAGGAACTAGCTGGACTTACGTGATTGACAAGAGCAAAACCTTACCTACAGGCTATACTGGTTCCGGTGTTTTTTACGGTGTGAGTTGTTCTGGATTACATTGTGTTGCAGGCGGACAATATGTTGGCAGCTCTATTAAATATCCCTTATTAGCCTATAGCCAGAACGGGGGATCCAGTTGGACTTACGTGATTGACAAGAGCAAAACCTTACCTACAGGCTATACTGGTTCCGGTATTTTTTACGGTGTGAGCTGCTCGGGATTAACTTGTGTCGCAGGAGGGCAATACTCCGATGGCCTTGCTATATATCCCTTATTAGCCTCCAGCCAAGATGGTGGCACGACTTGGACTTACACGATTGAGAAAGGTAAGAATTTGCCTGCAGGTTTTGCTGATGGCGGTCTCTTTTTCAGTGTGAACTGCTCGGGGTTAAATTGTGTCGCGGGGGGACAATATTCCGACGGTTCTATCCTTTATCCTTTATTAGCCTCCAGCCTAGATGGGGGGACCACCTGGACTTACACAATTGCAAAGAACAAGAACGTACCTTCAGGATTTACTGATAGGGGTACTTTTCTTCATGTGAATTGCTCTGGATCACGCTGTATTGCAAGCGGGTTATATTTCGACAACTCGATTCAATATCCCCTAGTAACCAATAGCCAAGATGGCGGCGCAACCTGGATTTACTCCATCGATGCGAGTAAGACTTTACCCTTAGATTTTAGTACTGGTGGCTTTATTAATAGTGGTGTTGTTTCATCATTACTTCCGGAATCAGTTGCTTTGACTTATCAAGTACCCGAAAATTATCACTCAATGAAAATACCAAATTGGCGTTAAATTAGGCCTGCAACAAAGTAATCTTGCTGCAGGTAACACTAGCTGGATTCCTTGCTGTACAAGCAGGAGTCCAGCCAGTGAACATTGCCAACATAAAATCGATCCCCATATTGGGATGACTGATTTACTTATGAGAGTAGAATGAAACACTAGATACCCATAGCTTGGCGGCTATGGATGAACAAGGAGTGTCAATCATGCCAGTAACACGTATTGAAAAAGACAGTATGGGTGAAATTGCCGTAGAAGCAGATAAGTTGTGGGGAGCACAAACACAACGTTCTCTACAGCATTTTAGTATTGGTCATGATTTAATCCCCCGAGAAATGATAACTGCCTATGCCATTTTGAAAAAAGCTGCAGCATTAGCGAATCATGCCAGTGCTCGTTTGGATGCCAAACAAAAAAAATTAATTGTAGAGGTCTGCGATGAAATTTTGTCAGGCCAACATCACGATATGTTCCCATTGCACGTGTGGATGACTGGGAGTGGGACCCAATTTAATATGAATGTTAATGAAGTGATTGCCAATCGTTGCAGTCAGATTGCAGGCTCCCCATTAGGCAGTAAAACGCCGGTGCATCCGAATGATCATGTGAATATGGCACAATCTTCTAATGATTCTTTTCCTTCAGCAATGTACATCGCTTCCGCAGTACAAATGAAACAGCGATTGATTCCTGCATTAGAGGCATTATCGAAAGCGATGCAGGTTAAAGCTAAAGACTGGAAAGACATTGTCAAAATTGGACGCACCCATATGCAAGATGCAACGCCCCTGACGCTTGGGCAGGAATGGTCTGGCTATGTAGGAATGCTTACCGATAATCTGCACCTTCTCGAGTCTTCCCTAACCAATGTGTATCATTTGGCCTTAGGTGGAACAGCAGTGGGTACAGGATTAAACTCTGCACCAGATTTCGCAGAAAAAGCGGCAGAAGCCATTGCCAAACTCACGGGTTTACCTTTTATCAGTGCCCCCAATAAGTTCACCGTCCAAGGTGCACATGATGCGCTGGTACAATTATCAGGCACCTTACGTACTCTTGCTGTTTCTTTATATAAAATCGCGAATGACATTCGCATCCTGTCTTGTGGCCCACGTGCCGGGTTCGCTGAACTTAAGCTCCCTGCCAATGAGCCAGGATCCTCCATCATGCCAGGCAAAGTCAATCCTACACAATGTGAGGCACTGACCATGATTTGTGTTCAGGTGATGGCAAATGATGTGGCTGTTGGTTTTGGAGGGGCAGGAGGATATCTGGAAATGAATGTCTATAAGCCACTCATCATTTACAATCTCATGCAATCAATTACCTTACTCACAGATGGGATGACCAATTTTCGCCAATTCTTAATCGAAGGTACGGAGCCCAATTTGCAACAAATTCAAGCCTTCGTAGATCGCTCTCTCATGCTGGTCACCGCTTTGTCACCAGTGATTGGCTACGATAAAGCCTCGGCGATCGCCCATTATGCAATGGACCATGATCTTTCTTTGAAAGAAGCTGCATTGCAATTAAAGTATATTAGCGAGGCAGAATTTGATCGTATTGTTGATCCGAAGAAAATGGTAGAACCATATGTCTCAAAAAAATGATCCTTCAGCAGGCACGCAATCACTCACTCTTGCAAAACAAGCGGAGATCATTTTGGCTTTCGCTAAAGTGCTTTTTGTTAATGGACAAACAACAACGCAAGTAATTCGCGAAGTAAAAAAAATAGCGCATGTATTGCATCTGAATGTCTTACTTGGAACACGATGGGGCGAATTATGGTTACATGTGACGGAACCCAGCGGAGCCCGATTTGAGTGTATTGTCGTCACAGAACCAGCCAGTGTTCATATGGGTAAGGTTATTGCCGCGCGCCAAACCTTAGATGCCTTTTATCAAGGAGCGACCACCTTAGAACAGGCTTATGAAGCGCTTTTACAAATTAATCGTCACCCCCCCTCTAAAACGTGGTTATTTACCTTAGCAGCAGCCATGGGGGCAGTAGCATTGGGTGTGATTTTTGGCCTAAATGAATGGTCAGCTGCGTGTTTGATCTTCTTAAGTGCTGCTTTAGGTGCAGTAACACGACGTTATTTGCTAACGATTACACCCAATTTGTTTGTTCAACCTCTAGTAGCCGCCGGAATTGCAGGGATTGTTGGAGCGATGGCAGTCCATTATCATTTAAGCTCTTCATTACGTCTCGTCGCATTATGCCCCTGCATGGTATTAGTCCCAGGCCCACACTTCCTCAATAGCGCCTTAGATTTTATTCATAGTCGTTTGCACCTGGGAATCGCGCGTTTGACTTTAGCCGGATTAATCTGTGTGAGCATTTCTCTTGGGGTATTACTGGGAACGACATTGCTGGGAGCAAGTTTACCTGTAGAGCCGATTACGCACCATATAGTCCCTCTTTGGCAAGATATGATCGCAGCGGGAATTGCTATCGTAGCGTACAGCATTTTTTTCTCTACTCCTTTAAAATTAATTGTCTGGCCAATGATAGTTGGAGTACTTGCGCATATGTTGCGCTGGCAGGCTTTAGTGAGTTTTGGTGCCAGTATTGCGGCAGCCTCTTTCTTGGCTTGCTTTTTAGTAGGTATCGTGCTGACATTGGTTGCTTATAAACAGCGGATGCCTTTCGCTGCGTTGGCCTTCGCTGCCGTTGTTTCTATGATCCCTGGTGTCTATTTATTTCGGATGGCCAGTGGGATTGTGGCATTAACTAATAGCCAACACATTACTTTTACTTTACTCAGCCAAACAATTTATGATGGCTTAAATGCTCTGGTTATTACCGTTGCCATCAGCATAGGACTGCTTGGCCCCAAAGTAATTTTGGATAAAATGGTAACAAAACATCCTCAATGGTTACAAACGAACTTGTAGCTGGTTATTTCTTGAGTGTTTTCTCAATTTGTTTCTGTGCTTCGTGCAATGCATTAGATGTATCTCGTGCTGTTTTAGGTAAAATGTTAAAGAAACGAAGCAGTTGTGTTCTCCATGAATCCTCATGGTTGTATTTTTTTAGAATTGATTTATCCGCCTCACTTACTGCAACTGACTCTTGAAAAGAACGAATGCTTTTTCTCCATGTTTTTTCTAAAGTTGAACGGAGTACCTCATAAGGTAATGTATTACAGTCTTTATTAATGTCCTCTTTAATTTTATCAACGCTTGTATGTAACTGATTAACCATTCGTTCAATGATTACTTTTTTTTCTGGGTTATCAGGATACTCTTGCGCAAGTCGCTGCACGATAGCATGCAATTTACCCTCAAGCTTCTCTAATGCATTAATAATGAGGGTCATCTTTTTATGAAAAAGCTCGATGATTTTATCAAGATGAGGGCGGGAGTTTATTGTTCTCAGGTATTCCGTATTGTGCCATGGAATAGGACTAAGTTTATGTCGCCTGTTGTCAAACTTTTCAACGCAATTAGAATAATCTCCATTATGGATTACTTCATAAAAATTTTTTGTCTGGGCTAAATACTCCGAAGCAGGATAAACCTCATTGGACCATGGGTCACAAATAACGGCGTCCTCACCCCAAGTTTCCGGTTGTTTCGGATGGCTATTTTTTTTTCTCCCCACAACTAGAAAGGCATGGTCGCCTCCTTCAATTTCATAAACTTCTGCATTAACCGATGGGGAAGCATGTTGAAGCACATAATCAAGAGCCATGAGTGCCATTTCATAACAATTTCCAAGAGAAAATTTTTTGCACTGTTGAATTGTAAAATGAAACTCCTGATACACCTCATTAATTTCTAAACGATAACCCGGATACTCACTACAAAGTGCTCTCAAATCGAGGATGGCTCTAAATAGCGACACTCGCTGCGCTTGGTCATAAGTATTATTAACGAGTTGTGATGATCCTTTTAAGATAAACGATCGGGAATAAGCACAGGCTGCTTTTGCAATCATTTCGGGAGTAGTTGATCCACGTGCTTCGCCAGCAACCCCATTATTACTCGTTTCTAGTTTAGAGTCTGTCATCGCTCTGTTTTATATTAAAAAATACAATGTCCAATTATAGGCCAACCAGCTCAAATAAGTATTAACAAGGGATTAACAGAGTATTAATTTCTAGTCTAATCTTAGCTAGAAGCCCCCCAAAATCCTTCATGTACTTTAATCGCCTCGTGCTCAAAATAAGGACCATTTACCCGCACGGTCCTTTTTCCTTGCTTCAATATCTTTTGACTTGGAATAACGAATCCTCCATGCGCAAGTGCTTCTAGTGCTTGCGCGGAACACCCATAAACAACGCGAGGTACTCCTGACCAATAAATGGCTCCAGAACACATCGCACAAGGCTCTGTGCTGGTATAAAGGATTGAGTGTTTTAAAATTTTTTTAGAAAATTTTTGGGAAGCTTTTCTTAAAAGCACCATTTCAGCATGTGCTGTTACGTCATGAGAGGATATGACCAAGTTTTCTGCAGTTAAAATTACCCGTCCTCGATACACTAATATCGCTCCAAAAGGATGATTTCCTTTTTGACGAGCCAATCGTGCCAGTTGAAATGTTTTGTCCAAAAAAAGTTTATGTGGTTCAGGAGACTCAGCCGCAAATCCCTGTAACGATAATCCAACCAATAACAGAGCTTTAAGATAATTAAAACCAGTTATTTTCCTAACCTGTTTGTATTGAGGCATGCTCATGGCTCCTATTGAGTCAACAATAAAAGCCATCACCAAAAATCTGCTTAAGACAGGTCGGTCAGGATGACTTAAAGAGTACCGAACCCTAACGATTTTCTTAATGTGAATTAAATCAAGTTGAACTCAACATGTCAAACAAGATAAATCGGGTTTTTTTGTATATTTTTTTATCTTTCCTATACTTTAAATTAAATACATAACTTAAGGATGTAGTTATGCCTAATCGAATCCAACCTGGGGATAAAATTGGACCCAACAACGCAGGAAAGATGATTCTGCGTGGCTGTTTTATGAATGTTTCAGAAGATTGGCTAAAAAATTCTTCTATCGAAGTGGGAGGATTACTCACTCGATACCTTAATAATCGACACAACGAGGCTACTGCTATTACGCTACAGTATGGGGACCGTGTTCCCGAAGGGCGTGAAATGGGGCCGCATAGATTAGATGTCGAATTTATGGCAAATGTAACGTACCAATTAAGAAAGTTCGAAAAAAGCGGGATAGACCTTCTGGAGGCGAGCTCAGATGATATTTTTGATCAAGTAAGCGAGCAAGTGATACTACTTCGGCAATCAATCCAAAATTATGAGGATAAATGCGCGGAAGAAGGTATAGAACCGATGTTTACTGGGGTTCCGTCTGTTATCATTAATAACGTTCTTAGCCGGGACGCAGTCACCCATGCTCAAAGCTTATTGTGGGAAGTTAGAGCAGAGCCAGTAGTAGCTGCTCAAGCTGCCCCGCTCAATTTATTCGAGGGATTAACGATGCACGTCAGTCCAGGCTCAAAATAAGCAGCCTGGGTATGCTATCCCTTCATTAAGCCTCCGAGTTACTGCTTAAAAGCCCCACACTAAATTTTCTAAATCCTTCAAGCTTCTTACTTTATCCTTCCAATTTGGAATTCTTACCTGAATATTCAAATTGCTGTATTGATGGAGCAGCATTAATGCGGTCAGTTGATGACTCAACATGTGCGTCAACTCATTTGGTAAATAGCCATAAGCCATTAAAAACGTGCGTAGTAATTGCTTGTCACCTTGTATAAGAAAGGCACCTGGGCCAAGCAAATCATACTCTGGTAAGCCTAACATCGCATCTCCAAAGTCAATCAATCCACTAATGTGCCAAATGCCATCCACTTGCTGAACTAAAAAATTCATCGGGGTATATTCCCCTGTTAAGATAACTGGCTTTTTGATCTCAGGTAAGGCTTCTTTGATTGAGTCAAGGTAAGCAGGCAGCTGTTGCAATAAAGGCATTGAAAGTCCTTTAGTTCGATGTTGCTCCACGCAATGCGCTATTTGTTTTTCCAGAAATTGCGGCCAATAACAATCAATAGCCTCAAGTCCATCTGTGGGTAAAGCATGAACTTCTCGAATGAGTTCTCCTAATTCGCGAAGGATGATCAGTTTATTATTGTGGGGCATTGTTTCCCACAGGGTTTCCAAAAGAGTCCCTTCAAGTTTGCTGATGATTAGATAAGGCCAGCCCAAAAGTTCCCCTTCATACTCAACAGTGGGGGTTTTTATCGAAAGCTTGCCAGCCACATGCTTTAATACTAATCGCTCACTTTCAAATTGACTTTGATGAAATGGCGGGAAAATTTTAATCACGTGACTATCCCCGTACGAAAAGACAATATTTGTCCCTTCAGAAAATAGCGTTAATGATTGCGCTGCTAATTGGTGTCTATGAATAATCGCTCTAGCCAGATCTTCTTCAATATGTTGCTTGAGCTGCTCATAGTCTTCGAAGGTATGGATGGTAGAGAGTGTTTGATTTAAAGTTGCGTTATCCATCAATTCATTCCTGACATGTTTCATTTTAAATTCATGTTGTTTTTTTTGACCAATTGTAACACTTTATTAACAATAATCTAATTTTCTATCACCAAGTGTCGCTTGGTTGCTCGCCAATCCAGAATTTAATATCCTTTATTTCTCTGCTTTGGGTAAATCCTGGTTGAAGCAACAACACTACGATTGCTTTAGAATAACGAAGTTTGTTAGTTTAACGCGCCATACCATTGGAAAAAAATTTTCAGCAAATTCAACATGAGAAAATTCTAAGATTCTTGGATAACTAATTTCGATTCCATAGTTCGAATTCTTTCATAATCTAATAAAATCAACTCTCGATCTCCAGCCAATCCAACAATTCCAATACTTGTGAGATAATCTACTGTTTGTGGAACATGGTCACCATTTTTAAACCAAATATGCTGATTAAAAAATGTATGCAATTTAGAAATGTCAGCAAGGGCTTCGACATTCACTATATTCCCTTGAGCGGGTGATTTCAAAAAAACAGGCATAACCGTTTTTTTGAATATCATTGTTTTTGTTACCACATCGCCTTCGGTATAGATCTCAACTAATTTATCTGCTTGACTACTACCCGTAGCCTCTCGAGCGAAGCCAACCACTGGGCCGCCACACATTCTGGTCCCTGTTTCTATGAGACGAGGCCCGTCCTTAGTAAGCATTATTTCATTATGAGCCGCTCCCCATCGAATCCCCAGAGCATCTAATGCTTTTTGAGTATAAGCAAATAATTCACCATACATTTCTTCACTATAAGGTACAAACTCAACATAGTCGTAAACCGTTTTGCGACTGTTAAACAAGGTCTTATTGTATTTAATTAAATGCGCTAAATAATGTTTTCCATGGGCACTCACTGTACCTACAGCAAATTCAGTTCCAATAGCCTGCTCCTGCACAACAACGGATTCATTCATTTTCCCAGTCAGTTTAGATGGTTCAGATAAAACGCAGTTAAATGCCTTTTTCCAATCACCTCTTGCTTGAATGTGAAAGACCTTATCGCTGCCAGCAGAAGCTGGAGGTTTAATTATCAGTGGCGAGTGAATCAATCCGTTTGTCTTAATCCAAGTTTCCGCTTCATCTTCCGATGAGGTATTGAACGTCTTGAGGGCTGGAACTCCGGCTTCCTGCAACGCTTTTTGCATTAGAGCCTTGTGCAATCTGTGCGCTGATTTTTTGGGATCATTGGCGAAATGAGGGGTTAAAGCGCTAGCCAAAGCGTCCGCAAGGGGAACTCCTTCCTCAGCACCGGGAATAATGGCAAGTGGGTTGTACTTTCTAAGCACCTCAACTAAATTGGGTTGCTCTGGAATGATTTCGATAAAATCATTGGTCCGAATTTTTGTACCAAATCCATCCCAATCTACTGGCTTATGCATGATGGCAATAGCAGGTATCCCGCGTGCTTTAAAAGCAGGAGCCAACTCTATTCCTGATGAGAGTGGATCGACAATTACTACGGGCCTATTCATGGACTATGCTCCTTATCAACTCCAATAAGGACTCAATTTTATCGAGTGGCGCGGAGGATTGAATATAAGAATCAGGTCTTACTAAAATTGCTAGGTTTTTATATTGCATGTTATTTGTCCAAAAATGGTTATGACATGGTTTCAGATAAATTGGAATGACGTTTACAACTTCTGGCACCTTGAGATCCAGTTCATAAGAACCAAAGATGAGTAAGGTAAATTTCCTGTAGTCCAAAAGAGAGTAAAGTCGTGTTTTGACGAGGCCATTAAAAATTTCAAAATCAAAGAGTCGAGAGCCACGAAGTTCTAGACCCCCATAACGAATCCCCATGCCCGTAATATTCCCAGCACGTTTTTGTATAATCGTTACATAGTCTTCGGCATGGGTCCCCTTAGCTGAATACTTAGTCGAACGGACAAGTTCCCCAGAAGTCTTGATCACCTCGCAAGCGACTGGTTTGCGCTCCGCTTCATAACTTAGTAACAGTTCTTTGGGGGCAGCGAAACGCATGACCATGTTTAACTTCCACATGAGATTAAATGCATCTGCAAGACCGGTATTAAGCCCTTGCCCGCCATTTACTGAATGAATATGACATGCATCACCGGCTAGAAAAATACGATCCTGCACGAAGAAATTTTCGGCGACAGACTCCTTAACCGAAAATTGTGAAAACCAAACAATCTCCTTAAAATATAAGGTATGAGGCTGCATTGCTTGATTAATTTTGCCGATGGCTTCATGCAAGGTAAAGTCTTGAGTATCCATTCTGACGTAAAACCTGTCGATTTTCCCCTCCCTTGGTATCCACGCCACATCAGAGGTTTCGGCCTGAAATACGATGATTTCAGGAACTTTTGGAAAATCTGTGGCGATAATGCCATCAATTACGGCCCATACCATTTGTGGGCGGATGATCTCAAAAGGTATTGCAAAGTGATTGCGGACAAACGAATGGGCGCCATCTGCGCCAATGACGTAACGTGACTGAATACGCGCTCCATTGGCAAGGGTGGTGAGACATCCCGCTTGATTAAGCTCAATATTGACTAGGGTTGTTGAACGTTTTACTGCTGCAGCAATCTCTTGAAGTTTCTTATCTAACAGTTTTTCTATATAAGACTGCCCCAGCATCAAGAAATGTTTATGCAAACACCCTTCCAGCTCCTCCCACCATAACGATTGCCGGGAAATAAATTTTCCCTCTGCCCACACCGAGCTGGTGTTGCAGGTCTTTCCTAAAGGATAGAGTTCATCAAATAAATCGACTAACTCCAGAAGCTGTAACGTGCGTGCATTCAGTGCATCCGCTCTACCAACTTCCAAAGGACCATCCGATTTATCAATGATAATCGTATGGATACCAGAAAGTTGTCCGAGGTAGGCACACATAAGCCCTACCGGACCAGCCCCCACAATCACAACATCTGCAACTTGGGCATTCATTCGTAAGACTCCAGTCCCGGGTTATCAAAGGGAGGATGACTCAACACATGGACGCGTTGAATATGGCGAGGAGACTTAGAGACAAATCCTTCTCGACCATGTAATAGTGAAAAATTATCTGCAATGACGATGTCTCCAGTTTGCCACTCGTGGGCATAGAAATTATCGGGTGAATAAAGTGCTGTTTTTATACTTCGATGGAAGCGCTCTAACTCTCCCTGGTTAATACCAGTAAATTGAAGATCAGGTGGATTTACAAAATGACCTTTATCTGCAGAGGGAGGTTCATTGTAGCGAATAACGAAGTAATCCTTTTGAGGATGCTTGGTGATAATTGGCGATACCGTCTTACTGTTATAAAATTCCATTGTTCGTTGATAGATACCCGTCACTTTCGTCCAAAATTCTTTGACTTCAGGAGACGCAAACTTTAACGCTAAAATGGTGTTTGAAAAGGTTGTCCTTCCCCCTTGTCCAGGCAAAGGCGCTTTGACACAATGAAAAATCTGATATTCCGGGACTTGGGGTCGATACATGCCATCCCAATGGAGCGGCATATAACTGTGATCAAAAATATGATCTTCCGGCTCTTCTTGCTCAATTAACTCAAGTACCTTGCCAAATGGCCAAAGACTTACTTCGCCCCAAAATTCACAATAGCTGGAAAAATCCTCGCCATTTTGAAATGTTTCAAACCCTCTTAAGACCACGAGTTGATTCTCCCTAAATAAATGACGTAAGTTCTCTATATCCAACTCGTTCACTTTCGTTTTTTCACTTACAGATTCTATGAGTACACCAAAAGGTTTTAGATCAGTCACTTTATAATTCATATTACACCTCGGCCATTAATTGATAATGACTGTGCCGTCCATCAGCAGCATAAATCAATTTTGCCCCTAAAGCCTCGGCTTCCGAGCGCTTCAGCAAGACATACCCTTTCTTGCTTTCAACCGCAACGCCATGCCAAGGGGTCATCCAGTTTTCCTTTCCTATTAAGCGAATTCCTAATTTTTTTGAGCCACATGATTGCGGATGAATGGACAATCGAACTGCCTGAGGAAAACGCTCAGAGATTAGGTTACTCCAAGCATTACTTCTTCTGATCACCTCATAGGCTTTAGAGCGAGACTCTTTTTGGATCGCCGAGCGACTTTTTATTCGCCCTTTATGCATGGCGTCTTCAAATAAAAAACGGGTGATTCCACTGTACATACGATTTGCTTCTTGCTCATCTGGACTTGCTGACGATTTAGCGCCATTGCGAATCTTGAGCTTAAGCGCGTCCAAGGACTGTCCATAGCGTTGGATCAGTTCCTCACGCATTTGCACAAAATGCAGATTCTTATAAAAGTCATCCAGATTAAACATTGATAGGTCTGAAAGGCACATTTCCTTTATTAGTCCATCCAGTTCAACTTGGTAGGCAGTCACATTACTTTCTTTCATTCCAATCACATCACTAAAAACCCTTCCATCGGAACACAAAATAATTTTAATTCCTGGGATATAAAAATTTTTTATTCGCTGACAGAGTGTGCCCAAAAAGCTAAGAGAAAGTCGTTCAGCATAATCTGGCAGGGGACCCAGAACTTTTTCAGGATTAGGAGACTTGCCTGGAAAAGCTGGTAATATAAACGTAACGGGTTCATTGTTTTCAACTGCAGTGATGATTTTTGGCAAGTGAGGCGAAGCACACTTTTGACAATCCCCAGGACATAAGCGAATCATTTCTGGGACACGACGATAAATCATTAGTTCGGCTAATATTCTTTGGGCAATTCCTTTGGCGCCAAGATTCTCTGTAATTAAAGTAAATGCGGTATTGTTCATTTTCCTTCTCTCATCAAATGATTTTGTTGACTAAATTGCTTGGAAAATAAAATTTTTGCCAAACTGAATATTTGTCACTCTGCAGAGGCAGGAATCGACACACGAATGTGACATGGTGCCTGATTGATGGATGTAATTCCGCTTTCGCGGGAATGACAGACACTTTTTCAACAAAGCCCCTCAACTAGAGAGTAACGATCCTCAATAAATAATTAAAATGATTTATTTTAATGGTTGTGATAAATTTTACTTATGGCAGGTGTTCCCTTGATAATTCATGTCTCTATTATTGGATGATATAAAATATTTTATCGCGGCTAGTGATACCCTCAATGTGACCCGAGCATCCGAAATTATCGGGATATCTCAACCTGCACTTAGTTATTCCATAAAGAGACTAGAAAACAAACTGGGTGGACTGCTCTTTATCAGGCTTAAAAATGGGATTCAACTAACGAAACTTGGAGAGGAGTTTAAGCAACGCGCTCATCGACTCGTATATGAATGGGAGCAGGTTCAAAACATCGCCAATCCTGAATCTGGGCTTGTACAAGGAAATTATACCATTGCCCTTCACCCTTCAGTTGCTCTTTACGCGCTCCAGTACTTTATGCCAAAACTTCAAGTTGACTTTCCAAAGCTTGGCTTTAATTTTATTCATGGCCATTCAAGAGAAATGACTGAAAAAGTAATCAGTTGGGAAGCCGATTTTGGTATAGTTGTTAACCCCATACAACATCCTGATCTCGTTATCATCAAGCTATCTACTGATGAAGTCTCAATCTTCTACGCCAACAATGCCCAAAATAAACTTATTTTTGATAAAAAGCTTGCTCAATCACAATATATACTGAAGCAAATTGATAAAAAGACCGCTTTTAATGGTGTGATTAACTCGACCAGTCTGGAGGTGATAGCCAAGCTAACAGCCTTAGGTCTTGGATATGGTATTCTCCCTTCAAGGGTCACCCATCAATACAAACATCTTAAACGATTAGACAATGCGCCTGTATTTAGAGATGAGATTTGTTTAGTCTACAGACCAGAAAAACATAGCAATCCTGTAAGTAAAAAAATTATTCAAATTATTAGGTCAGCTCTAAGCAGTGATAACGTTTAGATTTAAAATTCATGCAACTTTCTAGCTACCTCGTATCAAAGGAGGTAGCTAGAAAGTTGTGGTCAACACTCTATTTTTTGAGCTCAAAAGTGGTGATTCGAGTATCGCCTGTTGATAATTTTACTTCAACCTTATAGGTACCTGCCGGCCAGTTACCCGCAGCATCATTAAACTTAAACGCTTTAGCTATATTGCCACTGATACTGGCAACATTTTCACCATGTTCGTGAATATTTTTTGATGGATTGATTATAAACACCTGTACCTTAAGTCCAGCTATTGCATGGAAAATCTGCACTGTAACGTATATCACTTGGGTTGGTGGTAAAGTCGCTTTGCCTTGGCTCACATAACCGTCGCTATTCCCTACATCACTAATCAAAATACCTGCAATCCGCGGTGCTCCAGTCTCAGATTTTGTGACAACCCGATCACCTTGAGCAATCGCCTGATTCATAATCAATGATAACAACAGAGTTATAAAAGTATTTACCACAAGGTGTATGGATTTAGTCCGATCCTGAACTGTATGTTTCATCATGACTCTTCCTGAGTAGTACTTTTAATTAGCATAGTCCGTCGTTGCTCATTTAGCCAATATCTGTGATTGCTGCGGGGGGAGAATAACAGACAAGGTTTCAGCAAAGCGCCTCAAATGGAGAGTACCGACCCGCAACAAATAATTAAAATGCGATAGTTTTTATTTATGATTAATGTTCAATTGATGATTCATCTCATCATTGTTTAATTAAGACCCCTTCATGGATTAAAGAGCTAGGATAAAGAATTACCTCATCTCCAGCCTTCAAACCTTTTTCTATTACCGCCAAATCTGGATTATGATGTTCTATAACTATTCTCTGCTTATAAGCTCTATGCTTCTTGACAACAAAAACAGCCCAATTGTCTTCATCTCTAAATAAAGCACTCATCGGCACCACAAGAGAATGAGCCGATTCAAAAAGAATGATTTCTACATCTACCCTATATCCATCTCCAAGGTTCTTCCATAATTCATGGGGTGTAATGATATCAATAATCACATTGACTCGTTGTTCCTCGACTCCAAGCGCTGATATTTTCGTATAACCACTGGGTTCAACAACTCGCACACGACCTTCCAAGGGATAAGAACCACCCCATCGTTTTATAATTACTCGTGCATAAGGAGGAATTTTTGCTGCATCCTCGCTTAATATATCAGCGACGACTTCAAGACCCACAACATTAGCAATGTCCATAATTTTTGTACCAGGCACAACAGTAGTCTCGCTTTTTTCAATAACTCTTAAAACGGAGCCAGCAACAGGAGAATGAATCTCAACCTTATCTTGCGGATTCTTTTCATTATCAACTGTACCGGAGAGTGATGCTTTAACTTTTAAAATATAATGCTCTGCTGCATGCAGTTTTCGCAATGCAGCATTGTATTCTTTTTGTCTTAATTGATATTCCAATTGGGTATGTTCTAACTCTGTTTCCGAAACAAATCCTTTTTTTACCAACGGTTGCTTTCTTTTTAAATCCGACTCAGCAGTCTTAAGTGCTGCTTCAGCACGAATCGACTCTGCATTAGCCTGCTCATATAACGCTTCGGCAGTACCCAACTCTTGCTCTAATTCTTGCTTTGTCCGAACATCAAGCAAGGTTGGGATTTTCGGTTTGATGATCGCAATGACTTCGTCTTTATTTACTTTATCACCCTCAGTGAGATTAATGCGTACTAGTTCGCCAGAAACCGGAGAAACAATAGTATAGATTTTTATAGCACGTGTTTTTGCATCATCTTCAATGTACTGAACAAAGTGCTCATACTTTGCCTTCGCTGTTTCAACGTCAATACCCTTATGAGAAAAGAACCAAAGAATAACAACAAAAACTACAATGATTACAAGCGAATACCACACTAGTTTTTTCAGATTCAGGTTCGTTATCTTCATCAGTCTGCTACCTTTAATACAGAGGTTAAATTGAGATGACCGGCTTTACGCTGAATAATATAAAAACTAATTAAACTAGAAAAAAATATAACCATAATGGAGATAATATAAGTTCTAGGCTCAATAACAAAAGGAATTTTAAACCAATCTGTTTGCATTAATTGCAGTATAGACCAGGACAAAAAATACCCAATAATTAATCCTAAAGGGGTAGAGAGTATTATCTCAAATAGGTGATTTAAAAAAAGTAAAGTAGATACCTCTCCCTGAGTAAATCCTAAAACTTGTAGTGTCGTTAACTCTCGGGCTCGTTCCGCCAAGGTAATGCTCGCATTATTATAAACAACGCTAACCGCAATAATGATGGCAAAACTTGCAAGAATAGTGGTAAAAACAAGGATATGCTTCGCAAAAGTTTCTTCAAATGTCTTAATAATCGATGTCTTAAAAGTAATAGTACCTATCTTAGGTATTTCTTTTACTTCTTTATATAAATTTTTGACATGTTTTGTGTCTACAGTAATGGCTGCTGAGTTGATTAACCAATCTTCATTTAATAAACGGTTAAGTGCCTCAATTTCAATATAAGCGAACATTCCTACATAGTCATTTATAATTCCTTGTACTTTCAATTGCGTTTTCGCTTTGTTCCCTTCAAGCAGTTCAATATCCAGTCGATCGCCAACAGCCAAATGCAATCGTTCTGCTAACCCCTCACTGATTAACAGCGCATGTTTGGGGATAGTCATGCGATGAAGATTTTTGTCTAATAATACTTTTAATTTTGCACTTTCAGAGATACCAAACAGCGAAGACAGTTCGCTTCGATGTTGATAAGTAAATCGGGTGGGTACAATACGATAACCTTCACTGTTCGTGATCCCGATAATTTGATTCAATTCCATTAAAGCTATTTTATTGATGGGATTAATAAAGCTAACAACAGCATGTTCCCGTTGAGCCATAATAAATTGGGTATTTATGAGATAACGTATCGCATCTTGCCAAAATAATCCGAGGATTACGATGGCCATGGCTAATGCAATACCCACACAGGTTAATATCGTGCGTAAAAAATGGCGGAAAATATAGCGATACACCATTTTCACACTGCTGGGAAGTCTGGAAAAAAATTTGATTTTTTCAATCATAGTGGCTCGATACATCATAGGGATTGGCGGTTTCATCGCTACTGCGGGCATAAGACTTATTACTTGATGAATCGCTCGCAATGCCCCCAAAATGGCCGCTAAAAAGCAAATTAAGATTCCAATGATGGCTGCAAGATATGAAAAAATATAGGGAAACTTTGGGAATATAAAATATTCGGTATATAAATGGGTCATTAAATTACCAAACCATGCTCCTAATGACACCCCACCAAGTGCTCCAATGAAAATAATAACCAGAATTATTTTAATATAGTGATATGCAATGGCTAGGTCACGATAGCCTAGGGCCTTTAAAGTAGCTATTTGCTCGCGCTCTTTACTTATCATACGTCCTATAACTAAATTCAATAAAAATGCTGCCACGATTAAGAAAACAGGAGGAATATAGGTCGCAATAATTTTTTGTTGTTTTATTTCATTCGTTACAAATCGATCAGATATTTGATCTTTTCGTGTATAGCTAATCGTCAAACCATAAGAATGAAAAATTCTTTCTAATTGGGTCATTACAAATTGTTCTGAGGCATTAGGCGCAAGCTTAATATTAATGTCATTAAAAGCATCCTCCATTCCAAATGCAGCACTTAGTGCCTTTCGATTCATCCAAAATACGCCGAAATGGCGATTGTCAGGCAGCAAATCTTCCCCACGAATGGCATATACATATTCAGGTGATAAAACAATACCAACAATTTTTAGCTTTTCTCTATAGCCATTTAATAACGCAAAAATACTATCACCAGGTTTTAAATTATGACTCTTTGCAAAACTTTCATTGACTAATATTTCATCCTGGCGATTAGCCTCGGGCAGTCTTCCCTGGCGCAAAAATAATTGATTAAGACCTGATGTATGCTTATCCGATATTGATATAAAACGTCCTACTGCAGGCTCTGGCATCCAAGGTAAGTCAAGCACAACATCCTCTACAATTCGAGTTTCTACTTGGGCCACCCCTGAAATTTCTGTTATTCGCTTTTCTAAATAATTCGGCGCTCTTTTCAGTGAAGCAAATACATCGGCAAAATGATAATTGGAATAAAATTCCTGTTGCGCATTTTTTAAAGATGCATAGGTATTAACTGATGCGATTAAAACACTAACTCCACTGCAAACGACCAATGCGATGGTAATAATTTGGCTTTTGAGTGTTATAACATCACGCCACAATTTTTTGTTTAATACGGTTACCATTGCAATTCTTCTGGTTTTCGTTTGTATTTATTTTTTAATATCTTGCTTATTGAACCATCGGCTATATGAATTACTCGATCGGCCATCTCACTGATCACTATATTATGGGTAATAATGACTACGGTGGTATTCAACTTCTTGTTCGCCAGAGCAAGTGTTCCTAAAACAATTTTACCGGTTTCGCAATCAAGTGCTCCTGTAGGTTCATCACATAAAAGGACATCTGGACTCTTAGCTATAGCACGAGCTATTGCAACGCGTTGTTGCTCTCCCCCAGATAACTGCGAAGGGAAATGATTCATACGACTTTCTAAGCCAAGTAATTTAATTGCATCCTCAGGACGCATTGGATTATCTGCAATTTCGGTAACGATGGAGACATTCTCTAAAGCAGTAAGGTTGGAAATCAGATTATAAAATTGGAAAACAAATCCTACATGCTCGCGTCGATAGCGGGTTAAATCATGTTGGCTCGATGAAGTAATCATATGATCTTTATAAATGACTTCACCAGATGAAGGCACATCCAATCCGCCTATTATATTTAAGAGTGTAGACTTACCACTTCCAGATGGCCCTAAAAATACAACAAGTTCCCCTTGATATAAGTCAAGGCTAACGGATCGCAAAGCATGAATTACCACCTCGCCCATTAAATACGTTTTAGTCAAATTTCGAATAATAAATGCTGGAATTTGTGGCATTACAAAATCCATTTATAAATTAATATGCTTTGTAGTCCATATTTATTGAATGCATTATGGATGCATTCAACAACCGTAAAACAATCTCTGAAGAATTAATAGAATGAGCTTTTCTTAATTACCGTAATAAACTTAGTTTAGATCAAAAATAATCTTTAAGCCCTATATTTTATTTCTTTAAGATTAATGTAGTTTCGCAGTATCAATTAATGGTTTATTGAGTTTATTAAAATTTATTCTATTATAAAAATAATAGCTTATTTAGACTTTCTTTTATGTGCTGACATTCTGGGGCTTGTCTATAGAATTTTGAGCTTATTCAGAATGACCCATTAAATTGGAGAATAAGCATGGACGCACCTAAATTTTGTAAACATTGCGGAAATAACCTCATATCAGATGCTTCGTTCTGTAGTCATTGCGGCGCAAAAATAGAAACAGATTCATTTTCTCAGATACAAAAATCATATTCCACCCAAGCAAACCATCAGAAATCCCCTGCCGTTGTTCTTATTTTCGGATTATTTTTAGGAGTTTTAGGGGTTCACCGAATTTATGTAGGAAAAATATATACCGGTTTATTAATGCTCATTACCGGAGGAGGATTTGGTATTTGGTATTTAGTCGATTTAATCCTATTAGTGACGAACAAATTTGAAGATAAAAACGGCAACTTGATTCAACTGACTCAAAATCCATCCCCATTTAAAAAAGTAATGTTGGTGATAGGAGCCGTTTTTGCCTGGTTGTTACTCTATGTGGGAACGATATTTATCATCATATTCCTCTTGATGAGTGGCTTGACTTACCCTATTAATCAACAACTCAGTGCATTAAAATCTGGAGACATTGAAAAAGCATA
The DNA here is from genome assembly GCF_043161935.1 of Legionella sp. 227. Classification (NCBI taxonomy): domain Bacteria; kingdom Pseudomonadati; phylum Pseudomonadota; class Gammaproteobacteria; order Legionellales; family Legionellaceae; genus Legionella; species Legionella sp. 227. Next base: position 1,509,709 of record NZ_CP171154.1, on the reverse strand, counting down.
CTCCTATACCTCAAAAGATTTCCAGAAAGCGACTTCTCTTACTGATTTTAAAAAATTTATAAATCAGTATCCTTCGTTAAAAAATAATGCGAGTGCTTTTTTTAACGAGCGAATCATTGAAAATAATATAGGCATTGTGAAAGGGACTCTGACTGCACAAGATGGTGCAAAAACACCGATTGAATATCGCTTAATATGGGAAGATGGAGCATGGAAGATTTTAAATATTAAGCTAAGTTCTACGGGAGCAGGAATAAAGGTAGCTCTTAACTCCTTCGCTTTATTAAACGATCCGACACCGCAGGAATCTGCATGGATTAATTTTGAGAATAAAGGGAATAAATACGCTCTTAAATATCCAAGTACCTGGGAATATATTAAAACAGGGAAAGGAACGGTCGTCTTTAGAGGTAAAAAGGATACTAATCATACAACGATTACTATCCAAACTCTTTTGACCAAAAAAAATAAGGGTCAATACTCAACCGTTCAAGAACTGAAAGATGACTTAAAATCACAAATTTTTGCGAATACCACCGAACCCAAATTATTAGCTCAAGGGGAGATGGAGCTGCCTCAAAATCCCAAGAGATTTCATGGAGAATATTTAATATTTACTTATAAATATAAGAATAACGAATACAAGCAAATGTATGTAATCATTTTAAGGGACGATGAGTTAGCTTTTTATACTTGGAGCTATGCATCGTTAATAAATCAATATGAAGCCGATCTTCCTATTGCTAAGGGTATGTATGAATCATGGACTATTTACTAAATCACAGTCTATCGTTTTACCATGCATTTTATAATGTAAGCTGATGAATAGATTTCAAAATCAATATATTGGATTTTATGAGGACTTATATCAGGAGATGACTAATGGAGTTTTGGCGACGCAAAAGAATATTTCTCTTGATAATCGCAGTCCTGATTTGTCTTTACTTAATTCTAATGCCAAAAAAATTATCAAAAGAGCCTAAAATAAACCCGCAATCGAAACCTCCAATTGAAATAAAACTACCTAAACCTGCATACACCAGTCATATCTCAATTGAGGAAGCATTGAAAAAACGTCGTTCAGTAAGACAGTATAAAAATGAAGCAATAACACTACAGCACGTTGCACAATTACTCTGGGCTTCACAAGGGGTAACCTCTAATAATGGCTTGCGTACAGCTCCTTCAGCAGGAGCTCTCTATCCATTGGAAGTATATTTAGTGAGTGGAAACATAGAAAAATTACCCGCAGGCATATACCACTACATACCGGCAAAGCATCTTTTGCAAAAGTTAAAAGAAGAGGATGTACGGAATCAACTTGCTAAAGCAGCCTGGGGACAAAAGGCTATCCAATTAGGGGCTGTCGATATTGTTATAACAGCTGAATTTTCTCGAACAATAAATAAATATGGTGATAAAGGAACATCCTTTGTTTTTATGGAAGCAGGCCATGCAGCACAAAATATTTATTTGCAATCTGTATCATTAAATCTTGGGACTGTATCCATAGGCGCATTTGATGGAAATCAAGTTAAAACAATCTTGGGTATCCAAGAAGAACCTTTGTATATTTTGCCAATCGGGAAAATTTAAAGGGCAGGGCCACGTTTACTAGACTCTCCTAGGGAGTAAAGGGATTCTGTTCTAAATCTAGCTCTTTAACCATCAAGGCAAACTCAGACACACTGTGTGGCTCCGACCAAAAATGCAAGAGATTTCTTTTCATTGCGCAAACATCACGAATATCAGCAACATATTGGTTTATATCAGTATACTGCGGGTCTTCTTTTTTAAGCCTATTTTCTATAGCAACAAATAAGTTGATTTTCCATTCACTATTTCTGATAGTTTGACGACCATTTTGTTGCATTGATATATTATTTTTAAGTTTATTGATGATCGTTAATAATTTCTCGTTATTATTACCCCTCTCTGATATGTTTTGCGGTGCCGCTGTAAACTGGGGTTCCCGATTCTTTTTTTCTTCATACTCCGAAAGAACCGGAGCAGAATTATCATGAGACATCACCGCTGGTTGGATATTTTCATGGCAAACAGCTTCTGAATGTATTTCTATAATTTGATGAATTTTTTCAATACACACTCTTCCTGGAACATGATTATCGATAGGCATCATCGTTGGTTGGAAACTTCCAAAGCAAACTGTGCTGCCAAAACAATGATTAATAAGACCTTCAATCAAGTCGAGTTTGCTGACATTAAAATACTGACCAAAAAAATTGTGGCCGTGAGATGCATCTGTGAGAGGAACTAAAATATTCCACTCCAAGTAATACAAAGGTTCTCTTTCAACGATACATAGCTCTTGTTCCATTTGACTGAGACAATCTTCGATTTCACTCACCTCAAAACTAAGTTTAAGGGGGCCTTCTTTATTTATTTTAAAGGGTTGTCCTGTATTTTTAATCTGTTGAATAAAAGCATGCACTCGTTCAATAATAATTTTTCTGGCCGTTTCTACCTGTTTTTTGTCGAAATTTATAAGGCTGTATTGTACAAATTCAGTTGATGGTGATTCACTCAATTTATTTGCATTAGGTTCGGTGATTAATTTGGTTTCCATTAGATAACCCAGAAAAGAGATGATGGTGGCATCTTATAGGAAATTAGCAAAGTGCTCTATATTTTTATTATCTGTATAAAGACCCAAGTAAAGTATAGGGTCATGAAACAGCATGGAATGTTGCATTTCATCATAGAACGCCTCCATGAGTTCATCGCTTTGTTATCCTAATAACAAACATGATATGTTATTTTTTAATACAAATGACGTTATTAATGAACAAGTGCTATTATTTTAATAAGTAGCCCTAATCAAAAAATACCCGATGAAAGACACTGTAAGTTTTTTTTTCTTAGGCACCGACTGTCATCGCAGCAAATATCAAGATGTACTGACTGCTTTTCATAATGCTGCTGCAGCAGCAGAAAAGGCTGGAGCCAAGGTTGCAACACATCTGTTCGATGGCGTGGGTTCAGAGCCTGATCCAACGTGTACCGATCATCCAACTCCTGGGCGATATATTTATGACGCCGTTCAAAAAGCAAAAGTTAAAGCCTCAGATGAAATACTTTCGGGTGTAAAAGACCTTATGCAGTTGGTCACCGGCCGCTTGCTTGGTGATGGGATGGATGAACAATTATTTGAAGCGACTTTATTTTTACGACAACTTATCCTTGATAATGGTGGGGAAATGCCTAAAACGGTCAATTTGCATGGTTACAGCCGCGGCGCTGATGCCTGTGTGAGGTTGGCTAATTTACTGGATAATTTGTACCCTGATGTCAAAGTAAATTTATTTTTGGTTGACCATGTACCAGGTGCCGGGAGGGCCGATGATCCTAATTCCTACATTATTCCTAAAAACGTACAAAGACTCGAGGCAGCAGTAATGTTGCATGAATATAAACCTGGTTTTGATCCTCAAGATAGAAGCAGGTACGTTTTTGCAAGCCCGCATACCACAAAAGTCGCTATAAAAGTATACCCTGGTTGGCATGGTAAAGCGATGTTGTTAACTCCTGAGGAAAAAACGAATCATGTCCCCAAATTATTACATGATGATTTGTATCGCTTTTGTCAGGAAACAGGTAGTTTGGCCAAAAACGCACTCCGCCCACCCTATAAGATGGTCATGAATAATCAATGGACAGAATTTAAAGATATTCCAGCTGAGTCCTTATCCCGGCAGAAACGTTTTGAATATTACAATGAGATGCGGGATTGCTGGTGGCTCTACTCGAAAGGCACTGCCTTCCACGCTCGACGAGTTCTAAGTCACCATAGGCATTATAGTCAGGATCATCGTTTATTTGTGAATCAGGAACATGGAGAGTTGTTCCAGGAACTGTATCCTAAGCTATACCAATGGTTCTATGAAGGAAAGACTATTGATGCAACAGACGTACGCACGGAATTAAATCAATTGCGTAAGGAACACGAAGAGTTTTACCAAAAATTTTGCAAAATTAATCATATTAAAGAGAAGAGCCCTTTACCTCAACCACGAAAAGTAACACTCTATTTTCGTCGTCCATTGGGGGCCACTTTAGTCGATGATGAGCGTTCTTTTCTTGAGCAAGCAATAATTTCGGTAACTAATTATGAAAAACATCTCAAGGAAAATAATTCAGTCCCCATCAAATTTGCCTTAGACCGTCTACAGAACTGTTTGGATAAAACCGCCAATATGGATGACAAAGGTGCAACGCCAATTTTAAAAAATGAACTAATGAGGGTTGTTCTGTTTTTAAAAAATTACAATCAGCAAGAATCTTATTTATATCGCCAGTTACGTAAAGTGTGTCACTCATTTCAATATATTGATGAGGTCATTGATTTGCTTAATGCTCATTTAGACAATAATCGTACACTTCATCCTGCTCAACGAGATTATATTACAGATCTCAAAACAGAACTGAATGCAATCAAAGATGATCCTAAACTAAATTATATGGAAAAAATGAAATTAGCTAAATCTAAAGTCAGTAGCCTTTCATTACACCTGCAATCTTCTGATGATCAAGAGTTCAGGTATAATTTATCTGCAGAAAACTTTTTTACTAATGAAAAATACACCATTCCCATACTATTAAAATCGTTAAATAAGTTAAATGCCCCAGGCTTTTCTGAAATGAGTGTAGCGAGCGACATTGCGAAGAAATTTGAAGCTTATTATTTGCGCAATCAGTTTTGGGATGCTGTTCATAAACTCTTATCTAATGTAATTACTCTTCCACCATTTTTTTCATCAAAAAAATCAGAGTTAGCACATAACATTTATTTGGGATTAAGAGAACTCGATGAGGCTGGTCACGGGAATGAGTTAGGGCAAATTTCAAAAATACTTGCCCAAGGGCAAAAAGAATTACACGAAAACTATAGGGAAGAAGGAAAACCTTTTTTAGGTGAGTTCGACAAAATTATGATTCAAGCACATGGTCAACTTAATCTGGAAATAAATGCTTTTCCTTTTACCGATGTTAACCCTGAAATCCCTCAAAATAGATGATATTGCTCATATTCTATTAGAGGTCTTAAAAAAAAGTGATCATTTTTGGAAAATTCGGCTTGTTTTAAAGACCGTACCTAACCAGATCCACTAACGATGATGATTCAAAATTTTTTGCTGATCTATTTTACTTTATCAAGCAACCAAAAAAGAACAAATTGATTAAAATAAGATCATGAAATATACTAACATTATACAAAACCAACTACATTGGGTTATCTTTGATGCCAGAGAATGATCATTATGACACCCCCGCATGTCATTATAATATTGACCGCAAAGAAGCTGAAAAGCGTCTCATGAATATGCCCTTTGGAACCTTTTTATTGCGGCCCAGTAGTCAACAAGATGCCGTTGCTGCATTGAGTATTGTGATAAGAGGAAAATCCTCGGAAATTAAGGTGCTCCATTTGTTAGTCACCCAAAATCCAGCTGATGAGCAAACGCTTACCCTACAAAATTACCCAGGCAATTTCCAAGATCTCAAAACGATGGTGTTACGACTTACCAGGGAGAGAAATTGGATTCCCTTTAATCAAATTGAAGCGGTGAAAGGAATGGACTGTCTGCGAGGCTCTTCTTTGCTGTCAATGACGTGGAAACAATTGGATTTGAATGAACAGCAAATTGAAAAAGCTCTGAACTCTAAGCCAATTGGAACATTTATTTTTTCCCTTGGAAAAGTAAATAGCTCGCATTCTTGGGTGATGTCTCTAAAAATTAGTAAGTCTACAAATTTGAATATTGGGCTTTATATTAACAAGAATGGTTTTTGTGAAAAATCTTTAGTATCAGAAAATAGTAGGCCAGTAATTGCAATTCCCAAATCAGTTAATGAAATTATAAGTTTGAATGGTGGCCAATATTTTGCAGATGAATGTAGTTATAAATATTCTAAGGGAGAACTTATAAGCCAGCCAATATTTATCGAACCATTAAAACTGAAGAAATCAACTATTGAAAGTTATATTAAGTCAATCGAAGAAGGTAATGTAGCGGAAATTAAAAGCCTCTTTAAAAATCTATCTAAAGTACAAAAGCGGGCGTTACTTAAGCTCCCTTTCTACATTCACCCCTATACTCAAGATAGAGATTTTAGCCAAGGCTACACCTCAAAACCAATTGATTTGGCAACTGGCCAGGAAATGAAGGATTTTCTAAGTAAAGAAGAAGAGAAACTCAATAATTTGACCCAACATGCACTTATGGGACTGTTTAAGGGAAATGCGTTGTCAAAAGATGTTGCTCGCATCATTGCGAGCTATTTGGATTTTACTGATGGCTTGCATATTTCGCAAACAAGTAAAGAAATGCATAAAGACGCAACCTCTGATCCAGATGAGAATAAACCTAAGTGTTAAGGCAGAACTTCATCATCAGTTCTAAAAAAATTTGGAACTCGAACCGGCCCCCTTTTTTTCCTTTGGGGAAAGAAATTTTATTGCAAAAACCATCGGAATAAAAACCTACGCTGTCTTTATAATGTCTTGAGTCCTTTTTCAATGATAGAAAGTCCAATTTCCAAATCGTTTACATCAGTAGAAAGCGGCATGAGAAGGCGAATCACATTTCCATATCCTCCACAGCTAAGAATTACCAGTCCATGCTCCAAACAAAATCGTGTTAATCGGTCTGCTGCTACTTTATTTGGTTCTTTAGTGGTTTTATCTTCCACAAGTTCAATGGCTTGCATAACACCCAAACCACGAAAATCACCTACTATTTTATATTTTTCTTTAAATCCAGAAAGCTTAGTATGAAGTACTTTTGAAAGATGCGTGACATTTTTCAAAAGCGCTCCTTCTTCAAAGATTTTGAATACTTCTAGAGCCGCCGCACAACTCAGTGGATTTCCTCCGAAGGTTCCTCCCAATCCACCCACCATTGCAGCATCCATCATTTCCGCTTTGCCGGTTACCGCAGCGAGCACTGTTCCACCCCCAAGCCCTTTTGCTGAGACAGTAAGGTCAGGCTCCACTCCCATGGTCTTCATCGCAAATAGATTGCCAGTACGTCCGAAACCCGATTGAATTTCATCAGCAATCAACACAATGTTGTTCGCCGTGCAAAACTCTCGAAGTTTTTCTAAAAAAGAGGCTGGAAATTGTATAAATCCTCCCTCACCCAGCACGGGCTCTAAAATCACTGCCGCAACATTTTCAACACCCACTCGAAAATTAACGAGCTCAGAAAAATCATGAAAACACTCTTCGACACAATTTGCTCCCTGCCATCGATACTCATAAGGAATGGGTGCCCGATGAATTTCTGAAAGAAATGGACCAAATCCATGCTTGTAGGGTTTATTCTTTGCGGTAAGTGCCATCGCCATGTAAGTACGGCCATGATATGCATGATCAAAACAAATCACCGCTTGTTTTCCAGTATAGGACCGCGCTACTTTAATCGCATTTTCTACCGCTTCAGCACCTGAATTCAACAGGATGGATTTTTTTTCAAAATTCCCCGGAGCGTGATAGTTTAATTTTTCACACACCTTAATATACCCTTCATAAGGAAGAATATTAAAACTCGTGTGCATGAATTTATCAGCCTGGGCCTTGAGTGCATTGACCACCGTATCAGGACAGTGTCCTGTATTCACCACACCAATTCCAGATGAGAAATCCAAAAATACATTTCCATCGACATCTTCTACAAACGAGCCTTTTGCTCGTTCCACAAAGATGGGAGTCGCGTGAAATGGACCTCGCGCAACATGTTTATGGCGTTGCTCCATCAACATTTGAGATTTTGGTCCTGGTATTTGTGTTTTAATATTAATTTGATTCATTAGTACCACCCAATTGGCGCATCCTCTAGATTAATATTCACCTGCTTGACTTCAAGATAACTTTCAATTCCATATAGACCTAACTCACGGCCTGCTCCACTTTGTTTGTATCCACCCCAGGGCATTTCATTATGGGTTGGATGGTAGTGATTGACCCAAAGAATGCCAGCACGAATTTGAGAAGTCACGCGATGAGCACGAGTAAGATCCTTAGTCCACACGGCTGCTGCTAAACCATACTCCGTATCGTTTGCAATTTGAATGGCTTCCTCTTCCGTATCAAAGGGGATGACGGCAAGTACTGGACCAAAAATTTCCTCTCGAGCGATGCGCATGGCGGGCGTCACCTCATCAAAAATAGTTGGTTCTAGAAAATTTCCTTTTGCAAAAGCTTCACCAGTAGGACGTTTGCCGCCACAAATCAATTTTGCGCCTTCATCAATTCCTATCTTGATATACTGTTCTACTTTTTCGCGGTGAGCACTGGAAACCAGTGGCCCCATTTTTACTCCACCCTCTAAACCATGCCCCAACTTGATATTGGGAATTTTTTTCAACATCCCATCTACGATTTTTTTGTGAATGGAACGCTCAACAATCAAGCGGGAACCAGCAGAGCATACCTCGCCTTGATTAGCGAAAGCCCCAAAAAGTGCCCCATCAATTGCCATCTCAAGATCGCAGTCTGCAAATACGATATTGGGATTTTTTCCTCCAAGTTCTAATGTTATTCGCTTCAAATTTCCCGTAGCAGCTTGCATTATTTTTTTTCCGGTTACTGTCCCGCCGGTGAATGCCACTTTATCCACCATCGAATTGATTGCTAATTCCTCACCTACTCCCGCACCTGGACCAGTAATGAGATTCACAACGCCAGCAGGAAATCCACATTGATCAATCAGCTTAAATAACTCAAGCGCAGTGATCGGTGTCAGTTCTGATGGTTTTAATATTACGGTATTTCCTGCTGCTAGTGCTGGGGCAAGCTTCCAAGCGGCCATGAGTAGTGGGAAATTCCAGGGAATAATTTGCCCACACACCCCGATAGGCTCCCGTACCACATAACTAAAAGAATTCGCAGGAACCGACATTGTTTCGCCATGAATTTTAGTAGCGAGTCCCGCGTAAAATTCAAAACAATTGGCTGCATCGGTTACATCATACTCTGCTTCGGCCAAAGGCTTGCCGCAGTTTCGTGTTTCCAGCTCGGCTAACATTTTTGCATTGGCACGGATCATATCGGCAACCTTGAATAAAAGTTTGCTTCGATCAAGCGCTGACGTATTTTTCCATCCACCTTCATCGAAGGCCTTACGTGCCACTTTGATTGCGAGCACAACATCTTCTTTGCCACTTTCTGGAACTGTTGCAATCAATTGGCCATTACCGGGATCAATAATATCGCGAGTAGCTCCGCTTTTGGCTGAAGTAAATTGTCCATCAATATACATTTCATAATTTTTCATCTATTGAATCCCTTTTTATGGAGTGCGATAAGTTCATTGCCACTTGATTTGATTCGGTCGTAAAAGCGCTTCATCAAATATATTACAGATAGGCGAAGACTGTAAATTAACTCCCTGTATTTATAAATAAATAAGAAACTGCGACAAATTACGATTTCACTTAATGGATTATTTCAGCGGCTATTCGTATTCAAGTAAAATTTAGAATGAGATTATCTTTGTGAGCTATACTTAAAATTACAATGACGTAGCTGAATGAAATTCTTTGAAATTTGTACCTCTAATAACTAAAAATAGATAACTCTATTTGGGGGAATTATGGATAAATCAGCAACTCAAATAGTATTTAATAATAAAATTCTAATTCTTGGCTTTGGAAGTATTGGTCAAGCCGTATTACCGCTTTTATTTCAATGTATTAAACTAGACCCATCTCAAATTCACATTCTATCAAAACATACTTTCGGTGCCGATGTGGCCAACCATTATCGCGTCACATTCGATGAACGTGCGGTTAAAGAAAATAATTACCGAGAACTTTTATCCTCTATCCTCAAGCCCGGTGATTTTTTGTTAAATTTATCCGTCGGAGTATCCACTATTGATTTAATCCAATATTGCCAAGCAAATAAAATACTCTATTTGGATGCTGCCGCTGAACCTTGGGAAGAAAGGCATAATGAAAAGAATCCTCTGCTCTCTAATTATGCTTTACGTGATGCGACCTTACAGCATAAAAAGAAAGGACCCACCGCTGTTTTAACCCATGGGGCGAATCCTGGATTGGTATCTCACTTTCTGAAACAAGCCTTATGGAATTTGGCGAAAGATAATAAGTGGAATGGCGATCGACCCAAAAAATCTGTGGAATGGGCTCAATTGGCCCATGATCTTGAGATAAAAACGATTCACATTTCGGAACATGATACGCAAATTTCCTCTCAAACAAAAAAAACGGATGAATTTATAAATACCTGGTCAGTCGATGGCTTAATCTCTGAAGCGCTTAGACCTGCTGAACTAGGCTGGGGAAGCCATGAACGTCATTGGCCTTATGATGCCAATCATCACCACTTTGGCTCGAAGTGTGGCATATATCTTAGTCAGCCAGGAGCAGAGACTCAAGTGCGTACTTGGACCCCCAACTCTGGCCCTATTAATGGTTTTTTAATTACTCACGCTGAATCTTTATCTATCGCCGAATATTTAACTTTAAAAAAAGAGGATACAGTATATTACAGACCAACTGTTCATTATGCCTATCAGCCCTGTCCTGATGCAATTTTGTCTTTAAAAGAGCTTGTGCAAAGAAAATATGTACCTCAAAAAGAGAAACGAATTATGTTAAAAGAAATTGTTGATGGTACGGATGAACTCGGGGTTTTATTAATGGGAAATAAAAATGGAGCTTATTGGTATGGCTCTCATCTGTCCATACATGAAGCGAGAAAAATAGTTAGCCATAATAGTGCGACAAGCCTACAAGTTGCAGCTGGAGTTTTATCGGGGGTGATTTGGGCTATTAAAAATCCAGAACATGGAATTATAGAACCCGAAGATATGGACCATGAATATATTTTGAGTATAGCCCTCCCTTATCTTGGTAAAGTCGATGGTTATTATACCGATTGGACTCCTCTAAAGGACAGGAGCCATGCAGATAATAAGTATATGGATCAAAGTGACCCCTGGCAGTTTGTTAATATTCGAATTGATGCAGGATAGGAACGCTTTTAGGATAAATCATAAATGATGAGAAAATCCGCTTCAAATTCCAGTTTAGCCTTATTGAGCTTTTCAGCCTTGGGTATTGTTTTTGGCGATATTGGCACAAGTCCGCTTTATACCTTCAAAACCGTGTTAACCCTCATGGGGGGTACGCTCGACACCAATGCAATCCTGGGCTCTCTTTCGCTTATAGTATGGACACTGATCATGGTGACCACAATTAAATATGTCTATTTTGCCATGCGTATTGATAACGATGGCGAAGGAGGCATTTTAGCATTAATGTCATTGTTGGGTGTAAAGCTTCGTACCAGACCCCTCATTATTGCAGTGGGATTATTTGGGGCGGCACTTATCTATGGGGATGGTGCCATTACGCCAGCAATCTCTGTCCTATCCGCGCTAGAAGGTTTAAATATAATTACACCGTCCTTTACTCCATATGTGCTTCCATTATCGATTGCCATTCTCATTGCGCTGTTCGCCATCCAGTTCAAAGGAACAGCTAAGATTGGGAAAGTCTTTGGGCCGGTGATGGGAGCATGGTTCCTCACTCTTGGGATTTTAGGATTATGGGGTATTATTCAGCATCCTTCAGTACTGAAAGCGCTTAATCCCTCTTACGGTCTTGACTATCTACTTTCTCATGGCCTCAAAGGATTTCTAGTGTTAGGTGGCGTATTTTTATGTGTTACCGGAGCGGAAGCCCTCTATGCAGACATGGGACATTTTGGGGCGACACCAATCCGTCTTGCATGGTTGGGACTTGTATTTCCAAGTCTTGTGCTTAATTATGCGGGACAAGCTGCATTGGTTTTAGAAGGAGTGCCATTATCCGATAATATTTTCTATCGCCTATGTCCTCCCATCGCGATGATCCCCCTTGTTATATTAGCAACGATTGCCACCATTATTGCCAGTCAATCGATCATTAGCGGGACATTTTCTATGACTCGTCAAGCGATTCAGTTGGGATGGCTGCCAAGATTACGTATCACCCAAACCTCCTCTGAAGGATATGGACAGATCTATATTGGCGTTGCAAACTGGTTACTTATGATCGCAACAGTTGGTCTAATTATAGGGTTTAAAAAGTCAGATAATCTGGCGTCAGCTTATGGCGTAGCGGTATCCGCAACAATGCTTGCCACATCCGCGCTGTTGTTCATCGCTTTTCGTGAAGTATGGAATTGGAGTCTTCTGAGAACAGGAATAATTATCGGTATCTTTTTAATAATTGATAGCGCATTTTTCGCTGCTAATTTGTCAAAATTTATGGAAGGTGGCTATGTGCCGGTTATTTTCGCTATTTTTGTATATGGGATTATGCTCATTTGGCATTCAGGAACAAAAGCTGTGTCACAACGGCTGGGTGAAGCAGTAGTTCCTATCAAAGCCTTTATGAAGCATATCGCAGAAGAACAAATTGCCCGCGTGCCAGGGACCGCTGTTTTCCTAACACGGACATCCGAGGATGCGCCTTCGGCATTGATCTGGCATGTCAGACAAAATCGTGCTTTGCAGAAAAAAGTTTTTATTTTAAAGATAGACACCAAGTCAATTCCTTGGGTCAAAAGCACGGAACGAATCACCTTAAAGAAAATTTATCCTAATGTCTGGCGAATTGTTGCTTCCTATGGATTTATGGAGCGTCCTAACGTACCCAGAGTGATGAGACAAGTCATGAGCAAAAATGATCTGGTCCTTAATAACATTATCTACTATGTGGGACATGCACGAATTATCTCCCGTGAGAAGGGAAAAAATAGATTGCCAACATGGGTGGGTAAGCTTTACGCCTTTATGCAGCGTAATGCATTACATGAAAGTGAATATTTTCAGCTTTCTCCGGATGCAGTTGTGGAAATTGGTAGGCAAGTGGATGTTTAGACAAAGTAGTGTTGGATTAACGAATTAAAATCCGCGAGTAAGCAGATGCTTTGGCTTTAACTGTTAGATTCGGCTGCCATCAGGAAGCGTATTGAGGCAAAGCCCCCTGCCACCTTCCTTGGTGCAGGAAATAGACTATAAATTGAAATTTAGAAAGCCCAAGGAAAATAATCTCTGGGTTCTTCTGCTTGTTCTTTTTTTGGAGCATCATCAAGATAGTGATGTTTCACTTGTTTTGAAAAAAAGCCCAGCTCCGCTCGTGCTGCTTTTTCATCTTTTGATTTTAATTGAGCAGCGTCTTTCAGTCGTTGCGCATATTTAAGTTCCACAAAGTATGCAATATCGGGATCTGAAAAATGATTTACATCAAGTTGAGCTTGAAATGCTTGTTCTTTTATCTCTCTCATTTTTTCTTGTCGTGCATCCTCACACGCACTGATGACCGCTTCAGGATGATGTTGTAAGCCCACGGTATAATATTTCCCTGTTCTTTTTTCAACACTTTCTACTAATCTATCGAACTTACCACGTCCTGATATAAGCAGACTGGAATTGTCCTGACTTTCCTCTACATGTTGATGATGCAGGCAAGTGACGTTATATTCTATACTACTTCTATCCCTAGGCTTCAGCTTATAGTGTAACGCATTATACAATTGACTTCCTTCTCCAACGACTACTCTACTGTTATAGGTAGCATCTTGGGTTGCTTCAAAAACGGTATCAAAATGCTCATAATGGGGTTGGTGCTCCTGCTCATCTTCAGGGATATCTGCTATTTTGTAACCATGATGATGCCCGACTGTTTGTTGTCCCCGACATATGCCTAAAAGAGGAATATCTCGTTTTTGGGCTAATTCCGTAAGCTCACCTTCCAGTCTCATACGCGGATCACTGGGATCATGTACTGGAACATTGGGGCCACCGGGTAAATAGATGCCATTTACCTTACCGCTAAAAACGGGATGATTTAACCCGTCCTGGGGTGTAACCGGAACCACTTCAAGCCCTTTCCTTTGCAAGTACTCAATCGTAAGGTCACAATAGCTAGTACCGCCTGATTTATCATAAAGTGCAATAACTTTTGGCTTTTCGTCCGCTTGCTTTAATTGCTCTTTTTTTTCCTTGTCTAAAGCGTATTCAAATTTTGGCTTTTCTTCGCTGATACTTTGTGCCTTGTTAACAGACCTGATACCCGATAAAAATTCAGACAGTTTTTGAAACATGATAGTGTACCTCAATTTAAATTTAGACAATGAGCTAAATAGGATCATTGAATATCTAAATTGTACTCTTAATGGCTTAACTAACTATTATTAGTACATATAATTTTTATTATATGCTTATAAATTTTATATAGGCTTGTTCTTTACATGGGCTCAAACAAGATAGACACTCTCTGCGCGGTACTTGAAGATGGAACAACCAAAGGAAATTCCATGGAGACCAAGATCCCCTGCCACCTTCCTTGGTGCAGGAAATAAACTATAAATTGAACATTAGAAAGCACAAGGAAAATAATGACTGGGTTCTTGTGCTTGTTCTTTTTTGGGAGCATCATCAAGAAAGTGATGTTTCACTTGTTTTGAAAAAAAGCCCAGCTCCGCTCGTGCTGCTTTTTCATCTTTTGATTTTAAATGCACTTCTCTAAGTTTTTGAGTATATTGGATCTCTGCAATCATAGCCGCATCTGGCTCGAAAAAATTCGCAGTAAATCGGGCTTCTTCAGCTTCTTTTTCTACCTCTTTAATTTTTTCTTGTCTTGCCTCTTTACATAGGCTGATTACCGATTCAGGATGATGTTGTAAGCCCACGGTATAATATTTCCCGGTCCTTTTTTCAACACTTTCAACTGTTCCATCAAATTTACCACGTCCTGATACAAGAAGACTGGGATTGTTCTGACTGTCTTCTACATGTTGATGATGCAGGCAAGTGACGTTATATTCTATACTACTTCTACCCTTGGGCTTCATCTTATAACGTAACGCATTATATAACTGACTTCCCTCTTCAACGACCACTCTGTTATTGAGGTTAGGATCTTGAGTTTTCTCATATATTTCATAGGAATGCTCATAATGCCTATCATATCTTGGGATGTCTGTGACAGTATATCCATGATGATGTGCGACTGTTTGTTGTCCCCGACATATGCCTAAAAGAGGAATATCCCTTTTTTGGGCTAGTTCTGTAAGTTCCCCTTCAAGCCTTTTACGCGGATCACTGGGATCATGTACAGGCACATTTGGGCCCCCGGGTAAATAGATGCCATTGATTTTACCGCTAAAAACGGGATGACTTAACCCTTCCTCGGGTGTAACCGGAATCACGTCAAGCTCTTTAGTTCTAAAATACTCAATCGTCAGGTCACAATAGCTAGTACCGCCTGATTTATCATAAAGTGCAATAATTTTTGGCTTTTCGTCCGCTTGCTTTAATTGTTCTTTTTCATCCCTATCCAAAGCGTATTCAAATTTTGGCGTCTGTTCGCTGGTGCTTTGTGCATTGTTAGGAGTCCTGAAACCCGATAAAAATTCAGAAAATTTTTGAAACATGATAGTGTACCTCAATTTAAATTTAGACAATGAGCGCAACAGAGTCATTGAATATCCAAATTGTATTCTTATTAGCTTAACCAGCCATTATTAGCACATATAATTTTTATTATAAGCTTATAAATTTTATATAGGCTTGTTCTTTGCATGGGGTCAAAACAAGATAGGCACTCTTTAGGCGGTACCTGAAGATGGAAAAACCAATAGAGGACGAGCTTTTATTAATTAACTGAAATTTAATCAAAATTAATGACGAATCGGGCGGTAC
This sequence comes from Legionella sp. 227, assembly GCF_043161935.1. Lineage (NCBI taxonomy): Bacteria > Pseudomonadati > Pseudomonadota > Gammaproteobacteria > Legionellales > Legionellaceae > Legionella > Legionella sp. 227. The sequence continues at coordinate 1,493,969 of NZ_CP171154.1, read as the reverse complement.
TATTCTCTATCCGCTCTTTGCCTTCCCTGGCATAAGAGGTAGAGGGTTAGAATGACTTTAGCCCCAGAGCTCAAATACAGGGGAATGCTGCGTGCTATCTACATCACAAGGCTGTGTTTCTTTTTGTTGTGCCTTGTGTTCAAGAAAGCGTTTTTTAACTTGTTTTGTAAAAAAACCCATCTCTGCCCTGGCAGCTCGTTCATCTCTTGATTGCTCATGCGCTTCTCTTAGTTTTTGAGCATACTGGAGCTCTGCAATGAGCGCCGTATCTGGCTCGAAAAAATTAGAAGTAAATCGGGCTTCTTCAGCTTCTTTTTCTACCTGGGTAATTTTTTCTTTTCTTTTATCCTCACAAGAACTTATTAGCACTTCGGGATGATGTTGTACACCAAATGAAAAATATTTTCCCGTTTTTATCTCAATGCTCTCAATTGTATTATCAAATTTATTGCGTCCTGTGACTTGTATGTCAGTATGACTTGGACTTTCGGGTATATGTTGATGATGAAGGCATGTGACAGGATACTCCAGGGGCCCATTATTTTTTTCCTTAAATTCATTTTGTAATGCGGCAAACAATTGACTTCCTTTTTCTACAACAACTGTATTATTTGCATCTGGAGTACTTCCGTTATTCGCGCCGCCATAATGCTGCTCATAGTCGGGCAAATCCTCCACCGCCAAACGATTATGATGCCCAATAGCTTGTTCACCGCGACAGATACCAATGAGAGGAATATCTTTAGCGCGTGCGAGTTGGGTTAGTTGGCCTTCAAACCTTTTACGCGGATCACTTTCATCCTGAACAGGAATATCCGAACCACCAGGCAAATAAATACCGTCAATAGAATTACTTGAAAAAGTAGGATGACTTAATCCCTCTTCTGGAGAAACTCTGACAACGTCTAATCCATCTTTTTCAAAGTGCTGAATTGCCAGATCGGCGTTCACTGCCCCATCATGTTCCGCATAAAGCGCAACAATTTTAGGTTTATCTTCTGAATGTCTTAGCTGTTTCTGTTCCTCATCATTGAGTTCATATTGAAATTTCGATTTTTCTTCCTGCTTGGTTTCTGAAAATATAGAACTAATTGACGACAAACCTGATGAAATCATTCGTGAAAACATAATACACTCTCTCCATGTAATACAATTATTTTTGCAGAGAAGCTATAAATTAGCCTTTCTGCGCACAATATTAAATCATATTGAGTATAATTTCAAAAAGGAAAGCGCATTAGAGATAATCCGAAACATACAAAAACAATCCTAGGATTCTGAATTTAAAACATTTTTATTATGACTTATGCTTCAATATTGCTAATCCAAAATCCAAGGACCTCACCTTAAAGACGGCTGATTCCCGCACTGTTTGGTGAATGAGCAGGGTTTGCGCAAGGCGTTTCATCCTCTGCCTTATCTGCTGTAATGGGCAAGCCAAAAAACCGATTCTGTGCACTGTTTTTATTTGACCCATACGAACCACTACCAGCCATAATGCCACCATCAATATTATATTGGGAACCGGTGATAAACAAAGAATCATCAGACGCTAGAAAAACAGCAAGTTTGGCGACTTCACTTGCTTTCCCCATACGCTTTAATGGAATGGTATTGGTGTATTCCTCAATCCGCCGAGAGCGTTCTTCATCCTGGCCAAATTCAGAGTCCCACATTTCAGTCAAAATGGCAGCAGGCACAATGACATTGCAGCGAATCGTGTACTCCATTTTGGCACAATGCATGGCTATCGTTCTTGTAAGATTTAAAATGGCAGCCTTACTCGATGCGTAGGCAACATGAGAAGGAATTCCTACCAGCCCCGACCGAGAACCCATATTGATAATTGACGCATTGGCGCTTTTTTTCAAAAGTGGCATCAGCGTTTTACATCCAAGAAATGTTCCGTCCAAGTTAACCGCATGCACCATTCGCCAATCCTCAAGAGAGCAATTTTCTATATCTTGGGATTTATCCGATTTGGGAGCACAATCGATACCGGCATTATTCACTAAAACATCAAGCCTTTGATATTTTTTTCCAATAAAAGTTGCAACCTCTTGCCAATTTTGTTCAGAACAAACATCCAGGGTTAGATAATCGCTTGCCCCTATTGATTGGGCAAATTTCTCTCCCTCCCCGGTTACGAGTCTGCCGGTAACAATGACTGTGGCACCTTTCTTACAAAATAGCTCAGCAATTGCAAGACCAATTGATTTGGTGCTGCCAGTAATTAAGACAATTTTATTCTTTAATTTTCCCATCACGCTCATTCCATAATTGGTTTTATTAGGTGTACAACTTATTAACGATAGAACATTGACTCCTCAACCACAATACAAAGGGATCCCTGGCATTTGCTGCCCCCCTCTCAACTCCAGTGTATTTGGTTGAATTTAAAAAAATGAGGTATATTGTTCCATCATTTCAATAAAAAAAATATCCGTTTAAAAGGTGCTTTGATGAACATTACGGAGATTCAGATTGCGCAATTGACTATTCCATTAACACGCCCATTTATCACAGCCGTAAGACGTACCGAATGTGTTGAGGATGTGGTGGTAATCATTAAAACCGATAAGGGCAATCTGGGTTATGGTTCAGCTGCGTCAACTCCAGCCATCACTGGAGACAGTACGAAATCAATTATTAGTGCAATTAAAACCATTCTTGGTCCGCAGTTAATTGGACGAGGTGTTTCTGAATTGAATTTATTACTTCAAATGAATCAACAGGCCATCCCAGGTAATACTTCTGCAAAGGCGGCCATTGACATTGCCTTGCATGATTTGTTTGCTCAATCTTGCGGCTTACCCCTTTATAGATTGCTGGGGGGAAATACGAACAGCATGAACTCATGTATTACTATAAGCGTTAAAGAAGTTGACGCGATGGTGCATGATGCAATCGACCTGGTCAATCAAGGGCACCAAACTATAAAAATAAAATTAGGATTAAATCCACTTGAAGACATCCGACGCGTTCATGCGATTCGCCAGGCTGTAGGCGACTCGATCACATTACTTGTCGATGCCAATCAGGGATGGTCTTATGAAGATGCCATCAAGGTTATTGACTCATTGAAACAGCAGCATTTGAATATCCCTTTGATAGAACAACCAATTAATGCCCAGGATCTCGTGCACTTAAAGGCCCTTAGCGAACAGGTTGATTGTCTTATTATTGCCGACGAGGCGTGTTTTTCCCCCGAAGATACACTGAATATTGCAAAAATGAATGCCTGTGATGGCATCAACATTAAGTTGATGAAATCGGGAGGTATTGAGAATGCCCAAGCGATTTACTCTATTGCAAAAACGGCACACATGAAAATAATGGTCGGATGTATGCTGGAATCCCCTATTGGCGTTGCAGCGATAACCAGTTTTGCTTTAAGTAAACCGGATATCTCCTATGCAGACCTTGATCCGATTTATTTGATTCGTGACAATTATATTGCAGGCGGGGCACAGCGCCTTGGTAATAAAATTATTTTGTCAGATAAACCAGGTTTGGGAATTGAAGGGATTACCCAAGGCTTAAATAAGATTGGAGTGATCCGTTAATGTCTTATTCCATTCAGTTGGCCAGTTTATCCATTATTATCCTTTATGTTGTGATGTTATTTCGCAATGTTAATCCTTTAATCGCAACGGCACTCTGTGTGGGATTGGGCTATTTGTGGAATCTGAGCAGCCCAATTGCTATCGGGAATTCTCTGGCTGGTGCGTTAGGATCATTCATGGCGTTAGTTGGTTTTATTATCATGCTAGGCCATGGCCTAGGCGAGATCTTAACGCATACTCAGGTCAGTCATACTTTGGTGCACCAAATTGTTTATGGGATTGGAATCAATACTCAGCGACGGGCTAAAATTGGCATTGTGCTTTCCTCTTTTATCATTGTAGGCTTACTTGGCACCTTGGCAGGAGGATTAGCTATCTTAGCCCCCAGTTTACGTCCTATTGCAGGTTCAGTTGGATTATCGCGCCCCAGTTTGGCTGTATTAATGCAGGCTTCGGCTGAAGAAGCGTTAATTATTGGGCCTTTTGCCCCTCCAGTAGTGGCTTTACTGGGTATTACCGGGCTCAACTATGCGTCTGTACTTATTTATGCATCGCTTCCCATCGCCATGATTACTTTAATTACTACTTGGGTAATGGCGAATCGATTGCAACGACAGTATGCGAATGAATCGTGCGAAGAAGAGGATACCTCAGAACCATTTGCCCCCAATAAACGACAAAAGCGCAGCACTTCGCTTTTTTTGATCTCCTTTATACTTTGTGTCGTGTATGGATTATTGACTCAAGCAAAAACTCCCTACGTTATTTTTGTCATGTTATTTCTGGCACTTATTACTGGATTGACAAGCAAATTAAGCTTAAATCAAATTTTTAAATTGTTAATTACTGGAATGCAAAAAAGCCTGCATCTCTTCTTTTTGTTTATTTTATTTGATCCCTTTATGGTTTTGATTCATCAGGCGGGAGGATTTAGTGCCTTAACCGAACTATTAACCCCATTAATTCATTTAGGTGGAAAACCAGTATTAACGATGTTAATTGGTTTCACTGGGGCTTTTGGCATGCCTGGCGCTGCTGAAGCAACCATTAAAATGCTGCATCAGCTTTTTTTTCCCAGTGTGCTTCAGATGCAATTACCCATGATCACATTCGCTTTAGCGATGATCTTCGCCACCCGTGTTACTAATTATGCCTATCCTGGTGCGAATATGTTTGCCGCAATGGGTTTTGCTGGGAGCGAGAATATCAAAGCAATGATACAAAACGGACTCATCGTAACCGCAGTACAAATCTTATTCCTGATTGGGTATAGTTTATTTCTATAATTTTGTACACAAATGGTCAGAGCTGACCTTTTAAATTTAAAACTCTTATTATAATTTTTACTATTTTAGGGTTTATCAAGACTCAGCTGGAATGATTTTTAATTTTTCTGAGAGCAACTATTTTCTTTTTATTCAATGTGTTCTCTCCCAAAACATTACCTCAAAAGTGTCAAACCCTCACTTTAGAAGAAACTCTTCGACTAGGGTAAAACCGCATTAAGTTTCGGATAGAGTAAAATGATGAGATAAAAAATTCATCAGAAAATTCTGCTCCATGCTAGATATAAGCATAGCCTTCATATAAGGGCTACTTTCAAAGTGAATTGCATTCGCTTGTTAAATCCTCCATCAGCATAGTTATAATCAATTTGATTTATCGCGTTCATCAGATTTATTAAAAGGTTACTTGCTGATTGTTTCTCTCTCCTGTTCCTATGCAGATAGCAGCGCATTAATTTAAACATTGGGGTCTATTTTAAATCAAATTGACCAAAATTAATTAAGCGATTATAATAATGTCGTTTAACGATAAGGTGTAGTTGTGTTTAGTCAATTTGAAAAAGAAACTCATCGTCCTCCTCCTCGTAAGTTATTTATTAGAACAGATAATTTAACCGCTATCTCTCCAAAACATTTTGAAAAATATAATGTAAGTCCAGCTATTCATTTGAATTTATTGTCTCATGATCTGAATGGATATATAGATTCAGGTTATTTGAGCACCTTTGAATACAGCAAAGGAATGGGGTTGGCAACAGTACTGGCTTATGGAGGGAAATACATTCATTTTATTTTTTTACATTCTGAAATTGCTGAGATTATTCATTTAAGCGGAGGAACAAACGGACTAACCCACGACGGGGAACAAACAGATATCAAGGTGAAAGAAGGAACGGTATGGGATGTTCCTTATTTTCAGCACGAGTTTCCGCAAATTTTTTATACCCATGGAGTTGAGGTGGAGCTAGGACAGTTAAATTTTCGCACGAATACTGAAGTGCTCCTTGGTGGGAATTGGCTTGATTACGCCGAAATTATCAGCATTCAGCCTAAGCTTGCCGAAATAATATTAAGGAAAAATGTTAAAACAGAGGAAGAGCTCTATGAACTGTTGCGCAAATTTGCATCTCCTTATACCCTTGCCAAGGTTGGGCTTCAGCAACAGTGGCATTCTGCTTTAGAGAAAGCCAGCTTAATAAACTGGTGGAATCAATTATCCATTGCCAAGAAAGATGAATTAAGAACTCTCTATGAACTCCTGCATCAGCAGCATAAAGATCCTGAACCAAAATATCCTGAACCAAACGATTTTGTTCTTATGAAAGAACTGCATCAATTGCATTCGCTAAACAATCAATTAAAACAAAAATACCCTGAAATAACGAAGTATTTTACTCTTATAGGGACTGCTCTCGACAAATTTCATATGCTTTGTCAAATCGATCCGATGAATGATAGTTCACGACAAAGATTTATCCAAATTGGGCTAAGGGATATTTTTGAAGATAAGTGGGAACTCCCGGTAGCACCAAATACTTTACATCAATTATGCATATCTATTGAAACTTTTATCGAATATTTAATGCTTGAAGCTGAGTTTCGCCAGCTTATCCGAGAAATTAATTGTTTAAAGCTCAGTTCAGAAGAATTGGTAGAGCACTTCCCAAGACTAGCGGGAATAGGAGTTGTACTTGATTCCAATTGTAAAAAGCCCATGGGAAATGTTAGTGAGTTTATCGATAATTACATTAAAAATATGGCCGAAATTAAAGAATACCTCCCTGAAATAAAAGACCAGCTCAAAGCATTTAATTATCGTAAACATTATGATAACAACCTCAGTGTTTATTATTTTTGTTCTCATATACAACAAACACATCTCCCTACGGCGGTATTAGCAGAGTGGTTACTTGATCTATATGAAGAGCTAAAAGATATTTTTAAATCAAATGATGATTATAAAAAAATCATTCGGAATGGTGTATTGCTGGACTCATTATTTGATAATCTAAAAAAATTACACGATTCTATAGTTCAAGTTAATAACCAAGGAGAAATAAGTAAATCATTAAAACAACGTGTAATGAACGAGATGCAAAGTAACATCGAGTATGCATTAGTTCACTTAAGCAAATCAAAGGAGTTGGATCGTTACGCTGATGCCCAGTTTATGCTCACCAAAATTAAAGATTCATCTAATCAGGTTGCTGTTCTAGCTATGGAACAATCTAAGGTGACCTTTTTCCCGTCTTCATCCCGAGTATTTTATGATAGATCTTATGTCCGTAAAGAAAGTGAGTTATCTCAACATGATTCGCAACACCTAGAGGACCAACCTCCACCGAGCCAGAAAAAATTGCGTAGCTAATTGTTATGAGTTTATAGTACAAGCCATCGGAACACCATTGTATTGGCAAGTCACATTGCTCGTTGAGAGCAAGTATGCCGGAAAAAGGATTTAGTTCGCAGAACCAATCTTTTGTCGCAATAGCCAGTCAAGGCTGGGTTACAAAACCCAGTGTCCGATTTTGATGCATTAACTCGAAATGAATGGATTAGAATAAGTCATTAAACCTGGCAAAAACATCGATTAAGTCTTGGTTCTTAAGTGATTCTTGAATGTTTTTGCGTATCGCTTTTAAAAAAGCGATCAAAATAGCTGCTTACCACTCGGGTTATCTGTCTCGCTTTGGGGTGGATTTGAATAACATAATCGTTAATTTGCACCAGTCCATCTTTGACTAAATTATCTAGCGAGCGAAGCTCACTAGCAAAATAATCCGGCGGATAATTAAACTCAGTACATCTTTTTTTGAGATCGACTTCCAGATAACACATAATATCGTTAATAATCGATTTCCTTAATTGATCTTCTCCTGTAATTTCGATTCCGCGCACAATGGGTAAGACCTGATTTAAAATATCGGTTTTATATTGCCTTAACTCCGAGGTATTTTGCACGTATCGATTGCGGAGCTGAGTGATGGATGATGTCCCTAGCCCAATCAAATGCGAGGCACTGTCAACACTGTATCCTTGAAAATTTCGGTTGAGCGTTTTTGCATTTAACGCGAGTACCATAGAGTCTGTGGGTTTAGCAAAATGATCTAACCCAACAGCACAATATCCTTTTTGTTTTAACAGTTCGGAAGCCAAAGCAAACATTTCTATGCGCTCCGCGGCATTGGGGAGATCCTTTTCCTGAATGAGTTGCATGTGCTTTTTCATCCAATGGACATGGGCATAGGCAAAAAAAGCAATCCGGTCTGGATCTAATGAAGAAACAGCTTCTATATTATTTTTAATACTTGATTTGGTTTGTTTGGGTAATCCATAAATCAAATCAAGGTTTATCTTGTTCATGCCGTACTGTTTAAAAAGATTGATGGATGATTGAACCAATTCGAATGGCTGCACGCGATTGATCGCGAGCTGCACCTCCGGATTAAAATCTTGGGCACCAATACTGATTCGGTTCACGAGGGCGATAGCATAAGCGTTTATTTTTTCTTCATTGACGGTACGAGGGTCGACCTCTATAGCGATTTCTGCATCAGGAGCTACATTAAAGGCTTCACGAAGATTGTTTATTAAATGCAAAAATAACTGAGGGGGTAAGATCGTTGGTGAGCCGCCACCAAAATGAATATGAGTGACATAGGGGTTCTGGGGAGATAGTCGTTTTGCAACCAATGCAATTTCTTGCGTCAATACTTTAACATACTCTTCAATAGAGTTTTGTCTGTTATTAATTTTCGTAGCGCATCCGCAATACCAACACAATTGTTGGCAGAATGGAATATGAATATATAAGGACAGAGTGTCCTGCTCTGGGATCTCACCAAGCCACTGCGAATAAGTTGCCGCGTTAATTCCCGTAGAAAAATGAGGGGCAGTTGGATAGCTCGTATACCGTGGAAACTGCCCTTCGTAATTTAATATTAAGTGCTCAGATACATTATTTAAAAACATGAACCAACCTTTTCGATAAGCGAAGTAATAGGGCTTGCCCTGCCGGCCAAATAATCCATAATAATCCCTTTAAAAGGCAATAAATCCTGATTTGCGAGTCTTAAGGTACACTGACTGAGCAGCTGGGCAAAAAGCGTATCGTTGGTGAATAAACTGACTATCCAATTCGTGCCATGATACATTAGCTTTGTCGCTTGCCTATGCTCGGCCTGATAACGCTCCAAGATTTCTTTCGACCCAATATCTTTATTTTGTGCCACTGCCCAGCAGATTTCCTTTGCCAATGATTCTGCGCCCTTCAATCCCAAATTAAAACCATGGGCTGTCACAGGATGCATTCCCACTGCGGCATCACCGATTAATGCAAAGCGTTTTTCGATAAACCGTTGGGAATAAACACCGACTAATGGATAAAAAAAACGCTGGCCAACTGTTTTTATCTTGCCAAACTGTTTCTCAAACTGATTGGCAAGATTTGAAATAAATTGTTGCTCATTAAGCCTTTTTATATCGTTGGCCTTGTCGGAAGAAACCGTCAGCACCAGTGATGATGCATGGGGAGACATGGGTAAAAAAGCAACGACTTTGTCGGTATTAAAATACTCATAAGCACAATGATGGTGTTCTCGTTCATGTTCTATTTTGCAAAGAATCATCACCTTAGAGAAATCACGGGTATTAGATGCAATCCCTACTTTTCTACGAGACTCGGAGAAGCGATTATCAGCTGCGATGACAAGAGGGGCCTCAATAACTGACTGATTGGATAAATGGACTGAGCGTGTGCTCTGGTGCTCTTGAATTGCATCAACGGCAGTATCCGGCATCACTTCAATATTCGAATAAGAACAGACTACCTCATACAATGCTTTCCTAATTAAATGATTTGAAACCAAATACCCTAAAAGAGTGCCCGCATCGTTAAAATTTAATGCATAAGATTCGCCTCCACTGAGGACTTTTGCTTGTTTTATTGGAAAAATAAATTCCGAATTAATTTTGTCCCATGCATTAAGTTTTTTTAGACTATTGATAGTCGGAACGGTTAGGGCAATTTCTCGGCCATCATAATCCGGGTTTTGCAAGGACTCGACGGGTAACTTATCTAATAAGACTATTTTCAAAGAAGTATGGGCAAGGGAAGCTGCAAGGCTTAAACCCGTTGGACCAGCACCGATGATGACAATATCTTTTTTTATATGCATTTTATTACTCTGCCCTTTCCCTTACTACCCGAGCTAATTTTGGATTCTTACTTTTTTTTATCGGCATCCCGTAGTTCCAGCCACATGGCGTTTAATATGGCAAATGAACAAGCAAGTCCAGTTCCAAGAATCCAAGAGAAATACCACATTTTTTTTCTCCTTAGTGTTAATATGAAGACATTTGTTCTTTAATTGTTTTTTCGTTAACCTTTCCACGAAGGACACGATAAACCCATCCGGTGTATGCAAGAACAATAGGAAGAAAAATTACCGTCGCAATGAGCATAATAAATAAAGTCGTTTGACTCGATGAACTATCCCAGACCATCAAACTGTGTTTGGGATGAGTGGATGAAGGCAGAATGAATGGAAACATACTGATGCCTACTGTGGCTATTAATGAGCCAACGCTGAGGCTACTTAAAATAAAAGCAATCAATGCCTTATTCGCTAGAAAGATAGCCAGCCAGGCACAGAGAATACTTAAAAACGGAACCAATTGCGAAATCGGCATATCCCTGTAGTTAATGAACCAAGCGCCCATTTGCCTGCCCACCTCTTTGTGTAAAGGATTAGATGGGCCATCATGGAGCATGGCCTGGTTCAAGGCATAGCCATCAATGAAATGAGTCCAAAAGCCCATCAAGATGAATAACAGCGTCATCAAGAAAGCAGCATAACGCGCCCCTCTTCTTGCTTTTTGTTGCAATACACCTTCTGTTTTTACCTGGAGAAAAAAAGCACCCTGCATCGCAAGCATTAACACTGAAAGTACACCACTGCACAAGGCATAGGGATTAAGTAGCTGAAAAAACGTTCCTGTATACATCACTCTTAGACTGTCATCATAATAAAAGGGAACGCCTTGTAAAACATTACCTACAGCCACTCCAAAAATGAGCGCTGGTACAAATCCGCCGATAAAAAGCAGCCAGTCCCAGATGGATCTCCAGAGCGCATTTTCCAGTTTAGACCGGTATTTAAATCCTACAGGTCTTAAAATTAATGACAGCAACACAACCAGCATCGCTAAATAAAACCCGGAAAATGAGAGCGCATAGAGATCTGGCCACGCTGCAAAAATTGCCCCGCCGCCCAGAATAAACCATACCTGATTACCCTCCCAAGTAGGTCCCACCGTATTAATTAAAATACGACGTTCGGTGTCTGTCTTAGCAAACCAGGGTAACCACATGGCAACCCCCAGATCAAAGCCATCCATAATCGCAAAACCAATTAATAAAACGCCTAGTAATAGCCACCAAATTACTCTTAAGGTTTCATAATCTAAAATCATTGTACACTCCATAATGAAGGTGGGTGATTCACTTTAATCTTCTCGACCCCTAATCGATAAAGAAAAAGATACCGATGTCTAATGGGTAAGGATCTCCTCTGGGCCCAATCGAATGTACTTAACCATGAGGTACAGCTCTACGATTGCCAGCACGGTATAAAATAATACAAACCCAGTTAACGAAGTCAGCACTTGCGCGATTGATAAAGAAGAGGCGCCCATAAAGGTCGGCAACACCCCTTGAACAACCCAGGGCTGTCGCCCATACTCAGCAACTACCCAGCCCAATTCAGCCGCGATCCAAGGCAATGGCAAGGAATAAAATGCCATCCGATGGTACCATGGTGTAGCATGCAGTTTATTTTTAGCAGAAAGGTAAAAACCTACAGCAAACAAAAGGATGAAATAAAAGCCACAGGCAACCATCACCCGGAATGAAAAAAAGAGGGGGGCTACCTTCGGTTTCAAGTCATGGGCCGCTTGATTAATTTGCTCTTCAGTTGCCTCAGAGAGATTTGCCGTATATTTTTTCAGCAAAAGGGCATAACCTAAGTTTTTAACATGGTTTTGTAAGTGCTCTTTCGCCTCTTTGTTATCAGGATCACGTTGTAAGATGCTTAATGCATTATAGGCTAACAGGCCGTCTTTAATTCGCTCCTTACCCTCCTCAATTAGCTCATTAATCCCTAACAAAGGAGTGTTAAATGAGCGGGTCGCAATAATTCCCAAAGCATATGGAATTTTAATCGCATATTTTGTAGTTTTTGTTTGCTCATCGGGAATACCCAAAAGAGTTAAGCTGGCAGGAGTCTTCTCAGTTTCCCACATCGATTCCATGGCAGCGACTTTCATTTTCTGATCGTCATTGGCAAGATAGCCGCTCTCATCACCGAGGACAACAACCGATAACGCCGAGGCTAAACCAAATGATACAGCAACAGTCATTGATCGTTTTGCGAAATCCTTGTTGCGATTTCTTAACAGGAAATAAGCGCTGATGGATAAAACGAAGATCGAACCGGTAACATACCCAGCGCTAATGGTATGGACGAATTTTGCTTGTGCCACTGGATTAAATAAAATATCAAAAAAGCTGCTCACCTCCATGCGCATGGTTTGATAATCAAAATAAGCACCCACAGGATTTTGCATCCAGCCGTTTGCGATTAAAATCCACAACGCTGATAAATTAGTACCTAAAGCGAGTAACCAGGTACACACCAAGTGTTGGAATTTGGATAAGCGCTCCCAACCAAAGAAAAATAATCCTACAAAAGTTGCTTCCAGAAAGAAGGCCATGAGTCCTTCTATGGCTAATGGAGCTCCAAATACATCCCCAACATAGCGCGAATAATAGGACCAGTTCGTTCCAAACTCAAATTCCATTGTTAAACCGGTAGCTACACCTAAAACAAAATTTATTCCAAATAAAACGCCCCAATATTTAACCATTTGACGCCAAATCTCTTTACCGGTCATGACATACACGGTTTCCATAATTGCCAATAAGACAGAAAATCCAAGGGTCAAAGGGACAAATAAAAAATGGTATAATGCAGTTAAAGCGAACTGTAATCGAGACAAATCAACTACATCAGTTGCAGGAATCATTTAATCACCTCTTAATTACTTGCTGAGAGAGCGTTTGCTCTTGTGGGCCGAGTAGCCACATATCACTTTCTTCAAGCCGGGGATGTATTGTGCGAATACAAACCCACCACAACACAAAGAGAAGGAGGAGTTTGATCACTAAAGTCAAAGAAATATCACGTGTAATCGGCTTGATCATAATACTTATTAAAAAATGCCAAGGTTAAACGCTACTAACTCCATCGATAGCCTACGCCTAAACCAAATACCCAAGGATCAATATGTACTTTGGTTTCTAATTGAGCGATAGGTGTATCAACGGTCACGCTGGATTTAATCCAGATTTTTTTTACATCGGCATTGAGGTACCAATTATCATTAATTGCGACATCAACACCTGCTTGTAATGCGGGACCTACACTTGAACCATAATCGATGTCGGTTGCTACTGGACCGCTGTTCACATTATAAAAATAAGTGTAGTTAATACCTGCGCCCACATAAGGCTTAAGGAGGGAATTAAAATCCCAATGATATTGTGCTGTAAGCGTTGGAGGTAATACGCTGACTTTGCCTAAATCGACACTACCAAGCGCGGTGTGCGTCGCCTCAACACTATGACGTGTAGTAGCCAAAATCAGTTCAAGAGCAATCTGTTGGGTAAAGAAATAACTCAAATCAAGCTCAGGCATCACTTGATTGCTAATTTGGGTGACTTCCCCGCCAATGAGACTAATGGTTGAGCTTGAGGCACTCGGCAATACATCGATTGCGCGTAATCGAACGAGCCATGGTGAATCGGCCATTACGGGGGTAGCTAACGAGAGGATCGTTCCAGAAATTAAAGCTTTAGTTAATTTATTCATTGTGTTCTCGCACTTGTTTTCATCGAATCCACGCTATCAATCACATGGTACATTTATATTTGTGATTTTTTTATTCACTTTGCCGCATTGTATCTAGGTTATCCCCTCAAATACCTTGATCTAGGTCATGGAAAAATACAAAAAAGTCTCAAAACAAGATAAACTATGTGATTTAGCACTCCGTAATCTCTGATGAGCGACAAAGTGAATAAAACTCACCCCTGTTCCAACTGCGGATTTTTCCCTTTTTGTACTCTCGAAGAAGGCAGCCCTCACTGGATAAATCAAATTAGTTCGGCTGTAAAACAGCATCATATTCTTAAAAAGAAGCAGGCATTGTATTTTCCTCAAAATACATTCCATAGCCTTTATGCAATCAAATCAGGAAATTTAAAAACTTTTGAAGTGGATAGTGAAGGAAATGAATTAATTCGGGGGTTTTATTTTGCGGGAGAAATTCTAGGATTTGAAGCGATTGCCTCTGGTACTTATCTTTTCTCTGCGGTTGCCCTTTCTGAGACTGTCGTGTGTGAAATTCCCTATAATCATTTTATTGAATTATTAAATTCTAATTCCAGTTTGCAAAAACATATTTTGTATTTAATCAGTCAAAAATTAACCGTTGGTTCTTACTTAAATTTTGTCACAGCAGAGCAACGTTTAGCCGCTTTTCTTATCGACTTATTTAAACGGCTGCATGGGTGTGAACAGCATATGGAATTGGTTTTACCCATGTCTCGTCAGGATATTGGAAACTACCTGGGATTAACAGCAGAAACAGTTAGCCGCTTATTTTCCCAGTTTAAAAAAGAGAAAATGATCTCCATCGAACAGAAGAAAGTTCAATTTCTGCAATTAGACCAGCTCAAGTTAATTGCCGGGATAGCGAATTAGTTCGCTTCGGTTTCTGTGCCCTGTACTTTTACCCAATTGGAAACTTTAATAATCATTCCATGATCTAAATCAAGGTTTTCTGCTAAAAAACAGTTACAATATGCTCAAAAATAAATCTTATTCATAAGAAAGTATTCTGTATGTTTTAATCCTTCTTAAGGAGTATTTATGAGCTTGAACCCCAAAAATTCATGGAAGGATGTGAAGTTAATAAAATCATCTGTTGCACGTACAGTGATTCCTCCAGCCTGTTATAAGCGCTCTTATGTTAAAACATTTTTTTGGTATTTTTTGGACTTATTTCTTTTCCTATTTGGATTAAGTCTTATTTTTTCATCGTTTAATTTAAAACTGCAGGTGGTCGGAAGTTTAATTTCAGGACTCTCTACGGCGATGCTTTTTGTTTGGGCCCATGATGCGGCACATGGGGCACTTTTTAAAAACAGTACCGTCGCTGAAGTCCTGGGAACCATAGCAATGCTCCCCTCTTTGAACGTGTATCGGATGTGGAGTTTTGGCCATAATAAAGTCCATCATGGGTTTGCTTCTTTTTCTCCTATTGATTGGATATGGCGCCCTTTAACCTCCGAAGAATATCGAGCACTCTCCCTAATGCAACGGGCCATGTATCGACTTGAACGTTGTTTCTTTACCAGCGCTTTTCATTATTTACGCAGGATTTGGTGGGAACAAATGTTGTGTTTCAACCCTGGGAAAAACAAAAAAGAACGAGGGTATTATAAAAAAGGAAAAATAATGGTGCTCTTATACACACTTATCTTGTCAATTTTGTCCTATTTTTTTGCGGGAGGGGTAATGGGGATAGTACTTTCCATTATCGTACCGTTTATTGTTTTTAATTATTTTATTGCCATTATCGTCTATTTACATCATACCCATCCTAATATTCCTTTTTTTGATGTGAAAAACGAGTGGTCTCATTCTATCGGTGCTTTATATTGCAGTACCATTATCCATTGCTCCAAAATATCAAGGCTCTTACTGCACAATATCATGGTCCATGTTCCACATCATTTGGATCCGCGTATTCCGTTTTATAATCTGCCTCAGGCACATCTTGCTTTAAAAGAAAAATATGGAATCTATTTTCACGAGTATCGTTTTAAATTGAGTGTCGTGCTGAGTATTTTTAAACAATGTAAACTGTATGATTTCGAAAAAAAGTTATGGATGACGTTTAAGGAGGTGATGCAACCCGATGAAGCCAAAGCCATTTAGATGGCTCAGATTTTTGAGATTTTAGAATTCGCTTGTTGCCCATAGTGTTAGTCAAAACCCTTTTCGAGGATTCGATGATTCTGGGTCAGGAGACTCAGAATCTATTGATGTCGATACTTGTGCTCCTGCGGCAGTTTGAGCTGCTGCGTCATATTTTTTGACTTGTCGCCAATGAGTAGGCTCTCCTTGCTGAAAAGTTCTACTAAGAAAGCTTCCCTTGTATTGATTTGCAGAATTTTTCTCAAGATGCAGTTTTAAAATTGATTTATATTTCACAAGAGACGCATATTTATCATCGCATTGCTCAATTTCTTGCACTATGGCGGTTTTTATTTGTTGCCATAATTCCTTGTTTTCTCCTTCGCGCGCTCTTAGCATCATATCTTTTAATTGGGCAGGATTATTAAATGGAATATCCTGCTGTGCCAATTTAAATGGCATATCCTTCACTTGAGAAAAGTCTTTATCGAAATGGATTTTCTCCAGGGTTTGAATGTCCTTTTGTAATTCATCCCATCGTTGCTTATCACCGCGTAAACGCGCCAAATGAAGCAAATAGCGCAGTTGCGGTAGATTGGTGGGGGAATCGCTGTAATTGACACAAGCCTCTCTTGAATTCAAGTTCCCTTTAGCAATGAGACCATGGCAATTTATAAATTCACCATATTTACCATTAAAATTTATCCCGAAACTAAAGCCTGACTCGTCTAAATTTCGACCACTTCCCTCACAAAGATACAGATTAGTCAGTTGAAATCCTAACTCGGTAAGTTGTTGATCAAGGACATCTAAAATTTCCATATCATCATACAAGCCGTTTGGATAGTGTGACCTATTGAATCCTATTACCGCGTCAATTTCAGCACCCTCAGGCGCATGAGCCACCATTGCCATAATGACCTCTTTTCCCACTTTGGATTCTAAAGTAGCACTCGAAATACCTCCTGGGAAATGAATCATAGACAGACGCTTAACTTCGTTATTTTCTTTAATAAAAAAAGCAAAAGAAACACATTCAGTCATGCCGGAGGTGAAAATTCCATGAGCTTGGCCTGGTTCAATATTTACCACGTTTCTTGAATCGCACTCCGCATAGAAAGGTGCGTATTTATAGGAAATAACATCGTCATCGATCGGATCTATGTACATAATTAACCTCACACAGGTAATTATAGCACTTTATAAATAGCCTACTGCAGCAAGTCGAATAGTTGCCTCGTGCACCTTTTTAGTTGATTGGGTCAACCCAACTCCTCAATTGATTGGTGAAACATACTTATCTAAGGTAGCACCCTGTTCAATAAGTCATTTACTTTGTTCTAAATCACAGAACGAGGCAGTAAGATGGATTAATGATTGACCAGAAAATTATGTTCTTTTTTAATACATAATTTCTAATATTAATACTTATTTAATATTCAAATGATAAGATTAGCTATGGGTTTGAGTTATTTTTGCACTAATTCGTTCTGATTAAAATTCGAATAAGTACGGGAGCTGCTTGAATGGCTAAATTTAAATCCTGTTTATCATAAGGATATTATTATGCATCGTTTAGAAAATCATATAGAAAGTTCATATATTAGGGCAATTATTTCTTACCCTGTGGGCCAATGCGGTACAGTAGGCCCAAGATTTGTAATTCAAGATACGAATTGGAATCATAAAGAATTACCTGTTGCACAATTGGCTGAGTTTTTAAATGATGCAACAGGAATTAATGGTGGTAAGCAGCTAATTGATAAACATGTTGAAAATGAGCTCGTAAGTCATTTTTCAAATGTTATATCGTTTAAAAACGGTCAATATGTCTATAGTGGACCCGAATATGACCGGCCAAGTGGTTTTTTTTCAGCAAATTACCAAGAGAGCAAGCTGGAATTCGAAAAAGAAATCAGACTATTAGCACTGGTAAACTCTGCAAATAGCAAGAGACCGACAAGAGGAAATTTCTCATCGACAGAGGGGTATGCTGTTTTACAACATGAAATTGGAATTACTAATAATACAAGCTTAAAACCCATTTTAGGCTCGTATGGCGCAGGACCTTGCTTCATTATTGCAATTTGGAATGCTACTACTAAAACTGCTTTATTAGCACATGTTGATGCGCTCACCTCTTTAAGCTCAGTGGAGTCATTATTTAAAAGGATATCCAGCGATGATAATGACATTTTAGAGGTTCATTTGCACGGTGGCGACTCGAGCTCTAAAAAACAAGCAGCACAAATTATAGAACTTGTGGAAAACCATGAAAACGCAAAGATTCTCTCAGCCGATGTGTGTCATGACGGTCATTCTAAATCACTTGCTATTGACAGTAGGAATGGGGAAGTTTTTAACGAGTTGTCACCTACACAACTTGAGCATGGCCGAAATTCTGAGGATCAGCTAAAAATAGTTGCATTCAGATTAATCGAAAGTCCCTTGGAATTAAGTTTTGACGGAAGACAAAGAAAACATCAAACAGAACATCAAGTTGATTCGCGCTGTATAATTATATAACAGTCAGTTAATAGTCTGATATAGGAGTTAATCTTCTTTTTAGTATCAATTTCCAGTAACTGAGATCGGACGCTGGGCTTTGTAGCCATCCTCCACTAGATATGCTTGCTAAAATTGCAAAAGAAAATAGCAAACTAATCGAATTTTTACCCCATTGATTTCTATCCTATTTTTTTCAAATGCATTACAATCGCCCAATCTGTTTCTTTTAAGAGATTAAAATTATGGCTGTTGAAGTAGTTGTTTTTGGTGGTAAGAATTCAGGTCAAACTACACTTTGCCAATTGCTGACGGGTAAACCCGTTGACGTATCGTCGAAATCAACCTCTAATTACGATAGTTTCCGTTCAAAAGAATGGGATATATGGAAAACTAAAAATCTTTCAAAAAAAGGGAAACTAAATTCTCAACTTATATCAAATGCAAAAATAGCACTCTTTTGTGTTGATTTATCCGAAGACTATGATATACAAGAGATAAAAGAAAAAATTGCTCAATTTAGAGAGCACAATCCAAACGCTCCCCTCATTTTAGTGGGTACAAAACACGACCGATGTGTTGACGACCAATGTCTCATCTCTATTTTTCAACAATTACACTACGAACTTCCTGAAAACATAAAAGGTTTTGCAGAATGTATTGTCTTTTCAGCTCAAGATAAAGGGGAGAGTTTAGCCAATCTCTCACAACGAATGAAGGCCCTGGGCCCCGGTTCCTCTTATCCTTTACAACAAGCCAGGAATAAATTAAATCCCAACTCGCTTCTCTATCAAGCCATAGATGATTTTATTACTGCCGCCGAAAAATTTAATTTATCGGATGAGCAATTTATTCAACTTGGCGGACAAACAGACCTCTTAATCACTTATCTGAGGAGTGCACGTGGAGATAAAGAGGAGCTTATCAAGATGTGCATAGAGGAATGCAAAAGAATTTTGAATGATCAGCCGGTAACTCTTAAAGATGCGTTTGCTGGTATTGTTACAGCGGTTATTACCAGTCTGCTGGTATTTACCATTGGTTTTGTCATAGGATGTGCCTCTAGTGCGTGGACAGGCCCTTTTGCCTTGCTAGCAGGTATTGCAACCGGCTCTACAGCTGACTTGCTTTTTTTCAGTGGAAGCTGTGGGGTCACGGTAGGTGCTTTAACCTGCTTTGGCTTCTTTAAAAGTGCCTCAATTGGCGCAGCCGAAATTGAGCGTATAGAATCTGCAGCAAAAGCCGAACAACACATGCTTGAGTTCAGACTCACTTAATTTTAAAAAATTCATTAAGAATGATTAAGCATTTTTTTGAGGTTCTTTCATTGAGCGTAGCGCCGGCTAGGCTGCAAAGCCCGGCCTATGCAAATCTTATACTCGCAAAGCGGCCTTTGTATCAATTAAAAACTACAAAGGCCTATGGCATTTTATTTAATTTTTTGACTACTAAACTCTTGTTCCAAGTCCTTTTCTAATTCTACGCTTTTCAGTTCCTTCTTGAATAGAGAATAATAATTTTGAGCTGATTTTGACGATTTAAAAGAAATTTCCTTTTTATTCCCTTTTTCCAGAAATTCTGCTTTAGCAGCTACAAAGTCTCCAGTTTGACGCGCTTGCCTGATAATTTCTAATTGTTCTGCGACCGTTGCCGGTATTTTCTTAGTTTTACCATCAACCGTAATGGTATGTTTCTTCCATTGCAATCCCACATCCCAATTTTTATTTCGAATATATTCCTCCGCTTTATCCAAAAAGAGCATGGCGTTATATTGCTTCGAATTTTCGATTTGGTCTATACGTGATGTTATTTGTTTGGATAATGCAGTAAGTTGTTGTTCATAAAATTCTTCAGGTTCTCCTTTTAAATTATCAACAACTTTTTGATGAGGAAGAACTGATTCTAAACCCTTACAAATTTCCTGTGCGGCAAGCAACTGTTTACGTACTTCGATAAATTTTTTTCCGCTTAGGTCATTGAAATCTAAAGATTTAAAGTCTTCTTGAAGAACTTTTAAAAGTTGAACCGGAGAAATAGAAATTTCATCTTCTTCGACCTTCACCCTCAACAAAGACCATTCATCATCTTTTTCTATAAATGGAGCATAAGCGGCTATGAGGGGTCGCATAGATTTCATTTGTTGGGAGATGGTTAATTCATATTGTTGGGTGATAAATTTTTTATCAAAAAGTTCCAACTCTTGCAAGACGGGATCAATCTTGAACTGATAAATATCCGGTTTATGTTTTATGGAAACGGTATACTGGGCTGATTTTAATTCCTCATGCTTTTCCTTCAACCTCACTTTATTTTGATCTACTGTCAAGTCACTGAAATTCCCGGAAAAAATACTTCTAACTATCATGGTTCTTAAGATCTGAGCTTCTGGAGCTAAGAAAGTAGGTGAAATGGATTGTGCAAACTTCTCATCCATAGCTATGATTTTATCAGCTTGAGCTTTTAACTTAGTGAGTTCTTCACGAAAACTAGCTTTATTTGCAGGGGGATTAGTGACTAATTCACGAAGTTTACTGTTGATAGCTTCTAAAGATTTATGCGCATCACGATAGTAGGATTGTACAAAATCTTTTTTAATTTCTGGGGACATCTCGGAATAGCGTTCAAGTCCTGCCAAAAGGAATTGCTCTTTATAGCGTTTTTGCACGTCTTCTTTTTTACTCAATTCGGGCAATTTAGCAAGTATCACTGACATTTTTACATCGATGACAATTGGAGAATGTTTAAATTCATGGGCTTTAAAATTAGGGATTATGGGCAAATAGGATTCAAAAGCATTTCTTTTGCCAACACCATAATAGGCAGGAGCTCTTTCCTCATCGCCATTTAAGTAAGCAATAACTCCATTATAAGCGCCTAACTCATAGTTAAAATCGACTAAGTATCGGGAGGAATCCTCTTTATCCGGACTTACTTTTACAGTGCGATAATTACTTTGATCACGAGTTTGTTGAATAATATTTTCATTATCATCTAAGAATACAACATCCTCCTCTCTTAAGGTTTCCTCTCGTTCCAGAGATAGTTTATGCGCAGCGAGCCGGCTTTGATAAAATGAGTCGATTTGCGCTATATTAAAATAATCTTTGTTGTCATGAATCAGTTTCACTTTATTTTCTGTATTCCACTGTTCCTGAAGTTTTCTTTTTTCCTCCTTAAAAAGCTCCTTATCTTTAATGTGTTGTAACGATTCATTCCATTTTTGCTCGAATCCATATTTCTTTTGTAAACGTTCGGGTTTATCAGAATCAAAAATAATATCTTTTAAAGTTGTTTCTATTGATGGTTTTGGTGAGCCTATGTTTTTTCTTAACTTCTCTGCTAAAGCTAACAAAGCCGTCCATGCTTCTTTCTTCGGTTCGGACTCATCAATTGCTAAAGCTTTTCTTCGTTCAGTTGATTTAAAATCATCAAATATTTTGTTTTGTATTTCCTCATAACCTTGAGGCTTTTTCAAATCATGATAATGCCTTCGGATAGAATCCAAATGATTGAATTTCCCAGATGCCAATCGATTGGCTCGCTTTTGAAGCGAGTCGATTTCTGATTGTATCTTGTCTATTTGTTCTCGCGTTTCTTGCTTAATTTCTTCTGGCTGATGAGGTGCTTGAACGAGTTGTTTGGATAATTCCTCTTTTTGCTGTTTTAATTTATTTATTTTTTCATCAAAATAACTAAGGGTTAAGGATTTCTCATGTCGTAATGTTGGAGTATCCAGAAATGTAAGCATCGATGGAATATCTATTCCAGTTTCTTTTAGAATCATTTCTTTTAATTGGGCGACAGATGTCCCTTTCTCTGTTGAACCTTCGTCTTTATCCAAGCCTGGGGTCCGATTGGTAGCAATCGCAACACGTATGCTATTCGTGGCTGCATACTTTAGAATAGTTATCAGTTCTTCTGCCCGTTTAAGTTTATTCTTTTCTAAATCAAGAAGCGTTTCGTCAACATCGAAGACGATAAGTTTTGGACGCTCAGGATATTTACCCCTTTGCTTTTTAGGTTCAACTATCGATTCAAAATGGTCAATTTCTTCTTGAGTTTCTCGATGGGCCACTGATTGGGAGGCATCACTCAATTCTTTGATTCTTATAGCATTTTCCATAGATAACTTATGTTGCTCTTCCGTTTCCTGCTTCGATTTTAAGTACTCCGCATTGAAATCTACAAGACCCTTTAATTTAAGATTAAACTCAGAAATCATAGAATTGAGAACTTCATCATCTTGCTTAGGTTTTTCTTTTTTGTATTCTGCAATCAGCTCATCAAATTGTTTTTGTAATTCAAAAAACTCTGGAGTCCTTAATTGGATATTACGCTCAAGACGCATATAGTCTTTTTGTAAATTTTCGAGCCTTATTTTTAAATCGGATGTAAGTTCAAGACCAGAAGTGGCTTTTGAAATAAGTTCAACGACTTCCTTTCGTGCTTTTTCATAATCTTCTGGGCTGGGATTGCCAGGTTTCTGAGGTTTCTCATCTAAACGAATAACCCCATCTCCAGGAGAGACTACGCGATAAGACCTAGCTAGGTTACCGATATCTTCTAGTAATTTGTTAATTATCTGCTCATGAATTCCATCGTGATCCTCACCAAGATACTCAGGCGGAAGTTTTTCTAATAAAGCAGAGCCTAGATCTTCTACAAAGGCTGACAATTCTTGTTCTTTTTTGGGTTCAACCTTTTTAACTTCACTAATTAATTGAATCGAAGGGATATAGGTATTTTCTCTTTTGCCTTGGAAAAGATTCTCTAACCGGGTTTGAATTTGAGGGTGGGGATCCTCGGAAGCTTTGGTAAATTCCAGTATAGTTTTAAGGGCTTTAAATTGAGCGTTTAAGTCCTTCCACTTAGTCGGATCGAGTTCATTAGCAGCACGATATTCCCCTAACTGTTGATATAGACCCTCCATTTTTAAAGCGATTTGAGAAGGCTCTAAGGCAAATCGATCATAGCCTAAAAAAAATATTTGCTCTGCCAGATTACTGTATTGATTAAATTCAGTAATCATTGATTGCTGGTCTTGATCACTTTTATCACTGGATTTTTCAAGTAGACCAATCAAAGGTTTGTACTGATGATATTCTTTTTCTAATTTCTCAAATTGTTCTTTGGTGAGTGGGACATCAGAACTAAAGGCCTTCATCATTGCATCCAGCTTTTCTGAAATACTATTGCTCACATCAATACGTAATTGTGCTTTACTGGGCAATGATAAATTCTCTGAATTTTTTAAGTAGGCCTCTTGAATATGGGTTATAAAAGAAAAAGTGGATTTTTCTATCTTCTCCCGTTCCCTTTGAGCATCGTCTGAAGAGATTTGGGATGCTATTTCCCTTGAATCCACCTCCTTTAATAGGTTGCCTTTCTCATCATTTATTTTGGCTATGAGTTCAACATAATTGTCATCATTAGTTTGCAAGCGAATGAATAACTGCAGGTCATCCCAATTTTTATCGGTGGCAGCATTTTCCTTAAATTCACGAACTAAATAATCGGTAGTATTTTTTATTTCTGCAAACGAAGCTTTTGTTTTTTCAGATAAAAGTGGATTACTACATACTTTTTCAATCCACTGCGGCAATTGCTCCCTGGGAGTGGCGCTTAATTCTTGGTATCTCTCCATTAATTCATGAAGCGCCTTATGTTCTCCTCTCATTAGATTTTTATCATGGGGGAGGCCAATTAGCTTTATCGTTTGATCAATTTCTTGTTTTAATAGGGTTCCATAAATAACGTAGGGGCCAATATCTCCATTATCTGATGCTTCAAAATCAATGTGATCTTGAAAGAGATAGCCAGTGTCTTCAATATATTGTTCTTGAATAGGGGTTTCTACAAATTCTCTTGTAGATTGAGGTGTTTTTTCGGAACGCATTTGGGCCAGTCTTTCTTGATGAGAAAGCTGACTGTATTTCGGGTTCAAAGATGCTAAAAGATAAGCAACTTGAGCACTACGCCCTTTTCCTCCACGACAATGCGTATGGATATTTTGTTCCGGAGGAGTGGTTTTACCTATTTCTTGAAGATAAGCTAATTCTTCTGCAGTAAATTCTAAAGGTTGTTTATCACGCATTGGAAAGTGGTGAACTTGGATGGGTTGACTCCCATTAATGCTGATTTCATAAGTTATAAATCTTCCGACTTTTTTAATTGGATGTGAATTGACTTGGAGGTGCATCAGTTCAGGAAGATCAGGAAGTCTGACCTTGCCATTCTCATCAGGGATAAAATAATTAATAAAATCTTCTTCTAAAACTCGATCATTATATACTTTTCTTTCCTCAAAGCCATCTTGGGGAAAATAGGGGAACGTCCTACCCATAGCAAATACATGGGCTACTTTATTTATGCGTAAGTTGTCTAAAAATACAGCGATATCTCTTTTAGGATCGTAGAGTTCTGGATCAGATTCAGGCGTAGTAGCACGACTCGAGTGAGGTCCTGGAGAGATAGACACATTAGTGTCTTTAAAACGGTAATACCCTCCTCCAATCATTTGTTGCGCTGGACCTGAAAGCTCCATACTTAATGGGTTTTTTAATTTAATCTCCCTAGGCGGCCAAAAATCGGCAAAGACCTCTTTATCTAACCCTTTATCAGGTTGATGCGAACGTATTAGTTCTAGTTCAGCCTCTAGCTGCAATTTTCTCTTTTTTGAACGCTCATCATTTTTGCCGGCTAAAGAGCCTATTTCATCTTCAACTGACATTAATTTCATATAACTTAAAGAGGAGAGATCAATGGCGACGGTAGAGATTGCTGATTCAAAAATAATTTTTTCTCTCATCGTGAGATGCTTGAATGATCCATAACCATCCAACCTGGTTGCAATTCGCTGTTTATCAAATTCAATCCCGAATTTATCAGCAACGGTTTGATTTATTGAGCCATCGGGTTTAAATACTCCGTATGCGTCCAGTTCATATAGGGATAAAACTTGTTTTCCACTTGGTGTGGCTACCCAAGCAAGTTGTCTATCTAAAACAGATTGACTTATCTTTTCAGGATCGGCAAAAACTTGGGATAACCTAATTAAAAAATCTCGTTTTTCAGCATCAGTAAACATCATTTTTTCTCAAGTTAAGAAATAGATTTATTTACATTATAGAACATGCACATTAATAGATTATTAAATGTACTGCTGTTATTTCTTAAATTCTTTATGATTTTTTATTTTACAAGAGGAGTTATATAATTCTGAGCTTAATTTAGTTATCTACATTATGAAAACAATTGAATTAATCAAAGTTAAACCTTTACGATATTCAGGTAAATCAATTAGCTAGCGCGGGCTGCGCTGCGAAGCCTCAATTAATTACTATCTCTTTTTGAGTCATAAATTTATTCCAAAATATGAAAACCTGACCATTTTTGTATTGTTCTGCATTAAACGCATTAAAAAAAAACATAATCGATCAATTTAAATCTAATTGATTATATTTTGATCTTTGCGTATCATGCTTCGATATTTTGTCTTTATAATTTTTGAGGTTAATCATGCGAGATTTAAGTCAATTGCCCATTTTTAAAAACTCTGAGTCTATTTTAGCCGATCTCAAAGAATATCAAGATAAACCTGAAATGCAGGAAGGCTCCAAGAGCTTAGTTAATGCATTGCATAAAGCAGAAATGTCTTCCTCGGTTTTTTTTCATGATGACCTTCCTAAGTATGCATTAATTGCACTTCAAGACGAAGAGATAAATGAAGCACAATTTATTTCCATGTTACTGATTTGGGCTGCGTTTAAAGACTATCTCCAAAAAGGGCAAGTTTCGTGTCAGGCCTATCAATTAACGGAAGAGGATCAAGGTACAAAACAGAAGTTAAACGAATTTCTGAGTATTCAGCATGTGGGGGATAATTTATTTGGGCATGAGATATTAAATGATGAAATGGATGATAAGTCAAAGGAACGGTTATTTGAATCCTTATTTAACAAAGATGTTCCAGAATCAGAGCGTTGCTTTTATACCTTTACAGTTGAAAATCCTGGTGAACAATTTGGAATTTTTGAAGCGATTGCTCGAACTGGTTTTGATTTATTTATGCCAAAGAAAAAATCTGATGGGGAATACGAATTTATTATTCCTTCAATGACAATGATTCAGTCTACTCTCAATGTATTAGCACAAAAACCAAAGCAACTCGTCGCACGAATTGGTGATGATGATTTTGATGAGGTTTATGAGATGCATAAGCAGGATGCTCATCCATTTGGTCTAAGTTTTCCTGGCAAATATGAGAAAACAGAGGCGGATAACCTTAAGTCGGGTCGTTTTGGCTTCGCATTGCATGATCTCTATCATGTGGTGCTCTTATCTTTTACCTCCGAAGCACATAAAGCAGTATTTAATTCAATGATTGATTTAGGAAAGAAACTACACGCTACTGCAAATAATCAACATAAAAGAAGCTATAGCGAAGCAGTTGGGTCTTTAATCGATAATGAATTTCGGCATTTTGTTAGAGGTTATACTCTAGGCCAAGCGACCACAGAGCAGCAAAAAAAGCTTTTAAAAAGTAATGAATTTGCTGTGATTACTGGAATGGTTAGTGTTTTAGTTAAATCAACATACTATTCTAATCGGATAAATGAGTTTTATTTAGAGGCTGATAAAGAGAGCGCCGAGGAAGAAGAAGGTCTTATCAAAAAACTCGAACAAATTAACCCCAAGCATTCACTCGCTGAAAAATTACAGTTTTGCCGCGAGCTATTTGCGCAAATTTTTCAATCCAATGGAATGTTAAACCAACAACAGGTTCAGCTAAATCTTTTAGTTGATATTTTATTTACAGAAGACGCCGTTGCAAAGACTTTTGAACTCGATAAATTAAATGTCCTGGATTTTACTGGTTTTATGGATGCTTATAAAATTACTTTTGGTGTAGTCCAACAACAAATGCGACGTTGTCTGCAGGATCCTGAAAATCAAAAGAATTATTCTTGGCTGAAAAATTATTTTGGTATTGCTAAACAGTTTCAAGAAGCCGTCCAAGGCAATGATGTTGAGCAAATTAAGAAGCTGCTTTCGGATAAAGAATACCTTAAATATTATATAAGCATTGACAGAATTCATGGTGTAGAACCTTCGCTGGTAGAACAAGCGGTGCAATTAGGCCATATGGATATTGTCCGATTACTTCATTCCACTGGGGCATCATTAAATAGTCTCATGCTCATTCAGGCGGTGAAAAATAAAGATCTTAAAATGTTGCGTTATCTTTTAGAGGAGGGCGCGAATCCCTTCCAAACCGATGAGAAAGGACTAACCGCTGTAGATTATTGTCTCGAGTCAGGTGATATCGAAGGATTAAAAGCGGTTTTAGCTTACGCCAGCTTAGGACGACATCATTTGGAATACTTGCGGACGAAGGGATTGAAAATACATCCAGATTGTCTTCCAGTATTGGCACGTTATGACCAATTTAAGAACTCTCTATATGACATAAGGGATTGTTTTGACGCAGATAAAAGAAAGTTGCTGCTTGAAGAGCTGGTACAATCTAATACCGATGGCTTCTCATACCTAACTCAAACGGAATTTGATCGTTCGCCTAAAGAAATATCTTCAAGTCATCCCGAATTCTACCAATCTCCCAGTTCACATATGTACCGAAATGTTTTGAGCCGTTTAGAAGTTGAAGAGATTTGCTTTTTAAATAAGCATCAAAAACTGAACTTCAATCAAATTGATGAAGTGGATAATTCAGTATTCATTAACTTGATTACAGAAAGTACGAGCTATGATGAAAAAAAAGAAATTGAGAGGTATCGACTTCTTGTTATGCTTGGAGCAGATGTAAACTATGTTAATCCAAAAGGAGAGTCGGCCCTCAGCCAAGTATTCAAAGAGAATAAGTTTCATCTTGTTGAACATTTAGTTCAAGATGGCGCTAAGTTTCATTTTGAAGCGGCTGGTTCTATGTATCTCAATTCATTACTCAGTTATCTGGCGAACCATCCTGAAGGTAGCCCAGCGTTTAAGGATGCATTGACATTAATGTTAGCTCATGGATTTGATCTCAACAAGAAAGAAGCGATTGCTATTTCGAAAGGATGGTTCGATTTAAACCCGACGGTTAAAATTGTTAGCCCATGGGCCCTAATGCGAGACAATAACCTCCAAAAGGTAAATGTATCTCCCAGCCTGCGCATGTTCTGCGTCGAAAATGGAGCAGACCCAAATGAATTGAGCTTTAGTGGCAACCTGGAATTGAATGTGGCCATCAACAATGGATGGGATGACTATGTAATGCTTCTATTGAGCAATGGGGCTGACCCAAATAAAACCGATAGTAATGGCTTAACTCCCTTGCATGCGGCGGCAAAAAAAGGAAATGAAAAAATGATGAGCTTGCTAAAAAGTTTTGGTGCTGAATCGACTGTCAATTGGCGAGGCAAAACACCAGAAGCAATATTAGAAGAAACTCGATCAGAACCACACGTTTCAACTCTTAGTCTATTTAAACCTGTAAGTGTTGATGTCTCTGAGCAACGGGTGAACCCTAAAGCCTCTTTAAATTAAGCACTTCATTGCGTATATGGGGTCAGGCCTTGAATCTTGAATTGCAACTCAATCAAAATAGTTATTCAAGGTTCAAAGCCCCCCAATGTTCATTATGGAAACTCATTAGATAATTTCTTAAAAAAATTGTAATCATCAAGATGATTGTCGGCATTTTTCAAGATTATCTATGGCAAGTAGCGTGGGTAGACCCAACAAGAACCCACTCCCCATAGAACTCTATACTCAAATCAACTCGATAAGCCCAATTTTGGGCAAAACTCATTTCAGATTAACGTATTCTATCGGCACAATAAATTATCAAATACCGAGACTCTATTATTTAAAATAAATTATCAATAAGCTGGCTATGACAAGAACGGTTACTCCTGTGCGCATCTTAAAATAAGAGCGGTCCTCATATTGGTGTTTTAACAACCAATAATCTAAACACCAAAGAAGCAGGTAAATGGGGACTAAAAATGCCGGATAAGTCAATGCCTTACTACTGCCCCATAGAACCCACAGGATCAACACGATTAGAACACTTGCAAGAAGAATCAGGCTGTGAGATGAATTGGAGCGCACCACATATCCCCAAATAGTTCCGGCCATAAAACCAGCAATAAGTGTTGCATAGGAGTTAAGCCATGGTTGAGTGACACCTAGATAGGGAAGCTCGGTGATTCCTAGAAGAGAACAAAATGCAGCAATAAGAAAAGGGAGGGCTCCTAAATAGGTTAAATAGATAACGAGACTGTTTTTTTGTACCATTGGATTGCCCTCTCTCAGCTATTGACTCGTAGAAATATTTTAATTCAATAATCTTGATTACATCTCAATAAATAGATTGTTCGTCTCAATGTAACAAAAAATCTTTGATCACGTAAGTTCTATGCTTTTATGAATTCCTTTAATTCCTTAGCAGCGAATTTATCTGCTATGAAATTTAGTGGTTTTTCGATGAAAAATATTGAACTTTTAAACTTCATCAAGCATAGTGAATTCAACTTTCTTTTTTTGCGACATTTCACGATGGGTCATTATTTGGTTATTGCAGCAAGCAGTGCAATAGGGCAATCGGTTACTACTTTGTTGACCCAGCGTGGCGATAAAGTATTCACCACTGCACGGGATAATCATAAGATTAATCCTGACTTTCTACTCGATGCCAGCAATTTTGATGCGGTTACCGAAGTTTTTCATCAAGTCGGTAGCATTGATGGTGTTGTAAATTGTGCCGGTTCATTACTCTTGAAAAGTGCCCATGCGACAACATTTGAAGACTTCCAGGCCTGCATTAATGCTTCGTTAACCACCTCATTTGCAACAATTCGTGCTGCAGGTTTGATGATGAAAAAAGGCGGTTCCGTCGTATTGATCTCATCAGCAGCCGCATTAGTTGGACTCGCAAATCACGAGGCGATTGCCGCCGCAAAAGCGGGCGTTATAGGTCTTGCTCAAGCAGCAGCAGCAACTTATGCCTCCAATAATTTAAGAGTCAATGTGGTAGCGCCAGGCATGGTCTCGAGCCCATTGACTTCTCCTTTGTTAAATAATCAATTAGCTCATAATGCATCCAAAGCAATGCACCCTTTAGGACGTATTGGGACACCAGAAGATATTGCCCAAGCGATTATATTTTTACTTAGTCCAGAAAATAGCTGGATAACCGGGCAAGTTCTTGCTGTGGATGGAGGCTTAAGCCATGTCCGCCCCAAGATGAAAATTTAACTCACGAATAAAAGAACTATTTATGACCAAACTCTGCTTTATTTTAGGCGATCAATTGAGTGAAACTTTGCCTGCACTGAGCGACATAAATAGGCATGATGATATTGTACTGATGTGTGAAGTTAAAGAAGAAGCAACTTATGTCAGTCATCATCCTAAAAAAATTGCATTTTTGTTCTCTGCAATGCGTCATTTTGCGCAAACACTTAAAGATAAAGGGTATTTTGTTCACTACATCAAGTTTGATGATCCAGATAATCAGGGAAGTCTGAGCAAAGAACTCATGCGAGCCATTGAACAATTCAAGCCTTCCGCAATACATCTTACTGAGCCTGGGGAATGGCGCATTCTTCAAATGTTTGTGGATTTGCAAAGTAAGTTCCCGGTTCCATTAAGAATTTACGAAGACAATCGCTTTTTATGCCCAATCAATGAATTTAAAGATTGGGCCAAAGGAAAAAAACAACTGCGCATGGAATTTTTTTACCGGATGATGCGTCAAAAATATCGGATTTTAATCGATGACAAGGGCAATCCAATCGGGGGCTCATGGAATTATGATCTGCAAAATCGTAATCCTGCAAAACATATTCCCTCATTTCCAGCACGCCTGGATTATCCAGAAGATGAGATTACCACCGAAGTTTTGGAAGTGGTGAAAAAACATTTTTCAAAACATTTCGGTCAATTATATCCCTTTAATTTGGCAGTGACTCGTGCGGATGCATTATCAGAAGCACATTATTTTATTGAGCATTGCCTCATCTCTTTTGGCAACTATCAGGATGCCATGCTAACCAATGAAACCACTTTGTATCATTCAAAACTGTCGTTTTATCTCAATGTCGGGCTTTTGTTACCTTTAGAATTATGCCATATGGCAGAACAAGCGTACCGAGAACAAAAAGCGCCTCTTAATTCAGTAGAAGGATTCATACGTCAAATTCTGGGCTGGCGGGAATACATTCGTGGTATTTATTGGCAATTTATGCCTGCCTACAAAGAAATGAATTACTTTCAAGCGACCAGAGATTTACCTGCTTTTTTCTGGGGAGCAAATACTAAAATGTTCTGTATTAAGGAAGTAGTCCGCCAAACTTCCGTTGAGGCTTATTCGCATCATATCCAACGACTCATGATCACCGGTAATTTTGCATTACTTGCAGGCATCAATCCCCAACAAGTCTGTGAATGGTATCTTGCTGTTTATGCGGATGCGTATGAGTGGGTAGAACTCCCCAATACCCTAGGCATGGCACTATATGCCGATGGGGGGGTAATGGCAAGCAAGCCCTATGCTGCCAGTGGCAAATACATTCAGCGCATGAGTAATTTTTGTGAATCATGCTCCTATAATCCAAATCTTTTATTGGGAGAAAAAGCCTGCCCATTTAATGCATTATATTGGAATTTTCTGAAACAAAATGAAGACAAGCTGAAACATAATCCTCGACTTCATTATGCTTACATGAATTGGCAAAAAATGGCCCCTGATAAAAAAGAAGCCATACATACTCAGGCACAAGAAATATTATCTTCTCTAGATTCAGGCCGTCTTTAGGCTTGGGTATTAAGAGTCCAAATGATTCCATTGAGATAACTTGCAAAAATAAGCCAGAAAAAATAGGGGGTTAGGAGTAAGGTTATTTCTTTGTCCTTATTTTTCATGGTAATTAAAATGATGGCGGCATTTAAAGCCACCATAACTACTATCCATAAAAAACTAAATCCCAACCAATGCAGTTGAAAAAAAAGTGGTGTCCATATCCAATTCATCATCAGTTGAATTAGATAAAGACGAAGCACTGTTTTATTTTGCGGCTGATGTCGATTTTGCCACAAGGTAAAACCAACAACTGCAAGAAATGCATATAAGATTGACCACACAAGTGAAAATACCCACCCAGGAGGAGTTAGAATTGATTTATGTAGCCCTTCATACCAAGAATGAATATTCTCTTGGGTCAATAAACCTAAGAAAAATCCAATTACCTCAAACAATAAAATCCAAACAATCAGTTTAATTCCGCTTTCTTTACTCAAAATGCTCTCTCCATAGTTGCATTAATCCCTCCCGAAATGAAGGATAGTGCAAAACAATATTCAGTTCTTTTTTTATTTTTAAATTAGATACACGACGATTGCTCAAATAGAACTCTTGCTCTCTTGGTGATAATGAAGCTTCTTCAAACGGAATTAAAGGCAATGGCGATTGGTTCAATAACGAAGCAGCATAAGCATCAACCTCATGCGATGCAGCTGGCTCATCATCAGCGACATTGTAGGTAGATAAAGGATGAGGGTTCTTTATTGAAGCAAGAATCACGGACACAATATCATCAACATGAATACGCGAAAAGACCTGGCCTTCTTTAAAAATACTGTACTTTTTCCCCGATATAATTCGCGCAAGTGGATTTCTTTGCGGTCCATAAATGCCTGCCAGCCTGAAAATATGTAAAGGGAGTTGATTGCTTTCTGCATAAGAAAACCATGCTTTTTCTGCTTCCAAACGTAAAATTCCAGAAGCGCTCTTTGCTCTACAAACGCTTTCTTCATCAACCCAATTTCCTTGATAATCACCGTAGACACCCGTAGAAGAAAGATAGCCTAACCATTGAATATGCGCCCTATTCCCTTTAATCAATTCTGAATAATAAGACAACACGAGATCACCTATATGCGCATCAGGTGGGACGCTAATCAGTAGATGAGTGGATTGGCTAAGGTAGTAGTCTATATCTGCGGCCTGAAAATCGATCAGGGTGATTTTTGCAGGATGAGTCATCGCTTTTTGGGTTTCTTGGCGTGTTGTTCCAACGACGTTAAAACCGAGTTGAATCAATCGCTGAGCGAGTCGATTCGCGGTATAGCCAAAACCAAAGATAAAGAAAGATGGTGTCATTTGAGATCCTTCTTTTTTAACTGATTGTAATAATTTAAAGCCCTCGTCCTGGCCTCATGGTGATTAATAATTGGCATCGGATAGTTTGTAGTTCGATAAATCTTCTCAGAATCAATAGATTCCCAAGGCGCATGGATTGATTGACTTTTTAACTGCGAAAGCTCCGGAACCCATTGACGAATATAGCTTCCATCCGCATCAAATTTCTGACTTTGTAACACCGGATTGAAAATCCGAAAATAAGGTGCGGCATCAGCACCTGAGCCGGCCACCCATTGCCAACTCGCACTATTATTTGCTAAATCTGCATCGACAAGAGTATCTAAAAACCAATCGGCGCCCAAACGCCAATCAATGAGCAAACCTTTGGTTAAGAATGAGGCAGCAATCATGCGGACACGATTGTGCATGTAGCCTGTTGCCCATAACTCCCTCATCCCGGCATCGATTATTGGATAACCGGTCAAACCTTTTTGCCAGCAAGCCAACAATTTCTCATCGTTGTGCCACGGAAATGCGTCAAACTCATTCCGGAAATTTTCTGATGGAAGCGTTGGGAAATGAAACAGTAAATACACTGAAAACTCTCGCCATCCCAGTTCTGAGAGAAAATGGTCCGCTGATGATAAATCACATTTCGGTTCGAGTTTTGCCAGTTCAATGGCCCGTACAATTGTCCAGGGGCTGATTTCACCAAAATGTAGGTGTGGTGATAAACGTGAAGTTGCATTTTTTATGGGAAAATCTCGATTTTTTTTATAATCATTCAGTTGATGTTCTATAAACTCAAGTAATTTTTGTTGCGCCCCCTCTTCTCCTGGAGTCCAATATTCTTTAAATCGCGCAGCCCAATTGATGGTAGGTAATAATTTCCACTCCCAAAGCTTATCGCTATCGACTTCAATTCCAGCAGGTCGATGTTCTAAATGCATCGCCGCTTGAATATTAAGATTTTGTTTACAGTGGTTCCAATAGGGCGTAAACACTTTAAAGTAATCACCGTTTTTATTTTTAATTGTCCAAGGTTCATGAAGCACACTGCCGTTAAAACTTAGGACTTCGATACCCTGTTCCAGCAAAGTTGCTTTAATCTTTTTATCACGCAAAATAGAAGCGGGATCATAACAGCGATTCCAATATACTGAGCTCACCGAGAATTTTTTTATCAAGTCTAAAATAATCTCCAGAGGCTCGCCCTTGCGAAGAATAAGATTTAATCCAAGTTGTGCAAGGGAGTTACTTAAGGAGGTAAGACTATGATGAAGCCACCAAGCTTGCGCTCCTCCTAAGACACTATTTTTTTCATCATAAATATACAGCGGAATCACAAACTGATGCCGAGAACAAGCCTCGATAAACGCAGGATTATCGTTTAATCTTAAATCGCGGCGAAACCAGACTAATGCAATAGTCATATAAATCTCAAACAGAAAACGATAATTTCAAATGTATCAATTTATCTAATAAATTAATAGAAATACGCAGAACCTTAAATCAATATCAACAATGTATTACTAGAATAAGATAAAAGAACCGGTATGAGTTTGAAAAGTTCATAATGAAAATCGCTAGTGTAAAACCCATCACAACCAAATTACATTGAATTGGATTAGAGTCCAACCAGCGACATTCAGAAATTGATCAATGCGACTTCTCTAGCCTAAAATTTCTCGTCATGACGCCCCATAAGCGCATCGCTAAAGCTGTAATTCACTCGAGTGCATGGGCTCAATATCCCAATTGGCCTGGTGTTGTATCAATCCTTTTTCAAGTGCTGGCGCAAGAAACTGGAATAAATGGTTTTCCTTATAGTATTTTATGAAACGAGAAGCGTAAGCAAATCGTTCAATATCAGATATTTTTTCATCACTAAGATGCTTAATTGCTTCCGTGCTTGCAGTACTGGAAAAAAACCAATTCAACTTTAATAGGCCCGATAAGCCGCAGCATCTTGATGATTTGTACTGATAATAATCTTTAATTACAGGAGCGATCTCAGCAAGTGACAGTTTAGGATAATTCTCTTTGCTGTTATACATGCAGCACTCACCCTGTTGTGCTTGTTCTCTAAATAATTCTAATTTTGTTTTTTTGGTTCGGTCCGTTTGATGGAAATTAGCTTTCTCTGGTAGGTTATTAGAGAGGAATTGAAGCCTAATTGCTCCGTTTTCGTGTTCTTTGTACTTTTTAAGTGAGTTTAAAAATGAGTGAGTCATGATGGATGCTTCTTTTCTGTTTGCATCAAGATAAATAAGGTTAATCTGTAACCTCCCTTTAAAGTCATCAAGCAAGCCATCTTCTTTCATTTTATCAGCAACTTCAGGGACTAATATTGAGTTGTTACTTTCATCTGTGACCCTTAGGTGCAAAGACAAATTTTCAAAAAATCTTAATGTTTCAGTTTTTACCTGCTCAAGCCCATGAAGAAGAGACTTTTTACCAGGCTTACCCGAAAATAGTACAGAAACTTTGCTGTTGCTTGGTAGTTGGCATAATTTTTTCTCACCATGGTAACAGACTAGAACGTCATGATTTTGCTTTGCCTCTAATAACAACCATTCATCGATGATTTTTTTTAGGTTTGGCGGAACTGCTTTCTTTTTAAAAGGAACATATAAATAATGACTCACTAAAACCACCTCTTCAAATGTATCATTTAAGTAAAGTTTTGTAATAATTATACTAAAACTCAAAACAAATGAACAGTATTTGATCGTCATGAAACAAAGATAGGCAATTATGTTCGGCGTGAACCCTACCTTATGCCTTATTTGAAAAAGGCTTTGGCACGGTTTGGCTGCATTACTGTTACAGTATTCACTCTGATTTTGAGATAATTTGGGTTGCTAAATCCTCAATCCTAAGAATATCAGTTCACCACCTAAAACCATGTGCCAATTACTACAGCGTAATACACACCTTGTGCGCCTTTGATGGGTGATTTTTCGAGGTGATTTAAATAACCTCTGCTTTGCTGCTGCGTTCACGAATTTTCTCGGTCACTTCGCTCACTACGTGATGCATTCTTCTCTGCTCTGGTAAAAATTGACTCATAATTCGAGCAAAAAGATGAGTATCGACTTGTCCTTAGCGCTCCTTTCCATCAATTGGCATCAATTAAAATACTTCCTGTATTTTCGATTTTACTTTTCCAAATTCGTTGAGGAAAAGAAACGTGCCAAATCTTTTAACTCTTCCTGTTGCACTTGAGCATTTATCCAATTCAGTTTCACCTGGGTAGTTAATTGCTCTCGTTGATTCACAAGGAACAATGTACTGTCCCCTTCAGTGAATTTTTTTGTCTCTCCCTGTTGCACCTTTAGTGCCAAAGAATATTCTTTTTTTAAGAAAGCGACTTGTTGACGCATTCTTCTTATCCCAATATAAAGATTGGTGAGTTCATTTCTAAGCTGCTCATACATAAACTTTTTTTCCGCGCGTATTTGCTCCAGCTCACTTTGGGTACGAATTAATTTTCCTTTGGCTTCTCGTCGTAATACAGGAAATTTGAAAGAAACTCCGATAAAAGCTGCCTGAGGAATTAACGCAGGATATCCGCCACTACCGTTTTGCTTAAAAGTAGATGCAGTAGCATCCAAATTGGGGAGCAACTCATTTTTCGCTAAATCACGCTTCAGTCTTATTATTTTTGAGTAGTTTCGCAGTTTCTGTAATGCAGGATGGCGAATTAACTGAGGGAATCCTTGGGCTAATTGACGTTGCTGCATCCAAATCTGGGAAGGCAGACTGTGTTCCGATGGAGTTTTGGGGTTCCCTCGTTCATCTCGATAATACAAAGATAAATTTATTGCAGCTTGTTCGAATATCATTCTCCCTTGATTAAGCAACTGCTCTCTTTGGACTATTTGTTGTGTGTTTTCAGTGATTGCAAGTCGCGCGAGATCGCCCTGATTTGCTTGCTGCTCAATGGCAACTTGTCGCTTTCGCGCTAATTTTAATAACTCTTTAAAGGTTTTTAATTGCCACCCTGCTTCTACCCATTGCCAATAGGCTTTAATCGTTTCCTGATATATCTTAATTTTTATTGCTTCCATGTCGTGTTTTTTCAACTCAATGGACTCAGCGGTAGTTAATAAATCGGTTCGCTCCTTATCAATCAATCGATCTCGAAGTAAAGGTAATGATAAACCAGCTCGGTATTCTCCACCTGAATTCGTTAAGTAATTTTGATAATAAATAGGCCAGTTTCCATTGCCATTTCGATACCCAGCAAATAATTGGACTCCATTATAAAAAGTAGGAACACTAATCTGGGTATCTCCGTAATTATTGATATAACCACCCGCTGGCTGGGATCGAGTGCTTGCATCAAGAGAGGGATCGAACTTTCCCAACGCACTCAAATGTGCGCCTTGAGCCTTTGTAATTTCCAAACGTGCTATTTTAATTTTGGGATAATACTCAGTCACGCTCTGAAGCACCTTATCTAGGGTTAATTGAGGGTCTTCACTTGCCACACTGACAACCGAGGGAAAACAACACATCAAACCTAGAATGAGCTGATATTTAAAACCAGTATGAGTAAAAAATCGAATCATGACGGATTCTTCCCTGGAGTACTTAACGAATTCTTCTCGGGAGTACTTTCGGGCGGAAAGCCATTAAATTGGCGCCACAATTCATACCATAAAGGGACTTCGCCTAATTGAACCCAACCATGAACACGCACGCCTTGCCTTAAAAATCGAGGTTGAGGCCAAGGCTCATCTGGGACAATGACGGCACGAAATAGCCCCATTCCATTGTCTGTGGGATCTATAAAGGCTACCGTACCACCAAAGGTACCTACAGCAATTTCTGGCCAACCTCTAAATTGGATTGCAGGCCATCCTTCAAACTGTAATCGCGCTTTTTGATGAAGTTGAACAAACGGAATATCATTGCCATCAATCCATAACTCCACTGCGCGCGATTGTGTGTCGGGAATAATTTGCGCTAAAACATCCCCTGCTTTAATGACGACACTCTCTTGACCTGTCAACCGTTTAAAAATTACTCCCGCGACATGTGCTTTTATGAGTTGTGTTTGCTGACGGGCAATTCGCACATCAACATCGACTAGATCAATATTTGCTTGTGCTAACTCACTTTGGTATTTCGAATATTCAATTTGTGCCAATTCAAACTGACGCTTTGAATTAATTCCTTGCTGATACAATCTTTTTTGACGTTCTAGATTGGCTTTTCCGGCTATTATGGATTGCTGTGCTGCCTGTATCCGCAATTCGATAGCTTTTTTTTCTAATTCCAATCGCTTTAATAATTGAGGATCAATATCGCTGATTTCAACGATAAGATCACCAGGCTGTACCTTCATTCCCTCATCAACATACCATTTTTTAATGCGTCCATTGATTGGCGAGTTCAATGTATGAAGTCGCTCAGTGGGGGAATAAGCAATCACTTTTCCATTGCCAAGAGCAAACTGTTGCCAGGGGGTAAAAATTAAAAATAAAATGAGAATCAAAGCAATAAGAACAATGATTTTGGCGATTTTTTGGGGCTTGGGGAGTTTGGCGATCATCGTATAGGCATGTAATTTCATGGAAGCACCGCGTAATTTGATATTTCTTTAAATTCATGAGTTTGGCTAACTAAAATCATCAGGGTATTTTTTAAGTTCAGCAATGGTGCCATGAGCAAGTCAATTTTATCGCGCTCCAATCCATCAAAAGTACGGTCAATAATCAGTAACTGAGGCTCAAGCAAGATAATTCGTACGATCATGAGTGCAATAAGCTCAAACTCGGTAAATTCATTTTGCCAATCATAAATAACCGCTTTTAAACCTAAAGGTTGATGTACTATTTTTTCAGAAAGTCCGAAATGATTGAGCTGCTCCATAACCTGTTTAGGAGAGATACTCTTATGGTTTAGTACTAAGTTGTCATAAATGCTGCCTACAAACCATTCAGGTCTTCGTAACAATAAACTGTATTCTCGAAGTGCTGCTCGATGCTTTTCATTGCATAATTGTTGATTGACTTGAACGTGCATTTCATATTTTTTCCCAAATCCTAGCAGTGATTCAGAAAATGTTTTACAACTCTGTGCATCCTGAGAATAAATAAATAGAGGTTTATTCAAAGAAGCAATTGCTTGACTCTTATTTGGGAATTTTATTTCTATGGTTTGGATAGGCACCAATAAAGCATTGAGATCGATTTTAATTTCTTCTAAGGGTAAATTGAGGACTACATCAATCTTATTCTTGGAGGCAATTAAATCATAATAATTCTCAAGAAGAACACCAAATCGTTTAAATGCATAAATCAATGCACCAAGAACAATTTCAGCAGCTACCAGTTGTCCTAAACTCAATTGATTTTTAATCACAAGATATCCTCCTAATCCCAAAAGGAGGCTACTTGAAAAGGCCGCCAGCAGATAAAAACCAATTTGATGCTTAATCAGTTGTTTAAAATGAGTTTTCCTTGCATTTAAAAAAGAAACCAAATGCTTGTCGGATTGTAACGTGGCGTAGTGATTATAATTACTAAACCGGAATAAAAATCGATTGATTAGAAGTTCTTCAAGCCAGGCACCCACTTGATGTTTTTCGGCACATTCTTTTTTTGCACTTTCTAATCCCTTACGAAAGGGGATAAAAATAATTAACAAGAGACTGAGAATGATAGCTACGTCAAAAATGATAAATAGGGGATGGTAAATGAGGAGAAGTAATAACCCCAAAAAAAGCTGTAATCCTAAATTAACCCCATAAAGCAAAAGACTGGAAAGTGATTTATTGATGGTAGCCACTTCAAAAAAACGATTGACCAGCTCAGGACCATGATGCGTTGAAAAACTATCAAGTGACAGACGGGTAAAATGATTGGTGAGGTTTAGACTTATTTTTACCATCAATTTTTGCTGAATGACTTCAAGAATTACAGTTTGCCAAACATTTAAGGCACCCAGTGCCGCCATTAAGATGAACACAATCAGACTCAAGGTCACTACGGGCTGCATTAATTTACCAAAAGCAATTAAATTGATTAATGTCTGTGCAGCAATCGGAATACTTAATGTGAATAAGCTTGCTATTAAGCTAATGAGTGCAATCGATATCAGTGTTGGTCTATCTAAAACATCAGTAATTGAATTCATTTCTTTACTACTATCCTTTTTTAATCGTAAAAAACTAGTGCTTTAATTTTTTCAATAAAAAAAACTCAAGGGACTCGATTGCTTTATTGGGCTCTTTCTTTTTTAGCAAGGAGACATGAATGTCGTTTAATTTAGGTAAAAAATCCTCATCAAGTCGGTCAAGATCATTGGGAATCATGCTGCGTTGTATGGCAGTAATGCCTAACCCTGCGCGCACTGCAGCCATTTTTCCAGTATAGCTTTGACTGCTGAACACCAGACGCCAGTTTAAATGATGATTCTCTAGAGAATGAATCACGTTTCCACGATAAACACAAGGTGTTGGTGAGAGCACCAGCGGAATTGGTGTGTTTTTATTGAGTTGAGTGAGAAGCTCTCTCTTACCCACCCAATCCACTGACTCATTCCACACATCTACACCCTCAGCAATTTGATTTCTTTGATTGGTTTTAATTAATATCAAATCAAAATCGCCGTGATTAAAACGTTCGATTAAATTAAGAGTCAGTTCGCACTCAACATTCAGCATCACCCGTGGATGCAGTCGTGAAAACTCCACCAACACATCCGATAAAAACATTGACGCAAAATCCTCAGGCAAACCAAATCGAAGTTCCCCATGAAGTTCTGGTGCTTTAAATCGGTCGAGTGATTCGCGATGCAGTTCATAAATTCTTTTGGCATAGCCTAAAAAAAGCTCGCCATCAGGGGTCAGAGACAACTCCCGTCCACGAAGAATTAATGGTTTTTCAATCAACTGCTCGAGTTTTGCAATCTGCTGACTCACTGCGGATTGAGTGCGTCCCACCCGAACAGCTGCTTTTGTAAAACTTTGGGTTTCAGCAACCGCCAAAAAGCATTGCAAGGTTACGGTATCAAGACTCATTAGAAATCCTAATTAAAGTTATAAAAATTATTAATTTTACTAATATAAGTTTATCTTATATATTTTCATTGTAGCAAAACATTTTCTAATGAGGAATGCTGTGAATACAATAATACTTCTTTTATGTGGGGCGCTTCTGGCATGTCCAACCCTCGCCCTGTTCATTAACTGTTTTAGTGGCAGGAAAAGAGCTGCCTCTGCCGCTCGCTGGGCAGGTGTATTGATTGGTTTTGGATTTGTAATCGGCGTTATTTTGTTAAGCTGCTTGCGCTTTTCGGAAATGCCGATGATTTATCTACTCACCAGCCTTAATACCTTAGCCCTGTTATTATGTACTTTAGTTTTATTGGTGAGCTTTATTGTTCATCGATTTTCACTAAGGTACATGGATGGCGACCGACTCTATTCGCGTTATTTTTGCACTCTCTCAGCGATTACGCTTAGTGCTGTAGTTATGGTTCTTGCCGATAATCTTTTTCTGTTTTGGTGCTCCTGGTCGCTAAGTAACCTGCTATTAATTGCTTTAATGGTTCATAAGAGCGAATGGACTGCGGCAAAAAATTCAGGTCGGCTTACCTTCAATACTTTATTAGTAGGAAGTATCAGCTTGTTAGCCGCTTTTATCTTAATCACCTTAAGTACTGACACTGCATCCATTCAAGCTATAAATCAGAACGATATAGCAAGCTCCGCCGTGTTCATGCCAGCGATGACGTTGATGACACTCACGGCATTGACTCAATCTGCCATTTGGCCGTTTCATCGCTGGTTGATTAGCTCTTTAAATTCACCAACCCCGGTTTCCGCACTGATGCATGCAGGTCTTGTCAATGGCGGTGGCATCCTGATTGTCAAATTTGCCCCGCTCTTTGCAGCATCGAGTCACTTACTAATGACTGTATTCATTCTTGGAACCCTCTCAGCATTTTTAGGAACCTTTTGGAAGCTCATGCAGCATGACATCAAGAAAATGCTGGCGTGCTCTACCTTAGCGCAAATGGGATTTATGATGATGCAATGCGGTTTAGGATTATTTGCCGCCGCGGTGGCTCACTTGTGTTGGCATGGTTTATTTAAAGCCTATTTGTTCCTAAATTCGGGCTCTGTCATTGCTCAAAAAACCAATGAACCTAAAGCCCCTGCATACAAACCGCTTCTCTTTTTAATTGCGTGCAGTGGCGGCTTCTTAGGCATGCTTGGTTTTGCATTCATGACGAATAAGCCAATCCTGTCTTTGCAGGCAACCTCGTTCTTACTGGTATTTGCATTCATTGCAGGAGTACAACTGATGCTCACCGTGA
Source organism: Legionella sp. 227 (assembly GCF_043161935.1). NCBI lineage: Bacteria > Pseudomonadati > Pseudomonadota > Gammaproteobacteria > Legionellales > Legionellaceae > Legionella > Legionella sp. 227. The sequence continues at coordinate 1,451,086 of NZ_CP171154.1, read as the reverse complement.
TGAACAATCGCTTGTCCATCATTAACATGACACTTGGCCTCTTGATTTCTTCCTTAGCTGGCTTGATATACGGAGCAAGCATTCATCTGATTGAAGCACTTCTTCCTAACTTAACTCAGTATTACTTACCCAAGCTATCAATACTGCATCTGATTGCTTTAGTTCTGCTTGTACTCCCCTGGCTGCTATTTAACCTTGGGTTTACGAGAAAAATTAAAGAATCAAATTTCTGGTGCTGGCTCTACATGAACTTATTCAATCAAAGCCAACCCGCCCCACAAACGGTAACCACATTACGGTCTGATTATAAATACTAATTATCCTGAGGAGTAACCATGAGCAGAGCAAAAGCAATGGCGAATGAAGAAAAAATAAATGAGCAGCCTTTGAAAACAACGGCTTCAGTCAAAACTCCAAACAAGAGACTCGAAGTCCGTGCATTAGTGGATAACGCTGCCCAACGGATTGCCCCGGTTTGGCCGCTAGAAACGTTTATCGCATGCAACCCCTTACAAGGATTTGAAGCGCAAAGTTTTGAAGAGGCTTTAGCACAAGGCGGATTTCGACGAAAGGAAGTTTCCCGCAATCGGGCTTTAGAAAACGTCAACCTGCAGATGATTAAATGGTGTGGCGGTTTTTTTGATGCTGGACAAGGTGCTATTGAAATGCCCTATCGAGACAAAGGGTTCTATTTTGGATTTTTGAAACTAGCGTGTTTTGATAAAAAACTTCATGAGAATAAGAAAGAGGCAAAACAATGGCTAATGAGCTTGCCTGAATCTGCTGAAGAGGCAATTATTCATTGCCTGAAAAAACTTAATGTACCCAAAGAAAAAGCAGAAGAATTCATTACTCAAACCTTTCTTTATCTGCCAGGTTGGGCGGGTTTTGTGAAATGGAAAACTCACTGGCACCATCCAACAACAGCAGACAAAATACCGGTTACACTCACTGACTTTCTTGCGGTGCGCCTGGTTATTACCTGTTTGCTCTGGCCTGATGCAGGTCTGGAAAAAAAAAGCGAAGGAGATGGCTCTTTGGTTCAGGACGCTCTTAAAAAAATAAAACGCAATGAAAAACACTACGAGCAGGAATTGCTAAAAGCACTACTACCTGCAGTCAATCAGCGGACAACCAAGACTCAAAGAGCAGATGCGCAACTGGTGTTTTGTATCGATGTCCGCTCCGAACCAATTCGCCGGGCTATAGAGAAACTGGGAAATTATGAAACTTTAGGATTTGCCGGCTTTTTTGGTATACCTATTCGTGTGCAAGAGTTTGAGAGTGGCAAAACAAAAGACTGTTGCCCAGTATTATTAAAGCCCCGTTATCGTGTTGATGAAAAACCAAGCGCAGCAAATAAGGCCTTTATTGAACAACACCAACAGGGCAAGACGGTTAAGACCACTCTTGGCAAGGTCTATCAAGAATTAAAATATAATTTTGCAACGCCTTTTGCTTTGGTTGAAACCCTTGGGGCTTGGTGTGGCCTGAAGATGGTGCTGCAATCGTTAGCTCCTAACTATACCAAGAAAACAAGTCAAGCCTTGAATCATTTAATTGTCCCCCAAATCCAAACAGAGCCCTCGTTTGAATTAAATGAGGCTAATTTGGAGCAAGGCATCGCTTTAAGCGAGCAGATTGACTATGCCGAAACGGTATTACGCCTCATGGGGCTCTCTTCAGGTTTTGCAAAAGTGATTGTTCTTTGCGGTCATGGAAGTTCCACCGAAAATAATCCCTATGCATCGGCTCTAGATTGTGGTGCCTGTGGCGGGAATCATGGGGGCATTAACGCCAAACTATTGGCAGCAATTCTAAATAAAACGGAAGTAAGAAGGGGTTTAGAGGATAAAGGAATTCACATTCCAATCGATACTGTGTTTTATGGTGCTCTTCACAACACCACAACGGACTCTATTGAGCTTTATAACCTAAAATCAAGTAAGGTCATTTATCCAGCGCTGCTCAATCAGTTACTTGCCGATTTGGAGGAAGCAAAATCGAGCAATAATTTAGAACGAGGTCGCAAATTAAATTCAAAACATGCAGAGCAAGACATTCAGCGAAGGAGTCAGGATTGGTCTGAAACGCGCCCTGAATGGGGTCTTGCGCGCAATGCAGCGTTTATTGTGGCGCCCCGTTCTTTAACCAAAAACATCCATCTTGATGGCCGATGCTTTTTACATTCCTATGACTGGGAACAAGACCCCGAAGGAAGTTTCCTGGAAACAATCCTCACTGCACCCATGGTGGTTGCTCAATGGATTAATACCCAGTATTTATTTTCAACCCTCGATAATGTTGCTTACGGCAGTGGCAGCAAAATAACCCACAATGTCACAGGTAAAATGGGCATCATGCAGGGCAATGGCAGTGATTTAATGCATGGACTTCCTTTGCAATCAGTGATGAGAAGTGATGAAACCCCTTACCATCAGCCACAACGCCTGTTGACTGTAGTTCATGCACCCAAAGCACTCGTATCAAGCATCATTGAGCGTCAAGCGGTTTTAAAAACATTGTTCTTCAATGAATGGGTTCATCTCATCATCATTGAACCAAGTGATGGTCAAGCCTACAAACTGAATCAAAATGGCAGTTGGATTTTAGCTCGCTAATGAGGAGAAAAAAATGAAGGTGATTAAAGTTCAAGAACGAAAGGATATTGGGATTAATCTCCACCCAATGAAAAAAATAGAAATAATCGTTTCTGGTGAGCATGAACAGCTCATCAGCTCGATGATGGAAGAGGCAAAAGTCACAGGGTTTACCTTGCTTCGCAACATCTCAGGTAAAGGCCATAATGGATTTCATGAAGGAAAAATATTATTCAACGACCGAGCGTCACTGATTATGTTTCTTGCCGTAGCTCCTGAGGAAGTCATAGCAACCCTTGCTTTAGGAATGAAAACCTTATTGCAGCAGAATTCGGGGGTCATGTTTGTTTCCGATGTTGATGTAGCCCGAGTGGATTATTTCCACTCAACCGCGGGAGCTTAATCATGCATTATCGCAATCAGTCGGTTTTGCTTGCCTCAAAACATGAGAAAGAAAAAGCAATTGCGAAAGTATTTTCTGATAAACTGTCGTGCAAACTGGATGTACACGATTTCGATACTGACCAATTTGGGACCTTTACTGGTGAAATAGCAAGGACATTAAGTTCCTATGATACCTGTATTTTAAAAGCAAGACATGCTGCAGAGCGCTACGGTTATGAATTAGCAGTTGCTAGCGAAGGAAGTTTTGGTCCGCATCCTGCATTTCCCTTTATTCCCAGCGACCATGAAATCATGGTGTTTTTAGATCGCAAAAACAATTGGGTGATTGCAGAGCAATACACAACAACCAAAACAAATTATCGCATGATGACCATTACCCCACAAACAGAGCTTGACGATTTTTTAGAAAAAGCAGGTTTTCCCGAGCATGCTCTAACCTTGCAAACCAACAAAGAGAAAACGGTTATTGCCAAAGGAATTAGAGACATTGAGGCGCTCAAGACTGCATTATCTCTTGGCTTCCAACAAGAAAAAGAACTCTTTCTTGCAACGGATATGAGAGCCATGATGAATCCATTGAGGATGCAGGCGATTTCTGAACTCGCAGAAAAACTAGCTCATCGAATTCAATGTTGTTGCCCTAATTGTTGTGCTCCTGGTTTTGGGTTTAAAGAAACCTCAGGCAGTCTTCCTTGCAATGAGTGCACATCACCCACCTCCTTCTACCTTCACGAAGTTTGGGGCTGTATTCAATGTGATTATCAGGAGACTCACCCAAGAAAAGACGGGTTAGAAGCAGCTGAGCCACAATATTGTGATTATTGTAACCCTTAAAAAAGTAACCCCATTAGGAGTATATTGAAATGCAAGAAAAACCTTTAGTTGGCATCATTATGGGATCTCAAAGTGATTGGCCAATACTTTCTGAGAGCGCAAAAACATTAGAGGGCTTAAAGATTTCTTTTGAGGCAGAAATTGTATCGGCGCATCGGACACCAGACAAACTCTGTGACTATGCGCGAAACGCTGCAGAACGCGGAATACAGATTATTATCGCGGGTGCTGGAGGTGCGGCACATCTTCCAGGAATGATGGCCGCAATGACCAGACTTCCTGTTTTGGGTGTCCCAATACCTTCTTCCTTACTTAATGGCCTGGACTCACTGCTTTCCATAGTACAAATGCCAGCAGGTATACCGGTTGGTACATTAGCAGTCGGCAAAGCAGGCGCAATTAATGCAGCACTGTTAGCCGCCGCAATCCTTGCCAACAATAACCCGGAGATTTGCGAACGCTTGAATCAATACCGGGCGCAACAAACCCAAAAGGTTCTTGATAACAATAAACCCCAATTGGAGTCATTATGAAACTCGGTATTTTAGGTGGTGGGCAACTCGCAAAAATGCTGGTTTTGGCTGCCCACTCGTTAGGAATTAGTACGGTATGCCTATCACCCGATCCTAGTCCCTGTGTGCGCCATTTAACGCGCCTCATTTCAGCATCATTTGATGACGAGAAAGCACTTACTGCGTTTTGCAATGAAGTCGATTGCGTCACTTTTGAAACAGAAAACATACCCTTGGCTTGTGCTGAGTTCATTGCCAAAAAAGTTCCATTTTATCCCTCTACTGAAGCGCTGCAAATCACTCAAGATCGCTTTTTGGAAAAATCATTTTTAAACTCGTTAAAAATAAAAACAGCTCGTTTTACTGCGATTGAAACGCTAAAGGAACTGCAGAATGCCTTTATAAGTTGGAATAGCTCTGCCATTTTGAAAACAAGACGATTAGGCTACGATGGCAAAGGACAATATGTTCTTCATGAGTTGTCTGACTTAGCAACAGCCTGGGAATTGATGCAGTCAGGTGATTTGATTTTGGAGCAGTTTGTTCCTTTTGAGGAGGAGCTATCGCTTATTGCGGTGAGAAATCAGCAAGAAGAGATTCAATTTTATCCGCTCATTAGAAATCAACATCATCATGGCATCCTTCAATGGTCCGAAGCCCCGTTAGATAATAATTTATTGCAACAAAAAGCCCAAAACATTGCCAGCAAGGTTATGGATTCTTTAAGCTATGTCGGAGTTATAACCATCGAATTTTTTCACCATAATGGCGAGCTGATAGTCAATGAAATGGCTCCAAGAGTCCATAATTCTGGGCATCTAACCATTGAAGGGGCAATAACCAGTCAGTTTGAAAATCATTTACGTGCGATTTTTTCTCTACCCTTAGGCCTTACGGAGCTTATGAGCAAGTGCTTGTTAGTCAACTGTCTTGGCAAGATGTTCCCCATCCAATCATGCCTTGAGATACCGGGTGCCCATTATCATGATTATGGTAAAAAATCTCATCCTAAGCGCAAGGTTGGACATATTACTTTAGTCGATAAAAATCGTGACCGATACCAGGACAGCAAGCTTAAGCTCATCAAAATGCAACATGAGTACGCCATTGCTGCGGATAATTTATAACAGGTAAAGTCAACGGGCAAAATAATCTTCATCAACAAAAAAGTCTCAGAAAAAACTTTGCAATAAGGAGGTGTTATATCATAAAAAATTTGATTCGTACTGATAGTAAATGTTTATTAAAACCAGGCTTAATTTAAGGACTATTTGAAATGGCTTCAATCAGAAAATAGTCTAATCTTCAAATAATGTTAAAAACGCATAAGGATATTAATATGAAATTAATCAAACAGTTGTTCTTAGTTGCACTCATTTCCCTGTACAGCATCGCAGCAAGTGCAAACGATACAATAGTTAACGTTGCTGAAGGCAACAAAGATTTTTCAACTCTTGTTTCCTTACTTAAAAAAGCGGGGCTTGTCAGTGCACTTGAAGGTAAAGGACCTTTCACGGTTTTTGCACCAACCAATGAGGCTTTTGCCAGTGTTCCAAAAGCTGATTTAGATGCCCTTCTCGCAAATCCTGAGAAGCTGAAGGCTGTTTTACTTTATCATGTCGTCAGTGGAGACATTACTTCTGATAAAATTAAACCAGGAATGGTTAAAACACTGAGCGGACAAGATGTTGATGTGACGGTTAAAGAGGGTAAAGTTTTTGTCAATAATGTCGAGGTTATAAAAGCGGATGTGAAAGCGTCTAATGGCGTGATTCATGTCATCGATCACGTTTTAATTCCTAAAGAGTAGTTGCTTTGAGATGGCACTCATTTTCTTTGATTGCCATCTCATCAAAATACGATAATTTTTATGCATCCTAAAAATAAATCACTGTAAAATTATCGTTTGCATGGCCTTACGATTCAAAGACCCATTGAAGTGAAAAGAAAAGAGAGTATCGGAAAGTGACTCGGCTGTTGATAGGGGCAGGATATGAACGCGTTATTATATTGCTATGCATGCGTTCAGAACCGCTCAGAGATGCTGATTAAGGCCTATCCCTCTTGATGATCCACCTAATCAGATAAGAACATTGACACGTTCCCTTATGAAGCAAAAAAATATGAGGCCTTATCTTTACTCTTTTAGTTAAGCATTCGCATCAATTTATCTAAAATAAATGATATATACTATTTAATGACTACTTTTATTATATTTTAAATTTAAAAGCTAGGTAATATGAATGATTCCTCCGAAAAAACCCAAAAATGAAGCGGAACGTTTAGCGACGCTTTACAAATTACACATCCTCGATACGGAGAAAGAGGAGCGTTTCGATAGAGTAACACGTATTGCGCGCAAACTTTTTGAGGTTCCTATTTCGGCCATATCTTTTCTTGAGGCTGACCGCCAGTGGATGAAATCTACTCAAGGAATTAATATAAAAGAGGCTGCGCGGAAAACTTCATTTTGTGGTCATGTTATTCTTTCAGATAAAATTATGGTAGTTGAAGATGCTACTCAAGATAAGCGATTTTATGATAATCCTTTTGTCTTAAAAAAGCCCAATTTCAGATTTTATTTAGGATGTCCTTTGCAAGTTAAAGGATATAATGTGGGCGTATTTTGTTTAATCGACAACAAGCCGAGATCAAAATTGGACATTGATCAAAAAATGGTTAATGACCTGGCTCGAATGGTGGAAATGGATTTAGAGCAATTACAGGTTTCCATAACTGATGAATTAACCGGTTTATCGAACCGTAGAGGCTTTTTAAAATTAGCCGACTATTTGTTTCAAAAATGCCAACGTGAAAATCAAGTTTTTACCCTGTTATTTTTTGATTTAGATAAATTTAAGCATATTAATGATGAATTCGGACATTTGGAAGGTGATAAGGTTTTAAAGATTTTTGCGCACGCTCTTCTCCAAAACTTTCGATATTACGATGTAATCGCACGTTGGGGTGGTGATGAATTTTGCGTATTTTGTTCTGGCTTAAAGCGAAAATATGTACCTGGAATTATTCAACGCCTAAAAGACTCATTGGAAGCTGCAAAAATCAAGGATTACTCTATTCAATTTAGTGTGGGTATTATCGAATACAATCAAAAAGAACATCAAACACTTGAGGATATGATAACTCTTGCCGATTCTAAAATGTATGAATCTAAAAATAGTAAAGGATGAAACATTGACTCACAGCGAACGTAAGGGGTCAGGCCTTGAATTGTGACATTTCAAAACTGCAGTCGTAATTTTTTGACTCTTTGATTCACCCTCGAATAAAGCAAGCAAAAATATTCCCCAATTTCTTCGCCACTCAAGGCCTGCCCCCATTAAGTATTTATTTAAAATTGTATAGTTAAATCAAAGAGGAAAATCTTTTTTAATTTTGTTCAAATCAGAACTTTGATCTGATTAAAGAAGAAACCCCAAAAATATAGAAATTAAAATTAGAAAACTAATTGCAATAATTAAGTTGGATACCACCACTGGATTTCTCCAGGAATTAACTGTGAAAGGAGTAGTTATCTTATAAATTATTTGAATGGTAAGTAATGCAATTATGATTTGCGAATTAGGCATTAATATTAATGCGATAGATAATACAAAAATTGCTAGATAGATTGATAGTAATATTTGTCTTGCTGGGGTCTTGGGTCCATATGCTTGGATAATCCAATGTGCATCTAAAATAAAACCGACAATCACAGGTAGAAGAACCACCATGTTTATAACAAGCGCGATGATTAATATTAAGTTCATTTTCGATTAATCTTGATTTTGTAAACTTATCCTATAAAGTGAAAACATTAACAAAGCCCTCCCCAAAAATCTAGATAGTTTTCTTGATGTAACGGTATTCTTTTTTAAATTAATTGAGAGCGGAAAATGTATGGACGAAATCAGTTATCATTATGAGGCGGTTGTAAAACAAGCCGAGTTGGACTTAGTCGAAAAAGGTCATATCGCAGCCGAAGCGGAACATGGCATTGTTTGTAATTATGCATTATTTTACATTGCAGCTAGAGATAAAAAGAATCGTTTAGTTGGGCTATTAACCGCATACACTGCCTTTGCAGAAATTTACGTGGAAGATCTGTGGGTGCACTCCAATTATCGAAAGCATAAAATTGGGAGCACGCTTCTTGAAACTCTTGAAAATCAGTTCAAAGGCAAAGGCTATAATAATATCAACTTGGTAACCAGTGCATTTCAAGCCCCGGAGTTTTATAAAAAAAGCGGCTATGAAGTGGAGTTTGTTAGAGAAAATAAACATAATCCAAAACTAACTAAAACGTTTTTTATTAAATATTTTGAAGATGACGTTCAACATCAAGGTATTATTTCAAATAATAACCAATGATAAGACTGCCTTTGATAAACGGCTGCGTTAGCGTACGGTGTCAGGCCTTAAATTGTAAAATTTTTAAATAGGGACGTCCAATAAATTTTCTTTTAATTTCTTTATCCTGGCAAATGAATAGAAAGTCATACCATTATGAAAAAATCTATCGTTTTAAGCGCTTTAACTTTATTTTTCCAAGCAAATAAGGGATAGAGCACCAACCGATAATGCCCTCTAAAATCAATACAATACCCAATGTGATATAAAAAATCTTTCCCATTCCAAAGATCGCAGCAAGACACAATGCAGCACCAATTATTGTACGGTTTACCCGATCTGTTTTATCTATATTACATGCAAACTTCATTTAAATTCCTTTATTATTTAATTCTAAATTAACTTCAAATCCAACATCGTTGGTTCCTTTGCTCGTTTATCCTTCTCACTTCTATGCTCCCGTAAGGGGTCGGGCCTTGAATTTTGAATTTTCAAAACTGTAGTCGTAATTGTTTGACTATTTTACGCACACTAAAATAATGCAAGCAAAAATGTTCCCCAATTTCTTCACAATTCAAGGCCTGACCCCATTAAGCTGCGCTCAAGTATTTCTTGAACTATAGAACTGATGCATTACTGAAATCAATCGATTGTACAAATTCTTAAATCAATATTTATTTGTTCTGTACAAGCTTAGATAATTCAATCTTAGTCATTGCCAAATAGGTGACGAAGGCAATTTTAACAAACTCAAAAGCATGAATGTGTGAACTCATCGAAGACTGTAGGCTTTGATCGTGTAGTCTAAGTTTCTGTTCAAATGCGCCTGCTAGTCCATTTAGGAAATTATCAAGAATACACAGATCAATTTGACCAAAATTATTTAGCAACGGCATAGGCGCAAATCGAAACAACATTAATGCACGAAGCATAATCAAGGTTTGAAAAACTCGCAGTTAGTGTCATGATATAATATAAAAATTACTATCACTCGAGAAGAAAAGCTCGCGATTGACCTCCATGAGATCTCGTGTTTCTTCGGCAAAGGCTAATACTTTGCCAACCTCTTCCAAATCTATCACTTGCCGAATAGCCTCTTTCACATTCCCGGTTTTAAAAAGCGATGGGGCACGATTATCAGCGGCGTGAATCAATGATTTTAATTCTCGTTTAACTTGCTTAAGTTCCTGAATTTTTTGAGGCAATTCCAAAAAATAATTTCTTATACCATGATTGTATTCATTTGCAACCATGAACTTATCAGTACACATGTTAAATTTGGCATAATTATTCAATTTTTCATTTTTAAAATAATTCTGTTTATCGGAGGTTCTTAAACTTTCAATAGTTTCTTCATAAATGTGCCTCTGGATCAAATAACTATGTAAATGCTTCGGGATAAATGAACCAGGATCATTTATTGCTTCAATTGAGTCCTTTAACTTGGTAAATCTAACCTTCAACTCACTAGCGTCGACAAGATAAGATAGCTTACTTTTTTTACTCATAATTTTAAAGTTAATTCATTGATGTGCAAATATTATACACCGCTAGATTGTTTTGTTCAATTAATTACCTATATGCTCAATTAATACTATGCGGACGGGGTCAGGCCTTGAATTGTGAATTTTCAAAACTATAGCATTTTGAGCATCAATAGATTCATCAACCTTCAATTGAAATTCACAATTCAAGGCCTGACCCCATTAAGTAAGTAAGCATTGTTGATATTTCTTTACAGAAAAACTTAAGCTGCTAGAATCCGCAAAAACAGTGATATGTCGCGGAAAATTATGTAAGCCACGGTTATGATGAGGTGAAGAATGCTGGGCATGGAGAAAGTGGCGAAAAAATTTAGAGCCAAAAAGGCCGAAACAAAGCAAGGGAAAATTAAAGGGTTCTTGAAAAGTTTAATAGAGATTCCTGTTAAAGAAAAGGACGCATTACAAGACCCCGCTGGAATAGATCAAGTCGAACAAGTTACTGAAGCTCAGGATTTTGTTGAACAAAAATCAATAGAAGATACTTTTGCAAGCAGTAAGCAAACGCGTTCGAGAGCTCAGTCAAATCCGGACAGGGAAAGACTGAGAGCGCTCGGTTATCGTAAACGCTCCATCGATAAATTTTTTATGGGCTCAGCGCTACAATTGGAATCAAATAATACGAACGGAAACGAACAAGATCCCCAGTGGCAAGATTTAGAAACAGACTCTGAAAGAAAAATATCTAAAACTGGAAATAATAGACACAGTTATCCAGATACCTCTATTACCTCTTCTGATACCAGCAATGAGGGTAGTCTTAGCTCTAGCCCTATAGCACTTTTTCAAGAAGTATTTGCGCTGGATCTTGAAGAGCATCTTGATCCCCCTATACAACCAGAAAAACGACCAGAAAAAGAAAAGGTTAAATTTAATCTTAGCCCTCTTCAACTGGATCAATTAGAGCTCAGAGAGCATGATTTTGTTCGCAAAAAAACCCCAAGATACCTTAGCCAACAATTTGTTCAAAATCAGTCTAAAATTTCCTCAGAGTATTCTACTTTACCTCAAGCAGATGAAAAGAAAAAATCAAAATTTGATTCATTACCTTTTAGGCGTTCAAACTCCAAAATTAAAAAATCTCGTGAACGAAAAGATGTATTAACAATTGGCATCGATGATATTGATCCGTTTACAAGTTCCTCTGAGTCAATAACTACTAATTCAGATTCATCAGATTATGAGAGCGAATACTGGAGTAAGGAAGATAGAGAAGAAGAAATGAAGCGTAACAAAATTGGCCGATCTGATAAATTCAAATCACAAACTTTATCAGCGTCTCATGAAAGAGAAGCAAACTTATTAGATAATCCTGATGTACCTCGGGTTGATAGTGCCAATATAGAGGGTTCTGATATTACAAATGGCCCTCAACATCAAGATGCGCAAACTGATTTTTCCGCTTTAACTGGAGACGAAAGTGCTGCGACAGATTGTTCTGAAATAACGGAAAGCTTTACAACTCCAAGAGTTGAATTTGATAACCAATTGGACGAGGGAGCCAATGGACGAAGGCCACCAGGTAAACTTAAATCTGTAGTATCAAGTAGAGTGGTGGTTTTAACACCTCGTAAAGGCTCGCTTGCATCTCCTGGCTTCCATAAGCCTGATGAAAAACTGGTGAAAAAGTCAAACATAAAAATAAATTATCCGGGACAAGGAATATTTGGAGCAAAGCAGCAGGATGTAATCTCAGACGAGAATGAATTTGTAACCAATCAAACAATCATTGATCCGTAAAAAATCAGATCAGGAGCAGAATCGATTGAAAAATCAAAATAACTGATGTCACAAGCTTTTGGGTCAGGCCTTGAATTGTGAATTTTCAAAAATATAGTCGTAATTTTTTGACTATTTTACTCTCACTAGAATAATGCGAGCATAATTATTCCCCAATTTATTCACAATTCAAGGCCTGACCCCATTAAGCGCAAGTTGAATGCCGCTTACATATAATATAACATCACCAGAATGGATTTATTTTAACCACCCACTGTGTGAATTATCAATCTGATTTCATAGGAAATAGTAATGTACAATAAAATTGGAAGTGAAAAATATTCAACTCGCAGCAGTTGGGCTAAATCTTCAGAGGAAAAGCAAAAATTAATTTCCGAGTATCAAGACATTTATAATTCTGAATTATCAGAGGGAACTGTATATAGGGTTGTGGGTCTTTCTATTTTAGAAACATTAGCCTTGCCTAGATGTAACCACCTTTGGGTCTTGCCTGTAGGCCGTTATCATAGTGTCCCTCCTGAGCTCACACTTTTCTCACCTGAACGTTTGGAAATACAAAATCCGGGAGGCGCTTCTCGTTTTGCCTCAGTTATTGTCTATGATGAAATAACCGGAGGAATGTGCTTTTTTCATTTTGGTAAAAGTCCAGCATATCTATCTCATTCAAGTGCGGAGTATAAAGAAAAAAACGAGTTCTTTTTAGGTACCCCTTCTGCAAAACTTTCCGTAGACATATTAAATATATTAAAGGAATGTAATACCTTGGATAAGGTAGCAGGATCTAACCTTTTTGCTAGTTTTAAAACACATGTTAAGGAAGAAATAATTAGACATTCAAAAGAGGTAACTGATCAGACCACAAATAATTTAGCAACCTTTACAAACTTAGGCCTTGAGCGTGATACTGTAAAAATCCTCAGCGGCGAGCATGAGGAAAATACGATTATCGGTATTATTCCTTTATTGCCAGAAGAACAGCCACTTATTCTTTGTGATAGGGATCCTGCATGGGGTCCCGGTACCCATTTTACTCAAATCCCTGCTCATTTAATGCAACCATTCACTGAATTAGTTACAGATAAATCTTCTGGTGTAGACAATGAAGTGCTCCATCACTCTGGCGAGGGTGCGTTCAAGCAAAAATCAAATACACCGCATTCTTCTTTGAGCCTCTTTAATAATTCTTCGTCTAATGATAATGTCTCACCTTCTCTAGGCGATGCATTAGAAAAGGCTTTTGTAGGTTTTTAGCACTCACGGGGTCAGGCCTTGAATTGTGAATTTTCAAAACTATAGTCGTAATTTTTTGACTATTTACTCACACTAGAATAATGCAAGCAAAAATATTCCCCAATTTATTCACAATTCAAGGCCTGACCCCATTAAGTATTCATTAAGTATTTGGCTCTACACCAATTAAGGCGGCACTTTAATCAAGATCATCTAAATTAAGTCCTTGATTTAGCGATTAACAAGAGATTAACGTGCCTGGATATAATCTAATCCTAAATTTACCTGGGCTTTCCACAGTAAAGTGAGTGGTTGTAAACGACCAGTCATTCAGTGGTTTTTTTTAGCTGCGTTATGCGAAAAAATAAAAATACATCCTACAATGAAAATCAATAATACTGCGGACGCAGCAAACCGACTCAAATCCAAGCCACCTTTGGCAATCGGTTTATCGAGAAAATCCCCGAGGACAGCGCCCAATGGGCGGGTTAATATAAAAGCTAGCCAAAAAAGGATTGTTTTAGATAACTTAGTATAATAGTGAAACAGTACCAGCAAACAAAGTATACTGCTAAATAATAAGGCACTTCCTGTGTAACCAAATCCAGCACTGTCTGCAGTCCAATCGCCTAATGCCGTGCCTAGGGTTTGAGAAAACATGATGGTGGTCCAGTAAAAAGCTTCTTCTTTGGGTGTTGCTACTGTATTAATTGCAACGGAACCTAAGGTTTTTTGCCAAGTGAACAAAGAGGCTAACAAAAAAAATAATAAGATCAACGAACCACCGGCATAGCCAATACCCAGTGATCGATCGGCAAAATCAGCCAGTGTAGTTCCCACTGTCGTGGTAGCAATAATTGTTAACCAGTAAAGCATTGGGTGGAAATACCGTGCTTTTATTTGCATATAAACAGCAATACAAAAAACGAATGCAAATAAAACTGTGCTGATAAAATATCCTAAATTCATCGACATTGAAACAGCATCACCACCAGTTTCTCCAAGCGTTGTTGCCGCAATTTTCATAATCCAAAATAATAGAGTCACCTCAGGTACTTTACTCAATACCTCTTTTTTTATTGTCCGCACGGCTCCGCCCCAAATGAATTTTAAAAGTCGACATAGAGAAAGACATAACGTTCTTAGTGTGCCTTAAATCAATAATCTAACAATAACAGGCTTCCATCGAAAAATGAATTTTGCACGGCACTCACGCAGGCCTCACTCTCGGGGTCAGGCCTTGAATTGTGAATTTTCAAAACTATAGTCGTAATTTTTTGACTATTTTACTCACACTAAAATAATGCAAGCAAAAATACTCCCCAATTTCTTCACAATCCAAGGCCTGACCCCATTAGGTATTATCATCCCCTTATCCTTTAACTCCTATGTGCATTCTGATTTTTTAATAGCTAAATGCACTCACTTTTAAGCTTGAAGCGCCTTTTATGGCATATTTTTGTACAATCTTTAAATTATATCTACACTAAATACAATAGATATAATTCTTTTAGATCTTTCCTACTGCTTCATTCTTCCAATAAAAATGACGTTGAAAGTAAAGGTACAAAAACGAGGTATTTATGACTTCAAGCAAAACAGAAGCCGATCATACAAACCCGAAGCAGACTCAAACAGCTCAGACTAAAGCGCTGACCGATCTCACCGAACCCCATCGATTGAATATGTTTCAAAATAGCCAAGAGAAGTGGGCAGAAAAATCAGCTGAAGTAGTAGACAAACTTTCTTCAATGGCCAAAAAAGGATGCAGTTTACTCGAGTTATATGACTTTGCTCGTAACAGAAGAGCTGAGATTGCAGTAGAGTTAGGGCAAAACAAAAAACAGAAGAAAAATCTATTTGGTATGATAAGAACTGAGAATTTAATCACTGCAGATGAATATGCTTATCACCATCTTCTGGTAGAAGGTGAAGAAAATTTATTTACTATTATTTCACAGCGGGTTAATTCTCAACGTGAATCATTTAATACAAAAAAAAGCGTTGAATTATCCCTGTCAAAGACTCAACTAAGAGCAAATGAATTTATCTCACAAGCTCCTAAAGAACCTTTAGTCTTTTATGAAACAGACCGCAAAGATCCTTCTGATATGAGCCTTAGTGCCTGGGGTATTCAAGATCCAAATGGACAGGTTCATATACTCAAAGTATCGGCAAAATGGGGTATAACCAGCGAGAAACACTATAAAGAAAAATTGGATGAACTTGATAAGTTACTTAAAGAAGCAATGGACTCTCAAAAGACTGATCAAGAATTTTTGGAGTGTCTTGCTGAATTAATGTATGAACTTTCCAGAGCGATTCTTCTTACCCGAGGTACAGCCGCTGTTGATGGTTGGCTTGCACGAGCACTTGCCCAAACGAGGGGAATTGATCTTGGTAAGATGCATGTTAATGGTCTTCCCTTTGATATTTGTGCAGAACTCACCTTAGACAAAAAGCAATACATAAAAGATTTTGTTCAGTCATTCAGTAAAGACTTTATTACAGGTAAAGAAGAAGAAACAACCTTTACTGATTCACATTCCAATAAACCCGATATAGCCCCCTCTCTCTCACATCAAGACCAAGACTTTGCAAAGAAAAAATTTTCAAACATGCTCTATCTCAATATGAATCTCAGTAAGAAAAAAATAAATGACAGCGATTTTTCCTCTACGGTATTTAAAGATTGTAGCTATGAGCATGTTGATTTTTCTAACTCAAATTTTCATAAGACGGTCTGTACCGATTGCGATTTTTCTTTCTGTAGTTTTAATAGTGTTGGATTTTTAGAGGCAAATTTTTCTAAATCGACATTTATGAATTCAAGTTTTCTCGATGCGCTTCTTGTGTTTACAAATTTTTCAGATTCCAGCTTAATCGAATGCAATCTAACAGGGGCTGATTTAAGAAGTACACGGTTCGTTGGAACAAACCTTACACGTTCTAATTTAACCTCTACTATCCTAGTAAATGCTGATCTCACAAATGCTGATCTCTCTAATGCTAACCTCTCCAAAGCCCACTTAGGCAATGCGAACCTAAAGGGAGCAATATTAGCAGGCGCTGATTTTTCTGGCGCAAACTTGACTAGAGCCAAACTTCAAGATGCACTTTTTTTTGTAAAAACTGATAATTTGGTTGAGTTCAAGAAACAATTAGATTCGTTTGATACGGTATTAAACTTATTAACATCAAAAGAAGACATTAAAGCGCTTCGAGCGAAAGCAGTTGACTCTATTTTGAAAATGTCAGCTCAATTACCTCCCGAAACTGGCGAAGCCATGCGAAAGTTAGCAAGCTCCCATTCGTGTTTTGCAAAGCATAGAGACTTTGATTTATTAAAGTCGGCAGCAAACAGCATGTTTAGTTTTTGGTCAAACTCTCTTGGGATTAAAACAGATTCCCAAAAATCTCTCCTCGATCCTACACCATCAACTCCCTCAAAAAAAAGCTAAAATAATTTAATGCACCTGCCGTACTTACACAAATCAACGGAACTGCCCCACCCTCTCCTTTGGAAAAGTACGAACGGGGTCAGGCCTTGAATTGTGAATTTTCAAAACTATAGTCGTAATTTTTTGACTATTTTACTCACATTAGAGTAATGCAAGCATAAATATTCCCCAATTTATTCACAATTCAAGGCCTGACCCCATTAAGTATTGCACATTAGAGTAATGCAAGCATAAATATTCCCCAATTTATTCACAATTCAAGGCCTGACCCCATTAAGTATTGCTATCTCAAGGCGAAAACATCATGTGGGTGTCTAAACAGTTAGGGCATGTTGATGTTGAAATGGTAATTAAAACTTATGGTCGTTGGATTCCAGATAGCTCTTTGCAATCTGGTTATCGTCCAGTTCATGATTGGAGTAGCCATTTAGGGTGATTTTTTTCTATCTTACTGAACATCATTTCTGTTTTTTTTTCAGATGGTTAGTGATTTTATCTATAGTAGGCCGTGTATCATGTACCGTTATACTTCCATCTACAGTTACTTTTGTTATTGTGCCTCCAAAACCCTCAAGATGATTTTTTAATTGTAACCATTCGCCATCATTTAGTCCCGATTGACTAATAGTCATTAAATCAGGAAAATCTTTTAAGGATATTAATGCGGCACCAATAGTTTCATGCTCTTCTAAAGTAAAACCAATATTTGCTTTTTCCATTTCGAATCCTTTCAAGTTTTAACTATAAGCTTAGACTATTTAATTAAAATATGCCCTCGTAATGAGCCGAAAGAAGCAGAATAAAGAATAATGGTGCCGCTATAGTGCCGGGCTTCGGAAGATAGCTAAATAATCACTTATAAATCAAGAAGTTAGTTGGTGGAGGCGGCGGGAATTGAATTCAATTTCTTTGGCATTGATTTTATTCGATAAATTATTTTTAGACTTTATATGTACCAACAAAAGTACCAACAAATAATTTTATAGTTAACTCCAATATATTAACTGCTCCCTTTTGAAGACCAATAATTTGTGCTATTTCTAATTCAAGTTGAATAAATAAAACATGAAACTTATCTTTCAAATTATTTTTACATTTATTATGTGATGCTAATGCCTCTTTTGAAAAATAGCATGACCTAATTCATCAGATTGAACTCAGTACATTCTCATCATAAAATGGCAGTGGTTGTTTAAGCTCGCCAAATATCCATAAGCTTTCAAAGGACACAAGCGATAGAAACCCACATATTGCCATATCTATTACGCACATAAAATAAGATGCGTTCCCATGGTGTACTAGTCATACGATACATGAACACAGAAAATGATTATTTTTGATATATGAAATGGACCTTCAAAATTATTTACTGATACGGCTAATTAACAGTAACCGGTATTGATAATAGTGTTTCTATAGGTGTGTAAATATCAGCAGTCACATCGGGCGTACTTAACGTAACAATTAAAGTATATCTTGCGTTTTTATTTGTATATCCTTTTGCATACATTTCTCGCCACCAACCTGTAACGGGAAAAACAGCTATATGATTTCTTTCAGATAAACTTATAGCAGTACCATGCCAAAGATCAGAATGAATACTCCCTTTGGATCTTAATCTTTCACCAAAAAACCATTCGGCTGTATCAGCTTTAGATGTAACACTTTTTCGCCCAAGCTCATCATCCCAATGCTTTTTATTAATCCTGGTGATAAATTCTTTTTCTGTTTCAAGCGAAGTTTTAATATCAAATCTTAATCCATGGGACGAATATCTAAACTTGTGTTCCCAGCCTCTTCTTCCTGGATTAGGTTCAATAAAATAAGAAAGGGTTACACGCATCTTTACTGGTGTATCTCCTAATGATTGAAGCACCTCTTTAGGCCAGGGTAATTCATGCAGATTTAATTCATTCATTGAATTTGCATCGTATGGTTTTAACACATCCTGTGCAATAAGGGTTAATGAATTGCTTGCACTCCACAAAGCACGCTCAAGATTTGGAACACCATATCCACATATTCTTAATAAGGATGCTCGGTTTTGTTTATTCTCGATAGGATATGATTTTTTCATTGTTTCGGTCCATTCTGCAGAATGAACAATTAAACCACGAATTGTTTCAGGCCAAAAAGTAGGATATTGATTACCAATTATCGCAGCCATATTGGCAATTTGAGCAGTGGCAGCACTCGTATCTGCCATATGAGTGAACATTCTACCGAATATATTATGATAATTGGTTGATAACAATGCTAAGCTTTGAGGAAAATCTACATTTTCTCTACTTTCATCTATAGCCGCATTTCCTCCTTCAAAAACAACATCAGGTTTTATAGGCCATTTATTATTTTCCCAGATTAAAGAAGTAGTATTTGATGGAGCGATATCTCCAGCCTCAGCTAATGGAGACCAATTTTCAAAATTAATTTCTGATATATGCATCTTTTCAGTATATGAACCAACCGTTAAAGCATTCCATGATTGACCTGGATCATGAATACCATCACTTAGATTAGAATTAGGATATTCTATGTAATTCTGATCTTGAGCATTTCCCGCACAAATAATAACTAAATGTTGTTTTTGTGGAATAGTTATTCCTACACAGATGTTATCAACAGCAGCAGACCAGGATGAAGGCTGCCCTCGATCTCGACCATCAGTAGAAGCGACTGCCATACAAATAATTCGTTCTTTATTAGGATTACTTTCTGATACTTTTCTTATTGCTTCTTCAGTTATGTGACCATATAAATCCGCATGATTTTGCATATTTGGATGTAATATCTTTACAGACTCTAAAGAGCAAGGCACTACAATCTTCTGAGTACTTAAAAGCATGGTACTTAAATCACCATATAGAACAAGACCTGCCATTGCCGTTCCATGACCATCCTGATCATTAGTCGGCCATTCTTGATTAATTGCATATGTATGCTCAGATGCTAAAAATGGTCTAATTAAGGGATGAGTATTTGCAACTCCTGTATCGAGAACACAAACTACTGGACTATTATCGTTTAACGGCTCTATAAGATTGAGAATAGATTCTACCCATTCTCCTTGTTCATTATTGGACATTTCTAAAAAATCTTTTGTCGTTTCTTTAGCTCTTCTTATTTCTGCAAGATAATTTATAGTTTCAAGTGACTCGGATAATATTGCTGCAGTCGTATAAGCCAAAACCACATAGCGCCCAAAACACTCCTGTATCCTTGGGCTTACATTAATTTTTTGTTCCTTGGCAAATTTTAAAAATTGCGGAACAGCATCCGGTTGACCTCTTAACCATATTTCCCACCAAATTGCCTCATTTTGTGCTGGAAATAGCTCTTCTATATCAGTCCATAATGACTTTAATGCAGCGAGTTTAATATTATTTATACTACAAACCAAATCATTATTTTTGGGCTTACCTGTTTTTGTTTCCTCATTTTTATATTGTTCAATCTTTTTTATAAAAACAGGTAACTTACCTTCAGGAACAAATACAGTGGCATTAATCAACTCTTGGCCATCGTCTAGTTTGCTTTTTTTAACATTTAATAACTCAATATTACTTGAGGGAAGATCAAGTTTCTTTAAATCCAAATTAAACCCTGGTGAACTTTCAAACTCTAAAAAAAGCCCCTCAGATTCTATAGTTTTCGATTGTCCAATATTTTCTTTTAGCTTCTCATCATAAATTCGAGTAATTTGAGATAAAAGATGATCTGCATGTTGAGAACGATTACGATTAGGATATTTAACTCGAGGGAATTGATTTGGCGAAGTATAGGATTGCGCAACAGCAGAACCTTTAAGTAAGAAATGAGTAAGTTTGCTTTTATATATTGGCATTAAATATCTCTTTTATGAATTAAAATTTGCTCCTCTATACTATGCACTAATATATCCATAGATAACTTTATTGATTCCTCATTTAAAATGACATGTTTGATTGCGTTTTCACAAGCTTTACATATCTCTGCGAAACTTAATCCTTTACTTATATCGGCCAAAATTGAAAAATTAATATTTTTCTTATAAAACATTGTTAAATAATTTTTGAAAGTATCTTCTGCTAATTTTTTATCTGGAATAGTATATTCTATAATATCATCAAATCTTCTAAACAAAGCTTTATCTAACAAATCAAGATTATTAGTCGCAGCTAATATAATGCTTGTTGAATTGCTTTGTTCTATAAACTGCAGAAAAGAGTTCAATACTCTTCGAATTTCTCCAACGTCATTTTGAGAGGTTCGGTGACTTCCAATTGCATCAAACTCATCAAAAAAATAAATTCCTTTAACTCTATCAATACTATCAAAAATTATTCTTAGTTTTGCTGCGGTTTCTCCCATATATTTTGTGATTAAACCATCCAAAAGGATGGTATAAAGAGGAAGATTTAATTCACCAGCTAAAATTGAAGCAGTGAAGGTTTTCCCTGTCCCTGGAGGGCCATAAAGCAAAACTTTTCTTCTCGGTTGTAAACCATATTCTGCCAGTTTAACTCGTTGTCTTTGCTCTAATATTATGCGTCTTAATCTATTAATTCTGTTTTCGGGAAATATAAGCTCTGCTAATTGATTCTTAGGATATGAAACTGAAAGCAGACCAGCAAGTTCACCTCTTGGTTGGCTTATATTCGAAATTGAGCTAGATTTTTCTAATTCGGGGCTTTTTTCTTTGACCTCATCTATTAACACCCTTAGTTCATGTGCTAAACGAGAGTGTCCCTGTCGAGCTGCTTGAGCAGCCATTTGCATAGCAACAGAATAAAAATGGCTATCATCTCGACCTGCGTGGCTTTTAATTAAAGCTTTAATTTGTTCAGCGGTAGCCATTTCTTCACCACAATATCTAAGGAATAGTTTAATTTTAGCGAAGTTATATTATATTTGCATCGTTTTTATGTGTATGTATTATAAAGATTGCTATTTGTAGCAGAAAAGTAAAGCATACGTTTTATCTATTGCCATAGCCGATAAAGGCTCAAAGGAAGATAAGATAAAAGGTATAAGGTATGACAAGATATTAATAATCCGAAATTAGTGTGTTAATTGGAGGAAATAGCTCACCAACCTCAATATTCAAACACTTAGCAATTTGAATTAAATTAAGTGCTGCAATATTACGCTCACCTCGCTCAACACCGCCCATATATGTTCGATCTAACCCTACTTCTGCAGCAAAACTTTCTTGAGAAAAGCCTTTTGCTTTGCGTAAGTTACGAATTTGATAGCCAAGTTTTATTAATGATGGATGTTTTTTTCTCATCAATAAAGCATAAGTTTGGTATACTCATCGAACCACGGACTATGAGTATCAAACATTAAGTTTGAATTCGATTTAAGCATTTAGTAAACGACTTCACATAAATACTAACAATAATTCAATACGGATTTTGTCAAAAATAATCGGTGGCTAAGGAACTTGTGTCATTAGGCTTTCAAGTTCTAGTTGATAATACAAAAATTAATTGAGTAACATGCAATGAAAACAACATTAAAACATATCCTTCTGAGCCTTATTCCTTCATTAATTCTGGGTTTAGGATTTTTTTTCCTTATATGCTTTTTGAATGGAATGGATGAAGCAAAAAATACCTCTCCTATGTGGATAGTTATCAGTGTTGTAGGGTTTATATTTCTATTTGTTTCATCGAATAAAGGACAGAATATTTTTGGTCAATTTCTTAGATATTCTGCCTATGAATGTTGGATTTCTCCATTATGTGCTCTCATTTATATAATCAAATCAATTTTACAAACAAAAAATAGTCTAAGTAACATAGGTGTATTAGCCACTGGATTTGAGGGTATTTTCTTAATTTTAATTTTTGGAGTTGTGGGTGGGTTATGCGGTCTAGTTCTTTACCTAATCAGCAATTCAATCCTTAAAAAAGCCAATCAACAAGTTCAAATTCCTAATCAGGAAATGATAGCAACACCCCAAATGTTTTATAAAAAAGCAAGAGAAGAGAAAATCTTAAACATTTTACAATGGTTTTGTCCTACATTTGTAATCCTGATTCTCATCTTTATGATTGCGAACAAGCTAACTGTACAAAAGGAAGTAATTACTAACGATCCAAATGTTTCCCTACAGAGAGGCTATGTTCTCAATTCTAAAGAATTAAAAATCTTAGATATATTATTTAAAGACGATATGACAGGTTTTGTAAAAGGTAGTCCATCACTACTAGAAAAGAATAAGAAACTATTAACCGTATCTGTTGGCCAAATAGCTAAAGACTATGATGAAAATCAGGTTGCAGCCGATCAAAAATATTTTAAAAAACTGCTCAGACTTTCTGGGCAGATTGAAAGCATTAATAGTGGATTAGGTAATGAACCTTATATTACTTTGAATGGTATAAATTCATTTTTATTGCCCCAAGCTCACTTTAAGGAGAGTAATACAGCCAAAATTGCTAAGTTAAGGAAAAAGCAACAAGTATATCTAGTATGTACAGGTAACGGTGCGATTATGGGTATACCCACGTTTAAAGATTGCCAGTTTGCTAGAGATTATGCTGAAAAAGAAATTACAGAAATAAAATCAGAGCTGGAGGATTTCCTAGATGGTAAAAAAGATACATCAGAAATAATAGCACATATTGCAATTCTTCCGATTGCTATAACAAGGGCATTGCCACAAACCTCGGTTTGTTTTTCAGACGGTAGGCAACAATGTTTAAAAGAAATAAGAGATGTTACACACAAGAAAAATTTTATCAAAATAACCAAAAAAGTGGTTAATGAATTAAAAAGATCAGGAGTACAGGCCTCAGATATGAGATTCAGATCAAATTCATAAGCGGTGTGATTCATAGAAATCATTTCAACTAATTTACAGTATTCATGATCTATCAATAACAGGTTAAAATGAGAAAAGAATGGATTAACTTGTATCTTTAGAGGCGCAAAGTATATCGAACTATTTGGGAGGAAAGGTTGAACTAAGGTAGTCATCCTCTCATAATCTGCTGATATATTTTAGATGCTTCTATAGGGCATTTAGTATTAATGCTAAGATCATAGTTCACACTTTTAGCTTGTTCATCAACTAAACTTCTTAGTCTTTCAGCATTTTCGATACTAATTCGACCATCGAGTGCTGCTTGCAATATATCTTCTTGCATCTTAGTTTTATTTTTTTGAAATTGAATCCCCGTTGATTCATGATTTGCTTTAGGTATCAAACGTTCAATACAAAGACGTAAAGCTGTTATCTCTCCTTCTAATGCAAGCTCAATCAATTTATTAATTAAACTCTCAGCATGTAGATCTAACATTTTGGCCAATTCTGTACGTTTATTAAGCGTTCCCTTCCGTCTACCATGGGGGTTACCTGATTGTCCTTTTATAAAAGTCATGGCTTGCTCCTAGCTTGTTGTTTACAAGCACTTTAGCTCTGAATTATACCTTAATTCCTAAAGTCCATTTAATAATTAATTGGTTCCGCCAACCGCCAAGTATCCGCCGTGTGTCTTTTTAATAGATTGGCGGACTCCATAAACAATACCCCTATAGTATTCCGCCAGATACTATAGGGGTATGGGGAGTAGCGAGCGAAGTATTAATGAATAAAAAACTAATTTCCATTTGCCTAGGTTATCTGCTCCTTGTTAGTAGATGGAGGGTATAAAGAAGAAATAAGATTTTGAGCTTTATCCGTGAGTTTGTATCGCTTACGATTCTTCGAATCGAGATTTTTATATTCTTCTCTTCTCAATAGCCCTGTGTTTTCTGCATGTAATAAAATACTTTTCATTTGTTTATTATCACATATCGATTTTGGAAATTCAGGATGATCTTTTAATGCTTTAAAAGTATTTGGACGAGCATTATTTGCAGGAGAAATAAAATCATCTTGTTTATAGTACCTATCAATGAGCTTCAACACGATTTTAAGATTTGTTTCAAAAAGATCATTGTTGGACTCATTATTGAGAACTAAAACATAATCAGCAGAAAATGTCATACTGATAGGTTTGGAAAGTTGTCCATGATTTGACTTTTGATGTTCTAGTTTCAATCCTCCCTTATCATCTTTAGTGAGATATAAGCGTGATCGAGCTGAATTATTCCAAGCGGTTGAGCCGCTATAACCTTCTGAGTTGTAATCGCCCTTCGCTTTATTCTTATCTATATGAGAAAGTAATAGTACTGTTCCCAATCGCTTAAGTGCACATAGAAATCCTTGCACTTGAGAGCGGCTATTTTCATTACCATCAAAGGTATCACTAGCATTGTCAATGATAATTACATCTGTCACAAATGCTTGGGTACATGCTAGTAAACTAAAATATGCATTTGTTGCTTTGGTTTCTTGATATATATAAGGGCTTTCTGTAGCATCAATTAATTGGATATTTTTCGCAACTTCTTTAGGATCTAATTGCATTTGTCGACAAATTTTTTGAAATCTATGTCTAATGATTTCATTTTTGTCCTCTCCTGAATAGAATAGAACACGACACTTTTCCACATCCTTACCCATAAATGAATAGCCAGTAGCTAAACAGACGGCTGCTTGGAGTGCTAACATAGACTTTCCAGTGCCACCATGAGCAGATAGTAACGTTAGTTCTCCAGCAGGTAACAGTTCTGCGATCAAAAATTGTGGTGGCTTAGGTGGATTAGTAAATACGTCTGAAACAATAATTTCCGACCATCCAAGTAGTAGCGGAGGGATTAATTGAACTTGGTTATCTGGTAATCGTTTAAATATCTCTTTTGGGTCAGGTCCCGTTCTAGGATTAATCCAGCCTTTTTTTTGTGCGTACGCAAATACTGCTTGATAACCGGTATTATCCCCTGAAAATCCACCCCAGAGAGCAAGATCGCTATCACCCATATATTTATCACTGGTAGCACTCCATTCAGCCCATAACTCATAACCACCCTCTACCCAGCGTAACGCATGTCCAATTGCAATCCAAAGCCCACGTTCATCAGCTGGCATTGAGAACAATGCGGAACGAAGGTCTTGCATTTGCTCAGATGATAACTTAGTCAAAGTTTTTGATGCATTCGAGATTTTTGGAATGTTTTTTTTCTGAGTATCTATACTCGTTCCATGCATAGGGCATAATACTTGCTCTACATAATTTGCAAGGCATATGGGCTGTGTGGGAGCATCCAACCCCAACCATCCGTTAATTGCGTTGCCTGTAATCGTGAAATACCTACCATGACTATAGCTTTCAATGCTAGTTCCATTGCTTGCTAATGTGATGAAGTCTCGACCGTAGCCTAAGGCATGCCAACCCTTTCCACTCGGGCTTAACTCTACATATCCCGGCGGTTTGAGTATATATAGCTCGTGGTTACTCCAAACATCATCTAAATCAATCCCTTGCCAATACCCTCCCTTGCCATCAGCACCAAGCGCGAAACCTAAACCAGTGTAAGCACCTTTTGCATAGACATCATACGTTTCATCAAAGCTTACTAATTGTGCTAAGTCTTCTTGAGTATCAGTTTTTCCTCGTTTTTTCCCATTTGAATAATAAGGAACTTTATTATTATGAAGTAACCATCTTCGACAATCTGGTTTTGTCATATACTCTGGAAGTGTGTTGCGAAGATCTTCACGCCGTTTAATAGGCATATCCCTATGCATACACGTGGCGTTCTGAATGTTATTAGGCATTATATTTGGAATATCCATATCCAACACCTCCCAGTCTTAAAAACTCAACTATAGGAGTTATGTCACATTCCTTTGGAAAAATTTTATATTTTGCTTGGCTTAAGTCACACCATAACATTCCACATCTGCAATCTATATCATCAAATAAAAGAGGTGAAAAATATGCTCCTGCACCAATAATTGCCAAAAACCCCTGCGATGCTGGTATTAAACACAAGATTAGTTTAAAACGGGACACATTTTCTTTTATCCAATGATAAGCTTCACTACGAAAAGTTATGAGTTGAATGTGAGAGTTATTCATTTTTTCTCCCCCAACTCTGATCTTAGAGATTCAACTAATGGGTGCAGATTTCCTACTTTGTCTATGAGCTTGATACTTGAAGGTATTAAGTCGCATGGTCCAAGACACATACAATATATCTCTCCTTCTCGAATGAATGGGGAAAAATAAGGGCCAATTCCGTATACTTCAGTATCAGATTCTATGTGATGGTATTTTTTAAGATTTACCTCATAAATACCTATATATTCACAAGCGGGTTCACGGATCAATATGAATTGCAGATATTTGCGCTGAGATTTATAATTGTAAGTGTTCTTATAGCCTGTTTTTTCTGTCGAGAAGTTGGGGTTTTTCATTACACAGTCTCCATTGGCTTACGAAATTCTGCAATTCGAGCACTAACCCACTCTTGAACCTCTGATTCTATCCATGCTACGGACATTGATCCCAATGAAATAGGCTTGGGAAATTGGCCTTGTTGCATTAAATAGTAAATTCTTGAGCGTGATAACGTCGTAATATCTTCAACAGTTTTACGACGGATTAGGGTTGGGGGTGTATTGGTTTTTATCATTTGTATTCCTTAAGTATTTTAGGGAATACGTATTTAATAACGGATGTCTTGGTATACCCAAAGGGCTTACCAAGATTATTTAATTTTTCTAATAGATTTTCGGATGGATTGTGTTGCTTCTGCAGGTAGATTTAGACGCTTTCTTATTAATTCAGCAACATCTTTTTTCTTACGCTTTCTTTCTGGATCGATTTCCTTATCAATCTTATCCCACAAAATATGATCTTCTGGGGTATACTTAATTGTTGCATCAGTGGCTTTTTTCTGGTTTTTACGCAGCGGTTTTACTCTTAGAGTATTAATATCTATTGCTAGCTGAGTCACTAGCTCTTGATACATTGCTAATACTTCAGATCTAAGTGTCTCTGCCCTTTCTGGATTGTCTTTTGAGCCTAAAGCAATCTTAAGATTTGCATTTTCTTTTGCCAAAAACAAAATGTATCTATTCTGCATATTCGCTCTAGCAAACGCCTCTGCCGTAAGGTTTAAAAGAGCATCTTTCGAAAGTTTTTCTGCCTTGAGCTGCTCCTTAATTTGGCGTCCTTCATCAGATCCCTTTTTTTTACAAAACTCAAGTTCTTCTAAAGAATTACGCATGTTTACTTTCCCTTTAAGTTATCCAGATAGTCCGCCCACTCTTGCATCATAACTCTGCGTTCTGGCAGGTGTGATGTTCGGTTATATGCACGTCCATTAGGATCACGTACCGCATGAGCCAGTTGGTGTTCAATGTAATCCGGCCTGATATGCAGAATTTCATCAAGCAATGTTCTCGCCATCGCACGAAAGCCATGAACACTGATTTCATTTTTAGTAAATCCCATACGACGTAAAGCGAAATTAAGTGTATTTTCGCTCATAGGGCGGGTGCTGGTTTGCTCGCTAGAAAATACATATTTTCCATGGCCTGTCAGAGGATAGAGCTCTCGCAATATAGCCACAGCTTGTTTTGATAAGGGAACTAAATGCGCAATACGCATTTTCATTCGATCTGCTCTAATATTCCATTCAGCAATATCAAGGTTAATCTCATTCCATTCCGCCGCTCTTAACTCACCTGGTCGTACAAACACAAGTGGCGCAAGTTGCAAAGCACATTTTGTAACAAAACTTCCATGGTAGTGATCAATCGCTCTTAACAACTCTCCAATAGCTTTAGGATCAGTAATTGTTGGAAAATGTTTCGTTTGAACTGGTTGTAACGCCCCCTTTAAATTAGGTACAGGATCATGTTCTGCTCTGCCTGTTGCTACAGCATAACGAAATATCTGACTGCAATTTAACAAAGCCCTGCGAGCAGTTTCTTTAACTCCACGTTCTTCAATTCGTCTTGCAGCGATTAGTAATTGTTGTGCTGTAATAGTGGAAATTGGTGATGCGCCAAGCCATGGAAAAATATCTCGTTCAAGACGGCGAATGATTTTATTTGCATGAGAAGGAACCCATATACTGGATTGGTTAACAAACCATTCACGCGCTACCACTTCAAAACTATCAATATTTTGAGTCGTTTTAGCACTTTTGGCAGCTTTTCGAGTTTCGCCGGGATCAATACCATTTGCCAGAAGTTTACGTGCATCATCTCGCTTTAAACGAGCATCAGCCAAACTTATTGTTGGATATACACCTAAAGCTAAGGTTTTT
The DNA here is from genome assembly GCF_043161935.1 of Legionella sp. 227. NCBI lineage: Bacteria > Pseudomonadati > Pseudomonadota > Gammaproteobacteria > Legionellales > Legionellaceae > Legionella > Legionella sp. 227. Next base: position 1,422,257 of record NZ_CP171154.1, on the reverse strand, counting down.
TGCTTTCCATTAAAACGATAAGCAAGACGCCAATATTTCTTGTTATCAGGATTAATCAGTAAAAATAATCCATGTCCATCAGAAAGCTTTAGTGGCTTGTCTAATTCTCTTTTTTGTTTTACTTCTGCGACTGTTAGCTTCATTTTTATTTTTGTTGGTATCTAAGTGTGTTGGTATCGGAAATACCAACGTATAGTACCAACAAATAAAGCAGGACATCAAGGGAATTATCAGGATCACTAAGGAAGGGTTATTTCATAAAACTCAGTCTTTACAAGGAATGGAAAGACTTTTCAGGAACATCTAAGATTAAGTTATGGTGGAGGCGGCGGGAATCGAACCCGCGACAATTTTTTGTAACGGATTGATTTTTATAGGCTTAAATTATTACTTTCTAATTTTGGGACGTAAATGGGGCATTTTTGATGCTCCTTGTCTATCATCTTAATCACAATCTGTGCTCTCAAGTATAATTCTCTTAACTTGAAAAACATTCTTGATTTTCTGCAATTTGCTCTCCGAACTTAACAAAAAATGTTAAGTTTATAAAGTGAATCGCATTGAGAGCATTATAAACGCAATCAATTATTTTAATCATCTGGCCACGAAGGACAAAGATATTTTATGGAAGACATCTTTCATAAAATAGTTTAATGTATATTATTATTTGCGTTAATAGACTTAATGTTAATTATAGTATACATTAAGTTATATTGCTTGTTTTTTAACTTAATGTAACTTATTATTTACGTTAAGATACATAATGTAAAATATAAAATACGTTAAGAGTTAAAAACATGAGTAAAAAAACACATTTACCCATCCCAGTGCAGAAAGTTTTAAGAACCCTGGGCAAGAACATTAGTGATGCGCGACGCCGTCGTCGTATCGCTATGGAGCTTATGTCTGAACGCTGCGGTTTTTCTCGGCTCACTTTATCCAAGATTGAAAAAGGCGATCCAAGCGTATCCATGGGTTCGTATGCATCTGCTCTATTTGTTTTAGGTATGTCTGAGCATTTGACAAACGTTGCTGATGTTTCTCACGATATTGTGGGGCGTGAACTTGAAGAAGAAAGTCTCCCGAAAAGAATTAGAATGCCCCAAGGCAATAAAGGGGACGCAAATGAGTAGCCAACAAATTTATGTTTCGATTGATCTTGGCGAAAAAACGCACAAGGTCGGCAAGCTCTGGTTTCATCAGCGTAACGCCAGGCAAAGTGCATCCTTTGAATATGATCCTGACTGGCTGAAACATTCGGAAAAGTTCGCTCTTGATCCAGCTCTTCAGTTAACATCTGGAGCATTTCATACCACAGCAGACCAGATATTATTCGGTGCTATTGGTGATTCCGCGCCAGATCGCTGGGGTCGCGTGTTGATGCGCCGAGCAGAAAGTGTGCGCTCAAAATCAATGGGAGAAGCACCAAGAACACTGTCAGAAGTAGATTATCTGTTAGGCGTTAATGATGAAATTCGTCAGGGTGCTTTACGTTTCTCGCTAAAAGATGGCGGGCCTTACTTAACTCCCAAAGATAAAGAAAGCATCCCGCCTTTAATCGATCTCCCTAGACTTTTTTCTGCAACTGAACGTTATCTCAATGACGATGAAACAGCTGAAGATTTGAAAATATTATTGGCACCTGGGTCGTCTCTTGGTGGGGCGCGGCCAAAAGCATCAGTTAGAGATAAAGACAGCCATCTTGCGATCGCTAAATTTCCCAAAAAAGATGACGAATTTAACGTGGTCGTCTGGGAAGCTGTTGCGCTGAGCCTTGCAGAAAAAGCTGGTATTAAAACAACGGAATGGCGTTTGGAAACAATCTTGGGAAAGCCAGTGCTGCTTTTGCGCCGTTTTGACCGTCAAGCAGGCCAACGGATTCCATTTCTTTCTGCAATGAGTATGTTGGGTGCAAAGGATAATGACCCTCACAGCTATCTTGAAATTGCTTATGCCATTACACAACACGGCGCAAGCCCAAACAGTGATTTAGAAGAGCTGTGGCGCCGTATCATCTTCACCTTACTGATTTCAAACACAGATGATCATTTAAGAAATCATGGTTTCTTATATGAACGTCATAAAGGTTGGAGATTGTCACCAGCCTATGATGTCAATCCTACCCCCGTTGAAATTAAAGCACGGATGTTATCAACTTCGATAGATTATGATGATCCAACAGCATCTATTGACTTGGCGCTTTCCGTCATTGATGAGTTTCGGATAAAGAAAGCAAGAGCGATTGAAATTATAAAAGAGGTTGTACTAGCTGTCAGTGAATGGCGATCTGTTGCTGCCCAATTTGGTTTAATAAAGAGTGAGATTGACCGCATGGCTTCAGCTTTTGAACATGAAGATTTGAAGAAAATCTAGCACAAAAACATTCATCTGAATTTTTCATTCATGATATGGACCCATTTTTGATGTCTGGTTTAAACTGGGTCATTAATGATGCAGCTCAGCATATAAAAGAGAAGTTTCTTTGCTCTTTGCCTGGTAGAGTCATGGAACAGTACTGAATGATAATGCTACTTTGCCATGCCAGACAATGGTGAGGACCAGTCATTTACTGTTGTATATCCTGCTATGGTTGATGTGTCAGGAATCCATCTACCATAATTTTTAATAATCATTTCTGTATCTTTATGTCCCATTTGCTTTGCAACCCATAAAGAATTTTCGCCAGCGGAAAGCATCATAGAAGCATAAGTATGGCGAGTCTGATATGGGTTGCGGTAGCGAACTCCTGCCTTTTTTAAAATATGAGTCCAGCAGGTTTTTCGAATTTGACCGTCTGTTTCCCAAGCCGTGTTAGTGCGAGGATTATAAAAAACACGTGCCCCCTCAAGGAAAGTAAATTTTTTTTGATTTTGCAGTGCTTCTAGTGCTGGAGGAAGTAAAAGCACATCGCGTTGACCTGATTTTGTTTTGGTGCCTTTTTCTTTTTTAAGAACCACGGCCCTTGATACTCTTACAATCCCATTTAACCAATCAATATCGCCCCATTCTAAAGCAATAAGCTCAGAAGTACGTAAACCGCTATAAAAAGCAAATTGGAATAAATTCCTTGCTTGATCTTTAGCCTCCGAAAGAATGGCTTTAATTTCTTCTTGATTAAATGGATCTACCTCCCAATTACTGCTGCGAGTTTTTTTATCAACTAACTTAGATAAAACCAATCGATCTAAAGGATTTGATGTAATCATTCCATCATTTAATGCTTGATCTAAAGTATTTCTTAATGGGGTTAGAATATTTCGTATGGTTTTTAGCGTCAATTCGAGCTTTGTCACATAATTACGAATAATCATGGATGACAGATCTTTTATAGGAATATTGCCAAATGCTGGGTATAAATGTGCTTCGCATGATTTTCTATAGCCATTAAAAGTACTGGGCTCAAGTGTTTTTTCAGCAATTTCCATATATTCTTTGAGCAACTCACCCACAGTAGATTTCACTACTGAATAGCCAAACATTTTTGACCTTTGGGAATTTGGGAAATAATCCTGATAATTAAATGTACCCAGACTAATGGCGTTTAGAACTTCACCTCTCAACCTTTCGGCGTATTTAATATTTGCTTTGGTTGGTTCAATTTTTAAAGTTTCACGACATCTAACACCACGATACGTAAAATCAATTCTAATACATTTACTGGAATCTAACTCTCGAACACTTATCCCACGCGCAACCGGATATTCGTTGCTTTGTTGCCGTTTTCCACCCATTGTTCAACCTCAACTAAATTAATCCATATGTTACCATCAGGCCCCACTTTACATTGTACACCATCTAACCACATACCTCGCTTTCGTTTGGCGTGAACTGCATTAGAAGTGTCGCCCGATATTTCGCAATATTTTTTTAATTTTACCCATTTCATAATAGATTACTCCCACTCATGCACTAAGTTGTCTAAAATTTTTAGGAAGAGGTAAATATTTTTTAAGCTGTTTTTCTCGACTGTTTATTTCGAGAATCATTTGATATAACCGTACTAATTGCACTTCTGAGGAAAAATTATGTGGTACGAAGTTTTCACGATGAATGGTACTAATATTTTTTATTGAGGAATTTGAAAGATCAGCAATATTTTTTAAGGTGTAGTTTGTAGATTCCAAAATATATTGAATAATTCCTTTATAAATTTGTAATTTGGAATTGTTCTCCATGAGTAATACTCCTTTGACTATCTTGTTTAATAGCTAACTTATTCATTAAAAGTTAAATTATCCCGCAATTTGTTTGGTAGATTAACCAACAACATGATATATTGGCTATAATTATTCTATTTAATATTATTTTAGCAGATTCATTGAATAAATTTATTCAATTAAAAATAATATACATATTTAATGATATGTATGTCAATCTGTTTTCGAATAATTTTATTCATTTATTGGTTTATTAATGACTGAGATGACACTAAGCAATAACTTGCAACAACTAATGAGAATACATGGTAATATTTCTGTGAGTGAGTTAGCTCGGTTAACTGGTATACCGCAACCAACAATTCATCACATTCTCACTGGTTCAACCAAAAATCCGCGAAAGAAGGCATTAGAAGAGCTATCTCGTTATTTTTCTGTTTCCATCAATGAATTAATAGGCCAAGAACCTCTACCCGCTGTTATTCCTGATGTAGTTAAGGAAAATTTACAGATCAGTACCATCCCTGTTATAGAATGGGAGTCATTAAAAACATGGCCTTTAGAAATAATCAAAACCCAAGATACGCAAGAAATATTAATTGATAAGAAAATTGACAAGAATTCTTTCGCATTAGTTATGCCTGATGCATCAATGGAACCTCTTTTTCAACAAAATAGCCTTTTAATCTTTGATTCAGGTAAAACGCCTAAAGATAGGGATTTCGTAATAGTGTTCTTAGCAAAAGATGGACTAGTCGCATTTAATAGATTATTTATCGAAAATAATTCCTTTTATCTGCGGCAGGGTTTAGAAGATGGAAACATTAAACTAACAAAAATAGACAAACCTAATGATCAGATTCTCGGTACTCTTATTGAAGCGCGGATTCAGTATTAAGTTTGTAATCATTAGAGCGTTCTTCATTCAACCCGAATATAAATGGATTAAAGTTTGTATGAATATCGTAATGGTCTACTTGCTCAACTTTCTTCAAATATTTCACGACTAACCAGGCAGGGAACACCATAATGACTGCACAACACATTTTCCATAAATAACCACAAACCATCATCCATCCGAGATGATGATCAGTTAACTTTCCAAAATAATTTAGGATATCAACAACTATTGTAAGCAAGGCTTGTCCTAGAGCGGTAGATAACAAGCATCTTAATATAAAAAATCGGCCTCTTAAAAAGATCTTCCATTTTGAAAGTAAATATATATTAGTCAGTTCTCCAATTAGCAAACCAATAAGGCCCGCACCCACATATCTTAATGTTGGATCAAAAACTATCTGATAAGCTGTTGCTTGTGTGAAAAAAGCTGGTGCAGGCATATGTGATACTGCTGTTACTACTAAGGCAAAAATGAGTTCAGCCAGCACTCCAATCCAAATAAATAACCTTGGGTAAGCATAGCCATATACTTCCCCAACAATATCACAGATGCTAAACGTAAGAGGAAATACAAAAATTCCTCCAGGTTCAAGCATAGTTCCAATTTGCATTATTCTACTAGCTAAACATACCGTTGAAAGTAAAAAGGTTAAATATAACCCGAGTAGCAAATAGGGATATTTATATTGCTTTTTGCGAGTTAGTGCATCAAAAACTTCCCTGCTCAAAAACATCTCCTTACTACAATTATTGTTCTTTATTAATCAGTTGAAACTCTGTAACGGTTTCTCTTACACCTGCTAAATATCCAATTCTATTGGCGTCTGCTGAATTAAATTTTTCAATTAAATCTTTATTTTTTGAAAGTTCAGAAGGGGATTTTTTTATCGTAGTTGCGTTGGATTTTGATTTTATTTCAAGCAAATACTCGTCTACTTCAGGTGTCATATGCTGAACCACAATAGAATAATCAGGTTTTAATCGCTCAACGGTGGCAATGTAAGTCAAAGTCCGAACAGTTTTAGGATCCAGATTCTCAATTAATTCATTATCCATAATAATATCGCTGATATTTTTTTCCTTTGTATGTCTTTCAGACAATTTAATTACTGCTTTTGTAAAGCCAGTTTTTTTACATTCAAAAATATCTACAATTTCATATTTAAGTTTCTTTGCTGTTTCTGCTACAAATTCCTTTAACATGGCGGCAAACCATTCATACCAGCTGATCCTTTCTTTCATCATCCCTCACTCAAATTACTCCAATTGCACCAATACTCTCTTTACCATACTCTGGTAATAGCAAGTCCTCTGGAAATTGACCACTTCTGTTGATGTACTCTGAGTGCTCAATTGAAAAACCAGCTTTTAACAAACTTCGATCTAATACTTCTTTTGTGATCCAATGTACAAATTTAGGTAATGAACTTGCCCGACCACTGCTTTCAAACTTTGCTGGTTCAGTAATTTCGCCAGGCCACTCTTCTTTATTCTCTACTCGTCTATTGAGTTCAGGAATAAAACGTTGCCAATTTCTCAAAAAAGGTGTTTCGCAAACGATATATATCTTACCGTTTGGCGCTAAAAGCTTTGATAATAAGGCCAATGACTCTTCTATCTTGGCACCAGAGAAAAAATGTAAAACACGACAAATCAAAATAGCATCAAATTGTTTTTCGGGAAGACCAATTAATTCATTTGGCAATTCACCCGGTACAAGAATTAATTTACTACTATCTCCCGTTAGTGATTCACTAGAGTCATCAGTTGTTTCCATAAAACGCTGACGAACAACAGCTAAATTTTCCGGATCAATATCATTGCAAAAAACAGTTGCTCCTTTTGCAATAGCTTCCAATGTTGCCGCACCAAAAGCAGCACCAATTTCTAGCACTTTGCCACCCTTTTTAGCTGATAAAGCTGCATGCTCAATGAACCTCTGAGAAACAGGATCGCATGGGGTTGTTGTAAAACCTCCAAAAGGATTATGCGTTTTTGTAAAGATACCGGTAATCTCTCTGGTAAGTGGTGCGTCTACCCTCGAAACACTTTTCGGGTCAGTAACAACATTATTATCATGATCTATACTAAAGCCCTCAATTTTTGAGATAAGCCAAGGAAAATCAATAGTTGACTCTGCTTCGAGGGTTAATTCATCAAATAACTTTGTTGTTTTATCAATCTGCAATTTAAACGATAGGAGAAATGTAATTGTAGGAGTACCAAAATGATGCTCCCATCGCTTGGCTCTGATAATCTGCAAATCTTTTTTCAATGATTCTGTGCTTAGATGATGATAAAAGCCTTCAAATAAAATAGTTGCCTGGGTCATACTGAGAGATTTATTCACTTCATCGCTTTTGATTATCTTATCTAACTCAGCTAGTAAAATAAGATTCTTTTCTGAGACACCATTGTTTTTATTGTCATTTTCAACGGCTTCTTGAATGGCTTTGCAAAAATCTAAAAACTCCATTTACATCCTTCCTACTTCTTAAAGTGTATGCAATATATAATTAAGATCAATTAATTTCAATAATTTTATTCAAATAATTTTTTAGGGCATGCCCATTCAATAACCTTACTCATGAGGTAGAGCAAATAATGAAACTAATAATATCATGCATGCCAAACTACAAGCCATTTTGATTGGATAGAATGCTTGCATGCCAATAATACAATTAACCTAAAAAAGAATTTTAAACAGTCCGATTCATCATTTGAATTCAATCCTAGCCTCTATAACCCCAAGAAATACAAAAAATAGACTATTATTTTAATAAATATACAAATATAAGATTGTAAAATGGCACCTAATATAAGAAATCAATTAACGGATCTAATTGTAGATAGATTAAATGAAACAAAGGAGCATTTGAAACAACAATTTTTTCTTGAGCATCCTATAGAAGTTGCCCGTTACTTTACACTGGATAACCTTCTTCCAACTGAAATTGCTAAAAGAATATATGCCGATTTCCCTAAACCAAACCAAATGCATCTATTAAGTATTCCTGGAAAATTAAAGTTAAAATACAGTCACTTAAAAGATGTATCCAGTTTATTGCAAGATATTAATTCTGTGATTCAAGACCCTCAAGTTGTTCCGGTGATTGAAAAAATAACTGAGATTAAAAAACAAATCCCTGATCCATCACAGTATGCTGGTGGAATTAGCACATTACTCAAAGGATATCGTCTTAATCCTCATTTGGATAACTCGCATGATGTAGACAGAAAATACTATCGAACGGTAAATGTACTTTATTATGTGTCCCCCAATTGGCAGCTCGAAAATGGTGGAAATTATGAACTATGGGATAAAGAAATTAAAAATCGCATTATTGTCCCCAATCTTTTTAATCGCCTGCTTGTGATGGAAACAAATCGAACATCGTGGCATGCTGTCAATCCAGTCTTATGTGACCAACCTCGATGTTGTGTGTATAACTACTTTTTTTCTGAACAATCTCCTGAGGGTGACGATTATTTCTTCAATGGAAATTCATTTAAAGCGCGACCGGAACAAAAAATTCGCCGTGCAATTGAACGTGTCAAGAACACATTCATAAGATAAGCCTTTATCAATGCAACTTGATACACATTGAAAGATGTTGAGAAAAGGATCAAATAAATGTTATTTGCTTTAGTTGTTCTCTTCGGTGTAGTTATGGTTCTTTTTTCAGAGGAGTTTAGCAAATCCTTAAAGAAGCTATGGGCAATAAAAGGAGCTAGGTTACTTCTACCACTGTTTGCTGCTTCCTGGTTTATCTATACTTTTGATTTTTTGTTTGTGTGGGTCATCTTTTATTTAAGTAAATTTTTGCATGATATACTGGCGTTTTTAATAAAGCTTATGCCTTTTCAGCAAGGTGCAGAATCCATAGCATTAGTCATTTTATTAACTTTTTTTTCTGTTGTCCCTGTACTGATTATTGATTTTTTTACACGAAAGAAAACCTATAAGAGTTATCCATATCCTTATATAACAAGTACACTAATTTGGATATTGTGTATTGTTCTATTAATAATCATCTAATTGCCTATACCCTTTGCAGCCCAGAACAATCTTTAAAGAGGGAGAAACGAGGACTTGCTCGCTGATTTTTTAATCCATTTTAATCGAGTCATCCACCTCTTTGACCTAAAACATTTAATACATAGTCCCAAATTTTACTTGGCACATTAATTCGCTCCCCATCAGAAGGGTTAAGGTGCAAATCGATATAGGGAAAGCTATTGTTTTCAATAATTCCAAATGGTTGCTTGTGCCATGGAAGAGAAATATCCTGACAAATAAAATCAAGACCAGTAAGGGGTATATTGAGAATTTTATGTACTTTTTCCAATAACAATTTGTTCTCTGGATGGATTAAATCGGTAACATTACTAATTTTTGCACCACTGCCCATAGTCACTTTTTTAGAAATAAAAATTTGTTGTCCTTTGTTTAGTACTGTGTTCCGTGTAACCCCCTGAGCCTCTAGGATTTTCTTCAAGTAACTATTGAGATTAATTTTGTATGGATTACTACCACCAGCAGCTTCATTCTTTTTATCGATTAATTCTTCAAAAGTACTAATACCGTCACCAATCACGCTCCCAGGTTGTCGCATCACACAAGCGATTAATGAATCATTAATAATTAATGAGCGATAAACATTGCCAGGAATTTGTTGCTCAACCAATACGCGAAAATCGACTTGTTTTACTATTTTAATCGCATCTTTTAATTCCTTTGGCGTTTGAATATTACAAAAGGCATGAATACTTAGGGATTCAGATACTGGTTTAACTGCAAGAGGAAACCCTAATTTAATGCCGTATTGATAAGCGCTTTTGCTGGAAATAAACACTCTTCCTTCAGGACAGGGGATTTTTTGGTTTAATAATTTCTTTTTGAGAATCCATTTATTATCGTATTTGGTATCCTCATCAAAGCACGTATTTTTTTGATAAAGAAGAGAAATAGGAGTCTGCATGAAATAATATCTTTTGCTATGGAATATCAACATAAAATACAACGTGTGTAATTGGAACTCCTTAAAATTATAGAGCTCTAATCCCCTTCGTTGCGCTTCATCCCATAATGCAAGCATGCTGTTATTCCATTGGCTCCTATCAATAATATTGGTTTTGGTAAATAATTTTAGTTTTTGAAAAATATGAATGGACAACCTATTTAATAGGTTATCGAATCGTAAAAAATCATGCTCTGACAGGAGAAACGTTTTAGATAACACGTAGATAAATGGATTGAAGATAAAATAATCGAATAAACTAAACATTTTCCTTCTAACATGACAGCGTTTTTCAGGATAGCAATGCTCACAAGTTTTATCATCCATCACCGTATACTCCCTTATAGGTATGGTGTTATCTCAAAATGTAATAACGCTTTTATTTAAATCCGTATGCTCAACCTTTTTATTCGTAATAGTAGTTTCTACAGCTACCCCAATGTACTAAGCAATGAGTTTAAAAAGACTTACCGATGAGAAACCCTGATTTAAATCCACAATAATTATCCTGTTGATTTTTTTCTTTTCTCTTTTCAGGTGTCAAGAATCCTAAAGTTAATGTTTTTGCTTTTGGTAATGAAGGAGTTAATGGTTCTGATTCTTCACTTACTACCAAACTTTCTTTTATAGAGTCTTTTAATTGTGATCCCTTAAAACTGTCCTTAATAGCAGTTTCTTTTTCTAATTCTTTTGATATATTTTCTTCAATCTTAGGCGCGGTTTTCTTTAAGCAATTGGGATTGACTCCATGGAAATTAGTTATCCCTCCCAGTTCATCAAAATTCCGTGCAAATCCATAGGTTTGAAAAAAGTAATTAAGCACGTTATCTATCTCTACTTCTGGAGATAGGATTGAATCTGCTAAAATATGACCATTATGCGCGTTGGCAAAATATACTATAGCCGACTTGTCTTCTAAATTCATGGCCACCCACGCTCTCCATTCATTCATATCACCAGAATGATAGGCTCTGCTTGCAGGATGGATATGACCTGTTACAGAGGTAATCAATTTTAATTCACTCCCTTCAGCTAATTTATAGGACTCGGTACATTGTGCTTTCAGCCTATTAAAATCATCCTGATTACTCTCAGTTAACTCAATTTTATGAACCGTTCGAGTAGATTGATCCGCATAAAAAAGCATATCATTAAATAAAATAACCGCGTTTCTATCTTCCAATAAGCGTTCTATGCAATCAAAGGAGGACTGACTTGGATCGGTTGTCATTTTAATAAGACCACACCCACTTTGCTCATTGGTTTGTAATCCAAAACCTAAACCCCATGCCACATGATTTCGATCCTGTTCTAATCTGTTTGCCTCTATTGGCCAGTTCCCAGGCAAATAATCATTGTTCATGAAGACATTGGGTTGAAATGCATACTGTAGCTCTTCATCATTCATCCAGGCTACTATAAATTTGGCATAATCACTCGGCGTTGTATAGAGACTATTTGCGGCCTGCGGAGATTTACTTTTATCCGTATGAAAACTGCTGTGCTTCATATTTAACGCTTTTTCCCCAAAGATGTGTTCTTGGGCAAGTGTTTCAAGTTTGGAGTCAGTTAATACCTCGATAACTTCTTGCAAGTAAGCAATTCCTGGACCCGAATAGGCGTATTTTGTGCCAGGGTCAAACTGAAATTCAATGAGCCCTTTGCTCTCATCATGCGTAATAGGTAACCCTGTGGTGTGAGATAATACCATTTCTGCGCTCAATTGCTTGGCCTTATCTTCATCTTCCTTGCGGAATTTTTTTAGTATCTCTGGAAAAACCTCATAAAGAGGGGTTTTTAAATCAAATTTGGCATTAAATTTCCCCAGTCCAGGTTGGGCTTCATTCGCGTTATTTACTGCGATTAATTTTAATACTAAATAGGCAAATATGGGTTTACTAAGCGATGCGGCTCCAAAAACCGTTTCAGAAGTTACTTCGGTAGATGGGCTTGAGTGAAGATGGTCTGTAATCGAGGTAATCTCACTTAATTGATCATCGGACAAGATATCTATTGGTTCATCTTTGGCGAAACTTTTACGTAATTCTTCTAACTGATATTCATCCAGTTCAAGCTTATGAAGTTTATCCTTCGATTTGTTGTAATAAAGCAAGCCTTCTTCAGTCAAGATGTAATACGATTTATAGAATTTGCTTTGCTCTTCGATTGTTTTAGCCACAGACATCTTCAATAACCCACATTGGGTTGAGCTGACAGTGCCTTTAACGAGTGGCGGAGAAATAATTCCTTCATGATTGACCGCGACAACCGATATGCCTGGAATATCAGCTTTTTTCATCACCTCTTCCAATGTCATTTTTGATGTGGAAGCAGTTGCTTGTTGTTTCTTCTCTATAATGGGCTGAAATGCGAGATCGAGAAAATGATATGCAACGTGTCCTCGTTCTGTGTCAAACTCAAGACGAAAATTGAGATTGTTTTCTGGTGAAAAAATATTCTTACCCACAGGAATAAGCTGATAACTTTGCCCGAATGATTGGAGCTTTAACGACTCTCCTTCAAGGGTTATTTCATGAGGCCCATACTTGCCCGTATATTCCTGCAATTTTTCTTTACATACGTCAATTGGGTGATCCAAATCATTTAACCATGCAAGGTGTTTTTCGATCTGCTTCTCAGATTCTAAATCTAGCACCAGTACTTGATTAAATTTGATTATGGCGGTTTTATAATCACCTTTTAATTCTGCTTTTATTCCTTCCTGTCGCTCTTTCCAACCCGGCTTATCATAACACTCAATGTGTTGCGTCAGTTCAACAGTGTATTTAGGTTCCAATTCAATGGCCTTGAGCAATTGGATTTTTGCAGTAACATAATCGCCTCGTGACTCAGCCAGTAAGCCTTCATGTCGTTCTTTGTAACCCGGGTTATCATAGTGCGTGTAATCATATTTGCCACAAAGGTAATCGAGGCCTTTTGTTAAACCAACATGAGGAGTTACTAGTTCTTTGACAAGAGATAACCCATTTTGGCTGTTCGCAAAATAACAAATCGCTGAACCATTTTCAGGGTTTATTGCAACAAATGCCTTCGCGCCTAGTGTGTCTCCCCAATGGAATGCCAAGGTTCCTTTCCCTGTTTTCTCTAAACCCCATCCTAATCCCCAAAACACAGATTGTAGTATTTCTTGAGAAATCTCTTTCTTTCTTGCTATTTCATCTTTTCCTGTTGAGACGAGCTCGTTCATTGCTGTCTTTCTCAGCATTTGCTCCTTGAGTAATGCCATTACAAATTGTGCATAATCATATGCTGTAGTTTGTAACGACCCAGCAGCAGTTAACTCGTTTCTATACGGTTGGGGCTGCATGAGTTCATTATGACGGGAAGCAAATTGTGTTCCTGGCTCAAAACAAGCACGTTCAAAGTGACTGTTTTTCATACCAAGCGGTGTAAATACATAGTCTTGTGCAAGCGTTTCAAGACTTTTTCCCGTTTTTGCTTCAATGACTTTCTGTAAATAGTGATACCCTTCACCAGAATAATGGTATTGTTCACCCGGTTTGAATTGGAACTCAAGTTGATTAGTACCAGGCTCCCAGTTAGGCAATCCTGTTTGATGCGACAAAATCATTTGTGGCGTTAAAGACATTACTTTTTCTTTATCCTCACTCTTAAAACGTCCATATTCTATTTCGGGCAAGAGTTGGGTCAGAAAGTCTGGTGGCAGTTGGTCTTTTTCTATCAGTTTTAATACTAAATAAGCAAACAAGGGTTTACTCAATGAACACGCCTCAAATACAGTAGATTCATCAACACAATCTCCTGAGTCCATATCAGAAATACCGAACGCACCGTTCCAAGAAAGTGTTCCATCAGAAATAGTGGCGATGGATATTCCAGGAATATAGGCTTTTTCCATCAAATCGTGCAACATCACTTTTTTTCCTGAATCAACAGTTGTTAAAGAAGGCTGCTCTTTAGTTCCACCTGTTTTTTCATGATCCGTTTCTAGTTGAGGTTTTGGTAAAGGATGTTTAAACAATAAGGTTTGATCACCATGGATAGAAATAATTTCCACGAGATCTCGCTTGAAACTTAGTTTGAACGATGGATCCTCTTCAGGAAGAAATTCGGTCTCTGATATTCGCACAAGCTTTGTTTCTCTATTAAAACGCCTACAGATTAAGCTACTTTCTCTTAGGTAGATCTCTGCTTCATCGTTATAATTTCCTACAAAAGTCTCCAATGGAGAGGTAAATACTGTTTTTTCTGGAGAAGAATTTTGGTGAACTGCATTCGACCACTCCAAACGCCTTAGCTCAATGGCCTTTTCAAAATAATGTTTCGCCTCTTCAAGCCTACCCTCATTTTCAGCAATCTTACCTGCAATGGTTTCTTGCCAACCTGGCTCATCACTTTGACTAAAACTCATATAGTTAAAGAGCTCTTGCATGTCGCCAATAGGAGGTAAATTAGGAGAGTTCAAAATTTGAGTTGCAATACTCATCCCATTTTCTGAATTCGTAAAAAATACCGCACCCTTTTTTTCTGTAACATTGAGTGCAATAAAAGATCGGGTATTAGGGTTTGCACCCCATTGATAGGCGATGACGGCATCTTTATTTTTATAAAGATGCCATCCTAATCCACATGTATTCGCGATACTGTAAGCACTTCTTGGTTCAAAGGCTTGTTTTATTATTGGATCATCCATACTATCCAACCAAGCACCCATAAATTTTGAAAAATCATTGGCTGTTGTAAGCAGTGATGCGGCAGAATGAAGTGGTGGCTCTATTTCTAATATGGGAGTCGATTTTTCTAGCTGAGTATGAACCACTACAATATTTGTATCGTCTTCTGGTTGCGGCTGGAACGTAGAGCGCTCCATTTTTAAAGGGTCAAACACATACTCTTTAGCCAGGGTCTCTAAATTTTTACCCGTTTTTGTCTCGATAACTTTTTGTAAATAAAGAAACGCTTCACCTGAATACGAATATCCACTACCGAGATCTGATTTAGGATCAAACGTTAGTGTAGAAGATAAATTTGGAGCCCAATTGGGTAAGCCTGTAGTATGTGACAATACATGTCGAGCTGTTAATTGTATCGCTTTTTCGGGATATTCACCATGTACCTTGAATCGTTCATATTCCTGACCTTCTTGTTGCAGAATAGAAAGTAATGGCTCATCCAAATCGATTTGCTTCTCTTTGACCAGCTGTAACACCAAATAAGTAAATACAATTTTACTCAGTGAAGAGGCTGGAAATCTCGTATTACCATCTACGGTATTCTCAGTACCTGTGGATTGAACATTTTTTTTGCCAAGAGCAAGAGAAGTTTTTACCAATCCGTGTTGGTGTTGTTCATTGGATTCAACATAAGCATAACTTACAGCGGGAGTATGAGCAGAATCGATTATTTTTTGTAGTTGCCCTTTATTAAGTATAAAAGTTGTGAGTTCTTGGTGAAGCATTATTTTTTTATCATGCATGTTTTTTCGGTCTATAATAGCCTTTTTTGAGTCTTCTACTCGTTTTGCATCCTCCTCGTTTTCAGGCAAGATAACGGGAAATTGACTCACCGTATCCAGATAATTTTTAAGTGCTGTTGGCGGCTGGCCATGATTGATGTATTCATCAGCGATGAGCGAGTATGTCCAAAAATCTCTGAGATTAAATCTAAGCTCATCCCGATGTTCTTGGAGTATTTTATCTATTTTTTCAAAATCACCATGCCGCGCATAGGCAAACATTCGTTCTCCTACTGATAATTCTTGAGAGATTCTAACTAAATCGGTTGAATCGATTTTGACATCATGAATAACAGGCTCTAAACCAAGTTTCATGGCACATACATTGACTGCCCTAATGTTGGCCGGTGAAAAATAAGCGTGAGTAAAATTAACAAAACCAGTCAAATTGACTTCTTTTCCAGAATGTAATGCATCAAATAACTCGTTTGTGTATTTTCCAGTATCGTGCTTAATCGCACTGCCTATTTTAAACTGCCAATCACCCTGTTCGTCTTTAAAAAACAGAATGTTTTCAAATCCGATGGCATCCAGGATGATATTGGTCTTTTGATAAAAATCACGATAATGATTTAAAAATTCAATCATGACTTCCCGAAGCTTTGGATCGCTATCCAAACGTTGCAAAATGGCTCCGATTCGTTCGTCAATAATCGCATAATCATTAAGCTCAAAATCTACTCCAGCGTCGTCTTTATGAATAAGTGTTTTATGTACTTTATCAAACAACTCCTGGTTGTGCTCCATTAAGTAAATATCAAGTTCTGCAGGTTCTATTTTAAAATCAAATTTTACTTTAGATTTGAAACATTTTTCATATGGAACAATGGATAAAGCTGCATTTTGAGGTTCCTTTCCGGGAAGTTGCACCTGATATGTAATATGTTGTTCCCGGATGCATCGTTGTTTTCCATCTTTATCAAAGCAATCGTATAAAACAGCATATTTTTTCTCTAATTCTTCAAGTTCCATAGGGTTGGGATTTTGTTTCATCAATTTAATAACAAAAGGCGCATCTGGAAATCGATAAAGTATATGAGTCCCACCTTCAGCGATACGCTCAGCTTTAGTTAAATCAATTGCACCGGATTCAGTCTTTGGTACTGAGTGAATGAAATCTTGTTGTGCCCATTCACCTGGAATTTTTTTCACTGAGAGAATTTGAGTGATTTCTGTATTGGATGTTGACATGGAAAAACCAAAATAAAAGTGTTGCGCAGATTTTAACCTAAAAAATTTGCACTCACTTCGGCTGATAATTCTTTTTACGGTTTTTTTACAGCTCAAATTGCTTTTTCATGATTTGATCCCATGACTTTCTTGCTCATTGCTTAAGATAGTCATTAAACCGGTACTTTACCTATCAACAAGTTATTGTCTTTCGCTCTCGCAAACACGTTAATTCCTTATTGCTACATTAACAGCGCTAGATAGAGCTACAAAAAATTAAATTTGACCCACAAAAAAGGAAGGTATAATCTGTACAAAACTGAGTACATTATCCCCCATACAGTGTATTATTAATCATCTCAATAGTACCTACAATATTGACCGCTAGAATTCCACCAAACACATGAATTAAGCCCTTTCCAGTTGCTCCTGGTTGGCTACCCGAACCTGCAGCGCGCGCAATCAATACCCACCCTCTTACAAAAGCAATTAAGCCGATGACTTGAATAATAATAGTCAATGGCCTTCCAACGACACTTCCACTACCAAATAAGGTATCCAAAGTCGAATTACCGCTGTTTACCGGTGCGTATTGAAGAACATTTTGATAACCAAAAGAAGATTGCATGAATGTTGCAAAAGTCGTTGGGAAATAAATCAGCATTGTACCGATGAACAAATAGGTTATTGGCTCTTTAATGTTGGTATTACTCGAATACATTGTTCGTTGTTCACCATATTGCTTTAAAGAATAGATGCCCTTAAATAAAAAAGCGCAACCGATAAGATAAGCTCCTCCGGTAATCAAGCGCTCTACAGGAAGCAAGTTATTTGCAACATTATTTAATACATTGACCTGACTTGATATCCAACATGCTACCGTTCCGCCTGTACATGTATCAGCCATATAAACCTCAACTATTTTCTTAGCTAAACCTAATCACTCTTAATGAGCTCGTAAATACCCATCAACCCTCCACCGAGTTAATTAATTTCACCCCATGCCTTGCAATTTTTTTCTCTTACAGTTAAGTTTAGAACATTTGTACCAATTTGGTTTAAATAAAACCAAAGCAATTAAAATATAATGCCATTTGACTAAATTTTGCATATAATTTAATATATGTATAATATTTTCATTATTTATAAATTTGAATTGGTATCCTTTATGAAAAAAGACAAAGAGAAAGAAAAACATCAACCCGTCTCTGAATCAACCAAAGCAGGCAAACCAACAACCTCTTCAGCTTCAATAACGTTACAACTATTAAACAAAGAAAAAGAAAAAATTAAAGAGGCAGAGAAAAAAGAGGCTGCGGCTGAAGCAGCAAAAGTACGTTGTAAGACTTGTTTTAAAGAAGTCGCTCCTAAACGTCTTTGTTCTGGACATGGCGGCGGTGGTGGTGGAGGTGATAGTGCCTCCTCTGATAAAACATCTGAGGATAAAGCCAGCCAAATTGAAGATAAATCTCTAACTAAACCAAACAAAGTAGTTGAGACTGATGAATTGATAGGCGAGTTTGCTTCAATGGGGGATAATGAAGAACTTGACTTAGAGTCTAGTTTTGACCCAGAAATAATTGAAGAGTTGATTGCCAAAGAAATATTGCTGGTTGAGAATGATCGCGAATCAATGACTCTTACGATTCAATTCAAGCCAGAGCTCCTAACAAAAGAGCAACTAGCGAAAGTGCAACCTGAAGTAAATAAATACATGAACGCTGTTGCAAAAGAATTCAATGACTTCAAAAAAGAACATAACCTTTCGGATGAGTGTATTAACCTCACTAAAGATGATAAAGGAAATATTCTTTCTCTTAGCATTAAGATGCCCACATTAGCTTTATATGATGCATTTATCCAACGGCTAGCAAATAATTTAGTGCCCATACCAGGTCCGAAAGCACAAGAAAAGGATGAAGTCACAAAAAAACAAAGTTTTGCTCCAAATCCACTTTCGATGGAACCTAAACCTTCTACCTCTAAACAAGAAGAAATTGAGCATAATAAGGATATAGAACCTAAAAAGACAGAAAATGAGGAAGAGGAACAAGTAATCTTTAACCCATCTCCTTTCAATATGAAACCTTGGTAAAATAATGAGCGCGAATAAAAAATGTTTTACTTTTATTCGCGCTCATTTTGCGTTTCACTTAAAATAAATATATTGACTAAATACAAGTCTTTTCTTTGTAAGAGGCGATAATATTTCTTACTGCTAAATGTTAGTGACTGCAAGCAAATAATAAGACTGAAAAAAATTAGCTAAAAAAACAATAGAATGTATTTCATCTAGACCTTCATTCCGGAAAAACCACTCCATCCTTCACCTGGGACACGCGTTGCGAAAGACTTTAGAGATTCAAAACAGCATTTGATTTTATTTCGAGAAATTAAAAGAGTAAAT
Source organism: Legionella sp. 227 (assembly GCF_043161935.1). Lineage (NCBI taxonomy): Bacteria > Pseudomonadati > Pseudomonadota > Gammaproteobacteria > Legionellales > Legionellaceae > Legionella > Legionella sp. 227. The sequence continues at coordinate 1,403,105 of NZ_CP171154.1, read as the reverse complement.
ATGCAATTATACAGCACCGCGATCCAGATAATCCCCAAACTATGGGTGTTAAAGTGCGCAATTACCAACCATTCAGTCCCTGTGTTCTCTTTTAGTTCAGCAGAGGGACTTACTAGCTTGGAAATTTTGAACACAGCATGAATTAGCTTCAATTTCACATCAGACCTTTTTGGCAGTGCACAGAACAAATGGTTTCTATTAAGTTAGCTAAGATTACGTTCACTATAATTTACTTCTAATTAATACCAAAACCACTCCAACAATTTGATGGTGGTCGTCGTGTTGCACTCGAATATTTGCCCAGTTATCATTGAGTGCTATTAACTCATACTCTTTAGTCGGTTTATCAGCTGATAATTGTTTGTATCGGCGCACAACCACCTCATGGCTATCGCGAGCAATAACCAATCCCCCAGGTTGAACATTTTTATCAGGATCAATAATTAAAATATCTCCGATTTTAAGTTCTGGTAACATGCTGTCATCTTGTACGCAAAATGCAAAAGCATTATTACTAAGTTGTTTTGATAATTCCGGACTGAGCGGAATAAAAGAAACTGAATCACTCTCGCGCTCTTCTTTTAGGGCTTGAATACACGTCGTAGGATCACTGGCTTGTTGTGCATTCAACATGGGAATTAGTGCACCTAGCCATGGAAATTCTGTCTTTATTTGTTTGTCATCAGTCAAACACATCAAATATCCAGGAGCTACATCTAACGCCTCTGCTAATTGTTTAATTTCCTCAGGTCCTGGGGTTCTTATTCCCCTTTCCCAGTTATTTATACGGGAAGGTTTTAAATCGTCTGTAAGCTCTGCTAGCGCTTTTCTGGTCAGTCCTTTAGCTTGTCGCTCTTGAAAAATTCGCTCACCAATTTTTTCTTTGATGTTCATCATTGAGTTATACCTTTTCTCAAAATAACTAATAAATCCATTGACAATTCACTTAGTGTGCAATATTGTCATGCGTAATTGCACATTAAGTGCAATTAAGAAATCATTATCTGTCAAATAAAGATAACACAGAACAAAAACAATAACGAGATGTACAACCAGGAATGTGTATCAATCATGGATTTTATGGTTAACAGCGAGGAACTTGAGGCAATTTATGGTTTGCCTCATGCACAACAACTCGCTTATTTAAGAGGGATACGACCGTATATGGACGTTAAAACAGGACTTGTTGGCGTTAAACGGCGAATTAGCTTCCAGTCGATTGCTGAACAAATTTATATTCAGCCGCACCAAGGTGTAAAAAGCGAAAAATATTCTCGTGCCCAAGTTCGACGTGCTTTGTCTGCTTTAGAGCGCGTTGGTTTGATCAGTTTGCAATCAGAGGAATTACAGCTGATTTTAAAATGCAATTTAGCAACTTTGGGTTATTTTACCCAAAATAAAGTAGTCACAAACCCGTCACAGAAAGCCGTCACATTTTGTTCTGACCAATACCTTGAAAATAAAGGGTTTTACGAAGGTTATTCAGAAAAACCAGTCACAGTAGAACCTCCAAAAGCCGTCATACCTCTTATAAAAGAAAATAATTATATTTATTTATTACGCCAATTCGACCATTTCTGGAATATGTACCCCGAGAAAAAGTCACGTGAGCGTACTTTTGAAATTTTTCAACAAATCAATCCTGATGAGCATTTACTGCAAAGCATGTTGCAAGCACTCGATAGCCAAATCAAAGCCCGTAAAGCAAAAGAAGCTCATGGTGAATGGGTTCCAGCCTGGAAGTTTCCAGCTAACTGGCTGTCGCAGAAGTGTTGGGAAGATGAAGTCAAAATTGAATTAAAGCAGGAGAAAAGGAATGAGAAGCATCGCGCAAGTACTGGAACAGCCCATGATCCCTTCTGGAACGAAGACACAGAAGACTCAGCAAGCACCGGAGAGGATGAATATCAGCAAACCAATGTCGTCAGCTTGCAATGGTACCGACAAGCGGATTGAGAACTTGTTTACCCGCTTTGCTGTTTTTTACGGGCATTTGTGGCGCAGTCAGTTTAAGAGCGATGGATTTTTGGAGTTTGCTAAAAAAGAGTGGTCGGAAGGGTTGGGACAATTTACCGATGAAATTTTGAATCAGGCCATTCTAGCGTGTCGGGATCATTGTGACATGCCGCCGAGTCTACCGCAGATGATTGGTTTTTGTCGTGACATCAAACGACGGAATACTTTTTATGTCGCAGGTGAAGCACATCAACCAGCAAGCCAAGCTGTGGTTGAAGAGAATATCAGGCAATGCAAAGCCTACTTACTTAGATAAAAAGAGGAGAAGCACCATGTTATTTTTAATTAGAAAGGTCGGGGAATCCGTGATTATCGGTGAAGAAATTTACTGCACGGTACTTGAATACAAGCCTGGAGAAGTTTGTCTGGGTTTTCATGCTCCCAAGTCCATTCCCATTCATCGGGAAGAAATTCAACGCAGAATTAACCGCGAACGTCAAAAAACTGAATGGCATAGCGATCGTGTGTCTCATCAAGAAAACGTGGTTGATCGCCTAATCAATAAATTCAAAAGCGAGATGAGTCCTGCTCAGAACCATAAACAATAATAAGAGGATTAACTCAATGATAGAGCTGGTTGAACAAGGACTAACGGTTAAAGACCGTGCTCGTGAAAAGCTAAAGCGTGATTTAGGAGATTTGATTGAAGGAGCGCTTCGCGATCCGAAAACAGTAGAGATCATGCTTAATGCAGATGGCCGACTTTGGCAGGAACGGCTTGGTGAAACCATGCGTTGTATTGGGAATATAAATGCAGCACGTGCCGAATCCATCATCAAAACTGTTGCCGGTTTTCATGGAAAAGAAGTAACTCGCATGAAGCCTTTACTTGAAGGAGAGCTACCTCTGGATGGTTCACGTTTTGCAGGACAACTACCGCCGGTTGTTTCAAGTCCAACCTTTGCCATCCGCAAAAAAGCTTTATCGGTTTTTACGCTGAATGACTATGTTCAATCGGGGATTATGACAGAAGCTCAGTGTGAGCTGATTGAAAAAGCCGTCTCTTCACACCGAAACATTTTAGTTATTGGTGGTACAGGTTCTGGTAAAACCACATTAGTGAACGCCATTATCAATGAAATGGTGATTCATGCACCTGAAGAACGTATTTTTATCATCGAAGATACAGGAGAAATCCAATGTGCAGCTAAAAATTGTGTTCAATACCATACCACGATTGATGTCAGTATGACCCAGCTTTTGAAAACCACTCTTAGGATGCGGCCCGATCGAATCATTGTTGGTGAAGTTCGCGGTAGTGAAGCACTTGACTTGCTGGATGCCTGGAACACGGGACATGAGGGAGGAACAGCCACATTGCATGCTAATAACTGTCTTGCAGGACTTCATCGGTTGAAATCACTCATCACCAGAAATCAGGCCGCACCTTCTGAAATCGAACCTTTAATAGGCGAGGCTGTCCATTGTGTCGTACACATCTCAAGAACCCCTCAGGGACGGCAAATTCAAGAAATTATTAATGTCCATGGTTATGAAAACGGTCATTACAACATCGAAAAACTTATTTAGGAGAAAATGAATGAATCAAACAACTCTGTTTAATCAAAAGAACTACTGGATAATGGGATTAATCGTTTTACTTTTGTTGTTAATCACCCATCCAGCTGCTGCATCCTCTGCAGGCGGAGGACTTCCCTTCGACTCATGGCTGACTAAAATTCAAAAATCCATTACAGGTCCTTTTGCCTTTAGTGCTGCCATTATTGGATTGGTTGCAGCAGGTGCGACGCTTATTTTTGGCGGTGAATTAAATGGGTTTATGCGGTCTCTTGTCTTTTTTGTGTTGGTGCTCTCATTTTTGGTAGCAGCTCAAAATACCATGACGGCAATTACTGGCAAAGGCGCGGAAATTTCTAAACCATCTGTTGGGGTCAAAGCAACGGAGACTCAGCCATGAGTCTTCGTACCATCCCCATACGTCGATGCGGAAACCGCCCAAGTTTGTTTATGGGCGGAGACCGTGAGCTGGTCATGTTCTCAGGGCTTTTGTCAGCAATCCTAATCTTTGCAGCTCAAGACTGGCTGGCAGCCTTTGCAGGTTGTGTCATATGGTTTCTATCCCTGAAAGGGCTTCGATTAATGGCCAAATCCGACCCTTATATGAGGGCTATCTATTTAAGGCAGAGACGCTACCAAGCCTATTATTCCGCCCGTTCAACTCCTTTCAAAATAAATAAAAGGGGGTATCAATGATTGTATTAATCACCTTTTTAATCAGTACCATAGGGCTTTTACTTTTGAGCTGCCTCTTTTGGGAAATTCGCCTGAAAAGCCGTAAATACCATTTAAAAAAGCATCGCCATAATTCAGGAGGCACTGCTGATTTACTCAATTATGCATCAGTGGTCGATGATGGCGTGATTATCGGTAAAAACGGCTCATTTATGGCGGCATGGCAATACCTGGGCGAAGATAATGCCAATACCACGGATGAAGCTCGTGAGATGGTCTCGTTTCGAATCAATCAGGCAATGTCCTCCATGGGCAATGGTTGGATGGTTCATGTAGATGCTATAAGACGAGCTGCTCCAGGTTATAGTGAGCGCGCTTATTCTCATTTTCCAGATCCGATTTCCTTTGCAGTTGATGAGGAAAGAAGAAGACTTTTTGAAAGCATGGAAACCCTATATGAAGGGTATTTTGTGATTACGTTGACCTGGTATCCGCCAGTGATTGCCCAAAAGCGTTTTGTGGAATTGATGTTTGATGACGAAGGATTGAATCTCAGCCAAAAGACAAAGACGCATCAAATGATAGAGGAATTCAAACAAGCCTGCAGAAACTTTGAATCGCGACTGAGCTCAGCACTTCGACTTGAGCGACTAAATGCTGAAAAACATGTTGATGAACACAACAATATAGTGACTCAGGATAACTTTTTAAGATACGTGCACTATTGTGTCACCGGATTTAACCATCCGGTCAATCTGCCGAAAAATCCAATTTACCTTGATGCGTTAATCGGTGGTCAGGAATTAATACTGGGCATTACGCCCAAAATTGGCCGGAAATTTATTCAATGTGTGGCGATTGAAGGTTTTCCAATGGAGTCCTACCCTGGAATTCTAACAGCCCTAACTCAATTGCCAGTTGAATATCGTTGGAGTTCTCGATTTATTTTTATGGATCCTCATGAAGCGGTGGCGCATTTCACCAAATACCGTAAAAAGTGGAAACAAAAAGTCAGGGGATTTTTCGACCAGGTTTTTAACACCCATTCAGGTGTGATTGATGAAGACGCGCTCAATATGGTGAATGACGCACAATCAGCTATTGCTGAAACCAATTCAGGTATGGTGGGTCAAGGTTATTACACCTCCGTTGTCATTTTGATGGATGAAAACCGTGATTTAGTCGAAAAAGCGGCTCTTTTGATTGAAAAGAACATCAATGTCTTGGGATTTACTGCAAGAACAGAAACCATTAATACCATGGATGCCTTTATGGGCAGTCTTCCAGGACATGGTGTTGAAAATATAAGACGGCCTTTAATCAACACCATGAATTTGGCTGATTTGATACCGACCTCTAGCATTTGGACCGGCGAAAACAAATCCCCTTGCCCACTGTTTCCACCATTATCTCCTCCATTAATGCATTGCGTCACCACCGGCAACACACCCTTTCGCCTAAATCTTCATGTAAGAGACTTAGGCCACGGTATTATGTTTGGCCCTACACGCTCAGGTAAATCAACTCATCTTGGTTTAATCGCATTATCCTGGCGCCGCTACAAAGATGCACGGATTTATTCATTTGATAAAGGGATGTCCATGTATCCCACGTGTAAGGCCAGTGGCGGCGAGCATTACATTATTGCGGATAAAAACTCGCACCTCTCATTTGCACCCTTACAGTTTTTATCGACCAAAGCAGATAGAGCTTGGGCAATGGAGTGGATTGATACGATTCTTGCCTTAAATGGGTTACATACCACTCCTGCCCAACGCAATGAAATTGGTCATGCCATTATGAGCATGCATCAGAGTGGTTCTAGAACAGTATCTGAATTGGTTATGACCATTCAAGATGAACCCATTCGTGAAACGCTGAAGCAGTACACGATCGATGGATTGATGGGGCATTTATTGGATGCCGAAACCGATGGTCTAGGACTGTCCTCATTTATGACTTTTGAAATTGAGCATCTTATGGGGCTGGGTGAGAAATTTGCTTTGCCCGTATTGCTGTATCTGTTTCGACGCATTGAAACATCACTGGATGGCAGGCCAACCCTGATTTTACTGGATGAAGCATGGCTGATGTTGGCACATCCGGTGTTTAAAAACAAAATTGCTGAATGGCTTGATTCCATGGCTAAGAAAAACTGCGTGGTGTTTATGGCAACACAGCATTTATCGCATGCCGCAAATTCTGGAATTTTAGACATCATTGTTGAATCAACCGCCACAAAAATCTTTTTACCTAATCTGTATGCACGAGATCCTGAAACACGCCTGATCTATGAACGCATGGGGTTAAACCCACGCCAGATTGACATCATTGCCTCAGCTCAACCCAAGCGTGATTACTACTACGTAAGTAGCAAAGGACAGCGCCTTTATCAATTGGCTTTAGGTCCAATGGCGTTGGCCTTTGTGGGTGCCACAGATCCTGACTCCATCGAGCGAATGAAACAGCTTGAGGCGCAACATGGCGCTGAGTGGGTTTCATATTGGCTTTTAGAAAAAGGAATTACGATGAATCAATTTGGAGAAGCAGCATGAACCAAATAAAACAAAAGTTAAGGCTTAAAAATAAAAAAAACAACTTAACAGATAATCCTTATCTCAATGCCAAAAGAGCCTGGAATTTTCATACAGCAGGTCTTATGAAATCATTACAGATATGGCAATTGGTAAGTCTAGGTAGTCTTTTAATCACGTTGGCTGCTCTTGGCGGACTCATAACGATTGGAAGTCAGTCCAAATTTATCCCCCTGGTATTTCAGCAGGATGCCAGCGGCAATACGTTGTCAGTCACTCGTGCAGACCGTGTTGGTGAGGCAGTCATCGATGATTACCGAGCGGCTGCAGCCCATTTCATTGAAAACATCCGGATGGTCAGTGTCGATGTCGCGCTGCAAAAAAAGGCTGTATTTCAGGTTTATTCCTATTTGAACCAAAACGATGCGGCATTGACCAAAGTTCAAGAATTTTACAGTGACAAACAACACTCCAATCCTTTTGACCGTGCAGCTCATGAACTCGTCAGTATTGAGATTCGCTCAGTCCTGCAAGAGTCTTCTGATACCTGGCAGGTTGATTGGGTCGAGACCGTAAGAAACCGTGACGGAACCCTCAAAGAAAAGCCCGCCCGGATGAAAGCTATTGTAACAATGTATCAGGACAATGAACTTAATGATGTATCCAATGAATCGATTTTAAAAAACCCTCATCTGATTTATGTCCGCGATTTCAACTGGTCTTATGATCTTCAGCATGGAGAAAATGCATGAAAAAAATAATTCTTTCCTTTGGATTGATGCTCCCTTTGACAAGCTTTGCTGTGGACAACACAGAACTTGCTAATTTCTATTTTTCCAAAACCATTCCAGCACTCACGAATCAGGAAAAGCAGGCTTTAAGCATTGCTGAAGAATGGCAGAAAGGGGATAAAACCAGCAAACCGTTCCATTCCTCAGATGGTTCGGTCAGTTTTGTTTATGGTTCGGGCCAAACCAGAGTGGTATGTGCGCCATTACAGGTTTGCGACATTGCGTTACAGCCAGGGGAACAACTTAACGATATGAATGTCGGCGACCCGCGTTTTCTCGTTGAGCCTTCCATTACCGGTTCAGGCATGGATCAACAAATCCATCTGTTAATTAAACCCAAAGATGTTGGACTGGATACTTCTTTAGTCGTTACTACAGACAGAAGGACCTATCATTTCAGGCTGAAGTCCGATCAAAACGATTTTATGCCCTATGTCTCCTTTACTTATCCAGAGGATGCAAAAGCTAAATGGCGATTGATTCAGCACATGCAAGCAGAACGCCGAAAAGCCAATACATTTACTGAAACCAATGAATATCTAGGCGATCTGAATTTCAATTACAGGATACAGGGCAACTCCCGGTTTAAACCGGTTCGGGTTTATAACAATGGCGTAAAAACCATTATTGAAATGCCGGGAAGCATGTCTGAACGCGAAGCCCCTGCCCTGCTGGTCATAAGAAATGGTGGTTTGTTTAAAAAACCAGAATCAGTGATGGTCAATTATCGCCTGCAAGGCTGCCGATATATTGTTGATAGTGTCTTCGACAAGGCAATACTGATTATCGGAAGTGGCTCTTCTCAAGAAAAAATTACCATTACGAGGTGCTAGAGATGAAGAATTTATGTGTTTTATTTTTGGTAATTTTTTTGTCGAACTGCGCAAGCATGCAATATGGAAATTTTACAGTTGCCTCTCAGAGCAAAGATATTTATTTGGCTAAAGATGCTGCATCACAGCTCACTCAGGTTTATCCACCGGCTCAAAATACATTTTATATCAGTCAAAAAGTCAGTGATGGCTTTGGCATTAATTTGATTCATGAAATGCGAAACAAAGGTTATGGGGTAATTGAAAATGTCCAACCAAAACAAAAAGCAAATTTTTTCTATGTAGTTGATGAAATTAAGCCTGGATATATCTATCGAGTCAGTCTTTATGTTGGCTCGCAAACATTCAGCAGAATCTATGTCAAAACTAAAGAAAAAATCGCTCCTGCTAGCCTCTGGTCACACAAGGAGTAATACTGATGAACCCAAATTATGATTTATTATCAAAGGACCACTCACCACAAAAGCTTAAAACAGCGGGAGTAAAGCGTGTAAATAACTTACCCTTAATAATCGCAGTTGGTGTATTGACCGTTTTTGTTGTGCTCATTGTCTTTGTTGCCCATAAGAGAGCCAATGTACAAAACCAAGCCCCAGAGGTTATAAAAGTCACGGGACAGAAGAAAAATAACATGAGTTTGGCCAATGAAGTCGTTGGAAATCACAAAAACGGTGTGATGCCTGCGTCTAATGAGACACTCATCATCAATCATGAGCCAGTAGTTGAGTTACCTGTGAATCAAAACTTCCCTCAAAAACAAGAGATGGATAGTCAAAATGCATCGGACACAGAGCTGGAGCGAATTCGTCAAGAAAAAGCCCAGGCATTTGAAGAGGCAGTCAAAGCAAAAACATCAATTATGGTTGATAATCCTCGCCTGAATAGCAAGGAAAGTATCAATACACACAGAGCAAATTCTGTTGCACCATTCGATGTCGCTGGCGACAGCTCCTTAAAAGAGCAACTTCAACTGTTTGAGGGGCGACAAAATGCCAGACCTATGCCGCAAATTCTGGGTGGTGAGGAAAATGAAATGCGCTGGCATTTAAATTCACGACTTGAAAATCCCAACAGTCGATATGAGTTAAGAACTGGAAGCGTCATTCCCGGAGTGATGATCAGTGGTATTTCTTCTGAACTGCCCGGGCAAATCATCGGTCAAGTCTCCCAGAACGTTTATGATACAGCGACCGGTAAGTATCTTTTAATCCCACAAGGTACAAAGATTTTTGGCCTTTATTCCAGTGAGGTAAGCTTTGGTCAGAATTCGGTACTGGTAGCTTGGCAACGTCTTATTTTTCCAGATGGAAAAGCTTTGGATATTGGTTCCATGCCAGGAGCTGATAGTGCAGGTTTCGCAGGCTTTCGTGATAAAGCTAACAATCATTACTTACGAATTTATGGTTCAGCCCTCTTGATGTCCGGTATCGTTGGGGGAATCAGTTACAGTCAAAATAGTAATCAGTCCAATCAGTATGGATTTAGCCCCCCTACAGCGGGCAGTGTATTAAGCCAGGCATTAGGTCAACAGCTGGGCGAAGTAACGTCACAACTGGTGGCAAAAAATCTTAATGTAGCACCGACTCTAAACATTCGTCCGGGTTATCGATTCAACATCATTGTCGTAAAAGATTTAACTTTTAGAAAGCCCTACCGGCAGTTCAGATAACAAAAAAGAGGAACTGTGATGAAACTTAGAATCCTGTTTGTTTATTTATGGACATTTAATGCCTTCTCCAATATGCCCGTGTTTGATTTACCCAATTACGTACAAAATGGAAAAATGCTACTGAATCAGATTAAAGAGTATAAAACTCAGGTTGATCAATACAACAACCAGATTCAGCAATATCAAAACATGCTGGATAACACCAAATCACTCACATCGTTTCAGTGGGACAATGCCAATGGGGTAATAGATAATCTGCTTGAATCGACCGATACGATTGATTATTACAAACAGGAAGCAGGTAGCCTTCAGAATTACCTGGATAGGTATCAAAGTCAGGAATATTATCAAAAAACCCCCTGCTTTAATGGCAGTAACCAGTGTAGTCCCGAAGAAATCCAGAAAATAAGGCAAAGTAAATTATCCGCTTCAGTGGCTCAAAAACGTGCTAACGATGCCATGCTCAAAGGAATTGATAAACAGCAGCAAAGCTTAAAGGAAGACTCTGTGAAACTGCGCACCTTGCAATCTCAGGCTCAAACTGCCCAAGGACAAAAACAAGCGCTCCAGGCTGCCTCGCAACTGGCAAGTCAACAATCCCATCAACTGCTTCAAATAAGAGGACTTTTATTAGCACAACAAAGCGCACAAACCACAAAAGATGCAGCAGCCGCGAATAAAGAAGCCATACAAAACGCTGCTGATGAGCGTTTTAGATCGGGCAGCTACCATAAAAGTTCAGGTAAAAAATGGTAACTCATTTATAACAAGAGGAAGACAACAATGAAACGATTAGGATTATCCATAGCACTTTTAGCATTTCTGCTTACAGGCTGTGACAGCGCTGAAACGAAAGCAAGAAAAAAGGCAGAGCATCTCGCATCGTTAACCTGCGACAGCTCCAAAGAAGGCAGGACAGCCGATGAGCTGCAGGCCATAGCGGATGCTTGTTTTAAAGGCGGAAGTTATTCCAAAAGTTCAGGTATAAAGTGGTAATCCTATGAAAAAAAAGACAATCACTTATTTAATCGTATTCCTTTTAATTGGGTTTTCCGTGTCCGCCTATGCACAAGGCAGCATGGACAGCAGGGATTTGCTGGATAATATTCTGTATCGTTTTTCCAGCACAGCCTCTACATGGAGCCAAACCCTATTAAGTTATGCTCGATACCTCTTCTGGTCTCTGGCATTAATCAGCATGGTATGGACCTATGGGCTTATGTCATTACGAAGAGCTGATATTCAGGAATTTATGGCTGAAACGGTTCGATTTTTAGTGGTTGTCGGTTTTTTCTATTGGATTTTGGATAATGGACCTGCCATTGCCAGTGCAATCATCGATTCCATGCGACAACTCGCGGCTCAAGCTTCCGGAATTGATACGCACATTTCCCCCTCTGACATTATTGACGTAGGTTTTGATATTGTCTCAAAAGCAATTGATAACTCCTCCCTCTGGTCCCCTGCAGCAACCACGGTGGGATTAATCGTTGCTGGGGTGATTCTGGTCGTTTTGGCACTGGTCAGTATTAACATGCTGATTATTCTGATTACTGCCTGGATTTTAACCTACGGCGGCATCATTTTATTAGGCTTTGGTGGCGGACGCTGGACTTGCGATATCGCGATTCAATACTACAAAACGGTGCTTGGTATTGCATTACAGGCATTTGCCATGATTTTGATTATTGGTATCGGTAAGTCTTTTGTCGACCAATATTATGCCGCTATGGCAAAAGACATTCTGTTAAAGGAAATGTTTGTGATGCTCGTTGTCGCCATTCTTTTGCTGATATTGATTAATAAAATCCCTCCTGTTCTTGCCAATATTGTATCTGGTGGTGGCGGCGGAGGCAGCGGTGGTATTGGACTGGGTGGCGCTTTAGGTGCTGCCAGCATTGCCGGTGCCGCTTTGGCAAGCAGCGCCGGAGCTGTCAGTGCTCAAAGTGCAGGAGGATTATCAGCGCTTCATGCGGCATTCAAAGCAGCATCACAAAGTATGGGGATTGGTGATTTAGGTTCTGTTTCAGATGGGAACACACCTTCTAAAACTGGCAGTTTGACCCAAGCTATGGGACAGGCTTCCAAATTCGCCGGCTCGTTCGGGTCGCATTTGGCATCAGGGGCATTTGATGTGGCTCTTGAAAAGGCAAGTGCTGTAAAGGAGGCGATCGCGGCAACTGTGGCCGAAACTACCGGTGGGAAAATTGCCGATGCAATTCATCAACGGGTGGAATCACAAAACGATTTATCACTATCGGAACACAAGGATTGTGCATTTCAAAATATTACCTCTATAGGTGTCCCAGAAGGAAGTTTTAGTTCTGGAGAAAATGACGATGAAGTCAGCCATTTTGTCAATCGCAAAGCTTCCGGAGACAGCCTATGAATCTGAATAAGCCTAATAAATCTATTGGCCCACAGGTAAGGCAAAAACAGGATAAAAAGAAAACCATACGAATCATTGGAATGATTATTCTGGGTTTTTTAATCAGTCTGGAAATTGGCACACAATATGTGGCTTATAAGTTTCATTATCACAATAGTTTAGGCTTTTCATTGGCGCATGTTTATCTACCCTGGAATCTGTTCTGGTGGAACATGAATTATCATCATTACCATCCCGAATATTTTAATGCCGCCTTGGGCATGGTGGTGATGAGTAGCTGCCTTTTTTTGATGATGCTGTTGTTCGCGAGTCGCCATTTTAAAAAAGAAAACATCAGCGAATACCTTCACGGCTCAGCCAGATGGGCGAATAAAAATGATTTGAACAATGCTGGTTTGCTTGACCAGGAGGAAGGTGTGTATGTTGGGGCGATTGAAGATACGCAGGGAGAAATTCATTATTTGCGCCATAATGGACCGGAGCATGTTTTAACCTATGCGCCAACGCGCTCAGGCAAAGGTGTTGGCCTTGTAATCCCTACCCTTTTATCGTGGAAACACTCCTGTGTCATTACCGATTTAAAAGGTGAACTTTGGGCATGTACTTCCGGCTGGAGACAAAAGCACGCCAACAATAAAGTGATTCGCTTTGAACCGGCAACATTAAATGGCTCAGCCCGTTGGAATCCCCTTGATGAAATCAGAGTGGGTACGGAATCAGAGGTGGGTGACGTACAAAATTTGGCAACGCTTGTAGTTGATCCTGATGGCAAAGGGTTAGAAACGCACTGGCAGAAAACATCGCAAGCCCTTTTGGTTGGTTTTATTCTGCATGCCATTTATAAATTGAACACCCAGGGGGAACCGGCTACATTTCCCAACATTGACCGTATGCTGGTTGATCCCAATATTAATATTGCCGACCTACTCATTGAAATGACCCAATACCCCCATATCGAGGGCAAAACCCACCCTGTTATTTCTGCCTCCGCCCGTGACATGATAGACCGCCCCGAAGAAGAGGCTGGTTCTGTGTTATCCACCTTAAAATCTTATCTGGCGTTATACCGCGATCCAGTGGTAGCACATAATGTCTCGGCTTCTGATTTTTGCATTCGCGATTTGATGAACCATGAAAGTCCTGTGAGCCTCTATATCGTGACTCAACCCAATGATAAGGCAAGACTTCAACCTCTGGTTCGGGTCATGATTAATATGATAGTGAGGCTATTGGCTGACAAAATGGAGTTTGAGCGTGTATCAGATGATAAAGGCTTATCCTATGTCAGAACGAAAAAAACGTATAAACATCGATTGCTTTGCATGATTGATGAATTTCCAAGCCTTGGAAAACTCGATATTCTGCAAGAGTCATTAGCCTTTGTTGCAGGTTATGGTTTAAAGTTTTACTTAATTTGTCAGGACATCAATCAGCTTAAAAGCCGTGAACGAGGTTATGGTCCTGATGAAACCATCACCTCTAATTGCCATATTCAAAATGCTTATCCTCCCAACCGGGTTGAAACAGCAGAGCATCTTTCCAAGCTGACCGGCCAGACGACCATTGTTAAAGAACACATCACCACCAGCGGTAAACGCTTTTCGACGTTCTTGAATCAAATATCAAAAACGGTTCAGGAAATATCAAGACCCCTTTTAACTGTAGATGAATGCCTGCGTATGCCAGGACCTAAAAAGGATGCCAATGGCTTGATTGTAGAAGCTGGGGATATGGTGGTTTATGCGGCAGGATTTCCTGCGATTTATGGAAAACAGCCGCTATATTTTAAAGATCCGGTCTTCATGGCAAGAGCCTCTGTGGAGGCACCATTGCACTCAGATATTTTACGTACCCGTTTAAGTGACGAGGAGCGGATCAAGTTATGAAAAAACTGTCCATCCTCATCGCTATTGTACTAATCAGCCTTATTGCTGCAGGCGTACTGCTCCATGCCATAGGATTTAGGATAAACCGGACTGAATCCATTCCTATAGGCTTATATCGCATCACCAGTGCAGCCCCTATCAAAAATGCCTATGTGATTTTTTGTCCTGATGACAGGGAAGCATTTAGGTTAGCACGCAATAGAGGCTATATAGACCAGGGCCTTAATTGTGGCGGATATGGTTATTTAATGAAAAAAGTGGTGGCTGTATCTGGTGATATCCTCTCGGTGACCAATGAAGGGGTTTTTGTGAATCACATGCTAATCCCCTATTCAAAACCAAAATTACAAGATGGCATGAACCGCGCATTACCTCAATTACAGATAACGAATTACTCACTTCAAAATGATGAAGTCATGACAATGACCAGCCAAAGCGAATGGTCATTTGATAGTCGATATTATGGCCTTGTTCACACAAGGCAAATCAAGGGAATGCTTACACCCATATGGGTAATTAATAAACGGGAGAACACCACATGAATCATGAAACTGAGTTAATGGATGTGATTGCAGAACAATTCGAGGATTTAGAAATCCCTGGATTTCTTCTTGAAGTCAGTCCGGTAGAAGCGGATATCATGGGAGCATTTGTAGAAGATGCACTCAATGAAGAGGATGCGATGGAGGCCATGTATGACTAAGATGCCTTACCATCAAGTCGTTGCCAATCAAATTATTGAAAGCCTGAAAACAGGAACCGCGCCCTGGTTAAAACCATGGGAGCCAGGCACAGGCACTGGTCAAATTCCATACAATCCAGTAACCGGGAAGCGTTATCGAGGAATCAATGCTTTGTATTTGATGGTGAATCAAAGTGATGACAATCGTTGGTTAACCTACAAACAAGCACAAAGTATGGACGCACAAGTTCGCAAGGAAGAAAAAGGCACCACAATCCAATATTGGAAATTTCATGAAGAACAAATCAAACATGATGATACCGGTAAACCTGTGCTTGATGAACAGGGTAATCCATTAAAAGTGCAGGTGAATCTTGAACGACCGAAAGTGTTTTATGCAACGGTATTTCATGCCTCGCAAATTGATAATATGCCAGACCTTGTTACAAAAGAGCCAGACTGGTCCTTAATAGAAAGAGCAGAAAAACTGCTACATAACTCAGGTGCTAAAATTATTCATTCCGAAGCCGACAGAGCTTTTTACAGGCTATCGACGGATAGCATCCATCTTCCACCGAAAGAGCAATTTAAATCCGCAGCAAACTATTACGCCACTGCCCTACATGAACTGGGACATTGGAGCGGCCATACTTCAAGACTCGATAGAGATTTAGGCCATCCGTTTGGTTCAGATGCCTATGCCAAAGAAGAATTGAGAGCAGAAATTGCAAGCATGCTTTTAGGTGCCGAACTGGGTATCGGTCATGACCCATCTCAACACACTGCTTATATCAAATCATGGATTCGGGTTTTGGAAGATGAACCTTTAGAAATCTTCAGGGCATCTGCAGATGCAGAGAAAATAGTGAATCACCTGTGTGCTTTGGAGCAAACCCAAAACATTCAACTGGCAGAACTTATTGAAATCAAGGATGATAAACTAAAAGAGAAAGCTCTTATGGCATCTGAAAACACCACCTCGGAAAAGGTCTGGTTAAGCATCCCCTTCAAACAAAAAGAACTTGCCAAATCCACAATAGGAAAACTTCCTGATGGAACACCAGGAATTGCCTGGGATAAAGTCCAAAAATGTTGGTATGCAAACCCTGGTGTTCCTGTTGAGAAGATCAAAGCCTGGCTTCCTGAATATCAAGCACAATCTCAGGATAAAGCGCTCATTCCTGCAGATGAATTTAAAGCCGCATTGGTAAGCCTTGGTGCTATTGTTTCAGGCGAGCATCCAATTATGGATGGCAAACCGCATCGTATCCCCACGGAGGGTGATAAAAACGGTGAAAAGGCAGGATTTTATGTAGCCCATTTAGATGGTATACCAGCAGGATACATTAAAAACAACCGAACTGGCACTGAGCTTAACTGGAAATCTAAGGGTTACATTTTAACTGATGAACAGAAAGCAACGCTAAAAGCGGAAGCACTTGAGCATCAACAAACTCGTCAACGTGAGCTTGAAGCCAAACAAAAAAGTACTGCATTAAGGCTCAAGCAAAAAATATCCATGATGGCAGAAGTTGTGGAACCCACGCCTTATATGCAATCTAAAGGTATTCAGGTTCATTCTGGGGTGTATACTGATGAAGAAAAAAAACTCACCTGTATTCCGGCAATGGATTGTGAATGGACCCTTTGGACTGTGCAGTACATTGCCGAAGATGGAACTAAGCGGTTTGCTAAAGACTCAAAAAAGGAGGGCTGCTTTCATGTTCTGGGTGGCATGGACAAACTTTCTGATGTACCAGTTATTGTCATTGCTGAAGGTTATGCAACCGCAGCAACGATAAAAGAAGCATGCGAGCTGCCTGCCGTCGTTTCAGCCTTTGATTCAGGGAATCTTAAAGCAGTAGCTAAAGCATTGCATGAAAAATATCCACGTACTCCAGTTGTCCTGGCAGCTGATGATGATAAGCATCTAGAGTTATCGAAAGGTATCAACCCCGGTAAAGAAAAGGCAAGCGAGGCTGCGGATGCTGTTAATGGCTTTATTGTTCTACCAATTTTTGCACCAGGTGAGCAGTCATCAAACCCTAAGCAATTCAGTGATTTTAATGACTTGGCAAATCATAGCAAGTTAGGTTTTGATGGTGTTAAACGTCAGATCAAACCAAAGATTGAAAAAATTGCCAAACGCTATAATCGTCTGCGATTATCAAGGAACAGTAATGTAATTCATATTTCCTAGGCTCAACATGATTGGTAAAGCTTCAATCCGTCAGATTAGGTTTAAAGCTTTACCTTTTATTACAATACACCATTTACTTTCTACGGCTTTTACTTTTCTCATTTATTCCAAAAACTTTCCATCGCACATGGTTATCAGGTTGGAGTCTTTGCTGCTCCAGCTGATCATGTGCATTATCCTGCAATAGCACTTGACCTCCTCCGGTGAGCTGAACCAGATCGCATTTGGACAAGTTTCGCAAGCTGTTGTGATCTTTGGCTGGCGAGCCTTGTCTAATGCTGAAAGCGTTGGACTTTGTGTCTCGGATTTTTCTATTTTCATTGGCTGTTCCAATAGTCTCATGGCTTCCAGGAGCTCTTCTTCGATGGTTTTGTCTGCTTGATCTTGATTGTTCATGAGATTTTTCCTGTTCTAAATTTAGTTTTTGACGTTGATTTTCCAAATCCAAATCAGCAAAAGTGATTGGCATTTGATATTGAATAACAATTTGCAAGATAATCTTTTTAAATAGTGGAGAGCCGTTTACACAAATACAATCACCATAGCGCTGCCTTGCCATTTCCAAGGCTCTTTTAAGCACAGGGATAGAACCACCTTTAGAAATGATAATTTCTTTTCCATTGTCTCTGATAACAGCGTTATCCTTTTTATAAATCTCAGTACCTTCTTTAGTAACAGAGTCGATTTGTCCAAAATTAAAAGAAGAAAAAACTGAGTCTGTGCCCGATATAGTGTAATTACTGTTGTTTTTTCGATTGCGATAACGCATTGCCATTAAAGCATTCTGGTCACCACTTTGCGCTTTGTTTTGCAGCCAATCAGCCCAGGTCTTATTTTGATAGTTTTCCATTAAACTGTGTCGAGCATGCGTATAATTTTTCCTGATGTTCTCAATGTCGTGCAGGAGAGTTTTGCTAATTTGCTGATAAAGAAACTTTTTGCTCATCTGTGAAAGGTTCATTAACTTTAAAGCGGTTCGTTTTATTCGTCCTCGTTTTTTGGCCTTATCAATCAATTTGGCTTTAGCTTCGCACAAGTATTTTAGTTTTGCTGAACGTACATTTTGGCTTTGTGCTTTTTCATGCTGGTACTGGACATAGAGTTCACTACTGATAAACGTTTTGTTTAGTGGTTCATACCGATAAACATTGGATGATGATAGATTTGTTATTGAAAGCAATGGTTCAAATTCACCAAGCTTTGATTCAAGACGCTGTTTTGAAAAATTTCTGGATACAGAACTCGCTTTGACTTTAAGGCCATCCTCATCACAAAAAATAAAGCCATTATCCCTGATTTGTATTCTCATATGGTGTTTCGCTAAAACCTTATGTAAGTCGCTCCAATTTTGAGACGCTTCGATTTGCTCTTTACAATTGCGCTTCATCCAGTTAATCAAGCTCTCAATTCCCGAATGGTGCTCCATATCGTCAGCAAGGTTTTCCGAACGGCTTTTACGGGTTTGATGATTGGTTATTTGAAGACCTAATTCAATTTCGAGCTTGGATGCAATCTCGGCAAAAGTTTTATATGCTCTGTAGGGTTCAATCATATTAAAGGTTTGGGGATGAATTTTATTAATCGCAACATGAATATGAAAATTGTCTGTGTCATGATGAACAACAGAGATTCTTTGGTGTTCTTTAAATCCAATCGACGATGCCACTTTGTCTTCAATTTCTTGTAAAGCTTGAGGTGAAGGGTTTTCTCCTGGAGCGAAAGAAATGAGCATATGGTAGGTTTTATCACCCATCGCTCTCTGATTCTTGGCTTGTGTTGCCAAAACCTCCTGAACAGCCCAAATGGGATCGAGACTATTGCAATTTGTTAGTCTGACTTTGCCCACACGCTCTTCTTTGTTTTGTTTATTACACAGGTATTGGATAAGCCCTGAAAAACTGCTAAGTCTTGTTTTCTTCATAGGTATATGGCAAATAATCATAGTTTTTTCACCACTTCAAACATTGCATCCTGTGTGGTTTGAATACGACTTAACAATGTTTTTATTGTTTGGAGATCAAAGTGCGCAACACGTTTATCTTGAGTCAGCCATAATTTTAACAGTCCGCCAAGCCGTCCTAAGTCTCCATTGATTTTGGCCAGCTGTAGTATGTAATCCTTATCAACACTACTTTGAATTTGATAACCGAGGCTAATCCGTCTTAAGTATTCAGCAATTGAAAGGCCAGCAGTGGCCGCATTCGACTTAATTTGAATTTCTTCGGAAGGCAAAACAGGTACGCGAAGATGACGACTATTTTTTCTGGTAGGGGTTTTAAGTTTCTCGTCCATAAGGATGCCGACCTCTTAACTAAGTGGTTATGCAATCCTTTGAGTATCAATTTGATCTCAAAACACAGTTTTTTCGTTGAGCACCGAAGGTGCGAATAAGACTCGTGAGGTTTGGTAGCCAGCTTGCTGGTTAGCTAACTTCACCTATCTTGCCCTGCGTTTTAAGTTCATTAAATGGGATACTATCAGGTAATTTTATGTAATTTCAAGGTTTTTTTTTGAAAATCCCTATAATTACGTATAATTACCAATTATTACGATAAATTGCATATATGTCTGTTTAAGAAGAAGTTTAATTACGCCAACAGGAAAGAAAATAACATAATCTATTGCACAGAAACGCAATATTTCATACCATCAGAGAGAACAACAATAATTGACGGTATGACATGGGAAGCTCCCTCAGCGAACGAATCGCAGCAAAGCAGATGGAAAGAAAAGTCTCTGATAAATCTGTCAACAAAGCCGCTTTTCTTGCGCTAAAAAAAGATATAGCTTCAGCGCTAACTGATGGCTGGTCCATAAAGCTTGTCTGGGAAACCTTAGTTGAAGAAGGCAAAATCTCATTTTCATATAAAACATTTTGTGGCTATGTAGCACGTTTGATTGCTGCAGAAAAAAAGCCGTCTATTCAGGAGAACACCAAGGAAGATGAACAGGCTAAAAGTAAAGCAAAAAACGAAATTCGCGGTTTTACTTTTAATCCAAAACCCAACCTGGAGGAACTCTTGTAATGGCAAAAATTCATATAACACTGCAAGGCAAAGGCGGTGTCGGCAAATCATTTATTTCAGCAACAACGGCACAATACAAACACCACAAAGGCCAACCCCCTCTGTGCATTGACACCGACCCCATCAATTCAACCTTTCATGGCTTTAAAGCTTTAAATGTCGACCATATTCAAGTCATGAGCGGCGATGAAATCAACCCTAGGCTATTCGATACTCTCATCGAAAAAATTGCCTCAACGACTAATGATGTAGTCATTGACAACGGTGCCAGTTCTTTTGTACCGCTATCTCATTACCTCATCAGCAATCAAGTTCCAGCTTTGTTAAAGGAATTAGGTCATGAAATGGTGATTCATACTGTTATCACCGGCGGCCAGGCCTTGTTCGATACCATTAATGGCTTTGCTCAGCTGATTAACCAGTTTGCAAATGAAGCACAGTTTGTCGTCTGGCTCAATCCATATTGGGGAGTGATAGAACATGAAGGTAAAACGTTTGAACAACTGAAAGCCTACCGAGATAATAAAGACAGAATATCAGCCTTAATTCAAATCCCTGATCTAAAAAAAGAAACCTATGGCCGGGATCTTACTGAGATGTTGCAACAAAAGTTGACCTTTGATGAAGTACTGGGAACACCAGAGAAAAGCATTATGACTCGTCAACGATTAAAAATCGTTCGTGATCAACTGTTTGGCCAATTAGACAACGCCAAGGTGATCTAATGACTGATAAATTTGATGCAGCTATTCAAGAGATCGCCATTAAGCATGGGGTGGTTGTAAGCAAAGATGACCCAATTCTCATCCTGCAGACCATGAACAATAGATTAATTGAAGAAACACGACAGGCACAAGCGGATATGTTGGCGCATTTCAGAGAGGAAATGGAGGGTATTTCCTCTCAATGGAAGGATGATGCCAAGGAAAAGGCGGAAAAGGTACTCAATGCAGCATTAGTTGGAAGTAAAGAAGCTATGACTAACTTGTTGCAAGTAGCCACAAAGGAATATACATTAGCAATTAAAAAAGTAATTTCTGATTCAATAGCAGAAGCCCGTAATACAGCAAAGCAAACAAAGAAATATAGTCTGTTGACTTTATTTGGATTAATGTTGGTTATATCTTGTATATATTTAGTTCTGTTTTTAATTTAGTACTGAATTTGATTTATATCTGGAGAGACTCAACATATTAATTAATTTTAATTTATTCCTGATGGCTTTGCTGTAGTTGTAAACGGGGTAATTGAACTATCATCTTTTTTTATCTCATCCTGACTTGCAGTAAGATCGGGAGCCTTATGCGACATTGCTCTAAAGTTTTGCATTCTTTCACGTGCTTCTAATAATTTTTTCTCTGATGGTTGCAACAACTCGCTATGCTCATCTTTAGTGTATGGCTTATTAGCACAAACAAATGGAAGTGCCTGGTCAGTTATAACATGAATTGTTGATAATTCATTATGTCCACTTGGTAGTGATATAAATTCGACATTATGTCCGTTCCTTTGCAATTCCTCAAAGAATCTCTGGTTGGCCTCAAGTCGAGTTTCGGCTGTGACACTATATTTGGCTTGGTTATCAGGTGTTTGTCTTAGGGTTTCTAATTGGCCAATAGACATGAAAATATTCAAGCCATGTTTTCTGTTAGACTCTTTTAATTGTGTCCCCAGTGATTTAATACTAGTATTGAATGCACCAGAAAGACAGATAACGTTGCCTATATTCTCTGGATGCGCGAGACCAGCTTCCGCAGCAAAATGTCCTCCTAAGCTGAATCCTGTTAAAATGGTATCCTCTGCTTTATTACTTAAATGAAGAGTAGGATCTTGTCTTAATCGTTCAATAGTTGGGGCAATTACAGCGGCATAAAACTCTTCACTATGATCCAAGAACTCATATTGACGATGGTCAGTATCATCTTTTGATATCCCTTCCACTAAATTAACGGGGTGATATTTAACTGAACCTTCCCTTACATTTCCAACAAAAGCAATTACAGTATCTCTTAGCATAGGATTTTTTTTCTGTTGGCGGTCTAAATGAGGTTTCATTAACGTTGTATATGTTCCACCATCAGTGATCACCATTAATTTATATGCCTCTGTTTTTTTTGGATTGAAATCTGGTGGGGTGTATACCCATAATTTTCTTTCACCGAAGCCTTGCTCTTTTGCATCGATATATTGGGTTTGAAGTGAACCTCGCTGATCACTTATTTCTCCTTTATACCATGTTTGCTCCGGATTAGCGTTTGGAAGCACTAATACTGAAGAATTTCGTTTATCAAGAAATGTTTCGCCATTATCTAAATTACAAAGTGGCAAATGGAATGTTTTTTTATTTAGCTGGTCTTGCATATCATGCTTAATACCATCATAACCAGTAACCGTAATACCATAGGGAATAATTACATTATCGGGTATGTTTTCAAGTTTGAACATATAAATGTTTGTACCTGGAATTTTTTCAAATGTCTTTATTTTCCCATCAAGATCAAGTTTTTGCTCATTCAAATCATTACAATCCAGCTCCACTTTAACTTCGTCTTTAGAACGATACAAAAATGTTACCATGTAATTCCCGGAGTGATTTTTTTCAATAATTGGTGTGCCAGTACCTTGCTCAATTTTTTCCCAGAAGTCTTTTAGTATTTCCTCTCTTTTGTCTATCTCTATCTGAGCCATCTTTATTTGAAGATCCAGAAGTGACACATTATTTCCAGAAAGATCGGATGGAATCTTTGCACTGTCAGATTCTCCTGGTTTATACATATTTACCTTCTTTGCCAATGAACTGTATTAAATTATAGCAAATTAGCCAGGTATTAAATAGAAGCATCCCGATAGATTATATTGTGTCTGGCCCTTGGGGGTCGTGTGGAAGAACCACCAAAAGTGTTAATTCTGAATGAAGCCGGCTACCAAGCTGTAATTTAAGCCAAAGATGGAAGTTTAACGTTGGGCTTACGTAATGTGAATTAATTAATCCAGAAGATAACCGTATCAAAAGCCATCATTCAATGTAAATTTTTTGCAAAATAAGTTGAATTAGAAAAAAAATAAGCATCTTTTTTGTATAATCTCCGGACAGAGTAATATAAATTTAACTCTATGCTAAGAGAGCTTACACTGTATTGATTGTCCCCCTATTAAAGAGGTTTACCATGCATGTTGTTTTGTTATTAGGATCATCAACCGCAGGAAAATCATCCCTGTGCAGAGAATTGGTTACAACACATGGGTGGAAATCTTCGAGCATTGATGAAATGGTGGATAAAATTGTTAATATGAGTCCAAGTAATCGAAAGTTATTCATGTTTGAGAAACTTGATGCAGCTGGTGTTATACAAAACCTTCAAACATTAATGACTGAAGAGGAAATGTTAACATTATGTAGTACCGGGGTGCTTACTCTATCCAAAGGCAATCATCTAATTACAGCCCAAGGATTCCCTAATCCCTTGCTTCCTAACCTCGAAGACGTCCTAAAAAAGGCGGGATTTATAGAAAGTGAAATATCTAAACTGGCTAAAGAGTTACGTTTTGTTACCAAAATCGATGATCCTACGGTGATGCTTTATGATGAGGTGTTCGATAAGAGCCATTCTGGGCAATCCATTGTTATTGATCTAGTGCCAAACCCAGATGAAAGTGCCAAAGAATGTTTAAAGTATTTTCAAAAGCGTGCACAGCAATATAATGAAGAAAACCCAAGCGAAACATTAACCACTTCTATAGTTTTTGCTTATTGTCCTGTGCAGAAATTAAGTGAGCGTATTCAAGAGAGAAATCGTAAAGCGGACATCGATAATCCTATGGATAAACGGATAGGATTATTTCCATTTCATCAGTTAGCAACGTTAGTCACGGCAGATAAATTATTTGATGATTCTTCTAAGCATGTTCTCTCAAGAAATGAATTGTTTTATATGGTCAATAAACATGCCAATACAGACAAAAATGGTGACTCCTTATTTTTAGAAAACCCTGTTGATCTTGACGCACTACCACAAAGTTACCAAGAGGAAGTTCAGATAGTAACCACCTCAGATCGTGTGGTCAAACTGCAGATTAACGATGATTCGCTGGAATTATCCTCCGATGATTTACCACGCATAGGCTCTAAAAAAACTATTGAGGAGTATAGTAAGCTAGCAAATAAGTTTGGTTTTTTTGAAAATCAAGAACGTGCTTCGCTTAATATTTCAGAGGGCATAGACTTTGATGCTGTTATTAATACAGCAAAAGGAAATCCTGCAACACTGGCCAACGAATTTTTAGAGAAATTGGAAAAAAGTAAAATATCCTCTGAACGTGTTTCAACACTATAACGGATCTTGGTTAGGAACCCAAAAAAATGCTCACCACACTAAATTTCAGAAATAAATATATTTACTCGCATCTGCCACAATTTATAGGATGCCCATTTTTATTTTCCAGCAATTGATTTAATGCCCATCGTCACGCCATCCATAAGCAAACTTAATAAAAAGTTCCCACTAATGCATACTTTTTACCATTCAAGCCAGATTTAAATTCTGATAGTTGCTTATATCTTTTATCTGAAAGAATACCACCCAAATCAAACGAAATTTCTCCCCGTAGCTTTGCTTCATTGATTGCATACCATAATAGAAAATTGTGTGCGTTAAATTTTCTACCTATCTCACCATTCCACCCCAACAAATAACTACATGATTTACCATGAGTTACAATGATTATCCCTGAGACAGGGACGTCTTTATATTTTGCAATTAAAATATGAATGCTACCACTGCCAATCATTTGTTCATAAAGAACCTCTATTAACTCTCGGGCAACCCCAATAATTTTTTTTTGTATTTTAAATTTTTCATACTGATCGAGCAGCCAATCTAAATCAGCACGCTGAGTTGTTTTTTTTAACTCCAAATGTTTCATTGATCTTTTTAATGAATTTCTCCAATTAGCCTTCATATTTTGAAGTAATTTTTCTTCATTTTGTAATAAATTTACCTTGCTCGACTCCCAGCGTGATTTAGTGGCGAGTCGAAAACCCATAGAGCAAAGTGAATCATAATATACTGTTTGAAATGGTAATTCTGGTTTAATCAACAACAACTGAGCTTTCCAAAAATTCCATCGAGCACGTATTTTTATTAAGATTGGAATTGCATGATTCACTTGATAGCTATCATCTAAAAATAATGGGCCTCGCTCAAGCCTAATATACCTTAAGAAAAAATATCTTTTTTTAAAGATCTGAAAAAAACCTATAATTGTTTCATTGTAGTAAATTAAATATCGTTCAATTCCCCAACCTATTTTGCTCAAAGCCTCGGCATAATCCCAGGATTGCTCCAAATTTGCGTTTTCAATGGATAACATTAATTTATCCCACTCCTCCTTCGATAAATTGTTTTTTTTAAACTGGTAAATGGGGGCATGAGAATTAGAGAAAAATTTATTGCAACCATTTAAAAATGAACATAAATTCTTATTGCGCTGGCTGACTGGCTGACTGGCTGACTGGCTGACTGGCTGACTGGCTGACTGGCTGAGCTTTAGTCGCTTTATAAGCTATGTCAATAATAAAGTGGACTATTCTATCAAGAATCATAAAATTTCCTTGTCCTTCTGCTATATCAAAAATATTACAAACCATTCTAATTTAGATTTCTCTTTTCAAAAGAGCCTGCAATACTATAATGAAGCCCTCTAAAACATCCTGACGCGTATGTTCTATTTTATTATCACTATACCTTTTTTATTAGTTATCTTAAAACTTCTATTAACTAACATACTTGTTCCCTATTTCAAGAAAAAAGAGTTAAAAAAACAGTTAATTCAGAGGTCAGATTGGTCAAGTATAGAAAAAAAGACTAGCATTTTGGAGGCTCTTTACAAAAAAGCCCATGCAAAGTCCTATTCGATAAGGTATCGATTATTACATTTGATTCAAGATAAGGAGTTTATTTATGGAGAAATCGATTTTTTGTCGTTTTATACCATTCTTGAACGAGCCACCCCGTCCAATCAGGATATTTTTTATGACTTAGGTTCGGGCTCAGGAAAAGCAGTATTGAGCGCTATATTATTTTTTAATGTTAAAAAATCTATTGGTATTGAGTTGTTACCTCCTCTATATGAGCAATCAAATACACTGCTTAAAAAGGTAACTCAACGATTTCAACAACATGACGATGAGAAAGAATACCTACCTCAAACGGAGCGCATTCAATTTATCAACGACAGTTTTTTACATTACAATTTTGGAGATGCTAATATTATTTACGTGGCAGCCACTTGCCTTACTGATGCTACTTGGAATGAATTAATTTCAAAGATGGCTCGTCTAAAACCAGGAAGCCGAATTATTGTGACCACTAGAACGATACACCACGAACAATTTGAACCCATTTATCAGGGCATAGAATTAATGAGTTGGGGACTATGTCCAGTGAGAATATATAAAATCAAACACTAAATCGGTTGACTGAATACAACCCATAGGAAGTATAACTGAGAAGGAGTACTCCATAAACTAAGCCCATTCCCGGTAGTGAGAAATTACCGCATCGCATAAAAAAGAATAGAATCAAGGCAGGCGTTGCAGCTATAGCTAATAGACGACATGAGGCTTTAAATGGGAGTTTAAAGCTGAAAAAAATATCAGAGTACAACTGCACCAGTGCGGACAATAGGAGTAACATAACCCCAAAAACCCCAAAATAAAATAAAGTTACGCAGGGAAAGACAAAGATTTGCATCAACGTATTTAATCTGGAAATCCCAGTGGACTCAATCCACTCTGCGCCAGAAAGCAGTCCATTAACCCCTTTGTCAAAATTACGTGTATAAATTAGGTTGCCAATGTTGTCTTTAGCCAAACCTAAGAATTGTTTATAACTGGGCGGTCTTAAAATCATTTTGTTTTTGGTAATTAAAACCGTGAGTTGAGGGTATGACTGATTCATTTCAGACACCGTTCCTGTCGTGTCTATTATTGAGACCACTTCTCCCCTGTTGTTTTTTATTAAATAGGGCATGGGTTGATTGTAAGTGATTTCACCATTTTGTATGGTCAGTAGAGGAAGCGCTTGAATGGGGAATAGAATTTCCCCCTTAAAAAAATGATTAAATGCTATGATTACTCGTCCAGATAAAGGAATAGCTCCCAAAATAATAAGAAATAAAAGGTATCCTATCCCCAATCCGTGCCAACGCTTCACCACATCGGAATATAAAACAGAAGAATAGAACGAAGCGTAAAGAGCTTTACTATATTGTGATAAAGTAAAAAACCAACGATATAATCGATCGTACATTAGTACCTCTTGGGGAATACTATCATTAGCTGGATTTTCCTGCATAACCAGCTCATGATGAGATATTTATTTTCTAATTGAAGTATCAACCTTTTTCTCCGATAGAAACATTTCGAGAACGTAAGTACAGATACAACGTAGTTTTAGAAATATCCAACTGTTCAGCAATTTTTTTAACAGGGATGGTTCCATTTTTATAAAGAGCTTCAGCAATAGCCGCTTTTTCCATTGCTGATTTTGACATGCCCTTTGGTCTTCCACCTTTTCTTCCTCGAGCCCGAGCTGATTTTAACCCTGCTTGAGTTCGCTCACGAATTAATTCACGTTCAAATTCAGCTAATGTTGCAAAAATACCAAAAACCATCCGCCCTTGAGCAGTTGAAGTATCAATAGGATCATTTAAACTAATTAAGCCGACCTTCTTCTCAATCAATTTATTGGTCAAATGGATGAGATGAGCCAAGTTTCTACCTAGCCTATCCAATTTCCAAATGACCAACGTATCACCTTCACGAATGTTTCGCATAATTTCATCAAGAACAGGTCTGGCAGTTTTTGCACCACTTGCAATTTCCTCATGGATTTGATCACAACCGGCTTTTTTTAATGCGTCAACTTGCATGGATAAAGATTGCTCTTTTGTTGAAACGCGCGCATATCCTATTTTCATGCAGAGTAGTCCATTTTACTAATTAAAAAACAATATATTGAACCAAGATTTACTGAACCGCTTTATCTTACCAAAAATGAGCGTACAATCCCATCTTTAATTGCTGAGATTAGTAGTCCAGCAAAACCCTCGTTTTTTTGAACCACCCTATGACAAAGAAAAATCGGTTCCAGTTACTTACCGAGCCAGAAATTGAAGATTTTTATGCGCGTCCTAATTTTAATTCCGGTGAACGTGAGCTTTATTTTGCAATGAATCCACAAGAGATGATTGCGTTGCGTCAATATTCTGCAACAAAGACCCAAATTGCCTTTAGACTGCAGCTTGCTTACTTTAAAGCCAAGCAGAAATTTTTTGAATTCACTTTCGATGAAGTGCATGATGACGTGGCCTATCTCATTGCAAAATATTATAAAAATGCAAAAGCCAAGTTACCAAGCAGCATCACACGTCAAACCCTTAACCAACAAAAACAAGACATTCTAAACTTATTTGATTATCAAAACTGGTCGCTAAAACAAAATGCCTTGGTTGAATCCCATCTCTGCGAATTATTACGTTATTACCCTAAAGGCAATGATACATTTAGGCAGTTGTTGGTATATTTTGAAAATCAGAAAATACTGCTCCCGTCTTACCGTACTTTACAAGATCTGTTTACACGAGCATTTTCCAGAGAAAGTGAACGAATGGGCAAGCTGATTCAGCTAATCCCACAGGAACAACAAGAAAAACTGTCAAATCTGATCAAGCGTGAAGAAGGAAGCACTAAATTCAATGTCATTCGAGCAGATCAGAAGAGCTTTAAATATAATCCTATCAAGGAAGAAGTAGCCAAGGCAGTCGAGCTCCTCGACTTATATGTATTTGCAAAGGAGTTTTTACCCTCGTTACTAATATCCAAAAATGCGATTCGTTATTATTCCGATTTGGCTGAGCAGTATGCCGCATCCAGATTACGTCGAGTCAATAAAACACAACAGTACTTACAGGCATTGTGTTTTATTTACCATCGCTATCAGCAAATCATGGATAATTTGATCACTAGCTTTATGTTTCATATTAGAAGCATCATGTCAGATGCTAAAAAATATGCTGAAAAAGCACGTGCGGAATACAATGCCAATTTGACTGTTGATGTTCCAAAGTTGGCAAAATTTATGAAGTGGTTCCCCAACCGTAAATATGGCATGGGGCATGAAGAATTAAATCGGGAGGCCTATAACATTCTGCCCGAAAAACAATTTCCGATCATTGCAGACTATTTAATGGGAAGCAGGTTTGATGCAAAAGCCGCCAAACGAAGTTTTTATCTGGAGCAGTCTCGTTTATTTGCGCTTTATTTGCGACCGGTATTACTTCATGTTTCATTTGAATACTATAAAGCAGATGCCGATGTCATGGCATTTATCAAACACATGAAAAATCATTATGGTCGCCGGAAAAAAGGCCCGGCATCCTTTAAATTACCTCAAGAGCTGGAAGACAGGATTTCAGAAACTGCCTTGCCTTATTTGAAGAAAACCGCGAACGATGAACAAATCGATCCGCATCTGTTTGAGTTTTTTGTATATCAAAAAATGTATCACCGTTTAGATAAAAATTTGCTCTGTTGTAACGATAGCGTGACCTATTGTGATGTTGATCATGATTTGGTGGCTGAATCAGTGGTTGATGATGCTGAAAAAATTGCCAATGAATTTGGCTATAAAAAAATACCTGTTTATTGCGATGAACGTTTAGATGAAGTTCTGAATGAATTAGACCGTGCATGGGAGAGAACAACCAGTCGAATTAATCGTGGCGAAAATCAGTCCTTCAAAATTAAAGAAACGAAATCGGGTGAACAAGATTGGAGCCTTGGGTATGATGGTGTTGAAAAACTGGAAGATAGCTTTTTTAAAACATTACCCCAGGTAGAAATTCCGGATATCATGATGCACATGGGGGACCGTACCAACATGTGGGATGTGTTTACCCACATGAAGTCACGGTACAATGTAAAAACAAAGCCACCTAAAACTGCGGTAAATGCTTGTATTCTCGCCGATGCCTTCGGTATTAGTACTGAAAAAATGGCTGAAATGTCGGATATGAATTTCAACCTTTTACGCTCAACTCATCAGGATTACATTCGAGTCGATACAATGTGTGCGTCAAATGACAATGCAGGTAATCTTGTGCATGGGTTGCCTATTTTCAAATTGTGGGATCTTATCGACAATAAAACATTGGGGGATGGTGACGGGCAGAAGATGCCAACCAGCGAAAGTACCATTCAATCGCGGTATTCAAAAAAATATCTTGGGAAGGCGCCGGAATTTCTGTATATACATTGATCGCAAACTTTATCGCAGTCAATGCCAAGAACATTGGATTGAATGAATATGAAGGCCATTCACTCTATGATCTTATTAATGGCAATAAAACAGACATCAATATTGATATGGTAACAGGGGATAATCATTCGCTGAATCAATTGAATTTTGTCATATTGGACTCCATCGATGTTGAATACGTACCAAGCATCAAGGACATCAAAGAAGCAGCTCGAAACCTGCTTTCCGTTAAACCAGTTGCTGAATATAAGGGTATGATTTGTCCGAGTGGTGTTGTTAATGCATCATTAATTCGATCACAAAAACGCGGAATCTTGCGTATACTCCTGTCTTTGTTATTACAAGAGAATACTCAAAGCACAATCGTCAAAAAAATTAATTCTTCTGCGCGCTATTCAGGGTTGAAAAAAGCACTATTTGAATATAACAAGCTTTTGAAAAGCATTCATGTTCTCAATTTGATTGATAACGTGGCACTGAGGAAAGCCATACGCACAGCACGAAATCGGACCGAAGCATACCATCAACTGCAAGGCCTCATTAGAAAAATATATCGCGGCGTTTTTAAAGGAAAGAAAATCGTCCACAATCGTGTCAGTGCTCATGCTGTGAGGCTGGTTGCGAATTGCATCATTGCGTATAACAGTATTATTTTGAACATTGTATATGAACAAATGCTCGCCGAGGGTGTAAGTCAGGAGCTTATTAATAAGTTTGCCCGGATTTCCCCGATTGCATGGGCGCATATTGCCTTTACTGGCAAGTACAATTTTAAAAAGAGCAACGGTGAAATTGACATAACAGCGATGGTGAATGCGTTTGAAAAACATTTAAAACAACATTTTTGGAAGGTTTAATGCAGAATTAACACTTTTGGTGGTTATTCCACACGACCCCCCTTGGAGAACATTCTATAATTTGAGGGATACTTATTGATTAAAATTCAAAGACAATTTAATAAAACATCCCTTAAGTCGGTTGGCCGTTCCTTACCCCCCAAGGACCAAAAGTGCCACTTTAGTTGGAGGGACAACAGGAAAAAAAGTAAAATTGCGAGAAGAATTGAAAATGGATTTTTTGCGCGGATTAAAAATGGCCGAAGCAGATTATTTAGAAACATTATAATTAGAAACAAAAGAAATCTGTGAGAAATTGCTTGACAGCGTCAATCCTAAAATTAATTTTATTCATTTAAAAGGTGAAATAGAGAACCCACTATTCTTTGGGAGAGCTGGCATATTTTTACATCAATTCGGTAGAGAGCGATTATCAAAAAAATTTATTGCTCAAATGCCATATGTCACATATTCATCTATTTCAGACGGAGTAACCTGCAATCTAATATTTGCATATCTTACTCAAGATGCCAAAGAGTACTCCAGAGATCTAGATATTTTTATTAATTCTCCGTATTTCAAAAAACGACTGGAAATTTTAATTTATTCTCAAAGTGATTGTTGCATTTTGAGAAAAGATCTTACGGATGCTCACACTAGTACTATTAAAGAGATAGTTGATTTTTATCGTTAACTCTATTTCAATCGGTTCATGCATAATGAATTAATTTTTACCCTATTTTTTGGGGCGCCATTGGGGCATTAAATTAAAATTTGGGGCTTTTTTGGGACATTTTGTAGACAATGATAGACCATGAAATACAACATACAAACCAATGAAAACCCGCGCAATGCATTGATTTTATTGGGTTTATGATGGTCTTTGGTGGTCAGGAATGGTTTGAATAATTGGTGGAGGCGGCGGGAATCGAACCCGCGTCCGCAAATCCTCTGCCTTCAGCTCTACATGCGTAGCCGTGTCTTTTGATTTAACTGTGCATTCTCCGACGGGCAGGATACTACACAGCGATTCCCTGAATTTCGCATCTTAATACGGGATGGATTAAGACACTAGCTTATCTCTTATGACCGTTGATTCGATACCGATAAGCGGGCTCGGTCGAACGGGATACTGGGTTTATTGGCCAGTACACAGTGATGGTTCATCTAAAGTGCTTATTAGGCAGCGATAGCTTCCCCACCAGCAAAGTTTTCATCGTTTGCATTTATATTTAGTTGAGTCTGATTTACGAGAGTTCTCATTCTCGGCATGCACCTCTGGTTTTGCAACCCACGTCGAAGCCAGGTCGCCCCCAATCTGTACATTTTAAGTATAACATAAAATGGTCGCAGATGAGCAGCCTTTCTTGTGAAAATTCATTTGGATTTAGAAAGGCACCTGGGCTACAGCCTCGCTTTCGCCCAGTGTCTCATTACCCCTGAATGCCATTGTGACGTAGCAAAGCATCCACCGTTGCAGGACGTCCTCTGAACTCTTGATAAGCCTCAGCGGCTTTCTTCGAACTGCCTGCTTCCAGGATATAATGCAAGAAATCATGTCCTGTTTTGGAGTTTAATACGCCTTCTTCTTCAAAACGGGAAAAAGCATCGCTGGATAAAACTTCGGCCCAACTGTAACTGTAGTAGCCTGCAGCATATCCACCCCCAAAGATATGACTAAAGCTCTGGGGAAAACGATTGTAAGGAACCACAGGGACCACACAGGTTTTAGCACGTACATCAGCAAGAATGTCATCAACCAATGATTTACGATTCGGAACATATTCCTGATGAATACGAAAATCAAATACTGAAAACTCCATCTGCCGTAACATTGCCATAGCGGATTGGAAATTTTTGGCGGCAATCAGACGTTCAAAAAGTGAATCAGGGAGTGGCTCCCCAGTATCCACATGTGCAGTTAAAGCAGCCAAACCGCTTTTCTCCCAACACCAGTTTTCAAAAAATTGGCTGGGTAATTCCACCGCATCCCATTCGACGCCATTAATACCTGAGGCACCGAGATAATCAACCTGAGTTAAAATGTGATGCAAGCAATGGCCAAATTCGTGGAATAAAGTCACCACCTCTTCGTGGGAAAGCATCGCAGGCTTATTGGCTGATGCCTTAGCAAAATTACAGGTCAAGGTCGCAATGGGTAACTGTAGGGTACCATCTTCCAACCTTCTGCGGCTTTGCAATGAATCCATCCATGCACCGCTGTGTTTATTGGGTCTGGCAAACAAATCGGTAAACACATAACCACGAACATTGTTGTGTTCATCGACAACACAATAGCATTGTACGTCTTTATGCCATATATCAACGCCTTTTATTTCTTCAATCGACATCCCGTAAAGCTTTTTAACTAAATCAAATAGTCCCTGCATGACTTTCGGTTGAGGGAAATAGGGACGCAAATCTTCCTGTGATAGAGTGAATAAAGCTTGTCTTCGTTTTTCAGACAAATACCCTATATCCCAAGGCTTGACCGGATTGAGCTGATACTTTTCTGCGGCAAATTGTTCCAACTGTTTAAACTCACTAGTTGCCTGGGTATGTATTCTGCCAACCAAATCGTCCATAAAATCGCGCACTTGCTGGGTTGATTCGGCCATTTTTGTTGCGATTGATAGTTCTGCATAATTATTGAAACCTAACAGTTTGGCCTTTTCATCGCGTAATGCCAAAATTTCCTGAATCAAGGGTGTATTGTCATAAGTACCCGCATGAGGGCCTTGATCTGAGGCTCTGGTAATATAAGCCTGGTACATTTCTTCACGTAAGGCGCGATCTTCCGCATACGTCATCACCGCTTGATAACAGGGGTACTCCAGGGTCAGCACATGTCCTTCCAGACCTTTTTCTGCGGCAACTTCTTTAGCAGTATGTAACGCATGCTCTGGTAGTCCTGCCAAACGTGCAGGATCTTTAATATGTAAGGTAAATGCTTGTGTTGCATCCAAAATATTGTGTTCAAATTGATTGGTCAGATCGTCCAGACGTGTCTGGATTGCTTCAAATCGCTTTTTATGCTCTTTATCCAAAGCAACGCCGGATAATTCAAAATCCCGCAAACTATCCGCAATTATTTTTTGCTGCACTGGATTCAAAGAATGGAGATCGATTGATTTAATGGCTTCATACAAGTCATGGTTATGGCCCATTGCAGATTCATAAGCTGAGAGTAATGGCAAACAGGCATCATAGCATTGACGCAACTCAGGGGAGTCCATCACCCCATGCAAATGAGACAGCGGAGACCAAAAACGCTCCAGCTCATCAGCCATATCATCTAAAGGGTACATTAAATTGTCCCAGGTGTAATGAGGATTTTCTTTGAGCAAACGCTCCACCTGCTCTAAATGCTTTTTTAATATGGCATCAAGATGTGATTGAAAGTGATTCACATCAAGATGGCTAAATTGGGGTAATCCGACTGGCGCTGACATGCTCTACCTTTGAAAATTAATACAAGACCTAAAGCATAACATTCAATTAATAAAGGCTCTATACCCCAAATGAGATCATTGATGGAGGTGGAGGTTGTGCAGCGAGGTCTCTATTTTCTAGCACGGTGCATCAGAGGAGATCCCTCCCTGCACTCGGGATGACGGCCGATTATTGTAGGCAGCAAGAGGTCTCATCGAGTTGCATCTCGTCTTCTTCCTTAGAAATATTCTCTAACTCTACAATTGCTGGCTCTTTATGGCCAAAAAATCCCAACTTTGACAATGCGGATGAACGATCTAGGGTATCTTTGGGGCGACTCTCGTTAATCGCGTCGGTTAGAGCAAAATTAACAAAACAAATCACCACCAGGGCAATGGCACCAAGCACACCAATAATGGGATTCGCTGCAAAAATAGGAAGCGCGCAACACATAGCCAGGAAAATGAGCGTGGTCGTCGTTAAATGAGAGCCAAGTCGAAATTGCTCAAAGGCAATTTGATTGTCTATTGCTTTAAGGTGCTCGTTTATTGCTCTTTGCTCTTTTATATCCGAGGTCGTGCTTAACATGGTTGTATATTTCGACCGTAGCTCAAATAAACGACTCAACTCAATATACGCACGAGTCAACGACATGATGATATCAAAAGCAAAAGCAGCAAGGGACACATAAAAAGCAAATGGCGCCAAGGCGCCCACTAAATAGTAACAATTAATAAATCCGGCGCTAAACCAAACAATATCATTCCCTAATTCAAACCACCGACGTTTAATTTGCGCATTGAAACGAACAGACCAACCCAAAGATTCCTCTTTCTCCTCCATCCACCAACCAGGCACCGTATGTTTGAACACCACGAAGAAGTTGACCAACAAACGGGGTAGAAAGAAAATCCATGCTATTTGCGCAAGAATAGGGTCCAGAACATTATCCATTACACTGACAAAATGAAGGTATGACTCTGATTTGGATATCCGCGATATAAAATCTAAAGCACGTTTCGAACGTGTGAATAACAATCGAAACGGATTTGCTTCGACCGTCATATTGCGTATTTCTTGAGTAAATGAAAACTCATCTACTGTTTTAGGTTTTTTAGGAAAATTGGGTATTAACTGTGCGAGTAATTCACGATACAAATTTTGTTGCTGACGTAACCGTACCACTTCTCTTGGTACAATCAAATAGTGCGCGTAGATATGTTCCAAAAGTTCAGCCATCATCAATGCGGCAACCAGCTGCTCTGTGAGTCCCTCTCGATCGATCGGCTTCTCAGAGTCAAACTTGGCTTTTAGTTGTTGTCCCAAAAGACTATATTCTAGGTTCAGTACCAAATGAAGAGGGACTATCTTACGATAAAAATCAGGACCTAACTTTTTAATACTTTCTGTGAAGTTCCAATTCACAGGATTTTGTACAACCTGTGAGAAAGGGAGCTCAGAGAAAGTTTCTGCTAAAAAAGTTTCATGTAAATGTCGAATAAGTGGGGTCATGATGTCCTAAAATGAATTTTGGGATATCAAATGAACAATCTTATAGTGCTCATTTGCTTATTGTCTATTAATAACTTCAAAAGTAAAAAAATCGGTCTGATTATATATAAATCTATACAAAAAGAAAATTTATGAACATTAGTTCTACTGGTTATTGTTTCAGTGAATCGATAAAGCACGCCTGGATTCGTTTTTTATCACCCCAAAAATATCCATGATCTATCTTATCGATCTATAATATAGTTACACAAATTTATCGTTTTAGCATGCTCATTAAACACGAAAATAGGACAAAATTAAGTCTTTTTGCAAAATAATGATCAAAAATGCACTTATTTTCTTGCTGATTCATGTCTTCTGAGCGACAATATCACACCGAGTTAAGCACGAAGAGTACCCATGAATCTTTCCAAAGAATTAGCTAATGCCATTCGCATTTTAAGTGTAGATGCCGTAGAACAAGCTCAATCAGGACATCCAGGAATGCCTTTAGGCATGGCAGACATAGCCACCGTTTTATGGAAGAAGTTTTTAAAACACAATCCCCAAAATCCTCATTGGTTTAATCGCGATCGTTTTGTATTGTCCAATGGGCATGGTTCCATGCTGCTTTATTCATTACTTCACCTCACCGGTTATAAGCTTTCTTTGGAAGACTTGAAGCAGTTCCGTCAATTAAATTCGAAAACCCCTGGACACCCAGAATTCGGCCATACGCCTGGAGTAGAAACGACTACAGGTCCTTTAGGACAAGGTTTGGCAAATGCTGTAGGCATGGCTTTGGCAGAGCGGGTGCTCGCAACACACTTTAATCGTGATGATTTTAATCTCGTGGATCACTATACCTATACTTTTACTGGCGATGGATGCCTTATGGAAGGCATTTCGCACGAAGCGTGTTCGCTCGCAGGTACTTTAGGTTTAGGAAAGCTCATCGTTTTCTATGACGACAATGGCATTTCAATTGATGGGAAAGTTGAATCCTGGTTTACTGATAATACAGCCCAACGTTTTAAAGCCTATCATTGGCAAGTTATCGAAGCGGTAGACGGCCATGATATGGATGCCATTGAGCAAGCCATTCTTAAAGCACAGGCCAATACCACACAACCCACACTGATTATCTGCAAAACCGTAATTGGACTGGGTTCCTCGGTAGCAGGAAGTGAAAAAGCTCATGGATCTGCGCTGGGTGCAAAAGACGTTGCCAATGTTCGTGAATTTTTTAACTGGAACTACGAGCCTTTTGTCATCCCTGATACCATTTATCAGCAATGGAATCATATAGAACAAGGGGAAAAAGAAGAGCAACAATGGCTCATGCAACTGAATCAATACCAGCAAAAATATCCTCAAGACCACTATGAATTGTTACGTCGAATCAATGGCGATCTGCCTGATGATTGGCAAAGTTACAGCGATGCATTTCTTGAGCAGTGCCGCAGCAATGATAAAGCCATTGCCACCCGTAAATCATCACAACAATGCATTGAACATTTTGCCCGCTTACTGCCTGAAATGCTCGGTGGTTCAGCAGACTTAACTGGATCCAACAATACAGATTGGTCCGGCACCAAAGCCATCACTGCCGAAG
The DNA here is from genome assembly GCF_043161935.1 of Legionella sp. 227. Classification (NCBI taxonomy): domain Bacteria; kingdom Pseudomonadati; phylum Pseudomonadota; class Gammaproteobacteria; order Legionellales; family Legionellaceae; genus Legionella; species Legionella sp. 227. The sequence goes on along the minus strand of NZ_CP171154.1, from coordinate 1,365,193 downwards.
ACTTTTCAGGTAATTACCTATATTATGGCGTACGCGAATTCGGTATGGCCGCAATAATGAATGGCCTGGCCGTCCATGGTGGATTTATTCCTTATGGTGGAACATTCCTTGTTTTTGCCGACTATGCACGTAATGCCTTACGTTTAAGTGCCTTAATGCAGCAACGTATTATTTATGTCTTTACTCATGATTCAATTGGGTTAGGTGAAGATGGCCCAACCCATCAACCAGTAGAACATGCGTCCATGCTTCGTATGACTCCAGGTATGAGTGTTTGGCGTCCTGCAGATTTAATGGAAACAGCCGTTGCATGGAAACTCGCTTTGGAGCATCATAATGGGCCGACATCCTTGCTGCTTTCAAGGCAAAATCTTCCTGCATTGCCTCATGGAGCAACAGCGGCTGAGTTAATTAAAAAAGGAGGTTATATCATTCTGGATTGTGATGGAACTCCTGATGCCATCTTAATCGGAACAGGCTCGGAGGTTCAACTAGCACTTGCTGCTGCAGAGCAGGTGAAAACACGAGGACTTAAGGTGAGAGTAGTCTCTATGCCTTGTGCGGAACGATTCTTGGAGCAAGATCAAAGTTATAAAGAACATGTTTTGCCTCAAAATATTCAAACCCGCATCGCAATTGAAGCGGCCAGTTCTGCTTATTGGTATCAATTTGTTGGTTTACAAGGTGCAGTCATCGGCCTGGATCGTTTTGGCGTATCTGCCCCTGCTGCCCAAGCCTATCAATATTTGGGTATTACTGTAGAGCGAATAATTAAGACATTGGAAACATTAGTAGTAAAAAATAAAATATGATTAATAAATTTGTAGTCTAGATAAAGCAAAGAAGCATGCCCTCCCCCACTTGTGGGAGAGGGGTTGAGTGAGGGTTCACATAACCGCAATTAAAAACCCTCATCAGCCCTAAGGACACCTTCTCCCCATGGGGAGGGAAATTGCTGAGCTTCATGGCGGTAAAGCTACGAATTAGATACTTAACTTGAGATAAAGGGTCTGCTTACCATTTGCTAAATTGTAAACAGACGCCACTAAAATTGGAGAGAAGTAATATGACAATACGTGTCGCGATTAACGGCTACGGTCGCATTGGCCGTTGTATCTTAAGAGCAATTTTTGAATCAAAAAAACAAAATGAATTTGAAATTGTTGCAATCAATGATTTATCTGCGATTGATACTACAGCACATCTGACCCGTTATGATACAACACATGGTCGTTTCGCATCCGATGTAAGTGTTGAAGGCGACATGCTTGTTATCGATGGTCATGCGATTAAAATCATTGCCGAACGCAATCCCCTGAATTTGCCGTGGAAACAGTTGAATATTGATTTAGTTTTAGAGTGCACTGGCTTTTTTACCGAGCGCGAAAAAGCGATGCAACATATTACTGCTGGTGCGAAAAAAGTATTGATTTCTGCCCCAGGAAAAAATGTGGATGCGACCATAGTTTATGGAGTAAACCACCATACACTCAAAGCCTCTGATCTCATCGTTTCCAATGCTTCATGCACCACAAATTGTTTAGCTCCAGTTGTGAAACCATTAAATGATGCTTTAGGCATTGAAGCAGGTTTATTAAATACCGTGCATGCCTACACCAATGATCAAATGCTTTTAGATGGAAGCCATGAAGATCTTCGCCGTGCTCGTGCAGCAGCCCACTCCATTATTCCAACCAAAACCGGTGCCGCCGCAGCAGTAGGATTGGTATTACCTGAATTAGCAGGGAAACTGGATGGTTTTGCAATGCGTGTTCCAGTTCTTAACGTGTCTGTTATTGATTTAACTTTTACAGCAAAACGTGAAACCACTGCAAAAGAAGTCAACGATATTGTACGCCAAGCAAAAAGTCGCATCTTACAAATTAATGATGATCCTTTAGTTTCCTGTGATTTTAATCATAATCCTGCATCAGCTATTTTTGACACTACTCAAACTAAAGTATTTGGTAACCTAGTTAAAATTGTAGCCTGGTATGACAATGAATGGGGCTTTTCTAATCGTATGCTTGATACAGCTCAGCAAATGATGAGTTGCTAGAACCCCAGTTTGGAGATAACTGATGAATCTGATACAAATGCGCGATATAGACCTGTCAGGAAAGCGGGTGCTGATTCGTGAAGATCTGAATGTTCCAATCAAAGAGGGGATTATTACCAGTGACCAACGATTACAGGCAGCGCTTCCTACGCTTAAAGCTGCTTTAGATGCTGGTGCTGCAGTTATCGTCTTATCTCATTTGGGACGTCCTGAAGAAGGAAAATTCGAACGACGTTTTTCGATGGCGCCCATTGCAGAATATTTGCAGGACCATTTAGATTATCCTGTTCGTTTCGTAAGTGATTACCTCAATGGAGTGGAAGTCAAACCAGGTGAATTAGTCGTTTGCGAAAACGTACGCTTCAATGTTGGCGAAAAAAACAATGAAGAACAGCTGGCAAGGAAACTTGCCAATCTATGTGATGTTTTTGTCATGGATGCTTTTGGAACAGCGCACCGAGCGCAAGCCTCGACTTACGGTGTCGCTCAATATGCACCGATTGCAGTGGCAGGCCCCTTATTAGTAAGGGAACTGGATGCTTTGAACAAGGCACTTGCCGCCCCCAAAAAACCCATTGTGGCAATTGTTGGTGGCGCCAAAGTTTCCACGAAACTCAGTTTGTTACGCCAATTAGTCACTCTCGTTGATTATTTAATCCCTGGAGGTGGAATTGCCAATACATTCCTTAAAGCCCAGGGATTTGAAATTGGTGTTTCTCTTTATGAACAGAATTTATTGGATGAAGCACGTGAAATTCTCCAACTGGCTAAAGAGAAAGGCTGCCATATCCCCTTACCAACTGATGTGGTAGTCGGCAAATCCTTTAGTGAACATTGCCCAGCCTATAATAAATCACTGCAAAATGTCGCTACAGACGACATGATTCTCGATATTGGTCCGATGACCGTGAGTGAGTACGTTGATATTATTAATCAAGCTAAAACTATCATTTGGAATGGTCCTGTTGGAGTTTTTGAATTTGCACAGTTTGCTTATGGAACCCGCGCTTTAGCTATTGCTATTGCTGAAAGCGATGCCTTTTCAATTGCCGGTGGTGGCGATACGCTTGCAGCAATCGATCTCTATGATTTAAACCAGCAAATTTCTTATGTTTCCACAGGGGGTGGGGCGTTTCTTGAGTGTTTAGAAGGAAAGACCTTGCCAGCTGTTGCCATTTTGCAGGAGCGTGCACAAGATGTTAAGACAAACTAAAATTGTTGCCACATTAGGACCATCCAGTAGCGACCCAATCACACTCCGTGCCATGTTAACCGCTGGTGTTGACGTGGTACGCATTAACTTCTCCCATGCCGATACCTCTGCATTGCAGCTTATTGCCCTGGTTCGAGGAATTGCGGAAGAGTTAAATTGCCCGGTGGCAGTCATGGCCGATTTGCAAGGGCCAAAAATTCGCATTGGCCGTTTCCAAAATAAATCGATCTCTTTGATTGAAGGTCAAGCCTTCACTTTGGATTGCGATGCCCCAGAACTGTTAGGTAATAATAATGAAGTATCTGTAGCTTATCCCAGTCTAGCTCGGGAACTTGCCCCAGGAGATCATTTATTGCTTAATGATGGCTTGATTGAATTAGAAGTCAAAACCATTTCTGGCTCTAAAATTCACTGTATCGTCATTGAAGGGGGTATTCTGAGTGATCTTAAAGGATTAAACAGAAAAGGCGGTGGCCTGGCAGCCAGAACCATGACGGATAAAGACAAACGTGATTTACATACAGCCATTGAAGCGGAGGTAGATTACATCAGTTTGTCCTTTGTAAAAGATGCCGAAGACATTCGCCATACCCGTGCCCTCATCACTGAATTCGGTAAAAAAATACCGATTATCGCAAAAATCGAACGGACAGAGGCGCTGGAATTCCTCACTGAAATTATTCAGGAAGCCGATGCAATCATGGTTGCACGAGGTGATCTAGGTGTTGAAGTAGGTGCTGCAGAAGTCCCTGCCATTCAAAAACATATTATTGGTGAGGCCCGTAGACTGGATAAAGTGGTCATCACTGCAACACAAATGATGGAATCGATGATTAGCCATCCTCAACCCACTCGTGCCGAAGTTTCTGATGTTGCCAATGCCATATTGGATGGAACTGATGCGGTGATGTTGTCTGCAGAAACTGCCAGTGGTCAATTCCCCGTAAAAGTTCTCGCTATGGTCAATAAAATCTGCCTCAGTGCTGAGAAGCATGCGAATTTTTACTATCATAGTAACGAGGAAACCTATCATTACCAACGTGCCGATCAAGCAATTGCGATGGCAACAATGCATGCGGCGAATCATTTCCCTATCCAAGCCATTATTACTTTGACTGAATCAGGTGATACCGCATTATGGATATCAAGACAACAAAGCGCCGTTCCTATTATTGCCGTATCTGCGAATAAGAGAACTATAGGTCGCTTATGTCTTGTTCATAATGTGTTCCCGGTGTTTATGGATTACCATCAATTCGCTTCTGAAACCTTGAATCAACAAGTACTTGCAGAGTTAATCAAGTCAGGCCATCTGGAGAAAGAACACTTTGTATTATTAACACGTGGTCGAGTAATTGGTTCAGCAGGCGGTACAAACAGTATGGAGATTATTCGGGTTTAGCGATTATAATAAATAAAATTTTGCGGGTGTAGTTCAATGGTAGAACCTCAGCTTCCCAAGCTGATGGCGTGGGTTCGATTCCCATCACCCGCTCATTCAGGTGTACTGATGATACTCGTGTGTCATTGGTACTTTTTGATGCAACAATGAAACCTTGTTTGTTCCGTTAGCGGCGTGTATCATAAAGTGTTTTTAATTCGCCACAGCCACCCCAAGTAATAACATAAGGAATTGTTATGAGCTATTTAACTCAAATTCACTAGTTTTAAGTGCTTTCTATTTATTTCCAGATCCTGTTTTAAAATACACACCAACCACGAACTGCCTTATTGTTTGCGGTAGATTGTCTCCTTATGAGCTGAAATTTGCTGCAACTGCACATGCCAAGACACTCAAATCGTTTCAAGGATCTGAAAAAATTGATTACTTTAAGAATTTTGTAAGTCCTAATCGACGTGATTCATCTGTTAAGGATAATTATGAAAATAACATCATTATTTTTATTCCTCGCATCATATTTTTTATGCAGTAGTGCTTATTGTGAAGAAGGCTATTGGGATGTTTTAAAAATAGAAGAAGTTCAGCAAGACAATAAATTTTCTTCTGAAGAGCGCAAGTTACGAGCCCGTGTGCAAATGGTATATCAAAATTACAGCCAAGCACATCCGAATTGCAATTACCAAGCAAATCCTAATGTCTATGTTTATCCAGCAACAACTTATATCCTCTCCAATCCTTATATTCCAACGGGTAAAGAGCGCATGGCCTTTAAATTTAAGATTAGAAATTTTGTAATCGACAGTCCGCCAAGTGATCAGGTTAATGATCCCTACTGTGGCAAAGTCAGCATCAAATGTGCCTCTTATGATGAGCCGTTTCTCAAGTTCAACTATTATTGCGAACGCATTCATGACGGGAAGGTATCCGATCCGGCACGATTATCTGATCCGAGATATAATAAATACCTAGCCTATCAGACAATTTATAATCTGACAGTCATGCCTACAGCACTGAAAAACTTTGGCCTGCTGCAACAATTTTATCCTTTAGAGGCATTCCCTCCCTATTCCAGCGCACAAACCCCTAATCCAGATTATGAATATCCAGCCGTAGTCTATTCTACTTTTAACTATCCAGATCCAACAGTCCCTCCCTCACCCAATTACAGTAACGGCAACTATGGTTTCTTATTCCTGGGTTCAGCAGAAAATTTAAAGTCTTTATGTTATTCAATTAAGCGTTCTAATTTATCATTAGAAGATGCGGGCGTTCGTATTAACGAGTTTTTCGGATTACCACCAGACTCCCCGGACGTACAACGTGCATTTACTTTTTTCAAATTAAGAAATAATCCGCACCTTTCTGGGGTACAAGATGGCAATATGTTTCGACCCTGTGCGGTGAACAGCAGCATTGAAACCCTTTCCTGCCCTGTTTCTGCGCTAGAAATCGCTCATAATTGCAAAAATCCGCCCCCCGCACCCTATGATGGGACGACACTCAGCTCGTTCTTAACAAATCAATTTTATTCCGCTTATTGCAGCAAGACCCCAAGTAAAGATTCGGGTCAACCCATTCATTACCCATGGACAGGACAAGGATTTACTTATGATTGGTATCCATGGCCTATATATCCAATCAATGTTCAAGGAAACTCTGAGTATGTTCCGGCTACAAATAGCGGCGGTTTTAATATCGAAGTAACGGATAAAAAGACGTTAGCAGATTTTCTAATGACTTGTGATTTTGACTAAAAGAAGTGATGCCTTCTAGCCTGGGTAAGGCGCAGCCTAACCCAGGTTCTTTTGTGTCATCTCGGATGCAACGAGGGTTCTCTGAGTATGGCATTGTGCTACAACTTAGAGAGCCCTTGCAAAGTTCGGGATGATGAGATTGCGCCACGTCACTCAAATTACAGCAAGAACTATTCTATGACTTCCTTTTTCTCTTCAAGGCTTCTCGAGAGCCCTAATTTCTCTTTCAAACGCGCGACAACATCGGGATCGTATTGTCTTGTAGTTTTATTTTTTACCATCACTGCCGTAGCTCTAGCAGGTTGTGCTGGTGCATTTAAGGTATTGTATGTTGAGGAGCGCACTGGATAAGTAGGAAAGTGGTCTTCAGCAGGTAACGATGGTTGACCTGTTTTCGCTTGGAAGCTTGTATTTTGCTGCGATGAACTGACTTGATTTGGTGTTTTTTCCGTCAGAACTTTACGTGCATTTCGTACGCTTTTTTCAACACGCTTCTTAATCTTAACTGCAGCGTGCTCGGCTTCTTCTTCGCTGACTTCACCAACAACATTACCGTGCAAATCAATGCGCATTTCTCGCAACTTTAGGCATGCCAAATAATCAAGACGGCGGGTGAATAAAACCACGGCCTCTCTTAATTTACTTTTGGAAATACCTTGTTCTGCAGCGTTATCTGCATGCAGCAAGATATCATCCATAATCCCTATTTTTAATGGACGAATTCGTAATGAATTATCGAATGCTTCAGGAAAATGAGCAGCGAGCCATAACAATGCATCGGTTCGTGCTTTTTTAGACTTATTTTTTTGAGTTTTATTTATAACAGCGGTGCGTGGGTGCAGCTCCTGTTTTCTCATTAGAGTACCCTTGTTAGATAGTAAATGTCATTCCAGATTGGCCTTAAGAATGAGCGCACAATGTACAATGTTTAATGATTGTTTGCAAGCATTCTTAATCATGTTCAGTTTCGGTGCATAAAAAGGAAAATAAGGCAGGTCAGGCGAATAGTTACTCAGTTTGGTCAATGAGTAGAACGATGAACGGCACTAGTAGAAAAATAGGTAATTATGGTCCTATAATGAAACAGGTCTTTTTGCAATGGCCATCGTTTTTTGGTCTGTGCATTGATGTGATAACATTCATAATCCTTGATAAAACAGTTGGAACCCTAGTGAGCATCCTTCGCTTGCACAACTCGTTTCAACTGCTTTTGCTAAGATTATTTAATGACGGATTTAACGTTTCGATTAAAGCTTATGGGAGCACTATATGGTAAGCTTCATACAAAAAATGTTTATATTCTTCCTCGCTGTATTCTTTCCATGGATCATTTTTCTTATGAATGATAATCCTGGAGGTGCCTTTGTTGCCCTAGCTTTACAAGCAACAGTGATTGGATGGCCTTTTGCAACCATTTGGGCTTTGCGAACTCACTATCCTCCCCCAAAAGAAAAATCATAAATCATTTTATGAGGAGAACTATGTTAACGCGTGTTATTGTGAATGGGGCCAATGGTAAAATGGGCTCATTGGCTTGTGAGACTTTAGAGAATCACAAGGAATTTGAATTAGTTGCACAACTTGGCAAACAAGATAATTTAGCGCAAGCAATTGAAGAGACTAAAGCACAAATTGTGGTTGATCTCACTCGTGCAGATTGCGTGTATCAAAATAGCCTTACTATTATCAAACATGGCGCACACCCAATTATTGGAACCTCAGGACTTCTTCCAGATCAAATTAAAGAATTAACTGCATTATGTGAAAGTCGTCGTCTGGGGGGCATCATTGTGCCTAATTTTTCTATAAGTGCTGTTTTGATGATGCTTTTTGCAGCTAAGGCTGCTGAGTACTTTCCCGAGGTGGAAATTATTGAGGCGCATCATCAACAAAAACTTGATGCCCCATCGGGAACTGCGTTAAAAACTGCTGAAATGATTGCTGCAGCAAGAAAACATCCCAAAAATAAATTAAATCTCAAGGAATTGATCCCTGGTGCTCGTGGTGGAACCCATCGAGACGTCAGTATCCATTCGTTACGTCTTCCTGGTGTTATTGCCCGTCAACAAGTCATTTTCGGTAGTGTAGGTGAAACATTAACCATTACTGATGACTGTATTGATCGCCGTTGTTTTATGCCCGGGATTATTTTGTCCTGCCAAAAAGTCTTGGGATTATCTACATTAATTTACGGACTGGAGCATTTACTTTAACATCGAGACTCAGCCCGGCCAACGAAATGCACCGGGCTCTAGTTAATGATGAAAAGGTACCTCACTATGGTGTGATTGTTTCGATTTATTAAACAAGCTGCTCCACTCTTCGACGGTCCGGTCGACCAATCCAGAAAAAGGGAGTTGCTCTTCATTTGCCTTTAAAAGTGAGCGTAAACGTCCATAAACAGAATTTGTAGCCTCAGAACGGGATTCATCTGCTATAGGCCTATCTAATACGATTTGCAATATTTTTTCCAGCCGTACAAGATTATCTTTTCCAGAGGTAGGACTTAACATGAGTTCAGAAATTTGTTCTATTCCCTCAGGAGTTGTTGGCGACGTATCCGTAAAAAACAAAGTAGACCAACGTGAACCCGGTTCTGGGGTAAATAAACTTTTTTCGTTAATTAAAGGATGAAGCGCATCGTAAAGTCGATTACAATTTTTTTTGCCTAATTGTCGCGCCACTAAACGACATTTTAGGGTGTTTTTAGGTAATAAATATTCGTTTACTTTTTTATGACCACCCACAAAAATATTTTTTACTTCGTTATCCGTTGCAGCTCGGTCATCATCTCTAAGCGCTCGCTCACTATCGAGACGCTTTTTAATTTCAGTGGCAATATCTTCTGGTAAATACCATTCAGGAGTTTTAATGCCTTCAGAGCCCGGAGCATTATGTCCTGCATGTTCCTGTTGATGACGGCTCATATAAAGATCAGCGACCAGAGAAACAAAACGAATGCGATCTTTAGCTTCAGGTTCATCGAATATGGGCCAGCAGCCATAAAGCTCTCTATAAAGGAGCATTGCATCCGTATGGATGAGTTCAATGGCTTTTCTATCCTTACCACTCACACAAGATCCATAAGGATGTCCATCAATGGTCAAAATAATTAACTGCTCCAAAGAGCTCAAAAACAACTCTCTGCCAGCATAATCAAAAACCGTTGCGGAACCTGGTTTGGACTCTAAAACATTTTTATATTGATCCAGTAAAGTCTGTAGTCCAGGAGTTGTGGAAACGTATTTTTTCCCGACAGCCAATAAATTCAAACCGTCAGGATCATTTGACGGAGTATAGTAGATCCTTTTTGCTAAATTATAAGGATGATTATTTTGTTGAATGGGTTGAAGCTTTTCTCCCCGCTCTTGCGCATACTTCTCTCGCCGCTCTACCGCAGCCCGTGCTAATTTATACAACGCCAAATCTGGAGGCAATGTGGGTAAAAAGTCTGTAATCCAGGTCGGTACATAGTCTACAGCATGAATTGGACTAATCAGCGTTTGTAATAATGCTGGTTGATCAGGTTTCACCTGCTCCATCACTTTAGCCAAATTCGAGTCGGAATGGCGTTGTTGTACTGCTGCAGGCCACTCCAACCCATCGCGTGTGGCAATATGGCTGGAACGGTAACGTTTTTTTGAGAGTTCGCGAATTACTTTTCCATCATGACTCATGCCCAATAAACTATGAGCGGCATAATTTGCAGGCAAAGGCAGCGTACGATGACGGCTGGATAAGAAAGTAACCGCATCTTCTATTTTATCAAAACCTTGTAGTACGTGTTGCAAAAAAAACTGTTGGTGATGAGGCAATACCCAGTACCATTGCGGAAGGCTGGAGATTTGTCCCACTGTATCCGCACTCTCGCTATTAAAACTCTCTCCAGTGATCAAATCTTTAAACTGATCCAGATTTTTGTCTAATTGAGCAGGATTAGCAGCCAAAAGCCGCATCATCTCTCGCAAATGCGGACTCAACTCATTAAACCATTTGGGGAGTGGCAACAAATTACTAGCAATTTGTTCTAGATCCCTCTTTAAACTGATGGCTTTCTTTTTTATTGATGTCCAATTGATTTTAAAGTCAGTGAAATCCTGAACCACTTTCGTAGGACTGCTAATGTCTCGATCCAGATGGTAAAAATAGGCTTGTTGATATTCAGGCAGCTTGGCTAGCCAGGATGGAGTTTTCGGATATTTCTGGGCTTTTATCTCTTTTAGTTCGTTAATTATTTCATCGTAGTAAGGAGGCAGTGATTCGTCCAATTGAAGGATATAACTGATATCCTCGCCCACTTTCATAGGCATTAAAGTGGCCAAATCATTGCGACCATTCCGCATTAATTCATATTGTTCCGCCTCATTGAGCAGTTCAATCGCTTCTTCGTTAGAGGTACCCCAAGCCAAAGCAATCACTTCGATTAGTTTGGCAGTATATTTTTCTAACTCTTTATGTAACTTATCTGTTGAGCCTTTTGCATCTAAAGCCGAGGTTTTACAGTCCTCTACGTAATCACGTAACGTTTCCTTGGCCAAAAAATTACTCTGCGGAGGTAAGGGGTATGCGTCAAGAAGAAAATTGAACGCATTGTTAAGGCTATTGACCCGACGTCCGAAACTCCGATTATAATCAGGTTTCTGATGGTAAGTTTCTAAAACATAACCAGGAAAGCGTTTCTGTAATGAATTGAGTAATTCTGATGATAATTCGGTACCATGAGGTACACGTATAATAATTCCTTTTCCCATCGATTAATTTCCTTAACTACTTGCCTCGATTCAAAAATATTCAACAGTGCGATTCAAATAGAGGTCATTTTTAGTCCTAATCTCTTCGTTATTATTGTATAAATAATTCCATGAAACAATTACAATAATCACTTAATTTGATAAAAATAATAAAAAGGAGTTTGCTAATGGGCTACATTGTACAACATTATATTGGTGGTCAATTTATCAACGAAACGAACGCCACAAGTCACTCTATCTACAATCCTGCTTTGGGAGAAGTGATTGGTCAAGTTCATTTCGCGTCTACAGCACTGTGTGACAAAACAGTTGCTACCGCCAAAGAAGCAGGAATCCAATGGGCCCAGACTCCCGCCATAAAAAGAGCGCGCATCCTTTTTAAGTTCAGAGAATTATTAGAAAAAAATCAATTGGACCTGGCACGGATCATTACTCGTGAACATGGCAAAACTTTGGATGATGCCAAAGGTTCCGTAGCACGTGCTATCGAAGTAGTCGAATTACATTGTGGGATAGCCAATCACCTGCAAGGTGATTTTTCAGCCGATGTGACCCATGGCATTGATTGCCACACATTAAGACAACCATTAGGGGTGTGTGCCGGTGTTTCCCCTTTTAATTTCCCTGTAATGGTTCCTGTATGGATGATGATTCCTGCTATCGCTTGTGGCAATACATTCATATTAAAACCCTCTGAACAAGACCCTTCTGCCTCTGTCCGCTTGCTGGAATTATTAAGTGAAGCCGGGTTACCAGCCGGTGTGGCCAATTGTTTACATGGTGATAAAGCAACTGTAGACCATTTGCTCGCCCATCCCGACATTGCTGCGTTTACTGCGGTAGCCTCTACACCTGTTGCCCAACATATCTATACTGCAGCAACATCGCATGGAAAACGTGCTCATACATTTGGGGGGGCTAAAAACCATTGCGTGGTCATGCCTGATGCCGACCTCGATCAAGCAGCTGCTGCGATTGTTGGCGCAGCTTATGGTTCTGCAGGTGAACGTTGTATGGCCATCTCCGTCGTTGTTACGGTAGGCGAACATACGGCGGATGCGTTAATTGACAAAATGACACCACAAATTAAAGCGACTCGCATCAATGCTGGGGATGCTCCCAACACGGATATGGGACCATTAATTAGTGGAGTGCATCGAGAAAAAGTATTGGCAGCCGTAGATAAAGGAATAAGCGAGGGAGCCAAACTCATTATTGATGGCAGAGCATTTAAGCATCCTGAACACCCACAAGGGTTCTTCATGGGCCCCTGTCTTTTCGATCATGTGGATGAAAACATGTCCATTTATCAAAATGAGATTTTTGGTCCTGTTTTGGTGATTGTTCGTGTCAATCATTTTGAGGAGGCACTCGCCCTGGTGAATAGAAACCAGTACGGTAATGGCACCGCCATCTTCACACGGGATGGATTTAGTGCTCGCGAATACAGCCAACGCGTCCAAGTGGGCATGGTTGGGATTAACATTCCTATCCCTGTTCCTGTTGCCAATCATCCGTTTGGTGGTTGGAAACATTCTTCTTTTGGCGACAGTAATATGCACGGACAGGAAAGCATCCATTTCTATACCCGACGCAAAACCATCACCAGTAAATGGCCTGTTACTGAAATCAATGAAAGTGCTTTTATTATGCCAACGCATGATTAAAACAAGAGAAATAATTTCATGTGGCCTGAATAAAACGACACAGAACCCGGAACGCTTTGATAGAAAAGCCCCGGGTTAGGGCTTCGCTTTCACCCAGGCTACATTTTACAGCACATGGAGAACGCAATGGCAAAAATAGGATTTGTGGGACTTGGTCATATGGGCTTACCCATGGCCATCAATCTCGTTAAAGCAGGACATCAAGTGACCGGTTATGATGTGCAACAAAGCGCCTTGCATCATTTTTCCCAGGCAGGTGGCCTAATCGCGCAAAACACCCTTGAAGTCGTAAGAGAACAAGATATATTAATTACGATGCTGCAAAACGGCCAGCAAGTATTAAATGTTTGTCATGGCAATAATGGATTGTTCCATGCAGCAAAAAAAGGAGCTTTGTTTATTGATTGCTCCACCATTGATGTCAACAGTGCGCGTGAACTGCATCACTTAGCCAAACAACACCAACTTCAAGTCGTTGATGCTCCTGTATCTGGCGGAGTAGCTGGAGCCGGAGCAGCCACCTTAACCTTCATGGTGGGTGGTGAAGAAAATGCATTCCATGCCGCTCAGCCTATTTTGGCAACCATGGGACAGAAAATCATTCATACAGGTACTGCAGGCAGCGGACAAGCAGCGAAAATATGTAATAACATGATCCTTGGGATCTCGATGATTGCGATTTCAGAGGCATTTACTCTCGCAGAACACCTGCAACTGTCACCGCAAAAACTTTTTGAAGTAGTCACTAATGCTTCAGGACAATGCTGGGCAATGAGCAAATATGCACCAGTTCCAGGAGTTTTGGAAAACGTACCTGCCAATAATGATTACAAACCCGGATTTGCAGCAGCAATGATGCTTAAAGATTTATTGCTCAGCCAGGATTCAGCTCGATCAGTTAATGTGAGTACTCCTTTAGGTGCAAAAGCAACCACCATTTATCAACATTTTATCGACCAAGGCCTAGGCGATTCTGATTTTTCTGCAATTATTAAAATGATTTCTCAAGGTGAAGAGGTATAACATGCATGCTCATTTGCACGATCCAAAATTAACTCCAACTGAAGATTCCCTATGCGAGTTTTGGTCCGAAGTGGCCCAACAAACTGTAGATTGGCTCCAACCTTGGGATACCGTCCTCACCGGCAGCTTCAAACATGGGGATGTCACCTGGTTCAAAGGTGGAAAATTGAATGTCAGCATGAATTGTCTCGATCGCCATTTACCCCATAAAGCAAACCAGCCAGCAATTATTTGGGAAGGCGATGATCCCAGCCAACATAAAATCCTGAGTTTTGCTGAATTACATGCAGAAGTATGTCGCATGAGTAATGTGCTCAAACAGCTACAAGTAAAAAAGGGAGACAAAGTAGCGATTTACTTACCCATGATTCCTGAAGCAGCAATTGCCATGCTCGCTTGTACACGTATTGGCGCCGTGCATACCGTCATATTTGCTGGTTTTTCTGCCCACGCGTTAAGACAACGCGTCATTGCTTCTGAATGCACTTGTTTGATCACGGCAAATCATTTTAATCGTGGTGGTAAATTAGTTAGTCTTAAGGAGCAGGTTGATGAAGCATGTAATGATCTTCCTTTGCAAAGACTCCTAATCAAAACCAGCGAGGATGCCGTTCCTTTTGATAAAAATAAAGATCATTGGTGGCATGAGCTCAAGACAAAAGTAAGCGCGCAGTGTGATCCAGAACCTATGGATGCAGAAGATCCCCTATTCATATTATATACCTCTGGAAGTACCGGCCAACCGAAAGGAGTAGTGCATACCACAGGAGGTTATTTAGTACAAACTGCTTACACCCATCAATTAATCTTTAATTGTCAAGAAGATGAAGTGTTTTGGTGCACTGCGGATATAGGCTGGGTTACAGGGCATAGTTATGTGGTATATGGTCCGCTTTGTAATGGAATAACCACTCTAATTTATGAGGGAATTCCTACTTGGCCCGATTCCTCTAGGGACTGGCAAATCGTGGATAAGCATCAAGTCAATGTATTTTATACGGCACCCACCGCCATACGTGCTTTAATGCGTGCTGGCGATGAATGGTTAAACTCGAGCTCCCGACGCTCCTTACGATTACTTGGATCCGTTGGCGAGCCTATTAATCCCGAAGCATGGCAGTGGTATTATCAAAAAGTAGGCCAAAACAGATGCCCTATAGTAGATACCTGGTGGCAAACCGAAACTGGCGCCGTAATGATTAGCCCCAGAGCGGATGATGCCATCCAAAAGCCTGGCTCAGCGCGCCAACCCATCCCAGGCATCGTTCCTGTACTACTCAATGAACATGGTCACGAAATCATAGGCGCCGGCGAAGGATTTTTAGCAATAAAATACCCCTGGCCTTCTATGGCAAGAACGATTGCCGGTGATCACCAACGGTACTGCATGACCTATTTACACCATGGTTATTACATTACGGGAGATGGTGCAAAACGAGATGAAGATGGTGATTATTGGATTACCGGACGCGTGGATGATGTGATTAATGTCTCAGGACATCGCTTAGGTACTGCAGAAATCGAAAGTGCACTGGTGAGCCATCCTGCTGTTGCTGAAGCAGCTGTAGTCGGTATTCCCCATGAGCTTAAAGGCCAAGGTATTTACGCCTATGTTATTTTAAAACAGGATTATGTGGCTGATGCCAAATTACAGACGGAATTAATCCAGCAGGTCAATAAAGAAATAAGCCCTATAGCCAAGCCTGATGTCATTCATGTGGTGAGTGATTTACCCAAAACCCGCTCAGGCAAAATCATGCGTCGTATCTTACGTAAGATTGCGGGAAAGGAAATAGAGAGTCTTGATGAATTGGGGGATATATCCACTTTGGCAAACCCAAAAATCGTAGAGAAATTGTGGAAGGAGTCAAATCAATCTTAATCCATTCATTTATCTATTAAAAATGTGGCCTGGGTGAAGGCGTCGCCGTAACCCGGGATTTCGAGAATATGAATGTCTTAACCTGGGCTTTTTGGTGCTGCATCCAGGCTATAATTGCACGCCCCAATATTGTAAATTTTTGACCAATTTGTCAAGTAAATGCAAAATATGTATTGCTTTATATGCGAAATATAAGTAAAATTAGACACGTTTTAGCTACAAGTCAGATCCCCTAAAATGCAAGATGCCCCGGATTGTTTTGATTTTTCTCAGCTGTCCTTGGAGGAAATAGCTCATTTACTCCAACGTTTTAGCTTGCGCCTCACTCCCGAAGAAGCCCTCACCATTCAGAATACCTTACTAAAAAGACCACCAACCTATGCTGAATGTGTCTTATGGTCAATTCAGGGTTCGGAACATTGTTCCTATAAAAGCAGTCGCAAACACCTTAACCAATTTAATACGAAAGCACCCCACGTCATCCTAGGCCCCAAAGAGGACGCCGGCATTGTGGCAGTAGCTACAGACAAACAAAATAGACGCTATGGTATTGTGGTCAGTCATGAATCACACAATCACCCCTCGCAACTTGTACCTTTCGAAGGAGCGGCTACAGGAGTGGGTGGAAATGTGCGTGACGTATGCTGTATGGGTGCTGAAGTCATTGCCGTTGCAGACAGTTTGCGCTTTGGAGATATTAATCGTCCAAAAACAAAATGGATCCATCAAGGCGTAGTGCAAGGAATTGCGGGCTATGCCAATCCACTTGGTATCGCCAATCTCGGCGGTGATACATATTATGACGAAGCGTATAATGAAAATTGTCTCGTTACCGTAGTTACCTTAGGTGTGGTTAGAGAAGATCACATTATCCACTCCTATGCCCCCCCTAATGCAGAAGATTATCAATTTATATTGGTCGGTAAACCCACAGATAACAGTGGTTTTGGCGGTGCGGCTTTTGCTTCGGCCACGTTGAGTGAAGAGCAACAAGAACAAAATAAAGGCGCCGTACAAGAACCCAATGCGTTCTTGCAAAGACATATTCTTAAAGCCAATTATGCGATGTTTGAATTCCTGCGCGAAAAAAATCTCATTGATCGCGTTGGCTTCAAGGATTTAGGTGCTGGAGGAATTGCATGCGCCAGCGTTGAATTGGCAGAGGCCAGTGGCTATGGGGCAGAAATCAACCTTGATCTAGTGCCAACCAGTATGAACAATTTATTACCTGCCGTGGTCTTATGTTCCGAAACACAGGAACGCTTTATGTGGGTTGTTCCCAAAGAATTGGTAGAGACCTTCTTAAACCATTACAACACGCGTTTTGCACTTCCAGAAATCTGCGATGGAGCACAAGCAACAGTAGTGGGTAAAATAAGAAATGATGGCTTATATGTCGTTAAAGCCCAAGGAAAAGAAATTGTCTCGGCGCGAGCAGAAGACATTACCCAAGGTATTCTTTACGATCGTCCCTACAGCTCAAAACAACACTCGCACAGTGAACCACAGGCTATTATCGTGAGTGATTTCAATGAAGAATTATTGAGTTTGCTTGCTCATGAAAACATTGCTTCACGTGCCCCCATTTATGAAAGTTATGATAAGCAGGTTCAAGGTCGTTCTATTGTGGAGCCAGGATGCGCTGATGCAGGAGTAATTGCCCCCTTTAATGAGGATAAGTATCCCGAAGAAATTCAGCGCACAGGTGTTGCCTTATCCGTCGATCATAATCCCCGTTACAATAAAATTGATGCCTATTGGGGAGCAGTGAATGCCGTCATCGAATCCGTGCGTAATATCATCGCAGTAGGTGCCTGGCCTCTCGCTTTGACCGACTGTTTGTGCTTCGGCAATCCCGAGAATACCGAGCAAATGGGTGAATTTGTTGACTCTGTGCGTGGGATAGTCGATGCGTGTCATGCGGTAAAAATGTTTACTGATCGCAGTGTAAGCCTCCCTATTATTTCAGGGAATGTGTCGCTGTATAACGAATCAGCCCAAGGCGCCATTCCACCAAGTCCTATTATCAGTTGCCTTGGTGCAATGAATGATTTATCCAAAACGGTCACTTATGATTTCAAACATCCTAATTCAGTGCTTTTGATGGTTGGAGCACGTAAAGATGAATGTGGTGGCAGTGTGTATTATCAGTTACACAATCAACTGGGCAGCCAACTCCCTAAACCGGATCTTGCTGCATTTGCTGATGAGATCAGCGCAGTACATGCAGCCATGCAAGCAGGTCTAGTATTGTCAGCTCATGATATTTCCGAAGGCGGCATCGCGGTTGCTCTCGCAGAAATGAGCTTTAAAAGTGAAATTGGAGTCAATGTTTTTATTTCCGGTGATTTGCCCAATGATAAAAAACTGTTTTCAGAAAGCGGCGGTTTCATCCTCGAAGTTTCCCCGGAAAATATAAGCATGCTGGAACAAATATTCCACCAATATTCTGTAGCGTTTCAAACTATAGGTGAAACCACAGCAACCCCAACCTTGATAATGAATTCGGTTATCAATCTGTCAATCAGTGCAGCCAAAACTGCCTGGAAAAATGGTTTAGTTGAGAGGCTCATATAATGTCAATTATTGATTATAAAGCTGCCGGTGTAGACATAGAAGCAGGCAATGAAGCAGTTCGTAGTATTAAAAAATCGGTAGAAAGCACGTTCTCGCCGCATGTACTGACCGGGATTGGCAGCTTTGGTGCCATGTACGATCTCAAAACCCTGCTGCAAGATTACCAGCATCCGGTTTTAGTCCAAAGCATTGATGGTGTGGGTACCAAAATGATGGTCGCCAAAATGATGCAAAAATTCGATACCATCGGGATCGATTTAGTCAGCGCCACAACCAATGACATTATCGTTTTAGGTGCCAAACCGCTTACGCTGCTTGATTACATTGCCAACGATAAATTAAAACCGGAAATTGTTGAGCAGATCATTAAAGGTATGGTCCAGGCCTGTAAAGAAAACCACATTTCTTTAGTTGGTGGTGAAACTGCAGAAATGCCTGGTACTTATTTACCTGGCGAACTGGATTTGGTTGGAGTTATTACCGGGGTAGTTGAAAAAAATAAAGCGATTGAAGGCAAAGCAATCTGTGAGGGCGATCTGCTGGTGTGTTTTCCTTCAAGTGGCTTGCATACCAATGGTTATTCATTAGCAAGAAAATTGCTCTTTGATGTTGCGGGTTACAAAGTAGAGTCACAATTTCAAGATTTTTCCCATAGTATTGGGGAAGAGCTTCTAACCCCACATATTAATTACACCAGACCTATTTTGAGTATTTTGGAAAAAAACATCGCCATTAAAGGCATGGCGCACATCACGGGTGGTGGTTTATTGGAGAACATTCCCCGTATTTTACCGCAACATTGTGGTGTAGAAATTCATAAAAATCGGATTCCTGAACTACCTATATTCAATTTATTACGTAAGTTAGGGCATCTGGATGATGAGCATATGTATCGTACGTTTAATATGGGCGCGGGTTTGGTTCTTTTTATAGCACCAGAAACATTATCTGCTGTACGCGAAGTACTCCGTGATTTTCCATCGTTCCCTCTTTATGAAATTGGACAGGTTGTAAGAGGAGATCAAAGGGTGAAACTGTTATGATACGCATTGGTTTAATTCAATTTCCAGGTTCCAATTGTGAACGAGAAACGGCGCTTGCGGTCAAACGCGTTGGCATGGAGCCCGTAGAGTTTTTATGGAATGAACCTCTAGAGAAGCTACGTCACTTAGATGGTTATATCCTTATTGGGGGATTTTCTTATGAAGATCGTTCCCGTGCAGGAATTATTGCCGCACTTGATCCCGTAATTCAAGAAATCAAAGCCCAGAGTGAACAAGGCAAACCGGTGTTTGGGATCTGCAATGGGGCCCAAATACTCGTCGAATCAGGTTTAGTGCCCGGCTTTGACCAGGATGAGATTAGTATGGCACTGACTGAAAATAAGCGCATTGCCAATGGCAAAATAGTAGGCACTGGTTTTTATAATGCCTGGGTGCACATGCGATTAGCAGAAAATCATCAGCATAATGCATTTACCCGTCATCTTAAAACCACCGATTTAATTCATCTTCCTATTGCCCATGCGCAAGGGCGTTTTTTAATGCCTGATTCTTTGTTAAAGAAAATAGAACACCATGGTTTAAATTTATTTCAATATTGCGATGCCGAAGGCAAGATTATTGATAATTTCCCAATTAATCCCAATGGCTCTGCAGGCAATATTGCCGCAATTACCAATCAGGCTGGAAATGTCATGGCGATGATGCCGCATCCAGAGCGCACGATTAATGGTGATCCAATTTTTGCCTCCATGCGTGATTATATCAAAGAACGTACTGGTCGCTTGGATGTCGATGCAGCCGCTCCAGAGTCCTCGCGTGAATGGGATTCTGCAAACAAGGCGCGGGAAGGAATCGCCGTCCACCTAAAAAATTTCAATAAAAATCCAACCAGTCATCTTTGTCTGGTCAAACTCATTATCACAGACAACCAAGCTTTGACGGTACAAAAAACCTTAAGACGCTTAGGATTTCCGGTAACAGTGAATCGTTTTGAACACTGGGAAATTGATTGTGATTCTGCAGACGAGTTTGCACAGCTCAAAAATACTGGACTTTTATATTCGGATCGAAAAGAGCGTGAAGTTTCCTTTAACGAGCTCAACTCGAACAATACTTTCGCGTATCTCGTTCGTGCAAAAGAAGACCTAAAAGGACAACAAACGCTACAAACGCTGAATACCCACTATGAATTACCAAAAATTAATACAATTAATCACGGTGTTTTATGGCAGTTTACTAGCGAGGAAACTGATGTTTCTACGTTAATAGACCCTATTTTGTTAACTCACATCATTGGAAATCCCTATGCTCATGAATGCTACCGATACAACCACGCGTTATGACAACGAAATTCGAGAGGCTTTAGCTTTTTGCTTGGATCAAACGAATTTACCTGTAGGCAAAAAATATCAAGGAAAAGTAAGAGATGCATATGATTTGGGTAATTACCTCATGCTCGTTACTACTGATAGGCTCACCGCCTTTGATCGACATCTAGCCCTTATCCCTTACAAAGGTGCGGTACTTAATTTAACCAGTGCATGGTGGTTTGAACAAACCAAAAATCTTGTTCCTAATCACATCATTGCGGTTCCTGATCCCAATGTGGTTATTGCCAAAAAATGCTCCGTTTTTCCGATTGAATTTGTAGTAAGAGGTTATATTAGTGGCACAACCGGTACTTCGCTTTGGACTCAATATCAAAATGGGGTGCGTGAATATTGTGGGATTACTTTTCCTGAAGGATTAAGAAAAAACCAGCAATTGGAACAGCCGGTTTTGACGCCAACCACTAAAGAAAAAATTCATGACCGCCCTATTGCGCCAGCTGAAATTATTTCTGAGGGATGGATGAGCGAAGCGGATTGGTTAGAAGCCAGTGCTTTAGCACTGAAACTGTTTCAACGTGGTGCTGAAATCGCTAAAAATCATGGTTTGATTCTAGTAGATACCAAATATGAGTTTGGCCGTGATGCAGAGGGGAACATTATCGTAGTGGATGAAATCCATACGCCCGACTCCAGTCGTTATTGGCTTGCCGACAGTTATCATGACCGCATTACCGCAGGATTAGAACCCGAAAATATTGATAAGGAATTCTTGCGACTGTGGTTTGCAAAAAATTCAGACCCTTATCATGATGAGCAACTTCCGCAAGCACCACAAGAATTAATTGAAGAGCTCTCATCACGCTACATTCAGTTGTATGAACGAATCACAGGTAAAAAGTTCAGCTTTGCGGAACATAAAGAACCTGCTGAGCAACGGATCATGCGTCATATTGCAAATTACTTGGGGTAACATAACCAATGTGTGGGATAGTAGGTATTTACAGTCATGAACCAGTAGCCTCTGAATTGTATGAGAGTCTTATCCATTTACAACATCGAGGTCAGGATGCCGCTGGCATCCTGACGTGTGATCAGCGGTTCTACACAAAACATGGATTGGGTTTGGTACGTGAAATTTTTACGCCAGATAATGTTTCCCCGCTCATGGGTAACATCGGCATTGGTCATGTTCGTTATCCTACCGCAGGCGGCTATACGGAAACCGATGTCCAGCCCTTATGGATTGGCAGCCCCCGTGGCATAGCGCTGGCACATAATGGCAATTTGTCGAATTACCAAGAGTTGGCCGATGAAATTCGTTTAAAACAACATCGACATCTCAACACGTCCCTCGATTCGGAAGCCCTATTACTGATGCTTGCGGATAATCTGGCCAGTAATGCCGCCAGTAATGAGGAAAACAATGACAGCTTTTTCGAGCTACTGACCAAAGCAGTCTCACATATTTTTGAACGCATGGAAGGGGCTTATTCGATTGTTTCTGTGATTATTGGCAAGGGACTGGTTGCCTTTCGTGACCCCCACGGCATTCGCCCTTTAGTTTGGGGAACACGTGAAAATCCTGATGGAACTGTAGATACAATTTTTGCATCAGAAACCACCCCTTTTTATGCCTTAGGCTTTGAGCCCAAAGGAGATATTTTACCTGGTGAAGTTGCCTTTATTGACTTAAACGGGACGATGCACCGCCGCGTTTTGAAGACGCAAGAATTCAGACCTTGTGTTTTCGAATATGTTTATTTCGCCCGGCCAGATGCAACGCTCAATAACGTCAGTGTTTACCGTTCGCGTTTACGGATGGGACAGAATTTGGCGATCCAATGGAAGAAAAAACATCCCGATCTTATCCCAGATATTGTGATCCCAGCACCGTTCACGGCCAATACCGCCGCGTTGTCTTTTGCCAGCGAATTAGGGGTCCGCTATTCTGAGGGGCTGTATAAAAATCCTTTTATAGGCCGTACGTTTATTATGCCCAATCAAAAGGCCAGAAGTCGGAATATTCGTTACAAACTAACCCCGCAACCAACGGAAATTAAAAATAAAATAGTCATGATTATCGATGACAGTATTGTTCGAGGCACCACCTCTCGCGAAATTGTGAAAATGGTAAGAGAGTCTGGTGCGAAACAAATTTATTTTGCCTCCACGTCGCCCGCACTTAAAAATCCCTGCTTTAGTGGAATTGATATTCCCTCACGCAAAGAGTTAATTGCTGCAAATCAAAGCGAGGATGAAATTGCCAACTATCTCGGGGTGGATGCGTTACTCTATCAATCCCACGAGGACTTGATTGAAGCCGTAACGCGTCGGGGGGAACATCAAATCAAGAAACCCTGCATGGCGTGTATGGATGGCGATTACTTTTGTAAAAAGCTCACTGCAGAAAAAATGAAGCAACTTGAACTACAACGTGAAACAAGTAGAGGTATTTCCCCAAAAAAAGAGGACATTGAATGAACATTCTTGTTATCGGTTCTGGTGCGCGTGAGCATGCACTCATCAAAGCACTACACCGCTCACCACAACGACCTTCATTATTTTGTTATGGGACGGCAATCAACCCAGGCATCCATCATCTCACGGCACACTATGCTGCTGGGGATATTACCGATTGTGCTGCCGTTGTCTCTAAGGCAAAACACTGGAATATTGAATTAGCGATTATTGGCCCAGAAGCCCCTCTTGAACAAGGCATGGCGGATGCATTATGGCAAGCAGGAATTCCAACCATTGGCCCGAAAAAAGAATTGGCGCAAATTGAAACCTCTAAAGAGTTTGCCCGTGATTTAATGAAAAAACATCATATTGCCGGTCTGCCACGTTATCAAAAATTTACCACACTCAATCAAGTTGAAGCATTCCTCTCTGAGCTTGGGGAAGGTAATTACGTCATTAAAGCCAATGGCTTAATGGGGGGTAAAGGGGTTAAAGTCGCAGGGGAACATTTGCACTCAATTGCTGAGGCCTTGCGTTTTTGTCAGGAAATTCTTGATAAAAAGCAAACGATTCTCATCGAAGAAAAACTCATTGGCCAGGAATTTTCCTTCATGTGTTTTGCTGATGGCAAAAGACTCATTCCCATGCCTTTAGTGCAAGATCATAAACGCGCTTATAACGGCGATCGAGGTCCTAATACGGGCGGCATGGGTAGTTATTCAGACACCGACCATCGCTTGCCTTTTTTAACCCCTCACGACGTACACGAAGCGCTAGTGATTAACAATGCCGTCTTTCAGGCATTGTCTTCTGAATATGATGAACCTTATATTGGCATTTTATATGGCAGCTTTATTGCGACTAAAAACGGAATTTATGTCATTGAATTTAACGCCCGCTTTGGCGATCCTGAATCATTAAATGTATTATCGATTTTAGAATCTGATTTTGTTGCCGTTTGCCAAGCAATGATTCATGGCGACTTAAGCGATGATAAGGTCCGATTTTCCAAACAGGCAACTGTGTGTAAATATGCAGTTCCTGAAGGCTATCCTGATACCCCAAAGAAGAATTTTGTCGTTGATTTTTCAAAAGTAGTTTGCCAGGATCATCTCTACCTTTCTTCAGTCAATCAGGTCGATCAGCAAATCATTGCTGAAGGTTCGCGTACTGCAGCTTATGTAGGAATTGCCGATTCCATTGTTGCTGCTGAAATAAAAGCGGAAGGTGAAATTTCATCCATTGAAGGGCCTTTATTTCATCGTGAAGACATCGGTACACAACAATTAATTCAGCAACGTATTGATCATATGCAAAGGATACGCGCCTCATGATTCGCATTGCCGTACTTGGTTCCACTCGCGGTACTAATTTAAACGCCGTTGTTGCTGCAATAAAACAGCAGCGTTTACCTGCAACAATCGAGCTGGTTTTAAGCAATAAAGCAGATGCTCCCATTTTGGAAAAAGCAGAAAATTTCGGACTCAAATCCCTGTTTATTAATCCTCAGGGATTAAGTCGCAGCGATTTTGATCATTCCTTATCCGAGATACTCAAACAACATCGCATAGAACTCATTGTTTTAATTGGCTATATGCGCATATTATCTGCTGAGTTTGTCGCAAATTGGGAACATAAAATAATCAACGTTCATCCTTCTTTATTGCCTGCTTATGCAGGATTAATGAACCTGGATGTGCACCAAGCCGTTTTAGATGAGGCTGAAATTGAAACCGGCTGCACCGTGCACTTTGTCACGGAACAGGTCGATGCTGGCCCAATTATTGTACAAAAGAAATGTCCTGTTTTAGCAGGCGATACTCCCGAGTTGTTGAAAACCAGAGTACAGGAACTGGAAGGAGAGGCTTTGATTGAAGCGATATACACCATTGCAACTTCCGACAAAGCTCCATGTAAATAATAGAGGTGAATATGTCAAATATACTTGTATCAATACTGATGGGCTCGAAATCGGATTGGGCCATTATGGAAGAAGCCAGCTTAACTCTGGAACAATTTAACATTCCTCACGAGGTACGCGCTTTATCCGCACACCGCACCCCCGATGCGCTATTTGATTATCTCAAATCAGCAGAACAACGTGGCGTAGAACTCTTTATCGCTGCAGCGGGTGGCGCAGCGCATTTGCCCGGTGTTGTTGCTGCGAAAACCATAGTACCTGTTTTAGGTGTCCCCATGCCCTCATCGACCTTCACGAATGGTCTTGATGCACTGTTATCCATAGTCCAAATGCCCGCAGGAATCCCCGTAGGCACTCTAGCAGTGGGGAAAGCAGGCGCTATCAATGCGGCTATTTTGGCAGTAACGATCCTCGGCAATAAGTATCCCGAGTATCGCGAGGCGATTAAAAAATATCGTGCCGCTCAAGCAGAAAAAGTATTGGACAATGCGGAAATTAAGGGCTAACTAGAGAATGAATTATAGAAAATTCATCTCTCCATGCAGTTTGTAGATACTGTCTTTAAAAGCAAGTTAAATGTTCATTAAAAGCTTGCTTATTTTTTAAGACACCGAAAATAATGTGAGCTAACTTGCGCATCACAGCACAAATGATTGTTTTCGGTGTTTTGCCTTTCGCTTGAAGTTTATTAGCAAAAGGAAGCAGCGATTTATTGTAACGTTTGGCAACTAAAGCAGCCATGTAAAGAGCCTTTCTTAATCGGCTGTCACCGAGTCTCGAAATCGTAGTTTTGCCGATAAAAGAACCTGATTGATGTTGTTTGGGAGTAATCCCCATATAGGCAGCGAATTGTTTTGCTGTTTGGAAGCATTGTACTTCAGGCATACGTGCCAATATCTGATAGGCAGTAAGTTTTCCAATACCCTTAATAGACAGTAATAATTCAAATTGCTCTCTAAGCTGCTTATTATTATCAATGCGTTCATCAATTTGTTGTTGAATGGCTTTAATTTCTTGTTCCAGCTTCTCAATCATTTTCTTGACGCTTTTCTGTGCTGCATGTCCCTTAAGGCTATGTAGTTGATTCGTTAATTGAATGACCTGGGCTTTTAGCATATCCAATACTTTAGTTAACTCTCTTATTTCTTTTTGCTCTATAGAGCTTGACTGATAAAGGCGGGGTTCCATACGTTGACCAAATTGGGCAATGATTTTTGCATCAATCGTATCATTTTTATTGCGTGCTAGGGAGGCTTTGGCAAAGCTCTTAATTTGAAAGGGATTAATGACACTCACTCGAATTCCTTTTTCCGTTAAGAAGTCAGCAAGCCCCTCGCTGTAATGACCAGTTGCTTCCATACAGACCCAAGGAGATATTGTGTGTTGCTCAAGCCATTTATGAAATGCTTGATATCCTTGTTTGTTATTAGGAAAAACAGCATGTTTGTAACGGTTATTGATTGCTAGAGCACTATCAAACTTATCCTTAGCGATATCAACACCTATAAAATCATATGCACTCATGCTAATCTCCAATGGCTGTAAAAAATACTTGAGGTTATTTATCATTGACCAAGCTTGCGAATACAGGCTTACTTTGACGAGAGCGGCCTAAGATACTGTTCGGTCGATTGATAAGTGGGGAGAAGGTCCTAATCTACACATCAGGCTTTTATGCCTTGCCCGGTTACAAGATCACTTCTCCCATCTCAAGTGCCCTTGAGATTAAGCTTTTTTGCTTACAGATTAAAGATACAAGTCCGGTTGCTTGCAACCAGACTACACTAATTCAAACCATTGATTGAGCAAAGCAATCAATTCCGCAACCCCTTCTTTCTTCAAGGAAGAAAAAGATTGCACGGTGATTAAATGCTCCGCCAAGTCATAATGCTTGCGTACTTTTAATAGGGTGTTCTTTACATCGCTGCGGCTTAATTTATCCGACTTAGTCAGTAAAATATGTACCGGAAGCTCTCGCTCCAAAGCCCAATCGATCATCATCACGTCCAAATCCTTTAACGGATGACGGATATCCATTAATAAGATCAACCCTTTTAAACTTTTTCTGACTTCAAGATAATGTGCTAAATTTTTTTGCCAATCCATTTTCACTTGTAAGGCGACTTTGGCGTAGCCATAGCCGGGTAAATCAACAAGACGACGCTCTGTATCGATCTCAAATAAGTTAATTAATTGGGTGCGGCCGGGTGTTTTACTGGTTCGTGCCAAATTTTTGATGCCGGTTAAACAATTTAAGGCACTTGACTTGCCGGCATTGGAACGGCCGGCAAAAGCAACTTCATATCCTGAGTCCTCGGGCAGATGGGATACGCGTGCAGCACTTTTTAAGAATATTGCTTTAGAATAAGGATTTTCTGACATATGAATTATAATATTTCGGATTTCAACCAAGGCAGTGTACCATTACTTCAAGAATTTATTATGAGAAATCGATGAAAAAATTTGTACTCACTTTTCTTCTCGGTGTACCACTCACCCTTTTTGCCCAGGAAAATGCTAACTCCGTAGCAAATAAAGCAGCTGTTTGTACCGCATGTCATGGTCCACAAGGCAATAGTCCCAATCCTGATTGGCCTAATATCGCAGGACAACATCCCAAATATTTTATAAAACAGCTTAAAGACATCAAAGAGGGTACCCTTCGCAATGTTCCTACCATGCAGGCTATTGTTGCGATGCTGAACGAGCAGGACATGGATGACTTGGCAGCATATTATGCTAAAATGCCTCTTGCTCAAGGCAGCACCCCTGAAAAATTTCTTACTCGTGGTGAACAAATTTACCGTGGTGGAGATTTTACAAAAAGGATTACGGCATGTATTGCCTGTCATGGTCCTAAAGGGACAGGTAACTCCCAAGCGGGCTTTCCGGTGCTTTCGGGGCAACATGCTGCTTATACCGTTTTGCAACTCAATGCATTTAAAGACGGTAAGAGAAAAAATGATTTAAACCATATCATGCAAGATATTAGTAGTAGAATGAGCCAAGATGATATGGAAGCAGTTGCACATTATATTGAAGGGTTACATTAGGAAATTAAAATTATGTTAAAAAAATTAATCGCTGTATTCTTGCTCTTGCCCGCAATGGCTCTAGCCGCTTCATTTGTTGAAGGTAAGGATTATCAAGTTGTGAGTAATCCCCAAGCCACCAATAATAAAAATAAAACCCCCATTATTGAAGAGTTTTTTAGTTATGGCTGTCCTTGGTGTTATAAAATAGAAGCACCTTTAGATGAATGGGTGAGTAAAATGGGTAATAACATCCAATTCGAACGCGTCCCTGTCGTCTTCAAGCCTACTTGGGAGCTTTATGCCAAGGCCTACTACACTGCAAAAACACTCGCACTTTCGGATAAAATGGATCCGTTACTCTTTAAAGCCATACAAGTAGAGAAAAAACCGTTAGAGTCAAAACAAGCGATGATCAATTTCTTTATTACTCAAGGTGTCGATAGGGAAATTGCAAAAAGCGCCTTTGAAAATTCGCCAACAATCGATATGCGCGTGCAAAATGGAATGAGCCTCATGGGCACTTATCAAATTAATGCGGTCCCCGCTTTTGTAGTGAATAATAAATATAAAACTGATTTACAAATGGCTGGGAGTCCAGAGCGTTTACTGGAAATACTGAATTACCTCTCTCGCAAAGGGTAATCTGCCTTATGCGTGCTATACGGCCGTAAGGGTGGTGATGCGGTAAATACCCCCTCACCCTAACCCTCTCCCTCAAGATGGAGAGGGGATGTAGGTGAAATAATATTTAGATAACATTAAAAATCCCCATACCGCTCAAGAAATTTGCTTAGATCGCGGGCTAGCGTCACTGCCATTTAGTTAATAATCCCCACTCGTGCGAGAGGGTTAGGGTGAGGGGATATTTTGACCTATTTTCTTCGCCTGATAGACATAGACCAACTCAAGACATGCTTTTCGGTCAGCATAGGCTCATGCAAATGAATGTCCTGATGGGTGTCGTATTTACAGAACATTGGCCATCGTACTTTTCGGATAAATCAGTTCTTTTGCGCTAGCTGAACCCAACATCTCCCCTAACACATTGGTTAGCACATTTAATGTTTGTTTTAATATTTTTGTAAGCGGACTTGAAACAAAACCACTCAAAACAGGATTGTCCCGTTTATAAAACTCACTCCCTCTTTCCATAAGCTCCGATGCTGTTCTACAAAACGCAACTAACTCCTTCACATTTTTGTAATCAAATAATTGTTTAAAATGAGTTTTGAATTCTTCTTGTAGCTTCTCATCACCTTTACTTAACAACACACCTTGGTCTATAAAAAAGCCGACATGGTTTCTGGGATTAGTTAATTTTAAATACTCATGGAAATACGCTTCTAAGGTATGCTTTACCTTATTCAGCTGTGTAGAAATATATATTTGCTCAAGGATCTGGGTAAACGGTTGCTCAATATTTGCTTTTTTGAGGGCAGAAACTTCTAAATAAGCAAGTCCCAATTCATCGGCGAATTGCTGTGCCTGTTCGGTGGGTATTTCTCGACGATGGGTGATATCTGCTTTACAACCCACGAGTAGTATAGGTACATTTTTTTTAGCTGACCGTAAACGCTCAATATATTCTTTGGTATTCTGTAACGATCCCTTTTGCGAGAGATCAAAGCAAATCAAGGCGCCATCCACCGTACGAAAATAGGTGTCTACTACTTTTTGTAATCTCGGAGCCCCAGATGCATCCCAGATCCGTAATTGTATTTTTTTATTAAAGGCATTTATCCATTGTATTTTTTGATCAACACCCATAGTGCTCATATATTCATCAAAAGGATGAAGGGTGCCCCCACAATAGGTATGCATCAAACTGGACTTCCCTACAGCATTATCTCCAAGAAGAATTACTTTGAAGTGCTCATCATATTCTCTTTTGTGCTCCATGCTAAATAACCTTAGATCAGCTTGAACAAAAATAATAACGAATTATTGGTGTTAATTTAAGTGTTCTTTGAACTTATAGTTATTAATTGGTGCACAGTGAAATCCGCTTTGCAGCGACGAAGATTTTTATCAGGCGCCTTTACCAGGGTTTTCCAAACTTAAGATCCCCGTATTAAAATCGTAGGCAAAAATCTCGGCATAACGCCCCCAATCAATCATGGTGCGTAATACCCGATCAGCTTCTTTTTCACTTAAATAATCTTCAAGCTTACTCAAAAACCGTTCTTCAGAAACTCGATGACCTACTTTTTCATCTAAAATCCGTCGTATATAACGTGCAAGGGGCACTTTTTCCAATAATCTTTGTGCAAATAGTTGCTTACGTTCTTGAAGATCCGCTTCCGCAAATTGCTTTCCTAAGTCGCTTAATTGGATATCCCCCGCAGAAACTTTAGCAAAACCTAATATCTCCAGAGTTTCGAGTATGGGGAAGAGATCATCAATATTCATCATTAATTCATCAGCGAGTTCTGGCAAATCAATCCGCTCTTCAAAAGAAGTCATTGTCTCAATCAAACCCGTTAATTCAGAGGGTTCCACATCAGGCAAGCGATATCCCAAACCGATTTGTCGTTCTCTTTGCGCGCGTTTTGCCTTCTCTTTGGGGCCGGTTGTCATTAACGTATAAATTTTATCAACCAAAGCCCGAAACTCAGGAGACTCAGGTTCACGCGGCTGCGGTAAAGTCACAGGGAGTTCCGCACGAATGTAGCCGGGATCATTACCGAAAATTACAATTCTATCGGCTAATGTAGCGGCTTCTTCAATATTATGTGTTACTAATAAAATTCCATTGGTATTGGTTTTCTTTTCTTTCCACAATTCCAATAAGTCCGATTTTAGGTTTTCTGCGGTGAGTACATCAAGGGCAGAAAAAGGCTCATCCATAAGTAAGACATCCGGATTAATGACAAGGGCTCGCGCAAATCCGACCCGTTGGCGCATCCCTCCAGAAAGCTCTTTAGGGAAAGCGGACTCAAAACCGTCAAGACCAATAATATCAATTGCTTCAATCGCGCGATGTCTACGCTCTTCACGGTTTACACCTTGTGCCTCAAGCCCCAGTTCCACATTTTCTAATACGGTAAGCCATGGCATCAACGCAAAAGACTGAAAAACCATCGCAATACCATCAACTGGGCGGGTAACCGGTTTGCCTCGATAAGTTACCGTTCCACTGGTAGGCGCTATAAGTCCGGCAATAATACGCAGCAAAGTAGATTTTCCTGAACCGGATTTTCCTAATAAAGCAACGATTTCACCTTCTTGCAGTTTAAAATTAACATCCTCAAGCACCAGCAAATCTTGTTCTGCGGCTTTTTTAAATGACTTGCGCAAGCTTTCTATAGCAATAATGGTTTCAGACATAGGTATCTTTTTAATTAAAGTTAAAACGTTCTTCCGCCAACCGATAGAGCGGACGCCAAATCAAATGGTTAAAAGTCAGCACATACAAGCACATCATCGCGGTACCTAAAGCAATCTTTGGGAAATCACCAGTTGCCGTACTGGCTTGAATGTATTCGCCCAGGCCTGTGGCTCTAAGGGTAGTATTCCCCCAACTCACAAACTCCGCGACGATACTGGCATTCCATGCACCACCTGCCGCTGTAATGGCACCAGTAATATAAAAAGGAAAAATTCCAGGCAGCGCCAATCTTTTCCACCAAATCCATCCTTTCAAACCAAAATTATCTGCAGCGAGATAAAGCTCACGCGGAATAGTAGATGCTCCTGCAATCACATTGAATAAAATATACCATTGTGTTCCAAGAATCATGAGTGGCGTCACCCATATTTCTACATTTAAATGAAACGCGACAATAGCAATCACAAATAAAGGATAGAATAAATTCGCTGGAAACGCCGCAACAAATTGGATAACAGGCTGTATTTTTTGTGCAATTCTCGGTCTCAAGCCAATCCACACCCCTATTGGAATCCAGACGAGGGAGCTCAAGAAAATCAAACAAAGAACTCGAGTGCCTGTAGCAGCGCCGAGTAGAAATACATGTAAAATATCACTGACTTTCAATTCTGCAAGGATAAAGCGTAATAGGAACCATGCTCCCGAGCAAACACTGATTAAGACTAAAATACTCCAAAGCCGATCCAGACGTTTCTGTCTTTTAAAATCAACTTCTTTAATGGCTTTAGCCTCATTAATCCTAAGCCAGCGCGCATTGACAAAATAATCAGTAAAAATACTGATGACTTCAGCAAATTGCTTCATTAACCGACTACCGCGTATCCAATCTATCAACCAAGACTGATATTCCACTTCATCATGAGACTGTTCTGTTTTAAATTTTTCGGACCAGGCAATTAACGGTCGGAAGAATATTTGATCATATAAAAAAATAACGATCACCATTGCCAAAATGGCATAACCCACCGCATGGATATCCCGTTGCTGGATTGCTAAGGCAATGTACGAGCCCACTCCGGGTAATCTGATGTCTTGATGGGCTACAGAAATTGCTTCCGATAAAACCACAAAGAACCAGCTTGCAGACATGGAAACCATCATGTTCCATAACAAGCTCGACATCGAAAAGGGAACCTCCAGTTTCCAAAAACGCTGCCATGCTGAAAGTCGAAACATAGAAGACACTTCTTGTAAATCATGAGGTAATGTTTTTAATGACTGATAAAAACCAAAAGTCATATTCCATACTTGGGCACAAAAAATAGCGAAAATGGAGGCACATTCAGGTCCCAACAAACTGTTTGGAAATAGGCGGATAAATCCAGTCACGGTAATGGATAAGAAACTAAGAACCGGTATGGATTGCAAAATATCAATGGCAGGGATAATGATTTGTTCCGCACGGCGATTTTTGGCCGCCCAAAGTCCTACAGTAAACGTAAAAATGATTGAAAAAAACAATGCAATAAACATACGAAGAACTGTACGTAATGCATAAAAAGGCAGATTGGCAGGATCTAAAGAAATGGGTATCTGCTGTCCCAACTGATAAGGAGTAGCCATTTGTGAACCGGCCCACCCCAAAAAAAACAAGATGGAAAAAATAAGAATAAGGAGCAACAAATCCCAACGATTGATATATCGGCCAAATCTATCAGGATTAGCAAAGTAGAATCGACTTTCTCGCACCATGCCCCCCTTAATAACCTTGTCGACACCCAAAACACACTCTGCAACGTATGAATCACGCAGTAAAGGTCTGTTTACAATGCGCTAGATTGGGCGCAAATGGCGTGATATGCGCTGGCATACTATCCCTTGTCATCCCTCGCTATGCTCGGGATGACGGAGATTGGGCACTGCATTTTAATATTCTAAATCACGTCATTTGGGCTCAATCCAGCGAATTTGCAACAGGCCCTATTTTTATAGAAAAAGCAGTGAAGTTCAAAAATAACATCATGATAAGCTTGTATCTCAAATTGTGATACAGGTTTAATTGTATTGATGCGAGTTTCAGCTGCTTGTTTAAGGGGAATAAAATACCATAAAGACAACATAATCGATAGATTTAAGCAGCTGAATATGTACTTTTCTGCTTAATTAGGATGTTTTATCTGACTCAAGTTCAAAAAACCCAACGTTGCTCGATATAAATTTGAGAATAAAATAACTGCTTTAATTATTAAAATGCCTTAATATTCAATAGCCTATTTATTCCATTTGATTATTTATTGATTTAAATGATAAAAATTTGATTAATAATTGAACTTTTTGATATTTTTTGTGTCTAACATAGTGAGCATTTCCCCCGAATGCTTAGCTCCGCTTTACCCCCTCTTAAGCGGGGCAATGTTTGGATTTATAATCTAAACATCCAATTTGCCCCGGCCGCAGCCGGGGATTTTTTTATGTGCATTGAATAATGCTACACTATGGTGTAGTAAACGAAGTCTAGCCCTCCTTATTGTAAAAGGACCATACATATGAATAAAAAATTTGCCTTTATTTTATTATCCATTTTTTTCCAATTAAGTTATGCACAACCTGAACAGGCTGAATTATCGGTTTGGGTCAATGAAGCAATTGTTGCTACATATACCTACAGCTATCAAAATTACCTCGAAGATCAAAAGAAAATAGCCAAATATTTCACAGCTGATGGCTGGATCGCCTTCAGTAATGCTTTAAATGCTTCCAAATTGCCAGAAGCGGTGCAAAAAAATCAATATAGAGTGAGCTCGGTAGCAACAGAACCTCCTTTAATCACTCAAATTGATCCCACGCATTGGAAAGCAAACATGAGGCTGTTGGTGGTCTACCAAAATCCTCAGTATCAGCAACGACAACATTTGAAAGTAGCCATTAATTTTATGGTCGCACCTTCAGGTCAAGGTGTTCGCGGATACAGCATTACCAACTTACAGTCTGTAGAAACGAAACCCGCTTGTAAATGCATTGTCGAAGAAGACAGTGAAACACCGAATAGCACACCATCTCCGAGTACGACAAATACACCATCAACGGGTACTCCACCTACCCCCAATAACGCCAAGCCATAAGACCTAGGTGCACAACAATTAATATGCCAATCAAAATCAATATAATATTTAATTTGGTTGGCATCGATACGTCTAAAGCAGATTGCTCTGGACGATTCGGATTATAATAAATATCAATTGCCTCATTCTCTTGAAAGGCTACGGCTGCTTTATATGCTACTCCACGAGAATATTTACTGTTCGGATTATTATGAGCTGTATCCAAAAACAAATATTCCCCTGTCAAATTATGATCGTTAATCTGATACGTGTATTCAATTTTAGGCCAAACGCTATGGCCGACTGTAGTCCATTCACATGCGGTAATATATCCCTTAACTTTTAGCCATGATTGAGCCTGTACCAAAATTTGTCTATCACGCCAAAAATGTCTAAAGAGTATTAAAAGAAAGAGCAACCAACCTAAATCCAGCATCCAACGCCAAACATTTAGCCCAATCATTAAAGTAGTCCTAAGAAATATGCTGTATGCAATATACAGTATATATCGCAATAGGTATAATCACCCACATTAAGGTGATTGAAAAAGGACGTACAATGATTGCTAAAACCCCTCTTCATGCCACTCATCAAGCATGTGGCGCTAAAATGGTTGATTTTCATGGCTGGGAAATGCCATTGCATTATGGATCGCAGATTAATGAACATCACTATGTTCGAAAAGATGCCGGCATGTTTGATGTCTCGCATATGACCATTGTTGACATACTTGGCGCCGGTGGCCGCCAATTTTTACGTAAGCTGTTAACGAATGATGTGGATCAACTCGAGCACAATGGGAAGGCGCTTTATAGTTGCATGTGCAACGAACATGGTGGAGTTATTGATGATCTCATCGTTTATCAACGTGCTTCCGATAATTACCGAGTTGTCCTGAATTCGGCAACACGACAAAATGATTTGGCCTGGATTCGCAAAAAAAGCGAAGGATTTGCGGTAGGTCTACAAGAACGCAGAGAATTGGCGATGATTGCCATCCAAGGACCTCAGGCAATAGAAAAAACCTTGAAAACGCTTAATCCTGCGCAAATTGATGCAGTCTCTACACTGACACATTTTGAATGTGTGGATGTGGAACAATGGTTTTTTGCACGCACTGGATATACTGGAGAAGATGGATTTGAAATCATCGCTCCTCAAGAGAGCATCGTCCAATTATGGAATAACTTAATGCAGGTGGGCGTACATCCCTGTGGCTTAGGCGCTCGAGATACGCTGCGGCTGGAGGCGGGCATGCTTCTTTACGGCCAGGATATGGACACGACCACTAGCCCCTTAGAATCAGGGCTTGCTTGGACCATTAAATGGGAACCTGCAGATCGTGATTTTATCGGAATGGGGGCCTTATTTTCGCAAAAACAAATAGGAATCAAGCGTAAAATGGTTGGACTTACCTTGTTAGATAAAGGGATTATGCGTCATGGACAAAAAGTAATCATTCCAGGCTGCGCAGATGGGATTATTACTAGCGGCAGCTATTCACCCACCCTGGAAAAATCCATTGCTTTAGCAAGAGTCCCTATTGAGACAGGTGATGAAGTCATGGTTGATATTCGAGGCAAATTAGTTCCAGCAAAAGTAGGTAAACCCCGTTTTGTTAAATCAGGAAAGGCGCTTTAGACACGGTATCGATTCATTATGATTTCAAAATCTAAGTGAACAGACAGAGTTGAGCGTAGGTTGAGCGAAAAGCGCGTTGAAAAAGCGTAGCATAGATGGTTATGTGAACATTTCTCAGCGTGCTTTTCGCCCAAGATGGGCCAAATATGGCTTTTCAGCTGAATCGTTACCAAACATTTTGAATTAAGTGGTTATATAATTAAATAAGGATAATACGAATGAATGAATTGAAATTCACAAATACCCATGAATGGCTCAAAGAAGAGCAAAATGAAGTAACCATAGGCATCACGGATCATGCGCAACAATTATTGGGTGACATGGTTTTTGTAGAACTGCCTGAAGTAGGTGATGAAGTGAGCGCAGGTGAAGAGTTAGGTGTTGTCGAGTCAGTAAAAGCTGCCTCTGACTTCTATGCCCCCGTAAGTGGCGTCGTTACCGCGGTCAATGAAGTAGTCGTCGAAAATCCAGCGCTAGTTAATTCCGACCCTTATACTGCTGGCTGGCTGGTCAAGCTGAAACCTAGTCATCCTGGTGAAATTGACAGTTTATTATCTGCTGAACAATATCAAAATGAGATTGCTGAGGAACACTAATCATGCCTTATATCCCACACACGTCCGAAGACAGCAAAGCGATGCTTGACGCCATTGGCGCGCAAGATACCCAAACTTTGTTTGATGAAATTCCATTGTCTTTGCAATATGCAGGATTTCAAAATATACCTGCTGGCATAAATGAAATGGATATGTTAAAAGAAGCTCAAGAACTGGCGAATAAAAACCGTAACGGAATCTGCTTCCTAGGTGCAGGATGCTACGAGCATCACATACCTGCAGCAGTGTGGGATATTGCTTCGCGTGGTGAATTCTTAACCGCATACACGCCTTACCAAGCCGAGGCCAGTCAAGGCACGTTGCAATTGTTATACGAATACCAAACCATGATCTGTGAACTAACAGGCATGGAGGTATCCAATGCATCGATGTATGATGGTGCTACCGCGCTTGCTGAGGCCATTTTAATGGCAGTGCGTGTCAATAAACACAGCAAAACAAACCGCGTATTAATCACCGGCACAACTCATCCGCTCTATCGTGAAACCATTGAAACCATTCTGCGGAATCAGCACATTGAAGTGATTACATTGCCTTTTGATGAAAAACAGGGCATTACCTCTCTTGCGGCTTTGGAACAATATGCAGGAGAAGATATTACGGCATTGGTTATTGCTCAACCTAATTTTTTTGGTTGCCTGGAAAAAGTAGATGAGCTGAGTGATTGGGCTCATCAAAACAAAACAATCAGTGTTGCCTGCGTCAATCCTGTATCACTTGCCTTATTAAAACCACCAGGTGCCTGGGGCAAACATGGCGTAGACATTGCCTGTGGCGAGGGTCAACCTTTAGGGGCACCAATGGCATCAGGAGGTCCTTATTTTGGATTTTTAAGCACACGTATGGCTCATGTACGCCAAATGCCTGGGCGAATTATCGGATGTACTTTGGATAAAGATGGAAAAAGAGGGTTTACCCTAACCTTACAAGCACGGGAGCAACATATACGCCGTGCCAAAGCAACCTCAAACATTTGTACCAATCAGGGCTTATTGGTTACGGCAGCCACCATTCATATGAGTCTTTTGGGCGCAGAAGGATTACGTCAAGTTGCAAGCCAATGCCACCATAATACTCATGAATTAGTGGACGTCCTAACCGAAATTGATGGTGTAGAACAGGTGTTTACTGCACCTTATTTTCATGAAGCCTTGCTTAAACTCAATCAACCTGTAGAACAGGTATTAAAAAAAT
Organism: Legionella sp. 227; assembly: GCF_043161935.1. Lineage (NCBI taxonomy): Bacteria > Pseudomonadati > Pseudomonadota > Gammaproteobacteria > Legionellales > Legionellaceae > Legionella > Legionella sp. 227. The sequence continues at coordinate 1,327,233 of NZ_CP171154.1, read as the reverse complement.
TAGCGAATGCGGGTATCACTGGAGGTTATAACCCAGGAGTTCATTATCCTCAATTAGCGAATACCCTTTTAATTTGTGCTACGGAAATGCGAACGCCAGAGGACATCGCGTTTTATGCAAAAACGTTGAAATCCATCATGTCTCAACGAGGTGACTCATGTTTGTAATTCAGTTGACCTATTTAGTTCCTCTTAGTGAAGTAGATAAATACCTGCAAGCACATAGAGAATTCCTTGATTATTATTATAAACAAGGTTTATTGCTGGTCTCGGGTCCTATGAAGCCACGCACTGGTGGAATCATCATCGCAGCTTCAAATGATCGAGCTTATCTCGAATCCATATTCAAAAAGGATCCCTATTATCTGGCGGAGATCGCCGAGTATCAATTTATTGAATTTACTCCGGTCAACCATCGCGCTGAACTTAAAGAATTTATTCAAAAAATGGAAGGCAAATTATGTTGATTTTTGAATTATCTAAAAAAGACCGTCAGGCAGCTGCCCAAGCGCCCAAAATTTCAACCAGCAAATACGCCATTCCCGCTGAATTGGAGCGAAGAACGCCCCCCAAAATGCCCGCTTGCTCCGAATTACAAGTGGTAAGGCATTTTACCCGTTTATCCCATAAAAATTTCTCCATCGACAGCAATTTTTATCCTCTGGGTTCATGTACCATGAAGTACAATCCGCGAGGAGTCCACAAAGCAGCATCCATGGCTAATTTTCTTAATCGTCATCCTTTGGCAACTGAAGAAAACAGCCAGGGTTTCCTGGAAGTATTGTATCGCTTGCAAGAACATATTGCTGAAATTACAGGCATGGCAGGTGTTTCTTTGACTCCCATGGCAGGATCCCAAGGTGAATTTGCTGGGGTTGCGATGATTAAAGCCTATCATCAATCTCGAGGTGACACCGCACGTGATGAAATGCTAATTCCTGATGCAGCCCATGGTACAAACCCCGCTTCTGCCGTCATGTGTGGCTTTAAAATTGTTGAAATATCGACTGCGGCAGATGGCGATATCGATCTTGAAGAATTAAAAAGCAAACTAGGTCCAAGAACAGCAGGTATTATGCTAACCAATCCTTCTACTTTGGGCTTGTTTATGCGTCAAATTAAAGAAATAGCAGCCCTAGTTCACCAAGCAGGAGGGTTATTGTATTACGATGGAGCCAACCTCAATGCTATTTTAGGAAAAGTTAGACCCGGGGACATGGGTTTTGATGTCATGCACTTAAACTTACATAAAACATTTGCTACACCTCACGGTGGGGGTGGCCCCGGTGCTGGTCCTGTGGCTGTAGGCAAACGCTTACTCCCTTTCATGCCATTACCGGTAGTGAAAAAAACGAATTCCGAATATCAATGGGCAACCCATCAAGATTATCCACAAAGTATTGGCCGCTTATCCTGTTTTATGGGAAATGCCGGTATTTTGCTGCGCGCTTATTTTTATATGCGTGTTCTTGGCAAAGAAGGGTTACTCCGAGTTTCAGAATATGCAACATTGAATGCAAATTATCTGCTTAAAGAACTCACTAAAGCAGGTTTTACCGCAGCCTATCCAAGCCGGCGAGCGTCTCATGAATTTATTCTTACTTTAAGTCCAGAAAAGAAAATGTATGGTGTTACTGCAATGGATTTTGCCAAACGATTATTGGATTATGGGGTCCATGCACCAACCACCTATTTTCCACTACTCATCCCAGAATGTCTGCTGATTGAGCCAACAGAAACTGAAAGTAAAGAGGAATTGGATCACTTTGTACAGATAATGAAAACCATTAGAGAAGAAGCGGCCATAAATCCTAATTTAGTCAAAGAGGCACCTCATACGCTGCCTGTCAAACGGTTGGATGATGTAAAAGCAGCCCGAGAGTTGGATTTAAATTATTTTGCACATCAGGAATCCAACGAGAAGTAGAACTATTGCTCTTCCAGACGCCCTTCCCCCATTTGTGGAGGAGGGCATTCTTTTTTTAAGGGTTAGAAAGGTTTTCACTGCAGAACTTTTGGTTACACTCCGTGCTCAAACAGTTCGGAAAAGCCAATAACCATTTATAAAGCACCTAGAATAGCTCTTGTACATCAATCTTATAAGGTCTATAACTATAAGATAGAATGAACCATTTCGGCTCCATCTGCGACCCCGGATTTGTGTGCTCAATGATGGTTTTAAATTACAGCTATTAGAACTCTTAGGAAACTCGCTGCGGGGGATAAAGTGCAAGCAGAGGCGTTGCATCGACGGAGCAATTCGCTCCCTTCAGTAAAATTTCCGAGATCTTTTTAAGGAACAATATAAAGTGCCCCAGAAGAACCTTACAGTTCTCCACTTTCTTTTGCAGGACATAAAAGTCTGTATGGACTTACACTACATAGAACAAGTTCTGCCCTTGCCTATGCTTGAAATTGTACCGTCTAGCCCTATCTACTTTGTAGGGCTAATGAATCTAAAAAATAAATGCATTCCGGTTATTGACCTAGCAATTTGTACTGGCTTGATTCGCAATGAAACATACCCTTTAAATATACCCATCCTACTTTGTTCCGATGGAATGCATCAAGTTGGTCTGATTGTTGATAAAGTGCTTGGGTTGAGTGATATCGACAACCAGCAAATCGAAGTACATGAAGAATTAACAAATAATAACTCACCTTTCTTGGGCGCTGTCACTTTAGAAACTGGGGTTTCACTATTGCTCGACATCAATTGGGTTTTAGCTCTAAAGTTAACGCAAGAAATCAACCTGTCAGATACCAATCATGAGTAATATAACATGGGTAACAATACATTAAATGACATAAAAAAACTTGAATCTGCATTTATCGAGTTAATCCATAAGCGCTATGGATTGGTAATCCATGTGAATCAAGCACAAGAGTTAACAAAAACCATTGCTGTCGCATGCAATAAATTCAATTATCAACCTCAAGAATACTTAGAGCAATTAAATAACTGTGCCAGCAATTCCTCTTTATTAGCTGATTTAGTCGCAGCAATTACCATAGGAGAAAGTTATTTTTTTCGTGATAAAAATCAAATGCAGTTACTTGAGAATAAACTGTTACCTGATTTAATTAATCAAAAGTCACAAGACTTCTCTTTAAAAATTTGGAGTGCGGGTTGTTCTTCGGGTGAAGAAATCTATACCCTGGCCATCTTGTTGGCAGAGCTCATACCCAATATTGACATATGGGACCTCTATTTATTAGGTACCGATATCAATAGCACCTCACTTGAAAAAGCATCTGCAGCTACTTTCGGGCAATGGTCCATGCGTTCTATTCCAGAAAAATACTTACAACGCTATTTCGTGAAAAATGACCGGACTTACATTCTTTCACCCGAGATTCGCGATTTAGTACAATTTAAATACCTTAACTTATGCGATAACAGCTACCCCTCGATAATCAATGGAATATTTGAGGTGGATTTGATCTTATGCCGCAATGTGCTTATTTATTTTGATAATGAACTTGCTGGAAAAATTATGAAAAAGCTGAGTGCATGTATGCATAAAAACGCTTATCTTATATTAGGTGCATCAGATCCTATTGTCACCAATGGGACAAATCTTGTTTTTCATCATGATGGTGCAATCTATTTCTCGCTGGATAGCAGCAGTGAATCAAAGAAGGATATTGAATGATGAATAAAGAACAGCCGCACGCTTCCGCTTTGATGCCCAAAACTGAATTAGCAATAAAAATCCTGAAATCAAGGGCTTTGCAACTTGCAAAACAGGAAATTGATACCAGCAAAAATCAAGGTATTTCTTTTGTTCACTTCAAGCTTGGCCAAAAAGAAAGTTATGGCGTTTCATATCAATACGTTCAAGAAATTTTACATAATACCCCTATAGAGCAACCTCCTTTTGTACCTCATTTTATCTCCGGGGTGATTAATTGGCGTGGTACGCTGATTACAGTGGTTGATCTCAACAAATTTTTTCATCCTCAACATTCGGAACACAATCCGAAGCAGGACAATAAATTTATTATCATTATCCGGGCAAATGATATCACTCTTGGCTTGCTGACTTATCGTGTTGAAGGCAGTGAGACTTATCAACCAGACCAATTAGCGGCCCCATTATCCGCCGTCAACATTGCTAATCCAGAATATATCCTAGGATTACACCAGGCGGCCACTGCAATCCTGAATGTGGAAAAGATGATATCCAGCTTAAACCAAGAAATTAAAATGCGTTTATACAAGACAGGAGAGTCTCATGGAAACTAATAGTAATAAACGAGGTTTTATTATTACTGTACGTGCTCGATTACTTATTGGTTTTATGACCCTGAGCTTGCCCTTATTAATATTAATGATGTTTTTGATACCCAAAGTAGATACGGTGGTCTATCTAAGTCAAAAAATTCGTAGTGAAAACTTACCCCAAATTCTTGATAGTCAAGTATTCCAAGCTCAAGATCTTGTTGAACATTGGGCAATGACCGGCAACCAGGAGGCCAGGGAACATTTTGCACTGCTGTGGAATGAAATCAATAAGATTCGCAGTCAATGGGATCAAGCTATGCACTCCCTGGGTAACAAAAACTTACGCGATGCCTGGGATAAATTACAAGAGTTATATATCCCTCTTTATGATATTCAATCATCCATAATCAATGCCCCTAGAGATCCCAATAATCAAAATAATGTAGAAAATAGCAGACATATGACAAGAACCGTTGAAAATGCAATGATTGACATTATATTGGGCTCCTATTCTCCAGAATCAGGTAAAAGAAATGGGGGGTTATATGTGCTTTTAGGGCAAGAAATAGAAAAAAATACCCATAAAATCAATGACAGCTTAAACTCTTTAAAGATGAGCGCTTATTGGCTATTTAGCCTTACTATTATCCTCACGATTTTAGTTCCTTACCTAACACAGCGAGCCATTGCCAATCCTGTAGACAAAGCAATTAATATAGCAGAACGAATTGCTGCAGGTGAACGTGATGTAGTTATCCAAATTCATTCAGCAGATAAATTAGGCAAATTGCTTTTATCCCTCAAAACCATGCAAGAAGCAATTAGGAAAAATGAGGAAATCCTCCGCACCAAAGAAGAGGAATCACGGGAATTATTTGAGAAACTTGTTAATTCATCGAAAAAATTTAGGCTACATAGCAGTAAAGTTGCAGCGGGCGATCTCAGAGAACGTCTTGAAATCGATAAAGAAGATATACTGCAGGATCTCGGTAAAGATTTAAATTTGATGACGGATGGTTTGGCATCAATTACAGCAAAAATTACTAAAGTCAGTAACGACATTGTCACTATGGTAGGAACCGTGCTCACTTCAGCAAATGAACAAGCAGAAGGGATTACCTCTCAAGCGTCGGCTATCAATGAAATCAGTGCTTCATTAGAAGAAATTGATAAGAGCTCAAAACAAACCATGTTGAAAGCACAAACCCTGCGGGAAGTAGCGAAGAACACCTATGAACAAGGGAAACTCGGAACTGAATCCGTCGAACAAAGCATTCATGGCATTAAAGCCTCAGAAGAAAAAATGAAGCTTATAGCACAAACCATTCTTGATTTAAGTAACCACACCCAACAAATTGGCGATATTACCTCGGTCGTCAACACCCTAGCACAACAATCAAAAATGCTGGCATTAAATGCATCGATTGAGGCATCAAAAGCCGGTGAAGCTGGAAAAGGTTTTGCAGCGGTAGCCACAGAAGTAAGAAATCTTGCCGAACAGTCAGAACAGTCAACTGTACAAGTCCAAAAAATTCTTGAAGATATTCGACGGACCACTGAAAAAGCAGTCACCGTAACCGAGGAAGGAACGAAGTCTCTTGATTCAGGAACAAAACTGATTGAGAAAGCAGGCCAAGTGATTAAAACTCTAAGTAAAATGCTTAATGAAGCATCCGTCTCTAGCCAACACATTGAGGTGGCTATCCGGCAAGAAGCAGTTGGAATTGAGCAAATTGTTGAGAGTATGAATGAAATAAATCGCACAACTTCAACTTTTTCAAGCGGAATAAAAGAGATGATGGCGTTTATTCATAATTTGGATAATATTGCCAAACATCTTAAAGACGATGTGAATATTTATAAAGTTTAGGAGGCACCAATGACTCCAGACGATCACCTATCCAAAGAGTTGTTTGAAACGTTTAGCACAGAGCTTGAATCATTATTGACCGTCATCACGGATAATTTAGAAAAAATGGAACGTGGTGGATCAATGGATGATGTAAGCCATCTGATGGAAGACGTTTCGCGAGCAGGGCGTAATATTAAGGTTTCCGCACTTTCTCTGGGGATTAATGACTTAGGGACCATGGCGGAATACGTTGAAAAGCTGTTTGCACCGTCGCAAAAGGTATCACCAGAAGTCATTAATTTAACGTTTCGCACCATACATGGGATGCGTGAACTCCTTCATGATTTTATAGAACAAAAACCGCGTTCAACTGCGCTTGACGAATTGTTACATCAGTTACAATACATTCTGATTTATGAAGAAAAAGAGGAATCGCCAAGCACAGAAGAACAACCTCCATTACCTGAAGAGAACCCGGTCACCGAAGCCATAGCCCTTTCTAAACCATTGGATAATGAATTCATCAAAAAAATTGTTGAAACATTTAAAACAGAACTTCAAGAAAATTTAATCACGATTACTGATGGTTTGCTACAACTTGAGAAGGGAACAAAATCAGAAGAAGAATTCCAGGGCGTGCTGAATGAAATGTTTCGAGTTGCCCATAACATTAAGGGTTCTGCACGGGGTATAGGTGCTCAAGATGTCGGTGAGATTGCCCATCCTCTAGAAACATTATTTACAGCAATTCAGAAAAAAAGTATTAAAGTTTCCCCTGAACTCATTAATCTTTGCCTGCAATCGATCGATTACATGAATGAAGCAATGCAATGCTACAGCGAGCAAAGACCGCTTTCCTTCGATTTAAAAAAACACTTACTGCAACTGCAACACTACATGGAATTACCTACTCAAGACATATCTTCTGCTCGAGAATTGTATGCAAAAGATATAGAAGAACCTGAAAAAGACCAACATACTCCAACGATACAGGCTAAAACAAGTGAATTTGAATCAATACGCGTCTCTTTGCAAAATTTAGATAGTGTTTCAGTTTATACGGAAGAAATTCAAACCATAAAAATCGCTATTGAAGAGTATTATTCCAAATTAAGTAAAATGAATTTCAAAATCGATGATCTACTCCTTTCATGGAAAAAAAATCGAGCTTATTTCAAAACAAATACCGATGGTATAAGTGGACCAATAGATTACCTATTCGCCACAAATTTCGTTGAATTATCCGACATCAATAATTCGATGCACTTAATGCAAAGAGAGTTGTCAGTATCTATTAACGAACTATCCCTGTTGTTAAATGCCCTGCAAGATGAAATCCGTACCTTACGCCTTATTCCAGTATCCACACAATTACGTTACCTACCACGTATAGTCCGTGACTTAGCTCAAGAACTAAACAAACAAGTCAATCTTGAAATAAGCAGTAATGATGTAAAAATTGATAAAATTATACTGGATGGTTTAAAAGATCCAATTATGCATCTTTTGCGCAACGCAATTGATCATGGGATAGAAAATGCTGAGGTCCGTAAAGCAGCAGGCAAGCCACCGCAAGGAAATATCCACATCAAGGTCAATCAGGAAGATAATCAGATAGTTTTTAAAATTATTGATGATGGAGCCGGCATTAATACCAATGATGTGATGCGTATTGCCCTGCAAAAGAATTTAATTACCCAAGCCGAGCTTGGAAATATGAAAAAAGAAGATATTTATGAACTCATTTTTCGACCCGGTTTCTCTACCCGTGAAATTGCAACAGATATTTCAGGTCGAGGTATAGGGCTGGATGCGGTGCGCTCTAATTTGCTCCGTTTAAAAGGCCAGGCGAGTGTTGAAAGTCAACCCAATAAAGGGACAATCTTTTATCTCAAAGTTCCGCTCACATTGGCTACTGAGCGTGGATTGATTATCTCCTGTTGCAATCAAATTTTTGTCCTTCTTACCAGCTCGGTGGAAAGTGTGATGTTGTTAAGGAAAAATGAGATTATCAACGTCGAAGGAATCCCTTCTGTTCTTGTCAAAGAACAGCCCGTTTTGTTATGCTCTTTGTCTAAAGCACTGCATCTTAATGAAAAAAAACAAAATTTTAAAGAACATATCTCTGTTGTGACAATCAAAAATAATGGAGACCGAATCGCCTTGCTTGTCGATGAAATTGTTGGTGAAAGAGAAATTGTACTTAAACCATTACAGGAACCATTAACCAATATACCTTGTATAATCGGAGCTACCTTAACAGGCAGCAATCAAATTAATTTCGTATTAAACTCTGCAGAGATAATTAAACGAATGTTGCTATAGTGAATTACGGCCTATGATAAAAATTTTAATTGTTGATGACTCGCCAACAGAAGCTGCATTAATTCAACACATCATAGAATCTGAAAAAGATATGCAAGTCATTGGTATTGCAAAAAATGGCCAAGAAGCAATTGATCTCGCTGCAAAATTAAAACCCGATCTCATTACGATGGACATTCAGATGCCCATCATGGATGGCCTTCAGGCAACACGCATCATTATGGCCAAAAATCCAACACCAATTGTCGTGATAAGCTCTCTGGTTAATGATGAATCAATTCATGCCACCTTCCATATTCTTGAAGCAGGTGCATTGACTGCTTTAGCAAAACCAGTGAATGTATTTTCTTCCTCTTTCGAAGAAAGTAGAAAACACATTGTTGATATTTTACGCAGCTTTTCTGATATTCGGGTTATAAAAATACCATTGAAAAAACATCTTGAGGAAAGCAAAAGACATCAGATAGCACATGCTAAAGCAACCCATTACGAAATTATAGCAATGGGCGCATCGATTGGCGGACCTATGGCATTGAAAACCATTCTCGGGCAATTAGCCCCTAATTTCCCTTTACCTATAATGGTTGTTCAACATATGGGTACCGGTTTTATCCAAGGATTTGCACAATGGCTTGGCGAAAATATAAGTCTTAAAGTGAAAAATGCTGAAGATAATGAACCCCTACAAAAAGGAACGGTGTACATAGCTGCTGAACCCAAACATATGGAGGTTGAACGTGTTCATGAACAACTGATCTGTAGGTTAGTTGATGGCGCCCCGGTTTCTGGTTTTTGTCCTTCAATTACACGATTACTGCAATCAATTGCGAAGGTTTCGGGGAAAAAGGCTATTGGAATCCTATTAACGGGAATGAGTAATGACGGCGCAGAGGGTTTATTGGAATTAAAACAGGCGCATGGGCATACCTTGGTTCAAGACCAAGAAAGTTCTATAGTTTTTGGAATGGGAGCTGTTGCTCAGTCATTGAATGCTGTAGATCAGCTCATTGGGTTAGAGCATATTGCAAGTTATTTAACAAAAATTTGTACCACTGAAAATGAGTAGCTCTTTATGGAAAAAGAAAGTCCGGTGATTTTGGTTGTGGATGACAGCGCCACCATGCGTTTAATTACCTGTAATGCACTAAACCAAACGGGATTTACTGTCATTCAGGCTGAGAATGGTGAAGCAGCATTATCATTACTAAAAACTTCGAAACCCGATGCGATTTTGCTGGATGTAGAAATGCCTGGCTTGAATGGGTTTGAAGTATGTGCTGAAATTCGCAAATTACCTGATTGGCGTTATCTTCCGATTATGATGGTTACCGGCTTGGAAGATTATGAATCGATTAATAAAGCGTTCCAGGCCGGTGCGACAGATTTTACCACCAAGCCCATTAATCCCACGCTCTTAGGCTATCGAGTGCGCTATATGGTGCGCACTAATTCGTACTTTCAAGAACTGCAAGTTGCCGAACAAAAAGTCCGAGTACTCAATAATGAGCTTATCGATAAGCTAGTCGAGATCCAGCAAAATGCAATTGCCGTAGCACGCTTTGTGCCCCAAGATTTTCTGAAGGTGCTGAATCGTAAAAATATTGCCGACATAAAACTTGGCGACTGCGTTGAAAAAGACATGACCGTTCTTTTTTTAGATATAAAATCATTTAGCTCCATGGCAGAGCGATTATCTTCTGTTGAAATTTTCAACCTTTTTAATACGCTAATGAGTTATTTAGATCCAGCCATTCTTAAAAATTCTGGCCTTATTGATAAATATATTGGTGATGCCATTATGGCCTTATTCAATAATGCGGATGATGCTGTTGCTGCCGCATTAGATATGCTAGAAGCCTTACATACGTTTAATACCACACGAGCGCGCGATAATCTTCCCCTCATCCACGTGGGAATTGGAATAAATACAGGCAACTTGATTGTAGGTACCGTTGGGTTTGAGGAGCGTATGGATTGCAGTGTCATTAGCGATGCGGTCAATATTGCCTCTCGGCTTGAGACCTTAACGCGAAGTTTTAATATCGAACTCATCATTGGTGAAGAAACTTATGAGCAGTTAAAACAAAAAGAAAAATATAATTTACGTTTCTTAGGCTTCTCGAAAGTGAAAGGCAAAAGCCTGCCGATCAAAGTTTATGAGGTGTTTAATCATAACGCACCCACCGAGGTGCAATTGAAAAATGATTCTGCCTCTATTTTTGCTACAGCTTTGGATCATTATGCGGCGAAGCAATTTGATCAAGCGGCAAAGCTTTTTGAACAAATCGTGACAAGTAATCCCAATGACTCACCTGCAAAATATTTTTTGCAGCAGTGCAAAGAACAATTTTTAAAGTAGTTTGGGCCTTCTGCTCTCCTCCGCACTTTGTATCGCTCCCTTATCCGTTATCGCATCAATAGGCTGCGTGAACTCTTTTGCTTTGCTCCTGCACTCATTGACGATTGCTGTTACCTTATTTTTATAATCCAGCAATTCATTTGCATTGGCAGGTAAAGGCAAGTCCTGTATGTATCTTCGGGCTTTTTGATAATAGCGATTATCATCACTAAAACGATTTATCGCCTGCAAGAGTTCATCAGGTAGTTTGCTGCATTCTCGCGCCACTCCATTTTCCCCTGAAAACCGCAAACTATGTCGTGACTTCATATGAAAAAAACGAAATAAGGGATTGGTTTCTGGGGTGTGCACCAAGCGCAACAGCTGGGCATCGCGGAATTTAAAAACCTCTTCCGCAAGCCCTTTTAGGATTACTTTGGCTTTTAAAGAATCAGGTAACAATGAAATAATACGCTCTCTCACCGCCTCGCTTTGGCTGGCAATCACGATACTCTGTAAGCTTGGGCACTCATCAAATGCCGATGGAGCAATAGCAGTAATCCCATCCGGAATGGTTATTGTTTGTAATCTGCTGCAGCCATGAAATGCTCTGTAATGAATGGAGGTAACTTGTTCCGGAATGGTGATGTTCCTTAATCCACTGCAACCATAAAATAACATGCTTTCAATTGACGCAACACTCTCGGGGAGAAGGATGCTTTGTAATCCACTACACCCCAAAAATGCGCAGGACTCAATAGCGGTCACCCCTTGCGGTATGATAATGCTTTCTAACCCACTACACTGGCTAAATGCCCCATCTCCAATAGAGGTCACTCCTTGCGGAATGGTTATTGTCTGCAATCGGCTACAGCGGACAAATGCCCCCTTTCCAATAGAGTTCACTCCTTGCGAGATGGTGATGCTCTGTAATCCGCTGCAACCCATAAATGCATAATCTCCAATAGTGGTAACTCCTGCAGGGATAACAAGGCTCTGTAACCCACTGCACCCTGAAAATGCCGATGTATCAATAAAGCTAACCCCTTCAGGAATGGTGATACTTTGTAATCCAGTACATTCAGAAAATGTACCCCATTCAATAGAAGTAACTCCGACCGGAATATTGATGCGTTGCAATCCACTACAGCCATTAAATGCACCTTGTCTAATGGAAGTAACACTTTTGGGAATGGTGAGCGATTTTAACCCGGTGCAGGATTGAAATGCCGCCTCTCCAATCGAGGTAACTCCTTCTGGGAGGGAGAGCCTTTCTAAGCCGCTGCAACCAAAAAATAAAAAATTGCTAATAGAGGTAACACTGCTGGGTATGGTGAGACTCTGTAAGCTATTACATTCATAAAATGCCCCCTCTTCAATAGAAGTAACTCCTTCGGGGATAATGAGGCTTTTTAATTTACTACAATAGCTTAATGCCCATCGTCCAATTGAGGTGACACCTTCAGAAATGATGAGACTCTGTAACCCTCTGCAAAAACCAAATGCCATATTTTCAATAGAGGTAACTCCTGCTGGAATCTCAAAAGAACCATCTTTTTTGAGATCGTTATCCCTCACTTCAATTAGCGTCTTGCCATCGTCACTTAATTTCATATTATATCCATGCTCCTTTACACATTTTAGCGAATCACTCATGCTCAAAAGAATTTATTGAGCAAAAAATTTTTAGTCATTTTGTTTCTATCAAAATCTCAGATTTAAATTTTTTATTGTTTATTGAGCCACCCTGAATTTTTTTTAACCATCACTCCATGATTAGCTCAAAAGCCAGCGATCGTTCTCTACTCCAGTGAAACCAAGAGATTGAACAACATCCATAAGAATTGAAAACTCCATGCTTACCGGCTTAAGGCAACCCGCATTCTGTATTCCTCGGTCCTATGTATCGCTCCCTTATCCGTTATCGCATCAATAGGCTGCGTGAACTCTTTTGCTTTGCTCCTGCACTCATTGACGATTGCTGTTACCTTATTTTTATAATCCAGCAATTCATTTGCATTGGCAGGTAAAGGCAAGTCCTGTATGTATCTTCGGGCTTTTTGATAATAGCGATTATCATCACTAAAACGATTTATCGCCTGCAAGAGTTCATCAGGTAGTTTGCTGCATTCTCGCGCCACTCCATTTTCCCCTGAAAACCGCAAACTATGTCGTGACTTCATATGAAAAAAACGAAATAAGGGATTGGTTTCTGGGGTGTGCACCAAGCGCAACAGTTCGGCATCGCGGAATTTAAAAACTTCTTCCGCCAGTTCCTTTAAGATTACTTTGGCTTTTAAGGAAGCAGGCAGTAATGAAATAATACGCTCTCTCACCGCCTCGCTTTGGCTGGCAATCACGATACTCTGTAAGCTTGGGCACTCATCAAATGCCGATGGAGCAATAGCAGTAATCCCTTCCGGAATGGTTATTGTTTGTAATCTGCTGCAGCCATGAAAAATTGACTCACCAATGGAGGTAACTCCTTCTGGGATGGTGATGTTCTTTAATCCGCTGCAGCCACTAAATACCCAGCCTCTAATAAAAATAACTCCTTGTGGGACAATGAAACTCTGTAAGCTGCTGCAGCCCTGAAATGCACCTTCTCCAAGAAAGGTTACTCCTTGCGGCAGAGTGATGCTCTGTAAACTACTGCATCCATCAAATGCCCAGTTTCCAATGAAAGTAACTCCTTGTGGGATGGTGATGTTCTGCAAACCTCGGCACCCTTCAAATGCACTATCTTCAATAAAGGTAACTCCTTCGGGAATAGTGAGATTTTTTAATCCAATGCAGCCCTTAAATGCCTCGTCTCTAATAATGGTAACCCCTTCTGGGATAACTATGCTTTGTAATTTACTGCAACCATTAAATGCACCCGTTCGAATAGAGGTTACCCCTTGTGGGATGACAATGCTCTGTAACTCACTACAATACTTAAATGCCGAGCTGCTAATAGAAACAACCGTTTCTGGAATAATGAGGCGCTTTAAGTTCCAACAGCCGTGAAATGCCCCTTCTCCTATAGAGGCAACTCCTGCTGGAAACTCAAAAGAACCATCTTCTTTGATATCGCTGGGAGCCACATGAAGCAGCGTCTTGCAATCAATACTTAATTTCATACTATATCCATGATCCCTTACACATTTTGGCAAATCATGCGCTTAAGGATTTCACCACCTTCTGAGCAAAAATTTTTTAAGCAATTTTTATTATCATTAAGACACTATGAGTTATTTTTAGCCATCATATCATAAGGATGATGATTTACTCAAAAGTCAGGGATCTTTTCTCTACCCCTGCAGTGAATCCAAGGAGTAGAATCCTCTCAACATGCATAGCTCCATGTTCCTATTGGTTTTTCGCGAAAACAATTTGATCATGTCACGCTATGCCTGTCATCTTATTAAAAATCTAACCTTATGTTTTATAATAATTTTTTTAATGAACCCGAAGATACTTCAGGGTCTTGGCTCAACCTGTACCTTTAACCCGCTTTAATTTGATCAACAACGTGTTGATCAAGATGAGTCACAATTAAACTCACTAGTTTAACTGCTTGATCATAATCACGCTTATCAAATACTCCAGCTTGTTGATGCGCATAGCGAATCGGTACACCGATATTAATACTGGGAACACCTGAGCCAGAACCTTGCACTTTTGATCCATCTTGTCCATAACCTACTTCTGATTCCAATTGGACTTGAATGTTATTCTTTTTGGCTAAATCTAAAATCCAATTAAGTAGTTCTTGATGAGGGATCATGGAACGATCATATACAAATAAAGTAGGTCCTTTACCTAAGGCAATGCGACCTTTACGTTTTGCAACTAACGCTGGGTAATCATCGGCAATGCCGACCTCAACATTAATGGTAATATCAGGATGTGTACTTTGATAAACAGTACTCGCGCCACGCAAACCAACCTCCTCTTGTACTGTTGCAGCAGCATACAGTTGATTGGGGCGGTCCTTAGTGTTTATGGAATCAAGAACATCGCCAATAAGTGCCAATCCGAGTCGATCATCAAGGGCTTTGGCTAAAAAGCGATTTTCACTTAATGGACTAAATTGACTGGCCGGAGTCACTTGCAATCCTGGGCGTACCTTAAATTTTGTTTCGGCTTGTTCTTTGCTTTCTGCGCCAATATCAAGAAACACTGCATTAGCCGCAGGCAGATTATTTTTTTTAGCTTCCTCAAGAAGATGGGTGGAGTCCATTCCTGAATAGGCCAAAATAGGACCGTTGGGAGTCGATACCATCCACCGTTGTGCAAAGATTACCGAAGCAGGGATACCGCCCAAGGGGATGATCTTTAAAAAACCATCTGGAGTAATGGATTCAACCATGTATCCTACTTCATCCATATGCGCCATTAATAAAACGCTAGGTCCTTTTTGATCCTCTTTATATTGACCAATTAAATTACCCATTCCATCCACAGTAAGCTTACTCATGGACTGCTGCCATTGTTGCTTTACTACATCACGAACAGACTTCTCAAAACCGGATGCACCTGCTAAATCAGTTAACTTCACCAAAGAATATTCGTCAGCAACAGCGCCGGTAGCCGCACTGATTAACATCAACCCTAGGGTTAACCCATTTAATTTGTTCATAAAAACGTCCTTATTTTATATAAAATTCAAAACATCAAATACCTCAAGTTAGGAACTATATACCATTCACTCGAGAGAACCAAAATGGACGCGAGCGGAGATTTATCAAGAGCCTAATCCGCAATTATTGTAACCTGATTCCACTATAGTAACCGTATAATATTTAGGCTATTATTGAGCCTTTTTTATCATCGGAACAATTTGTGTCATGTATACGACCATCGTTATCCCTGCTCGTTACGCATCAACTCGCCTACCCGGAAAACCTCTGGCAATGATTCATGGCCAAACCATGCTCCAACGCGTGGTGCAATTATCCCGTGCTGCTGTCGTGGGATTAAACAATGTTTCTGTGGTAGTTGCCACGGATGATGCCCGAATTGTCCAACATTGCGATGAATTAGGCGTTGACTCGGTAATGACCTCAGTTGAGGCGCCCAGCGGAACTGATCGAGTCGCCGAAGCCATCAGCACCATGACGAACAAACCGGATTTTATTTTAAACATGCAGGGCGATGCCCCACTAACGCCCCCTGATTTCTTACGCGCACTGATTGATGCATTTGCTGCCTCTCCTTGCGACGCAGTAACTCCTGTGACTCAGTTAACCTGGAAACAGTTGGATAATCTGCGCAAAAATAAACAAGCCACCCCCTTTAGTGGCACTACAGCCGTTTTCAATGAAAAAACAGGCAATGCCTATTGGTTTAGTAAAAATATTATTCCCGCCATCCGCAAAGAAGAAGAATTACGCCAAAAAAGTGATTTAAGCCCTGTATTTCGTCATATTGGCTTGTACGGCTATTCGTTAGATATGTTGGAACAATATATTACTTTGCCAGAAAGTCCATTCGAAAAAATGGAAGGATTAGAACAATTGCGCCTCTTGGAAAATGGCTATACCCTTCGTTGCATTCCAGTTGATTATAAAGGCCGCGCCAACATGTCAGGCATTGATAGCCCAGAAGATGTGGCTCGCGCTGAGGCGTTGATTGCCCAATACGGTGAATTATTAGAGAGTAGGTAACGATGACAACACGATTACTCATTGCACGCCATGGTAATACCTTTGGCCCAGGGGACATTGTTCGACGAGTGGGAGTCACTGATTTGCCCTTAGTGGATAGTGGTCTGAATCAGGGACGCCTATTGGGTAGCTACCTGAAAAATAATCATCTTATTCCTGATGTCATCTTCACTTCCAAACTCAAGAGAGCCATACAAACTGCAGAACAAGCACAAAATACGATGGGAACCAATTTACCGATTAACACCTTGGCTATTTTCAACGAGATCGATTACGGACCCGATGAAAATCAACCCGAAGAAAACGTTGTTGGCCGTCTTGGTAAAGAAGCACTCCATGCCTGGGAATCAGGCGCGGTGGTGCCTGAGGGTTGGAAGGTAGACCCTGCCGCACTGATTAAGAATTGGATGGATTTTGCCACCCGGATACGTCTAGAATACCCGGGAAAAACATGTCTTGTAGTGACTAGCAATGGGATCGCCCGGTTTTCACCCTATTTAACGGGTGACTTTGCAACATTCAGTGCACAATACGGAATCAAAATCGCTACCGGAGCCTTGTCTGTCTTTGAACATAGCGAACCCACTCAGACATGGTGTTGTCGTGCTTGGAATGTGAAACCACCACCGGATACTTTGTAGCCTGGTGAAATAAAGCGAAGTTCCTCAATTCAGGAAGATGATTAATGAAATTATGGATGATGGTATTTTCTCTATTGATGCACTCCTTTTGCTATGGAGCTTCAGCATATTGTTTGCCTAATCAAGCATGTTGGCCAAGCCAAAAACAATGGGACGCATTAAATAGGCAAGTAAACGGTCATTTGCTGCAAGGACATTCTCCCTTATCTCCTTGTATTAAAAGCTCGAATAACATCGCATGTAGCGATATTCTCAATAAACTTAAAAATCCTTATTTTATTGAATCGCAACCTGGTGCAACTCAATCCAATGGCTGGATCGATGCATGGCAATCGGCAGTAAGTCCTTATGTTGTTGCGGTTGAAAATGCACAAGAAATTGCTTCGGCAGTTAATTTTGCCCGTCAACATCGAATAAAGCTTGTGGTGAAAGGTACCGGTCATGATTATCTTGGTCGCTCCAACGCAGCCAATTCACTCTTGATCTGGACCCATAACATGCGCAAGGTCACCCTCCACGATCATTTTATTCCCCAGGGGTGTCCTACAACACAGAGACCTAAACCTGCAGTCACCATAGCCGCAGGTACACGCTGGTTAGAAGCATATAAAGAAGTCACGACCAATAATGGCCGTTACGTGCAAGGAGGAGGATGCGCTACCGTCGGTGCTGCCGGTGGATTCATTCAAGGCGGAGGCTTTGGAAGTTTCTCCAAAAAATTTGGTACCGGCGCTGCAGGAGTTCTCGAGGCAGAAATCATTACTGCCGATGGCAGGATACGCACTGCGAACGCCTGCCAAAACCAGGATCTTTTCTGGGCTTTGAAAGGAGGCGGAGGAGGTACTTTCGGCATTGTCAGTAAAATCACCTTACTGACTCATGAGCTCCCGAGCTCATTTGGAAAAGTTAAAGGGACAATTACAGCGAAATCAGATACAGCCTACCAAGAACTGATTCGTTACTTTATCCATTTTTATCGAGACCATCTCCATAATGAACATTGGGGAGAACAAGTGAGCTTCACTCCGGGTAATAAAATGACTTTCTCTCTAGTTTTTGCAGGTTTAAGCAAGTCCGAAGTGGACACACTGTGGCAGCCCTTTCTGGATTGGTTAAGCAAAAAGCCGGAACAATACCAAGTTCGATGGGATAGTGCGACACGTCCTGCAAAACACTACTGGGATTTTGATTTTCTGATTGCCAATGCCCCTGAGGCCATTGTGGTAAATAAAGCTAACAATGCATCCCCCAGTGAGTTTTGGTGGGCCTCAAATCAGACAGAAGTATCCATGTACATCAATTATTATTTATCCATGTATCTTCCTGCCAAATTATTTGCTCAAGAAAACGCAGATCATTTGGCCCAAACCCTTTTTAAGGCATCCCGTTTCACTGAAGTGGTCCTTCATTTTAATAAAGGTTTGTCGGGGGCCTCATCCGAGGCTACCGCACGGCAAAAAGATACCGCAATGAACCCAGAAGTACTTGATGCGGTAGCTTTAGTCATTATTTCTGGAGGCCAACAAAATACCTATGCCAACATTGCCGGTCATAAGCCTGATTTAATTAAAGCAAAAAAAGAGATCCATCAAGCGAATAAGGCGATGGAATTATTCCATGCGTTAAGTCCGAACTCAGGGACTTATCCGAACGAAGCAGATTATTTTATTAAGAATTGGCAATCTGCTTTATGGGGAAGTAATTATCCTAAACTACTGCAGATAAAACACAAATACGATCCGCACAATGTATTTAGCTGTCATCATTGTGTGGGAAGTGAGTAAAGTTTGGTGCGTTTAGAGGCGATATTTTGGGATTACAGTGCCTCCATGCCTCCAGCAGCGAAGATCCCTTCTCCACTCGGGGAGAAGGGAAACTCAGTGTGATACAGCTGCCGACCCATCAATTACACATCATCAAAATAATTTTTTAATGTGTACTGTACCTCTAAATTGAGTTCACCTGAATTCGGGTCAATCGCACTCACCGTATCTCCCAGATAGCCAATTGCCCAAAAGAAAAGGTTGGAGGTTTCCATATTGGCTTGCAAATAAGGCATTAGCGAATCGGTAAAAAAGGCTTTTCCTTTTGCAGTCTTCCAAGAGGCCTCACCCAGCACAACAGGATATCCCGCTTGATATAAAAATCCCCATGACCAATCAAAACGTAATTGACTGGGCATCCCAGGTGCTGTTTCCCATCCTGCAACCTCAGCAGGATAAACATGGGGTGAGAAAACCAAATGACCATTCTGAGCCGAATCATCACCCAGCAGCCAGGATAATGCAGCGTCATTTATACCTTGCTTGCTTAACTCACTCTTGAATTTGTTCTTATCAAAAACAGCAATGCCGTTTTTAGCCTGCATTTCATCAAGCAACGGTTTAAAATCCTCACCCCAATTTCCTTTAAAAAACACACGCTCTAAATTGCCACATAAAGAAGGATCTGGAGAATGGCTGTATCCATTGTCATTCACTACTTGTGATTTAGGGATACAAATTACAGGATTGTTTGAATCATCATTTCCTGAATCAGGGCCTTCGACAAACAACAGTAAATCGGGGTTATTTTTCTGTACTGCATTGGCAGCTGTGGCGATGACTTTAGTCCATGGAACTTGAGAGTCATGCGATTTAAACCAATTTAATCGATAAGGCTCATTAAAAATGTCAATGCCTATGACATTGTCTAAGTTACGGTTTTTAATTTCTGTTGCTAATAGAGCAATGTCTTGCTCATATTGCTTCATCTCATATACAGTTCCATCGCGCATCGCATCACCATAACCATGACGATGGTGGATATCAATCATTACCTTGATATTTTTCTTTTTTAATTCGTGCAGAACAATCCAAAAAGCTTGCTTCGGACTCACTGCTTTTTCACACGCCAGACCATTACTTTGCCATGTCTTACAAAATATACCGTTGCCTGCATTTGGGGAAGACTTGTCCGCAAGCCATTTATTCAAATCAACCTCATGTTGCTCATCATAAAGCACCTCAGGTTGTATGGGTAATCGTAAGGTCTTAAAATTCACCGCGGTATTTTTATCTACGCCCGAACTTGGAAAGTTCCCTGGATTACTGATTAAATCCATCATGCCATAAGCTCTTGGGTTGGAACTAAGGGTTGGTATGGCGTAAAAAGGATTGCTTTGCAAACCCTGCAGAATATTTGAGTCCTGAAATCCTGACCATGAAAGGCCATTGATGTGAATAAGCTGGCCTTTGTCATTGTAAATTTTACTGTTTTGAGTTTGGTAGGAGTGCGCATCCAATGCAAGCATTAATAAAAACCAACATCCTAATACGCTTATTTTTTTCATTCACTATTCCTCCAAATTAATACATGGATAATTTTTAAATGAGCATCATTTAGCTACTCATCAATCATTTCAGGTGAAACGTTGAATGGAGTTTACAAAATTCAACAAATGGGGGTTGTATTTGATTGGTGCAAAAACAAACATCATGACAGCCTGAGTGAAGCAGGTGTAACCCATGGTGTACTCAATCCATGGTCACACGTGCTAAAGAAGAAAAGTAGTTAGCCTACATGTGAAAAGCGACGATCATTTTCATAAATGGATCTTTTAACCAATTCATCCATCTCTGCGCTTGGTTCACACGATTGAAAAACCATTTTTAGCGGAGACACGTCTACCGTTGATTTACTCACATCATTTTGCAAATAACCATCAAGATTTCTATAAGTAAGATATTTATCTGTAGCAAACTCTTGGCATTGAGCCATCGTTTCATCTTGGCATATTGAAAATTTAATCAAATGTTCTGCATGGAATGGTTCTTGGCTTTTTGAAAACACATACTGTATATCGTATAGAACACTATCAGCGCCAGCACAAAAATAGGTACCTGATTGAAATTTATTATTTTCGAATACATCACTACGGATATAACGACCTTCTCCTGGTTGCAAACCAGCAAGGGATACTTTATGAGTTGCTATTTCTTTAGGATTGTCTGCAACAACGTAACCAGTTAAAACCAAACCCAATACTACAGAGGCTATTTTCATCATTCTGTTTTAACTCCTAATATGAAATAAATATTCCTTGAAATGGATTATTTTCCCTAAGCCATTACAAAGAATTATAAAAATATGAAGTTGTCTAAAAAAAGAGGGAACTTTCATTAATTTCAGCCGAGCATTATACCCTATTTCATACGAATAGTGCAAAAATTTATAAATTAATTCTCATTTTGATCGAAAACCACTTAATAAATCGTCTAGAAACAAATAAGAACTACCGTCATCCCGCAATGGCTTTTAGACCCAATTCTTCTATTTTTTGATCTCTTTGCTTTTTTTATTTACTAATTTAAAATTATTGATTACACTCTGCAACACTTAAAATAAAAATACATTTTTTAATGTCTAAAAATTTAAGCAAAAAATTCAGAGCGTCATTAATCAGTTATTTTAAGAATCCTGACGAGCTGCAAAATAAAAAAGATCTAGCTGCATCTGCTTTTCTGCTCTTTGAACATGCCGCAAAGACCTGCAATAGCATCGAACCCGATAAATTTATGGGCATGATCGATGACATAGTAAGAGTTGCCGTGCATGGAATTAAAATACATCCATACCTTGGAATCATGCTGGATTCATTTTCTCGAGAATTAAGGGATTCTGAATGTCGTAGTGAACTACTCGCATTTCATGTTCTTACTCTGGCTTATAATCTTTATTTGAAAAATAATTTAATTGACCCAGAACAAGAGGCTAGGGATAAATTAAAAATAGTTGAAGAAACAATTCAACAATTAAAAATGAATAATAATCCTTATGCCGCAGAATTAGAAAGTGCCCTAATCAAACTAACTGTTTTAACGGATGAGTTTTTTAAATTAACCCCCAACCAACAATTTCAAAAACATGCAAAATTTGAGCAAAACCTAAAGCTTGTTTGCTCTAGCCATCAAAAGGCCATAGAAAGCGATTTGCGAGTTAAATCGGCTTTTTATGGTTTCCTTGCAGTAATTTTGAGTTTCTTTAATTTTTTTGGACTTTCGCTTGCTGACGAATACCAAAGGAAAAATAGATTTTTTCAAGAGATTTCTTTGGCTCCAAGGAATACCTTATCGGATTTCAAAATATCTTTTGATGAAATTGAAGAGATTCAGGAAGTCTCCGAAGCTAGATTATAGACAGCTTATAACGTTAATGAAGATCCCTCATCATCGATGTCTGGAAGCTGTTCCACTCCCTCAACTAGCGTCGAACTTGGGGCTGCGTGAAGATGGTGTTTTCCCTCAGGATTTTTAAAAATTTGAGCTTTAGGCTGCTCAGTCTTAGAATTAGGTTGAATCGCTGCAAGTTCTTCAAAATTAGATTTGTTGACCAAACCATCGTTTTCAGAATAATGGACTTCTATCGGAATGAGCTTGTCAACATCCTCTCTTTTGAAAAATCGTTCCAGGTTTTTAAACGCATTGGCTACAAAGGTGATAAAATCCCCAAGCGATGAAAGAGCAGACGCTCCTCCCTCCCGTCTTATTCCTCGTTGTCCTACCAGTTGAGCGTGTTCATCTTTATCGCTTGGATTTCGATAAATCGTGGGTAGATTGCCGATAATTTGTAATAGTGGGTTTTTCATGACTGCTGGAGCGACTAACTGAATCTTTTTGATTTTATTTTTAGCGATACCTTCTGGGGGATTTTCATTCAGTTCATGTATCATATTTAAAGCATTGCTAATAACCGCCCCACCTAAACTGTGACCGAGTAAAACAATTTCATCAACATTTGGATCGCGATAGGCTTTTTCTAACATGCTATAAAAATCAAATTGCATTTGTTTAATATTCAAACCCTTTTCCCCGCGAGATTCATCAAAAGCAGCACCCGACTGGTCATAACTGATGACTTTATAGCCTTTTCTGGCATATTGATTGGCGACTACATTAAAAGTATTGACGCTGTCTTGTAATCCGTGCACGGCGAGTACTAATTTGCGTGGCTCTGTTTCTAAAGTAGAGTCAGACCATGTTTTTGTTTGTAAGGTTCTTATATCATTACCCGTGTTGTGCTTTTTTACGGCGTAATCTTTGATGGCTTTCTTAATTAAATCTTCAAATCGACTTGAAAAGCCCCTACTAAACTTATCAGATAAAAAATATTTTGCTATCTCTTTAACCACATCATCAGGAGATGATTTAGTATCCTGATGATTTTTTATTATACCTCTTATTGCCGCAAGATCGGCTTTCCGCTTCATATTTGGGTTGGGGTTTAAATCTTCATACTGTTTACACGCGTATTCTATTACTTTGGCAATATCATAATTTATTGTTTCTGTTCCATAACGTGCATAAGGCTCTAATGCGATCAAAGCTTTTTGCATGGTTCTATTTATTTCGTTTGCTGCTTTTGACCTTTGCGCCCGTTCGTTTTTGGAACCTCCTTGAGCAACAATCTGATCGGCTAAGACAGCATGCCAATTGTTATTCGTTGCATAATTTTCTGCTCCAATCTCCTTTGCCTTGTCCACTAGAGAGGTAATTACAGCGTCCATTTTCTTTTCATCAATTTTTATAATTTTCTTTGAAATTAAGCTTGTTAATGCAAGCTTAAATGCCTCTTTTAACGCATCATCGGCTCTGGATTCTACTGCCACGGCATCTAATTTTTCGTGATACAAGAGAAGAGCAGCTTTATAGTAATGAGTGAAATCTGGGTTTTTCTGAGCTAATGCTTTATAAGCTTCTAGAGTTTCTGGTTTTTGAACCTCTGTCTGACTCTTTTTAGACTCGAGATAAACAGCAAATGCTTCATTAAGATATTCTAATTTAAGTTTTTTTCGATCAGATAAATCATCCTGCTGATGAAGGTGTTGCACATGTTCCCTAGATCCTAATTTCGTATAAATACTTTCATAGCTACTGCCCATTTTTACACCTCATTCAAAAATACGGCTGTATTTTTTTCTGACATCATCGCAAGAATTATTATTCATCATATAGTATAAATATTATACTATTAATTTATAAAATGAACAACATCCTGTACCCGGTGCACTTCCTTCATTTCACGGGGTAACCTCGCATTCTGCTGGGAATTATCACTGATTTTAAACCGCTACTGGTCAACTAGTTATCATAATGGCAAGTTAAATAATAACTATTTGATTTCATACTAAAAAACTCTTTGCTATTAAAAAAAAATGAGTTATAACTCTCTTACCTGAATCATGGATTGACAGGTATCTGGGATAGGTCAGCATGATGCTGAATATTTTTTTCATGGAGGAGAAAATGAACAGTAAAGTATTTTCGCAACGCTTCAATCGCGAGTTAGCTTCATTGGGCTTTCCTGAAGATTTAGCGGAGAAAATCAAAGCGGTAGCTAAAGTTTTTGGTGTTTCACGACATTTAGCAAATTCTTTAATTTTCGGCCATATACTTCCAGGGAACGAACAGCTCAACAAGATTGCAGAAATTTTAGAAGTTTGCCCACAATGGTTAGGTGGCGCAACTGACAGAAAAAAAACTTATCCAAGCCGCGAAGTTGCAGATAGTGTATAATAGTTAAAGTTGAGATAATTATTATATATTGTAAAATGCTGTATCTGATCCTGATATCGGGTATTGGGTACAGCAGTTTGTATCTCTATTTTTTACCTTAAAAGCTTTATTTCGCGGGTTATTACCATCATGGAATGCTTGAGTTTTTGTATTGCCAAAACAATTGATTTAGCACGAGTCGACAATCATTTTAAAAGTGCTTCAACTGAATTTACTTCGTTGAAGACCCGTGATGTCCTAAAATTAAGTGCAAACCACAACAAAGATCATACGATTTTTATTTTTAAAAATGGCACGGTTGTTTCCTGGGGGATCAAACGTTATCAAATTAATGATTATTTGAATACGATCAAACTCCTGGTTGATAAACCCGTAACTCTTTTAGTGCATGATGAATTTCATTATCAGTTCAGTGATAAAACCACCATAGAACCACATGATTTTTTCGATGTGGATTGTTTAACCATTGAAGATGACAGTGATGAGCTCAAACTCAGCCTTTCTTATGGGTTTTCTCAATCAGTAAAATTACAATATTTTGAAACCATCATTGATGCACTCATTGAAAAATATAATCCGATGATCCAAAGTCTTTCAATCACGGGTGAAATGGAAATTAGCCGCACCCAAATACAACAGATTATTGGAGAAATACTTGGTGCTAAAAGTGAAATGAATTTAATTAGTAATTTCCTTTATCATCCAAAATATTTTTGGCAACATCCAACTTTAGAAGAGCACTTTTCCATGTTGGAACGGTACCTGCACATCCAAAGACGAGTCAATGCAATTAATCATCGCTTGGACACTCTCAATGAAATCTTTGATATGTTTAATGGTTACTTGGACAATCGACATGGTCATAATTTAGAGATTATCATTATTGTATTGATCATTTTGGAAATTGTAGTTGCCGTTTTAAACTTACATTTTTAATAAATTTTCAATTTTAATGAGAGCAAATTAAGACAAAACAAGCTATTCTTTAGAAAAACAAGTTCTATTTATTAAATTATGCTTAGTAATACAAATCAACTCAATGAAGATCAACTCAATGATCTTGAACAATTAAAAACCGTCTGTAAAAAAAAGGATGGCAGCGTTCCTAATTTATATACTCATTTGCTCACTCAAAAACGCAATTTGCCTACGATTTTACTGCATTATGACAAACACCATTTAGTTGGATTTTTAAGTGTTTTTTTCTTTTATGAAGATGCAGTTGAAATCTCGCTGCTTGTTCATCCAGATTATCGACGTAAAGGCATTGCTAAAAAAATGCTTCACACCATTTTGCCTTTAGTGAAAGAACAAGGCTTTTCTAAACTGGTTTTTTCTAGTCCTTCCCATTTAAATCAACAATGGATTGCGGATCTCGGATTCATTTATATGCATAGCGAATATTACATGGAGCGACATGATTTAAATCCCTTACTGGATTATAAGAAAAATCTGACGTATCGCACTGCAACAGAGCAGGACATTCCTTTACTCTGTGTTCTGGATGAGGCATGTTTTTTTAAAACTCAATCCGAATTAATTCCTCGTTTTGAACACATATTAAGTGATAGAACCTATCAAATAATATTGGCCTTTGAAGACAACCATCTTATAGGTAAAGCACATATACGCTGGCAAAAACATGGGGCTACTCTTTCTGATATTGCAGTTTTGCCCGTTCGCCAAGGAAAGGGGTTAGGAACAGCATTGATTTCCCACTGCATTAATTATGCTTTAAGCGAAGGTAAGCCGGAGCTCAATCTCGATGTAGAAACACATAACCAAAAAGCCTTAAATCTCTATACCCGACTCGGTTTTCTCACGCAAAACTCATGTGAATACTGGGAAGTCGATCTCTACACATTGCAAAAATTAGTTAAGCCAAAACACCCCCATTAATTTACATCATGTTTCCCCAGACGCTTTATCTATCTGGGCAAACATTTTTCTGTAAAATAAAACCTCATCGTAGAGCTTGACAGAATTTAAACCCCACCTTTAGTATTGTCCGATCAGCTATTCACATAGAAGTCGCTGTTTCAACGTACATAAAAAGCGTCATCCATTAAAATTAAAAGGATCATTGATGAAAAAAAGGGTTGTCATAACCGGTATGGAAATAACCTCTTCCATAGGAACAGGCTTAAGTAAATTTTGGGAGGCTGCAAAACAGGGACAATGCGGAATAAAACGCATCCAAGGTTATGATCCTTCTTCATATCCCACTCAAATAGCTGGTGAAATTACTGATTTTTCCCTAGAGCACCTTCCCGAACTGAATAAAAACAAACGTTATCCACGAGTTGCCCAATTCGCTCTTTATTGCACACATAATGCCATAGAACAGTCTGGACTTACCGCCCATGAGCTCAGTAAAGCAGGAACTTTCATCGGTACGGGCATGGGGGGCTATCCCGAATCAGAATCAAGTTATCAATTTTTCTTCGCTGATAATTGGAAAAAAATGCAACCCCTGACGGTGATCCGAGGAATGGCTAACTCTATTGCCAATTTTGTTGCCATCGCCTTTGGTCTTGGAGGTCCTAATTCAACCATTTCCAATGCCTGTATTTCATCAGCTGATGCTATAGGCGCCGCCTACCATCAAATTGCTCATGGGCGGATTTCCACGGCGATTTGTGGCGGTACTGAAGCACCAATTTGGGAATCAATGATGTCTGCCTGGTGCAAATTAAAGGTATTGTCTACGAACAATGAAAATCCAACAAAAGCCTGCCGCCCTTTTGATTTGCATCGAGAAGGGATGGTGATGGCCGAAGGAGCTGGAGTTTTAATTCTTGAAGAATTAAATCAAGCCAGAGCACGTGGAGCTACCATTTTTGCAGAAATAATTGGTTTTGGCTCCAGCTGTGATGCCTTTCATATTACCGCACCCTCTTCGGAAGGGCAGCAACGTGCGATTCAAGGGGCATTAGATGATGCAAAATTATCACCGCGCGATATTCAGTATCTGAAAGCTCATGGGACTGGGACGCCATTAAATGATCGAGTTGAAACGCAAACGATTAAATCACTATTTGGTGAACAAGCCTATGAGATCCCAATCACCGCCCAAAAATCAATGATTGGACATGCGATTGGAGCTTCTGGAGTCATGGAAGTCATTTCCACATCACTTAGTCTGCAACATGATTTGTTGCTGCCTACGATTAACTTAGAAACTCCTGACCCTGATTGTGATTTGGATTATGTAGCAAATGAAGCACGTAAAAAGGCTATTGATATCGTCCTATCCAATCATTTCGCCTTTGGAGGGGCTAATATGGCTTTGATTCTTCGAAGATACATCAATTGAAGAGCAAATTTGGCTGCTTTTGGACACGGTATTTAACCTAACTTTTACTCATTGATGCATTGTAGCGTTGTAGGTTGGGTCAAGGCCCATCCTACATCTTGGGATAATTTCTGGTGCAAAAGCAATGGGCTAATTAATACATATAGCCTATGCTGAACATTAAGGCAGTAGTATATAAATGAGGCATGCCTGGACCTTGGCTCAAAGTTGCTCCATCGCCCCCCAAATAATTTTTACCCCAATCGGCAAGTTCAACTCCTGCACCTACTTGCCAATTTTGAGTTAACATTTTTTGGACACCCGCGCCAAGCGTGTAAGAAAAAGCGACTATACTGGAGGTAGTAAACCAATACGTCGGATAAAGAATAGGATCGATTGTTGTAGGCTGCCAGTCATGAGCATGGTTCCACCCCACACCAAAACTGCCACTAAGATAAGGCTGTAGCGTTTGAAAACCGTTACCAATAAGCTTACCTTTAAACTCTGCTCGGAAATGACTTACTTTATACTGATAGGTATAAACATCGGGAACTCCATTCACTGTAACTGTACCCGAAAGAGAAGCATCACTGGCTGCTGCAACTCCAAGACCAAATTGAGCAATGACATTGCTTGCACCGATAAAATGCTGCAACCCAAAAAAGAGTCCGCCAGTGCCTAACCAATCCGATTTCGAATCGGCAAGATAACGGTTGTATTGGGGGGGCGGAAAAGGATAAAGATATTGATCTTTCCCCGGATTAGACCAAGCTGGACCTCCGCTTGCAATAATAATAGACGACCACACCTGCGGTAAAACAGGGGCATAGAGGTCTTCAGTAGCAAAGACATTGATTGAAAGGAATGCAAAAAATCCTGAAACTATTATTTTTTTAAACATTACATATCCTTTTGATTTTTCATCATGAAATCCTGGGCATTCAGGGTAATTTTATACAGTATTTGGATCTACTTTTCTATACCTCGGTTGCGAGAATTGTAGCGTGAACAGAGGGACGGCGGCTATTGAGTTAGAAGAGTTAGACTATTATTAGCTCTTTAAACCCCTTAGGCAGTCTTTCTTATTTCATTTGTTAAGGGCTTGATTGTATGTGAAATTTTTATCAGTATGATTACATAAATTCCCAGGGAGCTATAAAAATGAAAACCAAATTTGGCTTTTTTGGCACAAATATTGAGCTGCAAGAACTAAAGGGACCAGAGCACATCCCATCGTTTAAGGTGATTTTTGTTGGGGACGCTTGCGGCAAAACCTCGCTATTACAAACACTGACTTCAGGAAAATACCCCCGTCATGTTAGAGCTTCAATGGGCGCAAATTTTTATCATAAGTTGTTTGAAGTCAGTGGAAGCAAAATAAATCTTCACATATGGGATATATCCGGCGCAGCACGTTATGGCAATTTATGCAGGCTTTATTTTAAAGAAGCAGACATAGCGATTATAGGTTTTGATCTAAGCCAAAAAGTAACCTTTGATGGTGCTATAAAATGGCTGGAAGAAATTAATCGGCATTTAGATAGGGATATGTTGGGAAAAATTATTCTAGTTGGGTTAAGAAGTGATGCAGTACCTGATCAAGAATTAGACATTAAAATACTGAACGGATTTATTAAGGCTAATAATTTATGTTACATGACGGCAAGCGCAAAAACAGGTCAAAATATAGAAGAGTTATTCTTGCAAGCGGTCACTTTAAAAATGGAGTCATTACGTCGCGAAGAAGAAACATTAACGTTCTCCAGTTAACGTTTATCATTAGACCAAAGGCTGAATTTTTTTAGAATTGTGCCTTGTTGGGAATCATGGGCGACTCAATCAAAAACAGCTAACTAGAGGGTTAACTATTTATCAGCTAAATGGTTTTCATTCTTTCTTTTATGCAGATGTTGATCCACAAAAATGAAGCGGCCTAAAACATAGCAATGGAAGTTTCTTGAGTATATAATCAGCTATTTTATAAAAAAAGGCCAACAGATGAGTTATTCACTACGTGATATAGCAAACAAGGTACAAGGGGTAGTCATTGGTGATGACTCAATAAAAGTTTCTGTCTTATCACCTATTGATGAAATTAGCCCCGGAAGCATTGTGTTTGCTGATAGTAATGAAAATGTGAAGTTAGCAGAAGCCTCACCCGCAGCTGCCATATTAGTCAACGAACAGATTTCTGTTTCAAAAAAACCATTAATACAAGTAAAGCATCCATTTAAAGCCTTCATTTCTTTGATGCATCATTTTAATCCGCCTCAAAAAACGATCCCTGGCATTCATCCTACTGCAGTCATTGGCGAAGGAGTGCAATTGGGAAAGGATGTCTTTATAGGCCCTTATGTAGTGATTGAAGCAGGCAGCATTATCGGGGATCATAGTATTTTAAAAAGTCACATTCATATTGGCCGTGAAGTGACTGTAGGAAATAATACCACCATACACTCCCATGTCACCGTATACGATACATGTCAAATTGGCTCCCGAGTCATTATTCATGCCTCTACGGTTATAGGCTCTGATGGGTTTGGTTATACCTTTGTTGATGGCAAACATCTCAAAGTTCCCCATGTTGGACGGGTCATTATTGAGGATGATGTAGAGATAGGTGCGAATACCGCAATTGATCGAGCCACAATGGGAGCAACGGTTATTGGTGAAGGGACTAAAATTGATAATCTGGTCCAAGTGGCACATTCTGTTAAATTAGGTAAACACAATATCCTTTGTGGTTTTACCGGTATCGCCGGAAGCACTACTTCAGGGAATCATGTAATTTTTGCTGCCAATGTTGGTGTGAGCGATCATGTACGCATTGATGATGGGGTAATTCTAGGGGCTCGTACAGGAGTACCTCCGAACAAACATCTGAAAGAAGGGAATATTTATTTAGGAAATCCTGCTCGTCCCAAAGATCTTGCCATTCAACATGAGTTGGGGGTTAATCGCATTCCCTTGATGCGCAAAAATATTAAAGCGCTTTCGGAACAAGTTGAATTATTGAAGAAACAACTTGCCAAAGAAGAGGCAGAGTAACTATGACATCACCCTTGATCCTCATTGATGGCTCATCCTATTTTTTTCGTGCATTTCATGCACTACCGCCTTTGACTAACTCAAAAGGGCAACCCACAGGAGCGATCTATGGGGTAGCCAATATGATTAAAAGGCTCATTAAAGATTATCAGCCGGAAGAATTAGCCGTAGTCTTTGATGCCAAGGGGAAAACATTCAGGGATGAATGGTATCCAGAATATAAGGCTCATAGGCCGCCCATGCCTCATGATTTAAGCATCCAATTTGAGCCCTTAATCCAGTTATTAGAAGCCATGGGTCTTCCCATACTGATTATTGATGGCGTTGAAGCAGATGATGTGATAGGAACCTTAGCAAAACAAGCCACAGAACAAGGAATCCCGGTTGTCATTTCTACTGGGGATAAAGATATGGCTCAACTGGTTAATGAACATATTACGCTCATCAATACGATGAGCAACACCACCATGGATATTGAAGGAGTCCAAACGAAATTTGGCATTAAACCAGAACAAGTAATTGATTATCTTACGCTAATTGGCGATACCGTCGATAATGTTCCTGGGGTAACCAAATGTGGGCCCAAGACAGCAGTCAAATGGCTTACTGAATATCAAAATCTGGATAACCTGATTCAAAACGCAGACGCAATTGGCGGTAAAATTGGCGAGAATTTACGCGCAAGTATTCCACAACTCCCCTTATCCAAAAAGTTAGTAACGATCAAAACTGATGTTGAGCTACCTCTAAATTGGGGTGAATTAAAACCTAATCCAGTGAATAAAGAGCAGCTTATTGAATTAACGCGCCTATTTGAATTCAAAAACTGGCTAAAAGAACTCTTAGGAGAAGAGGGAAGCTCCTCCTCGAACAAACCAGCTATCTCCAGTATACCCTTTGAAATAATCACAACGAACCAACAACTCGATCATTTGCTCAATCAACTGGAACAATGCCAAGCATTTTGTATCGATACCGAAACAACCAGCATTGACATTATGTTGGCCGAGATCGTTGGCATTTCTTTAGCGATTGAAGAGGGAAAAGCGGTTTATATCCCGTTTACTCATACAGATGGAACAGCTCAATTAATTCGTGAAGAAGTATTAACCGCTTTAAAACCTGTTTTAGAAAATCCTCAAATAAAAAAAATTGGTCAGAACCTCAAATACGATTATGCGGTGTTGAAAAATCATGGCATTACTTTAGAAGGCATACGTTACGACACGATGTTAGAGTCTTACGTACTCAACAGTGGCGCCGGTCGTCATGATATGGATACATTAGCTTTAAAATATCTGGGACACAAAGCGATTAGTTATGAAGAAGTTGCTGGCAAAGGTGCAAAGCAGTTACGTTTTGATCAAGTTCCAGTGGATAAAGCAGCAGCTTACGCAGCGGAAGATGCAGACATTACCTTGCAGCTGCACAATAAACTGTTTCCTTCGATCCCGGAATCGGTGCAAAGTGTATTCAATGACATCGAAATGCCCTTAGTGACCATCCTTGCCGATATGGAACGACTTGGGGTACTCATAGACTCCGTAACCTTGGAGCGACATGGAACCCGTTTGAAAGAGCGCATCCATGCCTTAGAACAAGAAGCATTACAACTGGCAGGCAAACCTTTTAATTTGAACTCACCCAAACAATTACAAGAAATTCTCTTTGATTCCCATAAACTCCCTGTAATCGCAAAAACACCAACTGGACAACCTTCCACAGCAGAGTCTGTATTACAAGAGCTGGCTTATGATTATCGTCTTGCCGCGGTGATCCTGGAATACCGCAGCCTGACTAAGCTGGTTTCTACATACATTGACGCTTTGCCTAAAAAAATTAATCCGCAAACTCATAGAGTACACACATCCTATAACCAGGCGGTTACTGCAACAGGTAGACTTTCCTCAAGTGAACCTAACTTGCAAAACATTCCAATACGCAGTGAAGAAGGTCGTCTGATTCGTACCGCATTTATCGCTCCCGATAATTGCATTATCCTCGCAGCAGATTATTCTCAAATCGAATTGCGGATCATGGCTCATTTATCGCAAGATGAAAATCTGTTAAAAGCTTTTGCTCAGGGTTGGGATATTCATGCAGCAACAGCCAGTGAAATCTTTCAAACGCCACTCGAAGAAGTTAGCAGCGAACAACGCCGCAGAGCAAAAGCCGTCAATTTTGGCCTGATTTATGGAATGTCTGCTTTTGGCCTGGCAAAACAAATTGGGGTGGAACGGCAGGATGCGCAATATTACATCGATACTTATTTCCAGCGTTATCCTAAAGTTTTAGAATACATGAACCGTACCCGCCAACAAGCTCATCAGCTCGGTTATGTAGAGACCTTATTCGGCAGGCGTTTGTATCTACCTGAAATTAATACTCGCAATATGGTACGACAAAAAGCAGCTGAACGAACTGCAATTAATGCGCCGATGCAAGGTACTGCAGCAGACATTATTAAAAAAGCCATGATATCCATCGCGAAATGGCAAAATGAGCAAAAAAATCCATCTGCGAAAATGATTATGCAAGTCCATGATGAATTGGTTTTTGAAGTAAATAAAGAGGCAGTAGAGCCCTGCAAAAAAAGAGTTCGCGAATTGATGGAACATGCGGTGATACTGTCTGTGCCGCTTGTAGTCTCTATTGGTACAGGGACTAATTGGGATGCCGCCCATTAAAAATTTTGGCGGAATACAATTAAATTAGAATTGTATTCCGCGTGCGCTTCTATTATTCTTTTTGAAACACTTAAAAGGACTAAGAAGATGTTTCATAAGATACTAAAAGCCACTTTTTCTATTCTTTGTTTTTCTCTTGGATGGAACGCTCAAGCAGCTCAAGATCTAATGATTATTAATTCGAGTGATCAAATAGCAGAAGCACACGTTTTTAACTACGATTGCCTAGACACCAGGAGTTGTTCTATTGCTCCAGGCACATCAATAACTATTTCCCAAGCCACAATGAATTCTCTTTGTGTAGAATCTCCAGAAAAATGTGAAATTAAACTGGGTGTTGCACCAATTATTGCAGCAATTGGAATCGGAGTTTATCATACTGAACAAGGTTTGCTGTATGTAGCAGGATCCCGCTGGACTGGTTACTCTGCCCGTCAATTAGCAAGTAATATAATTGAAATTTATAAAAAAAATAAAATTGAAGAAACGCATTGATAGTCACTTATGGAGATTAAGTGACTTTTTTATGTATGGTGCGTTGCCCAATAAATATTCAATGCATCACCATATTCTAAAGGTTTAATAATTTGCCCTCTCACATTTAAATCTTTAATTGCTAGCTTATCTTCTTTTGTATAAGCATTGGTCAAAATAAAAACTTCTGTAAATGCTAATGAGGGATCCTTTCGAATAATTTTTAGCAAATCGATGCCGTTTACCTTGGGTACATTAATATCGAGAAGGATCACCTTGGGATGGATTTTTTCTTGTCCATAACGTCCCAATAATTTGTTCAGTGCTTCTTCACCATTGGAAGCCACTTCAATCGCACAAGATTCTTTAACTTTTTTAAATATGCGCTTTACACCCTCGACATCTACAACATCATCCTCGATATACAGAATATCAACGGCGTTCTTGTGTGTTTCCATAACAATTCTCCACCAGCGCATTCCTGTACTTTAAATGATATTTAAAAGTGTGCGGAAATCAGGAAATATTTTGGCTAAAAAATTTAGCCCCAGCGCCTGTATAAGGCTTACATTAATTATAGTACTAAAAATATATCAATTTTGAAAAAAAATTAAATTTATTGCCTATAATTTATATACATATAGAGAAGGATAAAATTATGTATCAATTGGATAAATCAATTCATTTCATGATCATTGACGATGATGTAATTGATATCAAAGACATGCAAAGAACCTTTAAAAAAAATAATATTGATAATCCTCTTCATATTGCAACCAACGGATTAGAAGCATTAAACAAATTATTGGGGCTAAATGGCGAGAAAAAGATTATGCCCACCCCGCAAATTATTATCCTCGACATCAATATGCCTAAAATGAATGGCATAGAATTTATGAAAAATATCCGCGCCAATAATCAATTGAAATCACTGCTGATTTTTATTTTTACTACATCAAATAGTGAGAAAGATAAAATAGAGGCATACAACTTAAATGTGGCTGGCTATATTGTAAAACCTTTTCAGGTGTCACAATTTATGGAAATAATTTCATCATTACATCGTTATTGGAATCTACTCGAATTTCCTAATAAAGATAAGAGCAAGGACTAATCACTATTTTGTTTTCTGATTTGCTTAGGCCAAGTAAATGACATTGCGGTTCCATGGCCTACTTGAGATTGCACCATCACTTTGCCTCCCTGAGATTCAACAATTTTTTTCACAATACTCAAGCCAACACCGGTGGACTCCAATTCATCTCTTGATTTAAGGGTTTGAAAAACGATAAAAATTTTATCAAAAAATTCAGGCTCAATGCCTGGGCCATCATCTCTGATCGTAAACAGATAAAATGCCCCCAATGAATCAACCTCGATTTTGATTGTGCCCTTTTTTCGATGGTGATGTTTGATGCTATTATTTATCAAATTGGACAACACCTGAATCAATGGAATCTTCGCTGTTTGAAAAACGGGTAATTGTTTGGGGTATATAAACTCAAATTGGCCCTCAGGATTAAGGCCTTCAATAATATCTTTCAAAATTGTTTTAGTATCCACAAGTTCAACATTCAAATCGACCCGACCAGCACGCGAATATTGTAATATGCCATCAATTAAATTCGACAAACGCAAAGTACGTTGGCGTAACAATGCCAAGTGTTCTTTTGATTTCTCATCAATCTTGTCGGCATTATCCTCTTCAATCCAAGTAGCTAATCGTTCGATTGCCCGCAAAGGTGCCTTTAAATCATGTGAGGTAATATAAGCAAATTGTTCCAATTCTTCATTGGTCTTAATCAGTTGATTTTCAACTCGCTTCGCCTCGGTAACGTCTTTGGAAATTAAAAGAAAACCAATAGGCTTACCTGAATCGTCTCGACGTAAGCTTAAGGTAACGAAAGCAAGAAAATGTGATCCATCTTTGCGAACCCGTTCAAACACTCCTTCAGCTTTGCCTTCCTGCAAAGCTTTTTGCATAAATTGTTGAACTGCTCCCGATTCAATGTC
Organism: Legionella sp. 227; assembly: GCF_043161935.1. Classification (NCBI taxonomy): domain Bacteria; kingdom Pseudomonadati; phylum Pseudomonadota; class Gammaproteobacteria; order Legionellales; family Legionellaceae; genus Legionella; species Legionella sp. 227. The sequence continues at coordinate 1,291,129 of NZ_CP171154.1, read as the reverse complement.
TTCGGGGATATGTAAGGAAAGTAGATTTTTTTTATTCACCATTTCAGAAGCATGGTAGCCATAATTGCGGTAAGCTCCTTCATTCCATACAATTATTTTTCCATTTAAATCGGTAGCGACAATCGAATAATCTATGGAACTTTCCAGTATATTTTGCAAAATACTTTTTGCATAAAAGGTGTCTTCGTCTGTTTTAATAGTTTGTGCCTCCAAATTGAGAATGCTTTTTTCTGTGCGCATACTCTCTTTGCTCTTGTGTTTTTCAGTCTGATTTAATTGTTGACCAAAGGCTCCAAAAGTCTTTTTCCCACTCTTTTTTCTTTCCGCGAGTATTTTTTTTGCTTTCTTCTCATTGGAGTTTTGCATCCATTCATATTCCATTGTACCTTCCTCAAGATATGGATCTTATTTATATGTCCATAGAATAGATAACTCTAATTATAGCGTGTGTTTTATGCACTTGCTGATTGATCATCAGCTTCAATGCTGGGAAAGGAGTCAACATCGAGAAAATTGAGCACACGGCTGGACGACTGAGAGAAATCACCATCCGGATAAAGAGTACACCCATCGTTTTACGCGGCTCTAAAACGAGCTGGGTATTGGATTAGATGCAATCAAGATGATAATTGGCTTGTCTTTTAGTACGAGTATGATGAGAGTATGTGGGTTGCTTTTCATTGACTGCATCATCAAAATAAAAAGACCAGGTTTTTTGAATGCACTCTGGGTTGACTGTTTTTGTCCAAGTATTGTATTCGTTAACTAAACGATTCGCTTGAATAAAAACCTTGGCGAAAGCACTACGCATAAACTCCGAATCTGACCAGGCAATTATGGGAAGATGGGGATATTTTTGCAAAATAACGGCTGCAAGTTGGGGACCATGAGTCGATAATTCATCAATCAAATTCAACTCACCATCAATGATAACGAGATCGGGCACATGGGTATCTATACAAGACAATGCGTCTTGACTATTACTCACAACATCTATTGATACCGATGCAATTACTGACTCTAAGAGTCGAGACAAACAAAATGCATTAAAGGCATTGTCTTCAATAATTAATACACGCATCGCATCCGGGCTCCCTGTTAGTTCAAGATTAAGTATAAAGATCAAACCTTAAGGAACAATTAAGAAATTATTTTTATAAATAATTATTTTTAATATTGGATTATGAGTCGTTGGTTACGAAAGAAGAGGTGATGATTTAAAAAACAGGTCACCTCTCAGAGGAAAATATTTTGCTTCAAACCATTGGGCTATGATCGTTGAAAAAGTAATGCAGCACGTGCCTGTATTTCCAAAGAGATAGAGAGCTATCGCGCACCACCACCAACGCCACCTATTCCACCATGTCCACTACCACCTTCTCCGGAGCCTTCTCCGCCATAACCTTTTTCATTGTTAGTTGAAAAAGGGGGATGATTGGTATTACAGGAGCAAACAAATAAGGTAGTTCCAAACAGACACAACGCAAAAATAGCTTTTTTCCATTGCTGCATAGTTAACATGTTTTTTCCTTATGAATTATTTATTCCCTTATAGGGTGTCTTACCCATTTATTCATAAACATAATGGAGTAGCAAATCATTACGTTAACTCTAAATATAATATAAGTTAGTTCAAAATTCATTTCGAATAGAATCTTACTCACATTATTGTAAATTATAATCCGCAATTAACTCGTCAATTACGTTCCATGACTTTTCAATGTCCTCTGGATTAGTCCCAGGTAATCTTGCACAGACAATGAGTGCTTTCCATAGCGCCCATCCTCGAGCACGCGCCCATGTTGCTTTATCAAGTTGCAGCGTTTTACGAAAAACCTCACGACTCTCCGTTTTGAAAAAAGTCCAAGCAATCACCAAGTCACATGCAGGATCACCGACTGCTAATTGACCAAAATCAATGACCGCACACAGACGTCCTTCTTTGACTAATAAATTGCCTGGGGCAATATCGCCATGAACCCAAACAGGATCAGAAAGCCAGGCATCACTCAGTGCCTCAGACCAGATTGCAGAAAGAGTCCCAGTATCTATTTGTTGCCGCAAAATTTTAATAGCCTCTTGTGTCTCGGCATCATAAGTTGACAGTGGTCCACCGCGGTAAAAACTGTGCTCGCCAGCTACTGGACCACCAATCGCCTTAATCCCTTGTAATTGCAACAAAAATTGAGCTAAATCAGCAGCAAATCGATTCATTTCATCAATACGCGCAATGGACGCGGTTTGTCCCTCAATCCAGCGGTAAATCGACCAATGCCAAGGATAGTCCTCTGTGGGCTCACCCTTTGCTAACGGGATTGGTATCGGTAAAGACAAATGTGATGCAAGATAGGGTAACCAACGCTGCTCTTTTTCTACTTGGAGTGCATAAAATGCATCACTTGGAAGGCGAACCGTCATTTCGCTGCCAAGATGAAAGGTTCTATTGTCCCAGCCACTGAATTCTACAGGCTGAATGGGTAAAGCAGACCATTGTGGAAATTGTGACTGAATCAGTCTGTGTACAAGTGAAACATCGATATGTACGGTCATTATTATCCCCACAAATGTGGTTTCTTGGTCAATTTTTACTTAACAATAGGTCAACGCTTTTGCGGAGAGCAAAAGCCTATACCTCAACATCATGCGCCAATAAACGTCGATTCGCACGAAAATAAGTTGCCGGAGAATGCTCCAACAAATCCGATAGTTTTTCCATATAAATACACGCAAAGCGATCGACTTGGTAGGCAAAATAACTTTCTTCTGCTCCCGCGCGAAAAATACGTTCCCATTTTGGATTAAAATAGGTTTGTTGTTCCTTTAATAATTTTGTAAGTTGTGCATCAATTTTACTGATTTGCGCCTGCAGTTCTTGAATTTCATGGCTGTATTGATTTGAGCTTTCATCAATCATTTTGGTGTAAATATTGACATATTGCTTTTCCAGTTCTTTTTTTACATTCATGGCTTCGCTAATTTTTTTCTCTACCGGCATTGCCCGTGCTTGCGCCGCTATTTCTTCTCCAAGCTCTTCAACAACTAAAGCAGTACGCCAATTGCAGTCTTTCTTTAATCGTAAAATATCCCCGTAGATATGATCTCCAATATAGAGAATTTCATCGCCACGGACACGCAAATCTTCAGTAAATTTTTTGGCATTACCCCCTTGATACACCCCTGGAACGATAGACCCGATCATATTAGTCATGGTCCCATTCACAGGATTAATCGACAAAAATCGGAGATTATCATAAAAAAAACGGGGTTTATTCGCTAATGTAATGACAAATTCAAATAAATTGATCCAACTCTCACCCTTTTTTAAAAAAGGATTAATCGCATATTCTAGTAAGAGTTTGGTATAGGAATAGTCGGAATTGGTAAGAATAAAAATTTTTTTTCCGTGATGGATAAAATGTTTCAATCCCTCGACTAATGCACGCTCTTTAATCACGTAAGTAGGCAAATTTTTACTAATGATTGTTTTTAAACTGCCATCCGAATGTACTTTATCCACACAAAATTGTACGTCTTGAGCTATGGCTTGATAACTGGGAATTTGCTCAGGATACAAACTATCTTTCAAATCAACTAATTGACCATATAAAACACAGAAAGCAATCGAAAAAGCGGTGTCGATTGCCATATAATTTGGATCACCTAAATCAACATAGATACTGCGATAAATGTTCTGTTGCTCGACAAAATCAATCTGTTTGGTGCCGTGATAACTTTGTCGAATAGCACCATAACGACTCAATTTCAAGATGTTGCCGTTCTTGCTATCAATGACTAAACCACGAATTGCATCATGGTAATTAAAATTTAATTTTTTAATTTGCTCAGGATAATGTTTTACCTCGACCAATTGTTCTTTGACGAGCTGATAAACCAAAGACTCAAAATTCTCCGAATTATAACGAATCAAGGTATGGTCCATATCCAGACCAATTAACTTGATTTTTTTCATATTTAGAATTCGATTTACATAAACTTTATGTTCATTCATTAGCCTAAAACCTATTTATTATAAGTAGTCTGGACCGTGCAGCAGGAACTTTCGTCAACCTCGCATGCTCAGGAAGCTGGGGCCTCTGCTATTTAACGCGCTTCACACCGTCCTGAGAAGCCAATAAAACAACATCCGCCGTACGATGCGCAAATATACCATTTTCTACAACGCCAGTGATGCGGTTAATACGATCTTCCATATCTAATGGTTCATTGATTGTTAAATTAAATACATCAAGAATAATATTACCATTATCCGTGATAAATCCTTCTCTATACTCGGGATCGCCACCTAATTTTACTAATTGCCGAGCAACCATACTCCGTGCTAAAGGAATTACTTCAACAGCGACAGGAAAACGTCCTAAATGTTTTACTAGCTTTGAGTCATCCACAATACAAATAAATTGTTCTGCCAACTGGGCTACAATTTTCTCACGCGTATGAGCGCCGCCGCCGCCCTTTATCATTTCGCCATGCTCAGTTACTTCATCAGCACCATCGATATAAATGGGTAGTTCCTGTACTGAATTCAAATCAATAACGGGGATACCTTCCTTTCTTAAAAGCGCTTCTGTCGCTTTAGAGCTTGATACGCACGCATCAATTTTATGCTTTATGGTCGCCAATTCTTTAATAAAGAAATTCACTGTGGAGCCGGTACCTACACCGACCACCATGTCCTCTTCGATAAATTGCAATGCAGCTTTTGCCGCTTTCATTTTTAATTCGCTCATTAAGAACCGCTCCCTTTTCTTTGCCTTACAATTTCATATAAAGAAACACCAGTGGCTACAGAAACATTCAAACTGGATACACTGCCTAACATCGGCAAAGAGAACAAACCGTCACAGTGCTCACGCGTCAGCCTACGTAGCCCTTCACCTTCAGCCCCCATAACCATTGCGATATTGCCAGTACAGTCTGTTTGATAAAGCGAACTGGTTGCCTCACCCGCAGCACCATAAATCCAAACCCCATGTTCCTTTAAAAGGTTCATGCTACGGGCCAAATTAGTCACTCTGACTACAGGGATTGACTCTGCTGCACCACAGGCAACCTTACTAACTACAGGAGTAATACTGGCGCTTTTGTCTTTTGGTATCACTACAAAATCAACTCCGGTTGCATCTGCGGTACGCAAACATGCTCCCAAATTATGTGGATCAGTGACCCCATCCAAAATAAGAATCAAAACAGGCTGTTTACTGGACTCCAATAATGCAAGCAAATGAGATTCATTATAATCGGGTAACGCAGAAGCTGTTGCCACAATGCCTTGGTGAGTAAAGTCTGCAAAGCGCTGATTCATTTTTTGCATACTCAATTTTTCAATGTGGACACCCATTTGCATGGCTTTATTAATGAGGTCCTGCAAGCGCAGGTCCGCACGTTCTTCACTGATATAGAGTTTTTTAGTCACTCGATGTGGATTGGTTAACAAAGCAGAAACCGCGTGCACCCCATATACATACTGCTCACTCATGACTCTGTGGTTCCTCTACTAGCTCAAAATCAATTTTACGCTCATCCAAATCCACACGGGCGACTAATACCGTCATCCTGTCTCCCAAACGATACACCTGTCCACCACGTGTTCCGATTAGACGATGCTTTACAGAATCAAATGTATAATAATCATTTTTTAAAGAAGTCACATGGACCAGACCTTCAACATAAATTTCATCAAGTTCTACGAAAATTCCAAAACCTGTTACTGCAGAAATTCGCCCGTTGAATACTTGCCCCAATTTATCTTGCATGTACTCACATTTTAACCAAGCAACTACTTCGCGGGTCGCGTCATCAGCGCGGCGTTCGGTCATCGAAGCATGTTTACCTAAGCGATTCATATCCTCATGGGTATAATCAAACTCACAAATTGGCTTCTTATCTAATAAATGACCAATGGCGCGATGAATTAACAAATCCGGATAACGTCTGATGGGTGAAGTAAAATGAGTATAGGCAGAATAAGCCAGACCAAAATGTCCTTCATTCGCCTCAACATAGTGTGCTTGTTTCAGAGAACGAAGCATTACCGTTTCAATCAGATGTTTGTCCGGTCGACCCTCAATGGCATTCATAGTACGCTGAAAATCTTTAGGCCCAGGTTTTTTTCCACCACTCAATTGCAATCCCAACTCACCTAAAAACTGTCTTAAGGCGGTAATTTTGTCTTCTTCTGGCGCGGCATGCACTCGATAAAGTGTAGGAATTTCAGCTTTTTCTAAAAATCGTGCGGTGGCAACATTCGCAGCCAACATACATTCTTCAATTAATTTATGGGCATCATTGCGAATCACTGGAACGATACATTGAATTTTTTTATTTTCATCAAATTCGATGCGCGTTTCAGTGGTTTCGAAATCCATAGCGCCTCGAAGTTTACGAGTAACTAATAAAACATGATACAAATCATGAAGCGCTTGCAATGTAGGCCATAAAGAGACATGTTGTTCATCCGCAGCGGCCTGCTCAAGCCAAGAGCCCACTTGGGTATAAGTTAATCGAGCATGTGAATGAATGACTGCGCGATAAAAACGAGAGCGCGATATTTTACCCTCATTACTGATCGCCATTTCAGCAACCATACACAGCCGATCGACATGAGGATTTAGCGAACATAAACCATTAGATAAAGCTTCCGGTAACATGGGAATTACTTTGCCGGGGAAATAAACCGAGTTACCGCGGCGCGCTGCTTCTTTATCCAATGCCGAATCGTGCATTACATAATTGCTGACATCAGCGATTGCAACATATAATTGAAAACCACCTTTGGGTTTTTTATAACAATAAACTGCATCATCAAAATCTTTAGCATCTTCTCCATCAATCGTCACAAAAGGCAGCCCACGCAGATCAGTACGGCCCTTAATTTGTTCTTCGGTGACATGCTGTGGGATTTTCGCTACTTCAGTGCTTACATCCTCCGGCCATTCAAAAGGAATTCCGTGCGCATAAAGTGCAACTTGAATTTCCATACCGGGAGCCATATGCTCGCCTAAGACATGAATTACTTTGCCTATAGCTTGGGTCCGTTTACTTGGAAAGGCAATTAATTCGACCAAAACAATTTGACCATTTTTTGCCCCATTCACCAGTTCTTGCGGAATGGAAATATCCTGAGTTAAATGTTTGCTATCCGGCAAGACAAAACTAACACCATGATCTGTAAAAAACCTACCCACAATAGTCGCATTAGCATGCTCAATCACTTCGTGGATTTTCGCCTCAGGCCTGCCTTTACGATCCACGCCAACCTGATAGGCAAGGACCACGTCTCCATGCATGACCGCCCGCATTTCTTTAGCAGACAAGAACATATCTTCCGATCTGTCATCAGGGATAAAAAAGCCAAAACCATCTGGATGTCCCTGGACGGTACCGCGCGATAGGTTAATTCGTTGCATTAAACAAAATCGCCCGCGCCGGTCTTGCATAATTTGACCATCGCGCAACATTGCTTTGAGTCTAAATCCCATGGACTCTTGTTTGCGATCATCTTTTATTTGTAATTTATCGAATAATTGATTGCGCGACATAGGCTTACCGTATTCATTAAGAACATCCATAATGAATTCGCGGCTAGGAACAGGATCGGAGTATTTTTCACTTTCCCGTTTATAAAAGGGATCTTTCGATTTTTTGCTCACCGTATATCCTGTTTGTATTTTGTTTTCATCATATTGAATCACTCATCATGTGCTCATGTTCTACCACTTATCTATGAAAGTAGCAAGCTAAGTGGCTCTGCGCTTTACTGGGGTTTGGCTACAGGAATTACAAATCCACGTGTACCTACTGCCGCAGTTAATCCAGATAAGGACATATTTTCTGCTGCCCAAAACGTACTGCCTTTGTCATTAGCAGGAGTCTTTACACCTTTCCATTTGCACACAGCAATGAGGCCTTGACAAGGTACTTGTTGTTCATGACCTGGCTTGGATTCAATGCAATTTAATGCAAATGGACCTTTATTTAAGGCTAATGCAGACCAATTTCCACCTTGTAACCGCGTTGTCCAACCGGCACTGGCACTGGGATTTGCTACCGGATGAGTAATCCATATATCTGTAGAAGCGAGATTATGAATAAAGACCAAACTGCTTTTTTTAGCTTGTAGTGTCACTGTTTCACCTTGAACTGCAACTGCCTGACATCCAGTAGGGAAAGTCGATTCAGCGGTGACACAAAATGACCATAGCGAACAACACAAAAAAGCGAAGATTCTCATTACGTTCTCCCAAAATAAAAATTGAACCTGTTTGTCCAATATTGTGGAACAGTTTAACAAGAATAAAATTATATTTATACAATTAGCCTATGTCTCTAGTCAGCCTTACTTGCTAAAATCATTCTACTTTTCTTTTGCCAATGTAACGAATATGCATATCTGGGTAGATGCCGATGCGTGCCCCAAAGTAATTAAGGAAATTTTATTTCGTGCCGCAGTCCGTACACAAACATCACTGACTTTAGTGGCCAATTCCTTTCTTACCTATCCTAACTCTCCGTTCATCCGCGCAGTGCAAGTCACTAAGGGGTTTGATAGTGCCGATCAGTATATTACAGAACATTTAAAACCGTTTGACCTTGTGATTACCGCCGACATCCCTCTAGCTGCAGAAGTTATTGCCAAAAAAGGATTAGCGATTAATCCGCGTGGCGAGGAATATACTGAAAACTCCATCAAGCAACGGTTAAATTTAAGAGATATGCATGAACAATTACGTGCAACAGGAAATTATTCCGGTGGCCCTGCTGCATTAAGCATCAAAGAAAAAACTGCTTTTGCTAATGCATTGGATAGATGTTTGGCAAAGAAAGCACCAAAATAATTAAATTTCCTTCTCCCGGTCCTTGTCGTTTCGAGCATTCGAGGAATCTCCATGCCGTAACCCAGAATCATGGTGAGAAGGAGTACCTATTGCTGGAATGGAACCCCCATCCCTACCTCTCTGTCATGGATAACAATTCCATACTTCAAGCACGTTCACCAAAGAGCGGGTCATTAAAATTTGACAAATAATTTTCAGCAACCTAGATTTTAAATAGGCACAAGAAGGATGATAAACTGCATGAAGCTGCTTCGGCATATCCTGTTTTTTATTACATTAGTGAGCAATACACTTGCTTATAGCGATACCATTATCGTTGGTGTTTCTAAATCAGCCCCCCCATTTTCTGCAATAGCTGGTGGCGGTCATTATTTTGGCTTTTGTATCGATATTATGAATGAAATATGCAAACGTCTTAATGAAACCTGTGAATATAAACCTATAACCATAAGAAACCAGATAGAGATGTTGAATTCAGGTGACATAGACATTACTTTTCCACCCGCCCCGATACCTCAAACACCATCGCATGATTACATTTACAGTTTGCCTTATATGACCAGCAATGGCCAATTTTTAACCATGTCTCCAGACATAAAAACAATTGCCGACATTAAAAACAAAAAAATAGGCACTGTACAAGAAAGCCACCTTCGCGACACGCTTTTACTTTATACGAGTCAAGATAACATCAAAGAATATCCCAAAATTTCGCTCATGATTATGGCATTACTCAATCAGGAAGTGGATGCAATTATCATGAATGTAAATATCTTTAAGTATCTTACCATTAATAAAGTTATTAATTTTCAAACAGTAGGCCCTCCTATTGTTCTAGGAAATGGATATGGACTCATCACACTCCCCAAAAATGCCAATCTAATTGACAGAATCAATAAGGTGCTATTAGAAATGGAAAATGATGGGACCTATGAAACCATCTATAATAAATATTTCGGCTCTAATTTGTAGCTCTATTGAGTATGGGTTAAACTGGCACCCTTATAAAAAATACAGGATAAAACATGCCAGATAGTATTAATGTCGCAGAAATTACTAACCTTCACAAAAATTCCATCATCACATGGAAAGCTTCAGGAATAGTCCATCAACACCAAGAATTCTATCGGCTGGTTGAAGAGAATCACGCGTTTAACTATCAACTTTGGCATGCGGAAGATAGGGCGCGTCGTGATGATCAGGGCCCTGAGTTTGTATATCAAGCGAAACGGGAGATTGACCGATTTAATCAATTGCGTAATAACCGTATGGAAGCGATGGATGAATGGCTTTTCAACCAACTGCAACCGGAACACTTTAGTAGATGTCCAGTGAACTCTGAATCACCAGGAATGATCATTGATCGCCTTTCTATTTTGTCCTTGAAATCATACCATATGGACCTACAAACTAAGCGCGAAGATGCCACGGAAGAACATCGCAAAAATTGCGCGCACAAGTCAATAATCATCAATCAACAATTGGAGCAATTAGCCCAGTGTTTCAACGAGTTGCTTGAGGAAGTAAAAGCAAAAAAACGTACGTTTCGAATCTATCATCAATTTAAAATGTATAACGATCCTAATCTAAACCCACAATTGTACTGCCGGAATTAGATATCACGTGATGCGTCAAATCTGAATCACTTTTTGAATGGGTCATTGTTCGATCTGGAGGGGGATTTTGAGGGGGGGTATCTTTATGAAAGAAGAAATTCCAAAGAGAAGAAGATGAGCCTTTCCTCGACAGGGAATCAGAGGCGCTCCTTTTGACAGAGTCACTTGATCCCCTGTGGGACTCGGTCTTGCTTTTATCCATCGACACATCGTCCTGGCCAGCCTCTTTCGTCTTAACCTGACCTAGAGGTGGACGCCCTAAGCCACGTGCCAAAGCTCTTAGGCCTAGAATTAATGAAAATAAGACTGCGTTAGCTATCGCTAATACACCCATTACCGGTGTATCTTGATAATGTCCTTCTGAATCCATTTCCTGGAAAGGGGTCGTGACAAAATTAGAAAAATTAAATCCCTTAGAAATACCGGAAGCGAGAGAGCGACCTACCTCACACCGTTCTTGAAAGAAGCTTTGTGGTGAAGAGCTTATACAAAGACCATCTTTTAATGAGGTTTTAAAATGATCTGCCGTTAAAAGTTGAGCATCTTTTTGTTCCTCTAAATCTTTTTTCATCGCTTTTACTTGTGCATAAGGATGTTCTTTTTCAAGCTCTTCTTTTTGTTTCTCCATATGCTGATAATGAGCATGCAACATATAAGCGGTCATTCCGACCATTAACACCAGACCAGAAACAATAAATGCAGCAAGTAGCGCAGGAGGAAAGGCACTTGCAGTAATTAAAAATACCGTGGAGACAGTAAATAAAATACTAGTCAATACTCCATAAGCAAACAAACCATATTTCATTCCCAATAACCCAGCAGTAATGTAACTGTGATTTGTTTGGTTTTGTAATAATTGACGTTCTTCTTCAAATTCTTGAATTAATTTACAAACTTTCCGTTTCAACCGGCTCAATTCCAAGGGGTCTACTGCTTTTCTATTAGCATTTTCTTTTAGCTCAATAAATTGGGCATAAGTAAGTTCTAATTCTTTGGTTGTTAATGCCAATTTACAGCGGGTTTGCGTAATTTCCAATCGCAATTGGAAATCATATTCCTCATATATTCGTGTAACAACACAAGCTAGTGTGTAAAGAGCACTAATGACTGCCATGGCGAGAAAAAGGGGCGGAGAAAGAACTGAGAGACTCACCACACCTATATAAAGATATAAACCATCAATCAATCCACCAGTTCCTACCGCTAAAAAGGCATAAAAACGATCCTCTGCACTCTGATATTCTATGCGATCTAAATAAGATTTACGCTCTAATGGTGCTAATGAAGTCAACTGCTGGATTTCAAGTAAAAGCTCTTTATTCTCATTCATTTGCTTTTTACGCCGCTCGACCATACTGCGTATCCAGAAGCGATTAGCGGCAGCAAACACACCCAATACCAAACCAACAGGAATGACCATATATTTAAGATCCATCCCGCTGATCATGCTTAACACTTGTACGGTACTTCGCCACCCTTTATACGCATTTTTTAAGCCCTTCATTACATCACGAAAATAGGGCCAAGCAGCTGCTATGAATTTTTTTACGGAATTATTTTCTTCTCCATCAAAAACACTAGCAAGAAAGGAAAAAGACACTAAAAACATTGCCTCTGCAGCAACTGCGGCAATGCCTTCAGGAGAGGTGAGTATCTTACGGATTAATTCAGCGTCACTCTTAGCAATAAATACTTCTAAAAAGTATTTAAACATACTGTAGGAAGAGCTTAGGGAATCGAGAACGGCATATGCATGATAGATGTAACGGTCTTTATCGAGTTTTTGCGCGAGGAGTCTACTTTGCGCGTCAATACGGCCGGCGATTGCCAAGAGGAAAACGAGTTCTTTAGAATTTAAAGATGAACCTTCTTCGCCCTTATTAGACATTCTTACACACAAAAATGACCGTAAGTTAGGATGGCGCGAATTATATGGATAATTGCGCTTGATGTCAATAATCGTTTCATCCTGAATTAAAAACACACAATTCAGTTGGCGGTTTATTAGGATATCATACTCAGTTCGTACAAAAAATATTTCTTTAAACCCAACTACGGGTTGTGACTTAAGAGGCAAAACCTGCTACGATATTGCACTAATATTAAAACAACTCAGGAAAGAGGATTAAATGAGATCGATACTTGCTCTCTTTATTTTTGCAGCACTAATGACTGGACCTGTTATGGCATCAAATGAAACACAAATTTACGGGTATGTTGAAAAGGTTACGTTTCCAGATAAAAATTTAACACTCTCAGCAAAACTGGATACCGGAGCTAAGTCAGCCTCATTAAATGCGACCAATATCACCGAAATTACTAAAAATGGCGTCCCTTATTTGCGTTTTACGGTTCCAACGAAAACCGGAGATTTTCAATTTGAGGCAGAATATAAAGGCCGCGTCAAAATAAAAGTTCGTGATGGAGAGCATGGTTCACAAATACTAGCACACGCCCCCATCAAACGTCCTGTTGTACTGCTTGCCATACAACTCGGAGATAAAGTTAGAACGATTAAAGTGAATTTAACTAATCGCAAACGCTTCCTCTACCCTTTGCTTTTAGGACGAGATGCAATTATTGCTTTTAATGGTGCGGTAAATCCTGCACTGACATTTACGTTAAGAAATCAGAGTCTTAAGAAATAATGAAAAATAACGCGCGTCATGTTTATGGACTTATTTTGACTTTATTTATCCTAGGGACAGGGATTTTTTTATACCGACACTTTATACTTGATGTGCCACTGACTGACACTGAAACAATAAATAGTTGGACGGTTGAGTCGAATTTGCGTTTTGTTGCAGATCCGAATACACCAATTAAGGCGAGTTTTAATATACCCTATTTACCGACACATTTTGCGATTTTAGATGAGTATTTTGTGTCAAGGAGTTATGGGGTAACAACCAATTTAAATGGTGATAATCGGGAAACAGTATGGTCCATCAGACGCGCACATGGCCCACAATCCTTATATTACAGAGCAATTTTCCGACAAACTGAGGGAAATGAATCTTCATTAGGAACCCCACCGGCAGTCAAAACACAGCCGCTTGAAGAAAGCCAAAAATCTGCAGTAGAAACGATTACTAACCAAGTAAGACAATCCTCGGCAGACATTAAAACTTTTGCCCAAAGTACAATTAAAGAACTGAATAAAAAGGATGGGAATGCTAAGTTATTGACCGGAAATGATTTTAGTGATGAACGTCTGATTAATGCAGCAATCCTTATTTTGAACCAGTCTAAAATTGCAGCGATTCCAGTAAAAGGAATTTATTTATCGCAAAAGAGCAAGGCGGAGCTCAGTTCATTTTTGGCCGTCTTTAATGGCAAAAATTGGGTGTATATCAATCCTAAAACAGGCAGCGCCGGATTGCCCAAAGATTTTCTTGTCTGGCAATATGGTAATGAACCTGTATTTAATGTAACTGGTGGTAAAAAAGCTCAATTTAGTTTAACGGTGTCTCCTACCCCCATAAATGCTTTAAGTATTGCCAAAACGAGAGGCTTACAATCAGACTCACAATTATTGCGCTTCTCGTTATTGCAACTACCCGTCAACGTACAGGCAACTTATAAAATTTTATTAACAGTACCCATAGGTGCTTTTATTATCTTGATTCTGCGAAACTTTATCGGGATTAAAACATTCGGTACTTTTATGCCCGTTTTAATTGCTTTAGCCTTTAGAGAAACTCATGTAATCTGGGGGATTTCCCTCTTTGTCATTATTGTATCTTTTGGCCTCCTAGCACGCTTTTATCTGGATCAATTAAGGTTGCTTTTGGTACCAAGGCTCGCGGCAATTCTGACTGTTGTCATTTTGCTGATGATCTTTATAAGTGTCATCAGTCAAAATCTTGGGTTAGATATAGGACTATCAGTTGCCTTATTCCCTATGGTCATTTTAACCATGACCATAGAACGTATGTGCATTACCTGGGATGAGCGAGGTGCCTCCGAAGCAATAAAATCGGGGATAGGCAGTCTAGTCGCGGCCGTAATTTCTTATTGGGCAATGAGCTATGAACCACTACAATACCTTGTCTTTGCGTTCCCCGAGCTTCTTTTAGTTCTGCTTGCTTTAATATTGTGGTTCGGACAATATCGAGGATACCGATTATTTGAGTTGAAGCGCTTTAAATCACTTGCGAGACATGTAGAATGATTACGCTGTTTCGTCGCTTAAAAAATCATGGGATATTAAGTATCAACCAGCGTAATACTGATTTTGTATTACGCTACAATCCAAGAAAATTATTCCCTCTTGTTGATGATAAATTAAAAACAAAAAAATTGGCTCTAAAGGCAGGAATCGCTGTTCCCCCTTTATACGATATTATTGAAACAGAACAACAAATTAAAACCATAGAGGAACGCTTAGAGCCTTACAACGATTTTGTGGTTAAACCCGCGCGGGGCTCAGGTGGTGATGGTATTTTAGTGTTTAAAGATAAGGTCTATGGACGTTATCGACAAATTAATGGAAAGTTAACCACCACTCAGGAGCTGAGCTATCATTTATCATGCCTGCTCTCAGGGGCGTACAGTCTTGGTGGCTCCTCAGATTATGCAATTATAGAGAAACGAGTAGTAGTTGATCCTGTATTTGCTGAGGTAAGCTACGAAGGCATTCCTGATATTCGAATTATCAGCTTACTGGGTTATCCTGCTATGGCCATGGTGAGGTTGCCAACACGTTTGTCTGGTGGGAAAGCCAATCTCCATCAAGGCGCAATTGGTGTTGGAGTAGATCTCGCTACGGGAAAAACCCTTGGTGGGGTATTTCATAATGACATCATTGATTATCATCCAGATACACTCAATCCTATTGTGGATATAGAAGTACCTTATTGGAACAAAATACTGGAGATTGCTTCCAGTTGCTACGACCTCACTGGCCTAGGTTATCTTGGGGTAGATATAGTTCTTGATAAAGAACAAGGACCTTTAATGCTCGAACTCAATGCCCGGCCTGGCTTAAATATCCAAATTGCGAATAGGGAGGGTGGTTTGAAACGTTATCGAGCAATCGAAGCGCACCATCAGGAACACCCTAACGAATCAGTAGCCGAAAAAGTAGCCTTTAGTCGTGAACATTTTGCCCGCTTAAAGTAGCACCTGTTGGTAATGTGTACCGCCTGCCGAGGGATAATGAGGGTATCTTCCTGCGAGGAACATGATGCTAGAGCATGAGTTCCCTCACTATATTGGGTATGCGGTTGCTCAAAAAAATCCTGAAGAACTTGATCAAATTCTGAGGAGTTTACGACGAAGGATCTCCTAATTTATGACATATGTTCTATACAGGATAAATGCCACATTCAAGAGATCCCTGTGTTCGGGTTGAAGAAAATAGTCTTAAATAACCATTGCCTTACTTTCTTCATCTTCGCTCATTTCAGCGATCTTCCTTTTTTTGCTCGAATTATTTTCCCCAAATTGGAAGGTGGGACTCCAAGAAGTTAAGTTCGCTTTACGGCTGCTGTCATTCTCAGCACAATCTTCTACCACAAGTGGAGAAAATTCTTGCTCAAACGCATTGTAATCATAGCCAGGAGTTAGAATTCGCTCATTATCCTCAAACTCAAAATCAGATTGCGCAATCCACTCATTCGTTTGCTCTTCCTTAAATGGATTGCAAATGGGCTCCGCAGTTTCTTGTAAATTATAACCTGGAGTTTTGGGGATCACATACTCCATAGTCAGTTCGTTTTCACTCCAGGTCGCCTTGTAATAATATTGGGACTCATTAAAATCAGCAACAATTTGCGGTAAAGAGGTCGGTAAGGCACCATAATCATAATCACTGTAATAGGCCAGAATTTCTTCGCCTGGTTGAATTTGGCGTGTCGTTACATAAGAATCCGATGCAAAATCAAAACGTACATTCATTCCACTTCGGTGTTGTGCCCCTTCTATGCAATAGGCCTCCGACGCTTGATTTTTAGTATAGAGATATCCTCCCCGGCCTGATTGCACTAGGTAATTGATGTCTAGATTACGTTGTTTCGCCCATGATTTCATCCCTTCTTCTGGCACATCATCCATTCTCTGGCCAACGAGTTGGCAGAGTCGTTTTTTCGCAGGGATTCTCTGACCACTAAATAGAGAGTAACGGATTTCTCCATCCCCTCTTACCGTAGGAGCTATAAATAAATGGTAAGGTGAGTTTCTTTTTAGCTCCATTTTTTGATTTGTTTGAAAACGCGCCACCTCTTCTACTTTATCCAAATCATAAATTTTAGGATCTAAATTGCTGTCTAAATACATCTGCTTTTTATGTTCTCTTTTGCGCAGATCCGCTTTCTGCGTTAATAAATGAAAAAAGTCTCTTATTGCATCGGGTGTATGTATTTCTTCAGGATTAACTTCTTGCTCTTGTGTTTTAGCCAAATCCTGCAGAACATCAATCAAAGTTTGTGGCTGGCGCCAGATTTGCGGACGATCTTTTGTAAAGTATTCATCTCCATAAGAAATAGTCAGCTCATCAGCAAAAGCAATTTTTTTGGCCGCGACATAATAGGCATGATAATCAAATTGAGTTGTACCAAACTCGTCTTTCCATCGACGACAAATGACCTTTACTTCTAAATTAGGCTTTCCCGCGTGATTAACCCAACGTGTATTAGAGCCTGCTTTCAACATATCAATGACTACGGCATATTCATCATTATCATCTAAATTTAATTTCCACACATAAGTAGAATCACCTTGATAGTCTTTGACTTCTCGGTCTATTTTAGCACTAGGCTTTATACCGAATAAATCTATGCCTTTGATTTCTCCGACGATTTCTCCTTTGACAAACGATTTAGCTGCATAGACTCCCAGTTGTTTGGAACCAAGACTGGGAATAGCCGCTATAATTACCCCTTGATCATAATCGGTGGATAAATAATCAAAGTCGGGTTGGTCGCATTTATCCTTCACGTAATTACATAGTCTTAATTGAGACTCTCCGCTCTCAGGAAAAAATAACAATTGTTCTGCTAACATTTCTTCTTGAGCTTGCAGCTGAACTCCTTTATTCAAAAATTTAACATTTTTTGGGGGCATATTGATTCTACGTCATTTTATTTGCCACGAATTTTAGTGAAAAAAAATAACCTGTCCAGCTATTTCCTGGATGAAAAATTAATCTTTGTTCTCACCTGCCTCAATCAGAAGTGTTCTCCTTGATGTATCCCCATGAGCGCCACCCGAAAAGCCCAAGTCATATCGGTACAATGATCGTGAAGAATGCATTTGAACATCCCCATGCGAGCGAAAGACACGCCTAAGCCCATGTTTTTGGGGGCACGCCTACATGCATGTAAAGTGCGTTAATAACAATTTGTGGACTTTTATTGGTGTGTGCCTTGCGCGTGTTGGATAAATAACCGTTTTATAGGGGAAAATCCATTACATACATTTAAACCCAGACCACGCAGGGTAACAAGAGGCATAAAGGAATTACTGAATAAGCGCTTGAAGCCTTCCATTAACAAAATCGTTTGCCATACGGCATTTTTACGCTCGCGTTGATAAGCGCCTAATGCCTTTTTCGATACAAGTTTACCATGAGCAGCATTCAAACAATCCATCCAGGAATGGACGTCAGCCAGCCCTAAATTGAGACCTAATCCGGCCAAAGGATGGATTGTATGGGCTGCATCCCCCAGAAGTAACCAACGATTTCCCACATAGTGTTTGACATGTCTCATTTGTAAAGGAAATTGATGACGTGTGCTGATGACTTCGACCTGACCTAGCTTTCTGGCAAAAGCTTCAGTTAAGGATGCATTAAACTCCGACTCTGAAAGATTCATTAATCGTTCAACATGTGCGGGTTTAGTAGACCACACGATGGAGCATTGATGTGCATCCGCTAGAGGTAAAAATGCCAAAGGACCATCAGCGCGAAACACTTGATAGGCAGTCTGCTGATGCTCTTTCTCTACAGAAACGGTTGCAACGAGTGCATGTTGATCATAGGACCAGCTGTTTAAGGGCACCTTGAGTTGTTGACGGACTGGAGAGTTGGCCCCATCGGCCACCATTAACAATTGTCCTTCCCAAGTCTGCTGCTTACTGCATACTCGAACGCCAGCTTCTTCGCAAAAAACATCTTCCACACGGCATTCAGGGAATAAATGAATGAAAGATTGGGTAGAAGCCTGCTGCAGTAAAGCGTGTTTTAAGACAGACTCTTCAATGATGCTCCCTAGATTCGGTGCACCCACGTGACGTGAATCAAAATCAATATGTGCTTTACTTTCAGCATCCCAAACATACATGCGACGATAAGGAGAAACACGTGCACTCTCCAAGTATTGCCAGGCATTTAATTGCTGCAAGAGTGCCTGTGACGCATGATTAATCGCATAGACTCGGGTATCTGATTGTGAATTTTCGACTTGTAATGAACCTGCATCAATGACTGCTACCGTGAAACCACGTTGAGCCATAGCTAAAGCCGCAGTTAAGCCCACGATACCACCACCAATGATTAATACATTAAATTGCAGACTCATTTCATTTCCTTCATAACTATTTTTGCAGCTTTGGCAAAGCAATTTCACAGACTAAATCAGGAATTACTCCCCCGAATCCACGTGCATATCGTGCTAAAAGATTCTTCAAGGCGGGGATATTATCCAGAGCAATCAATCCTAACCCACGCACAATTCCCAATCCAGGTAAACGGCTAGTAAACACTTGGATTAAACCATCGGTTAAATGAGTGATGGCCTTTTGGTCATGAGATCTTAATTGCACATAATGCTGGAGCATTTCTGCATTGAGTCCCCTCTCAGCGATGCATTGTGCAAGCATAGCTACGTCTCTAAGTCCAAGATTAAATCCTTGTCCTGCTACAGGATGCAAGGTGTGCGCCGCATTACCAACAAACACTACGGGCCATTTGGTTTGTATTGGCATTAAAACTTGTTGCAAAGGAAAGGAAAAACGTTTCCCTACTTTGGCAAAACGGCCTAAGCGATAACCAAATGCGCTTTGTAACTCTCGTAAAAAATCAACCTCAGATAAAGACAACAAGCGTGCTGCTTCCTTGGGAGGCACAGCCCAAACCAAAGACATTCGATTTTCTTGCATCGGTAAAAGCGCCAAAGGACCATAACTGGTAAAACGTTCGTAAGCACGATGTTGATGAGGCTTTTGCAAGCCCACGTTCGCTACAATTGCGTGTTGACTATAGAGTTTGGTTTTGGAAGGTAATGAACAAAAACGACGGACTTCCGAATGCGCACCATCAGCAGCAACAATAAGACGTGCCTTAATTTTTATTTCACCCGAATCAGTGAGAACGGTCGCTGAATGGTTTTCATAATCCAGCGCCTGTAAACTCGCTGGAGCAATCAACTGGTCATGAGGCAGCAGTTGATGCAAAGCCTGATTGATGTGCTGCATTTCGGCAACATAGCCCAAAGGGGAATCCAAATCGCCTTGCAGGCGTGATGTTCCAAAGTGATGTTGATCGGAAACATGAATCATCTCTATAGCGGTTACATGCTCTTTAAGAAGATCCCAAACGCCAAGCATCCTTAAAATACGTCGACTCGCGGGCGATAGTGCTAGAGAGCGTGCATCAAAATCAGGACTTATTTTATCACTAAAAGGCTTAGCTTCTACCAATAAAGTACTATACCCTAACCCTTGCAATGCAAGCATTAAAGTGGCACCTGTTAAGCCTCCTCCAATAATCAGTATATCAATCTCTTTATTAATCACGCATTAATGCCTCAATTTCATCTACATCCACAGGTAATGCTGCAGTTAATACTTCATGCCCTGTTTTCGTTACTGCCACATCATCCTCAATACGTACACCAATACCCCACCAACGCTTATCCACTCCCGGACTGTTTGAGCTAATGTATAAACCTGGCTCAACCGTTAAAACCATCCCGGGTTCTAAGGCACGCCATTCACCATTAATTTTATAAAGACCGCTATCATGAACATCCAATCCCAACCAATGTCCAGAATTATGCATGTAAAACGGTTTATATGCTTCTTGGGCAATCAATTCCTCTACATCTCCTTGTAAAATACCCAAGGCGCATAATCCTTCAGTGAGAATGCGGACCATGATTTGTTGTACCCCATTCCACAGCAGACCCGGCTTAATCGCCGCAATCCCCGCTTTTTGGGCTTTAAGCACCAATTCATAAATACTTTTTTGTTCGCGGCTGAATTTGCCATTGATAGGAAAGGTTCTGGTGATATCCGCAGCATAATTTTCAAACTCCCCTCCAGCATCAATAAGGACCAAGCTGCCTCGATGCAAAGGTTTGTTGTTTTCTGTGTAGTGCAAAACACACGCATTTTCACCACTGCCCACAATAGGATCATAAGCGACACTACGGCAACCATGACGACTGAATTCATAAACAAGCTCTGCTTCAAGCTGATATTCATGTTCCAAATGCTTGCAACGACGCATTGCGTGTTCATGGGCTTTCACGGAAATGCTGGCTGCTCGACGCATTAAATCCAGCTCCGCATCGCTTTTAAATAAGCGCATTTCGCCTAATATAGGCTCCAAATCACACAACTGGTCTGGCACCTTAACTCCGCGTCGTACTTGACCTTTAAGGGCTTTCAATGACTGCATGATCGTTTTTTCCATCTCTGGATTTCGAGCCAGTGCGTAATAAATGGCTGACTTACCATTTAATAATTTAGGTAGCTCTTCCTCAACACTGTCTATAGGAAAAGCTGCGTGCATGCCCAACTCAGAAAGCGCCCCATCTTGTCCAAGACGTTTTCCTGTCCATTGTTCTTCCGCCGGATTACGTTTACGATTAAATAAAATACTCTGAGTATTTGCTCCCGCAATAAGTACCAATAAAGCATCAGGCTCATTAAATCCGGTGAGATAATAAAAATTACTGTCCTGACGAAAGCGATAATGCGCGTCACCGTTACGTAATACTTCATGAGCCGCCGGGATAATGGCAATACTGCCTGCGGGCAATTTTTGCGCTAATTTATTTCTTCTTATTTGGTATTCTTGTTGGGAAATCATTGTAACTTCCTTTTTTAATGAGTTATTCCAGTATGACCACCACGTTCTCTTTCATTCATAATTAGATCACTATGCAAACGCAGAACTGCCATCCGTGCATATTCACTGACTTCCATTAATGCACGTTCATCTTCTTCGTCAACATCCAAGGTATCACAATCAAGTTCAGCAAATTCAATAAGATGTTGAAATGCATCCTGAGCCTCTTCTTCATGCAATTGGTTAAGACCTATACCAGCTAAAGTTAATGCTTGGGTAAACCCTTCGCACCACTCACTAAAAGCTTGTGCCCTTAACAATAATGACTCCTCTTCATCAGGAAGCATCATTTGAAATTTAAAATCCAAACTGTTAATTTGTTGCTGGCTTATAGAAAAAACAGCAAACATGGCTAAAACGGCATTGCGGCTGGCTTCATCTTTTTTATTATTTAATAAAGCACGTAAATAAGCTTCTCCTTGACTGTCAGCACCAGCACATAGGTAGCCGCACATCATCCCATGCAATAAGCTGGCTGATATATGCAGCATTAAAACAGAAATGGATGCAGAAAATTCATCATAATCAGGTAAATGCAAATGTTCTCTTTCTTCAGACATATTTAACTCATTTATAGAAAAAATACCCCATGATACCCGATTTAATGCAAGCGTTCATCCTACTAATTGCTGCTTGCGATCAAAATTGTTACTATTCATAACAGCTCTCTATGGAATTGCAAAGGTCTTATTATGACGCAGATGAAATCGTGTACTGTTAAATTACTCAATAAAACATATGAAATTAAATGCCCGGAAGGTGAAGAACCCAATTTATTGCTTGCGGTGCAAAAATTAAATCATCAAATCATGATGAATAAAAAGAAATCGAAACAGTTGGACAATTTCCAAGCCTTGTTGCTCGCTGCACTGGATATTAGTCATGAATTGATACTATGTAAAAACAAACAAGCACAACAGCAACATCAGGTCACTCAATTTATTAACTCCCTGGAAAATAAAATCAATAAAATGGTGGGTGGAGAGATGATAGAACGAATTCCAGAAATGGATTAATTGATTTATTCTGGATTTGCAAAAAATGTTCCCGCCTCTTTCGCGGGAAAGCTAGCACACATGCTTCATCTCTTATCATGTGGGCTTTGTTGATTAGATAGTGTGGAAGAATAGAATAAGCACTATGCTGTCTCTATCATTCCCGTGAGGAGAGAATCGATACATTAGGCATCATGCCCAATGGAGAATAGATTACCGCCTTCGCTGGAATGACTGGCGATTTGTTCAACAAAGTTTAAAAGAGGGACAATAGATCTTGATTAAAAGGACTTAAAAATGAGACGCCAATGGTATATAGGATTTGGAGTAGCCTTATTATTTACTCTTGCCCTCTTTGCGATGTTCCATAGCATCAAATGGTTTTTCGCTTTTCTCATTCCCCTTATTGTGATTTGGATCTACGATTTGATTCAAAAAGAACATACCATTCTGCGTAACTTTCCCGTCTTGGGGCATGTGCGTTACTTTTTAGAGTTTCTACGTCCAGAAATTCAACAATATTTTATTGCTACTGATGAAAGCGAACTTCCTTTTAATCGTGAAATACGTTCCCTCATTTATGAGCGCGCCAAAAATACTCGTGACACAGTCCCTTTTGGTACCGAGCGTGATATTTTAAGTGTTGGCTATACTTGGGCCCTACACTCTTTAGCTCCGAAACATCATTCAGAGGTCGAACCCCGAATTATGGTAGGTGGGCCAGATTGCCTCCAACCTTACAGTGCCTCTCGATTTAATATTTCCAGCATGAGCTTTGGGGCCCTGTCTGGTAAAGCAATTATGGCCATGAACAAAGGAGCGCAGATTGGTGGTTTTTACCAAGCCACCGGTGAAGGAGGGTTAAGCGCCTATCATTTACAAGGCGGCGATCTGGTATTCCAATTTGGAACTGCCTATTTTGGTTGTCGTGATGCTCAAGGCAATTTTGACGAAAAGGAGTTCGCCGCTGAAGCCAATCGTAAAGAAGTAAAAATGATAGAAATAAAACTCTCGCAAGGAGCCAAACCCTCTCATGGAGGCATCTTGCCTGCTGCCAAGTTAACGGAGGAAATTGCAAAAGTCAGAAAAGTCCCTATGGGTCAGGATGTACTCTCTCCTATAGCTCATTCTGCTTTTACCACTCCTGTAGAGTTACTTTATTTCATAAAAAAATTACGCGATTTATCTCATGGCAAACCGATTGGCTTTAAATTATGTCTGGGCCGAAGAGATCAATTTCTCGGCATATGTAAAGCCATGTTAAAAACCAATATCCTGCCTGATTTTATTACTGTTGATGGTGCAGAAGGAGGAACTGGGGCTGCGCCAGAAGAATACATTAATTTTATAGGCACACCGTTAGAAGCAGGGTTAGTCTTTGTGCATAATGCCTTAGTAGGGATTAATGTAAGGGATAAAATTCGTGTTATCTGCAGTGGTAAGGTTGCGAATGGATTTGATATCCTGACTAATATCGCTTTGGGTGCTGATATGTGTAATTCTGCACGCGCAATGATGATGGCTACCGGTTGCTTACAGACGAAACAATGTAATGCAAATACTTGCCCCACCGGAGTAGCAACGCAAAATAAACGCTTACAATATGGCCTCGTTGTCGATCAGAAAAAACATTATGTAGCCAATTTCCATAAAAACACCATGAAAAGCTTTTTAGAAATGGTTGGCGCGCTCGGTTTGGACAATCCCAGCGATTTAAAACCCATCCACATCATGAGACGAGTCAGCGTACAAGAAGTCAAAACATTTAATGAAATATATGATTATCTTACACCAGGACAACTATTAGGCTCTGATATTCCTCAGAGTTATAAATCACATTGGGAAATGGCCGATCCGGATAAATTCTAACTTTAAAAGCGATAATATGGTTTTTCTAGCACCTGCAACCAGGATACTGTCTACGAGTAATCCTGGTCGCAAGCACCTCCATCTTCTACACCCGTCGGTATAAAAAACCTAAAGATAAACAGATTTGCAGACTAAGACCATCCAAGTAATGCGTTACTTCCACTTAATATTGCATCCCAAACTTGGCTTTTGCTCTGGACTCACTGGTTTTCCAGCAAGGAGATTATCCAGGGCATTTTGTAAATGCGAGCCAGTTACCGGTTTATTATTTCCTGGTGTTGATTCATCCAAACAGCCGCGATAGACACAAAGCATGTCTTTATCAAAAATATAAAAATCAGGGGTACATGCTGCTTTATAGGCTTTGGCCACTTCTTGTGATTCATCATACAAATAAGGAAAAGAATAATGAAAGTTTTCCGCTTCCACTTTCATTTTTTCTGGGCCATCAGCAGGATATTTTTCGGCATCGTTGGAACTGATTGCTACAAATTGAATCCCTTTTTTCTGATAAGTTTCCGCTAATTCAACTATTTTTGTCTGAATATGTTTCACATAAGGACAATGATTACACAAAAACATAATCACTGTTGCAATCGGTGATTTAATCTGCGCAAGGGAAACCAAGTGATCATTGCGTGTATCTACTAAAGTAAAATCAGGTGCTTTACTTCCTAATGGAAGCATGTTTGAAGCAGTTGCTACCATAATTACCCCTTATTAACCCAAAATAGGCACTAGAACACTATCGTATTCGTCTCGATTCCTCGTTGCAGGAGAATATCAACAAATAGATTGAGTGAACATGAATTGAAGTGTTGAGTGATCTTCATTTTGAACAAAATTTCAAAAAAGAATTGCGGTTGCATGGTAAACGAAAAATCCAGGGTAATCAAATGGCTCATTCTGAATGGCTTACTGGTATGTCGCTTATTTCATAGAAATCAATTCCCTAGGGCTCATATTTTATCTACTATAGTTTATTTTCTTTACAAAATAGGCAATTAAAAGGCAAACAGGTTCTATTTTATCTATACTTTGATACAGGTCGCTTTACAGATTAAGGTAATAGAAATGGCTTATGACGCATTAGATTTCCCACGAGAAAGGATGGATGAAATTCTTCGAGAATTTAATCAATTAATGGAAGAACTAGAAAAATCATTTGATACCCTCTCTGAAGAAGAAAAAACTGTTTTGGATGGTCTAGATGATGATCTGGCTGAATTAAGTGAACTTCAAGAGGGCAAGAAAGACACTCCATCACTTGCAGTGGAAAAGCTCCTTGAATTAGATCTTCAAACTGCCCTACGCACCGTTATTGCTGAATTCCGACCCACTAAAATTGGTGATTTACAGATGCAATGTCAAAAGTTGATAGACCACCACGGTTTTGCGACCTTTCGAGAAACATTTGATGCACTATTGATTCAGGCTGAATCGTTAAAAAGCCAGGAATTAAGAGCGATGAAGCATATTAATCGCCACTTGATGAACAGAATGGCGGATACCTTTGCCGCCATCGCCGCAGAAGGCTCAAAAACTTACGCTAAAAGCATTATAGATGTACTTAACTTAAATCAGTATTTTCGAGTAGAAGGTCTTGAAGCAGCGAAAACAGACAGTACTAAAGCAAAGGAAATGGCCATCAAAAGGGTTGAGACTGAAGCGGCTCAAGCGCGAGAGGAAATAAGAGCGGAACTAAAAGAGAAAATAGAGGCAATAAAAAAACAAGGGCAGCCTGAAGAGACACAGAAAGACTTGATTGAAAACGCCAACGAGGAAGCCACACAGAAGCTCACTGCGATTAATAAGGAAACCGCAAAAAAGATCACTGCAATTAAAGAACAAAAGGACTGCCTTCATCTCGTCAAGGAACTAACCATCAATCTAATTCAGGCTAAAGCAGCTCAAGAAATAGAGCACATAAAAAAACACAAGCCTGAAGGCGAACAGGAGCAGTTGATTGAGCAAGTCAATAAGGCAACTGCCAAAGAGGTTGATGCGATTAATGCCCAAGAGGACCGTCTTCAATTAGCCAGGGAGATGGCTAGCAAATTGGCTCAGACTGAAGCATTCGCAAAAATAAGGGATATAAATCAAAAGGTACTTACTGAAGCAGAACGAAATCAATTGATTGAACAAGTTAACCAGGAAACCTCCGCAGAAATCAAGGCAATTCAACAGATGGAAGTAATATCACCCGATTATTACGTCCGAGGCGAACGCCGTATTTTTGAAGAACAGGTGTTTCAGGCAGCAGAGAAAGATGGATATCAAAAGGCGAAAAAACTGACCATCAAAGCCATTGAATCGGAACGAGACAAAAAAATAGAGCAACTAAAACAGCAAGAACTTCCTGAAAATGAACCGTTAATTGAGCAAGTCAAAAAAGAAGCCGCTGAACAAATCGCTGCAATCGAACAGATGAAAACCATGCCACTGGATTATTACATCGAAGCGGCACGGCGAAAGATGCTCGTAGACGATACACGTAAAAAAGCTCTTTTTCAGCGCTATGATAAAATAGCGGATTTCGTACTCAAAGACATACTGTCTAGAGAATCGATGGATGAACGAACCTTAGTGATGGAGCGTTATCTGTTAATCACTGAAAAACTGATGGCACATAAACATTATGATGCGGCACTTCCCATTTTTGGAGCATTACAACAAACTCCTATCTTTCGCTTGGCAAAGACAAAAGAAGGATTATCAACTCATGCACAGCACGTTTTAGAAAAACTCGGTGAATTGCAAAACGATGCAAAGAATTTTGCAGCGATTAGAGGGCGTTGTGAGCGTGAAAATACCTACGTTCCTTTGAATTTCACCGTGACTGATATTACCTTTTCTACGGATGATGTTAATCCATTTATTTTAGATAGCAAAGGAAAAATCGTGAGAGGCTGTGATACATTACCCGGCATGGAACGAATCATTTCGAACTGTGTTAAAGCAGCAGCAAGCAAACCCTCTGAACCTGACAACACCCTATCCCTGGAAATGGAAGCACACCGAGAGGAATTAGCCACAAAAACAAAAAAAGAGATAGAAACAGCTCAAGATAAAGCGTCACAGCAGTGTGAAACTCGAGGTGCGCTTCCTGAAGCCAGTACCTTACTTTCTAAGTCAAAGTTAAAAAAATTAATTCACTTGGGAATAGTAGTGCCTCCCAAAAGAAGCGAACAAACGCGGAAAATAGAGGAGGCCTTTCACGACTTAAAAAATCGGATACAAAACAAGTTAGATCACCTAAAAAATCTGGTAGCCCGGTATGAAGACAAGGCGGAACGTAAACTTTCTTCTATTGTAGAAAAAATGCAAAATGCAGTTACTCCTCTTTTTGAACGGATACACACCTCATTAAAAGATTCCATTCAAAACAGTAGTCAGCGATTTCGTGAGTTAATGCTGTCTTCTAAAAAAGAAAAGGAAAATGAAGATCAGGAAGGTGAGCGCCCCCATACTTTTTAAGTCTGCACCAGGCCATTCTTGACTTTCATCGAGATGGCCATGGTATAATCAGCTTAACCCGATAGCGAGAGATTTTAGAACCAATGCTAACAGCATGGGAAGCATCCTGAAATCGGCGTTGTGCAAGCCCACCTTGGAGTGGGAAGCCTGAACCGATTCATTCGCTACCCACTTGAACCTCAGGGTTCATAATCCATGTCTGTCGGGCTCCTTTCTTTTGAGATGCAAAAATCTGAGGGAATGCAGAATTTTCGTCGCCCGATCTAATAATCTTGGTAAATAGTCGTGATTGGTATCGAGTGTCTAATGACGTTACTTCATCAATTGCTCTTTCAATAAAAGATACTCATCTCTAATCTTGGCTGCTGCTTCAAACTCCATGTTTTTGGCATGCAAATACATTTGTTTTTCCAAGGTATTGATGTGTTTTACTAATTCTTGAGTTGACCAGTGCAAATATTCTGGACTGGGTTCTGCAACAGCAATGTTGCGTTTTCCTTGATAAGCACCTTCCATAATGTCTGTTATGGATTTGCTAATCCCTTTGGGGGTGATGCCATGCGCTTCATTATATGCCTTTTGCTTCTCACGTCTTCGGTCGGTTTCATCAAGCGCTCTTTGCATGGAGCCTGTGATTTTATCCGCATAAAGAATGGCACGTCCCTTCACGTTACGCGCAGCCCGCCCTATGGTCTGAATCAAAGAGCGATCAGAACGTAAAAAACCCTCTTTATCTGCATCAAGAATTGCAACTAAAGCCACTTCGGGCATATCCAAACCTTCACGTAATAAATTGATCCCCACCAAAACATCAAATACACCTAAGCGCAAATCGCGAATGATCTCCACCCGCTCCACCGTATCGATATCGGAATGCAAATAACGTACTTTAACGCCATGCTCATTTAAATAATCCGTTAAATCTTCTGCCATGCGTTTCGTTAAAGTGGTCACTAAAACGCGTCCATTTTGTTGGATCACTTGACGAATTTCTGACATTAAATCATCAACTTGAGTACGCACTGGTCGAATTTCCACCTCAGGATCGACAAGACCTGTGGGGCGTACTACTTGTTCTGCAACATTATCAGAATGTTCTTGTTCATAAGAACCTGGAGTAGCTGAAATATAAATCGTTTGTGGTGAGCGTGCTTCAAACTCTTCAAACCGTAACGGTCGATTATCCAGGGCCGAAGGAAGTCTAAAACCATACTGCACCAACGTCTCTTTACGCGAACGATCCCCGCGGTACATACCGCCAATCTGGGGCACGGTAACATGAGACTCATCAATAATCAGCAATGCCTCTTCAGGCAAATAATCAAATAAAGTTGGCGGTGGTTCGCCCGCCTCACGCCCAGATAAATAACGGGAATAATTTTCAATACCCGAGCAATAGCCCAACTCCAACATCATTTCCAGATCGAAATTAGTGCGCTGCTCCAAACGTTGGGCTTCAACTAATTTATTTTGCTCCTTAAATTCAGCCAGCCGCTCTTGTAACTCCTCTTTGACCCAATCGACAGTTTGCAAAATACGATCACGAGGGGTCACATAATGGGTTTTAGGGAAAATCGTAATCCGGGGGAAACGTTGCAAAATTTCACCAGTGAGCGGGTCAAACTGAGCAATGTTTTCAACCTCATCATCAAATAATTCAATGCGTACCGCGTCGCGCTCTGAATCGGCTGGAAAAATATCAATAATATCACCATGCACGCGAAACTGCCCCCGTTCCAGGGACAAGTTGCTGCGCGTGTACTGCATTTCAGCAAGTCGTCTTAAAATTTTACGCTGATCGGATTGTTCTCCACGGGAAAGATGTAATACCATACGCAAATAGGAATCCGGATCACCCAAACCATAAATTGCCGATACCGTTGCGACAATAATCGCATCTTTACGTTCAATTAAGGCTTTGGTTGCAGACAAACGCATCTGTTCTATGTGCTCATTGATGGATGAATCTTTTTCAATAAAGGTATCTGAAGCGGGCACATAAGCTTCTGGCTGATAATAATCATAGTAGGAAACAAAATATTCGACCGCGTTGTCGGGGAAATAGGCTTTAAATTCGCCATAAAGCTGAGCAGCAAGCGTTTTGTTGGGCGCCATAATTAAGGCAGGCCGGCGCATGGATTGAATAACATGTGCTATAGTAAAGGTCTTGCCCGAGCCAGTAACCCCTAAAAGGGTTTGTTTGGATAAACCGGATTTTAAGCCGTCAATTAATGAGGCTATGGCTGTCGGCTGGTCACCAGCGGGCTTATAATCGGCATATAGTTTAAATAAATCTTTCATATCTTATTAGTATATCGCACAGGAGCAACAAATGGATATCGCATTAGCAAAACGCGTGCAAAAAGTTAAGCCTTCACCTACTTTGGCCGTAGCAGCAAAGGCCACCCAAATGCGTGCTCAAGGGCATGATGTTATTAATTTAGGTACCGGTGAACCCGATTTTGACACACCCGATTACATTAAAGAAGCCGCTATTGCTGCGATTAATAAAGGGTACACCAAGTATACTGCAGTTGACGGTATACCTGAACTCAAAGAAGCAGTTAAAAATAAATTTAAACAAGATAACGGCCTTGATTACCAGCTCAATCAAATTTTGGTTTCCGTTGGCGGCAAGCAAAGCTGTTACAATCTCTGTCAAGCGCTGCTTAATCCTGGTGATGAAGTCATTATTCCTGCGCCATACTGGGTCTCTTATCCCGATATGGTGTTATTGGCTGAAGCAACCCCGGTGATTATTTCTACAACCCCGGCACAACGTTACAAAATCAACGCCCAGCAACTCGAAGAAGCCATCACCCCTAAAACGAGGCTCATCTTTTTAAATAGCCCATCCAATCCATCCGGAGTAGCATACACATTGGATGAGTTGAAAGCTTTAGCCGAGGTCTTGAAAAAGCATCCGCAAATTATTATTGCTACCGACGACATGTACGAACACATTCTTTGGAGCCAACCTTTTGCGAACATTCTTAATGCCTGCCCCGAATTATATGAGCGAACGATTGTCTTAAATGGTGTATCCAAAGCGTATGCCATGACAGGATGGCGCATCGGTTATGCAGCAGGCCCGCTGCCGTTAATGAATGCGATGAAAACCATCCAGTCCCAATCAACCTCAAATCCTTGCTCTATTGCCCAAAGGGCCGCTGTAGCCGCACTATCAGGCAGCAATGAAAGCGTCATCGAAATGGTTAAAGCCTTTCGCCAAAGACATGATTTTGTCGCGTCCAGATTGCAAGAAATACCTGGAATAGAAGTGATTCCAGCGGATGGTACTTTTTATATTTTCCCAAGCGTACAAGCAATCATTAAACAACGCGGTTATCAGAATGACCTTGAATTCTCAGAAGAATTACTCGCTAAAGAAGGCGTGGCGTTAGTACCTGGCTCTGCTTTTGGCAATGAAGGCTGCATCCGTTTATCCTTTGCAACCAGCATGGAAATCCTGCAAGACGCATTAAACCGTCTACAACGTTTTTGCAGTTAGATAAATCCCTTCTCCACAAGGGTAGAAGGTGCCCGCCAGGGCGGATGAGGGAATTAAATTGCAAATAATTCCCTCACCCCTACCCCTCTCCCCCAAGTTGGAGAGGGAATTTCTACTAAATGGAACATGTAGAATGTAATCCTGCCACCCAAAAAGCCGCAAATAAAACAAATTTTAAAAAATTATTTATTAAATCTACTTGACCCTCAATCAGAATCGTTTTAAGATTCCGACCCTATTCCCCGGTAGCTCAGTCGGTAGAGCGGATGACTGTTAATCATTAGGTCACAAGTTCGAGTCTTGTCCGGGGAGCCAATTCCAGTCTGGGTTTTGGCGCAAATCAATCAAACCTTAAATTTTACGTGTCGAAGTTTGAGGTAAGATACTGGGCTCTTCCCCAAATCAGGGGTACTAATCAAGAACACACATAACTCATAAATCTGGGCGGTTTTCTAAATCATAAGCACAGTACTAGGGCCTTCATGTCGACATAACGTAGACCGATTATTGCCTACATTTGCTATAATTAAAAAAATAACAATCAATTATATTTATGAACAAGGACGATCAAATATATACCTTAATTGAGTGTAACTCAGCAGACGAATATATTGAGCTGCTAAGAAAAAGTAACTCAAAATGGTGTTTAAGCAATGATCAATTTTATCCGTGGATCTTTCGAGGACATAATAATCATAACTACTCTCTAAAACCCTCTGTCTTCAGAGATAACTTCAATATTAATGAATATGCAAAAACAAATGAAATAATTCATAAATCATTTCAGGAGGTTGAAAACACATTAAAAGAAACTCCTTTAAATTTGATTAATCCCGTTAATGGTAATAACATTAAAGTTGAATTTAGCTCTGCCATGAGCAAAAGATTATCGAAAGTCTTAAAACAAATAATAATTGAAAGATATTTTATTGAAAAATTTACTTCAGAGTCTATTAGGGTCAGACTGCCTATAACCAACTATTATCCTTTTGGCAAACCCACCATTCAAGATCAAGATTTAACAGCTTCATTACCACTTGACAGAACTGTTGAACAAATAATTAACTATGGCGGATTTTTAGTAAGGCACATTAATAATTATTTGGGATTTTTATTTAGTGAAGTTGGATCCTTTGATACTTCTTTTTTAACGACAAATGAAATTGATTGGAACTTAATATGTGCAGCACAACATGTTGGGATTAAAACGAGATTATTAGATTGGACATATAAACCATGGGTGGCTGCTTTTTTTAGTTGTTGGAAAGTGAACGAAAACGAAAAAACAAAAGGAGTCCGCAACCCATCAAATAAAATATGTGTATGGGCGTTTAATCCAAGTACACTTTTAAATCCATTTAACGCTGATTTATATGATGGTACCGTAATTGAACTATTTAATAAGTTTTTACCTTCAGAACACGATTTTTTGTATACTCAACAAGCAGTTTTAACGTTAATGCCCGATGATAATTTCTATTATATTAAGCATGGTGAATGGCCAGATTTAATTTCATCTTTTGAAAAACGAGTTTCTCAAAGTAATAATTTCAAACATGAAATGAAAAAAAATTTAATTAAAATAACTCTACAAAAGTCAGAAGCTAAGAAGTTAATACAATTGCTAGATAAAGAAGACATTACAATAGGCACTTTAATGCCAACATTTAATCATGTTGCCGATATGATTATTAAGGATTAAATTATAAGGCATTTCGACGAAATGCATAGATACTGTCTTTAAAAGCAAGTTAAATGTTCATTAAAAGCTTGCTTATTTTTTAAGACACCGAAAATAATGTGAGCTAACTTGCGCATCACAGCACAAATGATTGTTTTCGGTGTTTTGCCTTTCGCTTGAAGTTTATTAGCAAAAGGAAGCAGCGATTTATTGTAACGTTTGGCAACTAAAGCAGCCATGTAAAGAGCCTTTCTTAATCGGCTGTCACCGAGTCTCGAAATCGTAGTTTTGCCGATAAAAGAACCTGATTGATGTTGTTTGGGAGTAATCCCCATATAGGCAGCGAATTGTTTTGCTGTTTGGAAGCATTGTACTTCAGGCATACGTGCCAATATCTGATAGGCAGTAAGTTTTCCAATACCCTTAATAGACAGTAATAATTCAAATTGCTCTCTAAGCTGCTTATTATTATCAATGCGTTCATCAATTTGTTGTTGAATGGCTTTAATTTCTTGTTCCAGCTTCTCAATCATTTTCTTGACGCTTTTCTGTGCTGCATGTCCCTTAAGGCTATGTAGTTGATTCGTTAATTGAATGACCTGGGCTTTTAGCATATCCAATACTTTAGTTAACTCTCTTATTTCTTTTTGCTCTATAGAGCTTGACTGATAAAGGCGGGGTTCCATACGTTGACCAAATTGGGCAATGATTTTTGCATCAATCGTATCATTTTTATTGCGTGCTAGGGAGGCTTTGGCAAAGCTCTTAATTTGAAAGGGATTAATGACACTCACTCGAATTCCTTTTTCCGTTAAGAAGTCAGAACGTCAATGGGGTCAGGCCTTGAATTGTGAATTGTACCGGTTTTTATTGGCACGTGGTTGGAATTCAAAATTCAAGGCCTGACCCCACAGGTGCACTAATCAAAATTTCTAAACCCATAAGCCATTTTCAAAACAATCGCTACGATGGTTTTAATTTAGAACAGCATCAAATCAATAGCATCTTCTTCATTTTCCTGTAAAGGTACATTTGAGAAAGTATTAATTAAGCTTCTGAATATATGTATCAAAGAAACAATAGGAATCATGGCAATAGTTAATGCTATAGCCAGCGAATGTCTTAGCACTTCGAGGGGAATTGCAATTGCCCAGGCTATTCCATTAATTATGGGTGTATTCTTTCTCTCTTCTAACCAGGTATCAGCAATTAATTTACGTGCTACCAATGGAAAAATTAAAAAATCCAATGCGCCTTTGACCCCTGTTTTACGATTATAAACAGCATGGATTTCGGAACCTACTATTACAGGAATCAGATAGGGACGAAAAAAAGCTGTCAATATTTGTTCAAACACCGCTTTTTGAGAAGCAGAAGGTGGATGATCATAATGCTCACCGACCAAACATGCATATGTTGCATCGATAGTTTCATACCAGCATAAATCTCTATTCCACTGTAATTGAATAAATTCGTGAGTTAACAGATCGGGTATTTCCTCAGGCATTAATACATGGAGCATAGGCTTGTTACGATAGTTAATACCTGACGACCTGGATAAAGGATTTAGCGCTTTAAAAAAATGAGGCATAAAGCTTTATTGTTTAATTTATTGATATAATGACAAAACTATAGCAATCAATTCGAATAGATACTATATCTTGATTACTGCTTGCTAATTCGAACAAGCTAAAGGTTATTATGAAAATGAAGATAATTTTGTAAATTTACCATCCACGCATGAAATTGGTGATATACATTCATTTTGAAGGGTTAAAAATAGAATTAAATGAATCACAAAAAAGATTAATAAAGCTGATTAAAGACAATGGATCGAGTTTGAACCAAGAGAATTTCCGCTCACTTTTACTCTGAAAAATCCAAGTACATTTAGGATAAGATTCTTCAATAGGTACTTTAATCTCCTTTTTGATAGCAAAATCAAGGAGTTAGTCTAGACCAATTTGATTAAAGTGCCCTTTTAGTAGAGCCTCAATGGGGTCAGGCCTTGAATTGTGAGTTGTACCAGTTTTTTATTGGCACGTGGTTGTAATTCACAATTCAAGGCCTGACCCCACAGGTGTAAAAATATACAATGAGGATTGCTCAAGAGAACTTTTAACGAACCACCCTGATTGGATATACCATTTTTATAAAATTGCCCTATATAAAATGCCCCCTTATTTGGGGTAGAGCCCAATCAAGAAATATAAAATAAAATCAAAATGAATCATTAAAGCACAACGTGATTTGAACATGACTATCCGTTCTGGTATGATGCGCATTATTTTTCAAAAAAGTGAAGAATGCGCGTTATTACTGTGCTTGATAGTTATCCCCCTGATTTAAACGGGGGCGCATATTTCACACATCGTCTCGCCCTGCAGCTACAACAACGGGGCCATGAAGTGTTGGTGATTTGCCCTTCGCGAAGTGTGCGACAAGAGTATACAACATATCAGGGTGTTCATTTATATCGCGTTCGTTCTTGGCCTGTGTGGATATATCGACAATTTCGCGTGTGTTGGCCTCTGTTCATTCGCAAAGGAATTGAACAGGCGATAAGGACCTTTAAGCCGGATGTTATTCACCTCCAGGGAAGATTTTTTTTAGGTAGCATCTGTTTTCGTCTTGGAAAAAAGCTCCAGATCCCAATGGTTGCGACGAATCACTTTATGCCCGAAAATTTTTTCCACTATACGCATTTGCCCTCATACCTTAAACCTTGGTTTGCACGCCGATGCTGGCGCCCCATTTTAGACATGCTGCGTCAAGTTGATGCAGTAACAACGCCAACAAAAACCGCCGCAGCGTTACTCGAAGCGTTGGATAACCGATTCCCCGTGCATGCGATTTCATGCGGTGTCAATCTTAATGTATTTCGCCCCCATCAAGAAGCACGCCCCTTACGTCATCGCTTAGGCCTGCCCAACAAACCCATCTTATTATATTGTGGCCGTTTAGATCAGGAAAAAAATTTACCCATGGTCATAACCGCATTTGCAAAGGCACGAAACCACGTAGATGCTCATTTTGTATTGACAGGAACTGGTGCTTACGAGTCCCACCTAAAGCAACACGTCGCACAGTTAGGTATGACGCAGCATGTGACCTTTGCAGGTTATCTATCCGATGCAGAGTATCCTTTCATTTATGGGTTAGCTGATTGCTTTGTGATTGCGAGCACGGCAGAATTGCAAAGCATTGTCACACTCGAGGCAATTGCCTCTGGACTCCCTATTCTGGCAGCCAATGCCATGGCGTTACCAGAGCTGGTACAACCAGGAATCAATGGCTATCTTTTTGCAGAAAATGATGTGGAAGGTCTTTCGCAATTGCTGATGAACATGTTATCGAATCAAGCACAATGCCAGG
Organism: Legionella sp. 227; assembly: GCF_043161935.1. Taxonomy (NCBI): domain Bacteria; kingdom Pseudomonadati; phylum Pseudomonadota; class Gammaproteobacteria; order Legionellales; family Legionellaceae; genus Legionella; species Legionella sp. 227. The sequence goes on along the minus strand of NZ_CP171154.1, from coordinate 1,254,673 downwards.
CCATGGGACGGGCAAGCCGTCAACTCGCACTCCAACATGACATAGAGCATAGCCTCGAGCAGTATGAAGCCTTGTATCGTAAAGTGAGCCGCTCATGAGAAACGTCTTTCTGCAATACCGCACCTTATGCCAAGACCGTCATTATTTGTATTACTTGATGACCGGCGCGATATTATTAATTACCAGTTTTGTTGTCATACATTATGCGGGGTTATATGCCACACGAATGGCAGGATCCTCGGTATCTGATTTATTCCTGGATCACTTACCTCTATGGGATGTGAATGTTTTGCATATCCATGCTGCACTTATTTTTTGGCTTGTTTTCATTATCTATTTATTAATGCAACCCCAATGGTTGCCGTTCGTGACCAAAACAGCCGCGGTGTTCATCTTTGTTCGCAGCGTCTTCATTTGCATGACGCATTTAGGACCGCCTGAGAATTTATTAAGTATTCCGCCGCATTTGGCTTCTTATATATTATTTGATGGGGATTTATTTTTTTCCGGACACGTAGGCGGGCCTTGCCTGATGCTCATGATCTTTTGGCGACACATGCTACTACGTATCATTTGTTTATGCGCCACCGTATTCTTTTCATTAACCGTATTGCTTGGACATATCCATTATAGCATTGACGTATTTTCCGCCCCTTTTATTACTTTCGGTTTATATCAGTATTGTTATCATCAATTCAGAACAGAGCGATCGTATTGTCAACAAGGAATACTTTAACTCCCCGTCCTTAACTGCACTTAAGGCTTACAAAATAAGGCTACTTATAGTCTCTTTCCCAATTACGGGGACACTTGCAATGAACTGCTGAGTCCCCTTACACCAAATCGGTAATTTTCAAATTCTAGTGATTTCTGCGGCGAAACACATCCCCTAGACTACAGATAGAGAGGGTGCTTCCTCAATAACTTCATCACCATCTCCGCTAAGGATTCCGACAGCGTGCAATCCAGTTGAGATCCCGCGGCTGAACATGATAATCGCGGATAATGGGTAAACGACCAGATCGATGAGGAACTGGCAAAAATCTTTAAAAATATATTCTGCGGCATTAAAGAAAAACGCTGCACCATCTTCATTACCACACAACTTATTGATTCCCCCTAAGACCCAACATAGGATTAACAAACTGCTAACAAGAGCAGGTATAGTGACCATTATCGTAGGATCTATTATGGCCCAAAGAATCTGTGCCATGGGTAAAAATGTATGCCGTGCACAATAAATGTACTCTTCTTTTGACTCATAAGGCTGAAAAAACATTTGTCTTACAGTACGAGGCTTACGCAAAATAAAATCATCACTATTAAAATGATTTTTAGTTATCTTTACTGCGCCGGTTAAATAATCTATTGATAGTCCTAATGACATGATTGTCCCTTTGATAGAATGAACAAGATTTTTGATTATGAATTAATTCAGTAAAAAAGAAAAATACAAGCGGCGCAACTGTTGTAGATGAAGATTCGAGGTTAAACTTATAGTTTATTTTCCCCTTTGTTTTCCTCATCAGGATTGAGTTTATCTATTTCTTGGATCTTTTCTTGCAGGTTGGACCGCCAAATGCTGTTTTTTATCAAGCGGTTATGTCTTAGCTGTGTGTCTTCTTTTCGTTGCTGCCAATCGTGGCTCCAGTCCTTGCTTTCCCAAAAAGGTGAAACAGGTTTTAATTTGGTTAGATGAGACTGTGTATCCAGGCTTACAAATTTAACTGTATCCCGAGCAACTTGAGAAAATTCAGTGCCAAATTCCGTTGTGAGTTTATAGACCCTACGTAACTCGGTTAGAGTAACCCATTTTTCATCAGGGCCTTCATCTCTTTTCGCAATTTGCTGTGGATCACAACTTTCATCACTCTTACCAACAACAAAAATTAAAGGAACTATGGGTTTTCCTTCTTTTTTTCTTTTATAATTGTCCAGAATTAAATCATTAAGAATCATCTTAAAGTGACGGTACATAGAATAGGGAATATCTTTACCTAGCTCGTTGTGCTTGAAATCGTAATCGTCAGAATGACAGGCTTTGATTCCATTATTTGCATTGATTCCATTACAGACCTCTTCATAGTCATATTTGCCAAAGCCAAATACCACTACTTCGCCACTCTCACCACACAGAGCATTTACGGACTCTTGATCAATTTTCATGAGTGATGACACAAGACCAACATAGTATAATTATAGACCAATAATTCATGCTTATTTTGTTAAGAGAACACGCATAGGCGGTTGTGTGCTTGCTTGCAGAGGCATCGAAGAACGTTGATTCCTTGTTATGAGAAAAGTGGTGCCAGATTTACTTTCGTTGAAAAAAAACGAGAATTGCTATTGCTCTTAGATTTTTTTAATCACAAACTGAATGCATCAATAGGAAGTAAGTACTCCCCCAAATATTCTTTGAGTAAATCATTCATGATCAAAGTCTTAAAGTGGATAAAGGAAGTCTATACGAATTGGCGAGAAGATCGAGTTGCAAGTCTTGCAGCTGCCCTTGCCTACTATACCCTATTTTCCCTCGCCCCAATTTTATTAATCAGTATTACGATAGTAGGCGCATTATTTGGGGAAGAGGTGGCTCGAAGCCAAATAGTATCCCAAATAACTATTTTAGTAGGGGAAGATGTTGCTTTAGAAGTTCAAGGAATCATTAAAAATATGACCCTACCAACAACTTTCTTAAATGTACAAATCGTTAGTATTGTTATCTTATTATTCAGCGCTTCAGGTATTTTTAGTGAAGTACAGGCGGGATTAAATATTATCTGGGGAGTTAAATCAAATCCCCATAAAAAACGATTTGCTTTCATCAAAAGTAGATTTCTATCCTTTTCTATGGTCTTGATTTCAGCTCTGTTACTGTTAATTTCTTTGGTAATAACTACCTTACTCGCTGCCTTAAGCAGTCGAATTCACTATTTTATAGGTATTAATATTTTTTCTGAATTAATAATGAGTTACTTTTTTTCTTTTATCATCGCCACCCTAGTTTTTGCACTGATGTTTAAACATTTACCCGACGTCAAACTTAAATGGAATAATGTGTGGGTAGGCGCCTTAAGTACCTCCTTACTCTTTATTTTAGGAAAAGTATTAATTGGGTTCTATTTACATCACGCTCACATTGTTTCAATATTTGGTGCGGCAGGCTCTTTAATAATCCTTCTAATTTGGGTTTATTATGCAGCACAAATTTTCTTTATTGGCGCAGAAATAACAAAAATTTATTCGACTAAAAACAAAATTAAGATTACTCCCACGCGCAACGCTTTCCCTATAAAATCAACTGAGGGATAGGCAGATAAAATATTCAGTAAATAAGTGTTTGATTTAACAAGAACTCTAAAAATTCCTAGTTGCAGAAACGGTGAAATCAAGCTTTGGGCGGCTACCGCAGCTCATTAAATAAACTTCTGTCTAGGGTAAAAAAACACAGTTGACTTTTTTTGAGCATTCTGGTTTACTCATTTTGACTCAACTTACTCAATGTTGAATCAAGAAGTAAAAAGGAAGGATGCAATTGCTTAGAATAATGCTATTGGAGAGTTACCCATCTTGTTGCATGTTCAAAAAATTTATCAATAAAAACAAAAATCAAGAGTGCTATTTGGATTATGGAAATTCAATCGGATACCACTCAAAGCTGTTGTGTGCTTATGGAATTTGACCTTACTTTTATTCTATCTCGAAGTGAACTCTTAATTAAAACGGCGTCACCGTGTTTTTAAAAGCAGAACACCAAAAATAGAGTATAAGTATTAGAAATTAAGGATAGAAAAATGATGGCGAAGTTTGCACTATTTAGACCCACATCTTCGAAAGTTCCTTCTATAATTCGAGATGTATATGCCGCTCATAAACCCCATATCCTCACCGGCTCTTATACTGGAAGTAGATGGCGTCATAGAAGCATGGAAAAAACATTGGATAGCATCGCGGATTCCAATAAACTCCAAGAACTCCACAAACAGGCTCAATCTAATTTAGCTCAATGGGCACAAAAAAAATTAGTTCCACCAAAATCGGTTGAAGTAATCCCTAAAGATTGGGGGCTGGCAACACTTGAAGCAACCAGGAAGCATGGTAAACCGTATTCTGTACTCAATATGGCCAATCCAGTATTCCCAGGGGGTGCATCCTTGGAGGGCGGAAGTGCCCAAGAAGAAAATATGTGGCATCGAAGCACCTGTGCTCAATCCTTACTGGATAAAATAATATACGTCGATAAAGACACGATGACCTTTCGCTACCATGATACCGCAAGCAAATTGCTAGAAGCCAAGATTAAAATGACTGATGAAGAACGTGAGGTCTTAAAAAAACAGGTAGGAGAAACGGATTCCTCAGGACATAAAGTACTCTTTAGCCGAATCCCTAGAATATGTTTCAGGGGACCAGAAGTAACTCTGCCCATTGATTCTAGTGATTTTACATCAGCAACTCGTGTTGCAGACAGCGACTTGAGTTATTCATTTCTTCAGCCATCAGAGATTTTCCCATTTTTCGAATTAAGATCAGCAGCCCCTGAATTTGCCATCCAACCCCACGCACTAACGCAAGAAGCTCGGGCAGAATATACGGCGGATTTGCGAAGGCGTATCGCAGCCCAATTAGATACACTAATTCTTGAAGGACAACCCAATGCAATTTTGGGTGCTTGGGGTTGTGGCGCATTTAAAAATGATCCTTCTATAGTGGCAAAGATTTATGGGGAGGAAATTGAAAAACGTGCCCATTTCTTCAACCATATTGTATTCCCTATAATTAACACGGATTCGCATAATAATTTTGCCATATTTGAACAATATCTTAATGGTATGAAACTTGGAGATACTCATTCTGCTGCATCGACTTTGAAATTAGTCTAAATGCTAGGTGCATCGATTGATAACAATCGATCAATGCATTGCGCCAACTGAGCCCCAAAAATTTGGGGCTGAACATGCTAAGCGTTCATACTGACTTGTCGAATCAATGCCCAACCGACAGCAATGACTTGCCATAAAAAAACGAAACGAAAAATAAAATAAATAGCCAAGATGAGCAGAATAACCCATAAGCGTCAAAATTTGGTGATTTTGAAAAAAAGAATTGCATTTTACTCAAGATTTATATTAATCTGAAAGGGACTCATAGGAAAAGGAGATCACCATGGGTAAAAAAGACACAAATGTTGCTTTTGTAAATGGAAATAATAAAAGAAAACAACCTGATACTCATCAAAAATCACAACTTTTCTTTCATCAAAAACAAAGATCCCCATCATCTTTACAGAAAACTCAAAACCCACAGGAAGGACAACAACCCATTCAAGAAATAAGTTTACAGACTACCACTGACTTTTTATTAGCTGCAATTTTACAGGAATTAAAATTGCAAAATATGATTGAACTTAGCAAATTAAAAGCGCAACAACAACAAGAGGAAGCGGAGAAACAAGCTGCCGAAGAAATGCAAGAACAAGAGAGCAACCGCTTCGAAGAAATCCGAAATTCAATGTATATTTGATTTAAATTGCTTTTCTAACCCCCTTCAAATGTAGGCCAGTTTTAATCCTGGTCTACGTTTATTCATAAAAAAAATCTGTTCATTTCTTGAGCAATTAAAAAAAACGACTACACTCATAAAATATGAGCAAACTAAGATACCGATAATTTGTAATGTAATTTGTATTTGAAAACTATTTGGCTACTCTGATGAACTCAAAGAAAAAAATCGAAAGCATGGTTGAGCTGTTCACAGACCGTTGTCTTATGAACCCATCAGCTCCATTGTATTACTTCTCTTCAACGGGATTGTTTGAACACAGTGAGTTACTAACCTACGGCGAACTGCAACAAAAAATCCATTCCTTAGCTGCATTAATTCAACAATACGTAAAACCTGGAGACCGAGCCTTGTTGATTTTTTCACCAGGAATGGATTACATAGTGACTTTTTGGGCGTGCTTTTTTGCGGGAGTACTTGCTGTACCTGCTTATCCCCCGTTTGATAAAAGTACTGTTGAAAAATTACAGGCAATTATTAATAACTCGCAGCCCTCAATTATTTTATCAAATACAGAGATCATACAAAAAATAAAAAAACTGGGATTCATAAAAAATCTTGCCTCCATCCCCTTGATTCAAAAATTTGTTACTAAATTCTCAACCCAGGTGAATCATTTAATGGAATGGGATTTTCACCATTTTCGCTGGCTGGATATCAATAAAGCATCAGTGGATATGGCAAATTTATATAAGCCTGTATTACTTAAAAGCTCAGATATGTGCTATTTGCAATATACATCAGGATCAACTGCCATGCCTAAGGGCGTCATCGTACGACATGGAAATCTGTTGGATAATTTGAGCTTAGTCTATGAAACAATCGGTAAAACCAGCAATGAACATATGGTTTCCTGGTTGCCTCCCTATCATGATATGGGGCTGATAGGTAATTTGTTATTCCCTGTATATGCAGGCTTCCGCATTTTTATGATGTCTCCCATTACATTCCTAAGGCATCCCTATTTATGGCTAAAAGCAATTTCTGATTTTGGAGCACATATCAGTGGCGGACCAAATTTCGCGTATGAACTTTGTGAAAAAAGAATTGATGAACAGATAATTGGCAACAACTTGCAATTAGATTCATGGCGGGTGGCATACAATGGGGCGGAATATATTCATCATAGAACTTTAACGAATTTCCATAACAAATTTAGTAAATACGGCTTCCAAAAAAAATCTTTTTATCCAATTTACGGTTTGGCAGAATCCACTGTATTTGTCAGTGGTCACAAAAATGGGAATGACCATCCGCAACTTTTAAAAGTTGATGTGGAGTCTTTGCGTCAAAATAAAGTAGTCCTGGCGGACCATGTTGAAAATAATAAGCATACTGTTCTAGTTGGATGTGGTAAGCCCATGGTCCCCATAATTATTGCCTCTAAAGCCCCTTTTAAAAAGTGTGCCGAAGGCGAAATCGGAGAAATTTGGTTGCGAGGGCCTAGTGTTACCACTGGCTATTGGGAAAATGATGAGGTAACAAAAGAAACATTTCATGCTGATTTAACAAATTCGGAGGCCATGAAATATCTTAGAACTGGAGATTTGGGATTTTTATACAATGATAATTTATACATCACCGGAAGAATAAAAGAGCTCATTATAATCAATGGAAAAAATCACTATCCCTATGATATTGAAATATTTCTTGCCACATCAGATTCTCGCTTAAGAACAGGCTGTATCGCAGCATTTTCAATAAATGTCAGTGATTCCGAACAATTAGCCATTGTTGCCGAAGTGAAGCAACTTTTTTCCGAGCAAGAGCTTGAAGATATTGTAAATAAAATAAAAGTAAATATTAGTTCTAGTTTGGGCTTAACCCCTCATTTCATTGCGTTGTTACCACCCAAGAAAATTCCTAAGACCACAAGTGGCAAGTTGAGAAGAAACATCATTAAAAAATTGGTGGCTGACAATGAACTCAATGCGTTTTATGTATGGCAATCAGGAAGATGAAAAGATGATGAGTAAAGATCAGTTAAGTATTCGTGACATCGAGGATTATTTACAAAAAAATATAGCAACCATTCTAAGCCAGCCTAAGGAGAATATTGATATAACCTCTCCATTAATCAGTTTTGGTTTTGATTCTTTGCATATTCAACACTTCATTGCCAATATTGAAGATGACTTTCACATGCAAATTGATAATGAGTTAATCATTAATTTCGAGAATCCCCAAGAGCTTGCCAGCTATCTATTCGAGTGTATTAAGGAACAACAATTAAAGCCTGATCTCAGTAAGCTGCATCGTTTTTCAGAAACGAAACAAAAGAAAATAGAAAAAACTGAAGCGAATTATACTGAATTTAAAACCTATCCTCCTTACCTTCATCTAAAGAACATGCAAGCACAGTTAGGGGATAATATTTTTTTTGATGCCCAACAAGGAATATCTGAAAATACCTGTATCATTAATGGAAAAGAATATATTAATTTTACCTCCTATAATTATCTGGGTTTAGCTTCTCATCCAGAGATTATCTCCGCAAGTTGTGATGCAATTAGAAAATATGGAACCTCTGTTTCTGCAAGTCGACTCGTATCAGGACAAAAGATAATTCATCAAGAACTAGAGAATGAGTTAGCAAAACTGTTAGGTGTTGAAGATGCCCTGGTTTTTACGAGTGGCCATGCTACAAACGTTATGACTATTGCCCATCTCTATGGACCTGATGACTTGATTTTACATGATGAGCTTGCCCATAACAGTCTGGTACTCGGCGCGGTTTATTCTAAAGCCACCCGCATTGCGTTCCCTCACAACGATTGGCAGGCGGTTGATACTATTTTAACTAAAGATCGAGGTTTTTATAAAAGAGTATTAATTGTTATTGAAGGTATTTATAGTATGGATGGTGATATCGCCCCTCTTAATCATTTTATTCAGGTAAAAAACCGCCATGCTGCCTGGCTCATGATAGACGAGGCTCATTCCATGGGCGTTCTTGGGAAAAACGGTAGAGGGATTGCTGAACACTATGGCATTAATCCCATGGATGTAGAAATATGGATGGGAACTTTAAGTAAAGCTTTTGCAAGCTGCGGTGGATATATCGCCGGTACCAAGGAACTGATTGAATACTTAAAATACACCTGTCCAGGATTTGTATTTTCAGTAGGGCTCCCCCCCGCTAATACAGCCGCTGCATTATCATCGATAAGAACCATGGCAAAAGAGCCTGAACGAATTAGCCGGTTAAACGATTTAAGTCAATTAGCGAGAAAGACCGCCATTAACTATGGATTTAATATAGGATTAAATGAGCATACCCCCATTTTACCGATTATTTTGGGTGACTCACAAAAATGCATTCATACATCAAGGCAATGTTTTAGCCGTGGCGTAAATGTTAAGCCGATTATTTATCCCGCAGTTCCTGAAAATTCCGCTCGCTTACGCTTTTTTATTACTGCGATGCATACACCAGAGCAAATTCTCAAATCGTTTGAAATTTTATCTAAGTCAATTCGTACTTAACGATGGGTAACCACTTATGGCAGCAATTTCAGGATTAGGGATGATGAACGTGGACCTAAGCTACCCGGTGTTTCAGGCGCTGTTCTCGATCAGTCAAATCAGGTGGAGAAATTTTTAGCAGACTTACTATGTTTCGAACGTTTTTCTCAAAGCATGAGAATTCAAACAATCCGATCGCCTTGCTGTATTCTATAATTAAAAAGTAAATCCCATAGTAAAAACCATCTGCATTGAAGTTTTTTAAAAGAGAACCAACCAGGCAGAAAAATGAGGACCCGAAATTAAGGATTGTGACATGCTATCAAGAACGCTGTTTAGACGAGTACCAAAAGCCCCGGCTCTAATCAAAGAAGTACATGCGGCACATAAACCCAGCTTTGTCCGAGGCAGCCTTACTGGGGAAAGATGGCGGCATAAAAGTATGGGCAAAACCTTAGATTACATCATTGATACGAACAAACTCAAAGAACTTCATACACAAGCACAATTTAACTTAAGTCAATGGGAACAACAAAAAGTATCCCCTCCCAAATCAGTTGAAGTCGTCCCTAAAGATTGGGGCCTTGCAACACTTGAAGCAACCAAAAGACATGGCGTCACTTATTCTGTACTTAATATGGCTAATCCTGAATTCCCCGGAGGGGCTGCTTTGGAAGGTGGGAGTGCTCAAGAAGAAAATATGTGGCATCGCAGCACCTGTGCTCAATCCTTACTGGACAAAATAATTTATCTAGATAAAGCCACCATGACGTTTCGCTACACGAATATGGCAAAAAAATTATTAGAAGCCAAGATCAAAATGACGGATAAAGAATATGAAGCCTTAAAGCAACACAACAGCCAGGCCGATGCCATAGCCTATAAAGTATTATTTAACCGCCACCCCAGAATATGTTTCAGAGGACCAGAAGTAGTACCTGTGACCTCTGGTTTTGATGACGAAGGGTCCAGCAAACTCGCTGCAGACAGTGGCCTGAGTTATTCCTTTCTTCATCCCTCCACTATTTTCCCCTTTTATGAATTAAGATCAGCAGCCCCAGAATTTTCCATTGAACCCCACGAGTTGGCTCCAAAGGCTTTGCAACAATACACCACTGACTTGAGGAGACGGATCGCGGCCCAATTAGATACATTAATCATTGAAAACAAAACACACGTTATTTTAGGGGCCTGGGGTTGTGGGGCATTTAAAAATGATCCATCAGTAGTGGCCCAGATATACGCTGAGGAAATTGAAAAACGCGCCCATCTTTTCGACCATATAGTGTTTCCTATCATTAACACAGGCCCACATGATAATTACACCGTATTTGATCAATGCCTCACTGGTATGAAACTTGGAGAGATGCATTCGACGCTACTGAAACTTTGAGATGGCAAAAATCAGTTTTTTGCTTCTCCTCAAACTCTATCGATTAGCCTCACAAATCGAATGGTTAATAATTTGCTCAAATGAACAAAAAAGATTGAAGAAGATTGGTAAAGGCATTATATTGGGCAACTCAAGGAACAAGCTGCCGCTATTTTAATCATGCCGTATTCTGAATTAAACGAAATTTGTTTGGAATCAAAAACCATCATTCTTGGTAATCATAAAGCACATATTGGCGGCACCACCATGCCCTGGAGTGCGCTCAATGAACGCGATGCAACAGGAGCGGTGATTCTCCCCAAAAAAATCGCCGATTCGATCCTCTTTGCACATTTTGTATCCAATTTTGGTCGTAGTGAAGGGTATGAAGAATCCCATTGGAAGATTCATCTAAGCATCCATCCTTATGACCTTGGGAAGGCATGGGATATTATTTGCCCTATATTACTCGCGCAACAAGTTCCCTGTTTTAAAACAACTCGATTAGCACCCGCGCAAGTGATGCTAGAAGAGATGAAAAAAGTCAGCGAAGCCTTTTTAAGTCAGCGTAACCTGACGCTACACGATAAAAATCAAGCGATTCAGGATATTTTACGTGTATTCAACGGCATGCAAATTACCATTTACATCGAAGAAGGCAAGGAAAAAGACTACAACAATCTTTTGGAGCAGATTGAACCATTGCTTTATAACGCGGGAATTCGTCCTGGTGTCATTGATAGGAGTGACCGCGCGATAGGAATATACAGCTCTATTCGTCATGTTGGCCCGGGCTACACCACTCACGAAAAAGCTGCTGGATATAAATCCGTTGAAGTAACAGATCCCTTCAAACCCATCAAAACTAAATGGAATGATGTCCAAATAAAGTGGCACGGTTTAGATTACCCAAGACACCTTGCTAAAGTCAAAAGTACATTGCAACAGGTTTTGGATGGAAAAAGCGAATATGAGCAAGGTATCATTACTAAACGTGAATTTTTGCAAATTTGTGCGGTCGCAACTGAATTTTTCACACGTTGGCATCATTTAGTTTCGAAAGTTCCTGAAAAAACCACTTTATCCAGTAAGAATTGGGACTCCTTCAATAACTTCAAAAAATGGATTGATGACAGTTATAAGTTGATGCCTATACTTCGCGAGAATAACATCAAAAAAATTAAAGAAGCAGAAAATATTCTCTTGCAGACATCGCCAATTAATGAGGTAAAGGAGGAGCCATTAAGAAAACTTAAAAGACAAAATGCACGAATTGGTTTAATTCAACCTAAAGTATCGCGAGCAAATCCCGATCCTGGAGGCATGACGCCCCCACCAGGAGAAACCAAACACCATGAAAGTACGACAGGAATTTTCACCCAGTTGTATCAATATCGACAGGAAACTTTTAGAAAACTGAAAACACAATCTGAGACAGAGATCGGGAAATTATGCACCAAATCCGCGGGGCAAACTGAGATCGTCTATAAATCACCTGCTTTAAAATTCACTGACAAAACAAAATCAGCGCTAAGGAATTCTCCAGGTTTTTGGGAGCCTTTTATGAGGAGATTGAACGATGGACACAGCAGTACTCTTGCAGGTATTTTGCTCGGCATCATTATCACCATTTTACTTTCAAAACTTACCCTGGGATTAGCTCTAATCATCCCCCCTTTAGTTGGTGCAATCATCGGCGGCATATGCGATTGTCACATCGATACACCCACTGCCCCCACGCCAACAGTTGTCAAGAAAACCGCTGGGGTTACCTCAAGAAGTGTGGCTTCTATAAAAAAGGAACGTACTCTCGCAAGTTCAATGCCCAATTTAAATACGGTGCACCAAAAATCTTCATCAGGGATAAGAATGTATGGGCCTCAAGAGCCCAAAATCGATCAACGTGATCCTCATAAAATGCCTACTCCGCTCATGTAATTCGCTTGATACGTTTATCTAGCTAAACCATATCGAGAGAGTTTTTTGATGCTATGAAGCGGGTGACCCTTTTATTATATCTTTCTTAATTCAAGCTACACTTGTTATATAAGCCTTATTTAAGGAAGTCATGGGAATGAGTAACAAAGCACCCGTAATTATTGGTGATGTAAAAATCAAACCTGGAGAAAGGAAAACCATTTTATTACCCATGCCCAAGTTATATGACTGGACACCCATCAGTTTACCAATACATGTCATTAACGGTGTGGAGGAAGGTCCTTCATTATGCATTACTGCCGCAATACATGGTGATGAAATCAACGGTGTTGAGATCATCAGGCGCTTCTTGAAAAAAAAGGGACTCAAAAGGATCAAGGGGAACATCATTGCAATTCCTATTGTAAATGTATATGGTTTCTTATATCAGAAACGTTACCTCATGGATCGAAGAGACTTAAATCGATCGTTTCCTGGCAATTCCAATGGCTCACTTGCAGCCATTCTTGCAGAAATAATCAGCAAACAAATTTTATCCCAATCAACCCATGCGATTGACCTGCATACTGGCTCGAACCATCGTTTTAATTTGCCCCAAATTAGAGCAAACCTGGATATGCCAGGAATTGAAGAATTGGCCCTGGCATTTAATGTTCCTGTAATCCTGCATTCGACTTTTAGAGATGGTTCAATGCGCGAATATGCCAATGAACAAGGTATCCCCATCTTTGTTTATGAAGGGGGAGAGTCTTTGCGGTTTGATGAGCTTTCCATCAGAACTGGCATTAATGGGATTTTGAGTGTTATGGGCGCCTTAGGGATGATTCAACCAGGAAAATTCAGGGTAAAAAAATGCACACCTACGGTATCCAGAAACAGTTATTGGATTAGAGCCCCCATAAGCGGCATTTTAAGACACATTAAAAAATCAGGAAATCGGGTAGCTAAAGGACAAACGATAGCGGTTATTGCCAATCCAACCAGTACGGAAGAATACCAGTTAAAGTCACCTATTTCCGGGATTATTATTGGTGAAAATATGTTACCTCTGGTGCATTCAGGACAAGCCTTATTCCATATCGCAAGTTTTGAAAAATTAACCATCGTTGAAGAACAACTGGAAAACCTACAAGAAGCATTTGATTTGAACGACTATGAAGATTAACTTCATCAAAAGTAATCAAGCCAAAAGCGTAATAAAGTGGTTACCGCTTGGGGGGATTCCATAGGCGACATATGTCCTGAGTCCTCAATAATCGCTAATTTAGCATTGGGAAGGTGATCGCATAGTTCCTCATGTGTCGCCAAAGAAAAATTTTTATCTTGGCGAGCATGGATCACTAAGGTCGGCATGGTCAAAGAAGAGAGAAAGGAGCGACATTCCTGGCGCGCTAAAAGGATCTTTTGTTGTGCAATAAAAGTTTGTTGGCCAACACTTAAAAACATGGAATAGACTTCTGTTTTGACTCGCTCATCAACAACATAATCATCTGCAAGTGCTGCAGCGACCTCTGCAAATTCTCCTTGTTCAGACTGTTTGATCATCGAAATTCTTTTTTGATGTTTTTCCTTGGAGTCGGGTTGTGCCGATGTATTTAATAAACATAGTTTTAAAATGCGTTCGGGGACTCTCCTGGCAAGCTCCAATGCCAGCCATCCCCCCATGGAATGTCCCGCCAAGAAAAAATCACCTTCAACTTGATTTAAAATCTCTTGGATTAATTCTTCAGTGGTACTTCTCGCTAAGGGGATGCTTTGGCAGCGCACCAGATCCTGCAAATGATTGGTTTGATATGACCAAACTCGCTGATCTGATAAAACCCCAGGTAAAAAAATTAATGTTTTTTGCGACACAATTCCTCCTCTCAATTAAGAAGAACGTTTTCAGATAATAGCAATAAAAAAAAAGAAAAACAGTGATATCATTTATCTTCTTCCTATGCTTTGACTGAATGTAATAGAAAATAAAAAAATCGTTACCTTCGAGAATAGGCGAAACAAAATTAAAAGTATAAAATTTAACAACGCACTTTTTCTGCCTTGCAAGGTTTATTGTCTATGCCGAATCAATCATTGGATACTTATTTAAGCTTATGCACCCAAGTCTATGATTTGAGCAAGCCTCTCCCACCAAAGGATGCTTGGGATTTTTATCTAAGTTATGCACAAGAAGCGGATGGTCCTATTTTGGAGCCTATGTGTGGCACAGGTCGCTTTCTGCTGCCGATGTTAGGCCAAGGATTTGATGTCGAAGGGTTTGATGCAAGCCAATCGATGCTGGATGCGTTACATGCTAAAGCAAGAGCGCAACATTTAAATCCCAATATCTGGCATGGATACCTTGAAAAACTCCAGCAAGCAAAACAATACAGTTTAATCTTTATTCCTAGTGGTTCGTTTGGTCTTATTATTGATTTGGCTACGGTTAAACACGCGTTAAAGGTGATGTACGATCATTTAAAAGAAAATGGTCGCTTGATCTTTGAAACAGAAACCTTAAATGCCGTTCCTAAAGAATTGGGCATTTGGCGTGGTTCACGTTGGTATCGAGCCGATGGACAAATCATTTTGCTCAGTCAACTGGCCATACTCGAAGAATCAATTTGTTATTCAATTGGCAAATATGAATTAGTTGAAGCCAATCAACTGATAACAACTGAAATCGAGGAATATAAAATTCGGCTTTATGATGATCCATCCCTGTTACTGGATTTATTGCATGAAACGGGTTTTAAAGAAATTCGCCTACTTAAGGCATTTGATAGATCTGCATCCCCAGCTAAAAATGACGAGACGGTAATCTATGAATGCAGAAAGTAATCCGGCGTTTCTTTGGGCACAAAACTACCTGAATCAACATGGCTATTCCATACAAGGAACGTTTAAACAAATGCACCATGCTTCCTGGGCCAAGGTGCATCAAATTGCTACTACAAAAGGATTTTTTTATTTAAAACAAATACCGGAAGTCTTTGCTATTGAGCCTAATTTAATATTATACCTTCGCAGTTTTTTTCCAGCTTTAGTACCTGAAGTACTGAGTACTAATTTCGGTTTAGGTTGCTTTTTGATGAGTGATAGAGGGACGCCGCTTAGAGAAAGTATGGCGATGAACTATCAACTTGAATTGGCCAAAGAAGCACTTAAATCTTATGTAACCATCCAAATAGGTCTTATTAGTCAAATGGGTTCCTTGCTGGCGCTCGGAGTGCCTGATTGGCGTTTGACTAATTTACCGGATTTATATTTAAAATTGTTAGAGGAATCTGCTTTTTTAAAAGAGGATGGTTTGCGTACAAATGAGTGGCAGCAACTTATCTCTTTGCACCCCAAAGTGGTGGAGCTTTGCCAGCAACTAAGCCAATATGCAATTCCTGAAACAATAGAGCACAGTGATTTTCACGAGAATAATATTCTGCATCAAGCGCAGCATCTCACAATTATTGATTGGGGTGAAAGCGTTATCACCCACCCATTTTTTTCTCTCATTTCATTTTTGATGGACATGATGCACCAGCATCAGATCAAGGAACACAGTGAACGCTATGACATATTACGTGATAGCTATTTGAGTCATTGGCAGGCTTTTGAACCTCAAGAGCGATTATTGAACGCCTTCGCATTAGCAAAACGTTTAAGTCCAGTTAAATATTGCTTAAGTTTTTATCGCTTAACCCAATGCCCAGGATGGTATCCCATGGCGCGTCATCAAGGACGAATAGCGAGAGTACTGCGCAAATTCATCCAGTCAGAAATAAAAGATTAGCTCCCTTCTCCCCATGGGGATTGCAGGGAATAAGTTTCCTCGCCCCCCTCCCATCGGTGGGAGAGGAATTTGCTTCATTTTTCTTTCTGTATTTTACAACGCAATAATTTCCAGTAACCAAACAGATTGGTCTTTCGAGAATCCAACAGGATTAATGGCTTGTAATTAAGAAGAGATTGGACTGAAAAATCGGATCTAAAGCCAACAAGCTCATTAACTCGTGCAAATACTCTCTCAAAAAAACGAATTACAGAATGTTCCGAAGCAAAATGATTGACAAAGATTATCTCTGCCGTAGGCTTAGCAACGCGTGTTAATTCGCGCAAAAAAGCATTCACATCAGGGACGACAGAGGCCACATACATGGCCACTATGAAATCAAAACTGTTATCAGGAAACTCTAAATGGGCGGCATCCATAATCTTTAACTGCACACGCTCTTCGAGGTTATTTTTTACCACCTGCTCTTCTGCTTTTTCCAACATTTTTTCAGAAATATCAATTCCCGTAATGTGTAAATCTTCACGATACAGCGGTAAAGACAAACCCGTCCCAATACCAATTTCAAGGACTGTAGCGTGTTGCTTTGCTGCTTTGTTGACTACATCGGTACACAAAGAACGACCTGGGTTAAAAATAGAACCAAACAAAAAATCGTAGAATGAAGCGTAAACATTATAAACTTTTCTTATTGAGGCGACAGACATAACAAACTCCATAAAATGCGAATAATTTAATAATTAAATTATGGGTTCCTACCTATCTAATATAGACCTTAAAAGCAAAAAAAAATACTTTTAACTCCTTGTTTTAGAGTTCTATTTCCAATAATTAAATAATAATCCATGTTCACCAAACACGGGATCACTTTGGGGTAATCCAACGCGCTTTATCTGCTCGTCAACCTGGGGGTGTTCCTCTGCTATACCATACTTCATATCAAAATCGATATTGCCGGGATATGCGCCAATACATTTAAAGCCTGGGGATAAATGCAAACTTTTATGTGCTACTCCCGCAGGAATAATCACGACATCCCCCTGACTCACTGCATAAATCCTGCCTTCATCCCCTCCAAATTGAACGGTACCGACTCCTTCAATCATAACCAATACTTCATGCGTTGTACTGTGGTAATGATGGTAGTCGTAAATTGAATCAACCCATGATTGTCCCCAGTGATTTCGCTGTAACACTTGTTGTATGGCGTGCACTGACTGATTGGCTATTGCAAATGTCTGTTTATAGACTAACAACGGAAAACGAGGATTATTTGGAAAAAAACCATTCGGTAGAATAAGCTCCTGGAATAATTTGTGGGGGGATTTTGGCATTAACGCATCCATTTTTTATCCTTAGGCCCTCTAGGCGATTTCGACTCAAAATTATCGCTTAGATACCTCTCTGGGAGAGGTATTGGCCGATAAATTTTTATGGAGGAGTCGGTACAGTATATTCCACCTGTTCCTCTTCCTTTTTCTGGGAAAAAAAACGCCCCCTTTGTTTTTCTCTTCTTGCTTTAATTCCATCGGCATAACCTGTTTCAGGTCGTTGCCTTATTAAGGCGTCCTGATATTCCAAGCGTTCTTGTCCTTGATAAGAATCGGGATCATCTGAGGTAAGTCGACCGTTTGGAGCAATATAGGCTACTGATAATTGGCGTTTAAGACCTAGAGGGGTGAGTCTTCTTTCCTCTTGCTTACCTGAATTATTTTTTTGCTTCAACATGATAAACTCCTTTATTCTGAAATTAAAAATCCATACGCTTTTTTTAAACTTTATATCAAATATAAAGAAATGAAACAATGCAATTCAATTTGATCAATAATAAAATTACTGACAAAATACCTTTCAGCTTGTCTAATTAATTCAGGTTGCTTTATTTAAAATGTCATTAAAAATTGACTTAAACCATCCCATTTTTCTGCTAAAAAATAAAATTCAGGAAGTCAGTAAAAATTTATTGGACGCATTTGGATTTAATTATTTTCAATATTTACGATGTTTTGCGGATGGCTCAATTAATTGTTTGACCAACAATACCGGTCTCTTTGAATACTTCCAACACATTGAGAATGAACCTGTGGTGTTCTCATCATTTGAAAACGATCATGAAAAAACGCACTCATACTGGTTTCTTTGGGATGAAGAATTGCCTAGTACACCAGTGCAAATTGCCCGCGAAAAATTTAATATGCACAATGGGCTGACCTTAGTCCGCCGCAGTAAAAATTATTACGATATGATTGCGGTTGCCTTACCCTATGAACAAGAACATGCGGGATCTTTTTATCTCAATAAACTCAAAGCAATTGAGCAGTTTATTTTTGATTTTGATCTTCAAAACAAAGAATTAATCCAACAACTGAATAAAAACCCCATCGCTTTACCTGAAGCCTATCGTGATGTGAATTACAAAGATATTTGCCTGACTCAAGGCCGAATCCCTGTGATTGGAAAAAGTGGAGCGACCTACCTCACGGGACAAGAATTAACCTGTCTCAGATTATTGCTGCAAGGAGCAACCCACAAACAAATCGCTCAATTTCTTGAGCTTTCACCTCGAACAGTAGATACCTATTTGCTGCGTATCAAACAACGGACAGGATATTCTTCCAAATTAGAAATGGAGCGGATGTTGTATCTATGTTCGGCACTATAGGGTTTTACTAGTGTCCGTGTTTGTAACGGACAGACAACTTCTTTTTCGTTTTCTATACTCCGGCAAAAATTGGTCCAGGAGAATAACTTATGAAACGTCCAGAAATAAAACCAGCAGAGCAACTCTTTAAACAATTTTGTGATGGGTATGAACAACGTAATTTACCTTTGTTACTCAGTCTTTTTACTCAACATACGAATGTTTGGGGATCTGCACTTGATGAATATCGTATCGGCTTAAAAGAAATAGAAGAACAATTTAGAAGGGATTGGAGCCAATCAGAGCAGGGTAAAATAGAAATAATTCGTTTTGTTCCAACTCCTGAAGATGCCATGTGGGCTGCCGCAGTATGTAATGCACGCATTACCATCGAGGGCAAGGAGCATCTATTCGAACATTTGCGTGGTACCCTAACCATCGAAAAAGAGGAGGGAGCCTGGAAGATTGCACACATGCACTGTTCTTTCCCTGATTATCGAAATGCTGAACATGGATCTTTTCCAGTAGGAAATGAATAATGAAGATTTAGCTAAGATCTTAGCTTGGGTGTAAGTCCGAGGAACAGCAAGCGGTTTCTCCCCTACGCTCAGGCTGCACGATATTGTATCACTGAGATTCCATCCCCTTTTTTACCGAATCAATAATCACCACTCGTTTGAGTTTTTTAGCTTTTTTATTAAGAAAAAACAAAAATCTCCAAATTGTCTATACTTATTCTGTCCTGTTAATAAAAGTGACAGCCTTGGCTTCATATTATTCATAAGAGAAAAAAAGAAATTGTGTTTAAACTTCAACCATGAGGACAGAAAAAATGGATCTGAGTAAGCGTATAGAACCAAAAACCTGGGCTTTCGTTGAAAAAATCAAGAAAGCTGGTGGTAAACCGATTTATGATCTTCCAGTACAAGAAGGAAGAGCCATTTTTGATAAATTGCAAGAAGCCCCTTCAATAAAAGAACCTGCGGTAGATATTGAAGATCGTTTTATTCAACATGCCAAAGGGAAAGTAGGCATTCGTATTATTCGTCCCAAAGGCTCAAAAGAAAAACTACCCGTAGTCATGTTCTATCATGGTGCAGGTTGGGTTTTTGGAGATTGGCAAACTCATGGACGTCTTGTGCGTGAACTTGCAGTGGGTGCTCATGCTGCAGTTGTATTTGTCAATTATTCTTTAGCTCCGGAAGCACAATACCCAACTCAAATTGAAGAAGATTATTCGGCGTTGAAATACATTGCAGAGCATGGCAAAGAACTCAACCTGGATACTTCTCGTTTAGCCGTTGCGGGTGATAGTGTCGGAGGAAACATGGCCGCAGTGATGACCATTCTTGCCAAACAACGTGGCGGTCCTAAAATTGATTATCAAGTGCTCATTTATCCAGTAACTGATGCCAACTTTGAAAATGACTCCTACAAAGAATTTGCTGATGGCCCTTGGTTAACCAAAAAAGCCATGGAGTGGTTTTGGGACAATTATTTACCCGATAAAGCAAAAAGAAAAGAAATCACCGCATGTCCGTTGCAAGCCACTGTTGATCAACTCAAAGGGTTACCTCCAGCACTAGTAATTAATGGTGAATGTGACGTATTGCGGGATGAAGGTGAAGCATATGAGCATAAGCTTAATGCAGCGGGTGTTCCCGTCACCGGAATCCGCCATCACGGCACTATTCATGATTTCGTCATGCTCAATGATCTTTTTGATACTCCAGCATGTCGTAGTGCAATCGAAACCATCAACAGTCATTTGCGTATGGCATTTGCCAAGAAGCACTAATTGAATACACTCGAGGGATACGGCAAGTATCCCTCTTTTTTTTATAACAGTTCAAAATTCGAAACCGTTTTTTTATTTTCAGATTCTTTGTTTTTAATGCCTGTAAATAAAGGCTCTTGATACCCTCCTGGAAGGCCTTCTTTGGAAAAGACAATTTGCCATAACTGGTTTGAACGAGCACGAAAAGAACCGGCACATGCTAATAAATAATAGCGCCACATACGATAAAAATGTTGGTCATATTGTTCCTTTAAACGCTCCCAATTTTGCTCGAAGCGGTCATGCCAGGCCATTAGGGTGTTGTCATAATAAGCCCCAAAGTTTGCCCAGTTTTCCATAACAAATAATCCTTCTGAAGCTTTACTGATTTGCTCCATAGACGGAATCACACCATTAGGAAATATATATTTATTAATCCAGGGATCACAGGATTTGGTCGTTTCGTTTCCGCCAATAGTATGTAACAAAAACAAACCATTATCTTGAAGACAATCACGAGCCTTTTGCATGTAAACACGATAATTTCGATAACCTACATGCTCAAACATCCCTAAAGAGACCACTCGATCAAATTGTTCATAAATATCCCGATAATCCTGGAAGCGGATTTCAATAGGCAACCCAGAACAATTTTGTCTGGCATATTCATACTGTTCTTTGGATATGGTGATCCCCACCACACTGACACCATAATGCTCCACCGCATATTTGGCAAAAGCACCAAAACCACAGCCTATGTCTAGTACACGCATCCCCGGTTCGAGTTTTAATTTCTGGCAACTTAATTCCAATTTATTCAATTGTGCCGTATCAAGATCATTGGCATTTTTCCAATAACCGCAGGTGTAATTCATACGGCTATCCAGCATGGATTTAAATAGTTCATTGCCTAAATCATAGTGTCTTCGACCTACTTCCAGGGCTCGTTTTTTAGATTGATGATTAATTAATTTGAGCCAAATTAATTTTGGCCATAACCATTTGTCGGCTTTGACTTTTTGATCCAGCTGCGCCCGCAGAATACGGGTAAAAAATTGGTCGAGGCTTTGACAATCCCACCATCCATCCATGTAGGTCTCGCCTAGTGCTAAAGAACCCTCATTAAAAATACGTTGGTAAAATTCTTCATTATTAATTTGAATATCCCAAGGTTCATTCCCATTGGGCGTAATACCAGCCAAATGCAACAGATCTGTTGTAATTTTCTTAATTTGCTGATTCATGAGTAGACTCATCCATTTGTACTACACAATTCAAAAACTTTAAGCTGAGTAATTGTTATTGCTTTCGATTACTTAACTTATCCTGTAAAAAAATAAATACCTCAAACAACAAAAGTATTAATACAATATATTTTCCATACATTAGCACTGTCTGTACTATAAATTTGTTACCCACATGTTGTTTGTATAAGGCAAAAGAAAATGAATAATACATTCCTAAAGTAAAAATTCGGGTCCATTGAGAAAGATTATAAACAAAAATGCCATCAATAAAACCTGCTATTTTTACTCGATGGTACATTTTAATGAAACTCATTCCCTCAACAAGAAATAATAAACTGGTTGCAAGAATCCAAGTATTAAGAATTACCCTATCATCAAGAGCGTGAGTCGCTGTACTGGCCAATCCCGAGATGGACAGGGCGCCATGAATGATACTGTTTCCATTACTCCAACCTAACAGCAAACGTTTCTTTGAGCATGAAAGCAAATACTTCCCAACAATCATGATCCCAATGACATAGAAAAAATAACCCAAAATTATTAATATCTGGCTTATTAAAATCGGCATTACTGATGCAAACAAAGAATGGGTAAGCAACGCTAATGCTTGCGTACTCACTGTAAGAAGTAAAATATTTCCTGTATGTATTTTTATTTTTTTAAAAAAAATGCGCTGTAAATTGATTAATGAAATAACGAGATAAATCGGCCAAAAAAATAACGCGCAAAAGGCACACAGCCAAATAACCAAATCCCAGGAGGGAAATTCTTGTAAAAATAAGAGTGTTAAAACTGAAGAACCGGCTACCCACGTCCCGATCCCAAATTGATTTATTGCGCTGGTAGTAAACAAATTAAATTGTCCTGCAATAGAACATTTTACAAAAAAGCATATTAAATAAAGCTCTATAACCAACAACTCCAGGATAATGAGTCGTTTAACCAAAGGGGTTACCAATTGAAATTGCGGCAACACATCAAAAGTGGCAATCCCAATAGCCATAACAATGCTGCCGGCAGAGGTCTGGCAACAGACGCCATTCTTATAAAAGTGATGCACCAAAGCTGAGACTAAAAATAAAATCAAGAGATACAGAACTGAATAATATTCCATAAAGTGATGATCTCAGAGAGGACCCAGTTAAAGTCGTATTCCATTCATTCTACACATTTCAACTTATAAGAAAACTCCCTGGCGTGCAAATTGCATGTGGATACAAAGCTACCTTTTAATTTTTGTAGTTCGCTTTTTCCTATCGACCTAATTTTAAGATAGCGCGCCTTAAATTTTTTAGTGAGGATAAAATTATGCCCCTAACCAGTGCATTAAATGGATTAAGCAGTATCAGCGCTCTTAGCCTTTCACAACCTGAAGCCATCGCAGGTTTAGTAGCTCTTGGGATAGTAGGTACAGGAGCAGTCATTGCAATTGCTCATAAAAAATGGGAGCACTATGAAGAAAAAAAACATAGAGATGAAATTGAAGACATCAATCGACGCCATAAACATTTCTTGGAAAAAATTGAAGTCCCTGGTTATGGAGTCATTCAAGGCTTCCCACCCATTTTCAAATTTACCCTTGAAAATGACATCAAATCAGTAGATTCCCTGCACTATACAGTGGATGATATTAAGGAAATAGGCAGAAAACTCCCACAAGTACCCACTGAATTATCCTCATACAGACAATCCATTCTCCATGCCATCTTAAAATTAAAAGAGTATTATTTAAGTCGAGATAATCATAATGATACTACCGCAGGTGTTCTTTCCTATTTACTCAATATTTTACAAAACAGATGCTTAAGCTTCGAAGGCTATGATTTTGATTCTGCATATCTTAGCGCGCTGACCGACTTTATTGATGATTATGCATCTAAAGAAGGACGGGAAAATAGCCAGCATTTTAAACGTTTACAACCAGTATATACCTACTTATTGGATGCCAAACAACACTTGGACAAACATAAAGAGTCACTGTCATTACGCGAATTAGTCAATGAACTTAGAGAAACCTGCCTTGATGACAGTAATCGATTGTTACGACTCTTAGTAAAAATGGTGGTGCCCGAGAAAGAAAAGGATTTAGCAGATACAGTAGCCCTTGATGAGCTGGAAAATAATATGGTCCGTAGAGAGTATATTAAATCTGAAGTATGGGGGGCGGTACTTAGTAAATTTCATGAAATCAATTTACCGGAAGCTGTATTTAAAGACTGGATCATGGGCTTGGCTGCATACTATCTCAAATCCCTAAGGCCTTGTTCCATTTTGAAAGAAAAAAAAGTCATATCACCCGCCGATCTTTTTGCGTTCACGGATTGGGCACAAACCATTCAGCAGCAACCAAGCAAAACATCAAAAGACAAGTCACGGTTAGACAAAGAGTTAAAAGCGATATTGCGGGTATTTAGTGACTCACGCAATTTTATTAACACCAAAAGAGTGGGTCCTGAAAAAGATCCCGAATTTGTGGTGGTTAATGAAGATCACGAGTTGCTGGAGCGAACTGTCATTATGGCAAATTTTGCCCACTTAATTCACGCCATTATTTCCTTACAAGCATTTTGCTCTCACTTATTACACAGCATAGAACAATTGGGAGCAATTTATATTAATGATCCGCAGCATTTTACTGAAATTTTTACGGTACTCGACAATTTATGTAGGGTTGTTGAAGCCGACCTGCAACACGTCAAAGAATCGTTCGTCGCGATCTCTAAAGCTAACAAAAATACCATGCGCCTTGCAAAAGAAGGATTATTTCCCAAAGAAATTATCATGGTTCTCGAGTCAGTAGAACACATGCTACTGAAGCTTGGCACCCAAGTTAAAGAATATAAAAATCGTCACTCTGAACCATCAGAATCAGCAACTAGGACAGCGGTTTATGAGATGCTTGCCGTCGCTCAGTTTTTCGAAAAAATGTATACCCTACCTCAAACCATTGCACAAACGATAAATCCAGCTATGGACGCTAAAAATAAAATTGCAGACACGCCAATCAAAGTCACTGCCCCAACGAAGTCATTATTAAAAGAAACCATCGCTAAAGATGAATTATTGGACATCAACCGAAAAGAAAGGGTTTTAAATGATCTGGATCAGCAAATAAGACAGCAGATTGATGCGATGCAAAAAGAGCAGCCATCCGATTTTAACCGAGCCAAATATCAAAAAATCAGTTATTCCTTGAGGATCTTGAAAATTAAATCCATGGCGATGTTACAAGAAAAATCAACAGACGACGAACGGGTAGATAAAGCCAATAAAACCTATACGTTAGTTCTCTCTTTATATCAAACAACCCTTGAATTTTTGATGCTTCCTCAACAAATGCGAACGGAACAGTCTGGTACGTTTATCCAAAAAATTCAGGATGAATTAAACAATCATGAAAACAGGGCATTCATTGATAAACATCGAGATCCCCTCCCTAAATTCATAGCACAACATTTTGGTTTTTTTCATACGGATACTCGCAATAAATTATCTGCATTGCAACAAGCTTACGAAGGGTTGCACATTCAATCTGCATAGGTGCATTAAAGGATCCGGATATTTAGCAAACCGGATCCTTTCAAATAATAAAGGCTTTATGTCTGAAAGTTTTTCAGGCTTTATTAATTACAACGCGCAGTGCTTGCAACTTTAAAGCGGTACTATGAATGTATCCCTCACTTTCGAGAAGCTGCTTTTTATAATAAGCAATTTCATCCTCACGTATCGAAGGGTTGAGACTTTTTAATGCTTCAAGTCGATTTATTTCATGAGTCACACTTTGTTTCATCTCTATCGTTGCCTGCTCTATGATCTCCTGAAGTTGCGCTTCCGCAACTTTTTTACTTTGCGCTAATATACGTTCAAGATCCGTTTGGATTTGCTGAATAATTGGATAGCCTAAATGACGTTTTACAGGCTCACACATTTGATTTAATTGTTTGTAATCCAATATTTTCGACAGATTCTTTCCAGATACATCCATAAGCACCCGAATAGGGGTAAGAGGCAGAAAGCGATCCAATTGCAATTTTTTAGGTGCAGCACAATTTGCTGTAAAAAAGGATTCCAAAAACAAGGTTCCAGGTTTAATACTTTTTATAGAAATCGTCGCTAAAGCGGCATTTCCCAACTCGGAGTCCAAAGTCATTTCCATACATTCACTGACCATGGGATGCTCCCAGCTTAGAAACTCAACATCTTCTCGCACAAGTGCTTTAGAACGAGAATAAGTCACCGTAACGCCATCTTCTTTTAATCCTGGAAAATGACTTGTTTTCATATGATCCGTAGGACGCAATATTTCCGTATTTTCAGAATGGTACTCATGATCAATACCGTATTCCTGAAATACTTGAGCCATATAATTTTCTAGCTCCAAACAATTTTCTTCTGCCTCAATAGCGGCAATCAAGGCCTCTGCTTGGGAGGTATTACAGGAATTTAATTCCAACAACCGATCGCGGCCTTCGTGAAGTGCTTGATTAATTTGTTCGGCACGAGTTTTCGTTTCCGCAATCAACTGCTCCAATTCGTGTGGGGGTGTGTCTACTGTATCGAGAATGGGTAATAATCGATCTT
Organism: Legionella sp. 227; assembly: GCF_043161935.1. Classification (NCBI taxonomy): domain Bacteria; kingdom Pseudomonadati; phylum Pseudomonadota; class Gammaproteobacteria; order Legionellales; family Legionellaceae; genus Legionella; species Legionella sp. 227. Next base: position 1,228,324 of record NZ_CP171154.1, on the reverse strand, counting down.
CAAATTCTTCATAAAGAGTAAAACCCACCGAGCAGCTCTTGGTGAATAAGTTAAATCCCTCTTGATACCAGCGAAATAATTTCTCTTGCACCGTGTTCATGAGATAAGGGACATGAATTTCAATTGTATGTCGCTGGCCAATTCGATCGAGCCGTCCAATGCGCTGCTCTAATAAATCTGGATTTAAAGGTAAATCAAACAATACTAAGTGATGCGCAAATTGAAAGTTTCGGCCCTCACTGCCTATTTCGGAACAAATTAGCGTCTGGGCCCCGTTTTCCAGCTCAGCAAAATAAGCTGCAGCACGATCTCGTTCAATAATTGATAATCCCTCATGGAACGAAGTGCTGCGAAGACCTACTTTTAATTTTAAATACTGGTCTAAAGCAATTGCTGTATTGGCCTTAGCACAAATAACAAGAACTTTGTGGGGATGTAATTCATTAATTTTATTCGCTAACCACTTCACTCGAGGATCATTTTCCAGCCATATTGCTTTATCCAAAAGTTGCTCAGGATAAAGCTTACGTTGGCCTTTTTGTTCATCCATTGCGGAATAAATCGTAGGACACTCCAAAGGATAGGCATGCACCTGACGCTCAGGAAACCCTTGAATCGCTGCACGCGTATTGCGAAATAAGACTCGTCCTGTCCCATGGCGATCCAACACGTCTTTAATGAGCTGATTAACACTCAAACCGGTTATGTCCCCTAAATAAGTTTCCAATTGCGACTTAAGCGTTACTGGCAAGACATCCGTCGCCTGTTCCCCGTACGTCATCAACTCTTGCACCAGCCTGTTGATGTGCTGATACCCTTCTTCTTCTTTTTTGAAGGTAGGAAAATCATAAAATCGTGATGGGTCAAGCAATCTCAAGCGGGCAAAATGGCTGGCAATTCCCGCTTGTTCTGGTGTCGCAGTCAAAAGCAATAAGCCTTTACTTTGTTTTGCTAATTCCTCAATACATTCATACTCAGGACTTTTTTCTTCCTCAGACCAATGTAAGTGATGTGCCTCATCAACAACAAGCAAATCCCACTGGCTGCTCAGCGCTTGCTGGCGAGCTTGTTCATTTTCCATCAGAAAATCCAAGCTGCACAAAACCAATTGTTCGTTTTCAAAAAGATTCTCCTGGCTTGTACCAATATGCATCCCTTCTTCTTCATCTAACTCATATAAAAGTTCATAACGCTCCGCATCAATGATCGAAAAATATAAATTAAATCGGCGAATCATTTCGACAAGCCATTGATGAATCAACGTTTGGGGAACCACAATCAATACTCGGCTGGCACGACCGGTACCTAATTGATAATGAAGAATCATGCCGGCTTCTATAGTCTTACCCAACCCTACTTCATCAGCCAACAACACCCGCGGTGCATAGCGTTGTGCCACCTCATTGGCAATATAAACCTGATGTTTCAGGTGACTGGTTCTTGAGCCCAATAGTCCTCTAACACTAGACTGTTGTAATCTACTGACATGATGCAGGGTATCTATCCTTAATTTAAAGGTGCTTAACTTATCCAACAAACCGCTAAATAATCTTTGTTCTGGAGTGTTTAATTTGATAAAACAATCTAAAGAAAGCTCGCTAATCTGCAGTTCATTGCCCGCCTCATCTTCTCCAGTATAAAATAACAATCCCTGACGCTCTTCCACTTGAGTAATCTGTATTTTCTGTTGGTTTGCGGTAGTGACTTCTTCTCCCACTTTATAAATAATACGACTTAAGGGAGCACTGTCGGTGGAATAAATACGCTCTTCGTCCGCAGCAGGGAAGCTCACGCTCACCTGCCGACCATTCAAATCAATAATGATACCCAAACCAAGTTGGGTTTCGGTGTTGCTTATCCAGCGTTGGCCAATACGATACGTCATAAAAAATCATCTTTTGAGTTAAGTGTGAGTAAAATAATCAAAAAACCAAATAAACTCAACTTGACTTGTATTCTTTTTTTAAATAGCATGACCCGATTTTAATCAAACTCAAGGGGTTTATTTATGGAATCTAAATTTGTTAAAGAACCACGTTCAAGAAAATCAGGACAACGCGATTACCGGGAGCCCTATGAGGAAGAGGAAAAAGAATTAACTGAAGAATCGTATCCATATTACAGCTCGTCTGCTTACCGCTCATCACGTCAACCACTATCTCTTGGCCGTGAAAAAGGCCTATTGGATTTATTGATAGGAAATGCTGAAGAAAAACAAGTTGCAATAAATGCAGTTAAAGAGAAGCTACATCAAGGATATGGATTTGTACAACAAACTGTACCTGGATTTTTTACTCCGTTTGGAAAGAAAAAAGAATTAGCAGAGGAACTTGGACTGACTACTAGATCAGATATCGCAACTACAGTCACAGCACCAATTCATGGGCCTATAGTGTTTGCTCTTGCTGCTGGAGCTGCAGCCATAGCTGCCGCATGCGCTGCACTTTATGCACTTGGAAAATTGGTTATTGCTGCAGGTTTTGGATTACATAGTCTTCGTGCAGGCAAAGAAGAGGCAATAGAAACGGCTCAAGATAACCTCAGAGCTTCTGCAAAAGCTGGAATTATTGCAGCTGCTTGTACTGTAATTGCTGTTGCTGCATCCATAGTAACCGCTGTTATAGCTCCCATAGCATTGCTGTATCTTCTTAGCCGTACCGGCGCCACTGCTGTTGCCGAAATTGCTAAGTGTACCGCCTCTTCAGAGGAAAGCCCTGAATATAGATCTGTTAAAATATAAAATGTACTTTATTAAGTTGGGCTCCCAAGCCCAACTTTGCATAAAGATACATGAATTTTTTTATTTATATATAATCACTTAATTGAGGCATCAGCCTATCATTAACTCCAGAGAATAAATTTTTCTTGTTTTTTTAAGATATTCTGGTTAAAAATAGTAGTTACAGGAAGATTATTCAACAGAAAGGAATTCACATGGCTACCAACGAAGAAGAAACTCGACAACTTATTGATCTGGATGCAGTAGAAGAAAGGGAGCTTGATACTGTACAAGAGCCAGAGCAAGATAAAGAATCAACAATACTCGCAGTCGAAGAAACAGCATCTAAAGAAATAAAAGAGAAGTTAAAAAATCTTAACAATACCGATCAAGACAAACTTGTAAAAATTACTATTACCAAAGAAATATTTGAGCAAATCAAAAAAAGTCTGCAAGATACCATCAAAAGCATGGAAAAAAATCCGAGTATGTTCTCGCGAGCTGCGGAATACTGGGGTGAACTACCTCTTTGGCAAAAGATTATTGGTGGAGTCGCATTAACGGTTCCCACCCTAATCATGGGCATTGTCGCACATATTGGTTTTCTTTTGGCACTTTGTGGGGTCACGGCGGTTACCTATACAGCTGGAGGGATCATCCTCGACGATCATCATAAATGCAGTACCAGTGCTATTGAAAGTTTGCAACAAGGTATTTTAGGCTTAGCCGACCTCCTGCAATTAACCATTAATGCTCTGGATATTATCCGTCAACAATTAGCAGTAGAGATTCAAAAATTTGCCAATGAAAATATACGGCTCACAGAAAATATTGAAGCGCTAAGCAAGCGCATTGATTTGATTGATAAACAAATCATGACCACCGTTAAAATTAATGAGGCTTTAGATGGAACTAGAAATGGATTAGTAGAAATTTCTGAAGCCCTCAAAGAGGGGGTGGAACAACAAACCGACTTAATGAAGAAAAATCAGGAGAAATTAGACCGTATTACAGAGGGATACAAAGCCAGTCAAGAGGAGTTAATGCAAAAAGTTCTGGAAGTGCACAAGGTGAGAGAAGCACTCGGAGCGGATCTTGATAAAGCTCAAGTAATGATCAATACGTTGCATGCTACCATATCAGAATTAACGGTTGCCGCCATTGGCAAGGAAGAACAACGCCAGGCTTTCCAAGAAAGACTCGATGTCTTTCTAAGTAATAAAGAAACGAGCTTTGATACCATAGTGAAACGCATCTGTGATGCGGAAAGCAAACTGGTGCTGGTACAACAAGAGCTAGAGAAATCGAATACTCGTTATCAAGAACTTCTTATGATACAAGAAAAACATATAGACACGCTTAAAACACTAAGTACTCCTCCTTCAAATCAAGGCACTCCTCCTACCGATCAACCACCCCAAATGATACCTGTGAGCCAGTTATTAGGTACGAATGGGTTTTATGCGCAGAAACAAAAAACTGGCAATGGGTTAGATGTGGCAGTGCAAGCATCACAGGTGTTTAACTAATAATATAATGACCAAGAAAAATCCCCTCTTCCAGGTGGGAGAGGGGCCGCGGTGAGGATTCTACCTGCCTTATTTTTTTCTCCCTTCCAAAGTCAAATCATATGCATCTAAAGCCGCCTTCACCGCGGTACGCTCACTGATCCGTTGATACCATTCAAGTAAATGAGCAAAACGTTGCGCATCAATAGTCTGTTGATAAAAAATTTGAAAGCAGTAAATCCAGGGCCAAATGGCCATATCGGCAATGGTGTACTCATTACCACCGATATAAGAAAATTGGGTCAGTTGTTTTTCCATAACCCCTAACAAACGCTCACTTTCATCCACATAACGTTTGAGTGCATAAGGAATTTTTTCATCCATACGATGAAAATGCCCCAATTGACCAAACATGGGACCTATATGAGCTGCTTGAAAAAAGCACCATTCGAGAATAGCGTACTTATTTTGCAGTGAATCCGGTAAAAATCTATGATGCTTTTCTGCAAGATATTGCAATATAGCCACACTTTCAAACAAATAAAAATCGGTTTGCGAGTCATATAAAACCGGAATTTTATTATTCGGGGAAATTTTTAAAAAATCCGGATTAAACTGTTCTCCTTTAGAAATATCGATGGTTTTAATCGAATAGGATTGGGACAGCTCGTGCAGCATAATCGTCGGTTTAATACCATTAGGCGTCCCAAATGAATACAAGGTATACATGAAAACCTCCTTGTTATAAGCGCTAAAATGAAATTATAGTGTAATTTTTTCCTTCGCGTAAAACCAGTCTGGTTAATCACCAGGATAAAAAACATACTTTGAAATAAGCCAACGATATCCCGGCTTGAATTATGTAGCGCTAATGGATAATTTTAGTCTATTCTTAGAAATCATGAGCAGCGAAAAGGAATTAACCATGAGCTTCAAAGATAAAGTGGCTATTCTTAATAGTTCCCGCACTCCCTTTGTCAAATCACAAACGAACTATTTAGGAAAATCCAATCAGGATATGTTAGGGGCAGCATTAGCTGATCTTATTAATAAAACTAAAATTCAAGGTGAGTTATTGGGTGATTTTATTGCAGGAGCAATTATGAATCATCCTTTCGACTGGAATCTGGCGCGCGAAACGGTTTTAGGTAGTGAGTTGTCTCCAGATACTCCCGGATTAACCATACAACGTGCTTGTGGTACGGGTTTAGAAGCAGTCAATTTAATTGCGTTAAAAATTGCTAGCGGCCAAATCGCTGCAGGAATAGGGGGCGGAACGGACACCAATTCCGATATTCCACTAATTGGCCAAAGAAAACTAACTCATTTTTTAATTAAATTTCAACAGGCTAAAGGGGTGAAAGAAAAGCTTAGCCTTTTCAAAGAATTCCGCTTGAGCATGTTAAAACCTCTATTACCGGAAGTCCGCGAACCACGCACTGGTTTGTCTATGGGCGATCATTGTGAATTAATGGTTAAAGAATGGCAAATTAGCCGCCAGGCTCAGGATGAATTGGCTTTTCGCTCACATCAAAATGCGACTCAAGCGTATAATGAAGGGTTTTATGAGGATTTAATCGCCCCCTTTGCTTCTCTAAAGCAAGATACCATTACCCGTAAAGATCCTTCTTTGGAAAAATTGGCGTCCTTAAAACCTGCTTTTGATAAATCTGATAAGGGTAGTTTAACTGCAGGAAACTCAACGCCACTCACTGATGGAGCCTCTGTTGTATTATTAGGCTCTCCTGAATGGGCCAAAAGTCATCAACTAGAACCTCTTGCTTATTTTGTGGACTGCGAAGTGGCTGCAATAGATTTCGTACATGGTGCAGGATTATTGATGGCGCCAACGATTGCTGTCGCTCGTTTATTGGCAAGAAATCGACTGAGTTTGCAAGATTTTGATTATTATGAAATTCATGAAGCTTTTGCTGGTCAAGTACTGTGTACGTTAAAAGCATGGGAATCTGCTGAATATTGTCAAAAAGTATTACATCTCAAAAAGCCTTTAGGAACTATAAACACACAAAAAATGAACGTAAAAGGAGGGAGTCTTGCCCTAGGCCATCCCTTTGCTGCTACGGGTGGACGTTTGGTGGGTGCCGCCGCCAAAATCCTAGCCAATCAAGGACAAGGACGTATCCTTATCAGTCTTTGCACTGCGGGAGGAATGGGCGTTGCGGCGATTGTTGAACGCTAGTCCCTTCATTCTGAGACAATGAGGAGATCTCCACGACGCAGGAGATCCCTCGCTGGGCTCGATGACAGAAGGTCTCGCACTTTAGGCTAACCTTAATTATTAACTAATGTATAAACACTTGTTTCTGCTTTTTGTATTCTCTCAGCATGAAGATGTTTGGCTTTACTGGCAAAAAAATTATGTGCTAGATAAGCGCCCGCCCCTGTGATTGAAGAAACTGCCTCAGTAACCGCCAAAGGAGGGTTGGGGGTATTTTGGTTTGGTTTAAAGAAAAAACCACCGCCATAGGTAGCCTTTGCAGCCACCTCAACTGTTTTGTTGAGCAAGACATTCATCGTATCAAAATACATTGGAATGTTGAAACTACTGGTTCCCAAATCGATGTTGATATTAAAAGGCATTGATATGGTTGGACCATTATAATAGGCACCAGCCACGTAACGTTCGCCAGAGGGAGGATAGGTGATCTTAGGCACTGTTCTGCTGGAAAGATAAAGTGCCGTTGTGGCAACTGTGGTACTGAGCATCGCCATAGATAGTGCGCCAGCAAAAGCTTCTGCACCGACATAACCATACTCTTTCCACTGAGGCTTGGCAATTTGCAATCCATGATTGCGAGCATAATAACGCTGTTCTTCCCTATTTTCCTGCCACTGATTAATCGTTGCGCCTAAAGTTTTTAAGGCAATACCTGACGCCATGCAAATAGTACTGGCTGTTTGCACCATTCCGGAACTAATGTAATCGGTTACATTATAAGCGGTACCATTATTTATATTATTGCTGTAAGTCAAAGGAAATGATTCACTAAGACTATAATTTATGTTTGTAAGGTTAACTCCTAAAGTAAAATTACCCGTAGCATTCACTGCGCCATAATAGGACGCACTGACTTCTTCTAAATTAAGCATGTTAGAGACAGCATATGCTGCACCACCCAGAGTACATGCCAAAGTGCCACATACACTCATTGTATCTGCTACTGCATGAACTGTAGTATCAAATGCCCAACTGGTTGTCGACCAAAATCTATCCGCCCAAAGCATAACCTACATCCTTTTTTACAATAAAAAAAATGACTTGACCATAATTTTTCATCATGACAAGTCAAAATATCGACACCCTAGCTGTCTTAATTTCTATCAGAACATATCTAAATCAACCGGTCAATAATTTATTTAGATGCAGAATTTTATCCATTCGAGGTCATCCCTCGCGCTGCTCGAGTTCGCCCCGCGAAACACAATCTCTCATTGGGCTCTTTCTGCCCCGCAGAGAGGAGATGGGTGTAAACATTCTTCTAAAGATGGCGCAAATAAAAATTAATTTCATTGGCACGATTGGTGAAAAGCCAATTTATTCCTCGATTTAATTCGCGATACATGCTGAACTTGGAATCGATCATGCCTACACCAACAATTTGTTTGGCGGCTTGGAGTCTTTTAACAACCTGATTATTCATTAAAAAATAATGTCCTAAAACACCCCCATAATTCTCTTTTAAACTGATATTGCAAAATTGATGCACATTATTATGCCCTGCTACCAATAACAGTGAATTTTTTGGAAATTGCGATAAGGAGCTAAAAACTGCGGAATCTAACGTGAGCAAGTGATATTGTTCCCCAGCAGATAATCCGTTTAATGCGCGGACCAAAGCTTCCTCATCTTGAAACGGTGCTTTTAATTCGATCAGCAAATGCATGCTGTGTCCATATCTGGCTACAACTTCATTGAGTGTAGGCACTGCTGGGCTCAGGGTTCGTAATTCATTAAAGCTCAGTTGAGCAATTGCTCGATCATGTCCCCACAGACGCTTTAAAGTAGGATCATGATTCACCACGAGCACTTTATCTGCAGTGGCGTGTACATCAAGCTCAATCCCCCAGCACCCCAATTCTTTCGCCAAATCAAATGCCGCTAGCGTATTTTCAATGATACCCTGTGCATGATTGTGCGCTCCCCTGTGTGCAATCAAATGTGTGGATTTAACGATCTCCAATGAAGGTTTCTCCCGGGGAAGGAGCGCGAAATAACCATCCACAGTTCTTTCTATTAGATGAAGTAACACAACCACTATTCCTAATCATTTATATTTTAGGTCAATAGAATCTATTGTATGTGGGGGAAAATGAAAAGGCAAAACAGCTGATTTCTCTTTCAATTTGTGTAAAAATAATAGGCTTTTTAATTTATGGTCTGTATATGCCTTTAATTACAACCCACATCGATGATGCTATTCGCGATTTGCTTGCAGGAAAGCCTGTTGCCATACCTACAGAAACGGTCTATGGATTAGCAGCTCCTATTAATAATGAACAAGCAATTAGAGCCGTTTTTGCAATGAAGAACAGACCCTTAAACCATCCTTTAATCGTTCACGTTGCGCAAGATTGGGATCTCAATCAATGGGTCAAAGACATACCAGTCTATGCCCAGCAACTCATTAAAAAATTCTGGCCAGGTCCTTTAACTCTTGTTTTACGTTGCAAACCAGAGCAAATTTCTCCATTAATTACGGGAGGTCAGACTACGGTAGCCATCAGATGCCCAGCCCATCCTATAGCCCAGGAACTATTAATTAAATTAGGGATCCCGCTGGTTGCTCCCTCAGCAAACCCTTTTGGGAAAGTCAGCCCCACAACGGCACAGCATGTCAGCGAATCATTCCCGAATCAAGAATTAACCATAGTGGATGGAGGTCGTTGTACTGTAGGCATTGAATCCACCATCATTGATGCAACTCATGTAGCGAACTATCAAATTTTACGTCATGGACTTATTGATGAAAAAACCATCGCCGAAGTAATTGCAATACCCTCACTTGACCATGAAAATACGCTGCGGGTTCCTGGAAAATTGGACAGTCATTACCAACCGCAAAAATTGTTATATTATTTTACCGACTATCAGGCACTTAGCCATTTTTGCCAAAAAAATCCAGATAAAATCTACGTTATTGCCAGCAAACAACCCATAGGAATCCTTGGAGAGCATTTTCATCGATTGAAAGAACATCCCGAACAAGTAGCCTTTGATCTCTATTATCAATTAAGAAAAGCAGACACATCCAATGCCCAAGTCATTGCGATCGAGCTTCCTCCGGCAACAGGAGCGTGGCAAGGCGTACGAGAGCGAATCTTAAAAGCAGGAGTCCCCTATTCCAGTTAGTTGAAACATTTTGCGCAAGATTAATCTGAAAAAGCCATTGACAGATCCACAAAATATGAGTAACTTAGCGCCACAATGCCGAGGTGGTGGAATTGGTAGACACGCTAGCTTCAGGTGCTAGTGGGGGCAACTCCGTGGAGGTTCGAGTCCTCTTCTCGGTACCATTAAATCGATTATAAATCCATTTCTAATAGATCCCAATCACGGGAACTTCCAGTAAGCCTGGCTGCTGAAAGCCCTATCTTAATCATGATTCCGCATAAAAATTTTTAAATTCACAGATGGTTCGCTGATTGCAAGCAACCAAACTACATTTCCGTTATGATGTGTGTTGGTAAGTTAATTTGCTTCAGTTATCATAGACCGACGTGAAAAGGAGGTTGTGCATGAAAATTATTATTGGAGGTGGAACAGGATTAGTTGGTCAAACTTTAGTTCCTGAATTGATTCAATCAGGGCATAACGTGTATGTCATTGGGCGAGATGAAGAAAAAATTAAACAAACCTTTGCAAACACGGTACACGCAATTTCCTGGGATGAACTAGATCTATTAAATCCGAATGAATTTGATGTGATTATTAATCTAGCTGGTGAAAATATTGCAGATGCTCGATGGAGTGACGAAACAAAAGAAAGATTATTCTCAAGCCGCATTGAAACAACCAGCCAATTAGTGCTATGGGGAATTAAAGCCGAAACAAAAAAACCTCATTTATATAATGCAAGCGCCATCGGCATTTATGGATTACAGAAAACACGAGCAGCAGATAATCTTACGTTTACTGAAACAACTCCCCCTATTGATTCGCCTGAAACCAGTTTTTCGACTCAGCTTGTAACCCAGTGGGAACAAACCGCCAAAAGAGGTTTTGAATTGGGAATGCCGGTAACCCTAATGCGTTTTGGTGTGGTTTTAAAACGCGGCGCCGGGATGTTAAAAAAATTGGAATTACCTGCAAAATATGGTCTGGGCGCTGTACTGGGTTCTGGTGAGCAACCTTTAGCATGGATTGACAGTACCGATCTTGCTGAGGCCATTATGTTTTTAATCGCTCATCCAGAAATTACTGGCCCAGTGAATTTAGTTGCCCCAGAGTGCGTATCACAAAAAACATTTACTAAAACATTTGCACAGGTGCTAAAGAAACCTGCTTTTCTGCGCATGCCTGCCTGGTTTGTAACGCTTTTATTCGGGCAAATGGGTGAAGAATTATTATTGTCAGGACAAACCGTGGCCCCACAACGCTTGTCAGAGTATCAATTTGATTTCAAATACCCAACTTTATTGTCTGCTTTAACTAAAGAATTTGGAGGTTAAATTATGAGTCTTCGCTTGTTATCCCTGGAAGAAGTAAAACAAAGTATCACCATGAGCCAAGCGATTAAGGCAATGGAAAATGCGTTTATTCAACTCGCAAAACAACAGGTTAAATTACCATTAAGAACAGGGATTACTATTGACGAAGAAGAGGCGCTTACTTTGACCATGCCCGCATATTTGGCCAAAGATAAAGCTTTAGGTTTGAAAGTAGCCTCCATTTTTCCTAAAAATAGCGCCCGAAATAAACCGGCAATTACGGGTTTTATTATGTTGCTTGATGCCAGTACTGGTGAGCCTCAAGCATTAATGGATGCAGGGTACCTCACTGCATTGAGAACCGGAGCAGTTTCTGGATTAGCAACCCAATATTTTGCGACAGAGAACGCGAGTCATGTTGCAATCATTGGCTCAGGGGTGCAAGCAGAGACTCAGCTTCAGGCTGTAGCAACGGTACGTGATATAAAACAGGTCTCAGTCTGGTCAAGAAATATTAAAAGTGCAGAACAATTCGCGACAAAATTTGCAAACCAATACGCGATTCATGTCTGTGATCATATATCTTCTGCGGTTAAAGACGCGGACATCATCTGCACTGCCACTGCCAGTACTGAACCCTTAATTCACTTGCAGGACATACAACCTCATGTACATATTAATGCCATAGGTTCCCACACCGCCAAGATGAAAGAAATCAGTGATAATGTGCTAAAACATAGCGTGGTGATCGTCGATCAATTGAATGCGGTGATGGCTGAGGCAGGCGAAATTATCAGTGCGGTCCAACAAAATCAGTTAAAGCAAGAGGATCTTATTGAGATTGGTACTTGGTTAATGCATAAAAAACCGGATTACAAAAACCAAATCACGGTTTTCAAATCAGTAGGGCTTTCGATTCAGGACGTCAGCGTCGCTTCCGTTGTTTATGAAAATGCGGTCAATAAAAACTTAGGAACTGCATTTGTGTTAAATTAAGAGGAATTTATATAGCATGTCGCCTGGGTTACCGCAGCGTAACCTGGGCGACAATATAATCAGACAGGTTGCATAGATGTTAGTTAATTTCTCCTAACGCCTGACCAAAGCGTATGGTACTGCCTGCTTTTAAGTCTTTATCCCAATTCATTTGAGCACCATTTGCAAACAGCAAAACCACCGTGGAACCTAATTTAAAGTACCCCATTTCATCGCCTTTAGCCATTTGCTGACGCTCTTCAGGGGAGTATTCAAAATCAATACGGTTTTTGCTGCGTTTGATTTCCCCATGCCAGCTAGTTCCTATCGCCCCCACTATAGTTGCTCCGACCATTACCATCACCATAGGACCAATTTGCGTAGAAAAAAAGACAGCCAATCGTTCATTACGTGCAAATAACCGGGGTACAACTCGAGCCGTCGATGGTTGGACTGAAAATAAAGCACCAGGCATATAGGTCATTGAAATGAGTTCAGCATCAATAGGCATATGGACACGATGATAATCTTTAGGTGATAAATACAAAGTAGCGAAACGTCCATTAAGAAATTGCGCAGCCAGCTCTTTATTACACATTAAAAGATCGTCTACTGAATAATAATGCCCTTTTGCCTGAATTAATTGACCTTGCTCTATAGAGCCTATTTCACTAACACACCCATCTACTGGCGAAATAATGTCTGCTTGCGCCAATGGTCTGCATTCTGCTTTTAAATGGCGAATAAAAAAATCATTAAAACAAGCGTATGCGGTAGGATCTTCGATCAAAGCTTCACTCATATTAACTTGGTATTTATTTATAAAGCGTTGAATGATGTAATTTTTTACCTTGTGATGTTTCACTTCAGCCAAACATCCAGCTAGAGTCGTTAGCCCATGTTGAGGAATTAGATATTGAGGCAATGTTTTTATTAAATCAAAGGACATATAAAGCTCTGGCAACATTTTAGAAAAAAGGAATCATAACCTATACTTCCAATGCTCACAAACTTAGTTGCGAACATTAGAAGTACAGACACGCTTAATAAGAACAACCTTCTGTGAGTTGTAGTTGGCGCTGGGTCGCAGAAATGGTCTCATTATGATATTTTACATTATCAAGATAAAACCTTTTATGTTCTTCCAAAGCAAATTGTGCGATTAATTGATATTTTTGTTCTTGTAACATCGCTGGATACTTAATAGTTTCTTTTTTAATCGTTTCTATTATTTTGGTGAACAAACAATCGTTCAGTGCTGAAGAGTCTTGCCCATTCATAAAGATCATGGCGAGCGCTTTCGAATGGCAATTTCCTTTTAAATAACCTTCAACTTCCGATCTTCTGGATGCCCCCCAAAGGCTTCCCCATGATTCCTGTTCATATTTTTTTAATGAGGACTCGATTAAGCTTTTAAATGATCGTTCCGTTAGAGTATCTACCCATTCATACATAGTTTTATACAACATTGAAATACCTCCATCACTAAAAGGATGCATAAATCGTTTCTCCTTCTTAGCAAAAAACACGACATCACGTGTAAAATCGGCAAGCCCTTTTTCAAAGCTTTTATCTCTTATCGCTTGATCAATACTTGGTATGGGGTATTTTTCAAGCATAAAGGGAGTGAGGCCATTGATAAGCAAGGTATTCAATTCCCCATCTTGCTTTGTACCGGAACTTAAAATGTACGCCAAACGCTGATCCCCACTTTCTGCAGAACTGGCTTTTAAATACTTTTTAACGGATTCTGTTCTTTTGCGAAAGGAAAATGTTTCGATGTAAGGAGAATATTTTTTATCAACAATTTCAGTAATATAACGCTCTAAATCTTCGGGCTTAATCGATTTGGCCCAAACAAATAATGAATCATTATATTGATTTTTCACATCTTCATGCGTAAAAGGTAAAACGTCTCTCTTCACCGCCAGTAAGGCTTTTTCCATAAGTTCGTCGGTCTTTGTCAAATGCAACTGGAAATTGACCTGTTCAGCAATTAATTTAAGACTTTCAGCGATATTATTAAATCCAGCGGCATGGGTTGTAGTATTTGCCAAGGCTTGGCAAATTTTTAAATTATGTGTTTTATACAGTAAGCCCAGCTTATCTGAAAACTCAAGGTTATCTTCTTCTGTGAGATCCTTACGCTCTTTTTCATAATAGGTTTCAATAACCGTTCGGAACTCATTAACAAAAGCAACCATAGATAATACTGCATCGCGTAATTTACTGTCTTTATCAACACTAATTTTTGCCGCTATTGTTTCAGCATCAAGTTGAGGGAGATTTCCAAATAACTCCCAGGCACTGGTTATCGTATCATCTGTAGGCTGTTTGCTATCCAGTTTGGAAATTTGTACATGCGGAGGATTAGTCGTTTCTTTAAGTAATGAGTTGGTTAGTCGGTATGTACTGTGGATCAGCTCTTTTATTGTTGGAGCAAATGCATCCCGCCAAACCTGATGATATCGTTTTTGTAACTCATCAGGATTAAATTTAAGCTCCTCTTCCTTTGCATAGGTTGTTTCATTTTCTTTTTTGATCCACTCCCCAATGTTCCGATAAAAAGAAGGTTTTTGATACAGCGCCAAATAAGTAGGCGGCAGGGGTAGCCCATAACCATTATCTAAGCATCCCATATAAAAGACGACCACTCGGTATAAGTTATCGTAATGCTCCTGATATAAAGACATCATAAAATCAACAAATGATTTTTTGTCCGTTTCTGCATTACAAAATTGAGGAAATAACTCTTCATATTTTGCTCGTAAGCTGGGATCCGTTTCATCTAAAGAGGTGTAATTTAAAGGTAAATCACCAAAAAGCTCTGTTAAGCGTTTGCGTTGCAACTCCGGTTGAAACGTTAATAAAGCTTTTAGAGCTGCAGCCAATTTCTGTTCTTGGGCAAGGGAGTTCTGCGCCAAACGGGCGAATTCGGTAGGGTCTGCATACGCTTTCGGCAGCTTTTTAAGCGCTTGTTCTTGTACCCCTGGGACAATTACTGGAATGGTAACTTGCCCTGGATGCTGGTAGGGCGGCCAATGATAAGGCATGGATTCCTGAACATTAGGAAAAGCTTCATAATCCCGAACCGTTAAAGTGACATGGGTTTTAGGAACGCCGATCACCGCTCGTGGTACTTTCATGTAAATTGTGAACCAATACCAGAACATATCAAAATCGATATCACCGGCTAAACTGAGATTATGAGGATGAGAATCGTCATCATCAAGAAACCATCGTCCCAGTAAAAGTTCCATAATGTTATGTTCAATCAGTGTCTTAACACTGGGGGCAACTTGTTCCTTTAACGTACTATTAACAGGAATACCCTGGCTGGCAAAGTGAAACGGTTTAAAATCCTCAATCCCAATAGAAAGCGTACCGATCAATTTGTCCTGAGTGTGGCCTCTCTTTGCGGTGATTTCTAAAATATTGCTCTTTACAGTGCGCAGCTGTTCACTTAAGGGCAGTTCCGGATTAAAATTGGGGATTTCCTTAGTGGCTATTGTATCTTTTTTTATTAGGCCTTCAGGAGTCTTAACCAGATATTGGAATGAGTCTTTCTCAAATTTAATATAAAGGGTGTTGTCTTTTATCGTTTCATTGCGATCGGGCATTAATTCAAGGTCGTACTCCTCGAATACCAACCGCTCTTCCGCGGATCTTTTTCCTTGAAATGATCTTTTGAATGATGAGGTTGCGACGCTTATTTTAGCTAATAATTCAGGATAGTGATTTTTAGGTTCTAATTTTTTAAAAAACGCTTTTTTGACAACTCCATCTTCTTCAAAGGTAACCTTAAAGGTTTGATGAGAGCTATCGGATATCGCTGTTTTTTCTGAATAAGTGAGTTGACTATGCCTCAGTGCCTTTTTTGGAATTCCCATATTTTAATCCATTAAATCACAGTCGTCCTTTTAGAATAGTTCATATTAGGCAGAAATATTCAAGAAGTTCAAGAATAATTTTCAAGCAGATAACAAGGAAACTAAACAGTAAAAAGCAAACACCAACCCTGTCAGCACTCTTGATGTCAGAAAGGTGTGGGAAAGAGAATTTCTCTTTTTTTTCATTGGGTAAGCCCAGGAGGGAGATGAGTTCCTGGGCTCAGGGTTGTAGCGTTCAAGAGCTACATTGGATTTAACTCAGTTGAAAACTTGATATCATTGACCAAATACCATTTTCGTCTTTTTTTTCTGGTTCTACAAGCTCGAGCACTTCTTTATCCAGTGCGCGTATTTCCTCTCCTGAGGTCGTTTGATTGAAAAACCAGAGGTTGCCAGTCATTTTGTATTTAATTGCATTAGCACTAAAAACGGACAAGACCGTAATCACTATGTTAGCAAGAACAATTAAGGCATCCATTATCGTTTTATAATTCCCCGGTTCCATTTGTGGATCAACAATATCAAGAATCACTTTTTCAGCACCCCGTAATCGCTCACGCACATCAATCTCGGGATCCATCAGCGCTTGGTAAGCCATGGTGTATAACTTTCTTCGATACGCTTCTTGTGCTTTTTCCCAGTCTTTACGCATTTGTTGATAAGTCTCAGAGCCGGCCAAACGCTCAGAAATTACTTTGCATTGCGCTTCAACGCGCAAAAGAACTTGTCGAAAACGTTTGGCCCCTTCATCCTCTTGTGCAGCCAAATCAACCATATTTTTGATCATCTTTAATTTCTGCATTAACGTCACGCAAATAAATCGCTCGCGTAAGTCTTCCGCTAAAGCTCTTTGCTGGGGATCGGCCAGTTGCAATATTTGATTCCCTTGCGTTTGTAATCCATGAATAACACCGCTATAAAGAACTTTGATCAAGGTCTTCCTATGTGCTTCATCCTTGATATTCACCAGCTGCGGCAAAAACAGCCGTAAAGACTGTCCTTGAGCATCTTTTTCTAAAACCAACTGATATTCTTGAGGAGTAATATCACCTGATTTTTTTAATTGCAGCAAGGCCATGTTTGCAGCTTGTAATTCTTGAGAAGTTAAATTAAATAATTTCGATTGAAGATCAACACACTCTTTTAGTTCGTCATTAAAATGATGCCTAATCGAATCCTGTAAATAAAGGTGGGGATTTGAAGCATGTTGCTCTAGTCGCTCAATATCAATCGTTTTTGTTTGATCTAAAGCAACTAAACTCGAGGCCATCAGAGGACAGTCCTGCGCTACATCAGCGATTCGCTGATATCCATCCTTAGATAAAGCGCCTTTGACCCAAAAAATCAAACAAAGCATCTTACAGTCTTCATCAGGAAAAGAATGAATAAACCTTAATTCCTCAAGTTTTGTCGGATCATTAAAAAATTCTTTGGCCTCTAGAGCCAGAGCTGGCTCCAGATCAACGAGTTTGTTTAAAGCCTGGTAATACTCATCTTTTGCTAAAATACCGCGAATTTCTTCATCAGTATAGTTTTGTTCCAGTAAGAAGGGGAGTAACTTAATTTGCGTTTCATTCCACATGAATGCGCTGAATTTTTTTATCAGATCAAAATTAGCAAGTAATTCCCGATTTTTCTCCAGTAGTCCTTTTTCATAAAATACGATAAGCGTTTTTAATAAGCTCTTGTTGATGCGCTCATCATCATGTAATTTAAGCGCCTGAATTTCTTTGCATAAGGGACTGGATTCTGACAACAGATCCTTAAGTACGCCTGCAGACAAGGAAAGCTCGTCTTGTATTTTATAGTGCAGAATCTTGTCCAGGGCTGGATTATCGGCAAATAATGCGGGTAAATTAAGCTCTGAAAAGGGTATTGGGCCACCGCGAAGTGCTACTGTTTCTTGCTCTACTTGTAATTTTCGCATCAACAGCGCAATGCGTTGAAAACGTAAATTAACGGTATTATCCCCATTGAGTGCTTGTTGTAATAAAACGCTTGGCAAAGTAGAGCCAACCTGCGCTAATAGGGGGTCTAAAGAAGGCACTAAAGAAACGGTCAATCCAGAATTAGGAACTTTAATCGACGGGGTTAAGTCAAAACTTGATAAACAGAAAAGCGCTCTATCTTTTGGGGCTGCATGGCCATTTTTTTCCAAGGCCATTACCCATTG
This sequence comes from Legionella sp. 227, assembly GCF_043161935.1. NCBI lineage: Bacteria > Pseudomonadati > Pseudomonadota > Gammaproteobacteria > Legionellales > Legionellaceae > Legionella > Legionella sp. 227. The sequence goes on along the minus strand of NZ_CP171154.1, from coordinate 1,210,390 downwards.
CGTGGGGTCATCCTTTCGATACATTACCAAAAGCCCACAATTCTCTCCAGCATCGTTAATGTAGGCAAAATTCTGACGCACTAGATTCGCATGGCAAACCTCTGAAGCTTCCCCTACTTTTTTTAGCGGATCAGGCCCAAACAAAAATGCCAAATTACCCGCAGTCATATCACCTTGTAAATAAAATTTTCCTAGAGCCTGGGTGGTCCAGATCTTAAAATGGGTTATTGCTTGTTCTAGGCTACCCAAAAAATGAACGGCAGGAACATCCCGCAAAATTGTCTTGGTGTCATTTTTTTGTTCTGCAATTAGCGGATCCTGTCCAAATGCATGAAAAATTTGCTGCGCAGTTCCCTTTACCCAATAAGGCATAATTCATTTCTCAAGATGACAAATTGAGAGTATTATAACCAATAATTCAACTAATGGTGATGCTTTTTTGCAAAAATTGCATTATTAATACCGAAACTCAGCTCGCACCATACCAGAGCAAGAAAAAGTAGTTTATTGCTCGTAATAAAAATTTTTAAAGAAATTCTATGCACGACACTTTATGTGCATTGCGTAGGTAAAAAAAGTGTTTTTAGGCAAGAAAGAATATGAAATGCAATATCATCGGCGCAGGTCGATTAGGTAAAAATTTAGCCTTAGCTTTATTTCAGGCTCAACTCATTACCTCATTTTCGATTTGTAATCGCAGTTTAGAAAGTGCGCAAAAAGTTTGCCAAGAGCTTGGTTGCGGACAAGCAATCGCGAACCTTGAGCATTTACCTGCAGCGGAGCTAACCTGGATCTGCTGTAATGATGATGCCATTAGCGATGTTGTCGACACCCTGGTGCAATATCCTGTTTTAAAACCGCAGTCTTTGGTTATTCATTGCAGCGGAGTTCAAACTTCTCGGTTACTGCAGCCCTTAAAGCAACAAGGTTGTTTCGTCGCCAGTTTTCATCCACTCAAAGCGTTTAAAAGCAATTACCTCGATGCGGCTGCGTTTCAACATGTGGATTGTGTGCTTGAGGGCGATGCCGAAGTCTGCAGCTGGTTAACACACGCTTTTACACAATTGGAGGCGAATCTCATCGCCATCGAAGCCGACACCAAAGTAGCCTATCATGCGGCAGCATGTATGGCTTCCAATTATTTAATTACCTTAGCCGCCTGTAGTGAAGAATTGTTTCTGCACGCAGGAATTAACCCCCAGCAAAGCCGGCAGATGATGGTCAACTTAATGCAAGGGAATTTAAATAACTTATTGCAAACCCCACACATTGCCGAATCGCTCACCGGCCCTTTGGCAAGAGGCGATCTGCAAACCATTGCCCTGCATTTGCAGGCCATAGAAAACCCTGAAATTAAGCGTTTGTATCAAAGCGCGGCATTGAGCACCTTACCGTTAACGCAATTATCCTTAGAAACAAAAGAAAAAATTAGAGCCCTTTGTAGTTCGGATGGAAGCAAATTTATTACTTAGAAAGGTCAATAATTAATGGTCCTGGGTTAGGGCTTCGCCTTCACCCAGGCTACAACCCTACAAATTATTGGTATGTCATACTGTGGTCAGTTGGAACTTGCTGTACTGAGACATCGACCTGATCATCTGCATGTTGCCCCACAGCATGTCCTTTCTCAATCACTGGAGGAGGCTCTGGATTCGCACCAAAAGGCATCTTCTCTTTCATTTTGCCATAACTATTACCCATATCTTCAATCACATCTTCACCCACATCCTTCTGCACAACAGCAACTCCATTCTCTTCTTTATTCTTTTCAAAATCTTCCATAGCGCTATTTATTGTTGCGTCTATTTTTTTGTTACTTTGATAACTAGAATAGGCATAGAGTGGAAGGCTCACGAGAAGTCCCAGTCCGAACGTAATCACATTGGCGGCAATACCCCAACCTCCAAGGAATTTTCCGAATCCCTTGGCCCCCCAGGGATCTGCCATGAACTCGGTTAACCCTTTATGCGCTTGCATATTACCTGCTTTACCCTGGCTTAAGTATTGGAGTGAAGACTCTTCAGCGATATTTCTATTCATATTAGAAAAAAACGCCTTAATCGCAGCGAAAGGATTTTTTTTCCAATTCACTATTTGGGCAGCATTTACTTTGGCAGATGCTCCTTGGTCCACATCGCTAATCAGCGACACCCCAGATTGCAATCTTTTATCATATTTCGTATCCAGTTTTTGTTTTAAATCTGCAGCCTGCTCCAGTACTTGCGCTCCATTTTCTGCCTTAGCAAGCGCATCTATTGTCCTAAAGAAATGATCCTTAGGCTCACCCTTATTAGCCTTGGCCGCTTCATGGTCCAAGATGGCAACACGGCCATTAATGGCTTGTGCGCGCTCATTTCCACTTTTACATCCAGCAATCGAAGCCTCTTCGATAAAGATAGATAATGATTGTATCAACTTGCTGTATTCATGTTCATGGTGTAAATCATGGGCCATCATTGTTTTTAATGCTGCTTTTGCTCTTTCAACAGGATTATTCTCTACTTCTTCTACTCGATCCTGCCATGCCTCTTTAATTTGCCCGATCAGCTTAATGGCCTCTTTTCCTTCATCGGATTTAGAAAAGAAAAGGTCATCGACAGGATTGGGATCGGCGTTCTCTAAGAAGGCATTATATTTATTAAATACCTCTTCAACTTTAGCCTTGGCGGCATCATCTTTGCCAACCAAATTGTACAACATGGCCATTTCTGCCATCAAAGTGGCTTCTGTTCTTAAATCATTCCCCGCATAGCCCAAACTATCACCAAATCCATTGACTGATATATTTTGTACCAGACAAAATGGTTTAGCCTGCCCTTTTTCCAGCGACATTTGGGCTCTGTTATACAAGTGGGCGCCACTCAAAATTATGCGCGCCCCTGCTGATTGATTATTACCGCCCCTATCCCCGAACCTGTCATTAATCGCAGTATGCAGGTTATAGGTAAAGGCTTTTCCTATCCCAGGTTTTTCTGTGACCACTTTATCTATTGCGTATTTTGTGGCCAATGAAGCCAGCTTAACACTGACATCATTAATAGCATCCTTCTTTTTAATCCCTTTTTTCACATCTAAAGATGGTGTCCTGATTTGTAATCGAGAAGGCGTATAACCATCTTCTTCTAACGCTACAGTCGCAATTTGTCTATCTGCAAGCGTGTCTATGCCTCGTTCATGAGCAGTATTTTGCGAACCAGAAATCCATGTAGCCAGTTTTGAGGAACCATCTGTATGTAATAGGTCGTTAGGAGAAGCCGTTGTCGATTCGGCAAGATGCACGACTTCCTTTTTTTCGAGATCTTTCCTGGAAAGGCGCTTTCCAGTAGCTCTGACAACTTCCTCCATAAGGATGTTATGTGCTTCTTTAGAAATACTCGCACGAGCTTTATCTAATGCTTTAATAAGCTTGGCGTTATCTCCATTAGACGCGTTGAAAGCTTTTTTAAATGCTTCCTCAACTAAAGGCTGCACGCGTTCCATTGTTTTTTGATGCGCCTGAGCCATTTGCTTTTCGAGTTTTTCTCTTTCTCTACTAACTTCGCTGTTGAGTTGCTCTCGGTACTCCTGTATGGTTTTCTGTCTGTTTGGCTTTAGGTCTTTTCGGTTTTGTATGATCCCTTTTCTTTCGGATTCGTTGTTCGTTATAAAAGTTTTTTTGAATGCATCATAATTGAAGTCCTTTCCTTTCTGTTTTTTTTCGACTTCCATTTCCTGACGGAATTTAGTAAGAAATCTAGCTTCCCGCTGTGCTAATTCTTTTTCTTTCTCTGCCAGTGCCCTATCAAGGTTGTTGTCGTTCTCCTCGCTGCGCGCGCTCCTAAATTGCTCCTCCAATACTTTTGCATAGGTACGTGAAGCAAGTGCTAAATGAAAATGATATTCTTGTTGTAGTGGGATAATACTGCTTTGCACGCTTGATAACTGCTGCAAATCGCCTTCATCCAACTCATACTTTTCCATATAAGCTGCTTTCAGTCCTGCGAGCTCTGGATCTGTTGTCACATCAAGGCTAACTGTAGTTACCTTCGTAGGTTTAAAATTTTTATCCCCAGTAAAGCCTTCTTTGAAAGACGCTTGCTCTTCCTCTGATAATTCAACATCAATTAATACGCGTCCTTGGGGATCAAAAAGCAACTTCTCAGGGTTTTTCAAAGCGATTTCTTTTGCTTTTTGAATAAGCAACCCCATATAGGCTTTGCGCGCTTTGATTTGGTCTTCTGTAAGCATAAGAGCTCTCGAGTTGTACTACCTTACCTAAATTTTAGCACATAAATTATTATGGAAACCTTACGTCCAGGGAAGTTAAGTAATCCCTTGAAAGTTCATCATCCCCAGCAGCGCAGCGATCTTCGTGCTTTGGCGCCGTATTAGGATGGCAGATCCCTCGCCACACTCGGGATGATACAGAAGAAAGGTGCACAGGTAGCCTGGGTGCAGTGAAGCAAAACCGGGGAGTAAGGATGATGTAGAACCCGTGTTACGGCTTGTGCCTAGCCCGGACTTTTATTGATCTTAGGTCTGGCTTACAGCAACTTGAAAATCGTTTTTAGGATGTCTAAAGCCCCGCTTCTTTCAAATTGGCGGTATTAGCATTCTTCTTCGCTTTTCTTTTTTCTTGCCAAGTCACCAACATGACAAAAAATGCCGGTACAAAGACTACCGCCAGACAGGTTGAGGCCAACATTCCGCTGCACACGGCAATCCCAATCGAGCGACGGGCATTGGCACCGGCGCCGGTGGCGAATACTAAGGGCATCACCCCGAGAATAAATGCAAAAGAGGTCATCAAAATAGGACGAAAACGGGTTTTCGCGCCAATTACCGCGGCTTCCATGATGGACTTGTTATGAAGCTCATGTTCTTCTCGTGCCACCTCCACAATCAAAATGGCATTCTTCGCCGCTAGTGCAATCAGCAGTAATATCCCGATTTGGGTGTACATATTATTAGAAAGACCCAAAGCGGATAAGGCAAAGACGGTTCCAATCAAGGCTAAAGGCACGCTTAACAAAATCGCTGCCGGGGCAATCCAGTTTTCATATTGGCCCGCCAAAATCATATACACCAAAACAAGCGACAAGATAAAAATATAATAACTCATATTTCCCGCAATCTTTTCCTGATAGGCAGTACTCGTCCATTCGTAAGATATCCCTGCGGGTAATACCTCTTTAGCAACCCGCTCCATCGCTTGCATGGCTTGACCCGAGCTGTACCCTTGTGCGGCCATGCCATAAATATTACTGGAAGGATATAAATTATAAAGAGAAATAATGGGTGGCCCTACAGTAGGTGACATATCGGTCAGTGTACCCAAAGGCACCATTTCACCTGATTTATTTCTAACATAAAAATTACGCACATCGCCAACGGTCATCCGTGAATCGGCATCTGCTTGGACATAGACCTGAAATACCTGACCGAATTTTGAAAAAAGGTTTACGTAGGAAGAGCCAAGGTAGGTTTGCAAGGTTTCGGTTGCATCCCCCACAGTAACCCCCAAAGTTTCTGCTTTGACTCGATTGATGGGGGCCGCAAGCTGCGGTGCTGAAGCACGAAACGAAGTCCGCAACCGTTGCAATTCCGGTTGTTGGCTTGCATAGAGAATCAACTGGTCCGTCGCGCTTTGTAATTTGCGATAATCAAATGATCCATCTTGTAATTCAAGTTGCATTTGAAAACCGCCCGAAGTCCCTAAGCCTTGAATCGGTGGCGGGATCATCACCAGCACTTTAGCGCCCAAAGTTTTCTCTGCAATCGCATTCAGTTTTTTGTACAAGGAAAGCAAATCTTCATCCTTACCGCGCACACTCCAATCTTTAAACATCACATAAAGAACGCCGCCATTGGCAAGGGGAGCACTATTATCCAAAAGCGAGATTCCATCAATGGTGATGACATTCTCTATACCACCAACTTTAGAGACCTGTTCACTTAAATCATGTAACAGTGCCTCCGTCCGCCCTAAACTGGCCCCATCAGGTAATTGGACGTTCATCATCGCATAACCCTGGTCTTCAATGGGAATAAATCCTGTAGGGATCCGGCTCAGACCAATAATCGCCAAGACGACAAGAGCAATACCAATCAAACATACGCTTTTATTTTTATGAACAAGTCGGTCGATAAAGCTAATGTAGTTATTTTCTATAGGATAATAATATTTATCGAATAAACGGAAAATAAAGTTTTTCTCTTTCTGCGTGTCAACAGGTCTAAGCCACATAGCACATTGAGTGGGTTTCAAGGTCATGGCGTTAATCGCGCTGATGAATGCTGTAGCTGCAATAACTAAGGCAAACTGGGCATACATCGCTCCAGTTAATCCGGGCATGAACCCCGCGGGCACAAATACTGCCATTAATACCAGCGTAATTCCAATAATTGGTCCCATTAACTCAGTCATTGCATTAATTGCTGATTGTTTGGGCGAGGTGCCGCGCTCAATATGTTGGGTGACGCCCTCGACAATGACAATCGCGTCATCAACCACAATTCCGATGGCTAAAACCAAGGCAAATAAGGTTAATAAGTTGATGGAATAATGGAGTATGAACATGGCAAAAAATGCACCTATGATGGTCACAGGCACGGTGGTAGTAGGTACCAAAGTAGCGCGGGCATTTTGTAAGAACAGCAGAATCACAACTAAAACCAAAATACCTGCTTCAAACAGGGTTTTGTAGACCTCGTCAACAGAAGCTTTTACGAAAATCGTGGTGTCAAATGGAATCGAATACTCCATCCCTGGAGGAAATTTCTTTGCCATTTTGGCCACGGCTTTGCGCACCTCGTCTGCAACTTGCAGTGCATTGGCTCCTGGAAGTTGATAAATACCAATAGCCGCCGTCGGTTTATTATTCAATTTTGCAAGCTGAGCATAGCTATTAGAACCTAACTCAACCCGACCTACATCACGAATGCGTACGATTTGCGCGCTACTGCTTGCATTAGCGGTTTGATTTGGGGTTTGGGCGACTGTTTTCACAATGATGTTTTCAAATTCACTGACATCAGCAAGTTGTCCTGGCACATTCACGGTAAATTGATAAGGTTGTTTCCCTGCCGCGGGTGGTGCCGCAACTTGTCCAGAAGAAACCTCTTGGTTCTGATGGCTAATGGCCTGTAACACATCACTGGGATTCAGTGAGTAGGCCAGCATTTTTTTAGGATCCAGCCAAACGCGCATTGCATAAGTACCCGTTCCAAAAATAAGCACATTACCTACGCCCGGCAAACGCGCCAACTCATCTTGCATATTAATTGCAGCGTAGTTATCAAGGAACAATCCATCGTATTCACCATTTTTGGAGGTTAGGGTAATAAATTGCAAAATCGCAGTCGATTTCTGCTGTACTACCACCCCTTGTTTTTGCACCGACTCGGGTAATTGTGCCATCGCAGCTTGTACCCGGTTTTGTACCAGTACTTGTGCAAAATTAAGATCAGTACCGATAGAAAAGGTAACAATAAGCGTATAAGCCCCACTATCCGTGCTGGTAGATTGCATATACAACATGTTTTCCACCCCATTCACTTGCTGTTCAATGGGCAAAGCGACGGTTTTGATTAGTGTTTTCGCATCAGCACCAGGATAGGTGGTTGTCACCTGAATGGTCGGTGGAACAATAGCAGGATATTGAGAGACAGGTAGTGCAATAATTGCTACCAATCCCAGTAGCACTATGAGTAACGCAATAACGTTTGCCAATATAGGCCGCTCAATAAAAAATTTAGAAATCATTCTGTCCGTCTTCTCACTTTTTGTAACAATCCCTGAACCATGCACCACTGCCATTAAGCTAAATAATTCCCTTCCACCATGGGGAGAAAGGTACCCCTCAGGGCGGATGAGGGTTTAATTGGGCTGGAACCCTCGCTCCTGCCCCTCTCCCACGAGAGGGAGAGGGGATTCTTAACTTAGTGGCAGTAGAACGACACATACCTCAATTAATGCTTGGCTTCTTTATTCTCTTTGTCTTTATTATCTTTCGTAGGCACAGCCTGTTGCCGCGGCTCCACCTTATTTCCAGGAGTCGCATACTGCAAGCCATCAACAATTACTTGGTCTTGAGCATTAAGTCCCGTAGCGATCGCACGCATTCCATTCTCTACACTGCCTAAAGTGACTCGCTTCAATACGACGACATGGTTGGTATCGACCGTTAAGACATAAGCGCCGATTTGATCGTAAAGAATTGCGGAATCAGGCACGGTTAATTGCTCTTTGGGTTTGGATATCGCCACACGTACCTGCACAAAGAGTCCTGGGACAAAAATATAATCTTTATTTTGCAAAACGGCACGCAACTCCATAGTTCCTGTAGATGCATTAAGGCCTGTATTCACAAAATCAAGTGTTGCTTTGTACTTGAACGTTGTATCGCCTTGTAAGCTAATTTGAACCGGAATTTTTTTAATATCTTTTGGTTTAAAGCCACTCGCACGCGCAGCAGCACGCAATTTGATTAAATCAATTTCATTCAGGTTAAAGTAAACATAGATGGGATCAATCTGCTCTATGGTAGCTAAATTCGTGGCTTCGCCGTGGCCCACAAGATTACCAACATCAACCAAATGTCGCCCAATTCGACCATCAAATGGAGCTGAAATATGGGTATAACCGTAATTAATTGCCGCATTTATTTCTTCGGCTTCTGATTTATCCAATTGGGCGGCAATTTCTAACGTTTTGGCATACCATTTTTCGACCTCATTGAGAGAAGTAGCATGTTCTTTATACATACGCTGTTGGCGTGCGTATTCTGATTTGTTATAAACAAGCGAGGCCTTTGCTGCGGCAACAGTCGCCTTAGCAGCTCTTAGTTTTTCAAAATACGGCTCGGGTTGAATGACGAACAGCTCTTTTCCTTTTTTAACAAAAGTTCCATCAACAAACTCGATGGAATCAAGATAGCCTTCAACACGTGCAACCAGATTAACCGAATTATAAGCTACCGTATTTCCTGTTTGGGTCACATATTCGGCCATTTCTGCAGTTATTGGTTTTTGCACAACTACTGCAGGTGGCGGGATCGTTGGAACATTACTTTTGCCAAAAAAATGCACCATCAAATAGATGAGAAGTAAAATAGCAACAGCTATCCCTGCCATTTTGACCGATTTTGAATCTTTATTAAAGTTCATACCTGATACCATTTTATTTATTTTTCCCAAATTTTCGTTCTCCATTTAAGAAAGAACACGTCGCACTGCGAGGGATAAAGAAACGATAACTTCATCGGCCCCTCACTTCGACCTTACTGCCATTAAAAGAAAATATCCCTTCCTCCCCAAAGGGAGAAGGCGCGCCTGTCAGGGCGGATGAAGGTATTGAGCAGGGCTAATGTCCCCTCACCCCTGGCTCGCTCTCGATAGCGGGTGAGGGGATATTTTTTCCTCCATCCAGGTAACTGTCTTTACCACTTAGGTAAATAAAGTTCTTTTATTCTTTCTTTCTTAGTTCGAGGTGCTTCGTGATTCTGTTGTTTGAGCAAAGTACCCCAGTTTGTACGTGCTGCCATTTCCGCTTTAATTTGTTGTGGTACCACATCATTAGTACCGCGAATTTCCCAACCGCCGCCAAGTGCACGATAAAGAGCGACTAATGCCTGGGGAATGTTCGCTTGTGCATTCACCAATGAAGTCTGCACACTTAATTGTTGCTGCTCGGCATTAAGCACCGGTGTAAAATCTGTTTCGCCGTTAATATAACGAATTATGGCGAGTTTCAACGTTTTGATTGCAGCAGTGTTTGCCTGTGTTAAGGAGCGCTCCGCTTTTTTTGCTTCAATATAGGCCGTAATATTGTTTTGCACTTCTTGCTGTGCCTTTAGAACCAAATTGACATAATTTAATACGGACTGCTGAAATACGGCATCTTGTGCCCGTACCGCGTTGGTGATTTGACCGTAATTGAGTATTGGCCATGTCAGCGTCGGTCCGGCGGTTATCGCACGATTTGACCAATTAAAGAGATCCGAAAGGGAGTTTGACCCAATATTGTTTGAAGAAAAAACAAACGTCCCATTTAAAGAAAAAGATGGAAAAAGATTTGCTTTAGTTGCACCGATTTTGGCTGATTGTGCTATCGCATCCAAACGTGCTTGATGAATATCCGGTCGACGCGCTAATGTTTCTTTAGGAATTCCAACCGCTATCGTTGAAGGTGCTTTAGGAATCCCTTTACTTTTTCTTAGTTGTCCATCAACTCCATTAGGCACCGTCCCTAATAAAAGCGCCATTGCATTCTTTTGTTGTTCTAAACTATTTACCAGTGGCGGCAGAGACGCCTCGGTTTGTGAAAGCTCTGTCTGTGCTTGTTCCACATCAATCAGGTTAGTTTGTCCTGCATTATACCGGGCTTTGGCTATTTTTAGACCTTCCCTCTGCACCACGATGTTGGCTTTTGTTACCTTGATTTGCTCTTCATAAGTACGGATTTGGATGTAGGTGCTGGCAACATCTGCTGTAAGAGTAACTAGGGAATTATCGTATGCGGCTAGAGAAGATAAAAATGTCGCATCATTAGCCTGGATAGCCCGTCGATATTTGCCCCAAAAATCGATTTCCCAATTCGCAGTAAAACCGAGCGAGGCGGTTTCAAAGGTTGAAGGTAAAAGCGTTTGCAGCTCACTGCCACCAATTTCGTAGTAAGTGAAGTTACCGGTTACGGCCTGTTGTTGCGGATACAACATACCAACTGACTGAGCCAACAGTGCCCGAGTTTGCAAAACCCTTACGCCAGCAATCTGTACTGTCAGATTATTGTGATAACCTTGATAAATTAACGAAGTAAGTACTGGATCATGAAAAACTTGCCACCATTTTATTGTTTTAAATGGTGCTTCTTTAACTGTTGCATCCCTTTTTGGCCAATGTGCAGCAACCGGTTTTTTCGGCTCTTTATAATTAGGGCCCACCATAAAACACGCGCTAAGCAGCAGACAAGCAACAAAGGTAAAAATTTTTAACATGAGCGCTAAGATTTCCCTATCTAAACTATTTTCCATTATTGGAAATGATTAGCCATTATTACTTTTCAGAACTTTATCACTACTATAAATTATTTGATAGATCATTGGATTAAATATGTAATTTAAATAAGGTAGGTACTATTTGGAGAAAAACTCATAGCCTGGCTGCAATCAACTGTTTCTTCTATATAAGTCTGTATAGAGCAATCTCATAAGATGAAAGATGACCTGAGCTTGGACAAAACCTCGTCATCTTATGAAACTTTTCTATACAGACTTATGTAGAGCAGCTGCAAGCAACAACCAGGGCACTGTTGATTGCCCTTTTTAAGAGATTATTCGGCGCTAATGACTTGTAATTGAGTCACATTTTGTAAGCCGCGCGGTAATCGATTGCCTCGACGCCCACGTTCCCCTTTATAATGCTCTAAATCAGCCCCTTTCAAGGTAAAATGGCGTTTACCGGCATGGACGGTGAGCGAATCATCTGCAGTGAGTACCTGCAAATCAATCACATATTCTTCGCGCGATACCGCTTTAGCTGCAGGAATGCTAATTAATTTATTGCCCTTCCCGCGAGATAATTCAGGTACTTCTTTGGCCGAAAAAATGAGTAATCGTCCTACACTTGTAGCGCAGGCAACAAATAATTCCTCGTGTTTCGGTAGTATTCGCGGTGGTAAAATGAGACTGGCTTCAGGCAATCTGATACACGCCTTTCCATTGCGATTTTTTACATACAGATCGGCGATTTTTGCAATAAAACCGTATCCCGCGTCACAAGCTAATAACACCAATTGTTCTGGTTCGCCGCCAACTACCGCTTCAAACAATGCACCTTCAGCGGGATTCAGCTTCCCCGTCAGGGGCTCGCCTTGTCCGCGAGCAGAGGGTAAGACATGGCCCGGTAAAGAGTAGACCTTACCTTCACTATCAAAAAAGAGTATTTGCTGATTTGAGCGTGCCATAGCTTGTGCTTTGAACTCATCCCCCGCTTTATAACTGAGCTCACTACCTATAACATCATATCCTTTAGCTGCCCTTACCCAGCCTTTTTTGGAAAGCACGACCGTAATAGGCTCATTGGGTAAAATATCCTCTTCTTTTAACGCTTGTGATTCTTGGCGAACAATAATGGGGGAGCGACGAGCATCACCAAACTCATCTCTATCTCTTATAATTTCTTCTTTAACTAAAGCTTTTAAACGTTGCTCCGAGGCAAGGATGTTTTGCAGATTGTCTCGTTCAGCACATAGTTCATCCAACTCACCACGTATCTTGATTTCTTCCAGTTTTGCCAAATGACGCAATTTCATTTCTAAAATCGCCTCAGCTTGACGGTCACTGAGATTAAAACGAGCCATTAAGCCTTGTTTCGGTTGTTCGTGTTCACGGATAATTGCAATGACTTCATCAATGTTCAGGTAGGCAATCAGTAAACCTTCAAGTACATGAATTCGATCCAGTACTTTGACCAAGCGATATTCCAAACGCCGCTTCACTACCGTTAATCGATAAGATAACCATTCGGTAAGGATATCCAATAAATTTTTAACTTTGGGTCTGCCATCAAGTCCTATCATGTTGAAATTAACACGATAACTTCGTTCCAAATCGGTAGTGGCAAATAAATGAGACATTAAGCCCTCTACATCAACTCGGTTTGAACGAGGAATAATGACTAACCGAGTTGGATGCTCATGATCGGACTCATCGCGCAAATCCTCTACCATTGGTAATTTTTTCTGTTGCATCTGTAATGCGATTTGCTCGACTACCTTGGCACCCGATACCTGATAAGGCAAGGCGGTGATCACGATATTTTGTTTTTCCTGACAGTAAACAGCCCGCATTTTAATTGAACCATTACCTGTTTCATACAGAGTAGCAATTGCGTCAGGTGGGGTTATTATTTCAGCTTCTGTCGGAAAATCTGGCCCTTTAATGTGCTGTGTAATCGCCGCTAAATCGGCTTGAGGATTATCCAGTAAATGCACACAAGCATTAGCTACTTCTGTTAAGTTATGGGGCAGAATATCGGAAGCCATGCCCACTGCGATCCCGGTTGCGCCATTTAATAAGATATTAGGTAAGCGTGCAGGCAATAGTGCAGGTTCTTGCAGCGTTCCATCAAAATTGTCCACCCAATCAACGGTGCCTTGTAATAACTCCGAAAGGAGTACTTCGGCATAAGGAGATAATCGAGCTTCGGTATAGCGCATGGCGGCAAAAGATTTGGGATCATCCGGAGAACCCCAGTTTCCTTGGCCATCAACAAAAGGATAACGGTAAGAAAAGGGTTGCGCCATTAATACCATGGCTTCGTAACATGCACTGTCACCATGTGGATGGAACTTACCCAATACATCCCCAACGGTACGTGCTGATTTCTTATATTTGGCAGTTGCCTTTAAACCAAGCTCAGACATTGCATAAATAATGCGTCGCTGAACTGGCTTTAGACCATCTGCAATATGGGGTAAGGCTCTATCTAAAATGACGTACATTGAATAATCAAGATACGCCTTTTCGGTAAACTCAGTTAATGCTTTTCGTTCTGTAACTTCATTCATTGTTTTTTTATTCATGAAAATAATAATGACTATTTAACCATCGCAATGCTTTATTGCAAAGTAATTTTAACAAAGTTCGCTTATTGCATATATAGAAACTGGATATATATTGTGAATAACTTTGCTCTATCTACAATGTTTATTATAGCATCGCTTGTAACTTATTGAAATTTAAATCATTTTAAAAAAATGTTATTTTTTAAAGCAATTTCGACCTGTGGATAACTTTGTGTATGATGATGGAATAAAATGCTAAGCCATTGTAAATAAAACCTAAAATGGATAGGTATATTTCCTATTGCCAAGAATTACTTTGATAATGATATATAATTGAATAAATGAAAGCATAACTAATGGCTTGTTATGGATGACAGCAAAAATAAAAATAAAGACTATAAATCCAGTAAATTTTTGATGTATTTTATTTTCATACCCGCACTCTCGCTGGTATTGATTATTGGTATTTTCTCTTATCGCCAACTCAATAAGCTGATTGCAGCGAACAGTGTGGTGGCCCATACTTATCAAGTCATTCAAGCCACTGACCAAATATTATTTTCCATTGTCAATCTAAATTCGTTACAAAGGGGCTATCTTATCTCCGGTGATAACCAATTCCTAACAAAAATGGATAAAATAAAATCCGATCTCAAGCCTAGTTTTGATAATTTATTTGATTTAACAAAAGATAACCGTTCCCAAACCGAGCGAATAACACGCTTTATTGATTTAACCAATCAAAGGCTTAGTCAATTAAATCAAACCATTCAATTAAAAATGAATAATAAACTCAACTCACCCGAAGGGAAAGATTCCTTTCGTCAAGAGGTCGATCTTTCAAATCAAATTAAAGACATAGGCCACGAAATAAAATCTGTTGAATTGGTATTATTAAATGAACGAAATGACATCGTTCTTGAAAATGTGAAACTCGCAAACTTTATCATTATCTTTGGCAGTATTATTAGTATTGGGGGTTTAATCTTAGCCTTCATCCTCACGAATAAAGAACTCGCTCGCAGTCTAGCTGCAGAACGAGAAAGAGAAAATGTTGGCACTCAGTTAAGAAGTATCCTGGAAAGTGCATCCGATATGATCGCTGCAGTTGATAGTAATCATTGTTATCTTATCTTTAATGAAGCATATCAACGTGAATTTAAGCGTTTATTTGGTAAACCTATAACCATCGGCATGAATGTTGATGCTGCCCTTACTGATGTTGCAAGTTCGAAAAGTAAACTGGTGGAAGTTTGGAAAGAATCGTTAAAAGGTGGAGAGTTTGTTAGAAATATTGAATTTGAAGTACAAAAGCAACGTAATATCTATGAAATTACCTCCAGCTTTATTAAAAATGATAACGAAATCAGCGGCGCAGTGTTTATTATTCGTAATATTACGAAACAAGTTGAAGAACAAAACGAACTTAAAAAGTCTTATGAACAACTCAATGCAGGAATGCAAGCGCTTCAAGATAAAAATGATCAGATCACTCTTCTTGTTGAATTGAGTGATATTATGCTTACATGCAATTCTCAAGATGAATTAGGTCATGTAATGACCAAATACTGCCAACGGATGTTGAGTTTTGCCAGTGGTTATTTATATATCATGCATCCCTCAGGAAACTATCTGGAAATGGCCACATCCTGGGGCTCACCCAACCCTCAAGAACATGTTTTTTCTCCTGATGCATGCTGGGCAATCCGCTTAGGAAGAATTCATCATGTACGCCCATTACATAACGAATTAATTTGCAATCATGTGCACGTTACCAAAGAGTTGAACTTAACCTATCTTTGCGTTCCGCTTATGGCTCAGAAGGATATTTACGGTTTATTGTATTTAGAAATCGCTCAAGATACTCCAGTTGCATTTTCTGAAAATCAACACCTTATAATAAACGCATTCTCCGAATTAACTGCCCTAGCATTTGCTAATGTACGCTTAAGAGAAAATCTCCGCTATCAATCGATGCGTGATCCTTTAACTGGTTTATATAATCGTCGCTATCTAGAGGATTTTCTTTTAAAACAAATTCATCAATCAGAGCGAACTCGAACCCCACTATCAGTCTTGATGCTGGATTTAGATCACTTCAAAAAAATAAATGACACTTATGGACATGATGCGGGCGATGCAGTCTTAAAAGAATTGGGAAAAGTGTTACAAGATGATATCCGTGTCGGAGACATAGCAGCCCGTTATGGTGGCGAAGAGTTTATTATTGTTTTTTATGGCATCGGTGCCGAAATGATCAAAAATCGTGCTGAAAGCATTAGACACAATGTTTCTCGAATGCAAATAAAATATGGCGCGCAGCCTGTTGGTCCTATAACTATTTCGATTGGTATTGCCGTATATCCTATGCATGGACGCAATGCTGAAGCATTAATCGAGTCAGCAGACAAGGCGTTATATTTCGCCAAAGCCAATGGAAGAAACCAGGTCGTTTTATTTTCAGATATTGAAAAGTCATACAATAATGGCAAAAAAAATGAATAGAACAAATCTTCTATTAGTAATTAATAGAACGTGATCTCCATGATATTGTCAGAAAAGATGCTTGGTTGGTGTCGAAATCAAGGACGACGACTTTTTGTCGTCGTCCATCATAAACACTATGGATAAGGTTGTGCAGTACTGATGCCTTGTGCCGAGGTAATCACAACATTACTACACCAAGGCTGATCTGCCGCAGCACAACTGATATCTGCTGCTGTTGATGTTAATGGCGCAGGAGCGTTCAGCGTGAAGTGATAAAGTCTTTTAAGCGAGTCCTCTAGCGTGATGACACAAGGAAAAGAACTGCTTGGAAGTTGGAATTTGAATGACGCCCCGCCTCCAAGACTAGATGGCGCTGTCTGTGAACATACACCATAATGGGTAAAGACAGGAAGAGAGCTGCCAACTGGCGGTGTGCCCAAACTAACGGTTATCACTTGCTGCGGATTATATTGCTGGGAATTGGGTAACCCTTTCGCACCGCCAACCGTGATCACAAGTCCATTGCCTATGGTACTTATAAAACCTACCGCATCATCTACAGAGTACGCATAAACATTCATTTGCAGCGCTTGATGAATCAGCGAAGTATAGGGATTAAAATCCTGTGCGTAGCTTGAATAGTTTTTGTAGTTATACTGGAGTGCTGTATAGGCATCGAATCCGGCCCCACTGCTCGGTAAAGGTGTAGCGCAAAACGCAAGGTAACCATATATATTTTGCATTGGTAGCGCAGTTGGTCCACTTAAATGCGTACCATTACAAGCGAAATAATTGGCATCAAACAGATTAAATACGGCAGTACAGTTGGCATAATCCGGACTGGCTGCATTCGTGCTGCAATTGTTCCAGTAAGCAGTGAGTGCCGCAATTTGTGCGGCAGTGCTTGTTAGTTGTGAATTACCAATAACTACATTATAAGCTCCAGGAACTCTAGGATAAGGAAGCCCTGCGTAAACAGGCCATTGTGTTCCAGCTAAAAAGATGTTCAGACTACTTCTAAAACTGGTTAGATCCACAACTGTTCCAGTATAACCAAGCAGGTTTGAACCGTAGGGCTCCATTGCCACCGGTAAGTAAACTTGATCCACCGCTGAATAATCATAATTAACGATTGTGCGATCAATGGAATATGGAAGTGGTAGAGTAGGTACCACTGCTGCAAAAGTATATTCAGTGAGCTGTTGCGGATCATTAGTTGGCATGATGCTTGTCGCACTAAATACACTGGTTTGCGAGCAGCCACTAATACAGGTTGGACCGGGAGTATATAAAGTCACGGGACTAACACCGGCTTCACTTTGTGTTTGAATTAAGTTGGATTGCACATCATAGATATAGACACGCATTGAAGACCACCAATCCACATATTGATCAGGGGTATTGCCTCCAGTCGGATTAGGAACTAAACCACTGTAAAAGGGGACAGAGACTAATGCAGACTGCATTGGAGGGATACCATTGATTCCATTAATATAAACTCTATGTAGATGGGTTGCTGTAAAGGTGTAGCTGGGATCCGTTACCGCAAATTGTGCTTGCATCCACGTATCAACCGGCAGGATGGGTGCCTCAATAACCGGATATATGGTCTCAGACGTATTATTGTAAAAATAAAGTACTTTGGTTGGTACTTTAGACACATGAACAATAATGGGGATTCCAACTACGGACGTAGCATCATCTGCTGTAGCTGTAATTGTGATCACCGTAGTAGCGTCTACTCCTGTGAGATTAAACGTACCCGTTTGAGTGCCAGTAATGGTTCCTGGTCCACTGATTGCAAATGTATAGCTCACAGGATGACCTGAACTATCCGTAGCATTTGCGACAAAGCTACCAAAACCATTTCCCGTGATGTCTGTTTGTGCAGAACCACTATGAAAACCGGGCCAGCTAATTATCGCAGTAGAAGGTTGAGCACTTGCAGTTGTCGTCACCTCAGTACTAGTGCAGGTAGAAGTAGTTGAATAAGTCTGACCGGTTTGAGTCTGGTCAGCAATTCTTTTATCGGAATGATTACAGGTACTGTGATCGACAGCATAGCTTGTCATCGATAGAAAAAATGTGATGGCGAAGATAAAATCACGTAGGTATTGTGTCACCGTCTTATCCTTAAATAATCTTTAAAATTTCAATAATATGGAACATTTAATCTGTAATTAATTAAAGAAATATGCCCCCTTTACCACGACTGCATTCGCATGTTTTGCTGTGTCATCTGAAGAACAGTAACCCGGGTTTCGCTGTGCTTTACCCAGGTTACCAAATAAAGGGGTATCTCTTTGACAGGGGATTGTTACTTAATGGTCTTTCTTACTTTTTGAATCGCACGAATTTGTGCAACAGCGCGTGCTAATTCTGCAGCAGCAACTGAATAATCCATTTCACCGCCCTTGCTGGACATTGCGGCTTCAGCTTGGGCTTTTGCAGCAAGTGCAGCGGATTCATCAAGGTGATCAGCACGTTCAATCACATCAGCAAGAACAGTAACACTGTTAGGCTGAATTTCCAGCATTCCACCTTGAACATAATAAATTTCTTGGTGGCCACCAGGTAAGGTAACTCGTACTTCACCTGGTTTGAGAACGGTAAGCAAAGGCGCATGACCTGCTGTAATGCCTACTTCACCTAATTCTCCGGTTGCGACAACCATTTCGACCACACCGGAGAATATTTCATGTTCAGCACTAACAATATCTAAGTGCGTAGTTCTAGTCATATTTGCCTACCTCATAAGGTCTTAGCTTTAGCAACTGCTTCCTCAATGCTACCAACCATATAAAATGCTTGCTCAGGTAAATCATCATATTCACCGGCGAGAATACCTTGGAAGCCTTTAATTGTATCTTTTAAAGAAACATATTTTCCTGGAGAACCAGTGAAGACTTCAGCAACGAAGAATGGTTGTGACAAGAATCTTTGAATCTTACGAGCACGCGTAACAACACGCTTATCTTCTTCAGATAATTCATCCATACCAAGAATCGCAATAATATCTTTTAATTCTTTATAGCGTTGTAATGTTTGTTGAACACGTCGAGCGGTATCATAATGTTCTTGTCCGACAATGAGCGGATCCAATTGTCGAGAAGTTGAATCTAAAGGATCAACCGCAGGATAAATACCCAATTCAGCGATTTGTCGTGACAATACAACTGTAGCATCCAAGTGAGCAAACGTCGTTGCAGGAGATGGGTCAGTTAAGTCGTCAGCGGGTACGTATACCGCTTGAATTGAAGTAATAGAACCTGTTTTAGTTGAAGTAATACGTTCTTGCAACATACCCATTTCTTCAGCCAATGTTGGTTGGTAGCCCACCGCTGATGGCATACGACCTAACAGCGCAGATACTTCAACCCCTGCTAAGGTATAACGATAGATATTGTCAACGAACAGTAATACATCACGGCCTTCATCACGGAATTTCTCAGCCATAGTCAAGCCAGTTAATGCAACGCGTAAGCGGTTACCTGGTGGCTCATTCATCTGACCGTAAACTAATGATACTTTATCCAATACATTAGAGTCTTTCATTTCATGATAGAAGTCGTTTCCTTCACGAGTACGTTCACCCACACCCGCAAAAACTGAGTATCCACTGTGCTCAATCGCGATGTTACGAATGAGTTCCATCATGTTAACGGTTTTACCTACACCCGCACCTCCGAACAGACCTACCTTTCCGCCTTTGGCAAAAGGACAAAGCAAGTCAATTACTTTAATACCGGTCTCAAGCAATTCTTGACTGCCTGCTTGTTCTTCGTAACTTGGTGGCTTACGGTGAATTGACCAATGCTCTTCGGCGCCGATTGGGCCTGCATCATCAACTGGGCGGCCAAGAACATCCATAATTCGACCCAAGGTTTTCTTGCCAACAGGTACTTGAATAGGATTGCCTGTATTTTCAGCGCGCAAACCACGTTTAAGTCCTTCAGTTGTTCCCATAGCAATAGTACGAACGACACCATCACCAAGTTGTTGCTGTACTTCAAAAACCAAATCACCATCAACAAGTTTTAATGCATCATTGATTTTAGGGACATTCTCACGGGGGAACTCCACATCCACAACCGCGCCAATAATTTCTACTACAGTTCCTAAGCTCATTTTATACCCTCTTATAAAGCGGCTGCGCCACCGACAATTTCTGCCAATTCTTGCGTAATTGCAGCTTGTCGTGCTTTGTTATAAGCCAATTGAAATTCTTTAATCAAATCACCGGCATTATCCGTTGCATTTTTCATTGCAATCATCTTAGCCGCTTGTTCACAAGCAATGTTTTCAACAACTGCTTGGTAAATCTGCAATTCGATATAACGTTCTAAAAGATTATCCAGCAATTCCTTAGCATCAGGTTCATAAATATAATCCCAATGATGCCCCATTGTCGTGCTGTCTTCTTCTGATTTTGGCAATGGTAGTAATTGTTTCACCACGGGTTTTTGCGTCATGGTGTTAACAAATTCGTTGTAAACCACATGCAGTGCGTCGATGGTGCCGTTGTTAAACGCATCAAGCATCACTTTCACAATGCCAATAATGTCATTAATGCTTGGTGTATCACCAAGATGGTCTACAGAACCAAGAACATTACTGCCAACACGCTTAAAAAATGCTTGCCCTTTACGACCGATTACTGCCAGATCAACCTCTTTACCTTGTTCCTTCCAGTTACGAATAGTACGAACTGTTTCACGTAACAGGTTTACGTTTAAACCACCACATAAACCTCGATCGGTAGTAACAACGATAAGACCAATACGATTAATCTCGCGATGGGTCATAAACGGATGTCTGTATTCTGAGTGCGCACGCGCAATGTGCTTTACTACGCTGTAGATCTTACTGGCATACGGCTTAGATGCGCGCATTCTTTCTTGAGTTTTGCGCATCTTACTTGCTGCCACCATCTCCATCGCACGAGTAATCTTTCGAGTTTTGTTAATACTCGAAATTTTCGAACGGATTTCTTTTGCTCCAGCCATAATATCATTTCGCCTTAAATTGACTTACCAACTTGCTGTACGCTTAAAGTCTTCTACAGCTTTTTTCAATTTTGCTTCAATGTCATTATCGTAAGCACCTGCTTCATTGATCAGTTGTAACAGATCAGGATGTGAGCTGCGCATATAATCATGTAATGACGCTTCAAATGCAGCAACTTCATTTACAGGCACATCATCCAAATAACCTTTTTCAACTACAAACAATGCTGTACCCATTTCAGCAACAGATAATGGAGAGTATTGTTTTTGCTTCATCAGCTCAGTGATTCGCTGTCCGCGCTCTAATTGCTTACGGGTTGCATCATCAAGATCGGAAGCAAATTGGGAGAAAGCCTCCAACTCACGGAATTGAGCAAGTGCCAAACGAGTACCGCCACCTAATTTTTTCATGATTTTGGTTTGTGCAGCGCCGCCCACACGAGATACAGATAGACCTGAGTTAATTGCAGGTCGAACACCTGAGTTAAACAAATCCACATCAAGGAATATCTGACCGTCTGTAATCGAAATCACGTTAGTTGGTACGAATGCAGAAACGTCACCTGCCTGGGTTTCAATAATTGGCAATGCGGTTAATGAACCTGTTTTGCCTTTTACTGCGCCCTTAGTCAGCTTCTCTACTTCATCAGCATTTATTCGTGCAGCTCTCTCTAATAAGCGTGAATGCAAATAGAAAATATCCCCAGGATAAGCTTCACGGCCTGGTGGTCTGCGTAATAACAAGGAGATTTGTCGATATGCCCAAGCTTGTTTGGTGAGATCATCATAAACAATCAATGCATCCTCGCCATGTTCCATGAAGTATTCGCCCATAGTACATCCCGCGTAGGGAGCAATAAATTGTAATGCGGCGGAATCAGAAGCACCTGCAACGACGACGATGGTATGTTCTAAAGCACCGTGCTCTTCAAGTTTACGAACTATAGCAGCAACAGAAGAAGCTTTTTGGCCTACGGCGACATAAATACACTTAACGCCGGTACCTTTCTGGTTGATAATTGCATCAATAGCAATTGCTGTTTTTCCTGTTTGGCGGTCGCCAATGATAAGCTCGCGCTGACCACGTCCAACAGGGATCATCGCGTCAATCGCTTTTAATCCAGTTTGAACAGGCTGATCTACTGATTTACGTGCAATAACCCCAGGAGCTACTTTTTCAATGGGGGACATGCCTGCAGCATCGATTGGTCCTTTACCATCGATCGGATTACCTAATGCATCAACAACGCGGCCTAGAAGTCCCTTACCTACTGGTACTTCAAGAATACGTCCGGTACATTTACCTTTTTGACCTTCAGCTAAAGAAGAATATTCACCAAGAACAACCGCGCCCACTGAATCTCTTTCAAGGTTAAGAGCCAGACCATACACGCCGCCTGGGAATTCAATCATTTCCCCAGCCATTACATCTTCAAGGCCATGTAAGCTCACAACACCGTCTTTTAAACTAACAATAGTACCTTCATTTCGTGCTTCAGATACTACACTAAAGTGTTCTATTTTCTTTCTGATTAATTCACTGATTTCAGAAGGATTTAATGCTACTTGTTCTGACATGGAAACTATCCTCTAAATTATGCAGCCAGTTCGGTGTTTAGCTTATTAAGCTTGCCACGAACTGAACCATCTATAACTAAATCGCCCGCTCGAATTATTGCTCCACCAAGCAAGGAAGGATCAATATTGATTTTTAACGAGACCTTACGCTGCAAGCGCTGACTTAAAGATTCGATTAATCGTTGTTGTTGTGCACTAGATAAATCAGAGAAACTGCTTACATCAACATTCAGAGTTTTTTCTTGCTCTGCGCGATGTGCTTCATAGAGTGCATAAATATCAGGTAGCAACATCAATCTTTTATTGGTAGCCAGTAAAGTAATTAAATTACTTAATGGCTTGTTTTCATTTGGTTTTGCACCAATTGCTGTGTGCAACAACTCCATATGCTGTTCTACAGTTGTTGCAGGATTAGCAATAAAGTATTCAGCTTCTGTCGTCAACACGGCTTGCGCAAGATTTCTCAAATGTGCTGACCACTCAGCTAATTTTTTTTCCCCTAAAGCATATTCAAAAATTGCTTTAGCATAGGGTCTGGCTATGGTGGTACTATCAGACATTTTAAATCTCTTCTATCAAGTTATCTAACAATGCAGTATTTGCTTTAGCATCTATTTCGCGCTTTAAAATTTTCTCAGCGCCTGTTATGGCTAAGTGTGCAACTTGTTTGCGCAACTCATCTTTTGCATGATTGATTTGTTGCTGTAATTGCTCTTGTGCCAATTTCACTTGCATTTGCGCTTCATGTTTTGCTGTTTCTTTTGCTTCTTCAATTATTTGCGCAGCACGCTTATTTGCTTTTTCAATAATATCAGCAGATTGAACTTTAGCTTGCTTTAGTTCATCTTTGACGCGATGTTGCGCCAATTCTAATTCTTTGCGACCACGTTCAGCAGCAGCTAACCCATCAGCAATCTTGTCTTGTCGCTCTTCCATTGCTTTTGCCAATGGAGGCCATACTAATTTCATAGTAAACAAAACAAAAGCTGCGAAAACGAGCATTTGTACAATTAGTGTTAAATTAATTTCCACCGTTTAATCTCCTGTAACAATTAGGGCGCTTTGCGCCCCGATTATGTGTTATCAAGAACCCAGGTTGCTTAGGAAAGGGTTTGCGAAAGTAAAGAACAATGCGATACCCACTCCAATCATGGTTACGGCGTCTAACAAACCAGCAACGATGAACATTTTTACTTGTAACATTGGAACCATTTCTGGTTGACGAGCTGAGCCCTCAAGGAATTTGCCACCAAGCAAACCAAATCCTATCGCTGTGCCCAATGCACCCAAACCAATTAACAAGGCAACCGCAACAACGGTCATACTTTGAACTTGTGCTATTAAACTAGCGGCTTGCATATTTATCCCCTTTACAATGGATGAAAATTAAATCGGTTAATGATCTTCGTGTGCTAAACTCAAGTAAACAATCGTTAGCACCATGAAAATAAATGCTTGCAATGTAATTACCAATATATGGAATATTGACCAAGCCAGCGCCAAGATAAATTGTGCTGTGCCCAAAGTCGCGGTACCCAGTGTTGATGATGTTGCAGCATTTAAGGTTAACAGGGCGATCAATATGAATATCAATTCGCCTGCATATAAGTTTCCAAATAACCGCAGTGCTAGTGAAATGGGTTTCGCAACGAGACCAACCACTTCAAGCAATAGGTTAAAAGGTATAAATCCGGGATGATTAAAAGGCTGTAAGGTGAGCTCTTTTATGAACTTTTTTGGTCCTTTTATCTTAATACTGTAAAAAATAATCAGAATGAATACAGAAATTGATAAACCAAAAGTTAAATTCAAATCGTTAGTTGGTACTACTTTCAAGTAATGAATACCACCCGTCTGAGCAATGGCAGGTAATATGTCTACGGGTAATATATCCATAAAATTCATTAGGAAAACCCATAAAAATATAGTAAGCGCAAGCGGACCAATTAAATTATTTTTGCCGTGGAAGCAGTCTTTTACCTGATTATCAGCAAACTGGAGCATGATTTCGGCAAAATTCTGTAACTTGCCGGGAATTCCAGTTGTCACTCGGCGTGCACCAAAATACATCAGCGCGCAAACGAATATTCCCAAAACGATTGAGAAAAACAGTGTATCGAGATTCAATGTCCAGAAACCACCCGAACCCAATTTCATATCACTAACGTTGTATGTCAAGTACGTTAAATGATGCTTGATGTAGTTTGTGCTAGATACCATTTCAGTCACTTTCAGGCCTATTCTGTTTATTTACAATAATCAACGGGGCGAACCAATGCGTCATCTGGATCATAATGTATGATACAAAAAACGCTAGCGGCGTAATTTTAAATAGTAAAAACACCGCGGTGAATAGGAATATGGATATAATTATCTTTAACGCTTCGCCTTTGTAGAAACTATTTACGATCTGCTTGGCTGAACGAGCACCTTGATACTTAAACAGTTTGCTTGCAAAATACGCGTTAGGAACAATACAAACTACACCACCAAGCAATGCTGAGCTTGCCGCATTAGTACCATATACTAGTGCGCATAAAGCTGCAAAGACCAATGTAACGCCTGATTGTACATACCATAGTCGCACAATACCACGTTTACTTAGCTGTTTGTTCACATATTCACCTAAGTTTCACCGCGCGAATTATAAAGCAATCAGTTTGAATAAGCAATGCCATATTTTATACACGCATGATTCTTTATCACCAGTGACCTATGTTTGGTGCGGATGCCCAGGGCTCTTGGATAGGTAAGGGCTCCCCTTTTTGCAGCAATTCGATAGAGATATTATCTGGCGAACGAATAAACGCCATACGTCCATCTCGAGGTGGCCTGTTAATGACTACCCCTGCATTTTTTAATCGTTGGCATGTAGCATAGATATCCTCTACTCGATACGCCAAATGGCCAAAATTTCGTCCTTCTTGATACTCTTCTGGATCCCAATTGAATGTAAGCTCAAGCATTGGCGTATTTGCCTGCTGGGCGTGCTCTAAATCATTAGGTGCGGCTAGAAATATTAATGTATATCGGCCTTTCTCATAGTCTGTACGCTTGACCTCAACTAAACCCAGTTTATTGCAATAGAAGTCGAGTGACTCTTCCAAGTTGGAAATCCGCACCATCGTATGTAAATAATTCATGCTGTACTCCCTTAAACGTTTCTTTATATCCCGCCGAATGCCGCAAACAACAGATTTTAGCGTCTATAATTAGAATGTGGAACTTATTATCGCAAATCAGGTAATAAGTAGTGTTATTAACCTCGCAAAAGGAAAGAACATGCCTGATAAGATCCAACATACTGCAGCCGGTCTGCAACAAAAAATGCTCGCTCGTTATAGCGATGGGTTACCTCATAAACATAATAAACATCATCTAGAATATCGACAACACTGTAGATCTCACCCTTGTAATCAAAGTAATGGCTTAAATGAAGAAGAAGGATTAAATGGTTCTACGGGATTGTTACGGCAATTTAAATTGAGGAAAATGCGTAAACGACCTGACAAAGGACATTCACATTAATACATGCATCCTAAAAGAAGCGGTTGGATGTATGTTTCTTCTGCATCCACTGCTTTTTTAGGATTAAGCAACCGCATTATTTTGATAAGTATAATATTTAAGAATTTTTACCACTCGCGCAACATCACTGGTTTGTCTTGCCATATTAATTACTTTCTCGGCTTGCTCTTGATGTACATCTCCCATTAAATAAACAACCCGATCCGAAGTCACTACCTTAAATGCATTCGGATCAATAGAACCATCAGCGAAAATTTGGCTGCGAATCTTGGCGGTGATCCAACTGTCTTGCATCGAATTTGATCCCGCAGAACTTACCCTGACTTGATTAAACAAACGTCGATAACCTTTTACTGTAGCCAATCGTCGTTGTAACTCGGCTTGCATTTCAGCGGTAGGAACATGGCCCGCTAATAAGACATCTCCATTGAAAATAGCAATATCAATGACACAATTGTTATTTTTAAATGCATTATCAACGGTGATTGCATTATTCACTTTAAGGAATAAATTGTAATCATCCAACTTTTTATACACATCGTGTCTATCGTAAACCATAGTGGCGCCTGTCCATAAGCTGCCTATGCAGCCAGACAAACAGAATAGAACGAAGACTAGTAATACAGCAAAACATCCTTGTTTTAACATGTTATTTTAATGTATGTATTGAAAAATTTTAACCACTTTATTTACGCCATTAACTCGTCGTGCTGCATCTACGGCAAGCGCTGCTTGATGATCGTTAACGATACCCATGAGATACACGACTCGATTTTCAGTCACAATCCGGATAGAACCCGACTCAAGACCTTTTTTAGCCAGCAATCTGGTGCGAACCTGGCTGGTAATCAAACTGTCATTCGAACGAGCAGTAAGCGGTATAGGATATCCAACCGATAATTCATTATATACGCGATGCACTCCGGGGGTTCCTCGTGCAATTTTTTCAGCCAAATCTCGTAAAGAGGGGGTAGGTGTTTGGCCAACAAGCAATACCACACGATTAAAACTGGTCACCAGAACTCGTGAATCACTAAACTGACGGTTTGTTACAATGGCTTTATGTATGACATGAAATAGTCGTGCGTCGGCTTCCATAGTGATAACCCCACGCCGGTCATAAACCATTCCAGCCACTGCACCAGTTACTACTGCCGCAACACAACCTGTTAACAGGGTAGCCACTAAAAGAAAAGCGATCGATCTTAATTTAAATCTCATTTTTTTACCCCATGACTTGACCAAATAATGATTGGTCAATTAAATCACAAAAGCAATGTAAGATGAACAGATGCATTTCTCTAATTCGCGCTGAATTATCCGATGCAACGCGAAGTTCGATATCCTCTGGGCCTAAATGGTTTGCGAGAACACCTCCATCCCGTCCACTCAAAGCAACTGCATCCATACCTCGTTCATTGGCAGCATGGAGGGCATGCAGCATACTGTCTGAGTTGCCTGATGTGGTTAATAAAAGCAAGACGTCATTTTCTTGCCCAAGCGCTTGAATTTGTCGGGCAAAAATTTGACTGTAATGATTGTCATTTGCAGAAGAACTTAAGCTGGTTGCGTCTGTACTTAAATTGATTACGGGCAGAGAAGGCCTTTCAACTTCAAATTGATTCAACATCGCACTGGCAAAATGCATGCAGTTGGCACTTGAGCCCCCGTTGCCACACAACAATATTTTTCCATCTGCAAGCAAACAATTCACTAAACGTTGACCAGCCCTGGCAATCAAATCAGATAAAGAATCAGCAAGAGCTATTTTGGTTTCTATGTTTATACCAAATAAATGCCTTACTCGTTCCTCCATTTGTACCATCATATTAAACCTCTACTTCATTAAAAAATTGTAACCTGTAGGAAGAACAACCAGAGGTGTCATCCCTAAGCAGTTCTCACTTAGATGTAGGTTGGGCCCAAGGCCCAACCTACATCCAATTAAGCAGCAAACAGCAGCTAGCTTAATCAATAATCCACCCCAAATGCATCCTTTATCCAATTTATGGACGCTGATTTTCCATCAATGCTTATCACATCAAAACGAAGAGCAAATTGATCATATTTTTGATGTTCTAGCATATAGAGGGTAGCTGCCTTGATTATTTTTTGTCTTTTTGTATAAGTAACACTCGCAATACCCCCACCAAACTGGGTGGAAATTCGCGAACGGACCTCTATAAAAACCAGCACGTCCTTGTCACGCATAATTAAATCAATTTCGCCCAGCCGGCACCTGTAATTTTGCGTAATTAATTTAAGTCCTTGTGCTTTTAAATAGGCTAAAGCGTTCTCTTCAGCAATGCGTCCTTTCTCTTGCGTTATCAATTACACTGTCTCACCCAATGAATGCACTAGTCCTTGTTTGAATTGTCCCCACTCCAATACACGGGCAACGTGTTGTGATGGTTTGAGATATAAAATACCATCGCCATTATGCGATTGATCCGCGGGGAATAACATCAATTGGTTCAATTGGGTAGCCAAAGTATAACTGTCTATTCCTAAAGCATACAAACGATTATAACTATTAAATTGTTCTGGCCAATTGCGTGTACCTGCCTGGTGTGCAAAAACCCAGGGAATGTCACAGAAAATAATTCCATCAAGGTCTTTATCTTTCAACGGGTTAGCCTGACCACCATAGACACTGGCAGTAGCATAAACTGGAACATCTCCCGCAAAATAATAATTTAGCAACGGCATAATTTGCCGTGCTTTTGACGGGTAGGCTAATAGAAATATCATATCAAAATCTTGTCTCCTGCTAATAACAGGTTGGATTTTTTGCCCGAGTAACTCCCTTATTTTTTTCTCACGTTGCTGACTGCTGCTGATTTGCAGAAAATCCTTCATTTTTTTATTCAAATCATCATTTGAGCCATATGAAAAAGTATCAACAACACGACCACCACCCTTTTGCCATTGTTGTGTAAACGCTTTGGTCACCTCTTTACCCCAATCATTTCCAGGCGCAATAATCAATGCACGACTATACCCCTTGTTTTTTGCTCTGATCGCTACCTGGATTGCCTCATTTACAGGTGAAAGTCCAAATGAATAAGAATTTTCCTGGATGCTAGTATCCGCATCATTTAATAGCAAGGTAGGAACAGGATGTTCTAATGCAGCGATTACCGCGACTTGTGATTTTGTTAAGGGCCCTACAACATAATCAGCACCATCAGTGATCGCATTTTTGTATAAAGAAGCAACATCTCCTTTACTGGTATCATAGGTTTTCACCTGCATGGTGCTGTTGCTGTTGTTTTTTTTATAGGCGGCCATAAATCCATCGCGTACTGCAGTTCCAGGCCCCTGTAATGCACCGCTTAAGGGGAGTAATAACGCGACATGTTTCGGTGGGGTATGCATTTTACTGGCAATTGAATCCAACGGATTAGGTAAAATATGATTTGCCGGATGAGTACTAAAATGAGATTGCCACTGTTCTAAAGCAGTCATTAAAGACTTGGGATCATCACGATACTTACGCGAAATTAACGCAAGCTGCAGCCAACCTTGTAAAACCGCTTGATCGGATGCCTTAGGAGTCAAAGAATTTAATTCCGCCGGTGAAACATGAGTTAAAGTTAGCCACAATGTACGACGATTAGTGGCTTGGCTCTCTTCATCAGTCAATAACGATTCAAGTTTTATACGTTCATTAATCGATTCCAACAGGTTGTTTGTGCCACGGTAAGCTTGAGCCAACAGCTCGTGAAATTGAATCTTTTGGTATGGGGCAAATGCGTCGCCTTCGCTAATACGGGTTAATTTACTTAATGCCATTTGCGGGCGATCCCGAATGAGATCAATTTGCGCCAATAAAAGATTTTTTTCATTCATAACTGCCGGTGTTAAGTCAGAAGTCTGTGCTAAAATAGCAGCGCCTTGTCGCCATTGGCCTTCTGAAATCAAACGTCCTGCTGCACGGATTAATGATTGTTGCTTTTCACTGCCTTCTTGATTTTTGGCCTGTGTGAGGTAACTTGCCGTAGGTTTGGAATAAGGATTCGCTATTTTTTTGTTCTCCACTTTGGGAGTCGTTACTGGGGCCGGCGTTGCCATTTGTGGAGGATTAACTGCGGTGGTGCATTCACAAAGAAAAAAGGTTGATGTCAGTAAAAAAAATGTGCGAATTTTTATTGTTTTAATAAACATATTTTTAGACATTGAATAAGCAATAACGCAAGAGGATAAACTATGACTAACTCACTAGCAACAGGCAGAGGAACTCTCTATATCGTTGCAACTCCGATAGGAAACCGTGAGGACATTACGTTTAGAGCATTAGAGGTGCTTAAATCAGTTGATTTTATTTTAGCGGAGGACACGCGTCACTCCCTACAATTACTTAGCTCCTTAGGAATAAAAAAGAGTCTTGAATCGCTGCATGCGCATAATGAAAATGACAAAAGCAAACACATTATTGAAGAACTTTTACTAGGAAAGTCTGTCGCCTTAATCAGTGATGCCGGAACTCCATTAATTAGTGATCCGGGTTTTTTATTGGTTAAACTGGCAAGACAACATCACATTCAGGTTGTTCCGGTGCCTGGGGCTTGTGCATTAATTACCGCACTTTGTGCCGCAGGCATCCCTTGTGACTCTTTTCTTTTTTTAGGATTTCTCCCCGCGAAACAACAGGCGCGGAAAACTAAATTAGAATCTTTACGGACAGCACCCCATACGCTGATTTTTTATGAGTCAACCCATAGGATTCTTGAATGCCTCGATGATTTGGGTGAAATTTTTGGTGAATCATGCGAGATGGTACTTGCAAAAGAATTAACCAAAACTTTTGAACGCTTTATTTCAGGAACTATCAAGGAAGTTAAAAGCTGGCTTTTGGCCGAACCAGCGCATGTAAAAGGTGAATTTGTTTTGCTTATCCCTCCGCGCCCAGCTGTTTCTGAACCGGATAGTCAGGAAAAACTACTTGAAGTATTGCTCAGCGAATTGCCGCTGAAACAAGCCGTGGCAATTGCGTGTAAGTTGAGTAATGGCAGTAAAAACGAATTGTATGAAAAAGCATTGGCGATAAAAAATAAATCCATGTAGATTGGAACCACATCATCCCTGTTCCACTTGGGATGATGTGGGGGCACTAGCGATAATCAGCCCCCTAGGTGAACTTAATTAAAAGCACAACAGCTTATATCAACCTCATCCTCCTCTAGCTTATCCGCTTTTTCGTCACTCGAACTATCCATAACCGGTCCATCCAGAGCTAATGGCGCTTTCGTACTGTTATGCTGATCATAAGCATGATAAAGTTCATAACCTAGATAGAGTGCCGTTAAAACTATAGCCGCAGGCCAGCAAACAGCAAAAGTAGCAATTAAAAGAGTGGGCATTACGGTATTTTTGATCATCGTAAACATAAAATCATTGCGCGCCGCTTCGTATTCTTTAAGTGCTAATTGAAGCTCTGTTCCAGTTTTAGCCGCATCCAAGCGTAAACTTTTCTCCTGGAGTTTCGAATAAGAATCAGAAGAAAGATACATGGCTACGGCAAGAGTACAAACAAAAAAGCAAGCAACAGCAATTCCTGGTCCTGTAAATATGAGCGAGGCGGAAAATCCCAGCATCAATAAAGCAGCTGCAGCTGCATTGAAATAAAAAGTTCCTTGTTTGGTTTGCCAGTTAATTTCCAACTCTAAAAGTTCAAGTTCAAGCATGGCTTTATGCTGCTCTAAATCCATCCCTCGGTACCTTTCTGGATACGCTGAGTACTCACGCCATTGCTTCTCGAGTTCACTCTTCTTGAGTAAATACTCCTGTTTGGCCAAATGGCATTTGTACAAAGACATGCACACGTCAAAGCCTAAAAAAACCGCAGTAATTATCCCGGCAGTAGGATCTGGGATGTTGGTAATATGGTTAAAATTAGTAATGAAGTTTACCGTGGCCCATACCAAGTCATTCGCAAAGTTACAATGACGCTTGTAAAATTCAAACTTAAAACGCTCAAGAGCTGTAGTTTTATCCTTTTTTTCTCCCTCCGTTGGAAACCAAGTGTGTTGAACCAAATAACCAAAATCGATTGCAAAGCGGATTAAAAACAAACCCACGCTCAAATAATTTAAGACGCCATTAGGTGTTTTAATAAAGTCAATTATTTTATCAGCATCAGTATGCGTCCCCAGAATTGCGTCCAGCTTTTCAAGAATTTGCAACTCTTTTGCGAGAGTAAAGCCCTGTGTGAGGGTTAAACGGCAAAAAACCCAATACACACGGCATAGATTTAAATAAGCAACATAATCACGGATTTGTGATAAATGTGCTGGTGCTTTCCGCAAATTTTCGAAACTTTCACTAAAGCTCTTTCGCAAAGATTCGAGAAACGCCTTTTCCTTTTTTGCGTCTTCCTTAGTCCTTTTTAAGAGACGGTCTAAAATGTTCTTTTTAGTCTCTTTATATTTTTCGACTTTACTATGTTGTGAATATGCTTGATGAAAAGCTTCTAAAAGGGTGCAGCAATAGTAACAATACTTCCAAAATTGGATGTTCTTTAAGTCATCTTCATTGCGTTGCTTTTGCAGTACATTGAATAGTAGGTTGAATTC
Organism: Legionella sp. 227; assembly: GCF_043161935.1. Taxonomy (NCBI): domain Bacteria; kingdom Pseudomonadati; phylum Pseudomonadota; class Gammaproteobacteria; order Legionellales; family Legionellaceae; genus Legionella; species Legionella sp. 227. Next base: position 1,177,670 of record NZ_CP171154.1, on the reverse strand, counting down.
TGTTTCAAGAGATTTTTGATTGTCTAATATAAAGGAATAACTGGTCTCAGCAGCCCGGCCTTCAATATCCTGAAGACTGTTTATTTCATTCCTATGAAGTTGCGTGAAAAACTGGATCTTATCGTTAGTAAACGCCTCATTTTGTTTTGAAAAAGCCATCGCAACCTCACAAAAAATATACAGGGAGTTTTATTTCTAAGATACGGTACCACTGGATTTTTCATTTGACAAGAATTTTTTGTTTGTTTTTTCATCACAATGTTTCAAAACGGTAAAAATGTTTCAAAAAAGTAAAGAAATGATAAGTAGTAATTCATAGAGACTGCTTTTTTGATGAGAAACTAATCTTTTACATTTCAAAATAGATGCTGGGGACCACCATGAGCAACAATTAAGCCCGAACTCTTAAATAGGTGTTACTTCAAATTATTTAATACTGATAAGGAAAGTGCCTTCGCTACTTAAGGCCCCCATGGATTATAATTTGTGGCCAATAAAATTAAATAAAATCTTTTTTGCTAACTCATCAATATCTTATGCCTTTAGATGGGACAAGTCCTTACATTTTAGCTTGGTTATTGGGAGTACTATTAAGTATTTTAATTTTAATTTGGCTAGTTTCTCATATTTAGATATTCTAGAGATATCCCCATGAAGAGTCGCAGCTAGAGAATATCACCCAAGATGAGAAAGAAGTTCAATTTATTATTTAGTTTATTTTTTTTCCCTTTTGTTGTTTATGCACAGGAGGATCCTTGCAAGGGCGACAACATGCTTTTATCAATTATAAATAGACCTTCTTTCTCTGATAGCTCCTGTACCGTCCCCAAAAACACTTTTCTCATTGAGGGAGGTTTTCAAAATCAAAAACTCATAGGGAGTTATTGTCAAAAGTGGTGTACAGCATTAGGCGGCGTTTCTGTCTGATTGTTCACCAACCTGTACTCCGTCTTCAAACTTCACGTTATTAACAACAAGAGTTAATAGGTTAAACCCTCTAATTTTAATCCATCGTTTCTGAGCTGACTCCATCAATTTAAATACCATTGCCAACGTGCTGTCTCTTGAGCCACAGTTACGTGATTTTTTTGTACGTAGGCGCACTGTAGCGAAAGCGGATTCAATTGGATTTGTTGTTCGGATATGAATCCAATGCTCCGCAGGAAAATCATAAAATGCGAGTAATTCCTCACGGTCTTTACTTAAGCACTCCATTGCTTTTGGATACTTAGGCGCGAATAACTCCACTGTGTTGTCAAACGCTTTATAAGCCTCTTTGCGTGTTGATGCCATCCAGATTTCATGCAATGCTGCTTTCACCTTGGGCTGCACCGATTTCGGTAATTTATTCAGGACATTGGCTGTTTTATGCACCCAACATCGTTGATGACGGGTATCGGGATACACTTTGCTAATAGCATTCCAAAAGCCCAATGCACCATCCCCTGCAGCCAGTTTTGGAGTGTGAGCAAGCCCCCTTTGTCGTAAGCTTGTCAACAGCTCCTCCCAGCTTGCTGAGGACTCACGGAACCCATCACTCACAGCGACTAGCTCTTTATGACCGTGCTCAGTAACGCCAATAATAACCAGCAAACACAAGCGGTCATCCATTCGCACTTGACTGTAAATACCATCTGCCCACCAATAAACATAACGCTTGTGACTTAAATCCTGACGCTGCCAGCTTTGATGCTCATCAAGCCATTGGCTTTTTAATCGACACACCGTATTTGCAGATAAGCCTTTTGCATGCTCACCCAACAGAGAACCTAAAGCCTCGGAGTAATCACCCGTTGATAATCCTTTTAAATAAAGCCAGGGAATCAATTCCTCAATACTCTTTGTACGTCTTAAATAGGGAGGTAACAAATGGCTTTGAAAATGAATACCAGAGCCTCCCCGGTCCCGCACTTTGGGTACTTTGATGCTGACATCACCAACGCCTGTCTGAATGGTTCTTTCTGGCAAATAACCGTTGCGAACGATAGCCTGTCTACCGTCGAGTAATTTATAATCCTCATATTCAGACAACATAGCACTGAGCTCCGCTTCTACTGCTTGCCTAATCAAATCACGGGCTCCATTTCTCAATAATTCAGTTAAGGGATCAGCAATTTTTTCAACTGGTGTTGAGACTTCTTTCAGTTTACAATTCTTCATGGCGTAGTTCCTTTTGTTGATTATGTTCTTGCGGAACAATCAACAGAATACGCCACCTAATTTATTTTTCCCATACACCAGATTCGAGCATAACTCACTCATAGGCGGAGGAACACAAAGAAATGGTCCTGAGCTCAGTGCGCGAGTCGGCTTATCCAATAACTCGGAATTTGTGATTACACCCTCTAATTATATTCATCAAACAATCGCTCCATTTTCTGGGACAACCCCCATTTGGATGGGGATAAAATATAGGTTTTATTACAACAAAGATTGGATTATTTCCGGAGAAGGATTATTTTCTCCTCCTAGTGGAAATGAAAACTTCGGCAGTCCCCATTCAGAAGCTACTATAAATGGGATGATTACTAATAAACTTACCAATGAGCTTTCTTGGCAACTTCAAATGGGTATCAGTACTTTCAGTGATCCTTTAATTCAGGATGGACAGCAATTTCAAAGTATAAATCCAATTTTTTCAGTCAGTTATACTTTAAAAAATATAAGCACCTATATAGAGTTTGTCGGGCAATCAAAAACCAGTGCGCATGAATCATTAGGAATAGCTGGAGGAGGAGGAATTATATTTCTTTTTAACGCGAAAACCACACTTGATATGACATTTTATCAGCGCATAACAGGAAAATTTCAAGGATTTAATAATCTTATAGGAGTAGGAGCAACTCATTTATTTGGCTAGTACTTCTATCTTGACCCTATCCGGGATAATTAATTACTTTTTAATGTTGACGTCCTTGCCGTATTAATACACACATTTTATAGGGGTAATCTTGGAAATACCCAAACAAAAAGAAGATAAACGTATTTTTTCACTTTCATTCTATTTAAAAATTTTGGCAAAAAGATAACCAATTCCGGCTGCGATAAGAACAGAAGTTAGTGGTTTTCTTTGGATAGAATGGGCAGTACATGCTATAGAGTCTTCAAGGTATTTTTCTGCCTTATTGATTTCTTGCTTCCCAGATTGATACAAATCGACAGCGGTATTACCGATTTGTGCTGCTAATTCATCTGCTTTAGGTTTCGTTTCGTAATAAGCATTTCCTGCTTTTTCTTTAGCAGTTTTTAAAAGTTCACTCGCTTTTCTTTTAATTTCTTTTGCATTCTCATCAAAGTCATTCATCACTAATCTCCCTTTAGCCATCCTAAACGAATTGCAATTTGCCATGCGTCTATAAATAAGCTTAATAAGAGGTGACTATTTGTCAAATTAAAATTTTTCAATAAATAAATAGATGCTCTTATTTTAGACTCTAACTCAGGTAATCCCTCGTCTTTGATTCGAAACCGCTATGTTATAACTGATTAAATCCACTTTTTAAGTGGAGAAGCAAGCTCATTAAAAAAACAAAGAACTAACAATCATTCCATGCTTAATTAGCAACTCATACTGCGATAAAAAATGGCTGCTCTTGATGGACTTAAATTGCTATGTTACTGATAGATAGCTCCTCTTATTGCCGCACGACTACAAATAATTTTTAATAAAAAAACGATAATATAATCAGATAAAAATCCATCACTTGAGCTATCCCATTCCTTTCTTTTTCCAATGAAACCTCATTGTGTCCTATAATTAAACAGTATCTATTATTCCTAAATGTACTTTTGAGAATAAATCAGGGAGTTAAGGATGGTGCGTTCAATTTGGAAAGGTGATATTTCTTTTGGATTGGTTTCAATTCCAATTTCATTGATCTCTACCGAAGAAAAAAATGAAATACACTTTCATCTACTAAATTCCAAAACACAAACCCGCGTACGTTATCAGCGAGTAGACGAAGAATCGGGCAAGGAAGTACCATGGAACGAAATTGTAAAAGGTTATGAATACGATAAAGGTAATTACATTATCGTCAATGAAGAAGCTTTTGAAAAAGCGAGTCCTGAGCTCTTTAAAACCATTGATATCGAAGAATTTGTCGACATGAAAGATATTGATAGTCTCTTTTTTACAAAACCCTATTATTTAATTCCTGAAGGAAAAAATAAAAAAGCCTATGTACTTCTACGTGAAGCTTTAAAAAAAACAAACAAAGTGGGTGTGGCCAAAACCATATTACGCACCAAAGAATATTTGAGTATCATTCTTCCACATGAGCATACTCTCCTTTTATATCTTATTCATTTTAAAGATGAACTCCGTTCAGAAGAAGACCTTAATGTTCCTAAAGAAAATATAAAAACGTACAAAATTTCGGATAAAGAAATAAAGATGGCAGTCGATTTAATTAATGATATGAGCGCCACTTGGGAGCCAGAAAAGTATCATAATGAATATCGCGAAACGATGCAAAAATGGCTGGATCAACAAATCAAGGACATAACCAAAAAAGGTAAAAAAGTCTCTAAAGCGGTTCGAAGCCATGATTCTGTAGTTGATTTTGTTTCACTTTTGAAAGAAAGCATGAAAAAGAAAAAATCGAACAAATCTTCTGCAACCAAAAGGAGTGCTACAAAATAAGGAATCGTGTTATGGGACTTAGTCAATATCATAAAAAAAGAGATTTTACTAAAACTCCCGAACCGAAAGGCAAGGTTATCAAAGAACATTCGCGTCTGTTTGTAATTCAAAAGCATGCTGCAAGCCATCTCCATTATGATTTTCGTCTTGAACTGAATGGTGTCTTAAAAAGTTGGGCCATCCCAAAAGGACCAAGCCTTGATCCAAAAGTCAAACGTCTCGCCCTACACGTCGAAGATCATCCCATTAAATATGGTTCTTTTGAAGGCATTATTCCTAAAGGACAGTATGGTGGAGGAACGGTGATGCTGTGGGATAAGGGAACTTGGGAGCCACTCGATGATAATCCTTATACCGCCTATGAAAAAGGACATTTGCGTTTTAATCTTCATGCTAAAAAATTAAATGGCCGCTGGGACTTAATTCGATTTAAAGATGAAAAAAATTGGTTTTTGATTAAATACGAAGATCAATACAGCAAAGAAGAACAAGACTATGATGTAACCCAAATTCTAACAAAAAGTGTTAAATCAAACTATTCCATCGAGGAAATTGCGAAACATTATACCCATGTCTGGCAAAATTCCGAGGCTAAAGCGGTTAAGACCCAAAGAACGAAAAAAAAAACAAAAATTAAACCCACTATTTCCTTACCAGAAAATCTAAGAAAAACGAATTTTCCTGATTTTATTGCACCACAACTTGCAACTTTAGTTGACGAGCCCCCTGAAGGTAACCAGTGGGCTCATGAAATTAAACTAGATGGTTATCGAATTTTATCCTTTAAAAATGGTGCAGAAGTCATGCTTAAATCGCGCAATAATAAAGATTGGACCCATGAGTTACAGCCTATTGCCGAAGCAATAAATCAACTTCCTTTTGCTCAGCTCATTCTCGACGGGGAGGTAGTAGTCCTGGATGCTAAAGGGCGTTCGGATTTTCAATTATTACAAAGCTCTATTAAAAATAAACAAAAAGCCCCTTTGATTTATTTCCTTTTCGACTTACTTTACTTTGAAGGTTACGACTTACGAGGACTAACCTTAATTGAGCGTAAATCCATTTTAAAAAATATTCTTGCTGCTAATGTACCTCTCCTTCATTTTAGTGACCATATCATTACAGAAGGAAAAGAGCTTTATGAATATTCTTGTAGCCATGCCTTAGAAGGAATTATTTCTAAGCGTGTAGATGGAGTCTACCTTTCTAAACGAAGCAAAGATTGGTTAAAAATTAAATGCATCAAACGACAAGAGTTCGTAATTGGTGGTTACACTTCCCCTAAAGGAGGACGTGCTCATTTTGGTTCGCTGTTACTTGGGGTATATAATAAAAAAGGAACATTAGATTATACAGGAAATGTGGGGACAGGATTTAATACCCAATCACTGAATGAAATCAATGAACTTCTACTCCAAAATAGGGCACCAATTAATCCATTTAATAGCAAACCTCCTACTCAAGCCCATTGGCTAAAACCGCTTTTGGTCTGTGAGGTAGAATTTACGGAGTGGACAAAAGAAGGTCTTTTGCGGCACCCTAGTTTTAAAGGGATGCGATTGGATAAAAAAGCCACTGAAGTCATGCGTGAGCTTGAGCTTCCTTTAAGAAAGGTAAAAAAAGAAAAAGCGACACAAACCACCAAGAACCATTCTCAATTTAAAATTACCAATCCGGATAAAATTCTTTATCCTGAAGATGACATAAGCAAACACGATCTACTGACTTATTATGAAGCAGTCAGTGATTACATTCTTCCTTATTTGACTCTAAGGCCATTAACCTTAGTGCGTTGCCCTTCAGATTACAATAAATGTTTTTATCAACGCCATTATAATAAAGCAACTCAAAAAGCGCTTCATCCCATTGAAGATCCCACAGACGAGGATCATGAGCACTACATTTATTTAAATGACAAAGAGGGGTTATTAAGTCTCGTTCAAATGGGCGTTTTAGAAATTCACCCTTGGGGTAGTACCATTAATCATCTAGAACAGCCAGATATCATTATTATTGATTTAGATCCTGCCCCAGATGTGGCTTGGGCTGATGTCGTTACTGCAGCATTCGATGTTCGCGAGCATTTAATCCAATATAAATTAAAATCATTTGTAAAAAGTAGTGGAGGCAAAGGGTTACACATCGTTATCCCAATTTTACCTGAATACGAATGGGAGGAAGTAAAGCTATTTACTCAGATCTTTGCTCAATTTTTAGAGAAATTCAACCCTCAGCGTTACATCAGTAAAATGACTAAATCAAAACGTAATGGCAAAATTTTTGTAGATTACTTACGTAATCAACGTACAGCAACAGCCATAGCACCTTATTCTACTAGAGCAAAAATTCATGGTTCTGTTGCAACCCCACTTTCATGGGATGAGTTAAGTGATAATCAAGCAGATAATAGTTTCACTATTAAAACCTTACCTGCACGTTTAAAGCAATTAGCAAAAGATCCCTGGAGCGATTTTTGGATCATAAAACAATCATTAAGGCTTAACGAATTATAATCGATGCTTTCTTTTTAAACAGAAGAAAAATTAAGATTTACTTTTCAAATAGCGTCTCATCCAAATCTAATTCAAGTTGAATCCCCTCAAGGATTCTCTCTTGCTTCAATTTGATTCCTATGCCTAATAATCGCACTGGCATACGCTTTCTTAAGAAACCTTCATGGATGAGTTGGCATACAATTTTAAAATCGAGACTGTCATGCACGCGCTCCACTGTGGTTTGCTGAAAGTCATTGAATTTTAATTTAACAAAAAGAGTATGTATTCCAAGAACTTCTCCGGCTCGCTGGATTCGTGCTTCAAGGCGCACCATTAATTCGGGTAAAGCAGCCAAACAGGCTTCCACATCCGGTAAATCGTGCAAAAAAGTTTCTTCGACACTAATCGATTTTCGAATACGCTCAGGATTAACCGGACGCTCATCCACACCCCGCGCTAAATCATAAAGCCTCTGCCCCATCACGCCAAACTCATTCACTAAATAGTCCATTGAATGATGTTGTAAATCACCACAGGTTTGAATATTTAATGACTTGAGTTTCTCTTCCATTTTAGGGCCTACACCAAATAATTTGCGTACAGGCAAATCAATCATAAATGCAGCCACTTCCTCTGGTTTAATCACCTTTTGCCCATTCGGTTTATGCCAATCACTGGCAATTTTTGCCAAACTCTTGTTCGGTGCAATTCCTGCACTCGCAGTCAATTGTCGTGTCTGATAAATTCGCTCCCGTAACTCTTGAGCTATCCAAGTAGCACTTCCTTTACAATTAGGTGAGTCCGTCACATCAAGAAAAGCTTCATCCAAAGATAACGGTTCAATAAGGTCAGTGTATTCTGCAAATAAATCTCTAATATATTGGCTTTCATTTCGATAAACTTCCATACGCACAGGTCGCAAAATAAGGTGACGGCATAATTTCAGTGCCTGTGCGGTGGACATGGCAGAGCGTACCCCAAATGTACGGGCTGCATAATTGCACGTGGCAATAACCCCTCTGCGGTCAGCGGCCCCTCCTACCGCGATGGGTTTATTGGCCAGCTCAGGAAAATCACGCATCTCAATTGCGGCATAAAAACAATCCATATCAATATGAATGATTTTTCTTATTGAATTTTTATCCTTTACCTCTTTCATGATGTCCTCTTTTAATACACCCGAACCAGAGGAACCTCAGACCATCGAGTGGTATAAGCAGGTGATTTAAGTTCTGCTCGCATCGCCCAAGGCTTTGAATAGCCTTCCGCTGCGAGTCGAATGGTGCTTCGTCCAAATTTTTGGTTGATTTGATCAAACACACTCATCAATTGTTCTGCGTCTTGTATTTGTTCCTCACATGGTTGGTGAAACAAATCCAGCTGTCGTGGTTTTTTAGGAATTAAGTCAAGAAGACATACACCCGCTTTTTTATAGTAATATCCACTTTTAAAAATACGTTGCAGACATCGTTTGGCGATTTTAGTAATTAAGCGCAAATCATCAGTGGGATTAATGAAACGAAACTCTATCGATTGAACATGTTGCGCCAAATCTTCGCGAAACCGATTGGTATGCAGAAAAACACTTATGCGTTGTGCCACCAAATGTTGATGACGCATTTTTTCCACCGCTCGAGCACAATGACTGCTGACTGATTCCGCGATTGAAGCCAATTGTGTTTGCATTTGTCCAAAACTTTTAGAGGACATAATATTTTGTTTGGCCTCGACCGCTTCTAAACCACCACAGGCAACTCCTTGCAGTTCCATTGCCGTCCGCATCAGCACCACATTAAAACTCTTCTTCAAAAGATGAGGATTCGTCGTTGCCAAATCATAGGCAGTATGAATGCCGCGCGCGATTAATTTGTTTTCCCATTGCCGTCCTACACCCCAGATGTCCCCTACTGAAATCTGCTGCAATAAGGATTTACGGTTCGAGGTAATATTAAATATGGGAATTTTAAAAACCTTTTTACACAAATGATTGGCTACCTTGGCCAAGGTTTTAGTGGGCCCTATACCAATCGAAGTAGGTATCCCTGTATGTTTTAAGATTTTCTTTTGTAATTGTTCGCAAAAGGAGTCATGCATGGCTAAGGGTAAGCTACTTAAATCAAGAAATGCTTCATCAATGGAGTAAATTTCCACATGCGGCCAGCTTTCTTCAATGGTACACATCACCCGATGACTGATGTTGCCATAAAGGGTGTAATTCGAGGAAAAGGCTTTTACTCCATGCTGTTTGCACAAACCTTTAATTTTAAAATAAGGCTCCCCCATGGCAATGCCCAATGCCTTAGCCTCATTCGAACGCGCAATGCAACATCCATCATTATTGGATAACACCACGATAGGAACATCCATTAAATCAGGGCGAAACAAGCGCTCGCAACTGGCGTAAAAATTATTGCAATCCACTAGCGCAAACATGTTAGACAAGCTCATGTAGCACTAAAGTCACCACACCCCAAATCACCATTTCATCCTCTTCCGTAATATCAATGGGTTTAAATTTGGGATTGGCAGGGAGTAATTGTACCTTGCCTGCCTTTTTCGACAGGTGTTTTACGGTGAGCTCACCATTGACTGCCGCAATCACAATACGGCCATCGGATGGTTCTATGCTTCTATCAACTAAAAGCCAATCCCCTGAAAAAATACCCGCATTCACCATGGAATCTCCTGTCGCTTGCAACACAAATGTGGAGGCTGGGTGCTTTATGAATTTGGTATTTAAATCGAGATAGCCCTCAATGTAATCATCGGCAGGTGATGGAAAACCTGCTTGTATTTTGCTTGCAAATACCGGCAGCTGGTATGCCGCGCGATTCTTTAGTTGCTCTAACTCAATAAGTTGAGATAGGGGAAGACGAACTGCTTTGGTCGGCTCACCCTTGGGACGCCCTGCACCTGCTCTTTTTCCGCCTCGTGGTGACATAAATGGTTCTTTTTTGATTTACGTACAATTATCATAGGCAAAAGAAAACACGCTGTAAATCCCATCCCAAGCCACTTGCACTAAAATTCAACCTAAGTCGGCGAGAATATTAAGAAAAAATTTTTAAAATTTTTTTATTGAGACAATGCCATTACCAGTGGATGAGAAAAATCAATTGAATTGTGGTATCACCAGAAGGAATAAATCTCCAGCGCAATAACAGTCTTGGTATTTTATGAGCGTTCGTTGGAACAACGACTGCTCATGGAGGACTATTAAATCGTTTGGTAATAGGGATTAAATCCAATCACTTACTTCCCTCTATGAATGACATTCCCATATTCAAGCCCTCGTCAGCACCTTCTTCAAGCAGATTTTCTCCTTGGTCTACTAGTGATTGATTTTGTCCGCCACTTACAGATTGCACCATATCATCTAGAGCATCAGGTAACATAGATGAGGCAATCTGCATAAGATCTGAATCAGTTCCTGAGGGGGAGTCCATGCTCATGCTTGAGTCGTCATTAGATTGGTCATTAGATTGGTCATTGTTTTGATTTTGTAACATCTGTGCGGCATCGTTTATTATGTCTAAAGAATCGTCTGCTATCTGCTTGACTACTTCTTCGGCTATCTGAGCCATAATGAATACCTCGTTTATAAAGCTCTATATATAAGAATAGCACAAATAATGAACAAAAAGAGCCTTACTGACGGGTCATGCAGTTCAGTCTAGGTGGGCGCTTGAGTTCCATCGCAAACCTTTACTTACCAATGCAGAAACTGGAAAAGATATACCCCAGTAAATCATCAGAAGTGAATTCGCCAGTGATTTCACACAAACTTTGATGTGCTTGACGTAAATCTTCGGCTAACAATTCCCCAGCTCGATGCTCGAGCAGCTGTTGTTGGCCAATAGCCAGTATTTTTTTGGCTTCATCTAATGCGTGCAGATGACGTCTTCTGGCAAGAAAGTGTCCCTCATTCGGTTGATAACCTACAACTTGTTTTATCAATTGCTTCAAACCATCCATTCCCTCTCCTGATTTTGCAGAAATATAGACGGTATGATCGTGTATTTGCGTAGTATGTCCCAAGGTATCAATTTTATTGAATACAGTAATAATAGGAACTTCTGGTGGTAATGCGGTTTTAATTTCTTTTGTTAAATGATAATGCTGCTCTAAATCATTCACATCAACAACAAGTAACACACAATCTGCTTTCTTTAGTTCTTGCCATGCGCGTTTAATTCCCTCTTTTTCAACTACATCATTCGATTCGCGTAACCCCGCGGTATCGATGATGTGCAGGGGAATATCATCCAGTAAAATATGTTCTCGCATGATATCACGTGTAGTGCCAGCAATTTCGGTAACTATGGCAATATCACGTCCAGCCAAGCAATTAATTAAAGTTGATTTTCCCGCATTAGGCCTTCCAGCAATCACTACGGATAACCCTTCGCGCAGGATCACCCCTTGATTGGCTTGAGCTCGTATCTCTTCTAATTCAGTTACAATATTTTGTAATAAATGGGCAACTTTACCGTCATTAAGAAAATCTATTTCCTCTTCTGGGAAATCAATTGCCGCTTCTACATACAGGCGTAAATGAATAATTTTTTCATTTAATTGATTAATTTTATTTGAGAACTCACCTTGTAATGACTTTAAAGCCATTCGCGCGGCAGTTTGTGAACTGGCTTGGATTAGATCAGCTATTGCTTCTGCTTGAGTTAAATCGATTTTATCATTTAAAAACGCGCGTTCCGAAAATTCGCCTGGCCGTGCCAAGCGAGCCCCAAGTTGCATACATACTTTGGTAAGCATATCAAGAACAACAGGAGAACCATGGGCTTGGATTTCAACAACGTCCTCACCGGTAAACGAATGAGGTGCTTTAAAATAAATCATAATCCCTTGATCAATTAAAGAATCTAAGGAGGGTGATTTATTGTTTGCTGTACATGAGTAAAAGGAGCAAAAAGTTGCCAAGCGGGGTTTTAAGGTCTTATTGCCATTAAGCAATACAGCAATGGAATATGCTTCTGGCCCTGATAATCGGATAATTCCTACCCCACCTCTTCCGGGTGGGGTAGCGATAGCTACTATAGTTTCTGTAGACATTTATTTAGCTGGAGCAAGTTTTTTTACAGATTTTTCATCAGAATATTTACGGGTAATGTACCATTGTTGCAATATAGATAAAGTATTATTCACAATCCAATACAATACCAAACCGGCTGGAAAATTCCAAAACAAGCCTGTAAATAATACCGGTAAAAACATCATGACTTTTGCTTGCATTGGATCCGGGGGTGCTGGATTTAATTTTTGTTGAATCAGCATCGTAGCCCCCATAATTAATGGCAATACATGGTAGGGATCAGCTGAAGCCAAATCTTTAATCCAGAAAATAAAGGGCGCTTGTCTTAACTCAACACTTTCCAGTAAAACCCAATACAGAGCAATAAAGACTGGAATTTGAATCACGATGGGTAAACAACCGCCCAAAGGATTTACTTTTTCCTGTTTGTATAACTCCATGGTAGCCTGGCTGATTTTTGCTTTATCATCGCCATAGCGCTCGCGCAAAGCTTGTAATTTAGGCTGTAACTTTCGCATTCCAGCCATGGATTTATAGCTAGCAGCAGATAAACGATAAAAGGCTAACTTGATTAATACGGTCACTAAAACGATAGACCAGCCCCAGTTACCTACAACATTATAAATCGCTTTCATCAACGAGAATAATAGCGATGATAAAAACCATAAAATTCCATAATCCACGGTAAGATCAAGCGATGGAGCAATATTTTTTAAGACACTGGTAATTTCAGGGCCTAAATACAATTTAGCACTGACCGTTTTTTGCTCTTCAGGTTTCAGTGTAATCGGGTTGCTTACAGCACCAATGGTATAATCATTATTTACCGCTCGTGTATAAAATTTATTATTCGTATCCGCAGTTGGAATCCAAGCTGTTAAAAAATAGTGTTGCTGCATGGCAATCCAGCCACCTTTACTGTCCACATCCAGGTTTGCTTTATTCATGTCACTAAAGCTTACTTTTTGATAACGATGTTTTCCTGGTTCTGAATAGGAAGCGCCTGTATATGAGCCAACATGAAATACACTTGATTTGTCTTCTTTGGGTGAACTACGTAACAGCTGCGTATTCAAATATCCAGTCCAATCCGTGCTGCTGCTATTAACAATTTTGTAATTTACCTCAATGAGGTAGCTACCTTTAGTAAAAACGAGCTCTTTTTTTACATCGAGTCCATCGTCATTTTTTCCACTCAGTGTTACTACTAATTGCTTCTGATCGGGAGCCAGTTCGTATTGTTGTTTTGGGGTTGTAAAATTAAAATTAAGTGCTTGAACATTCTGTCCTGCAGGAACAAAAAGACTGCTGTTCGCCACATAACGCTCGCCAGATTGGTTCTGTAACAGAAGAAATGGCTTATTTTTTTCATCCACACTTTGAGGATAATCAAGGAGCTTTCCAGAGACTACATCACCATGTTGCAGATCAATACTTACATCTAAAACGTCTGTTTTAACACGCACTAATGGGGCATTGCTGTTATTGGTTTGCTCAACAACTGGAGTTGTTGGAGTTGATGTATTGGAGTTAGAGGGTGCTACTTGAGGTAACAATGGCTGGCCACTGTTCTCTTGGCTCATCGCATTTTCTGTTGGTATAGGCTTAGCAGGATAATCTATTTGCCAGGCATTCCAAAGTGATAAACTAACTAGCGCAAGCGCCATATATAAAACAATACGTCGTATATCCATCAATGATTCTCGTTGTTGGGGAGTACTGGATCGTAACCACCGCGTGACCAAGGGTGGCACCGTAATACTCTTTTTAAAGCCATCCATAAACCTTTGGTTATGCCACATTGTTGGATAGCGCTTTCCGCATATTGTGAACAACTTGGGTAATATCGGCAACTTGGCTTTAACAAGGGGCTAATCAAATATTGATATAGTTTGATGGGAAAACAAACTATTTTTCGTAACATGAGATTATTTTTTTCCATGTTTTGCCCATTCTAGCGTTTATACTTGCACTTGTTTGTTTTGCTACGCCTTGTCTTGCTAAAAAAACCACATCGACTGCAGGTAGTTCGTCTTGTCGAAAGCTTTCTCTTAACAGCCGTTTGATACGATTTCGATCATGAGCTTTTGCTATCACTTTTTTTGATAACGCCAGCCCAAGTCGTGCATAACCTAAATTATTCTCTCTAAAGAGAATGATAAATTCGGATGTTACTATTTTTTTTGCTTGTTCAAACACATGATTATAATCTTTTTTGGTTAATAATCGTTGTGTTTTTTTAAATGCAAACACTTATGCAGTCAAACGCTTACGGCCTTTAGCACGACGACGTTTAATTACTAATCTACCTGCACGAGTAGCCATACGCTCACGAAAACCATGATCACGTTTACGTTTTAAATTACTGGGTTGAAAGGTACGTTTCATGATGAACCTGCTAATAAATTATGAGGCTGGCAATGATAGAGAACTTTTTTTCTACTGTCAATTTTAGCATTTGATTATTTTTTGTATATTTTCGTTTTTTAATTTGAAAAGTGCTCGCTGTTAATAACTTCATTAAATTTATTTTTTTAAATTTTTTATTATTACTATGTCTTATATCTCTTGTTGATAACTTTTTTATTTTATTAAAAATCAATAAGTTAGTTAATAAATAAGTTTGTTTGTAAGCTCTTTTTAAGCCTGTGATCTATTTGTATGTATCTTTATGTTTTGCTTTATTCATTGTTTTATTAGCATCTTATTCCCGTTATTCGATCGTATTTATTCATAGGTAACTTGGGTCAATCTGCTTTGATTTTTAACATTTGTTAAGATGACGTTTGCGAAGGATTTGTCTTTTTGGCACGATAAATAATTATTTATTGATTTAAATATACTTTCATAGCTTCGTTTATAAGGATTAAAAAGTAAAAAGAGGCCCTTTATTTTGTCCAATATTTATCTGGGGCAATAATGTGATGAGGATCAATCGCGTCTTTAATTTTTTTGATCAAAGACCAATACGGGCTCTCTAAATTAACAAGGGTGTTGATGACATGGATAGGTACGCGATGGGGGACAAACCCTTGTTTTATTCCTCGTTCTAAAAGATCCAGATAAAAAGCATGCGCTTTGTCTTTGCCAGTAGGATCAGAAAGATTGAATGCGACACGCGCTAATCCTACTAATACATCCGATTTATAGGGAAGGACGTGAAATCGGTTATCAGTCACTTGGTGCAGCTCAGCTGACGTACTGACAAGCTCATGAAAAGAAAGTAAGTTTTCTGATGTCGCTGCGAAGAGGACAATATACCATATAAAGCCAACACCATCTTCTGCTAATTCTAAATACCTGTCTTGAGGAACATCAATTTGCAGCAGTTGATATTGTTCTTTTAAATTATGCTCATTGGGATATCCTTTAGCATAACTCAATGACATGTCCAATAAATCTACTAATGAGGCAATTCGACTCAAATGCATTTGCATAAAAGGATGATGAAACAGTTTTTTTAAACGCAAAATGTTTTTATCGCCAATGGAGTAACCTTTTAAGCCTGCGTTTCGTATGAGCTTTTTTAACATTTTTTTTCTGGCTTGATGTAACGAGAGGTCCATACTCGCGATGATGCAAGAATAAGAATATCCACCCGTTTGTTTCGTAGGGAGTAATGCCTTGCTCCATCTCCCACTGAGTATATTGCTGTGGCCATTTAGGGCATTATATTGATGATAAATATCAATGGTCTTAGCCAGGGCTGTTTTATCAGGAGCACTAATGTAAAAGGTAGTGATGTATTTGGGTTGGTGATATAACGCTATGGTCATCGCGGTGACTATAGCAAAATCGCATTGAATAAATAAACCTTCCAAGAGAGGACCAACACCAATTCTGATGGGGGGGGTGAGTTGTTTTTTACAAAGCACATTTATCCCATCGTTATAAAGGGAGCCATCTGGAAGTACGCATTCAATAGAACGAATGGTATGAATGGCCGATCCTAAAACCCCCACACCTTTATCCAAGATATTACCTATAATGCTGGTATTCGGGCCGGCTCCGGTAATGGAACTCATGAATTGAGCTTTTTTGTTATCAAGAAAGACGCGTAAGTCGCCTTGAGTTACTCCGGGCTGAATGGTGATTATTCCTGTTTTTTCTTCAAAATGAATCACTTGTTTCATTTTGGATAGGTCTACAACCACTGATTTGTTATGTTTTGGTATGGCACTCCCCAATCCCCAATTACGACCTGTACTAATCGGATATAATGAGATTTGGAATTTATTGGCTAATAAAACCAGTTTTTGCACATCTTCCTTGCACTCGGGTTGGAATACGGCATCAATCTCCGCGTTAATACCTAAGGTGTTTTTTTTATAAAAGGCAAGATCTGGTTCTCTAATGATTGTTCCTGTACCTTGAAGTTGTTCGAAAAAAGAATCCGGTATGTTTTGATCCATATTTTTTCTTCCAGATAGCTGACTAACTCGCTAGGTCATGCAAGTCCAAACTATTATTGAGTATAGGATATAAAGAGTAATGAATTGGTAAGGGTTAAAAATAATCATGCATTGATTCCCTTTGAATCGATTAAAACTTCTGGAAATTCCCTTATTATGGTCTAAATTTAAACAATATGGCTTTTGTAATCCACTTAAAGGTTGAGTATTTAAAAAGATGTATTAGCAATGCGTTGTATGGGATTAACGGTGTGAACTGAATAATAATTTAAAAAATCTCCAAATCCTCATTTCAAGCATTAACTACAGAACAGATTAAGAGCGCAACATTCTTTTTTCTAAAAGAGAATGAGTTTTGGGGTCAACGTGAAGAATTTGTATGTAAAAACGATCAAACCCGGACATTTAACTGATTCACAAAAGCAAGAGCTGGTTGCATTGCATCAACAGCAAATTCATCTGGACGCACAAACTATTTTGGATTATCTGCTCCCTCGCGATTATCTACTGTTCTATTACCATAAACAAAGCCATCATTTGGTTGCTACTATTGGGGTACAGATCATTAATTTTAAAAAAACATCGATTATTTATTTTGGCAATGTCGTGGTCGATCCATCCTGTGCACATGAAGGGTGTATTTCTCATGCTTCAGCCAAATATGTTTTTCGTTTATTTTTAAAATATCCATTCAAACGCAAATACTGCTCGGGTTTAGCTTCAAGTTCGGGTTCTTTAGTTTATTCTTTAAAGCACAAACCCTCATGGCCTAATCCTGATGAAGAAACGCCAGAGGACATCACTCAACTCATGATCAAAGCCCTACATGAAATAGGAGTAGACAGTTATCGAGTGGAACAGGGAAATTTAATTGCTACTAATCTAGCAAAGAAAGTAAAAAAAGAGTTCCATGTGAAGCAAAAGCCTCCTACTGCAGCAGAGTCTTTTTTTAAACGAATAAACCCAGGGGCGGAACAAGGGGAGCAAGTATTTTTTTTAAATCCATTTACTTTAACAAATGCCCTCGATTTAGCCATTCATGCGTTGCATGGGCATTTAATTAAAAGCCCCGGATTTTATCGCCGTATAAAGAAATATAAACAGGAAAAACCATTTTTTTGTCTTATTATCTTGGGGTTATGCATTGTTAAAAATAAATTTTGGTGAATCCGCTGTGATCTCGAGCACCTCAAAAGTAGTTTTCGCACCCAATCCATCGATTTCTCAGATTGTTCTATAGTTGTTCCAAATAAAGGTCAAGTGTAAGATGAAAACCAAGTTTTGGATTTGAAAGCTAACTCGAAGAAAAGAAGGAGATATGGACTCTCTTTACAAACAACTGATTCGATCTTCAATTTTAGGGACGCTGGTGATGCTCGCGCTCCTTTTTATCCCAGCAGGTACCCTGAACTATTGGCAAGGTTGGGTTTATATGGCGGTATTCATGATTGCCTCTGCCGCATACAGCGTATATTTAGCAAAACATGATCCAGCGCTTCTCAAGCGCCGTACCGAAGCGGGCATAGCGTATGAAAAGGAACCTGCCCAGAAAATTATTATGTTTTTACTTTTTGTGACCTGTACCGTGCTTATTGTTCTGCCGCCGCTCGATGTGCGCTTCGGTTGGTCGCTGGTACCCGGGTACGTCTCGATCATTGGTGACCTGCTAATTGTTTTCTCATTCTACATTTTTTATCTTGTCTCAAAAGTGAATACTTATGCTGCTGCCAA
This sequence comes from Legionella sp. 227, assembly GCF_043161935.1. NCBI lineage: Bacteria > Pseudomonadati > Pseudomonadota > Gammaproteobacteria > Legionellales > Legionellaceae > Legionella > Legionella sp. 227. Next base: position 1,159,337 of record NZ_CP171154.1, on the reverse strand, counting down.
CATTGGTGTGGAAGAGGGGCAAAAAGTAATAAGCACTGGTCTATACGGGGTCGTCCGTCACCCGATGTACCTTGGTGCCATATTTCTTTTCATCGGCACGCCGCTTGCACTTGGTTCTTGGTGGACGCTGCTTTGGGTTCCCGTCCTTTTGTCCATTCTAGTTGCTCGTATCCTAAATGAGGAAAAAATACTTGCACGGGATTTGCCAGGATATACGGAGTATCAAAAAGAAGTCACCACGCGGCTTATACCGTTTATTTGGTAACCCAAACAATACTGTATTCTTCAACTTGTTATCGCCGTTGCCACGATAATAGATTCGATTAGTTATCCATAACGGAGCGCAAAATTAAATAAAAATTAGATCTGATTAGCTAATCAGACCCTTTTAACATCCTAATCTGTAGATCTGGAATTAAAAGTTAAAATATAGCGAGAAGGATGTTCTGGATGATAACTAACACTTTTTAATTCTTTTGAATAATTATTATTGGTGAAATTTGCAATGGTTTTACACCAAAACTTCAAAGCAAGAACATTTTCAGGAATTACGCTTACCTCCCATTGCCCAGGATGAGTTTTCCAAAGTTCCTCGGCAATTTGAGCCGCTACACCTTTGCCTTGAAATTTTGCCAAAATAAAGAATTCTCCCATGTTCCATTGAGTAGTTGATGAAATGCCGATTTGATTCAGTAAGACAAAACCAGCAAGTTCTTTTTCTACGAGGACAAGAAATGCTTTCCGAGTAGGGTCCTCAAAATAAATTTTAAAATCGAAACTTTCATAAAGACCGTCCTTTGGACAAGCCCAATCATCGGAGATAAATCCACAATAACGTGACATATCGTAAACATAAAAACGGGCCATATTTTGAATGGTTGGATAATCCTTGATAGAAGCCGGTCGAAGAAATGGATGAAAGGGCTTGAGTTTATTTTCTTGGATTTTATTATCCAAAATTAAGGACATATAAACCATATTCCATTGATAGCCAGCAGGTTTTAAATTAAAAAGTGGTTGGAATCCCTGACGCTCATAGAATCTATAGGTATTTAAATAATTCGCATCCCGTTCATCTGGAGATAAGGTTTCAACAGTGATTGTAAGTGCTGATTGAGCTACTGCATATCTAATTGCTTCCCGCATTAATGCATATCCAAAACCCTGTCCATGGTATTGACGAAGAATTCCAATCCAAAAAATACTCCCATTTCTTGGATATGGAAATTCTAAACAGAGGAGTCCTACATACCTCTTATTTACTTTTACTGCAAAATTGATGTGCTCTTTTACTCCATTTACATAGTATTCATTGCATTCAGGTAGACCAAACCATTCAGGTAAATCGATAGTAATTTCCCTACATAACTGTTCAGCAACATTTGGTTGTACTTGATCTACTTGATAGTTCATTCTTTATATCCTATGGCCTTACTTTAATAAGCTTTTATACACTAGAGTTAATGGGCACGAAATCTAATTGTTTTAGTTTGGGGGTTAATGTGGTAATTCCTTGATGCTCATTACCATTACCATGCACTAGTATTATAGCTCCTGGAGTAATGGGCTGGTTTTTTGCTATCCAAGCATCAGCACCTAAAGGGATTAAGCCAAATTTCTTGATCTTCCTAATTAATTTTTTATTGGCAATAAGACCAGGGAATCTAAAGAAAATGGAAGGCACTTGATTTTGTTCTAAAAGATATTTTTCCGTTAACAGAATTTCACTCTCTTCATTAATCATCTTGGATAAAAGAAAGTTATTGGCGTAGGGCAAATCATCGTAATAAGGATGACTAAAGGAGTGATTGACCCAAGTAATTGTTAATTGTTTTTTTGCTTGTAGATCCAATAGGTATTGAAACTCGTTTTGATGCATCAATAACCACAATCCAGACATCGATATAGCCACAGGAATAGGTTTTTTATTAGATAAACTCGCTAATTGATCAAAAAACTCTTTTTCAAAGGGTACAGAAGATTGGCACATATCTATAGTTAATATATTGCCTAAAATAGTACTTTTAGCATGGGTTAAACCATAATTTTCCATGACATAGGGTTTTGAGGTGTACTTTTGCAGTAATTGATAATAATTGGTACTTGCAATCTGCCACTGGGCATAATCACCAAGGCGGTTACTATTTTTCCCATCAGTAAGGGATATTTCGGTGATTGGTACAACACCGGTATCTAAGTTATCGGTATTAACAATTAAAAATGAAGGAATGTTATTTCTTTTGAAGGTACGAAGAGCAATCGAAAGAGTCCCATCTTTCGTATAAACCGGTATATAGGTTGGTTGATAATCAGTAATCGTAATGTTTTCAGAGTATAAAATTGTTGAACTACAAATTAATGCAATATAAAAGCTGATTTTTAAAAATTTCATTAATAATTAATGATAATTACAGGTGTTAACTAGTTTAAATTGTTGTGAAATGAAACACAAATTTCACTTTTTCCTAAGTCTAAATAATGATTTTTCTATGGGATTAACCTTACAAAACCCGTTTATATTTTTATTCAGTATGGGATACCCTTAGTTCATTATTATCGGAAATGTACTAGTATTGAACTAAGGGAATATCAATTGTTCTAAGTGCTTGCCATGTTGACCCAATTAATCAATTATTTTATTCCAGAAAAGATTAAAGCACGTCGTGAAGATTATTTTCGCGCCAAAAATATTCTTGGTGGCGTCATAATTGCCGCTACCTCAGCGCCTATTTTTGCATTTTTTTATTATTTTTTGGGCGCAAAGGCTGCTGCTTTGGTGATTTTACTCGAAGGGGCTTGCATTGTAGGTGCCCCATTTATATTAAAGAATTCAGGATCGGTATTTTGGACACGTGAGCTTATTGTTGGTAGTTTAGCGCTAACTTTATTTTGGCTGGGTTATACTACTGGGGGAATATCTGCACCGGCTACATTTTGGCTCGCTTTACCGCCCATCACAGCATTCTTTTTTGGTGGAATTAAATCAGGGATCTTTTCGGCTTGTGTATGCAGCATAGCGGTAATCTTGATCTATGGTTTAGGATTCTTTGCCTTCTCAACGCCCTCATTACCGATTGTGCACTCCCCACTTTTGGACATAATATCCATTTTGGGTTTGTTGTTCATTATTTTATGTTTGGCTTATTTTTATGACAAAAGAGCTTTAGAGTTTATAAAGAGCCTAGAGGATGCATTAAATAAAGAACAAGTCATTATAAACGAATTGGAAATGCGAACTCGATCTTTGCAAGATCAGAAAGCTGTTACTGAAATAGAGCGATCATCTAAAAATTTATTACACAATGTTTTAGAAAGTTCGCGAGAATATTCCATCATAGCCACCAACTTGACCGGTGATATTTTAATTTGGAATAAGGGTGCGTTTTATAATTATGGATATACAGCAGAAGAAGTTGTGGGTAAGGCAAATCTTGAGATGCTCCATACACCTGAATATATTAACTCAGGGCAATATAAACGGTTTTTAGAAAAAGTGAACATGGAAAGTGAGGCTGAAGAGTTTATCGAACGCGTTCGCAAAGACGGTTCTCATTTTATTGCCTCGGTTGTAATGACGATGCGCAAGGATGATGAAGGCAAACCAATTGGTTATCTCAACATTTCCCACAATATTACCCAGCAGAAACGCTTAGAAGAGGAATTGATTAAAATTAATAAAGAATTAGAGCAATTCGCCTACATTGTTTCACATGATTTAAAAGCACCTCTGCGTGCGATTGAACTGCTTTCTACTTGGATTGAGGAAGATAGTGGTGACAAATTAGATGAGCAAGGCAGGAAGAATTTTGCTTTATTACGCAGTCGTGTGAAACGCATGTCAAATTTAATATCAGGCGTTTTAGGGTATTCACGAGTTGGATATACAGAAAAGAAAATACAAACAGTCAATACTAAGGATCTAATAAAAGGGATAATTGAAACCCTAGATCCTGCCAAAAGATTTAATATTCATTATGCTGAACATCTTCCAACACTACATGCTGATGAAATTCAATTAAGTCAAATTTTTTCTAATTTAATTGATAACAGTATGAAACATCACCATAAAAAAGCAGGTAACATTGATATTGATGCTAAAGGGATTGACGATTTTTATGAGTTTTCTATTAAGGATGATGGCCCTGGCATCGAATCGGAATACCATGAAAAAATTTTTACCATATTTCAAACCCTAAGAGGGCGTGATGAATTTGAAAGTACAGGCGTGGGTTTAACCATTGTAAAAAAAATCATTGAATTAAATGGTGGAAAAATAAGGGTGTATTCAGAATTAGGCAAGGGCACCACTTTTTATTTTACTTGGCCTAAGAAACCCAAAAAATCAGAGTAATTCCTTGGCCTGGAATTTCATTTTCATGACTTCATTGAGTGTTCCAAGCATCAAGAACAAGAAGAAAATTTCTTTTTTGAGTTGAAATAGTACCCGGTTGCTTGCCACAGTAATAGTGTTGTTATTACATATAATTTCATCTATTCTGGTACATTTCATCTATAAAAGCAGACTTAAAATAAGAGTATGACACTATCTACCAAAGCGATTCTGGGTGCCCTAGGAAAACCCACTGCCTCAACAAAAGAATTTCCTATTGATCCCAATGAACTTACAACGGAATATGCGCTTGCGGAAGCGATTGATGCACACCATGTGTCTCTGCAAGATACCGATATGGTGGTCATTCTTTCCGGACGTAGTGGATTTTTTGGTAACTATTTGGAGGTGGCAGCTGATAAATTTGTTTTATGTGAAAACGAATACGATAAAACCGACACGGTACGTCGAATGGAATATGGAATTAACATCGCAAAGCAATGTACACAAAACAATCTTAAAAACGGCATTACTAAACCTGTTTATATTTATTTCAATGGAGTTCAGCGACAAAATGAGGAGCTGAGGACAATATTGAAAGCAAAAGGAGCGTTCAATGGGTATCCTGCCGCTTTATTTATTATTGATGCGATTCCGTTTGACAATACTCTTGGGCAAGTTCTTGGGTTGAGTCGATTTCTTGATACGCACTGGAGCCACTTTTGTAAAACCCACAATTTATCTCGTTCGCCAAATCTGGTTATTTGTACCAGTAGCTATCATGTTCCTCGAGTCACGCTTGCTCATGGGGCAAACTCCCCTTTACTCACCGCTACTTTTTGGCACAACCAACCGGAGTTAGTAAAAAAATTATCTCATAATATGCAGAACTATATTTTAAATCCCGGTGAGATTCTTAAAAAGTCGAGTATAGTGGTATTGGGTTGCGACCGACAAATTACGGCAAACCCATGCTGGGAAAAAGATTTAAAAGGGGATATGGAAGCCCGGGTACGCTATTCATTTTTACAAAAAGTTCCCTCCATTGCCCAAAAGCGTGCTGATAATGATGTGACCGTTAAAAGCGCCCTGGTTTTAAACAGTTTTTATAATCTGCTCAAAGAGCGGGTATTTTGGGAAACGATGAGCGATCAGAATCCCAACAAGGAACAGGTAAGTCGGGATAAGGAAAATACAAGCAATATTTCGCTCACAATACAGTAGGATTTGCCAATAGATTAAAGATCATAAAAAGCTCCCTATTTATCATTGCTTAGGTAAAGAGTTAGGAGCTTGATATCGTTCTTTAGAAAGTATGGTATGAATCATTTGAGCTGTTTGGGGTAACCTAATGATTCTAAGTTATTAGGATTTCTTCATGGAATTTTTTAAATCAGTTTTAAATGGCGTTGGATCAGGAGCCGGTGTTGCATGGCCAGTGTTTGGAATAGTTTTTACTTTATTCGGTGGGGCGGTTGCCAGCCTTTTTTCTTTAACTTTGGGGATTGTTTCAATTTCTTTGTTTTTTGCTGTTGGCATTCCTATTTTCTATTTTTCATATCAAGAAATGAAAAATGAAGAAGGAAGATTTCAAGAGCAATTAGATAAAAATCAACAAAAATTATTAACCGATATTCAGGAGTATCTAAATAGCATTTATCGGTATGCGCTGCATGAAAAAAATAAAACGGATGTTCATGAACTATTCGCCCGAATCCTCAACATGGATCTCAATAAAATTGCCCATGAGGATGCGCGTTCACCTTTATATCTGATCCTGTCGCTTCTCTATGAGGAATATAAATTAAAGCAAACTATTCCTAATAATAAAGTTATTTTGGATCATCTTGTTCATAAAATATCCCTATCTCCTGTGCCCTTATCTCAAAAAATGGTTCCTCCATTTTTAACATTTGTTGGTACTTTTGGTTCTATCACAGGGTGTAGCGCCGGTGTTTCAGGGGTGTTGACAGGCATGGGATTGTTTTCAAGTTTTGCTGCCTTTCCTTTATTAGGATGGGGAATTTTAGCCTTTGCATTAATTAGTGGCATTGTAATGGCTTCTGAATCCATTGCTAAAGCGAGTGAGCGTTTTAAAAAGAAAGAGTTAAATCAAACAATAAAAAATATGCATAGTCAATTAAGCAAGGCAACCATTGAACGTGATTTAACTGCAAGATTATACAGTACGTTCACCTCATTAAAGGAGCTGGGTGAAGAAGAAAGAGTAGCGCATCTCAATCAACCCATCTTACCCCATCCTCTTTTTAACCGCGCAAGCGAAAAGCAGACTAAATTGACTTTTTCATCTTTTGTTAATCTAAAACAATCGCACTCTGGCAATTCACAAGATGATGACCCTGTTTTTTATAGTCCTTCTTAATGACTTCTTATTTCATGTGCACTCACGTTATTTTTCATAGTGTACTTGATTATTATTCTGAGACTGCATCCCTTGAGCAGGCATTTATTTTATGAAAGAACGGTAATTTAGTGAACTCCCATTTTTTCAAGAACCTACAATTCTTTTGTGCTGGAGTTAGGGAAAATATCCACACTTTTTTTGTGGATAACTTTTCTTTATTCCAAAGCCTGAGTATAATTTGCTTGCAGCAGCACCTTAGTGAACTGAAGAAGTTTCTACTTCTCCACTTCTGCGAAGTAATTTTCATGCTTAATTATCTTGCTGTCCAGGTACTTTCAGTGGCATATTTAAATGCTGTGGATAATTAGTTTTAATATTCTTTTTACCACCCTTCTTTGATGAGGAGTTAAGTTGTGTCAGCATCTGTTTGGCAAAAATGTTTAGGACTGTTACAAGATGAGTATTCTGCTCAACAATTTAATACCTGGTTGCGTCCTTTACAGGCTCATACAGATGAGCAACGTTTTATTTTATTTGCCCCGAATCGATTTGTTGTGGATTGGGTAAAAAAACATTTTTTTTCTCGAATCGAAGAATTAATTAAACAATTTTGTGGTGATGAGATTAAATCAATATCCATTGAAATTGGCAGCAAGACTTCCAGTACCGACTCTGAGTCGAGCTCTTCGGGTTCATTTTCATCTGAAGTAAAAGCATCTGCACCAACGAATTCTACCGAAATTAAGGCGGTACCCAAAAAAGCGGTTGATTATAAAAGCAGCCACTTAAATAAAAAATTTGTTTTTGAAAGCTTTGTTGAAGGCAATTCTAACCAGCTTGCTCGTGCGGCCTCCATGCAGGTGGCGGAGCGACCTGGTGATGCATATAATCCCTTATTCATTTACGGCGGGGTGGGTTTAGGAAAAACCCATCTGATGCATGCTATTGGTAATGCCATACTAAAAAATAATCCTGATGCCAAAATTCTGTATTTGCATTCTGAACGTTTTGTCGCAGATATGGTTAAGGCTATTCAGACTAATTCAATCAATGAGTTTAAACGCTTTTATCGCTCTTTAAATGCCTTGCTTATTGATGACATCCAGTTTTTTGCCGGTAAAGACCGATCGCAAGAAGAATTTTTCCATACCTTTAACGCCTTATTGGAAGGGCAACAGCAAATCATCTTAACGAGTGATCGATACCCTAAAGAAATTGAGGGGATGGAAGAACGATTAAAGTCTCGGTTTGGTTGGGGATTAACTGTTGCTGTTGAGCCACCTGAGCTTGAAACTCGCGTTGCTATTTTGATTAGCAAGGCAGAGCAGTCCAATATCGATTTGCCTTATGAAGTTGCATTCTTTATTGCAAAACGGATTCGTTCTAATGTTAGAGAGCTCGAAGGTGCTTTACGCAGGGTTATTGCTAATGCTCATTTTACAGGTAAACCAATTACTATTGAATTTGTTCATGAAGCCTTACGTGACCTTTTGGCACTACAGGATAAATTAGTTACGATTGAAAACATTCAAAAGACAGTGGCTGAGTATTATAAGGTCAAGGTGGCTGATATACTGTCAAAACGACGTAGTCGCTCTATTGCACGGCCTAGACAAATGGCTATGGCTTTAAGTAAAGAGTTAACCAACCATAGTCTGCCTGAAATTGGGGATCATTTTGGTGGTCGTGATCACACAACGGTTATTCATGCCTGCAGAAAGGTTAAGGAATTGGTTCAGGATGACAGTGATTTTGCTGAAGATTATAAAAATTTAATGCGTATTTTATCTTCTTAATACATAAAATGAGACGGTACTAAAGTAGGGCATGGCTAAATCCTCATTTAGGCGGCGTGTGTCTATAGGTTTGTTTTTATTTAATCCTGCTTCATGCCCTAGTTCTGAGCGCTACGAGTAAGTTAAGAAAACTGCCTACGCCGCCCGACGTGTTCGTGGGGCGTATTGAGTCAGGGCTTATTTTAACAGAATGACAGTGAGTTGGGACTGGGGACGTGAAGTGTTTGTTAGTTAGCTGAATATGGAGTTCTATCTTGTTTGAATTCGCTATAAAAAAAGAAGACTTACTTGCCCCAATACTTACCGTGGCAGGTGCTGTAGATAAAAAACAATCCTTAGCTATTTTGTCGAACTTTTACTTTAAATTAGCAGATGGCTTATTGAACATCACAGCTACCGACTTAGAAATCGAAATTTCCGCACAAGTTGCTTGCGAGTCCGGATCACAGACTGGCAGTATTACGGTGCCTGCTAAAAAATTTATTGATATTTTTCGTTCTTTAGATGATCAAGCGACACCCAACGTGATAGTGGACAATGGCCTTTTAACTATTAAGCAAGGACGAAGTTCGTTTAAGCTAGCGACCTTACCCGCTGATAGTTATCCACTGAGTGAAGATGAGTGTAATGAAGTTGAATTAACTATCCCCCGTTTGGTTTTACTCAAACTCCTGCAATCCACTCATTTTGCCATGGCACAGCAAGATGTCCGCGTTTTCCTTAATGGCTTATTTCTTGATTTTGAACCTAATCTTATTTCTGCTGTTGCAACGGATGGGCATAGAATGGCAATTTGCCGTCATCAATGTTCTAATTTGAGTGAAAAAAAACTATTGTTACCCAAAAAGGGAATTCAAGAGTTATTACGACTTCTTAATAGCATTGATGATGAAGAAGTTTTACTGGCTGCCGGTAAATCACATTTTAAATTAGTGTCACGTCAGTTTGTATTTTTGTCCAAATTAATAGAAGCACGCTTCCCTCCTTATAATAAGGCAATTCCTAAAAATCAGGACAAACAAATCATTATCGATTGTTCTGTGTTTAAACGTTCGTTGTCTCGGATTGTTATTTTGGCTCATGAAAAATCTAGAGCGGTTATGCTCCACCTACAACCGGGCATGCTCACTTTAATAGCCAACAATAATGAACAGGAAGAGGCTGTAGAATCTTTAATTGCTGAAACTCAGGGCGACGAATTAAAAATTGGCTTGAACGCCACGTACTTACTTGATGTGCTTTCTCATTTTGGGGAAGGACAAATCCGTTTATCCTTATCCAATACAGACAGCAGTATTTTAATTGAGTCCTTAGCTGACGATAATTACCAATATATTATTATGCCCATGAAGATATGATTTTATCCGAATTAAAAATTCATCACCTCCGTAATCTTTCATCAGTTCAACTCGATTTAAGTCCCCGATTTAATTTTATATTCGGGGCAAATGGAAGTGGCAAAACATCCATCCTCGAAGGGCTTTATCTTTTAAGTTGTGGTCATTCATTTCGCTCTCGCGAAATTTCTCCAATTATTTCCTATGAGCAAACTTCTTTAACGGTGTTTGCTCGTGCACAACAACAAGAGACGATAAGTATCCAAAAATCTTATTCTGAACCGACTCAAATTAAATTAAACAATCAATTTTGTTCCACCACCAGTCAATTGGCTTATGCTTTACCCTGCCAGGTTTTTTACTCTGATATTTTCCAAATTATCGATGCGGGACCTTCCGTGCGTCGCAGCCTATTGGATTGGGGACTGTTTCACGTGAAACATAATTATCTTTCCATTTGGAAAGAGTATAAAAGGGTGCTCAAACAGCGTAATGCGCTTTTACGACAGCACGCTCCTTATGATCATTTTATCCCCTGGGATAATTTGTTAAGTCAATTTGCTAATCAACTCCATTTACTTCGCAAGGAGTATTTTGCGCAATGGTCTTGCGAATTTACAGACGTTTTAAAAGAGCTTACTCCACTTGACTGCACGCTGAGCTACTATAAAGGGTGGGATAAAAAAAATACGGGCAAAGACTTGGTGGACATATTACAAGAAGGGTTTGCCAGTGATAACCAAAAAGCGTATACCCAGTTTGGCGCTCATCAAGCGGATATTCTGATTGAGGTCAATCACAACAAGGCCAAACAAGTTTTGTCACGAGGGCAACAAAAAATAATTTTGTTTGCAATGCGCTTAGCACAAGCAAATTTGTTAACAAACGATTGTTTGTATTTAATAGACGATCTTCCAGCCGAACTCGATGAGCAACATCAAACTAAGTTGATGGCCTATCTTGCAAAAAGAGCAGGTCAATATGTAATTACCTCAACGAGCTATCCTTCCTTATTGGTCCCCACAATCATCGATCAACATCATTTAATCCTACCAATTAGTGACGTTACATTAAATCAATGACAATTGTTTCACGTGAAACAAAAAGAAAAGGGCAAACTCAATTGGATGTAAAACCACAAGAGATGAAAGTCTTTAATTCCTCACAAATGCCTTTCATCTTACCTGGCCAATCCTCATGAATGTAAAGATACTCGATGAGATATAAACGCAGCTCAAAATATGCTATGATAAAGTATTCAGAATAGAACACCACGAAAGGTTAAGAGGACCTCCTAATGAGCGTTGATGCCAGTTACGATTCAAATAATATTAAAGTCCTAAAGGGGTTAGATGCGGTAAGAAAGAGACCAGGAATGTACATCGGAGATACGGATGATGGTACTGGTCTGCACCACATGGTTTTTGAAGTTGTAGATAACTCTATCGACGAAGCTCTGGCGGGCCATTGCAAAGAGATTTTTGTAACCATCCATTCCGATGAATCAATCACCGTAAAAGATGATGGACGAGGAATACCAGTAGATATTCACAAAGAAGAGGGTCGATCTGCCGCTGAAGTGATAATGACAGTACTTCATGCTGGCGGTAAATTTGATGATAATTCCTATAAAGTATCGGGTGGCTTGCATGGTGTAGGGGTGTCCGTAGTTAATGCTTTATCTGAGGAATTACATCTGACGGTGCGTCGGCATGGCAAAATACATGAACAACATTACCGTAATGGAGTCCCCGATGCGCCCATGGCAGAAACAGGTGATGCAACTACAACTGGAACTCAGATTTGGTTCAAGCCAAGTGCCGAAACCTTCTCCAATATTGAATTTCACTACGATATTTTGGCCAAACGCTTAAGAGAATTATCCTATCTAAACTCTGGTGTTTGCATCCACTTATTTGATGAGCGCTCACAAAGACAAGATACGTTTCACTATGAAGGCGGAATAACGGCGTTTGTGGAACATCTTAATAAAAATAAAAACGTCATTATGCCTGCGGTTTTTTCCATGACCGCTGAAAAAGATAATATTGTTGTTGAACTCTCAATGCAGTGGAATGACTCTTATCAAGAAACGCTGTATTGCTTTACAAATAATATTCCACAGCGCGATGGGGGAACCCATATGGCGGGATTCAGAGCGGCATTGACCAGAACACTAAACAATTACATTGAAAACGAAGGTTATGCTAAAAAAGCTAAGGTATCACCAACGGGAGATGATGCGCGCGAAGGCTTGACGGCAGTGCTTTCAGTTAAAGTACCTGATCCAAAATTCTCTTCACAAACAAAAGATAAGCTTGTTTCTTCAGAAGTAAAATCTGTGGTTGAATCGAGTGTTTCCGAAAAATTCAATGATTTCCTCCTGGAAAATCCATCCAGTGCAAAAGCGATTGTCGGCAAAATAATCGATGCTGCACGTGCAAGAGAGGCAGCCCGACGCGCTCGGGAAATGACACGTCGCAAGGGAGCGCTTGATATAGCCGGATTACCTGGAAAGCTCGCTGATTGCCAAGAAAAAGATCCCGCTTTATCAGAACTCTATCTAGTAGAGGGAGACTCAGCAGGTGGCTCGGCAAAACAAGGGCGAGACAGGAAATTCCAAGCAATTTTACCGCTCAAAGGAAAGATATTGAACGTTGAGAAAGCACGTTTTGACAAAATGCTTTCATCCCAAGAGGTTGCTACACTCATTACTGCTTTGGGTTGTGGCATAGGACCTGATGAGTATGATCCAGATAAAGTACGTTATCACCGCATCATCATCATGACCGATGCTGACGTGGATGGCTCGCACATAAGAACCTTACTGCTTACGTTCTTCTACAGACAAACCACGGAGTTGTTAGAGCGTGGTTATATTTATATTGCTCAACCCCCATTGTATAAAGTAAAACGCGGAAAACAAGAACAGTATGTTAAAGATGATGAGGCGCTGTTCGAATATTTGACACAAAGTGCTTTGGATGGAGCAGCATTCTATCCAGGAAAAGACATTCCGCCGATCACTGCTATGGCTTTGGAAGAGTTGGTACAGCAGTATCGACGTGTTGAAAAGATTATCAAACGCTATAAAAGACGATATCCCTCTGATATATTGAAACGTGTAGCCTATTTACCCACTTTACATAGTGAAGACTTTAGTCAGCACGAAAAAATAGCCAATTGGTGCAAGCAATTGCATTTAGGCATGCAGCAGCTTGGAAGCAAAACAGAACAATATCAAGTAGAGGTTCACTCATTAGCTGATACCAACCAGTTTATCCCCAGAATAATAGTTACTCAGCATGGAATGGAAAACTACATTCCTATGAATGTGGAATTCTTCAACTCCAAAGACTATAAAGAATTAGTTAGCCTGGGTTCTAAATTAGCAAGTCTGGTGGAAGAAGGCGCTTATGTTAAACGTGGTGAAAAGGAACTCGCTGTAGAACATTTTGAGCAAGCTCTAAACTGGTTAATGGAAGAAGCGAAAAAAGGTCAGACTATCCAGCGCTATAAAGGCCTTGGCGAAATGAACCCTGATCAACTTTGGGAGACAACAATGGATCCGGCAGTGCGACGTATGCTGCAAGTAAGCATTGAAGATGCCGTTGCTGCGGATGCTATATTCACTACCCTTATGGGTGACAATGTTGAGCCCCGAAGGGAGTTCATCGAAAGTAATGCCTTAGAAGCCGAAAATATAGACGTGTAACAAGGCGCAAGCTTGAAGGGCTTGTTTCCATTTTTATTATTGTGCACAAATGGTCACGTTATCGCGAGCATAACGTGAACCTGCTAGCTGCCCAAGCTAAAGAAATGGAAACAGACCCTAATAGGCCATGAACATACAAAATTCATTGCGTCGAATCATGAGTGCATCCTAATAGTTGCAAAAAAGTATTCTAAATCAAGCAGATGGATCACCTAAAACAATTCTGGACAAATGATATCACCTATGACAGGATATCTATCACAATTAGTTTACTTTAAAAATCGCATATCATTCTCGCTAAAAGGAAATGACTAAGGTCGAGTTCGGTACTCATCGCTCCTTTAAGACTATGTATTGAATGAAGTCCAAAATGCTCCTTGCATCAGTAGGATTTATTTCATAAGCAATGGAGTATTCGAAATCAGTTATTTCTTATTCAAGAAAAATTATTGAGTTTTATGGCTGTAAGGATTTAACTATACAAGGAGATGCTATGAAATTAAAATTAAATGGGCTGCCATTTAAACTTCTAGTTACACCAGTTGTATTAGGTTTATTGAGTGTACAGGCTTATGCTTTGCCAACAGCCCCAGGGATAGCTCATCATCCCATTCATTATAAACCCAACACTCCTCACTTTATGCCTACTGGATTAACACCAAGTCAAATTCGAGTTGCCTATGGGTTTAATTCTGTGAATGCTCAAGGGAAAGGACAGGTTATTGCAATTGTAGATGCATATGATGACCCAAAAATCGAATCAGATTTAGCGGTATTCTCAAAACACTTTGGTTTGCCTGCATGCACAACAGCAAATGGGTGTTTTAAAAAAATATATGCTACAGGTAGAAAGCCAAGAACAGACGCAGGTTGGGCTGGAGAAATTGCTTTAGATGTTGAATGGGCACATGCGGTAGCACCGGCAGCAAAAATCATTTTAGTTGAAGCTGCAAATGATCAAATGGATAGTTTATTTAAAGCCGTGCAAGTGGCAGTAAAAAATGGGGCTACCGTGGTTTCCATGAGCTGGGGTGGCAGTGAGTTTGCTGGGCAAACCTCCTATGACGCGGTGTTTAATAATCCAAAAGTAACCTTTACTGCATCCTCTGGTGATAGTGGCGCAGGAACCATTTATCCCGCATCATCTCCCTATGTCTTGGCTGTAGGTGGAACTACTTTAAATGTTGACTCCTATGGAAACTATCAAGGAGAAGAGGCGTGGTCAGGTAGTGGTGGCGGAGTTAGCTCAGTAGAAGCTTGGCCAGATTATCAAAAAAATCTACCAATCCCTCAATCAAACAATATGCGCGGGGTTCCTGATGTAGCATATAACGCTGATCCAGAAACAGGATTTTCAGTTTATAACTCCGTTCCAAGCAGTGATGGTGTGGGCTGGGCCGTAGTTGGTGGCACCAGTGCGGGTGCTCCTCAATGGGCGGGAATCGTTGCGGTTGCTAATTCACTCTATGGTAAAGTATTTGGTGGCCATTTTGTGAATATATTATATGCTGCAGCAAACCCTAATGGTGGAAAATACCATTACAATTATAACGACATCACCTCTGGAACTAACGGCGACTGTGGTTACTATTGTACTGCTCAAGAAGGTTATGACTATGTAACGGGTTTAGGCTCACCAGAACTTGGCAGCTTGATTCCAGATTTACCGAATTATCAACTGATAGATATTCCGCCAGTCAATAAGTAAAACCCAAACTCTTGATTGAATTCAAAACTCAATCAAGAGTTTCCTCCTTGAAAAAATACCCCCCTGAAATAACAGGATCTCAAAAAAATCAGGGCTGATTACCTTGTACGCATTTGTAAAACAGCAAAAGCAAAGCCCTTGAAAGAGATAAAGTTTTTTATAAATTTCATGTGCAAAAAAAACAGCAAAAACTTTTGATTGAGTAACCAACTGTACATATGTATAATTCGCACGCTTTATGAACCTAAATTTGACATTTCTTTGAGGCAAATATGATTTTTGTAATTATTGGCGGAGCATCGGGTTCCGGAAAGACAGGCTTATCTCATCATCTATTAAACAAATTAAAAAAAACTGGAACAAGCGCGCAAATATTAAACATGGATGATTATTATAAAGAATGCCCAAAGGATGTTAATCTCGAAGACTATCGAAAAAATACTAATTTTGATACACCTGAAATGCTCCATTTAGATTTATTAATCACGCATATTGGCGAGTTGCATCAAGGAAAATCGATCACTAAGCCCATTTTTGATTTCAAAACGAACAGTCGCATCGATGAAGAGCAGGTGGACCCATCCGATGTGATTATTCTGGAAGGGATTTTTGCGCAATATTTTTATAAAAAATATTGGTCATCGGATGTGCCGGTAGTCACAGCGAATATTGCCACGGACAATTATTCAGACATCATTGAGCGCCGTATTAATCGCGATATGAATGAGCGCGGCCGAATTCGTTGCGATAGTATCAAACAGGAAAGAAAATACGTCGGTCCAGGATTCTTAAGATTTACTGCAAGTAGTTCCATGGGGGCCGACATTTATGTTACCAATGAGCATAGTGATGGAGTAGAAGGACAGAACTTTATTTTAGATACAGCAGCCGATGAAATTATCGCTGTAATAGGCCAAAAAATTGAAGAAATAAATGTTGTAGCGACACAAACCAAACAAAGTGCACCCAATCCCCAAGAACTCATAGCTAGGAGCCATCTCATCGCGGGAACCTTGTTTCACACACGCAAATTTGAGGGACATTTTAGTGGCGTCTTTGGTGATTTTAAAGGGAAGTTTGTCAGGGAATTTTCTGAAGAGGAAGCAGAAAAAATCACCGCGGCATATAAACCCTAGAAAATAGTTATCTGAGATCGTATAGAGAGTTTGGGTCCAACAAAAGCGCTGCATTGAGACTGTCTTTTGTGTTGGGCTTTATAATGTTGTAGTGCTCTAAGAATTTGGAGGAGCAAATCTAAGGCACTACAACAC
The DNA here is from genome assembly GCF_043161935.1 of Legionella sp. 227. Classification (NCBI taxonomy): domain Bacteria; kingdom Pseudomonadati; phylum Pseudomonadota; class Gammaproteobacteria; order Legionellales; family Legionellaceae; genus Legionella; species Legionella sp. 227. The sequence continues at coordinate 1,142,815 of NZ_CP171154.1, read as the reverse complement.
CATACCTACAATGGAGTAATCTCTCTTCGTACCAGCCATGGACGGAAGAGAGATTTTTTTCTTATGGAGAAATAAGATATATTAAGCGTTTAGTGTGCCGCATCCTTGCAGCGAAGTACATCCCATGTACTGGTCCCTTAGTTTGACTTCCTGTCAGACGAATCCGTGTCATCCCTTTGAATTAGAGTATAGCCTTTTGGCTGTTGTTGTCATTGCGTGGATGGAGCAACACAATGTAAGAAATGTCTCAAAGAGTAGGTCGTGTTGTCTTAGACAGGCTCTTAGGCTCCTGTTGGGTGATGCAATGGATTCCCCCTCCTCCGGCAAATACATCCAGTGCATCAATTTGCGAAATATGATAGCCCGGGTATAACTGCGAGAATAACTGATAGGCTGCCTGGTCGTGTTGTGCATAACCAAAAGCAGGCATGACAATTCCCTTATTGGCCAAATAAAAATTAATGTAGGATAAAGTTAATCGTTCTCCATCAAGATAGGTGGCTGGTGGTTGCTCAACCGTATAAACCTCCAACTTTCGCCCTTTTGCGTCAGTCGCAGATTTAAGAATTTCCAGGTTCTCATGCAAAGTTGCATAATTAGGATCTTCCTTATCATGAGTAATAAGGCAAAGCACTTTTCCGGGGGCAATAAAACAAGCGATTTCATCAATATGACCATCGGTTTCATCCCCTAATAACCCCTTGTTTAACCAAATGATTTTCTGAGCACCCAGAAAATCATACAAATAATTTTCAATCTCTTGTTGGCTGAGCTTGGGGTTACGGTTTTCATTAAGCAGGCATTCGCGGGAAGTGAGTATGGTTCCTTCGCCATCGACGTGAAATGAACCACCCTCCATAACCAACGGTGCTGAAAAGGCCAGGGCATGAGTCTGTTTTAAGATTGCTCCTGCAATTTGGTTATCCAGCGCACAATCTTGATAGTTACCACCCCAAGCATTATGTATCCAATCAACTCCCGCTAATTGTTGGTGCTGATTTAATAAGAAAGTAGGTCCTGTATCTCGGGTCCATGAATCATTAATAGGTAGCGTGAACAACGTAACTCCATCACCACATAGGTTTTTGGCTGATTCTTCATCCCCTGGATTGACCAGCATGGTTACTGGTTCATACTGGGCTATAGCTTGAGCAACCCGTGCGTAGGCACTGCGTGCTTTTTGGAGGCCAATTTTAGACCATGTTTCAAGATGACAAGGCCATGCCATCCAACACCGCTCATGAGGATGCCACTCAGCGGGCATAAAAAATCCACTTTGTTTTGGTGTCATCTTATTTTCTCCGAATATGTTCGTCTAAATAGGTTAATTGAGAAAAAATGCTTCTTAATTCATTTAAATACAAAAGCGTCGTTTCCTTAGGGAGCTCTGCATGAATTAATTGTTTCTCATAAGATTGGACTAATTTTTTGGTATCAAAATGAGCGAGGTTCAGCACATTAGTTACTGTATCGCCACTGACCAAATCATTAAGTTCAAATTGCCCATCGTCAAACAGTTTGACATCCAAGGAATTGGTATCCCCGAATAAATTATGCAAATTACCCAATATTTCTTGGTAAGCACCCACCAAGAAAAAACCTAATGAGTATGGATTGTTATTGTCGTATGGAGGAAGCATTAGGGTTGAATTCACACAGGAACTACCAAGGTATTCTTTAATGGTTCCATCTGAATCACAAGTTAAATCTTGCAAAACACTGTGCATGTACGGTGTTTGGGTAAGCTGTGAAATTGGGGCGATTGGAAAGATTTGGCCTATGGCCCAGGCATCCGGAATCGATTGGAAAAATGAGATATTACAAAAGACCTTAACGGCCATATCTTCATTGATTTTTGCCAACAAAGTTTCTTCAGAAGGGTTTTCCACATTGAGGCGTTCTTTAAGCTCCAGGCATATATTGGTATAAAATGCCTCTACTTTAGCCTTCTCCTGCAAACTAATAACTCCATGCTTGAACAAAGAATGGGCCTCATTTAATGAATGTTCTGCATAGTTATATATTTCAATAGGTGAGCTTGCAGTAATGGAGTGATACGTATCATAGATATCACGAATCACATGGGAGTCTTCATCCGTAATTTCTGGAAGCGAGGGCGCTTTATTCATTATTTCTATATCACTAATATCAGAAATTAATACCGCATGATGAGCGGTTAAGGCACGTCCTGATTCGGAAATAATATTGGGCTCGGGAACATTGGCTTCCTGACACAGATATTGAATGGCGAGGAGAATATGTGTGGCATATTCATGGATGCTGTAATTCATGGAGCAACCCTGATTGGAATGAGTTCCCTCATAATCCACACTGAGTCCACCACCGACGTCAATGGTATCGATGGGTGCATTTAATTGGCGCAACTCAACATAGTACCGGGATACTTCCTGCATGCAATGGCGTATATCGTGAATGTTGGCAATTTGTGACCCCAGATGACAATGCATCAGCTGTAAGCAATCGAGCATATTATGGGCTTTTAATTTATTGACCAACTCGAGTACCTGCTTAGCGGTAAGGCCAAATTTGGATTTGACGCCGCCAGTGTGTTCCCATTTTCCGGCGCTTTTACTGATTAAACGGATGCGAACACCAAGAGAGGGTTTTATTTTTAAGCGAGCCGATTCTTTTAAAATAATATCCAGCTCCGAGATTTTCTCAATAACAATAAAAACCTTGTGTCCCATTTGTTGAGCAATAAGCGCCGTACGTATGTAGTAGCTGTCTTTATAACCGTTACATACAATCGTGCTGTGTTGTTGATTGCCCAACATGCCAATTACTGCCATGAGCTCAGGTTTCGAACCCGCCTCCAGGCCAATCGAGTGATTGGGTGATTTCAACAGTTCGCGAACTACGCTTTGTTCTTGGTTCACTTTAATGGGGTAAACCAGCTTGTAATGCCCTGTGTACTCATTTTCTTCTATAGCTTGCGTGAAGGCTTCGTAGATACGGTGTACACGGTCATGTAAGATATCCGAACAACGGATGAGCAGGGGAAGATGAAGCCCCGCTCTGCTTGCCTCATTAACAATCGCTTGCAGCTCAACACCTGGTTTCCCCGGTGCCTTGCTTATTTCGATATTCCCTTGAGCATTAATACTGAAGTATCCCTCACCCCAGTTGTTGATGTTATATAAATTTTCTTCAGGTGATGCACTGATGTTCATAGGTCGATTTTCCAAAGGCATTAGCGTGATTTTACAAGATCATGGTAGGTAGAAGGCTCTCGCTGCTGAGCAAAGGGAAATAATCTTCCCCACAATGCGCGCTGCCCAAAGTCGAGTTCGGCGACTAATACTGCGGGTTTATCGCGAGATGCTTGTGCTAAAATTTCACCCATAGGCGTACTAATGAAGCTGCTACCATAAAACTCTAATCCGTCTTCACAACCAATTCGATTGGCGGCAATGATAAAGGTATTACTCATGATCCCTTGGGCAACCATAACTTTCTGCCACATGGGTTGCGTATTCACCTCAGGAGCTGTCGGTTCACCACCAATTGCGGTGGGGTATACTAAAACTTCCGTGCCTTTTAAACCATAAATACGCGACAGCTCTGGAAACCATTGATCATAACAGGTGGGTAAACCCCATTTATGCCCCGCGATTTGGTGGACTGGATAATCGGAATCTCCAGGTTTAAAGTAGAAATTTTCATGATATTTTTCCCCAGTGGGGATGTGTTGTTTTCGAGTGATTCCAATCAGCTCGCCTTTATTGTTATAAGCCACAGCAGTATTGAAACCGGCTTTTTCGAAAAGTGAGGCGGTGATGCAAATATTATGCGCTTTTGCCATTTGACTGACAAATTGAGCTGTAGGGCCTGTATGGATGTCTTCCATAAATGGGCTAGGATCTACATTGGCGCGTGTACAGAAATAAGGGCTCAGGGTAAGCTCTTGTAAACAAACAATGGCCGCTCCTTGTTGTGCGGCGGCATTGATTCCGGACGCTAGTTTGTCTTGATGTTCTTTAGGGTTTTCATGCCATTTTTCTTGCACTAAGGCAACAGTGAGTTTTTCGTGAGTCATTAATATCTCTCTTGAAATTAAGGATCAAAATAAAGTGCCCTTACTTTGTAAGGGCGGACGGGTTTAAAACGGAGTGAAATTAGATTCTTCAAAATATTCTTCCTCTTTATTTTCAGATGAGCCATCACTGGACAGTTCTTTCTCATCATCAGCTTCACTACTTAAATCAAATTGCTCCATAGACAGGGATATTTCACTCACGGGAGATGTTGGTGAGCGATTAAATAAACTATTTCGATTACTGGCTTGAGACTCATTTTTCTTTTGTTCCGAGCTTTCCTTTTTATTTATGGCATCGGCAATTAATTTGAACGGATTCGTTGCATCAAAGGCTTCGGTATGCAGTAACTCCAGGTGGCGTTTGACCGATGAGCGACTGACAGATTCTAACGCACACAATTTTCCGGCAATTGATTCTTCCTGGCCTTTTAATAAGACACGAAACATATTGACGAACATCCTGCAGCTATCCCCATCATAATCACGGCTGGTAAAAAATTTATCTGGAGTATCACTTAGTAACAATTTTTCTATATTGCGACGCAACAAAAATGCATGATGAATTTTTTCATTAAGAATACTCTTAGGAAAAGCGATTCCGACATTGAAAGCGATTTGATGGCGCTCTTGCTCTGGAACACACAAAGCTAATCGCTCTGCAATTTCTGACTCATTGCTTTCTAATAATTGCTTGGCAAGCGCACTAAATTGAAAGAAAGGTGCAGGATTAAATTCCTTAGCTGAAAACAAAACATGGGGTGATTTATTTCGGGGATCGAGTAAGGAATTGATGCGTTGCCTCACTTGGTATGCTTCAGTGATGACCGAGTGGAAACTATCCTCACTTTTAATTAAGCCACCTAATGCTTTGATGTGATTGCCATATTGTTTGAATTTTGCTTCCGGGCAGGCGGCGATTAGTTTAGTTGCCATGGCAATTTTTTCTTTACGACTTAAGGTCTCAAATGCCTTAGCATTCTCGGCGAGTGCATCACCATCGCTCAGATGTTCATAGGGATTTTCTAGGGCAATTAATTCTTCATAAGTAAATACCATTTAATCCTCCTTAAATTAAGATGAGAAAGGGTACTGAACAATAATACAAAGGAGCTACTCCCTGGGGTCTGTTGACCACTCCACTATCCTGTGCAAAAAAATGCCATTTTGATTCAAGATAGCGAAATTTAAACAGACCCTATAGTAACGGATTAAAATCGAACTGTCATGAAATTAATCTAAAGTTTTCTGAAAAAATGTCGAATAAGTGATCAGATGCATGTTTTGCCTTTAAAAAATACAATAACAATAAGGAGTAGGCAATGTCTAAAACTCATTTATTACAAGACCCTTTCTTAAATGAATTGCGTAAAGAGAAGGTGCCCGTATCCATTTTTTTGGTAAATGGAATTAAATTGCACGGTATTGTGGATTCGTTTGATCAGTATGTGGTAATGCTGAAAAATTCGATTACACAAATGGTTTATAAGCATGCGATTTCCACAGTGGTGCCATCACGTGCCATAAAAATGCCCGTTGAAGATGAAAATTCCGGCAATGAAGGTGCTGAGGAAGGTTAAAATGGGCGTTATGCCTTTGGTGGTTAAGCTAAGCAAAAGCTGTCATTTCTGCGCAAGCAGGAATCCATCCACGATTTAGCGTGATGCTAAAACAGAAATGGATCCCTTCTTTCGCGGAAGCGATCCATTTTCTTTCAAATTGACTAAAATATTTGCTATACTAGGTCTGACAGTTATTTATTACATAGCCTGGGCGCGGTATGTAGAACAGCTAGACACTGTTAATGTAGTGTTAATAAATTATATTCTATAATCAGATCATAAATCGTCCATATCTTATACCTTTTAAGCAGGAGCTTGTTTATGTCTATGTCCAAGTCTGAGCCTCAGCTTTATTATCTTGAAGATACAGTTGAAAACATCTTCAAAGCCCGCGACTTGTTGGTAATGCTGAAAAGAAAAGATGTACCTAATGATAACCAAATAAGGCTCGATTTATATCCACGAGTCCCAATATTTCGCATACCCCAAATCAGGGATAAAATGGAACAACATTTTTTACCGGAAGAGGATGAGATTGACCCAATTAGAAATCGCTATATGCAAGGTGATATGTATGGTGGAAATTTAAAATTTCTATTGGGGGACATGCCCTTCTATGATCTAAATGATCCAGAGAGGGAAGAGAATACTCCTAAAGTTGTAGATGCAGGTGCCGCGTACCTTGATTCCAAAGGCATTCCCGCAGGTATATCAATTTTTTATCGAAGAGGTCAGCCGAATCAATGGATGATTATAGTATCTAAAGATACCCATTTGCCACCAGAGAAGCGTCGAGCTTACGTCCTGTCCTCAATAGACCCAAACATTTTTTTTCCAAATAGATCAGAAAATGTTGAAGTTGGTGGCATGCAGCTTTTGTCTGCTTTGCAAGAAGCTGCAGACTCAAAGGCTATAAGTGCGATAATAGGTAACATCTTGGAAGAAGATGGAAAAATTAAAGAACATGCTGAAATTTTTCATGAATTATTTACGGGAAATTTTGTCGTAGATGAAAAATTTGAGGATGATAAAAAATGGATGAGTTTTATTGAGACACATGCTGCAGATATAATAAAAAATCGATATTTAATTGCTTTACATGCAATGGGCATGAAATTAAGCCTGGAGCAGATTGAAGCATGTCTTAATGAGAACAGTGAATTATCGAAAATACTGAAATCCATTCTGGATAGCCACAAAGTACAGGAAAGAGATATTAAGCTAGCGCTTAACCTACATCGATTATACCATGAAGATAAATTTGCTCAATTGCGAGGTTTTACAGAGAAATTCATTGATTTTTTTAACAATCTGGCGAGTGATGCTAAAAAACATGATTTATTGGAATCAGTTTTAGCAAACGAAAAAGGGATAGATTGGTTAGTTTCAATTCTAAGATGCAAGAATGCAAATGAATTGATGGAATCAATTTTGAACAATGAAAAACCTCTCGCTAAACTGGAGCGACTTCATCAAGCAGTTAGTAAAGTAACACCGTATGAACCTAAGGATGAACGAGTTTTATCACTGGCTGTTGAGTTTTTAGATAAGGAAGGATTTCAAATCCCAATTAAAAAGCTGGTTGGTTTTTTAAATCAAGCCCCAGGAATTGAAAAAATCAAACGAGACTCAGTGATTCAATTTTTATCTAATAATGTAGACAATGATGAAGAGTTAGCTTTTGCTCAAGAAACTCTAGCAAAACTCGCTAAGCTAAAAATATCAGATTCTAGAACATATGAGTTGGTTTTAGAGTCTGAGCAGTTCAGAAGGATGGTGGCTATTTTAGGCACTAAAGACGTTAAAGAGGCTAAAAAAGTAGTTAAAGTAGTTAAAGAAGCTAAAGACGTTAAAGACGTTAAAGACGTTAAGGACGTTAAGGACGTTAAGGACGTTAAGGACGTTAAGGACGTTAAGGGCGTTAAAGACGTTGAAGAAACTCAAGAGGCTAAAGAAGCTAGGGAAACTAGAGAAGCTAAAGCAGCTGAAGACATCAGAAAACGTATTGAATTAGCAAAAAATTTGGTTGAATTAGGTCATTTGTCAGTTTTTTCCCCATTATCTAATAACTTACAATGGGTCAGCTCATTTAATCAGCTTGTAAAAAATGAAGAATTAAAGGGTATTTTGGTTCAAAAACTAGCTGCTGAGGACGTTGCCAAAGCTTGTCAGCCGATATTAGAAAACTCCTTATGGAACGCATTAATTGCCGCAAATATCCCAATTGATAAACCGCTGGTAGATAAAATTCTAAATCCAAAAAATGAACTGGCCAAGAAACTTCAGACGATTACTAAAGAAACAAATCCTGCTAGAAAAGAAGCTTTATATCAATTGGCTATTGATCTAGATCAAATAGGTGCTCTGGGGGCATTTGATAAGTTTAAAAAGGATAACAATCAATTTTTGGCATCGTTTCATCAGTTTGCTTTGGTCCCTAATGGTAATGCGAAGTTAAAGCAAATGTTATCCAATGATCCTTTAGGAGTCGATAAATTAAGGTTGATGGCCAATAGTAATAATGCTGTTAAATTTTTTAAAGAGCTCTTAGAGAAAGACGACAAAACATTTAAAAATATAAGTGGACATCTGCGTTGGCTTAAAGGTACAAATTTACAGCCTAAAGTCATGTCAATGGCAATAGACCTTTTATTTAAACAACCCAACATTGAACATGAAGAATTCAGAGATGTTGTTCTTGAATTTATGAATGGTACGCCCATGCCAATATCGGATTCACAAAATCTGCAAGATTTCCTATCTCAGCATTATCAAAAAAGGGATAAGCCATTACGTTCAGAAGTGCGCGAGGGCTTCCATAAGCTTGCCGAAAATGGTGTAAGTAGTGAAGAACACTATGGGAATGTTCTAAGGAGTATCTTTTTTAGGAAGATTGTGCATAGCTTACCTCCGATAAGTGAGGGTAAAAAGCCCTGTAGTTTTTTTAAGATCGGAAAGGCCCCAACCCACGATGAGTTGGGCACATACAGGAGTTCACGTTATATTCTTACTGAGAATGCACTGCTATTCTTTAACCAAGAAGATCGAAAGCTGCTCACTATATCGGAAGATCCGTCAACGATAGCTTCGTTAAATAAAAAATTTATCAAACTACCTATTGATAAATTAACCAATGAGCAGTTTAAACAACTCACAGCTATTACTCCTATTAAAGAATACAATGCTGAACGCATTAAACTAGCAAGCGTTCTTTACAAAAACGGGCTTTTAGAAAAAAGATACAATCAGCTTGCCGCTCATAATCACTTAGTACCTTATTTTAATCAATTCGCGCAGTATCCGAATCTAGAAACTGTGCTACTTGAAAAATTAAGGAAAAGTGTTGGAGTAACTACAGCTTTATTAGGCAACAAACGCTTAAAGGCCCTGATGGATGCACATATTGAGCCTACCACTTTTGCTTCTCCAGCCCAAATCCGGCAATTATTAGATCCTGATCACCCGAAATCGAGGGCCATGGATATATTATTAGATCTTAATTTAAAAAATAAAACAGCTTATCAATGGGCGTTTGTCGATACTGCCACAGCAAAAAAGTTCAGAGAAGTTTTGCATGCGATTCATAATGATCCAACAATCGAACCAGCAACACAATCCAAAATGATTGAAACTCTTTGTTCGCTTCAGCTCGGTGACAAATGGAATAATATTGTCGGCAAAGATGTTTTTAGCCTGTATTTACGTCACGACAAGCAAGGCAAAAAATTTAGAGAAATAGTGCTTAGCTTACCTCCGATAAGCCAGGGTGAAGAGTTATGCGGTCTTTTTAAAATGCAAAATATTCCTAGCCAGGAGGAGATGCGCGCATATGAGAGTTCTCGTTATATTCTTACTGAGGAGGGCCTTTTATACTTTAACCAAGTAGATAAGCGGCTTCTGACTATATCGAAAGATAAGTCAAAGATGGACTCATTAAATAAAAAATTTACTCAACTACCTATAGATGAATTAACCGACGAGCAGTTTAAACAACTCACAAGTATTGTGTCCATTAATAATTACAACTCGCAACGAATTATGTTTGCCTACAATCTGTGTGAGCTAGAACACTTAGATAAATATGATGAATTTGCAGATCCAGAGCAGTTTTACTACTTTAATTCATTTTGTAAGTTTTCTAATCTAAAAGAGATGCTACTCGGGAAATTAAAAGTTAGTGTAGAAGAAACTAAAGCTTTATTAAACAATGCGCATTTAAGGGCTATGATTGATGCAAATATTGGAGCGAATATTGAAGCTGCCGCCTTTACTCAATTAACTTCAGAACTACTGGATCCAAATAATCCAAAAGCAAGTGCCATGGATATACTATTGGCGCTTAACTTAAAAGATACAATAGCTAACAAATGGGTGTTTATTGATACTCCTGAAGCAAAAAAATTTAGAGAAGTTTTAGATGCGATTAATGGTGATGAAAAAATCAAAGTAGCAAGAAAATCAAAAATGATTGAAACTCTTTGTTCATTGCAGAAGGATGGTAAGGATGTTTTTAGTATGTATTTAAGTCCAAATGAGCAAGGGAAAAAATTTAAAAGTTCTTTGCTTAAAATTGAAACCACTTGCGCGGAAATAGCATCTCGATGGGAAAATGAAAAATCAGAGAATGCTCAGGTAAAAGCCAGCTCATTTTCGGTTGCAGAGCCAGGATATCGAAAAGGTTTATATGTGGCTGTATTTAATAATCAACTTAAACCATCTGAAAAAGATTTCAAAGCTAATATTGCGAAGGCCTCTGAGAAGATGTTGTCTGTTGTTGATGTGCGTCGTCGATCTTGGATAAAAGCCATTGCGGAAACTTTGCTTGATGCTTTAAATATTATTTCTGGTACATTTATAAGCCGTAACACTAAGGGAACATCCTTTTTTTCTCGCACCACATCGGGGCAAGCAGTTCGAAATTTAAACGAGTCTCTTGTAGATGAAGATTTGAAAGAAGAATTAGAAAAACAGAAATCAGAGGCAAAAGAGCCTTCTATTGGGCCCATCCTTTAATATTTTTAAGTAGCTCCAGAACACGAGCGTTTGTACATAGGCTAATTTATTCGGCCTATTACAACATGGTGTTTTTTTTCTTCTTTTGCCATAATACTTACCCGTTTAATGGGGCTTATTTTTGCAGGCTTGAAGTTGTGGGCATCAGGTCACTATAGGATAAATTAAGAGAGGGAAAGTGAAAATATATGATGTGCTAAAAGCCTTAGGTCGAACGGAGACCCATTTTCAATTTTTATTCCTCAATTGGAGTAATAAAACCTATTTTTTGGAGAGCAACTGAGTGTTTGAACGTCCTCAAGGTGGTGAGCGGGCAGTATTGGTGCAATTAGCCCTACCGGGAATTGATGCGGATAAGGCATTGCAGGAATTTGAAGAACTAGCTCTTTCAGCAAATGCGGACATTTTGGATTGTGTTTTAGGCACGCGGGCAACTCCAGATGCCAAGTATTATATAGGCAAAGGGAAAGCGGAGGAGATTGCACAGCTGGTGAAAGCGCTTGAGGCCGAATTGGTACTGGTCAATCATGAATTATCCCCCTCTCAAGAACGTAATCTGGAACGTTTATTCGAATGCCGGGTGGTTGATCGCAGCGGCTTGATTCTCGATATCTTTGCTCAGCGTGCACGAACGTTCGAAGGGAAATTGCAAGTCGAGTTGGCTCAATTACAGCATTTATCAACACGCTTAATCCGTGGTTGGACTCATTTGGAACGCCAAAAAGGGGGTATTGGATTACGAGGCCCAGGTGAAACTCAATTGGAAACAGATCGTCGTTTATTGCGTGAGCGTATCAAATACATTAATAAGCGTTTGGAAAAAGTCCGCAGCAATCGGGATCAAAACCGTCAGGCTAGACGCAAAGCATCTTTACTCACGGTGTCTCTAGTGGGTTATACCAATGCCGGTAAATCCACTTTATTCAATGCATTAACTGGAGAAAGCATTTATGTGGCGAATCAGTTGTTTGCTACGTTGGATCCCACCATGCGTCAACTCAATTTACCGGGCTCTTCTTCGGTGATTTTAACTGATACCGTCGGATTTATTCGTGATTTACCGCATCAATTAGTAGAGGCATTTCGGGCAACCTTAGAAGAGACTCAACAAGCGGATTTATTACTGCACGTGATCGATATTTCTGATCCTCATTGGCGAGATAACGTTTTTTCAGTGCAACAGGTTTTGGATGAGTTAGGAGTGCATGATATTCCCATCATTTTGGTATTTAACAAAATTGATTTAAAAGAAGGGTATCAGCCCAAGGTAGATTATCAGGAAGGGAAATGTAAAGTATGGATCTCCGCGGCATCCAATTTGGGACTGGATGTACTCAAAGAAGCAATTAGCACCCAATTGCATGGGGCCGTTCTTATTGAAAATGTAGTGCTTAAAGCAACTCAGGCAAAACTAAGGGCACAACTCTATGAATTAGGTTCCGTTTTAAACGAATCGCATAATGAAAACGGTGATTGGTTGTTGAAAATTCGCATTACTCAGGAACAAAAACAACGTTTGTTTGTGGAGAATCCCTCATCCCAAACGGAATGAAGGATCTCCATGAAGTGGTATGAGCTTTATAATCAACAATGACGCTCTATCAGGAGATTCCTCATCGTAAACTCCTCAGGGTGATGAGAGGTATACGATATTTTATGCTTCTTTTATTGCGGTATCTAAGGTTTTTATATCTTGGCCGCCATAGAGCGTATCAACGAGCTCTCCTTTGGGATTAATCACAAAGGTCACCGGCACGCCAATAATGTCGCCTAATCCTAAAGCAAGTGCTGGATCGGAGGCGAGTGAGGGATACCGAATATTAAATTTTTGAATGAGCTTTTTTTGTTTATGTATGGGTAGCCCATCATAATTTACAGCGAATAATACAATGGGGTCTTTTTCATGTTTTTGATAAAAGCGGTTCAATTCAGGAATTTCATCAATACAGGTTTTACACCAACCCGCCCAATAATTAATAAGTACCCACTTCCCTTTTAGCGAGGAAAACGGAATGGTGTTGCCCAGGGTATCTTTAAGCAGAACATCTGCCTGGCTTAGGGATGCGATGCTCATTAAGATAAATGCGACAAATAAGTTCTTTATTTTTGAGTTCATAGTTATCTCATGCAATATTTGGAAGCTATTTCATTCTATTGTAAGTGCTCATAGGAAAAAATATTTTTTTGTACTATACCAAAAAAAGTGTTCAAAATCGCTCGGATTAATGAATTAATCAAGGCTAATCCAGGCTACAATGATGTTCGCATTGAATTAGAGCACGAGAGTAGATTCTAAGTGGATGATTTAGGTATGATGAGTGCATTTCAAAAAAACTGAAATCCTATGGCAAAACTCTATTTTTATTTTGCAGCAATGAATGCAGGGAAAAGCACGGTGCTTTTGCAATCAAGTTATAATTATCGTGAACGTGGAATGAATACCATATTATTTACGCCATCCATAGATAATCGATATCAACATGGTGCCGTTCATTCCCGCATTGGTTTATCGGAACAAGCCTTTATTTTTAATCCCAAAGACGATTTGTACCAACATGTCCTAGCCCAGGAAAAGGAATATGCTTGCGTTTTGGTTGATGAAGCCCAGTTTTTAACACGTGCCCAAGTTTATCAATTAACGGAAATTACTGATCAACTAGGGATTCCCGTTCTTACCTATGGATTGCGTACTGATTTTCGTGGAGAACTATTTGAGGGAAGCCAATATCTTTTGGCGTGGGCGGATGAGCTTGTTGAGCTCAAAACCATCTGCCATTGCGGACGTAAAGCAACGATGAATTTACGATTAAATGCTTATGGCGAGGTAATCACTGAAGGTGATCAAGTCATTATTGGTGGTAATGATATGTATTCATCAACGTGTAGAATCCATTTTAAGCAGGGAGAACCAGGCATTACGCGAACGAAAAAAGAAGCATCGATGGAACGCGCTTGACCAAAGAGTTTTTCGCTTATCGCGACCTCCCGCAGCTTAATCTCAGGTCAGACAAGAGAAGAGGAACAATTGGACTCAGCAAAAACTAGTAAGGCTATAGTCCAATTGAAACAACAAAAATACTCTTAATAAGAGTCAACGAAAACAGCCATGAACTTCTTTGTATCTTAGTACTTTAATTTCACACAGGCATTATCCCGCTTAACTATCTATTCAAAATGAGATTTATAATTGCAGAGTACTATCAAGTCCTTGTGAAAAAACAGCTTTTTTATTCGGATTTGATTCAATTATCGATGCTGCATAGTCAATGAGTTCTGGAGAGCCAATGGCAATTTCATTAGGAACACTTTGTAATACCATGGTTTCTTCAGTCGCTTCATAACCTTCAATTAGTTTTCGATAGGCCGCAGAGCCCATTAAAGTAGAAGCATCTGTTAGCGTTAAAATTCTGCGGTCAGCCGGTATTAGTCCTAATTTAAGTGCGCGTTCATTCATTTTTTCGAATTGTTTGGGGAACATCGCACCTTCAGCGGTGGCCGTAGAGGAGACCTCTATTGACATAATTCTTGGGCGGTAGTCGGGGTTTTTCACCGTTGTAGTTTCTATTTCCCCTGCCTTAATAAATCCATTTAGTCCTTTCAACAAACGTCCAGCAGCTCCTTGTACCAGGACTATGCTATGCACATCTGTATCAAATCTTGGACGCCAATCATCTTCTTTTGTTGCTCCCAAAATTGCTGTTGTTTCATTATTTCCCTGAGCTAAATCAAAAATATCTTCAACCCTTCGAAACTCGCCAGGATCTTGTTGTCCATTAAGTAGTTTTTGATAATATTGAAATGCTTCAATATCAATATGTCTTGCTGTTTGCGGACGAATATAGACAGAGGGTAAACACATGGAGGCAATGGCGCCTTTGGCGCTGATGAGCTGAAACCCTATCATATATTCTTTAACGGTGTGTGGATCTGGTGAGGTCGAAAGCAATGCACTACTTTTAGGATCATGGATGAATTGAGCGATATTTAAAATAAAAGGTCTTGCGGCATAGATCCCCGCACCAAGTCTACCATCGGTTGCAATACATAGTGGCTCTTTAAATCCTGACATCCCACGATGAACCATTTTTTTGGGTAAGGTAGTACACAGCTCAGAGTAGTCGATTGTTGCTTTTTTAACAGGCACTTGCTCCATGGCTGCTATAGGTTGAGCTTGGGCAGCGTTAAAAAGTTTTCCTACTCCGCTACGATTTGAAACCAGTTTATGAAGCACATGGCGGCATGGACTTGGTTTTACACCTTTCACAACTCGTGGTGCTCTGCTTAACATAATTGGCTCCTCCATTCCACTTCAAGGAAATGTAGTAATTTTAATTAAACTGCCTATTTTGTAAGCATAGCAGAAAATTATTTGTTTAAAAAATGGGCGGCCGTGTTGGCTTATATTGGGTGATGCAGGGTCTTAGTCCCAACTTACAGAAGTCTCAGAGCTGGAGCTTTGTCCCATAATAATGTTTATAACCGTAGTGAATGAGCAGTAATTGTTGGTGGGATATGTAGTTTTCCAGTAGTTTGCTTTGATTCCTCAGCTGAATACTTCAGGACTAGCAATAACTTTTGGTAGATAATGTGCATCCGATGCTTAGCCTGAGTATCTTCAGGCTAAGATTATCGGGGTTTCCTTGGCTAAGGTGTATAATTTTGAGCTGGCAGGTTTTCTGCCTCCATCTTGTCTACCGAATAGTTAAAAATACTTTTGGTGACCAAGGGGGATGGTTTTTTAGCAGATTTTGATTCTACTGATACGGAAGATTCTATTTCTTTTGTTGCAAGTGGATCCACCGATACAGAAGCGGGGGCCTGCTGCGCCTGATTTCGCTCCATCACCTCTTTTATCTGCAATAAATCCGGTAACAATACAAAAATTAATTCAATAATTTTTGGCGCCAATAGTTTTTGATGTTGAAATGCAGAGGGTGAATTTTTGTTTAAGTTTATTTCTTGGGTTTCAGTTAAAGGATCTCCATGCTCTATATAATTTCTCAGATTTCTTAATGCCTCGTAGCCTAGGGTTAAGTGTTTTGAACTCTGGGCTTCCGCGTACCCTTTAATTGTATCGAGATGCTGTAAAAGTTGTCCGGCATTATATTCAAGAGCATCACTTAATTGATGGTTAGAAACCAATAACTGTATCAGATCAGATTGTCCCTGCCTTGCATGATATAAATCCCAGCTTTTCATGTTTTTATGAGGCTGACCGATAACCAGGTAACCTGCTTCCACTAAAAATTCTTGCATGTTGTTTAATGCTTCAATGGCTGCATCGATTCTTTTCAGGGGAGTAAGCATATGTTCCCGAACTGGAGTTGCCATAAGCTGCTTGGCAAGTTCACGTATATGGTCTAGTCCAATAAAAATACTTTCCCTGGCTGATTTACGTAACGCTGCTTCATTTTGTTCTTGCAACCTTTTTTGTTGTCGTTCAACCGCAGTGGTGCGTGGTTTTACGGTGGCATTCGTGAGTATTTGCGCCATTCTCTTATATTGTGACTCATGCTCGGTTTTTTTGAACTTGGCAAAGGGTTGTAACAGTTCCCCTATTCTTTTTTTACTCGGTATCTCTGCTGTCCCATCAAAAAGTTTATGACATTCTGTAATCATTTCTTGTGGATTGGGAATGGTAATCATCTGTTTGAGTAATTCAGATTTGAGTAATTCAAAGAGTATAAAAAACTCATCTTCTTCTTGTTGAGGTATTCGGCGCTCAGAAGCGTCAACAACAACCTCTTGTTTGCCTTTGGCTTTTTCTTGCGTCACTTGAAAACGTTCTTGTTCTGCTTTTAGGACGCTCGCCCAAAATTCTCTGGGATTCTCTTTATAGGTGCCATAAACTTTTTGACGTAATTCAATAAACTTTTGCACTCTTTTAAATAGGCTGTACATTTCACCTGAGGCTATTGTTTCCAGCTTGTCTTTATCTTTTAGCAAGTTATCAATAATAAATTTATTATTCCCCTCATCTTGGTGACAAATTCCATCACGTAGGGTGATTAATGCCCGAAAATCAATTGTTTCATCAAATTCCGTAAAATCAGATTTTTTTCCGGTTAACAATTCTCCTATGCGCTGAAATCTTCGTAGCAGCGCATGTTGTCCTGCTTTCGTTGTCAGGTCGAGTCTTCGTCGATATTGTACTTCAGGGGGTAGGGCCGTAAATACAGCTTTTACGCCAGATAATCCGGATAAAGTAAGTACTTTTTCCTGATCATATACTTCTCCTTCGGTATAATTCACTAGATTGAGTAAGTCAATTAAGTATTTAGTTTCCAAAAAGTAGCGAGTTATTGCCTTTACATTAGGTAAAATTAGTGATTTATCCACTGTGGGGGTGTCGGGTTTAAGTTCTTTAGTGAGCAGAGATCTAAAAAATTGATTTAAAGCATTTAACTCGTTTAATACAGAAGGTATTGCTTCTTCAACGAGCTCTTCTCTATCAGAATGCTCTTGAAACAGCGAGCTCTCGGCATCATCAAAATGCAAATCAGTTAAATTTTTTTCTAAGGCGAAATGAAAAACCATTTCCGGGGTTGTTTTTGCTGTTGCACCACCAAGTTGTTCCAGGGTTATCCAGCTTAAAGGTTCAAGTTGCGTCTTATATCTGCTGCGCAAAGATCCAGATAAATTACTAATAATGATAGAAAATCTATTAATGCTCTCTCTGATATAATCAATACGTCGATAATAGAGGACTTCCCTTTCGAAAGGGCTAAGTTTGCAATCAACTAAAGAAGAGTCGTTTAAATTATTATGATATTGCTGCAGGTGTCTTAAGATGTGTAAAAGGCATATGAGACGTTTAACATCGAATTGAGCATTTTCTTGGTCAGTAAGAAATGAGTTTTTTAAAGGGAGCGCCTTAAATAAGGCATCAATCGATTCACGCTCCTTTATATATTGCGCATTTTCATGACTTGCGATTTTATAAACAGCATTAGCGATGAATTGCATCCATACTGGTTTTAGAAATTTATTTCCATTGGCATTCGCCTTTTCCAGCAGAAAATGGAGCGTATAATTTTGATTCGTTACCGTATAATCGATAGGGCTAAGGCCATTTTCTTTAATGTCGACATCCAAAAAAAGGGCTTCCCTGTTTCTTATCAATACAGCCAATAACTCCGTAAGAATTGTATCGTGCGGGTTGCAATTTTTGCACCCGTATAAAAGAGCTTTGTTATATTGTTTTTTATGAATTAACTCCAAAATCAACTGATGTTGTTCGGTTGTTTTTATTTGACTTATTTCAGTAATTAAATTGCTATGTGCATCTTTTGTGGGCATAGACATCACCTCGAGCTAATGGTTATTTTTTTTGCGCTTTTTGTTTTATTTAATGCGGCTCAAAAACTAAATATTATTCAATATGATCATTTGGTGAATGTATGATGCAATAAATCTGTTTGCAAGGTTTATTTTTAATTCTATGGGATCGATGTATGGGCTTAATGTAGTTTAAAAGATAGAATCGTATATTAAGTGCACATAGAGTGATTCTGACCTAGGATTAATATTTATATTATCTGATAGTTTTTGGGCTATGCTATATAGCAGTGATTTGTAAATTAATGGGTGTATTAGCGAACATGGAGTGTATTCATGAGCGAAATTAAAGTAGAGCGATTAATTAAAGGTATCCTTGTGCGTGAAGGTGCTGGGGTGAAATTACATCGCTATATAGGCATCGAGAGAAGCAATGATTTTGAACCTCTTCTCTTGCTCGATTATTTCAATAGCACCGATCCTTTGGATTATATGGCTGGGTTTCCTTCTCATCCTCATCGTGGTTTTGAAACAATTACCTATTTGCTCGACGGTAAGATTACCCATGAAGATAATAAGGGGCATAAAGGAGTTATTACTGCGGGAGATGTGCAATGGATGACTGCTGGGAGAGGAATTGTTCATTCTGAAATGCCTTCAGCGAATGGTCGATTACATGGTTTTCAATTGTGGTTAAATTTACCTGCAGCTGAGAAAATGCGACTCCCTCGTTATCAAGAAATGCGAAGAGAGCAATTACCTGTGGAAACACATGATTCAGGCGGTCAGATTAAAGTAATTGCAGGCAAGACGGATCAGGGGACTATTTCTCCGATTACCGGTATTGCCACTCGACCTTTGTTATTCGATATTATCTTGCCACCGGGTGCGAGCATAGCGCAACATATCCCTAATGACTATCAAGCGATACTTCTGGTTATTTCAGGAACGATTCGCATTGGCGAACAGTTAGTACAACATGATACCTTAGCAAAACTTGGTGCTGGGGATACTTTGCTTTTGAAAAGTGAAACTGCAAGTCAATGTATTTTGATCGCTGCTGCCAGAATTCATGAGCCTATTACGCGTCATGGGCCTTTTGTAATGAATACCCAGGAAGAAATAATACAAGCTATGGATGACTTTCGTAGTGGTCGCTTTTAATTTGAACTGATTTGACTCCGCCTGTTTCCAATTTCTGTCAGCCCGAGTGCAACGAGGTATCTTCCATCTTAACTCAGTAGTAGCGCATGGATATCCCTCGCTGCACATGGGATGAAGTGTATTCCATTTTGTGATACTGCTTGGGCTCAATCTAACGAATGGCAAACAACTCCTAAAATTTGGTCTAAAATTGGATTATTGGATAAAAAAATGGCAAGTTAATGGAGTAAAGCCTGTGCACCCAAGAAAAGAACAATCTGCCAAAGAAATCTATAGGATTGTAGACCAGTATTGTGAAGCAAACATGCACAGTAAATACCGATCCAGTTCAGCAATCTCTCTGGTCTTAGGTATTTCTGATGTTGATGCTCAGAAATTAATTAATAAAATTTTAATTGCTTTACCGGATTGTTTTTTTTATTTAGCAAAGCCTGAGCGCATTAGTGAGATGGTGAATTTTATTGCCCAGCAATATTTACTTTTCCAAGCGCAAGAAAACGTTAATGATGAGTTATTTTCTAACTTACTTATTAACTTTGTTGATAACTTAGTCGAAGAAATCATGCTTCGATATTTTTCATATGCTTGACCAGGTGATTTATGACTCGAGAAGAAATAATTCAAGGAACAGGACTTAGCAGCGAAGATTTAGATGCATTATTTTTGCTGAATAGGTTAATGCATGCGGATAACCCTACTCGGGGTCTCGAGTTAGCAGGTAAAGAAAAAGAGAGGGTTGTTGCTTTTTTAGAAAATGCGATGGGCAATTTGGAGCTAAATAGAAAAATCCTAGAGTTAGGGAAACTGAAAGAGCAAGATACCGGAATTAGTTTTGCGGTGATTAAGACCCTAAGAAATTTAACTTTTAAATCAAGGCATTGGCACAAAACTCACTTTGATGATCATGACAAAATAACCCTGTCAAAATTAGGGGCTTTAGCAGATTTAGCCTCACTTACTCATGATTTGGCTGTATTCGAATCCTCAGGCATCATCAATGATAGCGCTCGTTTATCCCAGCTGTATCATGATGCTCAGTGGGCATGGAGATCGGGTTTTTCTAATGATCTTGATCTTTCTTCTAATGTGATGGTTTTTGAGATTAAAGCGACAAAAGGTGGTGCGCCTATGTTTTTTCATACAAAGTACCAAAAAGATGCATTTGTCTTATCTGAATTTCTCTACAGTGAGGAGTATCGGATTAGGCTAGACAAGTTAATTGAACGTGATGAAACAAAAGAATTTTTAAAAAAACATTTAGGTGATGATTGGTTACAGCAATTGGAACATAGATTTGGAAAAATTCAACGAGAAATGCATGATGCACAGCTAATGGGGCCTCATCAAGGATTGGTGCATCAAGATGACACGGCGCAAGAGCTTTTTCGTGCAGAAGATAAAAGCCCCGTGACGCTTATTTGTTCTCCATTTGTCGGCTTATCTACCCTCGCTACTGTTAAAGAATTAAATGTACAGTTGATACAGGAATTAAATGGTAAGGGAGTGACGGATATTCCTCCTTTATTGCAATTACCTGTTCATGAAGAGGTGGAGGCTTTATCCCCTTCTTGTTTTCTTGATGCACTGGATAAATGGAACGCTTTGGAGCGAATACCTAGAACACGTCTGAGTGGGGCTAAAGATGAGGGTGAAGAGGAACATCCCTTCCATCAGCCTAAGTAGTAGAACCCTCACCCCCGACCCCTCTCCCGCAAGCGGGCTAGGGATGAGGGTTATAAATCAACCAGCTCAAATTTACTTAAGCCACTCCGTTAACAACGACTCCATCATTTGGCGAGCGTTTTTTAAAGAATCTGAATCGAGTGAGGAGGGGCTATGCAAATCATCGCAATGAGCCGCTCCTTCAATCAATTGATAAGTCAATTTAGGATTAATCGCATTGCCGTTTTTTTCTGCCAAAGACAGTGTAGACCAGGGATCATTTTCTCCATTCGTGAAATAAATATTAGAAGTAAGAATATCCATTAAAGGAAAATAAAGACTGTTATTCAGTTCTGTCGTATTGACTGGTTGGGTTAGACCAAACAATCGTTGACATATTTTATGATGATAATCCAGATTAATTAATGAAGAACGAGTAGAGCGCGTTGGATTTGGATGGGCATTTTGCCAATATCCGTACTCCTTACACGATTGGTAGTACCATTGCCGCATCCCTAAGCCGTCTTTATAATCACTTGGATTTTCACTCATGGCGCCTTGTGCGGTCATCTCTACCGCACTGACATGCATGTCTTTATATAGTTTTTTAGCGAACTCTGCATAACCTTGAAGTGGTGTCGGGCTGGTTGCCAAGCTGGAACAAAATGCATCGCGCATTCCATATTGCACTGCTGCAGCACCGGTATCAGCAATCAAGTATAAAAAGTCCACCGGATCGGCAACCGCAGAGGCATCAAATAGTGATTTCATTTGCGCCCACTGTGCTGCATCATTCAAGCTGGCTTCTACTTCACTGACCACCTCACGTATTTGACTGGCGCAATGTGATCCTGCAACTTGGGTCACGTGGGCATCATATTCAACAAAATCTTCTTTTGCCATTACGGGTGCTGACGAGGCCAAAGCACCTACCACCAGATATGGGAATTTTAAACGATAATAAGCGGATAAAGAGCCGGGGTAAGAGCCCCCAAAAGCGACCCATTTGCCATTCCAGTTTCTTTCATTTTTTAGATGGCGTTGAAAATAGGCCAAATCATCTAGAGCTGCTTCTGTAGTTAAGAAGCGTAAGCTTTTAGTGGATAGTGAATTGAAAGGCAAACTCTCCCCATAATATCGATGTTCTAGGGCAACCAGTTTGGCATGAAATTTTTGTGCGTAGTTTCTGATTGCCCCATTTAATGCACGTTTCGTACAGGCTGCTTCACCGCAAATATAAAAAAATACGGGGGAATCATCACTGAGGCCATAGGATTCATCGATGTAGTAGCGTTGTGAAAAAGTACCCACTGTAGGATCATTATGATCGATCAACTGTTTAAAGTATGCGACTCGTATGGTTTTGTCGGCTACTAAGGGAATTCTTTCTTCTTGTCTTTTTTGTACATAGCGCTCTACTATTCCTGCATGAACTGCAGAAAAGGAAGTACAAAGACAAAGAAAAAGCACGGCATATTGTTTAGCAAACATACTATTTATCCTTAATGTTATTGTCTACTCGTTAAGCTGGGCCAATGACTCGGACACAACGAACATTGTTTGTGTCCTCCCGAAATTCAGCGCCCTGGGTACTCTTTTGATTACCAAAAAACTCCTGATACCATGCATCAGAAGTTGCATTATTGTATTCCGTAGAGCTCCAATATCTGCCTGCTAAGTCAGCTAAAAATCCTAAATTATATAAATTAGAAACGACATTGGGGAACCCAGTAGGGCATGCCGCATCGCTGCCATTAGGTAAATTTGGCTCATATATTCCAAGCTCACAAACCGCAGGTAAATACCAGGTTCCTGGCATGACCGGACCGGTGTTGTCATTTTGAATGCGATAACATAAAGCAGCAGCATTATTCGTTGCAAACTGGCCATAATGATTCACTATTTGTTGTGTATTACATAAGCCTTCAGTAGCACCGTTGCATGCATCAGGAGGATTATTAGACGTTTTAGACGTTTCAGTGATGCCAGGTATAGGAAACGGTGGCGCCGGAGCGTCATCACTCCATAAGGATGCTGAATCAGCATTTTGTATTACATACATATTGGGGCCCTGAACAGAAAATATCAAATAATCAAATATAGAAAAAGCTAAGGCCATTGTTGGCGGAGAGCTTATATTATCCCCGTTAACTAATATCCCACCCTGAGCAACATAACCAGTAAATGCGTTGGAAGTTATAGTTAAGCTACAGGAGCCATTTCCTGGGATAACACTGCATGTGGTACTACTCACCGTTGTCCAGGCAGGGGGTAGATTTACGGTTACATTATAGGCTGGATTGCTGGTGAGATTTATTACGTTAAAACTCACCCCAACTGAATCAGCAACAGGAATAATTGCAGTCGCAGGAACCGAGATTACCGTGACGGGAGTTGAACTGACATTAATGGTTATTGGAACTGAGTTTGAGGCGTTGCTGGCAAGGATTGTCGCGGTGGTCGTTCCCGAAGTGGAATCGGAGACAAAGGTGAATTGACATGAAGCATTGGGTGCTAGAGTAGAAGGACAATTGTTTGTTACGGAAATACCCAGAGTAGGAGAGGCCAATGTAGCTTGTATATTACTCGCATTTGCATTGCCAATATTGGTCAGGGTGACGTTCTTTGCAGCGCCTCCAAAGGCTAAATTGACTGTAGTTGGAGTGGCACTTAGCCGCGCTTGCGTCGTAGGGCATGCCAAAGCGTGCATATTAAAAAAAGTTGAGGTGGTATTGGTTCCTTTGACTAATACATTAGGAATTAAAAAGGTTACTGAAGTATTGGTAAAAAAGGAAATACTGCAGCTTTGTCCCGGTTGTAATGAAGCTGGGCATCCATTGTTTTGCACGACATAATTAATAAAATTACTGTCCGCAGATGATGCTTGTATATTTTTCGCCACAATTCTGGAATTGTTCGTGATCGTAATGGTGCCAGGTTTAGAGAGGCACTGCGGGAAGTTTTGACTAATTTGAATCACACAATTTTGCAATGAACTAGAACAATTTGGTACGGTAGCTCCAAAACTAATGGTTAATGAGGCTTCTTCTTTTATTTTAGGAGATTCCTGCGCCCATAATAGCTGTAGCGGAACAATGAAACAGAGAACAAAGTATAACCTTCGCAGTGTTGAGCGACTCATGAAATCATCCTTAATTAACGGAACGCGTTGTCATGCAACCATATACAGAGACCATCTTTTTTGCAATAGTACGAAGCGATGTGATTGAGTGTAACTAATAGAAACCATGAGTGAGTAAAGAACACGCCACACTTTAAGATTCAATAGACATGCTTTTTCAAGATTAAGCGATTTTATAGGCGCATTTTGATACTTTATCTTCTGGATTCTATGAACAATAAACGTGATAATAGGTTTTTTTGTCATGCATTATTGAACCCGATTCTTTTAGTAAATAATGCAACTCATTAAGGATAGATGATGACCATTGGTAATAAGCTCAGCGTACTCTGTTTTTTAATTGTTGCCACTCCAGTGTTTGCTTCAATGAGTCCCCCGCAACCTGCAAATAACACCGCGTCATTGGGCATACAGGTCAATGGCAGTAATAAAAATGCTGCGAACAATTGCTCCCCCTCATTACAAAATTGTACGATTCAGATTACTCAAAAAGATTTAGGATGTTTGTCTCAACCTGGGTCTATTACGATTACTAATAAGTCACGTATTAATGCGATGAACATTAGTGCCTCATCGACTGATTCTAATTTTAATACTTATGTAGTGCAAAATAATGGTTGCCCTGCTACGTTGCCTCCAGGAAGAAATTGCACGATTTCTTTTTTTACGAATGCCCCAGTAGCCTTTACCGTGCCCAATGTGATTGTCAAAGGAACCAATACCAGCACCACACTTTTTAACATTCAGGCTTTTCAGTGTGCGGCTAGTTTGGGTGTCACTCCTGCAACTTTTACGACGACTATCGGTAGCAGTCAATTGGTGACTGTAACCAACTTTGGAAATACAACGGCACGCAATATTACTGCATCACCAACCAGTCCTCTTAGCGTACAAAGCACAACGTGCGGTTCCAGTTTGCCGCCTGGGGCTTCGTGCCAGATAACGTTTAATGCAACAGGAGCAACGACGCAAACTATTCCTATCCAGGGGACCAACACGAATACAATCAGTTTACCGGCTACGGTGCTTGGCGCAGTTGCCGGAGCACCGATTCATTTAACTTCAGTTGCCGGCAATGGACAAGCCACACTTACATGGGGGGCGCCTACAAATATAGGCGATTCGCCCATTACAAGCTATACCATTACCCCATTTGTTGGCGCTACGGCACAAACACCGGTTACAGTAGCCAGTTCTGTTTTAACGACTACGATATCGGGTCTTACTAATGGGGCAACTTATACTTTTACGGTGGTTGCAAATAATGCCAGTGGCAAAGGCCTTGCTGCTTACAGTGATTTTGTTACTCCGAACTCGGGACTGGTTGTTAATCCATCCACTCTGGCACTTTCCGGGCTGGGTGGAGGCGCTCCAAGGACATTAACTTTAACTAACACAAGTAATCAAACCATTACGCTGAGCGGTGTGATCGGACCATTTCCAGCATTACCTGGATCAGCAACAGTTTCGATAGATAACTGTTCCAGTGTTGTTAATTTGTCACCCGGTGCCTCATGCTCAATAACTATTGATCCAGGAGCTGTTGCCACCTCCACGTCAAATTGTACGCTGGGAAGTTCACCGACTCCGAGTGATTTCATATTTTTTCCGGTGTCAGGGCCTCCAGCAAGTGCCAATATTGTGATCTTGGGTTTTGGATGCATTTATCAAAGTGGCTATCTTTTTTCAATTGACGATACAACCCCTACTACAGCCAGTATCGGTGGAATTGTTGCCGCATTAAATGATCAAGTATTACCCACGACAGGCATTCCTTGGAGTCCAGGTGGCATAGATACGCCGATTTGGGGGATAGGAGACTTTTCCAGCCCCTCTTCTCCCTCTCCTAATGCGACATCCTCTTACCCTGCCGTTCTTAGTTTGGGACAGGCTAACTGCGATGGTCCAGATGATGGATTCTGCAACACCAGTAACATGTTTACCTTTTTTTCAACCGGTAATACCTATTCCGCTGGCGTATGCAAAGGTATTAGCAATGGGGGATATTTAGATTGGCATTTACCGGCAATGTGTGAATTAGGGCCTTTTAATCCCTTTGGTCCCTCACTATGTACTCCAGGGAGCACGAATATGCTCAATGAATTGTTCTTACAGGGTATTGGTGGAATGCTTGATCCTGGTGAATACTGGAGTAGCACCGAATCATCTGATGTGGGCATTTTTGCATGGAACAGACTATTTCAAACGGGCTTTCCACCCAGTGAGCAACTGCTAAATGGGAAGAGTTTTGCGTTTGGTATTCGCTGTGCTCGTAATTTGGCAAATTAGCTAAACCAGCAGGGCTCTGAGCCCTGCTGGTTTTTAGTTAATTGATTCTATTGACCCGATTAACTGTTTTTTTAATTTTGGTATTATTTGAGTTAATTGGCGACTTAGGATATTGAATTTTTGTACGCCCCATTAGTTAATCTTTTGAAAAAAAATATTTTGTTTGCCCCAGAACAGATAGAAAAAATTTGCACAATTGACTTGTGAAGTGTTTATTTTAATGCCATCATGGTGTCACTCTGGATCTTTTGAGTGATTTTTATGATAAAAAAACTTCTAGGCTTTACTCTTGTTTTGGTCGCTTATGATGCCTTTGCTGTAACAGAAGTAGATTTATATCAGGCGCCATTAACTAGTCTGTCTCAATTTTCACTTAAGAAGCCATCTCATGTGAGTGCCCGTACAGCAGCAACTCCAAGTGCAGAAAAAAATACCCTACAGCAAGTCAATCAGACTCAGGAGCACGCAAAAACGATTATGCGATATCAGCAAATGTATCGCGGAATTCCAGTTGTCGGGGCACAAATTATGATTACTAAAGAGGATGGCCAAGTAAACGGGCATTTACTTAACGACATGCAATTGAATATACAACCCGCGTTGACCCCGAATCAAGCCATTGATTTAGCTAAAAAATCTTGGTTCAGTTTTAATTCGCCAATGCCTACTTATGAAGAGATGAGCGAGCTACAAATTAGAGCCGAGCAACAGAATGAATTGAAACTGGTTTATCAGGTTTCATTTAAAACAACTCAGACTGATAATAAGCCCGCATGGCCATTTTTTATTGTTGATGCACAAAGCGGTGAAATCACCAAGCAATGGAATAATATTAAAAATTATAGGGATGGTGGTCCTGGTGGCAATGAAAAAGTACATGAGTATTGGTATGGAAGAGATGGATTACCCTTTTTGGAGGTAATCCAAAATGGCAGTCAGTGCGTTATGGATACAGCCAAGGTAAAACTGGTTAATCTGGGATCGGCTTGGGATTGGAATGATCTTTTAAGCACCCCTTTTCAATATACCTGCAACAACAATACGGAAGAAAACGTTAATGGTGCCTTTTCGCCAACCAATGATGCGTATTACTTCGGCCAAACCATTGTCGATATGTATCAAGATTGGTATGGAATCAACGCACTGCAAAATACGAATGGGACCCCAATGCAGTTAGTGATGCGCGTTCATTTTGGCCAAAATTATGATAATGCTTTTTGGGATGGACAATATATGTCTTTCGGCGATGGCGAGGATTTTTATCCTTTGGTTTCTTTGGATGTCGCAGGTCATGAGGTTACTCATGGTTTTACCGAGCAACATTCAAATCTTGAATACCACGATCAGTCAGGTGCTCTTAATGAATCATTGTCAGATATGGCCGGTCAAGCAGCGCGTGCTTATCTCTTGGAAAAGTTTCCTCAGTTTTATAATAAACTATATCTGGAGCCCAATACGGTAACATGGGGGATTGGTGAGACGATTGTGCGCGATTCTTTTGGCAAGGCTTTACGCTTTATGGATTTTCCTTCTTCAGATGGCAGTTCTGCTGATTGTATGGATAAAAATTTAGCTCAAAGTCATGGTGCCTATTGCGCCATTAGTTATCCTGAATTAGTTGCTTACGCGAAATCACGCATTCCAAATCCTCAAGAGCGACAGAATTTTATAGTGCATACAGCGAGCGGGATATTTAATAAAGCATTTTACTTATTGGCGAAAAATATAGGGATTAAAAAGGCTTATCAGATGATGATCATTGCCAACAGCAAATATTGGACTCCGACGACCAACTTTACAAAGGGTGCTTGTGGCGTGCTTTATGCTGCAAAAGACTTGAGTGTGGATCAACAAATGGTTAAAACAGTTTTTGATCAAGTCGGTGTAAGTACCACAAGTTGTGCAGTTCATTAAATCCAATTGCTGAAGGTTGGGCCTTGGCCCAACAAAATTCCATAATCTATTTGCTTTGAAGGCAATGTTGGACCAAGGTCCAAATCTACTGTACCTCAATTATACAATTGCGTCAAAAGCAGCTTATTTGTGTCTTTACGCAGCTCACAAAGAGCCTTTTTTGATCTGCGCGTTCTTTGCTGGGCAATGGAATTAGTATATAATACGCAGTTCAATATTTATTTAGGTTGGTAGCCGAATGGTCATCCTTTTTATTACTCTAAGCATTTTGGTATTAAGCCTGATTTGCGTAGCTGTGATGGTTTTTAAGCTCATTCGTCAGCCCGCTGAACCTTTATCTTTAATGCAATATTTGAAATTAAGTGTCAGCGGGGTGATTGCTTTTATTGCAGATACTTTGGGTGTTGGTAGTTTCGCTGTTAATGTCGCTTTGGCTAAGTTTTTGGGCACATTTCGTGATGATGAAATGCCGGCTGTCAATAATGGAGCACAAGTAATCCCTGGAACAATCGAATCCTTGTTTTTTATGGGGTTAATTAATGTGGATTTAACCACTCTCCTAACCTTAGTTATGGGTACCTGTGTTGGTGGCTTGCTGGGTGGGTTTGTCGTAAGTCATTTAAGCAAACAAGCAATCCGTTTGTCGATGATATGTTGTTTTGCTTTAATTATTATGCTGTTAATTTCACACCAATTCCGTTTATTACCCGTTGGTGGTGAGCTCACGGAGTTGCATTCCTGGAAATTGATCGTAGGCTTTTTAGCAATGGTGGTCTGTGGCGCTTTAACTTCGGTAGGCGTTGGTTTGTTCGTTATGGTGCAAGGTGTGCTCTTTTTAATGAATATTTCGCCTGTGGTAGCATTTCCAATTATGACTACTGCTGGAGCCATGCAACAACCATTAACTACTTTGGTATTCTTAAAACATAATAAAATTCCTCTAAAGAAAACCATGATTCTAAGTCTTTCTGGTTGTTTGGGTGTCCTAGTTACTATCCCCATTTTTATGGAGTTAACCATAACTTGGTTGCATTACCTTTTATTATTCATCCTGATTTATAATTTCTTTGCTGTGGGACGTACCTATTTACGTTCCAGACCCAGCAAACAGTACGTACAAACTCCAAGACCTGCTTCCCTCGTTGCAGCAGAATAAGAATCAGTAAAATCATGCCCTCATTTGGTGAGGGCGTGAAGTATATAGTATGATGAGCTAATTTTAAGATTAAAGTGACCGTTCAGAGGGTATGCTTGAATCTTGGGGGACGGTTGGATTTGAGCGAAGGTATCGCGAAAATGATCCTGAGGAATCAAGCACACCTCCGTATGTGAGGTTTTCTAAGCATGATTTTCGCGTAAGCAGTACCAAAACAGCCGTTCAGTGAATAGGGCGTAAACACTTAGAGATTAAAAGAACCTGCTATGGATGAACCAGTCAGTAAATCACAGAAAAAAAGAGAAGCCGATTTTTTGCAAAAAATGGGTGTAAAATTTATCGACTTAAGTTTGACCAAACTTGATTTACTTCCCTTACCAGAAAATTTGTATAAAGCCATTATCGAGGCAAAATCAATTAAAAGTCATGGTGCCAAAAGAAGACAAGCGCAATTAATTGGAAAATTGATGCGTGCCGCCGATTATGAAGAAATTTTGGCGGCTTATGAGCGGGTGCTTGAGGAAGACAGTGCAGTGACAGCATCTTTTCATGAGGTTGAGTATTGGCGTGATCGCTTAATCAACGAGGGTAAAGAAGCATTAACCGCATTTATTGAAGCGCATCAACCTGAAGACGTACAGCATTTAAGACAACTCATTAAAAAAGCAGTTGATGATCAGCAGAAAGAAAAAAATACAGGCGCTGCCAAGGCACTTTTCCGCTATTTGAGGTCATCCATAGAATGAAATATTCTCTATTTATCAGCTGTCCACGTGGGCTTGAGTATTTATTAGAAGAGGAATTAAAAGCTTTAGGCCTGTCGGTTACCCGGGTTAATCCACAAGGCGTCTATGGAGAGGCCAATTTATTGACCTTATACACCTTATGTCTCTGGTCAAGAATAGCCAATCGCATCCAATTAATTCTTTTTAGCGGATACGCCGGCAATGAACAATCTCTCCACCAACTGTGTACCGAATTTCATTGGCAGACGGTTTTTTCACAGGATAAAACCATTGCGATTGAATTTCATGGGTCTTCTGAACATATTCGTAATACTATGTATGGTGCTCAGGTAGTTAAGGATGGAATCGTCGATCATTTCCGACGATTGAATCATTCTCGTCCTTCTGTGGATAAGGAAAAACCACAAATTCTCATTCATGCCTATTTAAAAAATGACGTGGTCACGGTAAGTTTTGATCTTACTGGATACAGTTTGCATCAAAGAGGATATCGCCATAAAGCAGGTGCGGCTCCTTTAAAGGAAAATGTCGCTGCTGCGTTACTGATGCGCGCTAAATGGCCAGAGTTGGCTTCTAAAGGCTATGCCTTACATGATCCTTTTTGTGGCGCAGGCACATTAGTTATTGAGGCGGCTATGATGGCGGCACAGATTGCCCCTGGTTTATTGCGCCAAGATCAATCCTTGCAATATTGGGCACAACATCAATCCTCATTATGGGAAAAGATGCGGGTGGATGCCTTGAAGCAGGTTAAATCAATGCCATTGACTTTATTAGGTACGGATGCGGACCACAAAATAATTGCTATCGCACGTGCAAATGCTGAACGCGCTGGGGTGGCTCCATTGGTTGAGTTTAAAACGCAAGCATTAAAAGACGTTAAGGCATCAGCACAACAAGGATTAGTCGTATGTAACCCTCCTTATGGAGAGCGTCTCAGTGAGGCGACCCATTTGGTCCCGCTCTATCAGCAGCTCGGCAAAATTTTGCATGAACATTATCAAGGTTGGCAGGCAGCAGTTTTGACTTCTAATCCTATGCTGGCTAAGGCTTTAGGATTACGTGCCAACAAACAATACACCCTATATAACGGGGCGCTGGAGTGTAAGCTTTATTGTTTGGATATTCACGTTGCGAATGAGCTTAAAGGGAGCATGAGCAGTACTTTATCTGAAAGTGCACAAATGCTTTTTAATCGACTGGAAAAAAATTATCGTCATTTACAAAAATGGGCGAAAAAAAATCATATTTCCTGTTACCGAATCTATGATGCCGATTTACCTGAATACGCGTACGCTATTGATGTATATAATGATTATGCCGTGCTCCAGGAATATGCTGCTCCTGCTAGTGTTCCTGCCCATAAAGCAGAGAAACGTAGCCTGGAAGTGATGCAAGTTGTCCCCAAAGTATTAGAATTAGAACCTAATCATTTGGTAGTGAAGCAACGCAAACAACAAAAAGGAAGTGAGCAATACCAAAAGCTAGGGCAAAGTCGACAATCTATGATTGTTACAGAAGGCCAAGCTAAATTAAAAGTCAATTTATATGACTATCTGGATACCGGTTTATTTTTAGATCATCGTTTAATGCGCTTAAGCTTCGCCAAATTAAAACCAGGAACTCGGTTCCTCAATTGTTTTTGTTATACTGCCAGTGCCAGTGTTCATGCTGCTTTAGCGGGTGCATTGACAACTAATGTCGATCTTTCTAATACTTATTTACGCTGGGCTGAGGACAACTTCAAGCTCAATCATATTGATTTATCCAAACATCAGTTTCTGCAGTTTGATTGTCGGGAATGGTTGAAAGTCGCTCGCGATCGTTTTGATGTCATTTTTTTAGATCCCCCCAGTTTTTCCAATTCCAAACGCATGACGGATACCTTGGACATCCAACGCGATCATGTTGTTTTAGTGAACTCCGCCATGCGGTTATTAAATCCAGGTGGTGTTTTATATTTTTCTACTAACTTACGTCAATTTAAATTGGATCCTCTACTTAAAGAAAAATATTCAGTACAAGACATAAGCGCACAAACGATAGATCAGGACTTTAAACGCAATCAAAAAATTCATTATTGCTTTAAAATAATGATGCCGCAATTTGCTGAGACTTGAACGGATGACTCGTGTACAGGGAGTACATATGAAAAAGCAAAGAAAAAAGAAAAAAAGTATCCTAACCCCAGCTAATGTATACCAGCATATGCTGCGTAATGCTTTTTTTGGAATGCTTATGACCGCAGCCGCCCTTTTTATAGGAATGTTGGGATATCATCATTTGGAGCAAATGTCCTGGGTTGATTCATTTATGAATGCTTCGATGATTCTTTCAGGTATGGGGCCAGCATCCAATTTGGTAACATTTTCTGGTAAGGTTTTTGCTGGATGTTACGCCTTATTCAGTGGTTTGGCTTTTATTGCGATTATGGTGATTATACTTTCACCTCTGATTCATCAGTTTTTTCGTAAGATTCATTTGGAAAGCAAAACAATCTATTCTGATGAAAGTCAAAACTAAAAAATATCTTTAATTTTTTACGGAGTAGATTGAGCCTTGACCCAACAAAGGTCAAAATGCATTTTTAAATGTTGGACCAAGGCTCCAATCTACATATTAGAGTGTATCTTTTTCAGGGCCGTATATTTGTGCTTTTAACGATGACATCAAGCCGGCCATAAAAAAGAGTTCTGCAACTAAGTATAAAGGGGCAATGAACGCTTGGCATAAATTGTCCATGAAAGCGGGTTTCTTGCCCTCCAAATAATGGCCGTAAAATTGTAAGCCCCAACCCACTATAAAAAAAATGACAAATGACCAAACGCCTAATGTTGTGGGGCCGTCTTGGCTAAACCAATTGGCGATTAATAACAGGATGAGCATTATCGGCGTAAGCGCCAAAGATAATTGCCAATTTAAACGAAAATAATAAATTAAGGCAATCAACGTGCCTATACAGGCAAGGTTTGTAGCAAAAACCCCAGGCATAATTATTTTTATAAAACCCAACAGGATCATTACAGACAAGATGATGATGGGGACGCCTGCCATGTGCGTGTAGCGTGTCTGAATGTTCTGATGATATGCGGCGTAAAATTGCGCTTGTTCAATAAAGGATTTCATTTTATAAATTTTCTGATGGAAGTCCTTAAAACATAGCACATTATCTTAAAAAAAGCAGTTGGACTTATTGGTAAGGTGATGATGTTTTGTCGCCGGATTAGCGCAGCGTAATTCGGATTTTTT
Source organism: Legionella sp. 227 (assembly GCF_043161935.1). Lineage (NCBI taxonomy): Bacteria > Pseudomonadati > Pseudomonadota > Gammaproteobacteria > Legionellales > Legionellaceae > Legionella > Legionella sp. 227. The sequence continues at coordinate 1,109,586 of NZ_CP171154.1, read as the reverse complement.
GTTCTATCCATAGGATCATGCAGCGCCAATTCGGGTTTACTCTGGTTATGCAGTACTCTTTTACTTATCAAAAGAGTATGTTCCTACAATATAAAGAACATTGCCATTGGTTGATGATCCAGGAACATAGGCAGCTTTGAGAGAAAGTTTTTTATAAAACACTCCAGCCCATGGCACGGCTCCTGGAAAAGGAATGTTGTGTAGAATATCAGGACGTGCTGTAACTAAAATAGAAAATCCCAAACCTGCCTTAAAATCTTTAGTCAGATTTGCTACTTTCAAATAGGCATATCCTGCAGTTGGTTCTAGATTACGGTGAGAGTCTAGGAACGCAAAGGCGTACAGACCGTGCCAATTCCCCTTCTCGTCAAAAAAGCCTTTGCCAAATCCGCCTCCCCATGCAAGCTCGTTGTATTTTTTTTCTCGAAGCCGTTCGGCAGAATAGGTAAAGCGGTTATGCCAAGCATAGCCAGAAAGATAAAGATCCGTATTTCCCTCAGTCCATACCTGATGCAGGCGATGGCAAAAAGGTTTAAATAATGGAAGCCAATATTTACATCCTTTAGGTTCGTTGCTTGTCAAAGCCACTTTATCGTTTTCTTGCTCTTTTTGAGTTACAGATGAAGAAGAAATTACGGAGGGATTACTACTGTACGTATTAAAAGAAAACAGTGTTAACAGACCAATAATGATCATTCGTAAGGTAAAGTTTTTCATTTAATTTAAACCTAAGCGAGATCTATACTACAAAATATAAATTTTGATCAGGGTTTCCTATTCTGATTTGGCAGCATTCTTGCTTATTTATATAGAATTATGAGTTTCAAAACGGTGAGCATACCATGGACTTGTTTCGTAAAAAAGAGATCAATGCATCAGTGGGGGAATCCCAGCTTACTAAATGTCTGACGGCTTTTGATCTCACTCTTTTAGGTATTGGAGCCATTATCGGTGCTGGTATTTTTATTTTGACGGGAATTGTCGCGGCAAGAGATGCAGGACCAGGGGTTATTTTTTCTTATGTATTGGCTGGATTTGCTTGCATTTTCTCCGCTTTATCCTACGCGGAGCTGGCTGCATCTATAGGTGGATGTGGTAGTGCTTATGGATATGCTTATGCCGGTTTTGGTGAGCTAATTGCCTGGATTGTGGGTTGGGACTTGTTGTTGGAATATGCCATTTCTGTTTCTGCAGTTTCTGTAGGTTGGAGCAGTTATGCAAATGATTTTTTGATGGCGATAAAAATAAATCTTCCTAAAGTATTTTTACATGGTCCGTTAGAGGGTGGTATCTTTAACTTATTAGCCTGTACGATCATTGCGACGTTAACTGCTTTATTAATTTGGGGGGTTAAATCAAGCTCCCGAGTCAATAATATTATGGTGATGATCAAACTTTTTGTGGTCCTTCTTTTTATTGTGATCGCTGCAGGAGAAGTGCACCCGGCCAATTGGTCACCATTTTTACCTTTTGGTTGGGAGGGCGTAATTAAAGGCGCCTCATTAATATTTTTTGCTTATATTGGATTTGATGCGGTATCTACAGCTGCTGAAGAAGCGATCAACCCCCAACGCGATTTGCCTATAGGAATAATCGGTTCATTATTTATTTGTACCGTTTTATATATTATCGTTTCCGGATTATTAACAGGTATTGCGCACTACAGTACGCTCAATGTTGCATCTCCAATTAGTCATGCTTTATTAGTTTTAGGTTATAAATCCGTAGCCAGCCTGATCAGTGTCGGTGCTATAGCAGGATTGACTACCGTCATGTTGGTATTATTTTATGGTTTAACACGCGTTATGTTAGCCATGACGCGTGATGGTTTATTACCTAGGCTTTTTTCCAAAACAAATCCAACGACTCACACCCCCATACGAATTATTTTATTGTGCGGTGTTTTAATGGCATCACTGGCTGCTTTTATTCCTATGGATATTTTGGCTGAGCTGGTGAATGTAGGTACTTTATTTGCGTTTTTTATAGTCTGTGCTGGCGTATTGTTTTTACATTATAAAAAGCCAGAAATGCACCGTCCGTTCAAAACCCCCGCGATGCCCTATGTGCCTATTTTAGGGATGGCAACCTGTCTTTATTTAATCATTCATTTGCCCTCAATTACCTTAATCCGTTTTGTGATTTGGATGGTGGTTGGTTTGGTAATTTATTTTGCCTTTAGTTACAGCCATAGCAATTTGAGAAAAAAATAGGTAAGTATTCAGATTCGTTGCATCAGTTAAGAAATCTTCTCTCCCACACGTGGAAGCGGTTTTTTTGATGGCGGTGGAGCTTGCTCTTCTTAAATATGACTCAATGTCAATGCGGCAGATATTATTCCTGCTGCAGGAATTGTAATGAGCCAGGAAAAGAAAATTCTTTTAAGAACATGCCAATGGGTTCCAACAATTCCGTTAGTTAAACCTACTCCTGCAATTGCTCCGGTTACGGTATGGGTGGTGGAGACGGGGACCCCACATTGAGTCGCAATAAAAAGCGAAACGGCCGCGCCAGTTTCAGCAGCACAGCCCTTCATGGTATCCAGTTTTGTAATTTTGGTACCCATCGTACGTACGATGCGCCATCCTCCTGCCAGTGTTCCAAGACTAATGGCTGCCTGGCATGAAATAACTACCCAATAGGGAACATAAAATGGACCTTCAATCCATGCTGATGAAAACAGCAATATTGAAATGATACCCATGGTCTTTTGTCCGTCATTACTCCCATGGGTCAAGCTAAGTAGTGCTGAAGAACACAGCTGAAATCCTTTAAAGAGTTTCAGTTCAGTTTTCGTTTTCTGATGTAATAAGAGATTAAAAAAATAGGTCACAAGCAGCGCAATGCATAATCCAAACGCCGGCGAAATAAAAATTCCACCAATCACTTTGACAAAACCGGATATTTTTAGCGATGAAAATCCTCCTTTGGCTATTGCCGCACCAGCTAGTCCGCCAATAAGTGCATGAGTTGAGCTTGATGGAAGTCCATAATACCAAGTGACAAGATTCCAAAAGATAGCGCCGACCAATGCTGCTAAAATAAAATGTGCATCGACAAAATCAGTATTAATCAGTCCATTACCGATGGTTTTTGCTACGGTTAAATTAAAAACTAAAAAAGCGATGAAATTGAAAAAAGCAGCCCATAATACGGCTTGTTTAGGGGTCAAAACTTTGGTAGTAACAATCGTCGCTATAGAATTTGCTGCATCATGGAAGCCATTGATAAAGTCAAAGGCATAGGCAATTAAGATAACAAAAAGTGTGAATAAAATGGCCGAGTCCATATCTAATAGTTCCTTGCGCCATAGCTTTATCTAGTCTAATTTCTAGAAATTCAACCACTTAATTGCGGATTCCGCTCCGTTTCATCAGACTATTATACATAGTAACTGCTTTTAGTCATTAATTTTGAAACAGCACGCATTAACTGTTTCACGACATAGGGAAGTTCAATACCCCCAGCCTTCAACGCAGTTGCTGCATGTTGCTCTTCATCCTCTTTCATTTGAATGAGAATTGCGTGCGATTTTTTATCGTGCTCGGGTAATTTATCTAAATGCCGTTGGAGATGAGTAGAGACTTGTCGCTCGGTTTCTGCAACAAAGCCTAAGCTGATTTTATCTCCGGCCAAGCCCGCAACTGCACCTAAAATCATCGAGCCGCCATACCAAAAAGGATTTAAGATGCTTGGTTTTGAATCCAATTCCGCCAATCGCGCTTCACACCAGGCCAAATGATCCGTTTCTTCAGCCGCGGCATCGCTCATTTGCTGTTTTATATGCGTTAGTTGTGCCGTTAAAGCCTGGCCTTGATAAAGTGCCTGTGCGCAAACTTCCCCCGCATGATTAACGCGCATGAGACCGGCAATATGTTTCTTTTCTTGTATAGAAAGGTTCGTGTCGTTAAGTTGTTCTGCAGGAGAGGGACGAGCACTCATTCTCTGTGCTGGAGGAAATAATGTACGCAGTGCATTATCCACTTCGGCTATTAGTGTATCAAGTGTGGTCATAGGAAACATGGCTTTTACAAAAATTTTGGACTTTTATCTATCATATCCTGAAGATTGGGCTTCCTGCCAGAATTTTTAGAGGTTTCTGAGTCGAGCCTGCCAAAACTGGTGTTTAACATGTCACTTGAATCACGCACCGCTATGTCACTTGAATTAGGCGCCGCTATCTCAAGGAATTCATCATCATCATCAAGATCATTACCTTGGGCATCTCTTGCTCTCATATGGGCATCTACATTACTTGTTTCAGGGATTTTAGCACAATCATGCTGCTCCTCAGCTTGATTCTCCTCAGGATAAATGGTTTTGCGACCGAGTAAATGCAGGACACCTATAGACAAGGCTCCTGTCGCTAAAGAGAGTGTTGCTCCAGTAGCCGCGGAAATCGATACGCCTATTAAAGAAAATAACTGGGCAAAGGGGTAGGCCAGGGTTGTAAGCATGGATAATGCTCCAGGCCCCATGGTTGGCATAAGTGCTGCGACGATAGGTGGGGCGAATACTGCGAGAGTCGCTATTATTCCGCCAATAAAACATACTGAGGCTAAAGCGCTGAGATATCCTAAAGCAGGATGAATTTTATGAGCTGCCTTAAAGCTGACTATAGGTGAGGTAATGGTCCTAAGCAGATAGCTTGCAGCCTTAAACAGCCCTTGTAGTCCAATGGCGCTAAGCAGCAAAACACTGCGTATGCTCTGGGTTATTCCATTCGTTGGCGCCCAGGATAGGAGCTGATTTTTTAAAAAAGAGGATGTTTCACTCAGCAAATTAAGTGGGAACTCAAGAGCAAGTGACAGCAAATTAGTTAATGGGCTGGTAATAAACTTGAGTGTGATAAAATAAGCGATTTTAGAGCCTTTTGCCTGTGATGGCCAACCCATAAAATAGTGCCCAAAATGATAATTATTTCGTTCATCTTCATTAACAAGAGGCAAAAAAGTATCCTGCCAGGCCTTTTTTAAAAAAGAAAAAATGGAGGTTTCGGAGACTTTGGGGGCTTGTTGATCATGAAGTTCTTTTGCGGAAGTGGTTACGGGAGCTATTAATGCATCTAAAAGCCGTTCATTACTTGGAGCGAAATTGGCGTCCTCCTCAAGAAAATCGGCTAAAGTTTTGATGAGATGCCCCGTATGATAACCGCAAGTAATGCCATCAAAAAATGATTGTGTCCCCAAAGAATAATAGCAGGCTGATTTGATTTGCGGAGCATTAAAATGGCTTAAGTCAACCGTTTGTTCTGTACTTGCCAATGGGTTTAGGGCATGTAATAAACTGCTTGCAATACCGGTAAGGGTATTGCTGGATGGCTCGCGTGAAAAAAAACGCTCAGGATTGCTGAATTTGGAGTCATAGACTTTAGGTTGTGCTCCGTTTGGGGGAAGATGCATGGTGACAATATGTTGTTCGGTAGCTCCTTGGCCCACCACTCCAAACAAGATATGCTTTTGGGTTAAATCATTTCTCGTATCAAGAAATGCAAAAAATGTTGCAAGTGATTCAATGGGTATTGAGTCATGCACAATAATCACATTACTGCGGTGTTCTAGAGTGAGGTCTAACGCTGAAGCTTTGGTTTCAACCCGCCCTGAAGCGGCTTTAAATAAAAACGGATAGACAATATTACTAAGACGAAAATAGCCAGCCATATTAACCTTGAGTCTATATAACCTACTTAATTATACACTGTTCACTATTAACGCAACCTTAAATGCTTGCGTAATAAGGCTTAATAATCTTTGTTCCGGGCAAAAAACAAATATAACTAAGAAAGATCAGAAATAACTCACTAATTTAAAACGTCAGCTCAGTTATTCAACCATTTCTAAGGAATTGCTCCTTAATACCTCAGCGCAACGCCTTTGCAACACCTTGTTGGATAATCCAGCCTCAACTTGATCTCTAATTAGACATTTAAGTTGACGTACTCTATGATTATAAATAGAACTTAACGGTTAAGTTGTTGTCATTTTGTGGGGCATGAGAAGAGCCATACCCTGAGCAGTGACATGTCGCCTTGGGTTTTGAGCATCTATCGAATGTTATCACTTTCGACGAGGTACGCTGTTTTCTAGCAACAGGTTACATACCTCTATGTATTTCAGATGTTTGATGGCTTTGGTGTCAGACCCAAACTACTTGGATACTTGAGTGAAGAGGCCGCTATGAGAAGAAGTTTCTTTAAACTGGGAGAACTAACTGGAAAAGGAGCTGCGTTTAGAGGAGCGGTATTAAGCCAAACAGCCCAATCTGCAGGGTTACTTACAAACTATCCCTATAGGTCCACTGTGGAGCAGGATATCGGGCATGCTGAGTTATTGAGGAGTTTACCAGTAGGAGAAGGTATTATTTATCGAGGTACAGCAGGTACAGATGAAATAGTGGAGATAATGCGATCTGGTGAAATGGGTACTGGGGAATATACGAGAAGAGAATCAAATTTAGAAATTCCCGAGTTTATTGAGATGAATAATAGTAGTTGTCTTCTCTCTGCTTCTCCTTGCCCTTATACAGTTCAAGACTATGCTGAAGGCCTATCTGTTCTACCTGCCAAAGGATATATTATTGTGATGGGTATGCCCAAAGTATTTATTCGTCCTCAATTAGTATTACATCTCGATAGAGAAATTTATGAGGAATACGCACGATTGAAAAATGAAAGAGAGGATCAATCGGTGCGGACAAGTTATAAGTCTATTGTTGATACAGCGCAAACAAACAATGAGGTGACAATGATTTTGGGAACTGGTGGACAAGATAATTGGAGACCAGAAATTGGTACTGATGTCATGAGAGTTGTTGAGATTACCGCTCCTGGTAAAATTCTAGGGAAGTTTATGGCTGCTAAAAAGGTTCACAGTCGAACGATTGATAATGAGGAGTATGTTCGGCGGCCTTGGGCTATAGAAATTGTAACTACCAGGCATTCAGGTGCTCCTGATTTTAAATCTGCCTATGAGCGAATGAATCATCGCGCTGATGAACTAGGTCTGATGACTCTCTCCACTTCTGAGAGAAGGTTGCTGACGATTGAGGATGCTGAGGCAATCATGAGATCAGGTATACTCGAAGAGTTTGCACAAAATTATACTTCGGAGAAAACAGTTGTATTTAGAGAGGTGCCAAAGGAAATTCCTATAGGGAATGCAGAGGCATTAGCTCAATTCCTTGTTCCTGAACTTAAATCGCAATCTACCTTGCAGGAAATGATGCGAGCAGAAAGCCCCACCCATTTTTAACAGAATGTACTATCTGTCCAGCACAAGGTCGGGCCAAGGCGCGGCCTTGGTTAATCATTTATAAATTTGTTATTGTTGAATCCAATCTTGTACCGCTGTTATGGTTTCCTGATGCACCTGGAGAAATTGTTGGTACAGGGTTTGTGGGTAAATTTTCGGATGGTGTTGGAAATGTCGTTCCAAAGCTTCGCATGCATGGCGCATGCGGATGGTGCCACAATAAAGGGCACTGCTTTTCATCTTATGGGTAATTTTATGAATTTCAATGAGATCTTGCTTTTCCCACGCTTGTGTTGTTTTTATCAAATCTTTGACATTTTCTTCAATGAATAGAGGCATTATTTTTTTGAGTGCCGTTTCTGAGCCTAGATTATTTATACCGTGAGTCAAATCAAACAATGGATACTCATCAATTGGCAGCATGGATTCAAATTTTGTGGTGGGTAAATCGTCAGTTTGAACCGTGCTGTAGTGCGCCAAAAATTCCTCCAGCATGTTGCTTCGCAAGGGTTTAGTAATTACTCGATTCATCCCCGCTTGCAAACACTCATTTTCTACATCAGCTACCGCATGGGCGGTCAAACCAATGATCGGAGTTGGGGGTTGATTATTGTTTTGTTCATGCGCACGAAATTGTTTTGCCAGGTGTATCCCCGTAGTATCAGGCAGACCAATATCAGTTAATACCCAATCAAAAGTATGTGATTGAAATAACGCCAGCGCTTTGCTCCCCGTCGATGCAGATAAAAAGCGGATACCCAATTGTTGCAAAAGATTCTCTAACATTTTTAATGCAATCGCATTATCTTCAATCAGCAGTACAAGAGGTGAGTGACCTGTATTTGCTAGAGGATTGTTTTGCATGGTGATGGTGGATAGGGGCGGTTGAGGTTGATTTGCCGGTTTTTCCGCAATGTGTACGGGGATTGTCAGTGTAAACGTAGTTCCTGTATGGAAGGTTGAGTCCACACGTATTTTTCCTTTTAATAATTGAGTATAGCGTTTCACTATATGCAAGCCCACACCATGACCTGAGTAAATCCCTTGATCGGTAGGCGTTGCACGATAAAAGCGTTTGAAAATCTTGTTTTTATCTTTAGGCTTAATGCCAGGCCCGGTATCTTTGACAAAAAACTCCAGGAATGTTTTTCCATGACTGTGCGACTTTGGCTTGACTCCTATCTCAACAAAACCCTTTTCCGTAAATTTAACCGCATTCCCTAATAGATTTAATAAAATCCGATGAAGTTTTACCTCATCTGTAGCTACCCATTCTGGGGTATTGATATCAATAGTGACTATTAAGTTTAAATTTTTTAGTGTGATGGTGGGAAATTCGAGTTCGGTGATGCTGCGAATCAAATCATGGACATTGCATACCGATTCATTAATTACATTTTCTTGTTGGCTGCCTGCAGCGATAATATCGAGTACTCCGTTAAGCAGTGCTAAGAGATGCTCTCCACTGATATTAATCATGCGTGCATGTTCTTTTTCTCGAGCAGTTTGAGCTTCTTGCTCCAGAATGCTCGACATGCCAATAATCCCACTTAAAGGGGTACGAATATCATGACTCATGTGACGGATGAACTCATCTTTAGCTCGGTTCGCTGCTTCTGCTTTGTCTTTAGCCTTCATGAGTTCGGTTTCGATTTTTTTTAGATAAGTGATGTCGATGGTATTGCCAACTATGCCAACAATCTTTCCTGATTTATCTAATAAAGGCCTTTTAGTAGAAAGCAAAATGACTTCTTCGCCAGAAGGTAACATTGTTTTTTCTTCTCGGGACAATTCAACATTTTTTTCGATTACTTCAAGATCATTCGCCCGAAATAGATCCGCAGTTTGTTTACTAAATAGCTCATAATCGGTTTTACCAATCACTTCATTTTCATTGCACTCCTTGATAAATTTCATATGGTGTAGGCTTTCAATACACCGTTGATTTATTCCCGCCCATACTCCCTGTAAATCTTTCCAATAGATGTCTCCAGGCAAGGCATCAAGTAGTTTTTTCAATTGAGTGCATTGTGCTTCCAAATGATTGACTTTCTTTTGCAATGTATTGATTGTTTTTTCTAAATCGGCTACTAAATTCGTCGAATTGGAAGTTTCTTTTTTTGCCATCTTTTTCCATTATCAATAATAATTTTTAAATTTAGCGTATATTGGTCACTCAGTTCTAAAAAACACGAATTATCCTGTATTTTAGAGCTTGGTCAATCAAGTTAATTGAAATAGAAGTAACTTGTATTTTTAAGCATAGCATAGATAAATACTTCTCTTGCTTTCTATTTGCAGCTACCTTGGATAAAGTGGCAAAGTTTTGCGCAATCGATATTGTAGAATTCTTATTGATTCAGCTGCTCTTAAAGTTGATGCTCTGTTTTATTTGTATTCTGTTATAATGGGCAAAGTTTAATATTCGGTGACATTATGTTAACTCCTGATGGACATTGTGCTAATAAAATTGAAAAAGTAATGCTGTTGGCGCTCTGGGCAAATACTTTAAGAGATGAAATTCAAACACAAGGTTTATCCGATACAAAAAAATTAATCTTTGCCGGTCTAGGAAAACCAACTTATCCCATTAATTCTCAGACTATTGCATCGTATCTCTCTTATTGGCAAAGATTAGATGATTTAACTAAAAAATGGCGATTAGAGCCTCATGGAGTTGATGAAGATATAGCGATTGATTATGGAGATCCTCGGGGAGACTATGCACCACGAAAATTAATGGCTGATGTCATGTCGCGTTGGTACGCGACAGAAATTAAAGCAGAAAACGTCTTATTTACGGTGGGTGGTATTGGCGCGCTGCGGGTATTATTTGAAACCTTTAATACGCATTATGAGGATGTGCCAGGATATCGAATTATTACCCCTTTCCCATATTATAGTGCGTATTCAAACAATCCATCGCACTGTTTGCATCCTATTCATGTGATGGATGAGCCTGGGTACAAACTCACAGCGCAAGCAGTGGAGGACAGTATTCAAGAGGCGTATACAGCCGCTGAAATGGACCATGGCTGGCCAAAAGCTGTATTGATTTGCAATCCATCCAATCCTTTGGGAAACATCATTGATGAAGACGAGTTAATAAAAATTGCTGATGTTTTGCGCCATTATCCTGATTTGTACATCATTTTTGATGAAGCGTATACGGAGATGAGCTTTTTAGAAATGCCCTCTTTTTTAAAAATTGCCCCTGATCTGAAAGAACGGGTAATCATTTTACGTTCAGCAACTAAAGCCCTCTCTGCAGCAGGGGAACGCATGGCCGTTCTTTTAGTATTTGAATCCAGTTTGATGAATGAAATGCTCAATAAAAACATAAGCTATTTTATTCATGCACCACGCTCAGCACAAGCAGCCTACGCCGAAACGATGGTTAATTTCGGGGCTGAGGAAAAAAAGAGTATTGCGAGTTTCTATAAGAAAAAGGTCGATTATGTCGTTGACCGCTTAAAAGCTATGGGCGCTGCCATGCCCGATCCCTTATATCAGGTAGAAGCCACTTTTTATGTTCTTGCTGACTTTAGTGATATGTTCGGTTTGCCTTTGCCAAAGGAGGCGGCGCGAGTTCTGCAGAAAACAGGGATGGTCAAAACAGATGAAGAATTGGCTTATTATTTGTTGTTCCAAGATAACCTGATGATTACCCCTTTATCTTATTTTGGCTTGTCAAAACATGACGGTTTTATGCGCATTACGTGCAGTGGTCGAGAAAATGAATTGCTCGATTTAATGAATCGATTGGAGGGAAGGTTATTTGAGTCAAGAAAAAATAAAAAAAATATGCTTCTCGAAAAAATAAAGCAAAGACTTCCGGAGTTAGAAAAAATCGATACTCATATGTTTGATTTAATTTGTCAGAAGTTGCAAGCCGGAACTATGGAAGAAGATACCTGTTTGAATTTAAAATCCAAGAATCAAGCCCTAAGAAAAATTTATGATACGATAATCGATTTTTTTGAAATCATGAAGCATGAAGTTTATTAATTGAAGAGTCAAAAGAAGCGGAGCTCTGATTATGGGAGCTCCGCTTATCCCGATCTTAGGATCTGAGTAGACGATTAGTTATTAACAAATTGATTGATCGTTAGAGTTAATCGATTAACTAATTCTTCTATTTCTGCTTCGTTAATGATTAATGGGGGTAAAAGTCGAACTACCGTATCTGCGGTAACATTAAACAATATGCCATTGGCAAGTCCCAATAAACGAGCGTCAATAGCTGGTCGGTCCAGTTCAATGCCAATCATATAGCCTTTACCGCGAATCCCTTTCACACTTGGATGTTCTCCAAGATTTTTGATTAATTTTTCCATTAACAGGGCGCTGTTTTTGGTGACCTTTTCACAAATTTTATCGCGCTCTATGACTTCCAATACTGTTAAAGCGGTAGCACAAGCCAGGGGATTGCCACCAAAAGTCGAGCCATGATTTCCTGGTTTAAATAAATCTTTTGCTCGTTTACTCATCAGACAGGCACCAATAGGGACGCCGTTACCCAGACCTTTAGCAGTTGTAAGGACATCAGGTTGAATGTCATAGTGCATGTAGGTAAAAAGCTTTCCAGTACGGCCATTTCCAGTTTGGATTTCATCCAAAATAAGCATCCAGTCGTGTTGATCACAGAGCTTAGCTAGGGCGCGAAGGTAGCTCTCTTCTGCAGCATAAATTCCACCTTCACCTTGGATAGGTTCAAGCATCACCGCAACCACATCTTCTCGATTTGCGGCAATCGTGTTAATGGCATCCAAATCATTAAACGGTGCGCGAATAAACCCGGGGACCAAGGGCTCAAAACCGGCTTGCACTTTACGGCTTCCAGAAGCAGTTAAAGTTGCCATGGTACGACCATGAAAAGCTCTTTCCATAACAATAATTGAAGGAGTTTCTATTCCTTTTTTATGACCAAAAAGACGAGTCAATTTAATGGCTGCTTCATTTGCTTCAGCACCGGAGTTAGCAAAAAAAGCTTGCTCCATTCCCGTCATGGCTGTCAGCTTTTCAGCAAGTAATTCTTGTTGTTTGATATGAAACGTATTGGAGGTATGAATGAGTTTAGCTGCTTGTTGCTGTATGGTTTTTGTCACATCAGGATGGGCGTGTCCTAACCCACAAACTGCTATCCCGCTTAAGGCATCAAGATAAGCCTTTCCTTGTTCGTCATACAACCAAACTCCTTCTCCATGGGTAAAAGTTATTGGCATAGGATTGTAACTTGTAATTAGAGCCATAATATTTTCCTTAAAACTGAAGGATGTCCACTACTCAAAAATTATCTCTCCCATTTAAGAGAGAGATAGTGAGGGTGCCATTATAGCCACAACTTTCTTTGCTTGGGTATAGGTAAAGACCCCCTCAGTAAAAAAGAAGGTGCTTATTTTAGATTACTGGCTACAAAATCCCAATTGACTAAAGCCCAGAAAGCAGAAACGTAGTCAGGACGTGCATTGCGATAGTCAATATAATAAGCATGCTCCCATACATCGCAAGTCATTAATGCGGTTAAACCTTCCGTCATCGGAGTGCCTGCATTACTGGTGCTGATTATTTTTAAAGCCCCCGCATTGTCTTGAACAAGCCAGGCCCAGCCAGAGCCAAAAGTTGTGATTGCAGTTTGGGTGAATAGCTCTTTAAATTTACTGAAAGATTCAAAATGCTTATTAATTGCTTCAGCTAACTTACCTTTAGGCTCACCACCACCATTGGGACTGAGGCAATGCCAATAGAATGTGTGATTCCAAACTTGTGCGGCATTATTAAATATCCCGCCCTTTGATTTTTTAATGATCTCTTCCAGGTCCATGGATTCAAATTCGGTCCCAGGAATTAGTTTATTCAAATTGGTAACGTAGGCTTGATGATGTTTGCCATAATGATACTCTAAGGTTTCACTGGATATATGAGGTTCTAAGGCATTCTTAGCGTACGGTAATTCAGGCAATGTAAATGTCATCCTAATCTCCTATTATTTTATTCTGCTTATTTTATTCTGCTGGTAAGTGTAGCAGGAAGGACATGATATTCAATGAAGAATAACCATAATACTTAAAAAAGCAAACAAGGACCATAACTACTAGTGGTGCTGCAATAAAAGAGCATGTTCACTGTCCATTTATATCGAATTTTTTGGTTATTAATAGATCAAATGGGGCATTAGTTGGCTTTTGGGCTAGGATCTGTTAATCTATTGTGCTAAAAATTTATTGGTTGCGGGCTTAACCGGTTTTCGCGATAATGGGCGTAATTAATTTTATTATTTAAGGTGTGTGTGTGGATACTTTAGAAAAAATTAAAAAGCAAATAGCAGAAAATGCCATCCTGCTTTATATGAAAGGATCGCCAAAAATGCCACAATGTGGATTTTCTGCGCGTGCGGTACAATGTATTGAATCATGTGGTGTCGATTTCGCTTATGTAGATGTTCTTGCTAATCCTGACATCCGCCAAACATTACCACAGTATTCTGATTGGCCCACCTTTCCACAACTCTATGTGAAGGGGGAATTAATCGGGGGGTCTGATATCATTGCCGAGCTTTTTCAACAAGGTGAATTAGAAACCATGCTGCGTGATGCAATTACTGCATAATAATGAGTCAATGCCATAAATAATAACTATAATGATGGAGATCATAGAATGAGTGTATTAGTGGGACGAAAAGCCCCTGATTTTACCGTAGCGGCTATTATGCCTAACGGTGACATTATGGATAAATTTAATTTACACGAGCATTTAAAAGGTAAGTATGGCCTCGTGTTTTTTTATCCTCTTGATTTTACTTTTGTATGTCCTTCTGAATTGATTGCTTTAGATCATCGAATCGATGAGTTCAAAAGTCGTAATGTTGAGGTGGTCGCTGTTTCTATTGACTCACACTTTACTCATAATGCATACAGAAATACTCCAATTAATAAGGGAGGCATAGGTCCTGTTCGCTTCACTATGGCTGCTGACATGACCCATAGTATTTGCCAATCTTATGGAGTTGAGCATCCAGCTGCAGGTGTTGCATTCCGAGGCGCATTTATTATTGATACGAATGGCGTAGTTCGCTCACAAATCGTTAATGATTTGCCTATTGGTCGTAACATGGATGAAATCATAAGACTCATTGATGCGGTACAGCACTTTGAAGAAAATGGTGAAGTTTGTCCTGCGGGTTGGCAAAAAGGTAAAGCGGGTATGAAGGCATCTACTGACGGTGTTGCTGCCTATTTAGCAGAGCATTCAGAAAACCTATAATTAGAGTATCAAGAACCTCCTCTTCTGCTTGTAGGAGAGGGGGCAAGAGTGAGGGAGCATTAAGTACAATTAGCACCCTCATTTGTCCTTACGGGCATCTTCTCCCTACGGGGAGAAGGACATTCCATAACTGCATCCCTGGTTGAAAAACTTTATCGAGAATTTGAATCGAATCATCCCTTACTGCATTTAGTTGCAGTTTCTTGCATCATTTTCCACATATTGGCCATATGACAAAACAAATCAGCAGTTTTTTCTGCGTCATAAATTGCTGAGTGCGCTTCTTGAGCATTAAAATGAATTTTTGCTGCCTGAGCTGCTTTGGCTAATACCGTTTGTCCATAAATGAATCCCCCCAATGTCGCTGTATCAAAACAAGTAAAGGCGTGGAATGGCGATTTAACACCGGTTCTTTTTATTGCTTCCTTTATAAATAACAAATCAAACCATGCATTATGGCCGACCAGCACAGCGCGTTGGCATTGAGTTTTTTTAAGTGCAGCAAAAATAGGCTGAAATAAATTTTCTAACGCAATTTTCTCATCAATAGCAAAACGCAGGGGTTGATAAGGATCAATTTGATTGAATTCCAGAGATTTTTGATCTAATTCAGCACCAGGGAAAGGCAAAATATGCTCAAAATAACTTTCTCCACGGTGAAAATTACCTTGTTCATCCATCCAAATAAATACAATACACATTTCGAGTAATGCATTTTTATAGGGATCGACTCCGGCTGTTTCTACGTCAACGACTACAGGTAAAAAACCACGAAATCGTTCTTTTAGATTAAGGCAAGGCAAACTATCGTACGGGTTCATGAATACTCCATTGAATGGTTTCACCCGCAGCAATTGGGACAACTTGACTTGAGCCGAAAGGCAGATGGCTCGGTATCGTTTGTGGCGATTTAACTAATTCAATGGTCTGCTGATTGGGGGGTAATTGATAGAATTCGGCACCGAAACGACTGAGAAAGTTGTTGAGTTGTGTTAACTGGTTCAGCTCCTCAAACACTTGTGTATATAAAGCAACAGCGAATGGAGCAGAATAAATTCCTGCACAGCCACAGGCAGTTTCCTTAGCACTGACACTATGTGGGGCACTGTCTGTGCCGGCAAAAAACTTTGGATTACCACTGCAGGCGGCCTTCTGTAATGCTTTTTGATCCTTTTCATGTTTCAAAATAGGTAAGCAGTAATAATGCGGTCTGACTCCGCCCACGAGCAATTTATTGCGATTGTATAATAAGTGATGCGGTGTAATCGTCGCGGCAACAGTTGCTGGTGCTTCAGTCACAAATTCGACTGCTGCTTGGGTCGATATATGCTCAAGAACAATACGTAACTTGGGAAAATTCTTTACTATGGGTTTTAAATACTCATCAATGAATAAAGACTCGCGTTCAAAAATATCGCTGTGCGTTACTTCCCCATGAATTTGCAGTACCAAGTTACTCTTTTGTAAGGTTTCAAAAAGGGGATAAAGATCGTTTAGGGATGCTGCCCCTGCTTCAGAATTAGTTGTCGCTCCGGCGGGATAAAGTTTTGCACCGAGAATATAAGGAATATGTGCTGCTTGATGTAATTCGTCGGCGCTCACAGAGTCATTCAGATAAAAAGTCATATAAGGTTCAAAATTCGTGCCTTTAGGAATGGCAGTTAGAATTCTATTTCTATATGAATTAATGGAAGATAATGTAGTGAGAGCCGGTTTAAGATTCGGCATAATTAACGCACGAGCAAAGTGTTGTGCACTATCTGCCACAGTATGTTGTAACATCTCATTATCTCTAAGATGGACATGCCAATCATCAGGACGATTAATTATTAATGTTTGCATAGTAAAGATTCCTGCGTTCTTGCCGATAACTAAGGATAACATGAAATCAGTGGCAGGAATGAATAAAAGATGGCATTTGTGGATCACAAAGGACAATTTCTAACATGTGTTGCGTTGAGCGCCATGCTTACAATAAGTACAGCATATCCAATGACACAAGTTCATTTTGCAAATCCCTTAGGGGCAAAGGGATGGCGCGTAAGCCGTAATCCACTTCGCTGTGGTCTATCTCTTACCATTCCAAATTATGGGATCGCGTATTTTGAACAATATGCAACTAAATCACCGCATTTTATCTTACGTACTTGGGATGAAGTCCAGCGATATTTACCAGCAAAACTGATTATAAAAGCGCCTATGTGGAAGCCATCAGGACCTATCGCTTTAGCGGGGAAATTAATAGTTAAACCGGGTGAATACGGTATTTATCTGCGACGGGACTCAACTTTAAAGTTGCTGACCTTTTTATTACAAGGTTATGAACCCAATTTCATTTACCGTGGCGAAACAGGATTTAGTACCACAGTTGCCTTATCCCCAATTGGATTTCAGAAACCTTATTCCCGTTATCAAGAATGTATTGGAAATCTATTACCATTTGATTACCAACACATAAGAGAAAGTGTGTTCCATTATAAAGAAGATGATAGAGAGTTAACGGACGCATATAAAAATCAATTGCGTCGTATTGCCCGCTATGTAGATGCAGACCCTCAAATACACGAAATAAGAGTAGTGGGTTATGCTGATGGGAATGGTCGTAAGGGTTATAACAATGCAATATCTGAAGACAGGGCAAGGGTCGTTAAAAAGTATCTATTACAACTGGGTGTTCCTAAAGAAAAGCTCCATGTGACTTGGGTTGGTGAGCTTTATCCTATCGCTAGAAATGATACTGATGCAGGCCGAGCAGCAAACCGAAGAGTCGAGATCACACTCATCAAGAAATAGATGTGAAAAATTATATTTAAACTATTTATAAGTGATTTTATTAAAATAATGGTTGCAAGTTATAATTTATTCTCTATATTACTATCCTTAGCATTTCATTTTAAGTCCAAACTTTATTAGTTAGTGCTACAGAGGATGACTATCAGCATGACGATCTAAAGAAATACCATGCTGCTCAAAAAAAATATTCAATGAGCAAAAAAGACATATCTCATTGAAAAATATTAATTTTTTTTATTAAATCTTCTTGACTTATTTCATTCCACTGCTAATACTCACACTGTTGCATGCATCGACCTGAAGCGACGAAGGCATGCTAATGACAACTCCTAGTAGAGAGTTATCAATAGAAATAGGAAACAATAATAATTTATGCGGAGACATAAGCATGTTAAGTTTAAAGAAAACAACTTTAGCTATTTTAGCTTTGGGCAGCAGTTCACTATTTGCTGGTACCATGGGGCCAGTTTGTACTCCAGGTAACGTTACAGTTCCATGCCCAAGTACTGGATGGAACGTTGGTGGACAAGCTCTTGTTTTACAAGTAATGACTGATAACAACATTTCTTTAGATTTGGATGCTACCCCAACTGGTGCTTCTCTGGACACTGATTTGTCTGCACAATGGGACTGGGGTTTCCAAATTGAAGGTTCTTACCACTTCAACACTGGTAATGACATTACTTTAACTTGGTATCATTTAGATACTGGTTGGAATAACCACGAGTTCAATCCAGCATTTGACCCTGATTTATTAGTTGGTTTTGGTCACAAAAACAGATGGGATGCGGTTAACGGTGAAATGGGTCAATTCGTTGACTTCAGCGCTAACAAGAAAATCCGTTTCCACGGTGGTTTCCAATTCGCTAGCATCAAGAGAAGCGTTCACGCATTTGCATTTGAAGCTCCTGAAGCTGTCGAAGGAGAAGCAGGCGTTGATGTAGGCTTCGAAGGTAGCACTCAGTACAACGGTTTTGGTCCACGTACTGGTATCGACATGAACTACGTATTCGGTAACGGTTTTGGTATTTATGCTAAAGCAGCTACTGCAATATTAGTTGGTACAGCGAAACACGGATATGATTTTGATACTTTTGATCCTGCTACTGGCTTGGAAGTGTTTGATTTCGATGTTAGCGGAAACAGAACTGCGATTGTTCCAGAATTAGAAGCTAAGTTAGGTGCTAGCTATGACTATGCAATGGCACAAGGCGACCTGATTCTTGACGCTGGTTACATGTGGTTTAACTACTTCCATGCGTTAAATGCAACCGTTCTGCCTGTAACTGCTACTGATTTTGGCGCCGCTGGTCCTTATTTTGGTCTGAAGTATATAGGAAACGTTTAATTCGCTATCGTTTTAATAAATTTAATCAATACTGTTGACTTTATGAAAGTCCGGTTAGATAATTGAGCAAGGTACGCTCTCGGTATAGAGCGAATATGCGTACCGTTGCTCAATATTAAAATTGGTAACGAACGGAAATAATAATAAAAAGTGGAGATAAGCATGTTAAATTTGAAAAAAACAGCGTTAGCTGTTCTTGCTTTAGGTAGCAGTGCAGTATTCGCTGGTACCATGGGCCCAGTTTGCACCCCAGGTAATGTTACTGTTCCTTGCCCAAGCAGTGCATGGGATATCGGTGGACAAGCTCTTGTTTTACAAGTAATGACTGATAACAACATTTCTTTAGATTTGGATGCTACCCCAACTGGTGCTTCTCTGGACACTGATTTGTCTGCACAATGGGACTGGGGTTTCCAAATTGAAGGTTCTTACCACTTCAACACTGGTAATGACATTACTTTAACTTGGTATCATTTAGATACTGGTTGGAATAACCACGAGTTCAATCCAGCATTTGACCCTGATTTATTAGTTGGTTTTGGTCACAAAAACAGATGGGATGCGGTTAACGGTGAAATGGGTCAATTCGTTGACTTCAGCGCTAACAAGAAAATCCGTTTCCACGGTGGTTTCCAATTCGCTAGCATCAAGAGAAGCGTTCACGCATTTGCATTTGAAGCTCCTGAAGCTGTCGAAGGAGAAGCAGGCGTTGATGTAGGCTTCGAAGGTAGCACTCAGTACAACGGTTTTGGTCCACGTACTGGTATCGACATGAACTACGTATTCGGTAACGGTTTTGGTATTTATGCTAAAGCAGCTACTGCAATATTAGTTGGTACAGCGAAACACGGATATGATTTTGATACTTTTGATCCTGCTACTGGCTTGGAAGTGTTTGATTTCGATGTTAGCGGAAACAGAACTGCGATTGTTCCAGAATTAGAAGCTAAATTAGGTGCTAACTACACTTATGCAATGGCTCAAGGTGATTTAACTCTGGATGCTGGTTACATGTGGTTTAACTACTTCCATGCATTGAATGCAACCGTATTGCCAGTTACTGCAACTGATTTCGGTGCTGCTGGTCCTTACTTCGGTCTGAAGTATGTTGGAAATGTTTAATTTCTTAATTGATTAAGATCTTATAAAAGCCCGTCATTAATGATGGGCTTTTTTTTTCTAATGGAGTATTCATGTTTAAGAAAGCAACTATATCTGTATTAGGATTGGTAGCAAGCGTAGCTACTGCAGGTAGCATGGGTCCAGCATGCACCCCAAGTAATGTTACCGTTCCATGTATAACAAATCTCTGGGACTTTGGTGCACAAGCGCTTTATTTAAGATCAATTTATGGTCCTGCCAAATCCGTAGAATTTGGTGCATTGCCACAAAATAAAGAAATTAAAAATGATTGGAATTGGGGCTATCGTTTAGAAGGGTCTTATCATTTTAACACTGGAAATGATATAACAATTAACTGGATGCATTTTAGTACATCCATTGATCCAACAGATTTTTTAGGTGTTCTTGCGATCCCTGTAATAGGCATACCGGCAATTCCGGCTCCCTTTGAATTAATTAGTCGTAATAGAATAGACCAAGTTAACGTGGTTATGGGGCAGTACACCGATCTTAGCATAAGAGACAAGATGCGGTTCTATGCGGGTTTACAATATGCGAATATTGAATCGACATCTAAAAACTACTACATAACCGAGGAAATTCCATTTATTGGAAGCAATCCATTTTCCAAATTCGACAATACTGATTACAAAGGTATCGGACCAGTTCTCGGAATTGATTACTCCTATTACATTACGAATTCACTTAGCCTAACCGCAAACGGAGCAGGCTCCATCCTCATTGGAACCAATAAGTATCATGCTGGTTTTGTCGTATCACCGACTGAGGCTATTGTAGAACAAGTGTTTTTCCGCAAAAAAGGGGTAGTTCCAAGCCTTGAAGCAAAACTTGGGGTGAATTATGCACATACTACACCAATAGGTGTGGCAAATATTCAAGCAGGCTATCAAGTGGTCAATTACTTTAACGTGCTACAAGAGCAATTATTCCCCAATTTAGTTGGTCCTGTTCGTCCAGTTGATTATGGAGTTTTTGGTCCCTATTTTGGTCTGAAATTAATTGGTAATGCCTAAAATTGCGTCAATTCCCTAATTTATCACAGTCATTCAATTGAAACCCATACATACGCTATGGGTTTTTTTTACACAAATCATTGAGTTGCAAAATTTAAGCAAATTTGTGAAAAATAAGCTAGCCACTCCTTGTTTACCAAGATATAATTTTCTGCCCTCCCGATGTGGAAGTAAAAATAATGAACAGGAGTACCGCATGCAGTATAAAAAAATCATATTGGCTCTAGTCTGTTTGTCATCGCCACTCTATGCGGAACATGATCAACAGTTGCAGCGTCAAATTGCTCGTTTGCAAAAGCAAGCAGAACAACTTCAAACTCAATTAAATGCCTTACAAAAGGAACTTGTTTCAAATAAAGTGCCCCGTTCAACTAATACGAATAAAAAGGCAAAGAGACAAGAACCAGCTTCTCCTAAAAAGCATGGAAAAAAACATGGGCATCATAATGCTCATCAAGATAAAATGATTAAATATCATTCATCAACCTTATCCGTACACACTCCTGTAGAGCATCCGGAATCAATAGGATTTTACCCAACGGCCTTAGTTGCGGACAATCGTGTTGTCACCTACATTGCAGGAACGCCCGTAGTCGCATCACCCTATTTAGGGGATAGACCTGCGTTTGATGGCTCTGACTATCTTGTAAATATTTCAAGTATCAACCGCGACATTCGTTTGATGCAACAACGTCGAAGATTATATAGAGCATATCAAAATATGGGATATCCAATCCCTGAAAGACCAATCATTGCGCTCAGTGGTAAAGCCGAACCTGTAGGCATGATCAACAGTAATTATGTTGGAGGTACTAATGTTGATTTAACTCTAGGGTCAAGTGAGTTAGATGTTGCGGCTGCATTAAACCAAAATGTTGAGGCTTATATCGCGATAGCCTATGATGCCAGTCCACCTGAGGTTGGCCCAAGAATTAATAATTCAGCATTTAACTTAAATATGGGGTTTGTGAATATTGGTAATCTGGATAAAACTCCATTTTACTTTACAGCAGGGCAATTGTATGTTCCTTTTGGGCGTTATTCCAGCTCCATGATTAGCTCGCCATTAACTTTGGATATGGCACGAACGAAAACAAGGCCATTTATTCTCGGTTATAAATCCCAAGAAGATACAGGGCCATTTGTCGCGACTTACATCTATCGAAGTGACACCACACTAGGAAGAGCTGGTGTAGGTGGGGTGAATGCGGGATATACCTATGCATTTAACGAAATTCATGGTGAGGTGGGCGCAAGCTACATTAGTTCGATTAATGATGCGGCAGGAATGCAAAGTACTGCTCCCAACCCAGGAACTTTCGGTGGTTTTGGTTCCTTGCTTAATGGAAATGAAGCAGTCCGTAAAACCCAAGCAGTTGATGTGTACGGTAACTTAGGATTTGACCGCTTTAACTTTGCTGCTGAATGGGTTGGTGCAGTCGAGGCATTTAGGGCCCAAGATTTAAGCTTTAATGGTCGAGGTGCGCAGCCTCAGGCATTGCAAACTGAAGTTGATGTGACATTTAGAGCATTCAGTAGACCCTCATCCATAGGGGTCGGTTATCAATGGACGAAAGACGCACTGGCTTTAAATCTTCCAGAACAACGTTTTATCGGCGTATTTAATATTTCTATTTGGAAAGATACTGTAGAAAGCATCGAATACCGACATGAAATAGATTACGGGAAAAATCAATTTGCTAATGGTGCAGCACCTCCAGGACTTGTAAATGCACCTACAGTGGGAACAGGTGGCACGGCGGATACTGTTTCGGCTCAAATTGGAGTTTATTTCTAAAAAATCTATCCCTCAGAAATGGATTGGCGGTATTGTAGGTTAGGCCTTGGCCCAACAAAAAATCCCTAGCGAATATGTACTAAGGATTTGGGACCAAAGCCCAACCTGGTTATACAGGCTACGATATCTCATCACAAGAAACGAATCTTAGAGCAATCAGGTTGCCCGCAAGGTACGCCGCAATAAAGAATACAAACTGTGCTATCTTTTATCATATACGGGGTATTTCATAAAGGAAAGGAGCATGTGTAAATCGTACAGCATGCCAAGGTCCAAACTCACACCTTCGGGTATCATGACATTTATATTCCAGCTCGGTTTGTTAGCTATTTTATTCATCTATTCCTCTGCTTACGCATCAAAAGTGATTGAACTCAATATCAAAGGACCAATTGGTCCAGCTACCGTAGACTATGTGGTACGTAATATTGATAAGGCACAACAAGCAGATTTAATCCTGATCACTCTTGATACTCCAGGAGGGCTTGATGAAGCCATGCGTTCCATAATTCAAAAATTTTTATCATCGAATATTCCTATCGTAACTTATGTTAGCCCACATGGTGCGCGTGCAGCCAGTGCCGGAACCTATTTGCTTTATGCCAGCACTTTGGCCGCTATGGCACCAGGAACTCAATTGGGAGCAGCAAGCCCCGTCAATTTAGACGCCTCAGGTTTTGGCAGTGAGACCTCCAATAAGCAAACAACCATGGAGAAAAAAATTACTAATGATGCTGAGGCAACACTACGCTCATTGGCCCAGCTCAGAGGACGAAATCCTGATTTTGCACAAAAGGCTGTTAAGAATGCAGAGACCTTAACCGCTACAGAAGCTTTAAAAGCAGGAGTCATTAACTACATTGCAACGGATGAAAAAGACTTACTGACGCAGTTAAATGGTGTATCAGTAATGCAAAACAATCAAAACATCAAACTCAATACCAGCAATCCACACATTCAGCGCATTGAGCCTGATTGGCGTACCCGATTTTTATCAATAATTACTGATCCGACTGTGGCATATCTGCTGTTGTTACTAGGAATATATGGT
This sequence comes from Legionella sp. 227, assembly GCF_043161935.1. Classification (NCBI taxonomy): domain Bacteria; kingdom Pseudomonadati; phylum Pseudomonadota; class Gammaproteobacteria; order Legionellales; family Legionellaceae; genus Legionella; species Legionella sp. 227. The sequence continues at coordinate 1,085,927 of NZ_CP171154.1, read as the reverse complement.
ATTTTTTTTGAATTGGTCAATCCAGGACATCTATTTCCCGGAGTAATTGGTGTTATATCAATGTGTATTGCACTTTATGCATTCCAATTATTACCGATTAATTATGCGGGCTTTTTCCTTATTGTGTTGGGAATAGGGTTTATCATCGCGGAAGCATTTATACCCGCATATGGATCTTTAGGTGGCGGCGGGACAATTGCATTTATTATTGGTTCTATCATGTTACTAGATACAAATAATGCGTTGTACCACATCGCTTGGTCGGCAATAGCGGCTATGGTGTTAGTGAATATTCTGCTGTTTGTGCTCTTGCTCGGTATGGCAATAAAAGCAAGACGGCAGCGAGTAAAACATGGTGTAGCTGTATTGATAGGAGCTAAAGGACGCACACTTGGCGACATTAATCTAGAAGGACAAGCAATGATTCATGGAGAAATTTGGAGCGTTCGTTCAAAAAAATTTATTGCCGTAAACAAATCAATAACAGTCATTGCAACTTCGGGTCTAGTCTTGGAAATCGAAGAAGATGCAGCGAATCAAGGAGGGTAAAAATGGGACCTTTTTTAACGGTAGTCGTAGTGCTGATCCTGCTGCTTTTGATATCAGCAGTAAAAGTATTTAGAGAATATGAGCGGGGCGTCGTGTTTATGTTAGGTCGCTTTTGGCGAGTTAAAGGACCTGGTTTAGTACTGATTATTCCAGTAATTCAACAAGTGGTACGAGTCGACTTACGTACCATCGTTATGGATGTTCCCAGCCAAGACGTAATCTCCAAAGATAACGTTTCTGTGAGGGTCAACGCCGTCTTATACTTTCGTGTCGTGGCACCAGAAAATGCAATTATCCAGGTAGAAAATTATTATGAAGCAACCAGCCAATTGGCACAAACGACACTACGTTCTGTGCTGGGCCAACATGAACTGGATGAAATGCTTTCCGAGCGCGAACAGTTAAATAGTGACGTACAAAAAATATTGGATGCACAGACAGACAATTGGGGCATCAAGGTGTCCAATGTCGAAATTAAGCGCGTTGATTTGGATGAAAGTATGATTCGTGCTATTGCCAGACAGGCGGAAGCAGAACGCGAACGACGAGCTAAAGTGATTCATGCCGAAGGAGAGTTGCAAGCCTCAGCAAAATTATTGGAAGCGTCACAAGTATTGGCAAAGCAGCCGCAAGCGATGCAGTTACGTTATTTGCAGACCTTGGCCGCTATAGCCAGCAATAACAACTCAACAATTGTGTTCCCAATGCCGATGGAGCTGGGTGATATTTTATCCAATATGGCATCAAGGAAACCATAACTTAAATCAGGACTATAGCCTGGGTGAGGCAAAGTGATACCCGAGTTTTGCGACGCGTCACCCAGCTACAAGCTGACAAGCCTCGAAAGCAGTGTATTTTGGGGAGATTAAAAAACTCTTCGTGGTTTTAATGTAAAGGAAATTTTAGTAAGAATACTTATGGTTGGTAACAGAACTATGTATGAAAGTATTTCAATTATTTTAAATAAATACTTTTTTTTCCCTTCTGCTAAGGCATAATTTCGACTAAATTTTTCAAATAATGGCCAATCGCAAATTTTAAAACCATTCGGTGATTTATATCCCATAAAAAAGTAACCCGTAAAATATCCATAAAATTGATAGAATTTTCGAGGATAAAAAATATAGGTGGCCGCAGCTGAGGCTTCAAGATAGGTCGTATAATGCCAACAATTTTTAGGCAAAAATATCATATCTCCTCGTTCAAGCGTGATGTCATACCCTTCTGCCTGGTTTAATCGTGGAAATTGTTTCGATAATAAATCCCATGGCTGGCCGAATTCCACCAAACTGTCACCAACGAAAGGAAGCTTATAAATAAAGTGGCTTTGATCCTCAGTGAATAATAACAATTGTTTTTTGCCACTTAAGCATAAATGAAGATTACAACAATGCTCTCTATCAAAGTGGATTTCTGTATGTGCCCCTCTACCGCCAAAAAAATAAATAACTTTCAGTTTCTTATTAAAGTATCTAGGCCGAAGTGGAATTTTTTGCCAAAGAGGTACATGTCGTTCTATTGCTTTAGAATGTAGCGGAAAAGTCTGGCCAAAAATTCTATACGGCATATTATTTTTAATTTGAGACATGACCGTAGTAAAAGGGCCGCTATCATAGGATTTCCAACTGTTATTTTCGTAGGTATCATAGGTTATTATTCCTTCAAGAAGGTTTTCAAAATAATCTATAGAAAACTTGTCGGTAAAATTTTTTATTTTTATTAAAATAGGTTCTTTTGATCGATAAATAAGATGCTTAATGTATTCTTCTTGGCCATATTCGTACTCAACTTCTTGTATTTTTTTTATTTTCATCTTTTAACCTTTTGAATAAGATAATAAAAATAATACTTTTTCCCCCAGAATTTTTCTTTTCGGGCGTATTTTGCAACGTAATTCAGTGCGGGATTTTTAAATCTAATTTTCCACCATGGAAGAAATATTAATCCACAGACCGCTGCAATAGTTGGAAGTTCGGATATAAATTTACTTACATCATCCCCAACAATAGACAAGGCTTGCCTATAAAATGCTTCTTCATTAACAATTAAACGTTGATAAAGAGAGGCTTGTACTTGCTTGGTAATATTAGTTTTTTGAATTATTTTCAATTTGCCGCTGTTTTTAATAAATCGTTCTAATTTGTTTGATTGATCTTTATTTTTGAAATAATGATCTGCATAACAAAAAAATCCCCCTAAAGACAAGACGCGTTCAACTTCAGAAAAAAATTCGTCAATTCGAGGATAAAGATGAGAGCTTTCAAGATTGATAACAATATCAAAGCATTCATTTCCTAATGGCAGATTTTCCGCATCTGACTGAATATAATTCACTTTATCTTGCTCGTAGAAATGTCGATTGGAATTGATTACTAATCGGTTAACCAAATCGACACCTAATGCATAATCAGTTTTTAATAGTTGAGAACTTGCTTTAAGACCAAGACCATTACCACTCCCTATTTCAAGTAATCTCCTATTAAAAAATTGAGTTTTTATTAATGGTCTAATCAGGGTATAAAGAAGCAATTGTGAATAAATATCTTGTACCTCAGATATTTTGGAAAAATCAAAATTTAATTCTTTATATTCTTCATGGATTTTTGTATCCCATAAGCCTAAGTTCAAAAATACTTTATTATGATGTAATTGACCAAAAGTGTTATAACTGTCTTGAATCAGTTTTTTCATTAATTTGATTTCCGAGAGATCCAGGTAATGATGTCTCATTACGAAGCCGATTTGTCTAGCCGCATGGCTATAACTTGGGGTTTCTTCATCCATTTATATCAAGTAGTTATGTCAGTCATATAATAAGTATAAACGATTTTATTCAAGAGAAAGGATTCCATAGAAAGTCATGAATCTTTTGGCGCAATATAAATACAATCTTTCGTTTATCCTGCTTTTATGATAGAACACTCCTTTTGAAGAATTTATGAGGTTTTTACTGTGTCGATCAAATCAGATAGATGGATAGAAAAAATGGCGCTGGAGCATGGAATGATCTCTCCATTTCAACCCGGACAAGTGCGTGAAAATAATAATGGAAGAATTATTTCCTACGGCGTATCCAGCTATGGATACGACGTTCGTTGTGCTAATGAATTTAAAATTTTTACTAATATTAATTCTGCTATCGTGGATCCTAAAGCGTTTGATGAAAACAGCTTTGTCGATGTGCAATCGGATGTATGCATCATTCCGCCTAACTCGTTTGCCTTGGCGAGAACGGTAGAGTATTTTCGAATTCCACGTAATGTTTTAACCATTTGCCTAGGCAAATCTACGTATGCACGTTGTGGAATTATTGTTAACGTGACTCCTTTAGAGCCGGAATGGGAGGGGCATGTCACTTTGGAATTTTCAAATACTACTACATTGCCTGCCAAGATTTATGCCCATGAAGGCGTGGCACAAATGTTATTTTTAGAGGCCACAGAAGTGTGTGCTGTTTCATATCGCGATCGTGGCGGCAAATACCAAGGGCAAACGGGTGTTACTCTACCGCGGACTTAAGGATACGTTATTCTGAGGATATGGGGATCTTCAGCATGGAACATGAGTAGGATGATAAGATGCTCAAATAGGAGATCCATCATCCTAAACGCCTCAGGATAATGATGTCTTGCCGAGCCGGGGTTATGGTCTGCGTCCTTCCCCGGGGCTGCAATTGGAGGCCATAGCGAGCAAGAAACAGATGCGCCTATTCTTCATCAGGTAATTTATATTTATCTCGTGATGCATCAACGCGCTCACGTAATTCTTTTCCTGGTTTAAAGTGCGGACTGTATTTCGCTTTAGTCACAACTTTTTCACCCGTCTTGGGATTATGAGCATTTCGTGGAGGTCTATAATGGAGAGAAAAGCTGCCAAATCCCCTAATTTCTATTCTTTGATTTTTAATAAGTGCTTCACTCATTAATTCCAATATCTTATTTATACCATCAGCAACTTGCTTTTCAGTAAGATGCGTCATTCGAGCAGCGATTTGTTCAATGAGTTCCGATTTGATCATACCCACCTCGTGTTGTCGCGTGTTTCAAAGTCTGCTACCAATAAAGATTAGGCGCTGACAATTGTCCCTTGTTTTATTAGTATAGACCGGGAAAAAAATTATTCAATCTTTTCAAGACAGTTAGTCGCCGTAGTTTTTCTAGAGTGGATGTAGGCAAAAACAACTCCCCAACTCATTTCAACTTGAGTACGTTTTATCAAAGTAAAATGTGTAGAGGATAATGCTCTGCTGGTGGTAATGATCGTTTTAAGATGCGATAAATGATCAAGCTTAGCGCAGAGCTTTTCCCATAGAGGTCCAAAAAAAGCAGTAGAATTTATAAAAACAAGCGTTGCCTCGTTTAAATTCACTTCAAGAAAATCACCTAAAATGAATTTAATTTTTTTTGCCTGCATTGCATAATTTGTTATGTTTGCTAATTCTTCGGCTTGTTTGCATGCTGCAGAATATAGTTCGGGAAACAATTCAATTCCTACACTTTTGCGTACAGGGAAGACCATGCTACAAGCCAGTACTGCTTTACCTGTTCCGGAACCTAGATCATAGAATACAGTTGTTTCATCGGGGTTAGTTAAGGATAAAAGAGCGATGAATGATGAAAATTCGATTTCTCCATAAGCATATTCCATTGCATCGTTTGCTTGACGTGCATTCTGTGACAGTATAAACCCATTGACATTTGTGTAGAGTTGGTGGAACACTTGAGCGTGTTTTTGTAAATTTAATGATTTTTGCCAGCGAATTACATGGAATTGCCTTCTTCGGAGCCGCACATGAATGAGCAGGGTAAAAAGTATAAGAAGTAAGCAAAAAAAATAGGGTATCCAGTGGTTCAAAATAATCCTTTAATTATGTGCCATTCCAAATTAGGAATTGTTAATACACCTGGTTTATTTCGTTTTATAATGCATTTCCTATGGAAGTACGCCGCTTTGATAGAAAAGATTATAAAGGATGTACGGAACTTTCCTTAATGTAGTTTGCCGAAATTTCATATAAACGCAAAGTATAAAAGACATTGATCACTGTCTTATTATTGTGTAATCGAGTAAAATTACAGCATCTAGTATAGAATTATAATGTTAAGTATAATTTTATTACTATAATTTTATTTTAGAAAAGTGAGCACCATTGTAAATTTATGCTCATGAGGTTTGTAAGTTAATATTTCCTTAATTTTGATTCATTAGAATGAAATTATATTGAGGGATGGGAGAGTATTATGGCGGGTTTTTTTAGTACCAGAGCTTATGTGCATCATGAGCCAAAGCCACGTGCAGAATACAATTTTATCAACGTGGGTACAGAACAATTTCATGCTGTTGCGGTGGCGATGATCGATTCGTTACAAAGTACTTCCCATCGGGGTAATGATGCTACCTTGAAAAAAATTTTGGAGCGTTTTTATCTACACTTTCCCAAATACATCAGCAACCAACCTTATTTAACACTCCCGGAACGGATGGGGATGTTACTCAATAGTTCTCGTAAGTCAGAATTAGTCGAATGTATGGCTTATGTTTTGCGGCAGTTGGCAGTGGACGAGCTCTATACCCATCCATTGATGTATCGTGAGGTGTTTGATGGATTAAGTGCGGAAACTCCCAAAAGTTATTTGCGTGATCCCACAGTGCAATTACCAGCGAGTGCTTTAAATGCCCTGGCTCAGACACTGGGGATTAGTATTACATTATCTTTTAAAGAACTCGGAAAGGAACTGAGGAAAAAAGAAGTATATGATGGAGAAGCATAATGCATAAAATGAATTTAGTGATTCAAGTTCAAGGGGAAGGACAGCAAGAACGGTATTTCCCTGCGGTAAAGCAAGGACATGAGAAAGATTTTGCCTATGTGGGGCAATTAGCAATTAATCCGCCTGAACCTGTTGAAAATACAAAGGAGCAGGGGGAAACTCTCCATGACATAATTCACCTAATCGAAGAGGACAATAAACAGCTGTTGCATTCTTATGATACCTATCGCACCGCCATTTTTAGCACGGCTCGAGATGAAGAATTAACCCCCGAACTGTTACACAAGCGGTTAAGAGAACTCTACATCAAGCATTTACCTCAAACGAACAATACTGTATCTGTGGCCGCTTTAGAGCAGTCCATAAGAAAGCCAGTTATTGCTGATGCCCCCGAGAAAGGGGAACAACAAACGATTAAGCTATTGGTAAACGCTTTATCAGACTGGATTACCACAAAGCAAGTTGATCCGGATACCATATTTGATGAGCTAGAAAAGCGCTCTACTGTTGGATTGAGTAGGTAACTTAGCCCGGGTTAGACGCAGTCGTAATCCGGGGTTAAGACCATTTCCGTACTAAATAGTAAAGTTTATAAAAATCCCTGTTCTTTCATCCATTCATCATGGGCAAATTTAGACATATAATTGCGAATGGAGTCAGGTAAAATAACCAGACATTTTTGTCCTCTACTTAAAGATTTTGCAGCTTGCAGTGCGGCCCACATTGCTGCCCCGGAAGAGCCTCCTACCAGTAGCCCCTCCTCACGAATTAAATCCCTTGCAGTTCGAAATGAATTAAGATCATTTGTTTTAATATATTTATCGATTAAATCATTATCTAAAACCTCTGGAAAGAAGTCATAGCCTATGCCCTCTACCGCATAGGATTTAATTTCGGTTCCACCACCAAGAATAGAGCCCTCGGGATCAACGCCAATGATTTTAATCTCCGGATTATATTCCTTAAGGCGTCTAGCAATACCAGTAATTGTGCCGCCAGTTCCTACTCCGGCAACAACCATGTGTAAGTCCTTGCCAAAATCATCAATAATTTCCTGGGCGGTACCATGATAGTGCGCATTAGGGTTATTCGGATTGGCATATTGATCAAGAATATAGGAATTAGGGATTTCCGCATTCAGTCTTTTAGCTAAAGAAATATGACTTTCCGGATCATTATAAGCTGCCTCTGTTGGGGTACGGTAGATCGTCGCTCCGAGGAGCTCAAGAACGGATTGTTTTTCCTGACTCATTTTCTCAGGCATAGTAATTATTACTTTGTAACCTAATATCGCACCTGCGAGGGCAATACCTATTCCTGTATTCCCAGAAGTAGGTTCAATCAGTGTATAACCTGGCTTAATATGCCCATCTCGTTCTGCATTAACAATCATTTCATACCCGATACGATCTTTAACGGAACCACCTGGATTAAAAAACTCACACTTTGCATACAACTCACAATCGAGCTCACGGCCAAGACGATTAATTTTTACTATGGGGGTTTGTCCTATGGTGGCAAGAATATTCGGATAGATCATATTAGTCCTTTATTGAAGAGTAGTTTGCTTTTGATTATATGGGTTTTAATCAAAAAAAAAAATTCTTGTATGATTTGGGTGGTGATTTTAAAGTTTTTGATTTATATTTAATTTTCGAAAACTAACAAAGCAGGGAGCTGGATATGTTTAATTTAAAATCACTTAAGTGGTGTTTTGGTATTGCTTTGTCTCTAGGCTTGTGTGCATGCATGGATATGCAACGTTCAGAACATGCTAATAATAACGCTCAATACTATGAGCAAATGAATGCCCAGAACAAACAAAAAGCAGAGAATAAGGCCAAAGCCCAAAAGACTTATGCTTCAAAAGATCCTACTCAAAAAGCAACCCCAGGACCTAAGCGAAATGCTGCACCACAAATTCCTGTAATACAATAATGATTTTCTCCGGGTTACGGCGTGCGCCTAACCCGGGTCATGACGTAACCATCAGGTTTACTCCCTTTAAAAACTTGCAATCATCTCAATCGAGATGTTAGCTTATTTATTGTTTGTTTCTTTCAATGGACTGATTTTTACTCTATGAAAAAAGTATATCGAATTATAGGGACTGCTATAGGCACAGCCTTTTTTTTACTCACTAATAAAATTTTTGCTGTGAATCCGACGGGAATCATTACTCCTTCAGTAATCAACAAAAGCACTACTACCAATCCGAAAGAAATTCCTTTAAAAAAAGCGCTAGCAAAAGCAACATCAACTCAAGTGCCAGAAGACAGCGAAGAGGCTAAAAAATTATATAAAGAACGTCTAAAAAAAAATCCGGGTGATGAAGATGCGCGTCTTCTTTTGGCGAATTATTATATAGCAAAGAGGCGTGATTCAACTGCCCTTAGGGTGATTAAACAAGGATTGCGGCTTAATCCAAACAGTGTACTCTTGCTGATGAAATTAAGCGATATCCAGACGTACCTTACCGCCTATGCTCCTGCGATCGCAACCAACAAAAAAATACTCACCTTAGATCCGAGCAATGTCTATTCGAAGCAATATTTATCCGATGTAAACCAAGTTATTCCTCGTTATGTCTACGGTGTGAATGAAGTCGGTTTTACCACAGATAACTCATATGTTACTGGTTTCCATCAGATTTGGGATTATTCTTCACTCTATTACACTCGAGATACGAGCTACGGTCGATTCGGTGGCCGTATTAATTTTGCAGCACGACAAGGATTCACTGCGCCCCAATATGAGTTGGATTTTTCACCTGTGCTTAATCGGGATGTTTCATTTAACTTGGTTGCCACGTATGCGAATCAACCTAATTTATTTTCTGATTACTCCTATGGTGGACAGGCAAACATTAGTTTGACGAGCTCTCTCCAGTTTACGGGCGGCGCAATTTATTCGAACATCGCACCTACTTTTTTTATGACCTATATTGCAGGATTAAATTATGCTGTAGGTAATTATTTGTTGAGCGTTACTCCTTACTATTTTGTCCCACAAACCAATGTGAAATCAGTGTTAATGACTGGAGTGATCAAACGTTTTTTTGCCACTGAGGATCATTCCATTTCTTTAACTGTGGGTATAGGCCATAGCCCTGACTTGGCAAATTTGACGACGGTTAATTTTATTGTGCTAAAGAATGATTTTGCAAATCTGCTCTATGAATTTCCAATATTAGCACACCGCCTAGTTGTTGATTTACAGATTGGATACCAACGCTGGGAATTTCCTACAGGCGAAATAAATAATTTTTATGATACCTTAGTTGGTTTGAAATATCGATTTTAAGTCGCTTGCATAAGTTGGACCTGACGGCCCAACTCTTACATTCTAAACTGACTAAAAGGAACGCTGGTGTTTATTTCATCTTCTCTTGCTTGGCGCTCTTCTGCCATTTCTGTCTGAATTTGCATTAATTCCAGCCCATCTTTAATCATTTCATCTCGTACCGCTTGTCGGGAGGCACGATTTCCAAAGAAGCTGACTTTTTTCTTACTCGCCTTTTCGATTAACTGATGAGATGTTCGTGCATTTTTGTGATCTTGATCGATTGATGCAGATTTTTGAACCACAGGGATTTCTCTTTTATGTTTCATACTTGAACCTTATTTTCCTATAAGTTTTTTATTAGTTTCATCCTTACATTACTTTTGAAAGCAAAGTCCATTTCTACTTCAAATCAGTTAATTGAATGACCTAGGTTCTCCTTTTTTAAAGAGATCACGCCTTCAAATTAACAGGGGGGCAAACTATGCAACAGATTGGCATCGATTTTCAAGTGATTTTTCTAGGTGCTGCTGACAATTCTAATCTCTTGGCTAAAGTGAGATGGAATTTATGTGCTGTCAACAGCCCCTAATGAATTACTGCGGAGCGATCATTTCTTCGGGTCTTACTAATTCCGCGAAACGCTCAGCGGTCAAAATGCCAAGTTTAACTGCTGCTTCTTGTAAGGAAGAATTGTCTTGGTGTGCCGTTTTAGCGATTTTTGCGGCTTTATCATAGCCTATGTGTTGGTTAAGTGCCGTGACGAGCATTAACGAATGATGCAGATAATAGTCAATCACTTGATGATTGGCCTCGATTCCTTCGGCACAAAACTCTTGGAATGAGTGACAGGTATCGGCTAACAAATTGAGAGAATGCATTACGTTAAAGATGATCACCGGTTTAAACACATTCAATTCAAAATTACCTTGGCTATCAGCGATACCCACCGTTGCATCATTTCCCAGCACTTGCGCGCAAACCATAGTCATGGCTTCGCATTGGGTAGGATTGACTTTTCCAGGCATAATTGAAGATCCAGGTTCATTTTCTGGAATGATCAATTCCCCAATACCGCAACGTGGGCCAGAAGCTAACCAACGAATGTCATTCGCAATTTTCATTAAAGCACAAGCCAATGCTTTCATGGCACTGTGGGCATTAACCAATGCTTCGTGTGAGGCCAGTGCAGCAAATTTATTCTCTGCGGTAACAAAAGGTAATTGGGTTATCTGCGCGATGTGTTTGGCAACCTTTGCGGCAAATTGTGGATGAGTATTTAAACCAGTTCCTACGGCAGTTCCCCCTGCAGCTAATTCGTAAAGTTCAGGCAATGCCCCTTCAAGACGTTGCAGGCAAGCATCCAGCTGGGCAACATAACCAGAAAATTCCTGCCCTAAAGTGATTGGCACGGCATCTTGTAAATGAGTTCGGCCTATTTTGACTATATCTTTGAATGCTGCCATTTTAACCGCCAAGGCATCACGCAAACTTTTTACTGCGGGGATTAATTTTTTATTAAAAGCAATGGCTGCGGCAATATGCATTGCTGTCGGGAATGTATCATTCGAAGATTGAGACATGTTCACATGATCATTAGGATGAATAGGTGATTTACTACCCATGGTTCCGCCAGCCAGTTCAATTGCACGATTTGAAATGACCTCATTGGCATTCATATTTGATTGCGTGCCACTTCCCGTTTGCCATACATGCAAAGGAAAATGCTCGTCTAGCATTCCTTTACTCACCTCATCGGCAGCCTGAATAATTAAATCTGCTTTATCTTTAGGTAACTTGCCTAAGTCCAAATTGGTCAATGCGGCGGCTTTTTTTAAAATACCAAAAGCGTGAGTGACTTCACGCGGCATAATGTCCTTGCCTATATTAAAGTGATGTAATGATCGTTCAGTCTGTGCACCCCAATATTTGTCGGCAGGGACAGCGATTTCACCCATGCTATCAGATTCTATGCGTGTTTTGCTCATGGTTTTTAATTTCCTTAGACCCTAGTGAAATAAAAAATTCTAACACATAGGGCAAAAATAAGTAATTTTTGTTATAGTATTGGCATAATTATCGATACGTAGACTGGGTTAGGGTAAGCCGTAACCTGGGAACAGTGATAGAAAAACCAGGCTCTTTGCCTATAAACCCGGATTACACTGAGCTAATTCGGACTTACAAAGCCTCCAGGCAACATAAGAGAACCACCAGCACATGAGAGCAGTACGTATTTATCAATCTGGAAACTACCATACAGGCCAACATTTAGAATTATCTCCCGAAGCCAGTCAACACGTTGGGGTTGTTTTGCGTATGCAGATCGGCGAAAAGATCACTTTATTTTCTGGTGATGATCGTGAGTTTGACGCGACTATAGTTGCTGTGAAAAAAAAACAGGTCACTGTCGTAATTGGCTCGGTAAGTAAGGTGAGTCGTGAATCACCATTGGCTATCCATTTGGCTCAAGCTATTTCCAAGGGGGAACGCATGGAGTTCGTCATGCAAAAAGCAGTCGAACTCGGTGTGACCAGCGTTACTCCTCTTATTACGGAGCGTTGTGTCGTCAAATTAGATAAGGAGCGAATGGCAAAAAAACTTCATCAATGGCAGGCGATTATCATTGCCGCGTGTGAACAATCAGGAAGGAATCAAGTTCCTGTAGTAAATCCACCTATCACTTTAGAACATTATGTCCGTGAGGTTGAAGTTGGATTAAAATTGATCTTGCACCCAGGTGAGAATAAAAATTGGCGAGATTATATGATTGGATCTGCTGCGATTGCATTGCTTATTGGCCCGGAAGGAGGATTAAGTGAGCACGAGGTTCAATTGGCGTGTCAGCATGGATTTCAACCTTTATCCCTAGGGCCAAGAATTTTACGCACAGAAACCGCTGCGATTACAGCACTAAGTGTGTTGCAAGCGATAGGCGGTGATCTATAATAGTACTTGTAGTCAGTCTCTCTCAATGCGAAAATCTAAAAGCATAATGGTACTAATAAATATATTCCTTGATGCAGAGTGAGTTTGGCGATTAACTTATTTTAAACAACAGAGGTTGACTCATGAGTGATCTTATTAAAACAATATCAGATGCAAGTTTTGAACAGGATGTAATCCAAGCCAATAAGCCTGTTTTAGTTGATTTTTGGGCAGAGTGGTGTGGGCCATGCCGCGCATTGACCCCTATATTGGAAGAAGTGGCTGCTACTCATGGTGAGCAGGTAACTTTTGCCAAGATTAATATCGATGAGCATCCACAAACACCGGCAAAATTTGGTGTGATGAGTATTCCAACATTGATTTTATTTAAAAACGGTCAGGTTGAAGCTGTTAAAATGGGTTTGCTTTCAAAATCTCAATTAAGTGCTTTTGTTGAGAGCCACGTTTAATTTTTTATTTTTCTATATAAAAAATGTTGTATCTTTTAGTAAAGCTGTGATAGCCTGTTGCAATATGTGATATAATGTAAATATATCACATAGGCAGCAGAATCCTTAGCTGCTATTCTTGAATAATATTTTTCCCGGATATCCAATTCGAAATTAATCAACCAATCAAGTGAGAAGTATGAATCTTAGTGAACTTAAGCAATTGCCTATTGCCGATCTCTTTAACATCGCACAAGAGATTGGTGTCGAGAATCCTTCCCGTATGCGCAAACAAGAAATTATTTTTGCCATTCTTAAGGCCCACGCCTTAAAAGGTGAAGACATCCACGGTGATGGTGTTTTAGAAGTCCTGACTGATGGTTTTGGTTTCTTGCGTTCTGCCGATGGCTCTTATTTGGCAGGCCCTGATGATATTTATGTATCTCCCAGCCAAATCAGACGTTTTGGTTTACGTTCTGGTGATACGATTTCAGGTAAAATTCGTCCTCCCAAAGATAGTGAGCGTTATTTTGCTTTATTGAAAGTTGATGAAATCAATTACGATTCACCTGATAGTGCCAAACGAAAAATTTTATTTGAAAACCTTACTCCTTTATTTGCTACCGAACGCTTGGTTATGGAGCAAGGAAACGGCAGTACCGAAGATTTGACGGCGCGAGTTGTTGACTTGTGTGCTCCTTTTGGTCGAGGACAACGTGGTTTGATTGTTTCTCCACCCAAAGCAGGTAAAACACTAATGCTGCAAAACATCGCACGTTCTATAGAAAAGAATTATCCTGAGTGTTACCTCATCGTGTTATTGATTGATGAGCGCCCTGAAGAAGTAACTGAAATGCAACGTTCTGTAAAAGGAGAAGTGGTCGCTAGTACTTTTGATGAGCCTGCTAACCGCCACGTTCAGGTTGCCGAAATGGTTATTGAAAAAGCCAAGCGCTTGGTTGAACACAAGCGTGATGTGGTTATTTTGCTTGACTCAATCACTCGTCTGGCGCGCGCTTACAATACGGTGATTCCTTCATCTGGGAAAGTACTTACTGGGGGTGTTGATGCCAATGCGTTGCAAAGACCTAAGCGTTTATATGGTGCCGCACGTAATATAGAAGAAGGTGGTAGTCTGACTATTATTGCTACAGCTCTGGTAGACACAGGTTCTAAAATGGATGAGGTGATTTACGAAGAATTCAAGGGAACCGGTAATATGGAAATCCACTTGAGCCGTAATATTGCTGAACGTCGCGTTTTCCCTGCGATTAATATTAACCGTTCCGGTACACGCCGTGAAGATCTGTTATTAAGTCCAGAAGATCTACAACGCACTTGGATATTGCGCAAAATTCTGCAGTCTATGGATGAATGTGATGCGATTGAATTCTTGCTTGAGCGTATGAAGAATCATAAAACCAATGCTGAATTCTTTGATGCAATGAAACGGCAAGAGTAGTACTTATCAAAAATGCAACTTCGGTGAAGGCCCAAAGAGCCGAAACCCGGGAATTGTTAAGCTCCTTTCAGGACTGTCTGCCATAAGTCAAGAAGAAATCCCCTCTCCCTCTCGTGGGAGAGGGGTAGGGGTGAGGGTGATTAAACAATACCCTCATCCGCCCTGACGGGCACCTTCTCCCTAGAGGAAGAAGGGAGTTTTCTTGAAATGGCAGCGAGGTTACTAGGGGATTATGAATGAAATACTCTGATTTAAGAGATTTTATTGCACAACTTGAATCACGTGATTTATTAAAACGCATCACCTATCCTGTATCACCCTATCTTGAAATGACGGCAGTCAGTGATCGAGTACTTCGCTCTGGTGGCCCTGCTCTTCTCTTTACTAATACGCCAAACCATCACATGCCTGTTTTAACCAATTTATTTGGTACTGTTGAACGTGTGGCGATGGGAATGGGTGAAGACAGTATCAGTGCGTTGCGGGAGGTTGGCAAATTATTGGCTGCCTTAAAGGAGCCTGATCCACCTAAAGGCTTTAAGGACGCGTTTAATAAGCTCCCTTTGTTAAAACAGGCATTAAATATGGCACCAAAATATGTGAGTGGTGCAGAATGTCAAAACCATGTTTGGGAAAAAGATGAAGTCGATCTGACTTCATTACCTATTCAAACCTGTTGGCCTAAAGATGCTGCTCCATTAATCACTTGGGGGCTCGTAACCACCAAAGGACCTGATCAAACGCGTGAAAATATGGGGATATACCGACAACAGCTGTTGAGTAAGAATCAATTGATTATGCGTTGGTTGTCCCATCGAGGCGGTGCATTGGATTACCAGGCATGGCAAAAAGCTTATCCTGGTGAACGTTTTCCAATTGCAGTGACGCTTGGTGCTGATCCTGCAACAATACTCGCAGCCGTAACCCCTGTTCCTGATACTTTATCTGAATATGCTTTTGCTGGATTATTACGCGGCCAACGTACTCGTTTGACAAAATGTATTGGCAATGAACTGCATGTCCCTGCGAGTGCGGAAATTATCTTGGAAGGTTATTTAGAGCCTGGGATTGAGGCGCCAGAAGGGCCTTATGGGGATCACACGGGTTACTATAATGAAGTACAATCTTTCCCGGTGTTTACTGTGGAGCGCATAACGCATCGAGACTCCCCCATTTATCACAGCACCTATACTGGCCGGCCACCTGATGAGCCCGCCATTTTAGGTGTTGCATTAAATGAAGTATTTATTCCCTTGTTACAGAAACAGTTTCCAGAGATTGTTGATTTCTATTTGCCGCCAGAAGGTTGTTCCTATCGTTTAGCCGTAGTGACTATCAAGAAGCAATATCCTGGGCATGCGAAACGAATTATGATGGCGGTATGGTCATTCCTAAGACAATTTATGTATACCAAATTTGTCATCGTTTGTGATGATGATATTGATGCGCGTAATTGGCAGGATGTGATTTGGGCGATGACGACCCGCATGGATCCTGCACGAGATACCGTAATGATGGAAAATACCCCCATTGATTATCTGGATTTTGCTTCGCCCGTTTCAGGTTTAGGCTCAAAAATTGGCATGGACGCAACAAGTAAATGGCCTGGAGAAACTCAAAGAGAATGGGGAGAGCCCATTGTGATGGATGAAGAGATTATAAAAAAGGTCGATGGCTACTGGTCTTCTTTGGGGTTGGACAAATGAAGGAAAAAACAATTAAAGCACTTGTAGAAGATATTTCACCGTTGACAGACAGTATTATGCGCCTGGTTTTAACTCCAGAGACTTACATAGATTATCAAGCGGGACAATATTTGCAAATTCTTTTTAATGAAGATGCTTTTAGCTATTCTATTGCTAATGCGCCATTAGGATCGCATAAATACGAACTTCATATTCGACATAGCTTGGATAATCCCTACAATCAGCGGTTATTTGCCCAAATCAAAGAATCGGGGGCGGTGAATATTCGTTTACCTTTTGGTACATGTTCCGTTGATCATTTGTATCCAAACCGCCCTATATTATTTATCGCAGGTGGAACCGGATTTGCGCCGGTAAAAGCGATGATCGAGCACTTATTAGCGACATCAGATACTCGGCCTTTTGAGTTATTTTGGGGTGCTCGTTTGCAAAATGATTTATACATGGATGAAAAGGTAATGACTTGGCAAGCTCATGTGAGCCGCTTTAACTATTTTTCTTCGGTATCAGAGGACAATGGTGTGCCTCTAGCCTCCTTGGTACTAGACAAACATCCACAGGATCTTGGTGAATGGCAAATAGTGATTAGCGGACCTTTTGATATGGTGTACAGTACCCGTGATGCATTGGTCAATAGTGGGGTTTCACCTGCTCATTTATTCTCAGATGCATTTAGTTTTGAAGCAAAATAAGGAAGCATTTTATGGAGACTTTGTACCAAATCCTGGGTCTTATTGGTGCCGGATTGATTATTTTTATTTTATACCGCGCGATAAAAGGAAGCCCTGAGCAATTTAGCAAAGAAAATTTAAATAAAAGTTTCTTTACTATGGGGGTTTTAGCGCTTGTATTGATTGGTTTTATTGCGCTGTTAGTTTTAATTTTACGAAATACGTAAAAGCCTGGGTTATGCGCAAGCCGTAACCCGGGGAATGGTGCCATCTCCCGGATTACGCTGCGCGAATCTGGGCTACAATGCACTCCGACTGCAAATAGCATCTAATGTGGGGGATGTGCATTACTATAATGTCCTCCATTTTCTTTTAAATAAAATCCAATATGCGGATTGTTAATAGGCATTCGGCTGGTGTCTGCGATTAGCATGCATTCCTCCACATAAGTGATTTGGCTGCTGTCATCAACCAATAAACGATACCAAGGATTGCGAGTAGCAAATTCGCGCTTATGTGCTTGTGGATTATAACGACCCGAAGCCTGAAATAACGGATCTACATCCACAACAATCGCTCTGTAGCGGCTGTGTTTATGAATGACTAAATCTCCAATGTTGAATTGTGCAATTTTATCCATCTAAGCCTCTTTGTTGTGCATTTTGAATAATATATCGGTCGAAATAAAATAAGCTTGAAGGTTACTGAAATTGGAACGAAAAATAATGATGCAAAGGTTGATAACCACCGAATCAAAAAAGCGAATTATGGGGCTACTGATTCATTGTATCGGCAAATTGTTCGTTCGGGTCTTTTCTAGTCCGTTTTACTATGGATTCGAGCGAAAATGAGGCAATTCAATAGACGGTATTCCTTGTTCTGCATAAGCTTGCTGAACGGCTGTCCATACTTCATCATATGAGTTCATGCCTGGAATAATCAGATAATGAACGCAGGGATCCAGTATGCATACCTTTTCTCCTGCCGCTACCAAGCCTTCAGCAGCTTGTTGTACACAAATATTTCCGCATATGCCAGTAAGCATCAGCTCGCTGTATTCTTGATTGTGAAAAAACTGGAGAAAAGTCAGGGCACACTCATCATAAATGGGGTTCCCTGTATTTAAAAAGTGAGGATCACTTAATTCAATTTCTTCCTTAAGTTTCATTCCTGCCTCAGGAGCAGAAAAATTGATTTTAGCGAAGCGATAAATCGGGATATTTTCTTTCAGATTTTTTAGCCGTTCCTCGATGGGCTGAGAAATCGCAGCACCGATGGTGCCATTAAGGCAATGGAATCCATATTGCCCCTTAAGCGGATTAAATGGCAGCAATTCATTGTGTTCAATGTGTAGTGTTTTTTGCGTATGCACTTTCCCATAACTTTTCAGCATGATTTGTGCGTCGATGTTGTCGAGAGTCCGTTGGAACACATGCGCATCTTGAGTGGTAATAATCTCAAGATGATGACCAAGCATGGGATAATCGATTATTAATTCACTAACCGCATCAAGTAATGCCATATTACGAAACAAAGTATGTTCGCCACCAGGGGCATATAAGGCAAAACCTTGCAGCACAAAGTCATTTTGAATGTCGACTAATATGAGGGCTAATTTTTTAGTTTCACTGAGTTTTTTAAGGACTATATTTTTTAATTCATCTTTTAACCTGGGATCCGTTTTATCATATTGTTGATTTATTTTTTGAAAACGAGAAGCGGCATTTTGACGTAATAATGCTTGTGCGTGTAGGTGTTGTGTCAATCTTAATTCATTAGGCATATTTATTTTATCGTAATAAAAACATTAGGCTGCATAATACAAATTTAAAATGCTTATTACTATTATAGTAGTTTTGGGTTTCAGGGAATGGATGCCGGTGTACTCTACTTGGGTTTTCATTCCGAGGGAGTGGTATGCTTTCTGAAAGAGCTTTTTGTTGCGTAAAAATTGGATCCCCGCCTTGCGCAGGGATGATATTTGATCTGGCAGATTACTCTGATTTTAATTAAATCTCGAATAGCGTTCGGATATCTTCTAAGACCTCATCAACCGGAGCTTCGATTTCTTTTTGAGCTTCCGTTTTGTCAAAGAAGGGCGTTGCTCTTCCAGTCAGAGCTTTTGAACAAACCAATTTTGCTAATGTAGCCAGGCTTAATAAGAAATTGCCTAGGGTTGCATACCAGGCTGTGTGCCCACACATCACATCATCCTGGCTGTGTAACCGTGCTTTAACTTTCATTTCAAATTGTTGGTATGTCACTTTATTGGGGATTGCAGCTTTATTTTGATAAACAAATTGATCCACATCTTTTGTAAGATTCGCAGCAAGTTTTTCGATTATTCCCTTTTCAGGCTCAGGCAATTCTTTTGCATAAGTCTCTATATCTGCAATTTTTTCATATAAATCCTGCATTTTTAGGGCATATTGCTCCTCTTTACCTTTTTTCTTTTTCAAAGCCAAAAGCGCTTGTCGTGCTTGTTCAGAAAGGTTTGCTACTGCCTCAGGTTGCGCATCGGCATCCATGAGCTTCACGACAATTCGACTAAGAGTAGCCTGCATTTTAACGCCAGGAAATTCATCGATTTGAGTCATAATTTTCTTCAGCAACGCATCACTGTTTCCGGAGTCTACGTAGTTTTTGAATAGCCCAGTATTTTCATTAACTAACTCGTCTATGAATTGTTCGCGAAAATCTTTATCTGTGGCGTCAAAAAAATCTTTAGCACGATAATACCTATTCTGGTTACGCTGCTTTTTATAGTTTTCAAGCATTTTTTTAAATTCAGCGGCAAGAATCACACGTGGTTGTTTTAACTCTTCTTGGCGGGCTAATTCCTCTCGCTGTACTGGTTCTTGTCTTTCTAATTCTTGCTGTTGTTCTCGGGCTCGTTTTCTTTCCTGTTCTTCTTTGTGCTCTATTTCTTTAATTTGCCGATCAAGTTCCGCTGCTCGCTCCGTAAGTTCCTTAATAGTAACAGTGTCCATTTCAGTGATTCGCGAAGACAGCTCAGTGACTTCAGCGGCTAATTTATCGCGCTCATCACAGTTGGATGTTACTTTGCTTTTGAGTTGTTCTAATACTTTTGAGGAAGTTGAGAGTAAGTCAAGATAACGTTCATCTGCGACTTGAGCAAATTCTACAACTTCAACTTTTTTGGGAACAATAGTGGATAATTTTTTATAATCGGTACTTTTCCAAGTTAAAAAATAATGTGATGGGTCCTCTCCTAAAATTTCCAGCATTAGGTTAAAACCAGTATTTGCAGGCTTTTTGCTACTGGGAAGACCTGATTCATTCGCAAGTCTTGCAAGTTCATTACGGTCATAGGCGTTAAAACCTAATTCAAGGTGATTTTGAACGGCTTGCAGAAAATTAAATAATTTCTGTGTTTTCTCGTAATGTACGGTTTCCTTATATTGTCTTACTGCCTCATCTATAATAATTAATTGGGCGTCAAGATACTTTAAAACCTCGCCCTTATTTTGGGTGTCCATGTGTTCTGATGCGGTTGCCTGAAGCTGAACGGGTTCTAACGTGTCAGGGACCTTTATTGTTATGATAGTATTATTATCTGTATTATATTTTTCAATCCGTATTTCAATGTCTAACTTTCTCTCTTGCAACCGGGCAATTTCTTCTCTTTGCGCTTTGATTTGCTTTTGTTTCTCTTCATACTGGAGGACTAATTCGTGTTTCTCTATCATTTTATGCTCACATCTACATGCTCAAAATATGGGCGTGAATTATAAAGCAAAATCATTGAATGGTCATTAAGTGAGCACTAAGTTTGTTTAAAATAAATGCAAAAAAGCTTATATGAAATAAATGGCCAGAATAATCCCGGTTTCGTAGAGCAGACACAGCGGAATCGCGAGCATGATTTGGGAGAAAACATCGGGGGGAGTAAGTAACATTCCTACAATAAAGGCGCCAACAATGACATAGGGTCTGATTTTTTTTAGCGTCACGACCTCAATGATTTTTAAACGGACTAGGACAAAACAAATCAACGGCACTTGAAAGCAAAATCCAAAGGTCATGAGCATTCTAGTTATAAAATCCAATGCATAACTCATATCTGGCATGTAGCGTACCCCTTTGGGTAGCGCGTGTGCAAAAAAATGGAACATAAATGGCAGGACCAGATAGAAACAAAACAAAACTCCAGCTAGAAACAGTAAGAGGCTGAAGCTTAAGGCGATGCGCAGCGTGGTTTGTTCTCTTTGATACAGGCCGGGACTGATAAACCGCCAAAATTGAAATAAAGCAATTGGAGCGCTTAGTAATAGTGCCGCATCCGCAGCCAATTTAAGTGGCGTAAATACTGGAGAGGTTACTTGGGTAGCAATTAAGCCTTCTTGTGCAGAAAGCGAGTGCAATAGTGGGCTAACTAGCGCCTGGAATAAATCATTCGCCCAAAAAAAGAAAATAAAAAATAATCCGCCAAACCAAATCAGGGTCTGTAATCCACGACGGCGCAGTTCTATAAGATGATTGAGCATGAATATTGTTTATGTATAAGTTAGAATCAGTACCTTATCATTCTCATTAAGGTAAAAGGAATCCCCTCCAAGTAGGGGTTTGGTTAAGGGTGAGGGTTTATGTATCACAACCAATACCCTCATCCATCCTCACGGGCACTTCCTTTCTATGTTCCGTCATCCCGAGTGCAACAAGGGAGCTCAATGCTGTAGCACCCTATCTCAATGAGGAGATCCCTTGGGATGGTGGGAGAAGGTAACCTTTCCTCCCATGAGAAAAGAGGCCGTTTTAAACTTCCGCAAGTTCTTTGCTTTTAATGCCAATTTGTTCAGGTCTTATTTCTCTCAAACGATTAAATTGATCAACAAAAACCACAGTTGGAACCAGGCTTGCACAGTCCTCTTCCAATACTTGGGTAAAAGAGGCAATAATGATTAAATCACCAGGAGTGACCAGATGTGCTGCTGCTCCATTAACGCAAATTTCAGTAGATCCTGGTTTACCGGTAATCGCATAAGTCTCAAATCGAGTACCTGCAGTGATATTCCATACATTGACGGCTTCATAAGGTAATATATTTGCTGCTTTAAGAAGCTCTGGAGAAATAGTAATGCTTCCTTCATAGTCCAAATCGGCTTCAGTGACACAAGCACGATGAATTTTGGATTTTAACATTTTTCTATAAGCCATAAAGATCCCAGCCTTGTTCATAGTGGGCGAATTTTACACCAAATTGCGAAGTTTATGCTATACCCAAGTAACCCAAAATGCTAATTTTGGGTTGCTT
Source organism: Legionella sp. 227 (assembly GCF_043161935.1). Classification (NCBI taxonomy): domain Bacteria; kingdom Pseudomonadati; phylum Pseudomonadota; class Gammaproteobacteria; order Legionellales; family Legionellaceae; genus Legionella; species Legionella sp. 227. The sequence continues at coordinate 1,063,834 of NZ_CP171154.1, read as the reverse complement.
TTTTGAGTTAACCTGGGTATCTAAATTTCATGCTTGGACTTTAAAGTCGATTGAGAGTGGGGCATGGAAAACCCGCATTTTACTTCGTTTTGTTTAGGCTACTTTTTATTGAGGATGCACGTTATAATTGGTTTTTTATTTATAGGGTGAATTAAGGTGAGGCATAGCCCACGTAAGCGGTTTGGCCAGAATTTTCTACAGAACCGGCACATCATTGAAGACATTGTAGGTGCAATCAATCCGCAAGCAGAAGATAATATACTGGAAATTGGTCCAGGCTTGGGTGCGTTAACTGAGCCATTGTTGCGTCGTTTAAATCATTTAACCGCTGTCGAAATCGATACGGATTTACAAAAATATCTGTCAGAGCGTCCTATTGCACAGGGTAAATTACATTTGGTTGCTGCAGATGCGTTGACCCTTGATTACAGCCAATTTGGCTCTCAATTACGTGTGGTGGGTAATTTACCCTATAATATTTCAACTCCATTGCTAATTCATTTGCTACGCTTTGCTTCGTACATAGAGGATATGCATTTTATGTTGCAAAAGGAAGTTGTAGCGCGTATGGCAGCACAACCGGGCAGTAAGGCCTATGGCCGATTAACGGTGATGCTGCAGTATCATTGTGCTGTGGAGCATTTGTTTGATGTACCCCCAGAAGCATTTGATCCACAACCCAAAGTAGATTCAGCGGTGGTGCGTCTTATACCCCATCGTGTTTCTCCCTTTGAAAAAATATCTGTGGCGCAGCTGGAGCGATTGGTGGCAAGTGCTTTTGCTATGCGCCGAAAAACGCTGAATAACAATTTAAAAGGAATAATAACATTTGAGCAATTGAGTAGTTTGGGGATTGATGGAAATAAAAGGCCAGAACAGATTTCTATTTCGGAATATGTTCAACTAGCGAAATTTATTTCCAATTAGTGTAAAATTAATCATCATGGACATAATTTTTCAATCTTGGAGTTATTAAATTATTATGGAGATGGCCTTGTTTCATCGTCAACGTCAGCGTAAAGGTTCCTTGTCCTCACAAGGTAAATCTTTAAAAGATTTAACACGCATTGTTAATGCAAACCTTATTTTGTCAGAAGATAAGAGGCAGACACTACTTAAGCGAATGAGAATGTTATCTGGTCTGGAAACGGCGCGATATGACAGTTTATGCGGCCTCCTGATTAATAACCTCGTTCACTATTGCCAAAATTTACCCGAAACGACAAATAGTTATTATTCACAGCAAGGTGGGCTTGTGGATCATGCGCTGAATCGTACGGAAGCGGCATTGAGCCTCTTTCAGGGGTTTATGGAACAAGAGCAGCCTGATCTACTCTCCGAAGAACAAAAACTTTGGCAATATGCACTGTTTTCAGCAGCAATTCTGCAAGGGATAGGTAAGTTATTCGTTGATTATCGTGTGAGTTTTTATGATGCCAATGGACAATTTTTAAAAGAATGGAACCCCCTGCTTGAAAATATGACCAGTACAGGGGTTTATTACTTTTACGAATTTGAAAAAGAGCCCGAAATCGAATTTCGACGTCGTCTCAATTTATTGTTGGCAAGAACATTAATGCCTGCGAGTGGATTTGCCTGGTTAGCGTCTAATCCCGAAGTTCTTGCAGTGTGGCTTGCCTTGTTGAATGAAGATGAACGTTCTGCCGGTACTTTAGGCGCCATCTTAATTCGAGCAGAAGCGATTGCTATCCAGCGTTATTTACTTGAATTTATGGTGAGAGGTACTGCTGCTCATAGTGGCGGTCGTTACCGTGCAGGTACTTTTTCTGGTGGACAACCCGAAACCTTATTAGAAAAAGAACAAACCGTAGGTATGGACTTTATCCAATGGATGATAAAAGCCTTAGATGCTGGCCGAATTATGGTTAACAAAGCCCCGCTATTTATGGTTCCCGGGGGTATGTTGATGTGTGCAGAAATGTTTCAGCTCTTCGTTCGTGAACATCCTGAATATAAGAATTGGCAAGCGGTTCAAAATGGGTTTTTATCTTTAGGCTTACATAATCGTGCTGCTGATGGTGGGGTTCTCAGCCGATTTGAAACCAAAAATCAAATGGAAACTGGAATTGTATTTTCTAAGTATGCTCTTGCTTTACCGGAATCCGTCAAGGTTGTGCAGATGAGTACTGGAAAAGTAGAATCGATGTCTGCAACAGAATTGATTCATAAAGCACAATTTAGTAGTCAATTTACCCAGCAACAAAGCACTGGTTTAACTCATTCATTGCAAAAATTAGATGCGGCAGGAAAATGGCAAGCCTTAGAAAATGAAGGACATGGCCTTAAGCCAGGAGCAAAAAACGGTGTCTGATTATGCAATTGGGGATGTGCAGGGTTGTTATGAACCATTGCAACGCTTATTGGAGCTCATTGATTTTGATGACAAAACGGATCGGCTGTGGTTTGTTGGTGATTTGGTGAATCGAGGCCCTGAATCTTTGGCTGTTTTACGTTTTGTCAGCTCCTTACCTGTTGCGCCCCGCGTGACCCTTGGCAATCATGATTTACACTTGTTAGCCTCCCTCTTTGGGGGTAGGCCATGGAAAGGTCACGATGATACCTTACAGGAGGTAATGCATGCTGCTGATGGTGAAAGCTTAGGCCATTGGTTAAGAAAACAATCCATTTTGTATTATTCGCCAGAACTCGATGTAGTTATGTGTCATGCGGGAATTTGTCCTTTGTGGGACTTGCCGCAGGCAATGCAGCTTGCCAAGGAGCTCGAAGAAGCCCTGGCGGGTGAATCTTATCGCGATTTTTTAGCGAATTTATATGGAAACCAGCCCGATATATGGTCAGATGAGCTCAAGGGGAGCGATAGACTACGGGTGATTACTAATTATTATACGCGTATGCGGTTTTGCGATGCACAAGGACGACTCGAGTTGGGTTATAAAGGCACTATTGCTCAAGCACCCGCAAATCTTTATCCTTGGTATGAGGTACCGCATCGTAAAGAAATTGATGTCGATATCGTTTTTGGACATTGGGCTGCTTTAATGGGGAAATGTCCTAATCCCAAAATTCATGCAATAGATACAGGATGTCTTTGGGGTGGCCAATTAACTGCATTACGCTTGCAGGATATGCAGCGATTTGCAGTCTGGAATAATAAATGATGTTACTAAACAAGTTGAGCTCCATCGCTTCAGCCTTAATTGTCATTAAGTTAAGAATTCCCTCTCTCGTTCGTGGGAGAGCGGTATTCGAGAGGGCTCATTGGTCAAAATCAATACCCTCATCCGCCTTAATGGGCATCTTCTCCCCATGGGGTGAAGGAAAATTCTTTAACTTAATGGTTATGGGGGAGGCTCGTAAGCGAGGGTTGGCTGTTATATCTTTTGTATTCTGCTCCCTGTTCGGATTTAATGCTTGGTCAATTCCAGTAAGTGACGATTTACAAGTAAAACAAGCAGAGGAAAGATTGCAAACAGCAATCAAAAATCCTGAATTTATGTTACACAACTGGATAGAGTTACCCACCTCACCGGCAGCCCGTAATAAAAAAGTTCATCAGCTGAGTCTAAGAGAGGCGATTTTATTGGCCTTACGCTACAATCCCAATATTCAAAATGCCGAGCTAGACCGTATCGTACAACGCTATCAATTACGTTTGGCGCACAATCAGTTTGAACTGCAATATGCTTTAGGTGCTTCTGGAGTGGTGCAAAAAAGCAGGTTCAACGGGGTGGGTACGGACACGACCCATACGCTATTAGCCAGTCCCGAGTTCAATTTGAAAACGAAACTCGGCACAGAAGCCAATTTATCGATAAATAATAACGTCAATGAAAATAACAATTACAATCCGGTATTGAATTTTTCTTTAACCCAGCCTTTATTGCGTGGCTTTGGAAAATCGGTAAACGAAGCTGCGCTTTTAGATGCTGAGGACAATGAGTGGTTAAACAAATTAAACTTACAACAGTCGGTTGCTGATCAAGTCACACAAGTCATTATGGCTTATCGAATGCTCATTTTGAGTGGTAATAATTTACAGAATCAACGATTGCAGTTAAAAGAAGCTAAAAAAACTTATGAAATTAATGAAAAAAAAATCAAGGCGGGGCAATTAGAACCAACAGGCAATATTCAGCAATCCTACCAAATCGAATCATTAAGTTTAATGGTGGAACAGGCTGAAAATGATTTTCAAACCGCAGCACAGGATCTGTTGCAGACTATAGGCCTTGATCCAGAAATGCATATATCAGTTCCCAGCGATGTTGCTTTAGATAAACTCGCTGTTCCCAATTTACAGCAATCCATTGATCAGGCATTGAATCATAATACCGTTTATTTAGCACAAAAAATGACATTGCGAGCCGATGAGCGAGCCTACAAGGTGGCTAAAAACCAACAATTATGGCAATTGGATGTGTCAGGTAACGTGCAAAGTGGCGTGGTGAATGATGTCACTGGGGGTAATGGTGGATTTAATGGTATTTACAATGGCAATAACATCACGGAAGCAGCTCGTGTGACCTTAACTGTTCCTTTGCATGATATTGGTCGTCGCAGCCAATTAATTAACGCTAAAGTACGCTTGGAAAAAGACCGCTTAAATTTACTGGCTACAAAACGAGCATTGATAACGAATATAACCAATACCATTAACAATATAAGAAGTTTGGCAAAACGTTATCAATTAGCACTCAAACAAGTGAAATTGGCAGAGCAATCTTATGCCTTGGAGAAGAAGAAACAGCAAGCGGGGATATCGAGTGCATTGGATGTGAACAACACGCAGAATCAGCTGATCCAGGCACAGTCTGGATTAATCAATGCTAAGATGGCCTATCTCAATCAGATATCAAATCTGCAAAGGACTTTGGGAACAACGTTGGAGCATTGGCAAATTAAATTAAGGTATGGTGGATGAATAGGTTATACAAATCAAAATTTATCATTTTATTATTGAGTGGGCTTCTTCTATCCGCATGTGGTCATCACGAAAAGAAAAAAACGGTTGCATTACACCGATATAAAGTCGAAGAACAAACCATGCACAAGACCCTACATTTTACGGGAACGGTGCAGCCTTTGCATGAAAATACCATTGCCAGTCCAATCGAAGCCGTCGTTGAAACCATGAATTTTCATTATGGGCAATTGGTTAAAAAAGGCGATATGATTTTAACGCTTAACTCAACTGAGTTACAAAGACAATTTAACGAGACTTTAACGGAATATTTAAAAGCCAAAGACAGTTATACCATAGCAAAGGCTAAATTTGTTGGGACTCAGGACTTATGGAATTCAGGTCTATTATCCAAAAATAATTACATGAGTGAAAAATCAAATGTAGATACCGGCCGGGTTACTTTAATGCAATCCACACGTAAGCTGACTGAAATGTTGGAAAAATTGGATGAAAACAGCCCCAAAAATTTATCTGCTTTAAGTTTGGCTGATTTCGATAAGATAAAAACCATTTTGGCTGCGAATCACAATCTAATTCGTTTAAAAGCCCCTGATGATGGAATACTCCTGTACCCACCGAAAGCCGGTGAGGATAAAAGTGCACGTGTTACTGTAGGCTCTACAGTAAAGTCAGGCCAAGTTATTGGTTTAATTGGTGATTTATCGGGGATCCGTATTGAAATTGATGTCCCTGAAATTGATATCACGCAAATTGAAACAGGCATGGATGCGACGGTCAGTGGGGTTGCATTTGGTAAATATCAATTAAAAGGACAATTAGTCACAGTGAATGCGCAGGCATCCACCAACAATGGATTACCTTTTTTTACTGCAGTAGTTGAGGTTAGAAACCTGACTCCTGAACAGCAACATTGGATCAAAGTGGGCATGAGCGCATCCATAGAAATTAGTGTTGATAATGGTAAACAACTTCTAGTACCGATTGCTGCAATAAAGCGGGAGAAAGGCCAAAGTGTAGTTCACGTGCAAACTAAGCCCAATGTTACGGAAAAGCGCGTGATTACGACCGGTGCCGCACAAGCGGATTTAGTGGTTGTTGAGAGCGGTTTGAAGGCCGGCGAAGTGGTGGTTTATGAATGATCTCGTTATAAATTGCGATAACAGCGATGTCTTTGAAGAGGGGCGGGTTCTGCAACAATTGAATCCAGCATTAAAAGTGCCGGATGCCAGCAGGATTAAAAAAAATCAACAACCATTAATGAAGCTTTCTAATATTGTTAAAACGTATCATCTTGAAGGAATCAGCACCACGATTTTAAAAGAAGTTTCCCTGACCGTATATGAAGGAGATTTATTGGCGATTGTAGGTGCTTCCGGTTCTGGTAAATCGACTTTAATGAATATTATGGGACTTCTGGATAAGGCAGATGCGGGAAGCTATTTATTAAAAAATCGTAATGTTGCCGCTTTAACCGATGATGAGTTAGCTGAGTTACGAAATCAAAACATTGGTTTTGTGTTCCAACAATTCAATTTATTACCAAGATTTAGTGCCATGCAAAATGTGGCATTGCCGTTAATTTATCGGGGTGTTGGTGCTGCTGAAATTAAGGAAAGAGTGCTCGTGGCCCTTGAGCGAGTAGGTATGCAGCAGTATGCACAGCACCGACCTACACAATTATCCGGTGGACAACAGCAACGCGTTGCCATTGCGCGTGCTTTGGTAACCGAGCCACAAGTGATTTTGGCAGATGAACCTACAGGTGCTCTTGATTCACGTACGGGTAATGAGGTAATGAATTTATTTTTAAGTTTACATGCTCAGGGTCGTAGTATCATTATGATCACCCATGATGAGCAGGTTGCCGCATTATGTCAGCGAAAAATCACCCTTGTGGATGGTTTGGTGATGACGGAGAATGCATCATGAATTTTGCCGGACATTGTCAGCAAGCTTTAGTGAATTTGACTGCTGCTAAGTTACGCTCTTTTTTAGCAGTTTTAGGCATTTTAGTAGGTACTGCTGCCGTGGTTGCTTTAATTAGCTGTGGCCAACTTGCTACAGAAAAAGCGTTAGCTCAATTCAAGGCATTAGGTACCGATTTATTGGCGGTAGCTGTTTATCCCAAAACGAGTGAAAAATCTGGGAGCATGGAATCTATCTCCGCAGCTCAATGGGAACAATTGCCTGAACGAATCCCTTATATTGTTGATATGGCACCCTATAGTACGGCATATCAACCCTTGAGTTTTCAAGGCAAACAAATGCAAGGAGCTGTTATTGGAGCAAATGAGCATTTGGCAAAAATCGTGCACATCAAATTAGCTGCCGGTCATTTTGTTTCTTTTGTTGAGTCTTATGAACATTACTGTGTTATTGGTGCCGGTTTAGCGCGACAAATCCAAGAAATCAGTTTTGATGATCCCATTGGCAAACAATTGCGTATAGGACAATCTTTATACACAATCATCGGCGTGGCTGAGCCTTGGAAAGAAAATGGTTTTTTTAATGAAGACATCAATCAGGCCGCTATTATTCCATTGGCTGGGATTAGTCTGGTGAGTAAAGATGCGAAAGTGAATAATGTGGTTCTGGAGTTGAAACCGGATAGCCCTATCGATGAGGTGATTGAAGAAATAAAACAAATTATTGGTTCCATTGCTCCGAAGCTAAGTGTTTTTTCACGTAGTGCCAAACAAATTATTGCCAGTATGGAAAATCAAGGGCATATTTTTACTTTATTGCTTGGTGTAATTGGTGGAATTTCGCTTTTAGTGGGTGGAATTGGGGTGATGAATGTCATGTTGGTTTCAGTCAGTGAGCGTAAAAAAGAAATTGGTATTCGTAAAGCAGTTGGTGCTAAAAATAGCGAGATTCAAGCATTATTTCTAGTGGAATCCGTGATGCTTTCTTTGCTGGGAGGGATTCTCGGAGTGATTTTAGGTTTAATTTTTACACGTATTTTGGCCTATTTTAGTGATTGGAATTTTTCAATCTATCTTCTTCCCCCTCTCGCGGGTTTTTTGGTCTCGGCAGCCACTGGTATTTTCTTTGGTTTTTATCCCGCACGACGTGCTGCAAAATTGGAGCCCGTAGTTTCTCTACGTAGTGAGTAATCTGATTGAGTTGTAACCTGGGTTCAAGGCCGCAGAACTTTCGTCATCTCGAGTGCACGAGGGATCTCCCATTACATTGTGCTACAACATGAAGCTCTCCTGTTGCACGCGGGACGACGGTAAACGCTCTGCAGGTTCCGTTGTTCTGCACCAGGCGACATAGTAAAGTTCAATTACCTTTCTATTGCATGGAATTTATAAGTAACTTATGATGAAAAATTATTTGTATCGCTAAATGGACTTGCATATGTTAAAAAAATCTTTGGCTGTGATGGCCTTAACGTCCAGCTTGTTTTCTTTTTCTTTTGCTGATTCTGCGCCGCCACAAACTACTTCTGCAAGTAATGTTCAAGTTCCTTCAAGTTATTTACCTGTAGTCATTCATGAGACTTTTAATAGTATTTTGCAACGCATGAGTGGTGAAAAAAAAGCGATTAATGAACGTCAGCAAGAACTGTTAAAACAGCGCTATGACCTGAGTAATAACCCGTCTAAAACGGTGAAGATGTCTGGGGGAAAACCCGTACAAGAAGGGGTACGCGTGAAGCTTGCCGAGGGGGTTACCTGGGATCAGCTCGCAAAAATGAGTCCTGAGGATATTAAAAATAAAGGCTTATTTCCACAGGGATTCTTACCCCTGCCTCATCCCAATCATCCGGAAGGCGGGATGTTATTTCCCAAATTTGTTATTGATGAAATAAAAAAACAGGAAGATAGAGATCTGAGCCGTTTTGATTTGGATTTTGATATTCCGGATCATTTTTTACCTCCTTATCCTGCTCCAATTTATCTGACGACTCGACCCGATCTCGGTGATGTTTCGCAAGGTAAAGTGGTAACGCTAGAAAACTATTATGAATTATTTAACGGACTCTTAAATCCGAAACAAATAGAGGGACTGCGTTTATTACTCACTCCATTCCCCCAACAGCAATTTAACCAAACTGAAGATCGGCGTACTGTCAGACCAAGTCGTGGTGTAGCCTGTTTTGATTGCCATACGAATGGGCATACGAATAAAGCAACGCATTTGGTTGGTGATATCAGACCCCAGGAATTTCGTCATCGTATCAATACTCCAACCTTACGCGGTGTGAACATCCAAAGACTATTTGGTTCTCAACGTGCGTTAAAGACCATCGAAGACTTTACGGAGTTCGAACAACGAGCAGCTTATTTTGATGGTGATCCCGTGATTGCGACGAAAAAAGGAGTCAATATTCTGGAGCGAGGAAGCCAAGTTCATTTTATGGCTGAATTTCAAGAAATTCTTGATTTTCCTCCTGCACCTAAACTGACTTGGGAAGGTAAACTGGACCCAGCCAAAGCAAGCCCTGCTGAATTACGCGGACAAGAATTGTTCTTTGGTAAGGCAAAATGCTCCGGTTGTCACACCCCACCTTACTATACCGACAATACTATGCATAATTTGCAGACAGAAAAATTCTATCAACCGCAAATGATTAACGGCATGAAAGCAGTTGGCGATGGACCTATAAAAACATTTCCTTTGAGAGGAATAAAGGATTCTCCGCCTTACTTACATGATGGCCGGTTGTTAACTCTTGCCGATACGGTTGAGTTTTTTAACTTAATCTTGCAGTTACAGTTAACTCAAACTGAAAAAGCCGATTTAACGGCATTTATGGAAGCATTGTAATACTCACGGTATAATCGCTTGTCTTTGCGAGCCAGAGTGCTATGAGGCCTGAGTGAAGGGTGCTGGAATCTTGGTGGGTGGCGGGAGGTTCCACGTGCTTCACTAGGTTGTAAATAAGAGAACAGGCTATGGTTTTAAGAGAAATGGTCTATCTTAAATATTAAGATGGCAGTCAGATAATCAAAAAGAATCAGGGGGAAGGGCTATGAAAAAGTGGGGACTTGCGATTATCGCCTGTGTTCTAGTACATCATGTTGCCTTTGCACAGCAGAATTGGAATGATTGGGTTGCGGGTGTTAGAGCTGAAGCGTTGCAACAAGGGGTTTCGCCAGAGACGTTTGATGAAGCTTTTGCAGGAATCCATGAGCCAAGCCATCAAATTAAAGGACTTTTGCGTTCGCAGCCAGAACATCGACTTACTTTTATTAAGTACCGCAATACTCGGGTCGATGCGTATCGCATTGCGATAGGACGTAAGGAATATAAAAAAAACCAGTCCGTATTGGAAGCAGTAGCAAAGCAATATGGGGTAAATCCATGCTTTATCGTGTCTTTTTGGGGAATGGAAACAAGCTATGGTACTTATATGGGGAATTTTCCTGTAGTGAAAGCCTTGGCGACCCTTGCCTATGACTCCAACAGAAAAGATTTTTTCCGTAAAGAGTTATTTATTGCTTTACGTATTTTGAATGAAGGGCATGTCAGCTTGGCTGATTTCAAAGGAGAATGGGCTGGAGCCTCAGGTCAGCCGCAATTTTTACCCTCGAGTTGGGTTAAATATGCTGTTGATTATGATGGAGATGGTCGAAAAGATATTTGGAGGAGCAAACCCGATGTATTTGCTTCAATTGCAAATTACATGAAACAAAATGGGTGGCAAACAGGTGAGCCATGGGCAATCCAAGTCAAGTTGCCGCGTAAATTTGATATGGCCCTAGAAGGTAAAACCATCGTGAAACCAGTGAGTGAATGGAATACGATGGGGGTGCGTACAGAAGATGGCAAACCCTTGCCCTATCAAAATTTGCAAGGCAGTATCGTTCAGCCATTGGGTGGCCCAACCTTCTTAACCTTCCCCAATTATAAGATGATTTTGCACTATAATAATTCTATCTATTACGCAGGGGCCGTGGGTTATTTAGCAGATAAAATTTGCCAAGGGCAACAAAGGTAAAGTCTATGGACACTTATTTAGATAAAACAGCCAGCTTAACTCCTTTAGCAAAGAGGGTGATTTGTGATAAAGCTACAGAGTATCCGCATACGGGTTCTTACAATTTTGTCATGACAAGCGGTACCTATTTGTGCAGACGCTGTGGTTTGGCCTTATTTCGTGGGTCAAGCCAATTCAGCTCTGGCTGTGGTTGGCCAAGTTTTGACGATAATATTGTCCATGCGGTACAACAGATTCCTGATCGCGATGGCAGACGTATGGAAATACTCTGCTCACGCTGTGATGCTCATTTAGGACATGTCTTTACTGGAGAATATTTTACCCAGAAGAATTTGCGTCATTGTGTTAATTCAGCTTCCATTGATTTTGTGGCAGACAGCCAGGTATTAGATACCGAAGAAGCCATTATGGCTGGTGGGTGTTTTTGGGGGGTTGATCATTTTTTAAAGCAAATACCTGGGGTTCTTCGTGTTGAAGTGGGCTATACGGGTGGGGTTACTTCAGAACCGAGCTATGAGCAGGTTTGCCAAGGCAATTCAGGACATTATGAAGCAGTCCGGGTTATCTACGATAAAGATAAAACCGACTACCACCAGGTTTTAAAACGTTTTTTTGAAATACATGATCCCACGCAGAAAACAGGACAAGGTCCTGATATCGGTCAGCAATATCAAAGCGCCGTATTCTATTACACTCAAGAACAATTGGAAGAAGCGGAAATTTTAATGCAAATGCTGCAAAAACGAGGTTATCAAGTGGCTACTCGTCTTTTTCCAGTACAAACATTTTGGCCGGCAGAAGAATACCATCAGGATTATTATGCCAAACATCATAAAGCACCTTATTGTCATCAACCAGTAAATCGTTTTGGTTAAGATTTTGGGTTGTGGAGGGGTAGGACATGGAATTTACTTTTCGAATTGCTAAGAAAAAAGATAAAGAAGAAATCCTGATTTTAGTTAAAAAATTGGCTGAACATGAGCGAAAAAAACCAGAAGAAGTTACGTTGACTTTAGACAAAATTGAGTCGCATGGTTTTGGACGAAATAGGTATTTTTATGTCTTATTGGCTGAATATAAGAAAAAACCAGCGGGGTATGCTTTATATTTTTTCACCTACTCTGCTTCGGCAGGAGCCCCTATACTTTATATCGATGAGCTGTTTGTAGATGAACTTTATCGGAGCTATGGCTTGGGTACCTTGTTGTTGTCGCATCTTGCTCGGTTGGCAATTGAGAAAGAATGTTGCCGGTTGGAGGGCCACACCGTTACTTGGAATAAAAAAGGCATTGAATTCTTTGAGTTTATAGGAGCAAAACCGCGGACGGATTTATTGCAGTTTCGTTTATCAGGAGAACATTTAAAAAAATTGGCTGCGCAAACATAGAGTGGCTCATTTTTTTAGTTTGGCCATCACAATCCCTAAAAAAGGAAAGGCCAACAATTGGATTGCAATAGAGAAGATAACCACTGCAGAAATGGAAATGTCGTAAAGTACGCCCATGATAACGCTACCTAAAAACCAAAAAATACCAAAGCCGGTATTGAATACTCCATAAGCAGAACCCCGTCTTTCTTTAGGCACTATGCCAGCAACTATCGCACGCATCAGCGATTCATGGGCACATACGCCAATACTCCATAAAATAACCCCTGATAAAGCCATGCTGGAATTGCCAAAAAAAACTAAAGGCGCAAAAAAACAAGATAAAAACGAAATAATCACCAAAATAATAAAACCATAACGATCATAAAGAGATCCCAGCAATGGGGCGCTTACTATATTAAAGCCTTTTGCTATAGCGTAAGAAATTGGAATCCACAGCGGAGATAAAATCCCGGTTTTCTGAAAGTGAAAAGCGATTAAAGGAAAATCGGCATAACCTGCCGCAATAAGCGCGGCTCCTGATAAGTACAACCAAAAAACGGTGTTCCTATTCATGCCCGTTACTTCAAGTGTATCGTGATGAACCTCCAAATCTTGAGGACGTGGATAGAGCCATCGTGCGAGCCATAGGGTACCTAAGGCACATAATGCTGGAATTAAAAGTAAGGCAAAGCAGTACCGATATTCTAATTTTAAATAAAGAGCTAGGGCAAGAATCAAAGGGCCTAGCATCGCACCTGTTTGATCCAATGCTTCATGTAGGCCAAAAGCCCACCCCAGTCCTTTTTGCTGCCCAGCATGGGCAAGCATGGCATCACGAGCCGGTGTACGAATCCCTTTACCTATGCGTTCTGTAATAATGAGAACAGCAGCAATCCACCATTGACCGGCAAGTGCTAACAAAGGAACAGCTAATAAATTACAGGTATAACCTAGAATGGTAATGGTCCAATACTTGTGGGTGCGATCGGCAAGGTAGCCTGAAACCATGCGCAGCACATAACCTAATAACTCTCCAAAGCCTGAGACAAATCCAACAACAGCAGCATTCGCCCCTAATAATGCCAAATACGGTCCGGTGATACTACGTGATCCCTCATAAGTCATATCAGCAAAAAGACTAACAATCCCCGTAAGGATAATGAATTTAAGCGCGGTATCTTTGGATAAATCCTTTTGAAAGGCCATGAGTGCGTCTTTACGAGATAGATTTCATTATTTGTAGCCTAGGTGAAGTTGTGATTCAACCAATCACCCAGAGCATCCATAATCTATTATAAGCATCCTAAGGAGTATTTAAACAGATGTACAAGCCTTAAAAAGATAAAATATTAATTTTTTTGAGCGCAAATGCACTTATCTCAAAGTATTGAGTTAAAGGAGGATGTAAATGATAAAAATAGTGTAAAACATGAGCTAATGGTTTGAAAACAAACCTCGCGGAACTATACTATTAATTAGGTAATTTGTTACTTACCGAAAATGTTTTCATTTGTTGCAGAGGTTCATCATGTTGTATTCAAAATTATCCAAAGCATGTTTAGGAACGACTCTTTCAATCGCACTCGTTATGCCTTGCTATGCGCTTAATGTCACATCAGCTGCGCAAGCAAAGGGATTCGCGTTGGCTCCGAGTGCAACCTATAAAAATGCCCAAGTGACTAATGCTGCATTAGCACGCTATAAGATGGCGGGATTTAACAACATCGTTACGGGAAAAGGAGCTGCCCCCAGGAGTATTACTACCCTACGCAGGGTTTCCACCGCGAAGACAACCGCTCCAGCTGCTGCCGTTCCAGCTGCAGGAAAGGCGGCTCCTGGTGCAGTGACTGCTCCGGCAAAGGCTGTATCTGCTACAACCGCAGTAGGTAAAGCAGGCGCATTTCGAACTGGAATTCTTGGTTTTAAAAAACGTTAATTCCAGACTTACTGTATAGACATTTATAGCATTCCTTCATATTTTAATCGATAGGAGGGAATGCTTTAATCGTCTTAACCAAAGCCACATTTGACGCATCGACTTGGACTTCAAGTAGACTGTTCCCGACAAATTTTTCTTGGAGGCTAAGAGATATAAATCCAGTTAGGCTACCTGGCTTGCATTACCAGTTTTCCTAAATTTAGGACGATTGTTCTTTTTTATATTGCTCGTCTGCTTCTTTAGCTTTACGTTGATTTTCTTGTAATTGAACTGCATTAAGTTGCTGTTGCCACAACGCGGCCGCTTGTGCTTTAAGCTGATTAAGTTTTCTTAGTAATAAGCCTAAATGGGTTGCCAGCATTGGAAGTTTTTTGGGTCCAAAGACGATGAGGGCAACCATCAAAATGACAAGAAGTTCACCACTGCTCATGAGGATTTATTGTCCTCTTTTGAGGAATCCTGTGTTTGTTCTTCATTCAACGCTTTGCGAAAGTTTCGAATTGCTTCACCAAGATCCGTACCTATGGTTTTTAATTTAGAAGTGCCAAAAAGAGCGACAATAATGACTAGAATTAATAATAAAGAAAGAGGGCTGATGCCACTTAATCCCATGTTAGTTCCTCGCGTTACGGTTAATTAGTACAAACAGACCCGTTAAAATGGCTCCAGTTAAAGCAAGAGGAGCAAGCTGCTTGTGGTGGATAAGATGCAAATAGTCTAGCAGGCTAACTAAAAGGAAAGAAAGTCCTGCACCAATTGCCATGCTATTCCATTGCACTGCTGGCTTTTCATTTTCTGGCTGCGCGTTGGCGCGCTCTTTATTTATTATTAATTCTTCTTTTTTAAGCTCTAGAAAATCAAAGAGCAGTTTTGGCATATTCGGTAATTGTTCTGCTAAAAAGGGAAGATTATGCTTTAATTGGGTGAAGAATGCTTTGGGTCCAATTTGGTCTCTTACCCATTTTTCAAGAAAAGGCTTAGCCGTGGTCCACAAATCTAAATCGGGGTAGAGTTGACGCCCGAGTCCTTCTACGGCCAGTAAAGTCTTTTGCAATAAAACCAGTTGTGGTTGTACTTCCATGTGGAAACGCCTTGCAACCTGAAAAAGGCGCAACACGACTTGTGCGAATGAAATGTCTTTTAGAGGTCGTTCAAAAATAGGTTCACATACAGTACGAATCCCACTTTCGAATTCTTCAACACGCGTAGTACGCGCAACCCAACCTGATTCAACATGCAGTTCGGCCACACGTCGGTAATCTCGATTAAAAAAAGCGAGGAGATTTTCAGCTAAATAGCGCTTGTCATTGTCATTTAAGGTGCCCATGATGCCGAAATCAATGCAGATATATTGGGGTTCTTTGGGATTTTTGTAGGAGACAAAAATATTTCCTGGATGCATGTCTGCATGAAAAAAACAGTCACGGAATACCTGAGTAAAGAAAATTTCTACGCCACGTTCAGCGAGTTTTTTTATATCGATTCCATGTGCCTGTAAACTATTAATATCTGAGACCGGGATGCCATGGATTCGTTCCAGCACCATCACATTGGAACGAGAATAATCCCAATATATTTCAGGAATGTATAAAATAGGAGAATTCTCAAAGTTTCTTCTTAATTGAGCTGCATTCGCAGCTTCTCTTAATAAATCCAGTTCATCGAGTAAGGTATGTTCGAACTCTGTTACAATTTCCTTAGGTTTTAAACGTCTCATTTCAGGCCAATAGCGATCCGCCCATTTGGCGATAGTGTGCATAATGCTTAAGTCTTGCTCAATAATCCGTCGCATATTAGGTCGTAGTACTTTGACAATTACGTCTTCACCTGTTTTTAAGGTTGCTGCATGGACTTGTGCCATTGAAGCGGATGCTAAGGGTATGGAATCGAATTCAGCAAAGACTTCGTAGGGGGACAAGCCATAGGCTTTTTCAATAATGGCCATTGCTTGCTCACTGGGAAAAGGAGGTACTTTATCCTGTAATTTGCTGAGTTCAAGGGCGATGTCCGGAGGTAAAATATCGGGACGGGTGGAGAGTGCTTGACCAAATTTGATAAAAATAGGCCCAAGCTCCTCCAAAGACTTACGAAGTGCTTCGCCATGGGTTAAATGCTCCTTGCGAAACCAATTCCAGGGATTTAAATAAACAATGAAGCGCAATGGTGCAAACAATCTTAATGACACCACTACATTATCCAGCCCGTTTTTAGCCAGAATATAGTTAATGTGAATAAGACGAATGAGCTTTTTAATTGATTTCATAGCGGCTTATTAGTTGATTGACATGAGCTTGTAGGCGCTCAACGCTTAAAGATAACTCATCGACCTCGGCAAAAAAATCTTCCAATTCATCTTGAGTGGGAGTCACGCGTAACTCTTCTTGAAAATACTCAGACACATTTTGCCGCATGGATTCTTCAATTTTCTTTTTGAAGGATATTCCTTTACGTACAAAAGCACCAATTTGATGTGCCACCACATCTCCGGTGAAATGAGCCAGATGTCCTTCCCAATCGATATCCATCTCATCAAATAACTTTTTTACTTGTTGCCCTAATTCAGTATCTCCAGTCATACGAATTTTATCATTAAACAATGATCGCGCTTTCGATGCGGGTAATAAACTTAGGCGAATTAAACCTAAAGGATTGCTGTGAATGATGGTGTCTGCTTCTTTATCATAACAATCAAGCAAGATGATTTCACCGTCTTTAAAAAGTATAAAAAAATTAACATTTAAAGGGCTTATTATCATCTCAAGAGTTTTGTTATCAAGCGCTTTTAGCTTGACTGGCATCTGTTCATCCAATTTGGCTGCTTTATTAATGGCTATTTGGAGAGCCTTTAAGGAATATTTTTTTAACATAATGCACTCAATATTTATAGGCAATGTGCAAGGCAACTATGCCGCCGCTGAGATTGTCATAGTGGCAGTCTTCAAATCCTGCATGTTCAATCATTTCTTTTAGTTTGATTTGATTGGGATGCATGCGTATCGATTCAGCAAGGTATTGATAACTGGATTTGTCCTTCGCAATAAATTCTCCTATTTTAGGTAAAATATTAAACGAATACCAGTCATAAATCGGTTTTAATCCGGGAAAGGTGGGCGTTGAAAACTCAAGAATCATCACTTTCCCACCGGGTTTGCATACACGATACATCGAGCGAAGAGCTGCTTCTTTATCGGTGACGTTTCTCAAGCCAAAACCCATGGTAATACAATGAAAGCTATTATCAGCAAAAGGAAGGCATTGGGCATTACCTTGTACATAATCAATATTTTTATATAAGCCTTCGTCTAATAAACGATTTCTACCTACATGAAGCATGGCCGAATTAATATCTGCAAGGACAACACGACCCGTATCACCAACCCTTTTACATAATAATCGCGTTAAATCGCCACTACCTCCGGCCAAGTCTAAGACAGACTGTCCTGGATGCACTTGGCTTAAGGCTACAGTATAGCGCTTCCAAAGATGATGGATGCCTAAAGACATTAAGTCATTCATCACATCATAGTTTTTGGCTACGGAATGAAAAACCTCAGCTACCTTCCTTTCTTTTTCATCCCAGCCTACAGTGGAGTAACCAAAATGAGTCTTTTTTTCTTGATCAGCCATACAGAGAACACAGATTTGTTATTTAATCCTCCATATTAACCGATTTTGCAGAGGATACCCAGTCTTATATGTTCTACTTATTCATTAGGTAATTCGCATGAGCACGGGAGTATATTTTATTCAATAATTTTGTTTTTAAAGTAATTTAGATATTATTTGGCCAAATTTCATTTTTAAACCAAAATAAGGGCAGGTAAAATTTATGAAATCAATTATTGAACTTACTTCCATGATTGACAAAGAAGGTACTTCGACCATTAGCGGTGTGAAAAGCAGAGTTAATCAGCTTTTGGAATTAAATAAGGGCGGGTTTAAGGTAAGCGAATCAACTAGTCGCGATAGTGCGGATGGGGCATTAACTGATTTAAGAACCTCACCTTTACCTACCTTAGATCCTGAGACATCAGAAATAAGAAGACGCTTAACCTTGTTACAAATTAAATACAATTTAATTCACTTTGAAGAAAAAGTTAAAGAGGGGAGTCAGTCTACATTTATTATTACCAATGTTGCTTACCCTGAGTTTCTTAATGTGACTGAAGGTAATTTTCAATTCCCTACAGATAATATGCGTTTTCCTGAAGTCAATTCAGTCATCATCAGAGGTGGATTACATGACATCCGTTGTCACTACATTCAAGTCCAAAAGGGTACTCAAATGTTTTATCCCATTCAGGATTTGCAAATACTCAAAGAGCCCGCGCATCAGGAGGTTGATAATGAGGTAGTGAAGTATGTGAGAAATAATCCTGGTGATAATTTTTCTATCATGGACTTCATCGCTTCTCAAGATCAAAATGATTTTAATGAGATTAAGAGTATGCTAAATAAATTTTGTGATTTGGAGACAAATGATGGATTTTCACTTTATTTTCAGTCCAGTAGTCCTGAATTTCCAATCGACCTTAGAATTTTCCTCGATAAAGAGGATGCAAAAGGAAAAAATGCTCAATTAAGGCTCTCAGGCTTTGTCCAATTCGGAGGCCGTTTAATTTATGAAGTAAAGTCCACTGAAGACTCCAATCAAATAGCGATTATTATAAAAGCAGTCAATAAAGCGCATTTAGAGAAATATTTTACCAATAAAGGACAAGTTCATTTAGAGGGAGAGCAATTAGAAAAAGCCCTTACTTTAATTAAAGAGCATTTTCCAAATGATAAACACATTCAGGATTTGGTTGTTGTTAGCGGGGAAGGCAGTTATTCAAGACCTTTTCCACACATACGCACCACTAAGTTTTGGTCTTTAAGCCAAATTGATCCAGACACAATTAGGGTGTTAAGTCTTCTGGATGAATTAGATTGTATTGATTTTGATGAAAGACCGGAAAATCGATATTCAGTGGAAAAACGCAATAATGCGCGGTACATTCAAGCAAACAAAGCTCCTGTTAACTTCCAGAATGATAACTTCCAGCTGATTGTCGTACCTAAAAATCTAAGTCTTTTACAAGAAAAACTGGAGACTATGGTGTCAAATTTTTCATTTGATAATTTGGGATCAAAGAGATCATATATGTCGAAAAACTAACAAAAATTATTGGCTCTCTTCAGTTGTTAGCGGCCAGATCACTTTGGAGAGCCTCGTGTAAATATACAATCGCAAAGGAAAATAATATCAATAAATAATATTTTTTTATTGTAAAACGATAAATATTTGTTATCATTTAATCTGGTTTTATTAATGGGTATTTATCATGAAAAAAATAAAAAACACCAGTCATATTCTGTATCTGCTATTTCGTACTCTTTGCTGGCTTATTCCACTCACGACCACTTGCTTAATCTTATTTAAATTCGATTGGATGTGTCATATAGGGGCCTGGTCCTCCTTAATTTCTCTGGAAAAAATCTATGATCCGTCCCATTTTTCTTGGTCGCATCGAGGTGTCTTGTTGGCGATTGAATGGATGCCACTGACAATTACTGTCTTAATTTGCCATAAGTTGGCTAAATTATTCAGGCTTTTTGAAAAAGGCCATTTGTTTGAAGAAGAAAATATCAAGTTAATTAAACAGGTAAGTATTTATATGATTTTAGGTGAATTGGTGCAGCTATTTTATCAGCCCTTGATGACAGCAGCACTCACCTTTAATAATCCTAAAGGAGAACGTATCGCCAGTATTACCTTAAATTCAGCAAACTTATCCACCTTAATTACCGCATTTATTATTTTAGTTGCTTCCTGGATTATTCAAGAAGCTCATCAGCTAAAATCAGAAACTCAATTAACAATTTAAGGAATATGCACGTGTCTATTATTGTTAATTTGGATGTGATGATGGCAAAACGCAAATGCAGGCTAAAGGAGTTGGCGGAGGCAATAGGAATTACTGAGGCGAATTTGTCTATTTTAAAAAACGGCAAAGCTAAAGCGATACGCTTTGCGACATTGGAAGCAATTTGTGCTTATCTAAATTGCCAGCCTGGAGATATTCTTGAATATCATGTGGAACAACAAGATGATTTAGCAGAGCCTAGTGACGCCTCCCCTCTCCCGTTTGCGGGAGAGGGCTAGGGTGAGGGGGCCATTCGGTATATCATCCACCCCACCTGTGTACCTTCTTTCATATTGTTCGTCATCCCGAGGGAGCTCCCTCGTCCGACTCGGGATAACGGGAGCAGGGAGAACTAATTCAAAGCTCAGCTAAAGCGTGTAAGTAATGCGTTTCATCGGGAGGGAGATTATTTTTTTGTGAAAGCCATAAGCATTCGGCTAATTGTTCCATCATTAAATGCTCAACTACTAAAGAGTCATTATATTTTTTGACTAAATTCTGATAGATAAGGTGAATACCGCTAGGGCGATCCGTAGCGATTTGCTCCCTAATTGCCAGATGAAGTCCCATGTGCAGAAATGGATTGGGCTCTCCTGATTCGGGGAAATAAGATTGTTGTTGAAATTTATCTTGATTCTCTAACATCTTGTGATATTCAGGATGGGCTAATATCACTTGGACAATCTCATTTTCTAAAGGGGACAACAATTTTTTATGCTGGTATTTTTCCCAACTGGAAAAAAAGAGTTGCCTTGTCTCTTGGATGCTATCGCCGTAAAACATGTATTGCTCATATTTTATGAAAGCTTGAGTTTAACGGAAGTGAGTTAGAACAACAATAGAGCTCTTTGTAAACCCTACTAAAGAGTTAATTACTTTGCGGATGCGGGCTGCGCCTACACCTCCAGACCAGAATGGCCACCCATAGAGGTTTATGACCAAAGGACTGTCGATTGGAGTACCTATTTTATGACCTGTGCATTGACTGGTACTTAAAGCACTAGGTTGACATGAATAAATGGTTATGAGATATTCACGCTGCGAGGTTGGACTTGCTATGTGTCATTCCACTGGGTCAATTGGCGACACACTGATTGGCCCTTTCTACGAAATCGATTTTCCAATCATCTCTGAAATTAAGCTTAAACAATCGGTACCGAGCTTAATCCCTATCAACGCCATTAATAAGCCACTCAGTAACTCAATTCCTTTCCACACATTGGCTTTAGTTAAAACATCGGAAAAATATCGCGCGGTAAATGTTAATGAGCTGAACCAAAGAAAGCTTGAGGTGAGAACACCTAATAAAAAAATATGTTCTTGATTGGGATACCCGCTGCTGCCGCCACCGATTATGACCAGAGAATCAATAATAGCATGAGGATTTAGGATGCTAAATCCTAAAGCCAGGAGAATAATTTGGGTTTTGCTACGTGGTTGATACGTACTTTCTGTATTTTTTGCTGATTTTGAAAATGCATTCGCTAATGCTTTTGCGGAATAAAAAAGGAGAAATAATGTACCTAACAGCATCATCCAAATTTGTAGAACAGGACGAACGAGTAATAATTCATGCAAGCCTGCGATACTAGAACAAATTAAAATAAGATCACAGATAAAACAGATGACAGCCGAAAGTACCGCATGATTCTTTTGTGCGCCTTGTTTAATCAAAAAGACGTTTTGCGGCCCGAGGGCAATAATTAAAGATAAGCCTAAAAGCAAACCATCAAGATAAACAAACATAATCACAATAGAAAAATAATCAAAGATAGCAATTATAACATTGCAACTTATGCGTTGTGGAGTATAAAATGCGTCGATTACTCTGTCTCCGCAAGAGAAGCGTGCAAAATAAGAACAAATAGGAGGGAGCGTGGGCTCTTTGTTACTAAGAAAGCTAATTGTCACTGCAACTTTGGCCGTACTTGGCATGGCAGGTCAATTATTACATGCAGAAAATGCTGCACCGGCTCAACAGAAATTACAAATTCATGATGGATATTATCCTGTTTATCCACCTACGGCTCCAGCTACAGGCGAGCAACAAAGTTTAATTGAGCGCGGGGAGTATTTATCAAAGATAGGCGATTGTATTTCCTGTCATACCAATGTAAAAGCAGGGACACCTGCCTATGCTGGTGGATTGCCTATAGAAACTCCATTCGGGACTTTTTATAGCCCTAATATCACTCCAGATAAAGAAACTGGGATCGGTAACTGGACAGAGAAAGACTTTATTCGCGCCCTTAAAGAAGGTCGGGATCCTAAAGGGAGAAACTACTTCCCTGTATTCCCATATATTTATTTTTCTAAAATAACGGATGATGATGCGCGTGCTCTTTATGCATATTTTATGAGCTTGCCGGCAGTTAATTTACCGAACAAATCATTGCCTTTCCCATTTAATGTTCCTGGATCTCGGTTTACTCTGTGGGGATGGAACTTATTATTCTTCTTTCCTGAAGGTCATGGATTTCAATATGAAAAAGGCCGCTCTCCTGAATGGAATCGTGGGAAATATATTGTAGATGGTTTAGGTCATTGCAGCATGTGCCATACGCCTTTAAATCCATTTGGCGCACCAAAGAACAAATATTATCTAACTGGTGGATTTATCAATGGCTATTGGGCACCAAACATTACCAAGTATGGATTAGAAACCGCAACTCATGAACAAGTTGCTGATGTGTTCAAATTCAATAAGTTGATAAACAATGCTGGTCCTGTAGCTGGTCCTATGGCAGAAGTAAATCATAATAGTTTGATGTACTTAACTGATGCAGATAGGATGGCTATTGCTACCTATCTGAAAACAGTAGTCAGTGAAGAGCCTTTAGGTCTACCTGCGTCCAATGAACGTCCTTCGCTGGATCGTGGAAAACAAGTTTATTTCACAGCATGCGTCATTTGTCACCAAGATGGCGTAATGGGTGCCCCTTTAATCGGTAATGCAGCCGGTTGGTATGAGCGATTAAAAACAAGTGGATTAACCGGCTTGTATCACCATGCAATTAATGGTTATAACTCAATGCCGGTAAAAGGGGCCTGTGTGACTTGTTCTGACAACGACATTATTTCTGCGGTTGATTACCTATTGAATGAGTCATTAACTCGTACGGAGTTAGAAAATCTAAAGTCAGGTGGTGCAGAAAAATATCCTGCAAGTGGAGAAGCCGTTTATAACGAAAATTGCGCGGCTTGCCATAATGAAGGAAAAAATGGTGCGCCTAAAATTGGTGATAAAGAGGCATGGAAACCCTTGATAGCAAAAAATATGGATGTATTGATTGAGAATACTGTCAATGGGAAAGGCCATCCGAAAAACGGGGGCTGTAAGCAATGCACTACCAATGAAGTAATTGAGGCAATTAAGTTTATGGTCAGTAAATCTAAAACCGAAGGAAACTACTCATTGTGGTAGTCTAGTACTGATTGCACTATCCCCCACGAAAGTAGGGGATAAATTAAAAATGTATAAACACTAAATTGAAGCTAGGTAGCCTAGCTTATTGACAAGACGAGGAACGGGGATGTTAAACAGGTTAAAGATCTGTAGATTATTAACAATACTTGGTGCCTGGGTTGCAAGTCAACCCATATTCGCTGCTGCGGATTTCTGGCAGGTAAATATGCATGAGGGGGTAACGCCTGTCAGTAGGGACGTGTACTACTTACATATGGTCTGTATGGCAGTATGTGCCGTTATCGGGGTTGTGGTATTCGGCGTGATGATCTATTCCATGATTCACCATAGGAAATCTAAAGGTTATAAGGCCGCATCATTTCATGATAACCCCCGATTAGAAATTGTCTGGTCAATTATTCCTTTCTTAATTCTCGTTGGACTTGCGATCCCAGCTACTCGTGTTTTGATCCGTATGGACGATACAAGACAATCAGAAATAACGGTAAAAATAGTGGGTTACCAATGGCGATGGCAGTATGAGTATCTTGATCAAGGAATAAGTTTTTTTAGCACCTTATCTACCCCTTTTGCACAAATTCAAAATAAAGAAAAAAAGAATGACTGGTATTTATTAGAAGTAGACAAACCTATGGTTTTACCGGTGAATAAAAAAATTCGCTTCTTAGTTACCTCAAATGATGTTGTCCATTCATGGTGGGTTCCTGAACTTGGTATTAAACGCGATGCGATACCCGGTTTCATGTACGAAGCATGGGCGACAATACAAAAACCAGGAACATACAGAGGGCAGTGTGCTGAACTTTGCGGTGTCAACCATGGATTTATGCCTATCGTTGTTGAAGCGGTAAGCCAGGATGATTTTGATAAATGGGTAGCTGCTCAAACAAAATCACAAGATCAATATAACAAAGAAGAAGCAACTCCAGCAGCACAAAAAACAATGACCCGTGATGAGTTGCTCACGGTTGGAAAACAAAAATATGAACAATTTTGTTCTCCATGCCATAGGCCTGATGGCACCGGTATTCCACCATTGTATCCTGCACTTAAAGGCAGCTCTGTAGCAACAGGCAATCCTATTTCACGACATATAGATACAATACTTAACGGTGTTCCTGGTACAGCGATGCAGCCTTATAAAGATCAACTGACCGATGAGGAAATCGCTGCTATTGCGACGTATGAGCGCAATGCCTGGGAGAATAATACTAATGACGAAGTCCAAGCTGCAGAAGTTGCGGCACAACGTCAGAAAGCTAATCAACAACCAACCATGGTTAATAAAGTTCAAGCTGGAGGTTTGCAATGAGTAGTTATACATTAGCACACGATGAAAAACATGACGATCATGGTCCTGAACAAGGCAAGGGCGTCTTAGGATTTATAAAACGCTGGTTGTTTACTACAAACCACAAAGACATTGGTACACTTTACTTGTGGCTTGCGATGATCAGCTTCTTTTTAGCTGGCGGCATGGCTTTGCTTATTCGTGCAGAATTATTTCAGCCAGGCCATCGCTTTGTTGACCCTAATTTCTTTAACCAAATGACAACGCTTCATGGGTTAATTATGTTATTTGGGGTGGTCATGCCAGCATTTACTGGAATGGCGAACTGGCAAATCCCAATGATGATCGGTGCTCCAGATATGGCTTTGCCCCGTTTAAATAACTGGAGTTTCTGGATTTTACCTTTTGCATTTACATTATTGCTTTCCACAACGTTTCACGCTGGAGGCGGTCCTAACTTTGGGTGGACGATGTATGCACCACTATCTACCAAATACGCCCCACCAAGTACCGATTTTATGATTTTTTCAATCCATATGATGGGTATTTCATCCATTATGGGTTCTATAAATATTATTGCGACCATACTTAATTTACGTGCACCAGGCATGACATTGATGAAAATGCCTATGTTCGTATGGACTTGGTTAATCACCGCCTTTTTATTGATTGCAATTATGCCTGTCTTGGCTGGCGCTGTAACTATGATGTTGGCTGACCGCCATTTTGGTACCAGCTTTTTTGATGCAGCAGGTGGTGGTGACCCCATACTGTTCCAACACGTATTTTGGTTTTTTGGACATCCCGAAGTATATGTTCTTGTACTACCCGCTTTCGGGGTTATATCCGAAGTTATTCCTACCTTTAGCCGTAAGCCATTGTTCGGCTATTATTTTATGGTCTATGCGACAGTCAGTATTGCTATATTGTCATTTATTGTTTGGGCGCACCATATGTTTACCTCCGGGATACCCTTGGGTGCGGAATTATTTTTCATGTACACCACGATGCTTATTGCGGTACCCACAGGGATTAAAGTGTTTAACTGGGTCAGTACGATGTTTAGAGGTTCTATGACCTTTGAAACGCCGATGTTGTTTGCGTTAGCGTTCGTCTTTTTATTTACTATAGGTGGATTTACTGGTCTGATGTTGGCATTGGTACCTGCAGACTTCCAGTATCAAGATAGTTATTTCGTTGTAGCACATTTCCATTATGTTCTGGTTCCAGGCGTCATTTTTGCCTTATTTGCTGCTACATACTATTGGCTGCCCAAATGGACAGGCCATATGTATAACGAATGCGTAGGTAAATGGCATTTTTGGTTATCTGTTATTTCAGTGAATGTGGCATTTTTCCCCATGCACTTCTTAGGACTGGCTGGTATGCCAAGAAGGATCCCAGATTATGCGTTACAGTTCACCAATTTTAATATGATCTCGTCAATTGGCGCATTTATTTTTGGTTTTACCCAACTGCTCTTTTTATATAATGTGATTGCTACGGTTAGAAAGAAAGGTACTAAAAAGGACATCGCAGCGGGTAGAGCATGGGAGGGTGCATACGGTTTAGAATGGACCTTGCCTTCTCCACCTCCTTATCACACATTTACGACTCCACCTAAGTTGGATTTATAGGTTCGCTGTATGAAAAAACAAAAAGGCCATCATAAGTTAATTATAATTTTATCCGGCCTTGTGCTAGGAATGTTTGCCTTTGGATTTGCATTAGTACCCATTTACAACAGTTTATGTAAGTCACTGGGTATTAATGGTAAAACAAATCCTGAGGCAGTCGCTTATGATATAACTAAAGCAAAAATTGATAAAAAAAGAGAAGTAACTGTCGAGTTTGTTGCGACAAACAATAGCGGTGTCCCTTGGGCATTTTATCCCAAAACTCGAAAGATCAAGGTTCATCCTGGCGAAATAGCAAAACTTGCCTTTTATGCAGAAAATAAAACGGACCATCAGATGACGGTACAAGCGATACCAAGCGTTACCCCTGGTATTGCTGCTAAATATCTGAAAAAAACAGAATGTTTTTGCTTTACCCGGCAAACCTTAAATGGACATGAGGCTATGGATATGCCTTTACTATTTCATTTGGATGCTGATTTACCCGAAAAAGTAAACACCGTTACATTGTCTTATACTTTATTCGATGTAACCGATAAGGCTTAATGCACTTTTGGTTGTGTGGAGTTTGACAAAGCTCATACGATGTTACAACGTCCATCTATAGAGAGCGTATTTAGAACTGATTATTGATACAGGAGATAAAAATATAATGGGAGCACATGGTACTTATTATGTCCCTAAGCCAAGCCATTGGCCTTTGGTTGCATCATGTGGGCTGACTACTCTGCTTGTAGGTGCAGCATCTTGGCTTCATCACGATTGGTATGGGCCTTACATATTCACTATTGGCATGGGAATTATGATTTTTATGCTATTTGGCTGGTTTGGCCAAGTAATCTATGAGAACTCAAAAGGAGTTTATGACCAACAGGTTGATCGCTCATTTCGTTGGGGAATGTGCTGGTTTATCTTTTCTGAAGTTTGTTTTTTCGGAGCATTTTTTGGCGCCTTGTTTTATACACGATTTTGGGTTGTTCCTTTTTTAGGGGGCGATGTACATCCCATTACTCATTTTACCTTATGGCCTGATTTTAATTCGACCTGGCCTCTATTAGATAACCCCAATAATAAGGTTTTTGCAGGTGCTGAGGAAGCAATGGGAGCCTGGGGATTAGCAGCCGTCAACAC
Organism: Legionella sp. 227; assembly: GCF_043161935.1. Classification (NCBI taxonomy): domain Bacteria; kingdom Pseudomonadati; phylum Pseudomonadota; class Gammaproteobacteria; order Legionellales; family Legionellaceae; genus Legionella; species Legionella sp. 227. The sequence continues at coordinate 1,036,278 of NZ_CP171154.1, read as the reverse complement.
GCTCATTTTATTGACCTCAGGGGTTACTATCACTTGGGCACATTGGGCTTTAAAATTAGAAAAGCACAAGCAAGTACTGATTGGAATGGTTTTAACGATTGCCCTAGGTATTTTGTTTTTGGTATTGCAAGGTTATGAGTATCATGAAGCATATACCAAGATGAATTTAACGCTTTCTGCAGGTATTTACGGAACGACCTTTTTTATGCTCACAGGATTTCACGGTCTGCACGTAACCTTAGGTACTATTATGCTGATAGTGATCGCGGTTCGTTGTAAGTTGGGGCATTTTACACCAGAGCGTCACTTTGGATTCGAAGGTGTTGCTTGGTATTGGCACTTTGTAGACGTGGTCTGGTTGTTCTTGTTTGTTTTTGTTTATTGGTTATAAATAGACGGTAAGTTGGGCCAAGGCCCAGCTTACATCAAATTTAGAAAATTTCATTCATAAACGAGTATTAATTAACAAACCGGGCTGGAATTGAATTTCTTGTATCGTTAATTGATAGGTAAAAAATGAGTGAGCAAATTTAATTTCCTCAATAATTGCTTGTCCACGAAAGTGCTTTGCAAAAAAAGAAATCTCAATATCTTTTTCAATATACTCATCGCATTTCAGTTCTAATTTGTCTTCAGATAAACTCAGTAGCTGGCCTACAAATTCATCTTCGCCAATTTTCATTAGAACATAAACAGGTTGAACTGGCTGTATTAACATTGCAGACTCCTCGCAATATAACCAGCTTATATCTATAAGTGTAGCTTAATATAAAGCCCTTTTTTATAAATTGAACGTATAAAAGCGAAACTAGAGAGAGCGTTTTTTTGATTGGATGCTTATGATGGTCTATGAATGAGTACTTTAGGTGGATGTAACCAGTCCTGCTTATCAGGGGATTAGACACCGATTAACGATTGCAATAACCTAGGAGCGCTAGGTTATTGGATTGGTTGGAGAAACAAAGTCATTGATGCGTACGACCCAATTGATCAATTATCATTTGCAAAAAATGTTCATTGTCATAGTGAATAACTAATGAGCCTTTGCCTGCTTTTCCAGGTTTTAGTTTAATTGACGTTTGCAAATGTTGTGACAGATTGTTTAACTGCTCTTGGTACAGGGAATGGCCTAGCTCAGGTTGCTGTTCCTTGATTTTTCCCGATTTAATGCGTTCAACCAATTTTTCGGTTTCACGTACCGATAAATTTTTAGCAACAATCAATTGCGCTACTTGATTTTGCTGCTCTTCATCTAACATTAATAAGGCACGCGCATGCCCCATATCGAGATCACCATGCTCTAAAAGTTTTTTAACGCCAGTTGATAGGGCCAATAATCGCAGGTAATTACTGACTGCAGTCCTGGATTTACACAAGAGATCCGCAACCTGTTGATGTGTTAAAGAAAACTCGTTCGTCAATCGATGCATCGCACGTGCTTGATCCATGGCATTGAGATCTTCGCGCTGCAAATTTTCAACTAAGGCCATGGCCATAGCTGTTTCATCATCAACTTGTTTTAAAATCACTGGAACTTCGGTAAGTCCTGCTAATTGACTGGCTCGCCAGCGACGCTCACCGGCGATTATTTCATAACGCCCGCTACTCAATTCACGAACTAATAGCGGTTGCAGCAAACCTTGCTTTTTAATGGATTGGGCAAGTTCCATTAGGGGTGCCTCTTCCATTTCACCGCGCGGTTGATATTTTCCTGGTTGCAAACAATCTATTGAAAGCTTTAGGCTTTCAACTGGGGGCTTCTCATTTAAAAGAATACCATTTGATTGGCTTAGTAAAGCGGATAAATTACGTCCTAAACTACTACGTTTTACTGTCATAAATTACCCCATTTATCCTACTACAGTCTGTTTATTAATTAACTCGGAAGCAAGAACCATATAGGCTGCTGCGCCGGGTGATGTTTTATCATATTGCAAGGCAGGCAACCCGTGGCTTGGTGCTTCAGCAAGTCTGACATTCCGTGGTACTACGGTTCTGTAGACCTTAGTTGGAAAGTGTTCTATAAGTTGTTTGGATACCTCGGAACACAATCGATTACGCGCATCGTACATGGTCCGCAACACACCCTCAAGGTGCAAACGAGGATTTACTGAAGCTCTAACCTGTTCGATAGTCGATAGCAATGCGGCTAAACCTTCAAGTGCGTAGTATTCGCATTGCATCGGAATAAGCACTGAGTCTGCAGCTACAAATGCATTGATGGTCAAAGTATTCAACGCGGGTGGGCAATCGATCAAGACAAAGTCATAATTATTTTGAATGGGCTGTAATGCCTTATATAAGAACGTTTCACGATGATTACGTTCCATCAGACTGACTTCAGCTACGGTTAAATCATCATTTCCGGGGAGTAAATCATAACCACATGTGGTGGCAAGACATGCCTGCTCAGCAAGACAATCATGTAATAAGACATCATTGGTGGTATGTACCAATTGACTTTTATCCACGCCACTACCCATGGTTGCGTTACCTTGTGGATCCAAATCAATAAGTAAAACGTGTTGTCGATTGGCTGCTAAAGAGGCAGCTAGATTAATCGCTGTAGTGGTTTTGCCTACCCCACCTTTTTGGTTGGCAATGGCTATAACTTTTGCCATGATTTATTCCTTGGTTAAACCAGAAAAGCAGTGAACTAGAGCTTACCTTCTACTATCTTGGCCCAAATGGCCTAATTTTCTGTGCTCCGATACTCACATACTTCGTGTATGCTGCGTTTCGGTGCTCGAAAATTAGGCTATTTGGGCTCAAGATAGCGAAATCTAAGTCCTAGTTGACCCCACTATTCTTAGGTAAATTTTCAATAATGACGCAACAGCGTTCGCCTTCAACCCCTGCGACAGTATAATGCTTTACCGTGCAGTTTTGCTTTATCTCATTCAATTCTATATCAGGATGACGCCCTTTCATTGCCAGCCAGATTCCTTCATCAGCAATAAGATGTTGCGTCCACTGAATCATTTGTTCAAGGCTACTAAAAGCTCGACTTACTACTGTATCAAAACCTTGAGTTGGGTGGTAGTTTTCGACTCTAAATTGTACAATTTCAACATTTTTTAAATTGAGCTGTCGTTTTACTTCCTGCAGGAAGCGCGTTTTTTTACCGTTAGAGTCCAGCAAAACAAAATTAAAATCCGGTCTAGCCAAAGCGAGTGGGATGCCCGGCAGGCCTGCACCGGTTCCTACATCAATAATTTGATTTCCTTTAAGCCAAGGTAAAATAGCCAGGCTATCTAATAGATGCTTACCAACCATAGACTCAAGATCACGAATTGCTGTGAGATTATAAGCTAAATTCCACTTATTAAGTAAGAATAAATAATCAGATAAAGAGGGGAGCAGTGCCTGCAAATTAAATTGCTGCAAACCCTCTGCAAGTTGTGGTTGTATTCTTGCTATTGATTCCTTCATGCCTCAATTCGCTGTTTTTTTAAATGGACTAAAAGAAGCGACAAGGCCGCAGGAGTGACGCCAGAAATACGGCCAGCCTGGGCTAAAGTAGCAGGTTTAATTTTTGTAAGTTTTTGGATTACTTCATTGGATAATCCACTGACCTCACTATAATCCAGCGACTCGGGTAATCTCGTATTCTCGTGTTTACGCATTTTTTCTATATCTTGCTGTTGTCTTTCGATATATCCTGCATATTTGTTTTGAATTTCTATTTGCTCGCTCACCTCAGTGGTTAACTCAGGCAAGTTTAAATCATCGAGCATTAATAAATGCTGATAATTTATTTCAGGACGTTTAAGAAATTCAGAGGCACGATTATCATGTTGCATGGGATTGAGCAGTATATCTTTTAAGTGCTCATTATGTCCTACACGCACCCAAGTGTTATGCAATAGTGCCTGGGTAGATTCGATTGCTTCAGTTTTAGTGGAGAAATGTTGCCAGCGCTTTTCGCCGACTAAACCTAATTCCCTACCCTTAGCCGTTAAGCGTAAATCTGCATTGTCTTCCCGTAAAAGCAGACGGTATTCGGCACGAGAAGTAAACATTCGATAAGGTTCTTGAGTTCCGCAGGTGATGAGATCATCAATCAACACGCCAATATACGCTTCATCACGTCGTGGGCACCAAAGTTCCTTTTCTTGAACCTGTAGGGCAGCATTCATACCTGCAATGATTCCTTGTGCTGCAGCTTCTTCGTAGCCGGTGGTTCCATTGATTTGGCCCGCGAAAAACAAATTGGGAATGGGTTTCGTCTGCAAGAATGAAGTTAATCCACGAGGGTCAAAGTAATCATACTCAATCGCATATCCTGGACGAGTAATATGGGCGTTCTCAAAACCTTTAATCGTACGCACAAACTGTACTTGAACTTCAAAGGGAAGGCTTGTAGAAATACCGTTGGGGTAAATTTCTTCAGTGGTTAAACCTTCAGGCTCGACAAAGATTTGATGTGATAATTTATCCGCAAAACGAACAATTTTATCCTCAATAGAGGGACAATAGCGTGGTCCTACGCCTTCAATAACTCCAGCGTACATAGGTGACTGATGCAGATTATTACGAATAATTTCATGTGTGGCTTCTGTTGTATGGGTAATATGACAGGGAACTTGTTGTGGATGATCACTGACATGTCCCAGATAGGAAAAAACAGGTGTGGGTGTATCACCAGGTTGCTCCGTCATTTGACTGTAATCTAAGGAGCGACGATCAATTCGTGGCGGTGTTCCAGTTTTTAAACGTCCCACTGGTAAATCCAGATCACGTAAGCTTTTAGCTAAAGCAATCGCTGGGGGATCACCTGCTCGACCACCAGCATACTGGTTCATTCCTACGTGTATTTTCCCCCCCAAAAAGGTACCAACAGTCAAGACCACTGCGCGAGCCCGTAAGGTAAGTCCCATTTGAGTCACCACAGCGGTTACACGACCTCCTTCAATCAATAAATCATCAACGGCTTGCTGAAACAGAGTCAGATTTTCTTGCGTTTGGAGTTGTTCTCTAATGGCTTGTCGATAAAGTACCCGATCGGCTTGTGCACGAGTAGCACGCACGGCAGGTCCCTTAGAGGCATTCAGCGTTCGAAATTGAATTCCGGCTCTATCCGCTGCTTTGGCCATCGCCCCATCCAAGGCATCAATTTCTTTGACTAAATGTCCTTTTCCTATACCACCTATGGCCGGATTACACGACATTTGACCGAGCAAATCCATGTTATGAGTCAGTAATAATGTTTGTGCGCCCATTCGTGCTGCAGCCAGAGCAGCTTCTGTGCCCGCATGTCCACCACCTACTACAATAACATCATATAATTTTTCAAGATTCATGACTGCTCAATATTTGTGAAACAAAAAGAGGAATTATACACTTTTTTATTCATTGTCCCAATATGGCCTGCTTTTTTAGCTAAAAAATGCAATAAAGTGGCTGAATACTGTTGAGAGGGTTAGATCCAGATCTAATTTTACCTACTCTTTCCCTGTTCATCTCTACATCATAATTAATTGTTATACTGTAAATGGGGATAAATTTTATTGGGATAAGCAATGTTTTTTAAGACTGATATTGAAACATTTGAACAGCTAGAAGCGGATTCGGTAGGGCATTTAAGAAAAAAAATAAACTCTATGAAAGGCATTAAAGCGTCCAAAAAATCGATTGCTTTAGCGATATTACGAATGCTTCCCTTCGCAAGTAAATTTATTGATTCTCTAGGGGGAGCCGGGAGTACAATTAATCATTTGGTCGAGGTAAAAGGCATTGTAAATCATGCTACAAGTGCAGCGGCTGAAAGTTTTCAAATTATTAAATTACTGACGAGTATCACTGATTTTGTGGTGGTTCCGATTATTTATTTTGGTGCTTATATAACCAATCAAAAAGTACCCTTTACATTGTCGCGTAATGCGCGTTTTGTGTATGCGGCAGTAATTTTGGGACTTACGATAACTGCGTTGGCTTTTCCTCCTGCAGCTCCTGTTATTGCTTTGGTTACCTCAATCGCTGCATTGGGCCTGAGTCTCATTACGCTAACCAAACTTTATTACAAACGTTATGAACTGGAAGATAAGTTGGTCAATATAAAAGAACAAATCGAGGTCCAAAAAAACCAGCTCAAGATTTTAATCGATTATTTAGAACAATTAGAGGCAGATGCCAAAAAAGCGAAGGAAGATGGAAAAATAGAGGAATATAAGACACTAGAATCAAAAATTGAAAGTGAACGAAGTACCATTAAAGAACAATTTAATTCATTACAGGAATTACTAAACAATCAAGTGAGCTGCGAGCAAAAATTAGAAAAGTTGCGCACAACTGCTGTTTGGGATAAATCAGCCGGCGTCGCGTTTGCTTCACTAGCACTAATTGGCGCAATAGTCAGTTTAATCGCTCCTCCCGCAGGACTTGGAATACTTGCGGTGACCGCTTCTTTGGCAATTGCCTATACGGTTGCACGACTGACCTTTCCCTTGTTCAAGTCTCTTGCAAATAAAATAGTAAATTATTTTACTAGAAAATCTGAACCTACTAAAGAAGAGAACGAGGACCCAGGAGTGAAAGAGGCTCTGACCGAATCAGAATTTGATAGCTCGGCTAAAAGAGTTAAAAAGGATATGGCAGGCATAGAAAAAATTGCAGAGCGATTAGAACACACCGTAGCGAGTGAGCCAATCAGTCATTCAGGAACACAACCCGATCACGCTGCACATGCCCTTGTTTCCGAAACGCTATTTAAACCGGTGTCTCAAAAGAATGAAGATGATGAAGAAAGAGATGGTATAGAAGAGCAAAATGATGAGGAGCATAATAATTTAATCCAATGAGAGCACCCAGGAGGGACAAAGAGTACACACTATACACTCATTTGAAGGTTCAAAATGACTATGCCCCCAGTGATCTTGATCCGCATGAGCGAGAGTCATCCAATAAAAAGCTAGCCTATTCTAAAAAATTTCACTGCTTTCATACTGCACATTAGGTGCAGTATGTCAGAGATTGTGGGCAAAGAATCCTTCTAAAAATGAACTTTTCAAGACGGATTAATAGGTGGGAGGTCATTTTTGTTTTCTTGTTTACTTGCATTATTTTTTTTCATTTGTTGGATACTGCGCCACAATTCATCCCCACGCCACAAGACTTTTTCTTTACTTTTGTACAAAACTTGCGACAGAATTTGCACTTGTTTTTTAAAAGGCGCATCGGCAGTAAGACGTGTTAAGTCAGTCAAATTCAATATGGGGGCATCAGGCCAATGCATTCTGGCCCATGTTAATAAGGCATCACGCGCCTGTTGAGGATTTCCTTGCGCGCAGGCTTTATGAAGTTCGTTTAATGCTGTTTTGTATCGACCCTTTCCCGCATTTTTATTCCGTCTTTGCCAAGCCCATAGCGCTATAGTAAGTAGCCAGGCGAAAGCAAAAAGTGCAGCCACTACCCACGCCCAATTGAATGGTGCTGATGACGTGGATCCCCCCGTGTTTTGGGTAGGTTGGGTCATCGGTTGATTTTTGCTTACTGCAGGTTGATTGGTATTTGCTGCAGGGACGGGGGCGGGATTCGAGGGGGTAACTTCAAGTGTTTTTGCAGGCAAGGTGGCTAGTTCTTCTTTTCCTGTTTCTGTATTGAACCAAGGGAGTTTTAATTCTGGGATTGTTATTTTTCCTGCTTTATTGAATAAATAGGTAATCTTAATCTCAGTACGGCCAATCAGTTCTCCTTGCGTTACCCGATTTTTATCTTTACCTTTCTCCGGGTAAACACTAACCCCATCTGTTTCTGCAAAATTGGGCGTAGGTAAAAGTTGTGCAGGAACACCCACGCCCTCAATAATGACGTTACGAATTAATGTGTTGCCTTGAGTGATGGTTGGCGCGGAATTTTCATAGTGTTCGAATAATTTAACTCCTTTCGCGGGTAACCATATTTTACCTGAAAATTCTTTGGGTATGGGTTGTACATCGAGACTAATCGTTTTGTCCGTCGCCTTAACTCGTTCGGGATTAAAATCATAGATCAAAGCGGTAAAAACTGGGGATTTAATTTTTAGAGGGCCACTTTTTTGAGGAAAAATAGCATAATTTTGTTCTTCGACAATAAAGGTCACTCCATTTTTTTGGATTTGAGAGCGTCTGTTTTCACCTAAAGGAACAATCAAGGCATTTTCTACTTGAGGGCCTTGATAGTCTGCATCTAAAAGATGTTTGGAATTGTATAAAGTAACCTTATAAATAATTTGTTGGTTTAAATAAGGATTTTTTTTATCAACTTGTGTCGTTAAATAAAGATCTTGATTTCGCTGGGGGCTAACCGAAGTAGGTTTGTTTTGAGCGGTTCCTGAAGTGACATCAATTGTTAATGGTTTTGTGTATTCATTGCCTATTTTAATCCCTGGGATTGTTAATTTACCTTGTTTTTGTGGTTTTAATGTGACGGTCCATTCGCTGGATGATTGAGATTGCCCATTGATAATGGAATAATTCATGCGGCGTTCGGTGCCAAGGATCATAAATTCTTTTTGTAAGGGAGTTAGATCAGGAATACCCCCATTTTGCAAATTATCTTGAGTCAGAATTAATCTGAATGAATCATCGATACTTATTTGAGAGGGTTCAACCTGCACTTGTACTTCAGCATAAACTAATGTACTGAATAAATAAAAAAAACCAATAATTATTAATTTTCTCATTGATACCATCCGCGTTCCCTTCGTAAATGATCACGTAAGAATTTTTCTCGCATTAACCCACCAGGATCATCTGGAATCAAACGTAACCACTGTTCTTTTGCTTGTTGTTTTTCTCGCTCTGCTTCAGACTGAGCTTCGCTGTTGCTTGGGTTATTCTTTTCTTTGTTTTGCTGATCCTTGTTTTGCTGATCCTTGTTTTGCTGATCCTTGCTTTGCTGGTCCTTGTTTTGCTGATCCTTGTTTTGCTGATCCTTGTTTTGCTGATCCTTGTTTTGCTGATCCTTGTTTTGCTGATCCTTGTTTTGCTGATCTTTGTTTTGTTGATCTTTGTTTTGTTGATCTTTGTTTTGTTGATCTTTGTTTTGCTGATCCTTGTTTTGCTGATCCTTGTTTTGTTGATCTTTGTTTTGTTGATCTTTGTTTTGTTGATCTTTGTTTTGCTGATCCTTGTTTTGTTGATCCTTGTTTTGTTGATCTTGGTTTTGTTGATCCTTATTTTGCTGATCTTTGTTTTGCTGATCTTGGTTTTGTTTCTTTTCTTTATCTTGCTTCAAAAGATCTTCAACTAGCTTGCGGTTATAAAGGGCGTCTTGATCTGCTGAATTGAGTGCTAATGCCTTATCATAAGCTTTAATTGCATCTTCATATTGTCCCATATGCGCTAAAGCATTACCTTGGTTATAGTAGCCTTGTTCATTCTTTAATGCTTGATACAACTCAGCAGCCTTTTGGTAATCGCCTGCTCGATATGCCGCAGCAGCAGCCCAATCATTGCGTGTAAAGGTTTCTTTAGCTTGTTTAAATTGACTTTTTGCCATTAAGTCTCGTCCTTGTTGATCCGCGGTAGACCATAAGTCCTGCCAACTAAAGGCATGGGTCGTTAAAGACATAAATGAGCAGCATAAAAGAATAAAGTAACGCATCATACAACGATCCTCTGTATCCACCCACGTCGAAATACAGGCAAAAGCAACAACAAAGCAGGAATTAAAAACCAGCGTCCTTCATCGCGCCAAAGGGGTATGTCATCGTCTTGGCTTAAAACAAAATCGTTATTATTACTCGAATTGAGCCATTGCTCTAAGTCATGGGAGTCTGGGGTATATGGTACCAATTGTCCTCCCCCTGCATCAGCAAAACGTCCAAAAAGGGGATTCAGATTTTTATCTGCTTTAACGGGCATAATAGAAGAATAAATCCCCGATTCGGCTAATTTTTTTGCGAGAGCAATTGCCTCATCGGAGGGACTATCTGCAGTTAATACCAAAATTTGTCCTTGGTTATAACCCGCTTGTTTGATAAGTTTACTGGCTTCATTCAAGGCACTATCAAGATTCTGTCCGGTGACGGGCATGATATCTGGGGTTAGCGAAGAAAGTAAGGATGAAATAGTTTGGCCATCATCAGTCAGTGGTGAAACAACAAAAGGTTCACCGGTAAAGGCCACAAGACCGAATTGCCCTACCTCTTTGTGAGCAAACAAATCATGCAACTTAAATTTTGCTCGGCTTAAGCGGTTGGGGGATAAATCGTTAGCCATCATATTTTCTGACATATCTAAAACTAGGACTCGAGGTTGTATGGGCTTATAGGTTGCTACGGGCAGTTTATACCAAACAGGACCGGCGATGCTCAAAATCATAAAGAGAACACTTAAAAACAGACACAGCATAGAACTCATCCGTCGGCCTTGGCCTTTTTTCTGCAGCAGATGACTCAGTAAATGGGAATCACAGACTTCTGACCAAGCATGTAACTTCGGTTTTTGCCGCCATAAAACGAAAATCAATCCTAATAAAGGCAAAATCATTAAAAGCCACCAAGGCCTTAAAAAATGAAAATCTGCACTCATGATTTTAATGCCCCCCGACTTGATACCACAGAGTTTACGCTCAAGTTCAGGCCTGCTTTGCTAATTAGCCAAGAGAAACAAAGTAATAATGCCATACCAACACACCATGGATAATATTCTTTTTGTGGTCGCACAGTGGCTTGTTCCTGACTTACGGTTTCCAACTCGTTAATTGTTTTATAAATAGAATGTAATGTTTCTGTATCCGTAGCGCGGAAATAACGCCCCCCAGTCATGTCAGACATTTTTTGTAAGGTCTCTTCATCCAAATCTGCGGAAGCATTTTGCATTATAAAATCACCCACTAAGGCTCTTGAATCTGCTTCAGATCCTAAGCCTATGGTGTAGATTTTAATTCCTTCTTCTTTAGCGAGTTCAGCTGCTTTTAGTGGGGCAAGTATGCCGGAATTATTTGCTCCGTCAGTCAATAAAATCAGAATTCTTCCTTTTTTGGGGACATCATCCAACCGTTTTACAGCAAGACCAACGGCATCGCCAATGGAGGTGGTTTTCCCTGCAAGGCCAGCGGTGGCATCTTCAAGACGTAAAAGAATGGTATGTCGGTCATAAGTAAGTGGTGTCTGCAAGTAAGCGCGCGTTCCGAAGAGGATCAGGCCAATTTTGTCTCCTGACCGATCGCGTACGAATTGCTCCGCAGCACTTTTTACTACGCTTAAACGACTTACAGGTCGTCCATAGAGGAGCATATCAGGAATTTCCATACTGCCAGATAAATCTAAAGCCAGCATGATGTTAAAACCTTCACGCGCAATGGGTTTGGGAGCACCAATCCAACGGGGGCCTGCTAAAGCAATAACCAATAATAACCACACCATAGCTGGAATTATCAGTGAATATTGTGCTGAAACAGAGCGTCTCTCTTGATCGGCGATGAGAACCATATCAGCAAAAAAAGGGACTTTCAACGCAGCCGGCAATTGTACTCTGGCTCTTGGTATTAAAAACCAAAAAAGTAAGGGTAAAGGTAACAAGATTAAAACCCAAGGATTGGCTAATTCGAACATGGCACTCTCCTTTGTTTAATCCAGAGTTGTGCGGTGGTGAACAAGGGTTTGAGATCCATGGTTTCCCCTGTTTTAAATGGAGCATCTAACAACATCTCTTTCACCACATAAAAATCAAGTCCTTTGCTGGTTTCATTTAAAAATTTAAGCCATTCTTCCCCATGCAAACTGGCAACACGTTCCCTTGGATAATAGACAAGAGCGACTCGGCGTAACAATTCTGAAATATGGGCGCTGGCCAACGAGCTATTCTGTTCTTTTTCATAGTTTTTTAGATATTCATGTAACAAAAGCAAAGCGTGTTTCTTAGCCAATGCATGACGATGTCTTTTATAAGCACTATAAGCGAGTAGGATTGCTATAAATAAAATGAGTCCCATCAGAATATACCATCCAGGAGCCAATGGCCACCAACCAATCGGAGTAGGAAGATGGATGTCTTTTAACTGTGCCAAGGGATCAGTGTTAGCCACGAGACCTCCTGGGAAACGTTTGACGTACCATCTGTGCTAAATTAACATCTGCTGTAACCTGTACATACTGAATGCACAAGCGTCGTAATTGATTTTGCAAATGCTCTAGGCGCTGTTGACAATATTGCTCATAAGCGGTGTTCACTGAATGTAAGCTGGTATCAAGTATTATTTCTTGCTGTCCATTCGTCATCGCATATTGCTGTGGTTTGGGTGGAGAAAGCTCCACTCGATCACAAATATGATAGGCTAAGATGTCATTATGATAGCGTAATCGATTTAAATGCTTTTCACATTCACTGTCCATCGAGTAAAAATCACTGATCAGAACCAGAATACTCCCTGGTCTCACCACGCGCCGTAAGCGTGCTAATGCATCACTAAGCAACCTAGGTTTGGCTTCTCTTTGTTCTTCGCTCTGATCAGTATATCGACTCAAAGAGGCTAACAAAGGCAATACACCCATATCACGACTGCGAGGAGTAAATTCACTGTGATCAGTGGCTGAGAAGAATACACCACCTACTCTATCGCCTTCCTTGATTACTGTCCAAGCAAGAAGCGCCGCTAATCGGGCAGCAATCACTGATTTAAACGCAATGCGAGTACCGAAAATCATTGAAGGATTAAAATCGGTGAGAATGACCACTGGCCTTTCACGCTCTTCTTGATAAATTTTGACATGCGGCCTACCGGTACGTGCAGTAACGCGCCACTCCATATGGCGTATTTCATCACCTGCCTGATAATTCCTAACTTCGGCAAAATCCATGCCACGACCACGTAATTTGGATAAATGATTGCCGGAGCGTATTGCTTTACCCTCCGGGTGATAATGAACGGATTGCACGTAACGCCTTAAATCAATTAACTCATTTAATTCTGCAATAACGCCATTAGCCATAAAAACCTCATGTACCTCAAATGCTGTGTAAATGGGGGTTGAACCCACCAAATTCAAGGCTATCAATTTGTTGGGCCAGCCCAAGCATGGGGAGGAGGGAACTTAATGGTAGTGTCCTAAACCCCAAGCTACGGAACAGCAACTAAACGTAATAAAGAGTCAATAAAATCATCGCTGTGGATTCCTTCCGCCTCAGCTTCAAAACTTAACAAAATTCGATGTCGTAATACATCATGCGCAATGACATGAATGTCATCTGGAGTGACATAATCTCTACCAGAAAGCCAGGCATGAGCTTTGGAACAGCGGTCCAAAGCAATGGTGGCGCGCGGGCTGGCACCAAAACGCAACCAACGGCCTAGTTCTTCACTGTATATACCTGGATTACGTGTTGCGACCACTAATTGCACTAGATAGTTTTCCAATGCTTCGCTTGTATGCACATTAAGTACTTGTTTCCGTGCTTCAAATAATGTTTTTTGTGACAATTTCTCTGATGAGGGTGGTTTGGTGGCCATTGTAGCGCCTAGGGCTTCTTTGCGTGATAAGGCCAATATATCGTGCTCTACTTTGGCATCAGGATAACTAATTTTTACGTACATCAAAAATCGGTCCAATTGGGCTTCAGGCAAAGGATATGTTCCTTCCTGCTCAATGGGGTTTTGGGTTGCCATAACTAAAAATAATTCAGGCAGTGGATAGGTCTTGCCTCCGATAGTAACTTGTCTTTCAGCCATTGCTTCAAGTAAGGCCGATTGTACTTTTGCTGGGGCACGGTTAATTTCATCTGCTAAAAGCAAATGATGGAATATAGGCCCTGGTTGAAATACAAAAGAACCATTTTGTGGATGATATACATCCGTACCGGTTAAATCGCCAGGTAATAAATCAGGGGTAAATTGGATGCGATGAAAATTACCTTCAACCCCATCAGATAACTCTTTAACCGCCCGGGTCTTTGCCAATCCGGGGGCGCCTTCCACGAGTAAATGGCCATCAGCAAGTAAGGCAATGAGCAAACGTGAGATTAATTCATTTTGGCCTAAAATTTGCGAATTTAAGCGATGACTTAACTGTAATATTTGGTGCTGCACAGCATTTCCAGTTTTATTGTCTTCTACCTGCGCCATAATTTCTACCTTAAATATGAAAAACATCGAAGAATAAAATTAAGAGAACTTATCCTAACGTGAATTGTACGCGCTGCCAAGTGGGGGAGAACAACTGAGTTCTCGTCAGCCCGAGCATCTCGAGGGATGAGGAGGCTTTTGTGGGGTGATGGCCGCTGCACTCAGGATGATGTCAGAAACCTGAGGCTACGTCTCGCTTCACCCAGGCCACAGTATTGATTATTGCTGGTAATCAGGATGAAGCTCTAGTGGCATCATCGTTTGTAGCTTTTGATATAGCGAAAGAATTTCTTCACAAAAAACATGGAGCTGTTGTTGATTTTCCCATAAATCGTAATCCGTTCCCTTAAGAAAAACCTGTTGCTTTGCTAGAGTCTTTAATAAAACGAGCTCTTGGCGAGAAAAACCCAAATGGCTATTTAATTCAACCAGTTCCATAAGTTTCTTGTGCTCTTTAACTGGACGGTGTTCATGCAAACAATACGCTTTTAATGTCAGTTGAAACGCTTGGTACATCAGCGAAGTGACGGGGGTTAATACGGCAAGTGGATCGGCTTGTCGAAAGGTCCAATCGGTAATTTGTTGTAACAGATAATCTGCAGCATAGGCGTGTTGTGTTGCAATATTGAGCATTTCCAAAGGGGATAAGTAACGTTTGTCCATAAAAAGCTGTTCCTGTTTAATTCGGTACCTTTAGCTTGCGCAGCAGATTTTAACTGCTTTTTTTAGGTTCAAGTATGTTAAAATAGGCCCTCATTATATCCATGAAATAAATTGATGCACGCTTTTCTTAATAGTTCTTTGAAATTGGGTTCTTTGACTCTAGCCAATCGATTAATTCAAGGTCCTTTGGCTGGTTATAGTTGTGCACCATTCAGAGTCTTGTTTAATCGATATGCGTCACCTGCATATTGTGTTACTGAAATGAGTTCTGCCACGGATATCCTGTATAAACACACGGCAAACTCCCGTTATATTTACCGAGCGCCGCAGGAACAGATTCTTGCTTATCAAATTGCAGGGACCGATTCGCACATTCTGGCACAAGCAGCGCAACTGTTGCAGCTCAATGGCGCCGACATCATTGATATAAATTGTGGATGCCCTAAACCTAAAATACGAAAAAAGGGGGCGGGAAGTGCCTTGCTGGAAGTTCCAGAGCAATTGGTTCAAATTATAAAAGAAGTTCGCGCTGTAATTACTATTCCTTTAACGATTAAAATTCGCATACAAGGCAATAAACAGGATCTTGTTCTGGCAAAGAAAATTGAAGAAGCGGGAGCGGATGCATTGATTGTGCATGGGCGGCGTTGGATTGATGACTACGATGTGGCCTCTGATTTACAGCAAATCGCGCAAATCAAACAAGGTATTACCATTCCTGTGATTGCAAATGGCGATATTCACGATGTTACCAGTTTACAAAGAGCAATCGAAGTAAGTGGTTGTGATGCGTATATGATATCGCGCGCTGGAACTGGCAAGCCTTGGCTTTATCAGCAGCTACTGCAACAATCCCATGGGGTTGTGAACCTCGAGGAAAAAATTAATTTATTTATGGATCACTTACAGGGTCTGGCTGCATTAGAAAATGAATATAAAGCAATTTTGCAAAGTAAATCTTTAGTACGTTACTATTTTGGGTCAATGTTTGATGCGTCATTGCTGCAACGTTTTTATCAATTGGACTCTCTTGAAAAAATACATCAATTCTTTGCTGTATTTACCACAGATCCAGTAATTATTTGATGGTCTCCAGAAAAATGCTTTTTGTTCATTCAATTTTTAGATGGAACATTTGAAGAAAACTTAGATTAGATCACTATAATCTTGTTGATAAACATGCAGATGTTGTAATCGTTCGGCTACTTTTTGGGCTCCTTGCTGATCACCGTTTTCAAAACGAAGTTTAGCCAGATAATTGAGATAAAGCTCTATATAATCCGGAGGAATAGGATAATGAAGACCAGCTTCCAAAACTTGCTGGGCGGGCTGCAGTTCTTTTTCCTCTATTAAGAAGCGGGCAAAAGTAAGTCGAGCCAAACAAAAATGTGGATTATTTTTTAGCGCCTTAAGAAAATATTCTTTTGCCTCTCGGGGCTCATTAAAGACTAAGCTTTGTAACAAAGCCATTTGAAAATAGGAACGGGCAAAGTAGGGATTCATCGCGATTGCATGATTAATGGCAGTTACCGCTTTTTCTGTCCAATAATGACGTAGGTGCTCTGATGTTGCATTCTGGATCAATTGGAGGTACGCATCGATTTGCAGACTTTGAATTTCCACAAAATGAAATGACTTTAAAGCCTGGTTGCTGTGATGAACTGCATGATGAAATTGTTTTTCCTGAAGTGCAGTCTCCGTTTTCCCTATATAGTGTTCTAGGATTAAAAAACGGATAAAGTAACTGCTTAAAAGTAAAAGAAATATCATTAGACTGCTTTGTAGAATCCAAATACTTTTTCCAGCTGACAATAAATAAATTCGGACACAGCCTTCTTTCTTAAAGAAATAATAAAGATATCCTAAACAACATCCCATGAGGAGATTCATGGGAAATACGTAGAAGTTGAAATCAATAATACTATGGCAAATTAAAGCACCTAATGCGGCAAAACAAGCCATAGCTTGGATACAGGTTATGGGATTTTTATGTTGCTTTTTTAAGTAGCGGCTTAAATAAACAATGAAAATTACCATCACACCAATAAGAATAACAACACCAGGAACTCCTGTTTCAATTAATAATTGTAAAAAGTCATTGTGCGCGTATTCGAGATTTGAGCCATCACCGGGTAAACTAAATGCCGGATAGTACTGTTTAAAATTGAAAATACCTAAACCGTACCAAGGGGTTATTTGCCATAAGTGCCATGCACCTTGCCAAATAACAAGACGTGATTTCTCATGAGCAAGTAAATCCAGCCGATGATGTATGGCAGGTTGCGCCAAGAGATACAAAGTAATTAAAGCCAGAACCAGGACTGCGGATAATTGATAAATCGTTTTTATTTTTATCGCCTGACGAGACAAAGCAATTTCCAGTACAGTGAAGAAAATAAAACAAAGGATCACACCGCGGCTTAATGCCGCGAATAAAGCAAAGGTAATCATGTAAATACTGATTAAAAGAGACGTTTTATGAAGTATCTTGGGTACTTTGGATGGAGTTATGTCAATAAATTCAGGATGATTTAAGCTAAAGAATTTTCCCATTAATAATAGGTTAACCATCATTAAAAAGGCTGCAGCAGTGTTTTTACTTGCAAAAAATCCAGTAGGCATTGCATTTCTAACCAAGAGTTGCATAAGCGCATACACCGCACAGATTAAACCCAATACCCAGAGTATCCTCAGCAAATTTTGCCATAACCATTCAGTAAGAGGATTTTGAGCCATTAAAAAAAATCCAAATATCCAGGCCGTACACTGGAAAATGCCGAAAAAAGCGGTATTCGGAACCCAGCCCAGCAGCGGCGGGATAGTTGTCCAGGCAAGCCAGATAGCCAGCAAAAATGTTAGGGTGGACGTTTGAATTGATTTTGAAGGCCAATGAAAAGAAATAGAACGGACTAGAACTACGAACATCAAGCTGTAGCTAATCAGTAAAATAGAATAATCGCTTGTTCCTTTAAACAAAAACGATGCGATCAGCAGGAGGAAAAATAGGGCTCCTACTATTTTATGAAGACGCGACGTAATCACTCCCCCCCTTGCCTATGTGCTGAGGCTTTTCTGTGAAAGCCATTTTGGATCTACTTTCATGGATGCCGCGGATAACCCGCGGCACATGATTGGATAAGGGTAGTACCCAGTGCAAAGGATTTTAACATCAAGAAAGCCATTTTGCTTTGATAAAAGGACCATCCAGAGAGAAATCATTCTGGGTTACAACAGTTGCAGGATTAGAGTTTCCTCCGGGAGGAAGAAGAAACATATCAAAATAATGTTGCCACATCCAACCGCCCATTAAGGTAAGTTGTCCGCTAATGCAGCTGCCCCATTGATAGCTTAAGCCTAATTTTGCTTCCAATTCGGGAACGATATGGGTGCCTTTGGCTTGCGCGCTAAAAGGAAAAGCATTGGGTCCGCTTATATTTGCCCCCGATAATTTTGCTTTTCTTTCGCCAAGGAGTATGGCTGTAGCACTTTGAGCAAATACAGCAAAACCATGGTTCAGTTTATGAGCCATGTCTATTCCCACTCGAGGGCCTGCACCTTGGAATTTTGTATGCGCTACTGATTCTTGAAAGAGAGTATTAGGTGGGAAGAAAATGACATTTTCAAAATCATACTCTGCACGTTTAATCTTGGAGTTGACATATTGTCCTCCGCCATAAAAACGAATGTCTGTATTTTCACCGAAGGAGCTGCTTTGTGCCAATTCAAGATTGACCGCATCAAAATAAGTGTCAAATCTCAATTGAGTAGTATTATCTGCTATAAATGGGTTTACCGCTGGGTTTTCATTAATGAAGGTAAGAACACTACTGGAATGATTTCCTCTAAAGTGCAACCAATTTAAATTAAGGTCATTTCCTGTGTTAAAATGATAGCCTCCTTCCAGCAAAAACCCCCAATCCCAAGAGGATTTAATGGTATTGGACGTTTGGGTAATTGTGCCATCCGTTTGGAAATGTTTTACAGTCAATGCAGGATTGAGCAGGTCTGAATTGGTGTTTGGCTGTAGATATAAAGCGCTAATACCGATTTCCCATGCATTGCATGGACAGGGAACGGTTACATCATCAGTCTCGCAAGAGGGTTTTATTACCCCCATAGCCCCAGCATGTAGCAAACTGGTATTTAAGGCAATAAATAGAAAAGTTCCTATTTTTTTCATAAAGTCACGATCTCCTTGTGTTTTTTACTTATTATTTAATAAGTTTCTTGATTAAGCAATTAGATAATAATTTATTTAGCCTCGCAAGCTTCTCCCGCCATCCACTTTAAGTATCTGTCCGGTGATGTAGGGATTTTCAGCCAAAGCTAAAATGGCCTGAGCAATATATTCTGGATCTCCATGTTTTTTTAATGGTGTTTTCGCAATAATTTCTTCTTTTCTTTCTGGAGTGAGCGTATTGAAATTTTCAGGCCAGGCGGTTGCGCCTGGAGCAATGGCATTGACCCTGATTTCGGGAGCAAATTCGCGGGCCAAGCTCTTCGTTTGCATTTCCAAGGCTGCTTTGCTTTGACAATACACCGAGTACCCTTTCAGTGGTTTTTCTGCATGGGTATCCGTTATGTTGATAATGGCTCCAGAGTGTTTCGCCAGCAATGGACGCGCTGCAAGGCTCAGTAAAAAAGGTGCCTTAACATGGACATTAAAAAGAGCATCCCAATCGCTTTCAACAAATGCAGTAAATTCAGTACGGATGAAAACGGAGGCATTATTGACTAATAAATCCAAACGACTGGTCCAATCTTGTATGGAGGTAATGATCTCTTCTGCGGCACCCGATTCGGTTATTTCTCTTTGTAAAACAAAGGCGCTATTTGGTCGTTGCTCATTTAAACCTGCTGCTAGAGAATGAGCCTCTTGCAATGAATGATGGCAATGAATGATTGTTTTGTATCCTGCTGCATGCAGGGTTTTGACTGTTGCGGCACCAATACGACGTGCTCCACCAGTGACTAAAGCAACCTTTGCTTCTTGTTTGTTTGTCGGATTCAATGTATTTTCCCTATTTTTTAGATTATCCTGGGTTTTGCCTATTAAAAAGAATCCCCTCTCCTACTTGCGGGAGAGGGGCCGGGACGAGGCCCTCATCCGTCCTCACGGGCACCTTTTCCCCCCAAGGGGAGAAGGGAATAATTTGCTAATGGCGGGGTTGCCCAGGTTTTTATCTACAATTTTTTAAATGACTGACTATGAGTATATTACAAACTTTACATACACTACTGGCTGAACGCCAGTCGATTCCCTTTGTGGAATTCATGCAGTGTGCATTGTACGCTCCTGGTGAAGGATATTACAGTTCTGGGTTACAAAAATTAGGGAAACAGGGTGATTTTATTACCGCTCCTGAGTTGACTCCCTTATTTGGTAAAACATTAGCGAATCAATGCCAACAGGTGCTCATGACGCTGGAGTCTCCTGTTATATTCGAATTTGGTGCGGGTTCAGGGGCTCTTTGTGTCGCTGTTTTAGAACAGCTGGAAGAGCAAAATTCTTTGCCAGCAGCATATTACATTTTGGAAGTCAGTGCCAATTTACAGCATCGCCAACGCGAACTTATAGCACAAAAAATTCCCCATTTAGCCCATTTAGTTATCTGGCTTGATCGTTGGCCGAAAGTTCCTTTTAATGGGGTGGTGTTGGCTAATGAAGTCCTGGATGCGATGCCAGTTCATCGTTTTATGAAAACCGAAAAGGGTATTATGGAAAGTTATGTTGCTTTGAATGAGCAGCAACAATTAACGGAACGGTTCGAGCCCTGCCATAATCAACGCTTGTTGGATTATATAAAGAACAGATTATCCTTGCCTGATGCGCCTTATCTCTCTGAAGTGAATCTTTTTATTGATGATTGGATTTTGAATATTTATCAGATGTTAAAGCAAGGGGTGGTGTTTTTAATTGATTACGGATTTCCCCGCCATGAGTATTACCATCCAGATCGTAATCAAGGAACATTGATGTGTCATTACCAACATCGCAGCCATCCGGATCCTTTATTGCATCCAGGAGAGCAAGACATTACGGCGCATGTGGATTTTACGCATGTAGCAGAAGCTGGACAACAAGTGGGTTTTCATATTGCGGGTTTTACCAATCAAGCCTCTTTTTTGCTGGCTAACGGTTTGCTAAGCTTATTAAATACTTTGGATAATGAATTGGATCAAGTACGAGCAAAACAAGCGATAAAACAGCTTACCCTTCCGAGTGAAATGGGGGAGTTATTTAAAGTAATCGCATTAAGTAAGAATGTAGAAGTTTCCTTAAATGGATTTCTATTAAATGATAAACGAGTGAGTTTATGAAGATAAAAAGATACCTAACCACAGTGGAATTACAAAAAGAATCCATGAAATTTTCTGCTGGCCATACAACCATTTTCTCGGCAACTGAAAGAGAACCATTGCACGGTCATATGTATGGAGTTTATTTGGCACTCACCACTTGGGTTGAAGAAAATGGGATGACTTTTGACTATCGTTACTACAAAGAACGTATTCATAAATTATGTCGTTATTTAAATCAAACGTTTCTGATGCCGCAGTTTTCTCCTTTTCTGGAGTATGCTGAAGATGAAGAATATTATTATTTTACGTTTAACCACAAAAAAATTCCTTTTCTTAAAGAAGATGTGACTTTATTGCCTGTAACGAATATTACCGTTGAAGAGTTATCACGTTGGTTTGTTAATGAATTGATTAAAGATAAGGCAGAGCTGGATCGACATCGTATTGAACATGTAGTGGTCAAGGTGTTTTCGGCTCCGGGACAATCAGCCAGCCACCAATGGCAAAGAGTGCATGAATAACACCGATCACGAACATTCTATTGGGAAAAATTCTGTGTCAGCTCAAGATACTTCTTTAGAGTGTGTCGATGATGAGAGTTCCGGGAGCAAATCGCAGGGAAGAATGACTGTTTATCAAGTTTGCATCCCACACACGCATCGAGATTGTTTTGATTATGTCGCAGAAGGTTTAAACCCATCTATCGGTGTTCGAGTCTGGGTTCCTTTTCGCAAACAAACTCGGTTAGGGGTGGTAATCGGTAAAATCAACTCTGTGTATGATGTGACTTCCCTAAAAAATATTCATACGGTTATTGATGAACAACCTTTAATCGATGAAACCATGTTGACTTTATGCTCATGGATTGCCAATTATTATCAATCGCCTTTATCTGAAGTATTACCCCTGGCTTTACCTAAAAAATATCGATTAGGAGAACCTTGCCAATTGCCGACAGGGGATTTTTATCACCTGGCATTACCTGTCGATGAGGCCAAAAAGCGTATCCCTGCTCGTGCACATAAGCAATTGGAGCTTATCGAGTTCTTGAGTGGACAAAAGGAGCCGGTGGCCAAACATCGTTTGACAGAGAGGGGATTCAATTCCACGCAACTGTGTAATTTACTTGCAGCTCAGGTTATTTCTTTATCCCAGCAGATCATGCTCCCAGAAAACGCAGAGGCCTCATTATCATCCCCCTTAACACTTAATCTCGAACAAGCTGTGGCTGTGGCGGCGATCACGGAAGCTTTACACCAATATCAATGCTTTTTATTGCAAGGGGTTACCGGGAGTGGCAAAACAGAAGTCTATTTGCAGGTAATCGCGCAAGTATTAGCGCAACAAAAACAAGTTTTAGTGCTCGTTCCTGAAATCGGGTTAACCCCGCAATTAGTCTCACGCTTTACGGCACGCTTTAAGCAACCAATTGCTGTAATTCATTCCAGTTTGAATGAAACGGAGCGGCAAGTTGCATGGCAATTAGCAAGGGAAAGCAAGGTGCAAATGGTGATTGGAACGCGGGCTGCACTGTTTACACCTATGCCCAATTTAGGACTCATTGTCATTGACGAAGAGCATGATGCATCATTGAAACAAATGGAAGGGGTACGTTATTCTGCCCGAGATGCGGCGCTAATGCGGGCGCATTTGGCCAACATCCCTATTATTTTAGGTTCAGCAACCCCTAGCCTTGAAAGCATGCATAATGTGAGGCAAAAGAAATACACCTTATTACGTCTGAATCATAAAGCGCTTTCAATTACCCCTTTGCATTATCAACTCATTGATTTACGTTCGCAAACATTACAGCATGGTTTGGCAGCAACAACGTTGCACGTCATTAAAGAGCATTTACGCAAACAAAATCAGGTAATGGTATTCATCAACCGTCGTGGGTTTTCCCCAGTTTTGTTATGCCATCAATGTGGCTGGATGGCTGACTGTCGTGCTTGTGATAGCCATTTAACGCTGCACAAACAGTTAGGGCAGATGATATGTCATCATTGTGGATTGACCCAAAAAACTCCGAGTCATTGCCAAAGCTGTCAAAGCATGGAATTGATTCCAGTTGGGGCAGGAACCCAACGTATCCATGAGTTTCTAAGCGCTTACTTTCCGAATACGGAAGTAGTGCGCATCGATCGTGATGCCGTGCGTAAAAAAAACGCTTTAAATGAACATCTAAACAAAATTCATCAAGGCGAGGCACAGTTAATCGTTGGCACCCAAATGTTAGCAAAAGGCCATCATTTTCCTCGTCTCTCTTTAGTGGTTATTCTGGATGCAGATGCGGGACTTTATAATCAGGATTTCCGAGCTCTAGAGCATTTAGGGCAGCTATTAATGCAAGTTTCAGGGCGTGCAGGGCGAGCAGACCACGACGGTCAGGTTTTGATTCAAACGCATTTACCCAATCACCCGTTACTTAATTTATTGATTCAGCAAGGATATGATAGTTTTGCGGATGCGTTATTAACTACCCGGCAACAAGCTCAACTTCCTCCTTTTCACTATTTGGCCATAATCAGGGCACAAGGAAAAGTCGCTGGAAGTGTATTAAAATTTTTACATGCAGCGAAAGAGCAAATGCTAGAACACTCCATCACGGTGATGGGGCCAGCACCTGCTCCTATGCCACGTAAAGCCAATCAATATCGGATGCAACTGTTACTTAAGTCCTCATCGCGAAAAAAATTAAAAAATGTTTTAACGCAATTACGAGAATGGCTTATGGGAAATAAATTAAGTAATGGTGTACGGTGGAATGTGGATGTGGATCCTATGGATTTATCTTGAAGGAGGTCGATAAGTGGTTGATTCGAAAATTGAAGTACATAAAAAAGTTTTTTCCATCGCTTGGGGGGATATGGATGCACTGGGGCATGTAAACAATGCACGCTATTTTGATTATTTTCAGGAAGCCCGTATTGAATGGTTACGACAACTCAATATCAGTATGACTGAAAATACCGGGCCTGTAGTAATTCATGTTGCATGCACTTTTTTAAAACCGGTCATTTATCCGGCGACAGTGACTTTGTGTTCCAAAATACACAGTCTGGGAAATTCCAGCATGATGATGGACCATGATTTATACCAGGATGAGCTACTAATGGCCCAAGGCAGTTGTAAAATTGTTTGGGTGGATTATGTTCAAAATAAATCGGTTCCCTTACCTGATAAAATTCGTAGATTTTTTAAATAAAATCTCGTTAGAAAATTAGCAATGCCGTTGTTTTATTAATTTGAGTCTATACTCAATGGTATAAGTTTTAGGTGATGGAATAAACTTATGCAGATTTTATGTATAGAGTCTCAGCATCAACAACCGTCGAGATCACTCAGCTTTAGTGATACGTTACACAGAATTGATCTTTCTCGATATGAGGAGTCATTGAGGTTTTATACTACAAATAAAAGCGTTAATGTTTTTCGCGAATTACTAAATAATCTAGATATTAAGACAACGTTATTTACACTATTAGGTTCTGGAGATTTTCATCATCTATCTTATTTTTTTTTAGAACGAATTAAAGAACCTTTTAATTTAATTGTATTTGATAATCATACCGATTGCAGTTTCATGCCCCCTAGGTTTCATTGTGGTAATTGGCTTTACAGCGCGGCGCAGCTGTCACTATGCAAAAAGATCCTTCATATTGGTGCTACAGATGGATATTGCTGGTTTGATCGACTATTCGGTTTAAACCAATTAATACGAAAAAAGCACTTCATTGCGTTTTCAGCACAAGATGTGCAGAGTCAAGGAATTCAGGGTTATCAAAATGCATTACAACAAATTGATAGGGATTTACCCATATATATAAGTATCGATAAAGATGTTTTCTCAGCTCAAGAAGTTGAAACAGATTGGGATCAAGGTATTCTAAAAATAACTGATTTTTTGGAAATGTTAGCTTTGTTAACTCAATATAGAATCATAGGAGCTGATATAACCGGGGAACGAACGGAGCCCGTTCGTTATAAAAGCGTTATTAAACGGACCATGTCGCACTGGGAGCATCCCACATTGCGAGCAATTGAGGGTGACAATCGATTAAAACCTAATGAGCTTAACCAATATATTATGGAAACATTGGGAGTCGAATTAAATGATGGTGCTTGAATGGATTCCATTATTTTTATTTTGCTCTCTTCTCGAAGCCCTCGGTCAGCTGGCTTTTAAAAAATGTGCACTTGCAAGCTCATCCCTAGCAGGTATTAATTATTATTTGAGCCTTTTTAAAAATATTTATTTATTTATGGGAATTTCCCTTTTTTTAATGGAATTTATAGCCTGGGTATTCATCTTGAGACACCTACCCTTAAATATTGCTTTCCCACTGACCGGAATACAACAACTGATTGTTATCTTTTTTTCGTGTATTTTTTTAAAAGAAAAAATAAATTTCGCGCAGTGGATTGGCGTGGGAATGATAGTTATGGGGATAATATTACTGGAATAGGACTTAACATTATTATGAATATACAACTTCAAAATTTTTTTGAAGGCAGAGATTGGCTCTCCCTTTATTTAAAACATCCCGATCCTCAGTTCTTGCCTCAAGAAATCAAACTGGAAGATAATTCTACTACTTTTGTTTTTTTGGGAAAAGTGAATTTATCCAATTTACTTGAAACGCCTATTCCACTTCCCTCCTTATCGATCCTTTTTTGGGGTAATCCCATTACAGATTTATTTCCCGCATGCAACAGTATGAATGCAATTGAAATGCAAATTGAAAAGGTATTTAACCTTGCTAAGAGCCAGAATGTCTCTGCTATTGCGGTTAAAGATTTACCTGATGGTCATTTTCTTGAAGCAAGCTTAATAAAAAGAGAGTTTATACCCATTGAGCATGATCCAATTTGGTATCATAAAGTGCCTATGAGTCTGGATGATTTTTTCTCTACCTTATCAAAAGGGAGGCGAAGGGGGTTAAAAAATAGATGGATCCGTTTTCAAAAAATGGTACAGGTAAGAGAAGCAACCCAGAATGATATTTCATTTATTATGACTGCTTATGAACATACCTGGCAAAATGCAGTATTAAAATTAGAAAAGTTGACCATCGACTTTTATATGGCCGCATTGCTTAATGACCAATGCAAAATCTTTATTTATGAACATCATAATACACCTTTTGCTTTTACTTTACTCTACCTCAAAGATCAGATGATTTTTGATAAATATATAGGGAGTATACCCGCAGTCGCGCATAAATTCTCTTTTTACTCAATGAGCATTCTCTACATATTAGATTGGGCAAAGAAACAAGGTTTTCAGTGGTATGTTGCAGGGCAAGGTTGTGGGGAATCTAAAAGAGCATTAGGATTTTCTGCAATTCCTTGTAAGATTTGGGCTAAGCCCTTGAAATTAGCTCGAGTGCTCATGCTTTTCTCGAATAGAATTATTAAAACTCACTCCAATAGGATTAGGTGCATATGAAGGCTTTTTTGCTCTGGGTCTCATTGATCATTAGTGATACGGTTACTCAATTATTAATTAAAAAGGGCGCTGTAGTTGCCGTTGCTCAAGACCACTACGTAAATGGTTATATTTTTGCAGGGTATGCAACTTTGGTCATTTCCTTTTTGATTTGGATGAGTATCTTAAAAACTATGCCTTTATATCTGGCATTATCTGTATCCTCATTTGTCTATATACTCATAGCGCTGTCCTCTTACTTTATTTTGGGTGAAACGCTTACAGTAAAGATTTTTATAGGTACTCTACTTATTGGAGTAGGTGTTTATATTATTAGTTATAATTATTATGCATCTAAATAAATGTAGCCTTCTTTTCGAAGCAACAAGTTGCAAAAGTACTCAAGCGGACCGACAATCGAGAATATTTACAAGTTCAGAAAGTGATTTTTACCCGCTTGAGTATCTCATAATTTGATTCATTGCTTATTTAAACCGCAATTGGCGCTTTGATTGCGGGATGAGATTGATAATTTACGAACTCAAAATCATCATAAACATAATCAAATAACGATGAGGCTTTGCGTTTTATATTTAAGGTAGCTAGGGGTAAGGGTTCTCTGCTTAATTGCGTACGCGCTTGTTCTAAATGATTGAGATATAAGTGGCAATCGCCGCCAGTCCATATAAAATCGCCCACATTGAGATTGCATTGCTGGGCAACCATGTGAGTGAGTAGCGAATAAGATGCAATATTAAAAGGTACACCTAAAAACACATCTGCAGAGCGTTGATACAATTGGCACGAAAGCGTCTTGTCAGCCACATAAAATTGGAATAACGCATGACAAGGCATTAACGCCATTTGATCCAACTCGCCAACATTCCAGGCACTGACCAGTAAACGGCGTGAGTCAGGATTGGTTTTGATTTGCTGTACCACATCACTGAGTTGGTCAATCGTACGGCCGTCTGTGGTTGGCCAGTTCCGCCATTGTTTTCCATAAATAGGCCCTAAATCGCCATCGCTATTGGCCCATTCATCCCAAATAGTGACCCCATTCTCATTTAAATAGGCAACATTGGTATCTCCTTTTAAAAACCAAAGTAATTCATGCACAATACTGCGCATATGCAATTTTTTGGTAGTTACTAAAGGAAATCCTTGGCGCAAATCAAATCGCATCTGATACCCAAAAACCGATAAGGTTCCTGTCCCTGTTCGGTCTGTTTTTTGGGTACCGTGTTGTAAAATATGTTCTAATAAATTCAAATAAGTTTTCATCGTTTAAGCCACCATAACCAAAATCCAAGTAATAACATGGGGATAGATAAAATTTGTCCCATAGTCAACCATCCAAAGGCAATATAGCCAAGCTGTGGATCAGGTTGTCGGAAAAATTCCGCAATGATACGACACACTGCATACCCCATTAAAAAAACAGCGGACACCCGTCCAGCGGGACGAGGTTTACGTGCATAGATCCAGACAAGGAGAAATAAACCAATTCCTTCCATACCGAATTCATACAACTCAGAGGGATGGCGAGGCTGGTTATCCACATGACTGTATACCATACCCCAAGGCATATCAGTCACTCGTCCCCATAACTCCCCGTTAATAAAATTGCCGATACGCCCAGCACCTAAACCAATAGGGACCAGGGGGGCAATAAAATCGCCTATTTCCAGGAATGATTTTTTACTTTTGCGAGAAAAGAGCCAGAGGGCGACAGCAACACCCAGCAAGCCACCATGGAAAGACATTCCTCCTTGCCATATTTTAAATAAAGAGAGGGGATCATGCATCAATTCCGGGAAATTATAAAAAAGCATATAACCAATTCGGCCACCAATAATGACACCTAGAGCCGCATAAAAAATCAAATCACTGATTTGTTCTGAAGTCCAATCCAGGTGATAGTGCTTGTTCCGCCAATGAGCGAGTAACCAGCCACTGACAAAGCCAATCAAATACATTAAGCCGTACCAATGAACTTGTATTGGACCTATTGAAAATGCTACAGGGTTAATGTACGGAAAGGTTAGCATATTTTTTAAGTTCCTTTTTTTCCGAACCCACGCCATCGGGATGGCGCAGGTTTTTGTCGTGCTGCACCCAGGGTATTGGATTCAATCAGATTCTTATTCATAAAGACTTTCCAGCACGGATGAGGCCGCCTAATCCTTCTTCCTCTAATGCCTTTTGTAAATGAAAACGTATTTGCGCTGGGTGTTCGAACTCCAATACTTCGGCAAGAATCTTGCGCGCATTAGCAATGGCTAAATTACGAATAACCCATTTCACACGCGGTAAACTAGAAGAGTTCATACTTAAGGTATCAAAACCCATGGCGACTAATAAGATCACAGCTAAAGGATCACTGGCCATTTCACCACAAATACTCACTTCCACTCCTGCTGCATGACCTCCTTCAACTACCTTCAGCAAAACACGCAACATCGCTGGATGCATGGAATCATAGAGGCCGGCAACGCGGGCATTATTCCGGTCGACAGCCAGAAAGTATTGGGTCAAATCATTGCTGCCTACAGAGATAAAATCAACTCGCTTGGCGATTTCCCGTGCCAAATAAGCAGCGGCAGGAACTTCGATCATGACACCTAACTTTGGTTTTTCGATGACACAACCTTCTTCTAACAATTCTGTAAACGCTTGATCAATAAGATAAGAAGCTTCTTCAACCTCGCTTAAATTGGTGACCATAGGTAACATGATCCGCAAATTATTCAACTCTTCGCTTGCACGCATCATCGCGCGCACTTGCATCAAGAAGACATCAGGATGATCCAGGGTGACCCGAATTCCTCTCCATCCTAAATAGGGGTTATCTTCTTCTACAGGAAAATAGGGGAGTACTTTATCGCCACCAATATCCAAAGTTCGCATGGTTACTGGACGGGGGGCGAAGGCTTTCAATGTTTGCCGATAAATAATGGTTTGCTCATCTTCTGAAGGGAAATGATCCCGACTCATAAAAGGAACTTCCGAACGGTATAAACCCACACCCTCAGCTCCGACGCTCATGGATAAACCAGCGTCCATAGCTAAACCGGTGTTTACTTGCAGAGAAATTTTATAGTTGTCGGTAGTTTCAGCAGGCTTATCCCTTAAACTGATTAGACTCTGGTTTAGTGCCTGTTCTTCTTGTTCCAGAAGTTTGAATTCTGCAAGTACAGATTTCGATGGGGAAATATAAACTTGTCCATAATACCCATCAACAACAATGGCGCGTCGGGAAATTGAATCTAATTTTAAACCACGAACGCCCATAACTGTGGGAACACCTAAGGCGCGCGCTAAAATAGCAACATGCGAGTTATTAGAACCCTTGGCTGATATAACTCCCGCCAGGTATCCTTCAGGAACCTCAGCCAATGCTGCTGCAGTTACTTCCTCGCCAACCAAAACGGTCCTTTTAGGGTATACAATCTCTTCTTGTTGTGACCACTGTAATGCTGCTAAAACACGACGTCCCAAATCGCGGAAATCACTGGCTCGCTCTCTAAGATATGAATCCTCCATATTTTCAAATTGGGCTATGTGTTTTTTAATTACAGTAGCTAATGCAGCCTGGGCTCCAATTTTTTCTTTACGAATGATGTGTTCGACTTCAACACCTAGGCTGTCTTTATCCAAAATACGTAAATAAACGTCAAACAGGGCATGTTCTTCTTCCCCGACAACCGACTTCATGCGCCTACTTAAGCGGTGCATGTCTTCACGAGTGGACTCCAGAGCTTCGTAAAACGCATTAATTTCCTCATCCAAAGTCTCAACTGGATTTTGTGGTACCGCATCAATATCTGCTTGCGGATATACAACCACCGCAGTACCTATTCCAATACCTGGGACCGAGCCAATCCCTGCTAGAGCGGTTGTACTGGTTTCAACTTTTTTAGTAACACCCATAGGCTTGGGTTGGGTTAGTTCCGCTAACTCACCTGTTGCCTCTGCATGAGCGATAATTCCACCAAGTTGAGCCGCTAAGGTAATTAAAAAAGATTCTTCTGTATCATCGAAGTAACGTTGTTCTGTTTGTTGAACAATGAGGACGCCATAGAGTTTTCTATGCTGAATAATAGGAACGCCTAAAAATGCTTTAAGATGCTCTTCGCCCAATAGCGGATTATGATAAAAGTCAGGATGGGCAGGGGCATCTTCAAGATTTATAGGCTCTTCCCGCCGACCGACAAGGCCTACAAGGCCACTATCAAATGAGATGCGAACCCGAAATTGTGCTTGCTTGTTTAAACCTTCTGTTGCAATAAGGACATATTCAGCGTGTTTGGTATCGATGAGGTAAACGGAAGCGGCCTCCGCATTAATGGCTTTATTTATTTGTTGCACTAAAATGACAAGCGCCTCAGAAAGCTGCTTTGCTGTAGTGACTTCTTGAACTATCCGTTTAAGTACTTTGAGCATCTATGCCTATGATTACCTCTTTTGTAAATGGTCACCCTATTAAGGAACGGCCGTATCGAGTATATGTGGAATAAAATCGCTGCGAGAAATACTCCCGTACGATTTTCGTTCAATCTATGCTCAAATTCAATCGTTCACCAACATTTTTAAATCGCAGCTGTCCTATGTTCTCTTTTTTCGTTTAATGCCATAGGGGGAACGACGATTCTTTTTCAATAAAGGCTCTAATTCTTTTAACGCCTGCGAGTACACTTGGCGTTTAAAAAAAATAACCTGCCCTTCTGGCTCATGAAAATCAACCCATCGCCAGCTGTCAAATTCTGGTGAGTCGCTCAGATCCAGTTTGACTTTCTGCTCACTGGCAACGAGCTTTAACAAATACCATTTTTGTTTTTGTCCAATCACTAAAGGTTCGCTGCCATGACGCAGATATTGTTTAGGAAGTCTGTATTTAAGCCAGCGTTTGGTAGAGCCAATCACTTCAACATCTTCCTTATCCAAACCTACTTCTTCATGCAATTCCCGAAACATTGCTTCTAATGATGTTTCACCAGCAGCCAGGCCGCCCTGCGGAAATTGCCATGCATCATGACCAGTCCTTCTACCCCAAAAAACCCTATTCTGTGCGTTGACAAGGATAATACCTACATTCAACCGATAACCGGCACGATCAATCACCATGATGTCACTGTTTAGATTAAACCGCTAATAGCTTGATTTTTCCATAAACTGCGAGAGCTTGGCAATTAAATCTGTAATTATTATTGAAAAAAGGTAACTACTCAACAAAATCCGTCTTATTTCTATTAACGTAAATGGTGCCTGTCCGCATCCGAACCCGAAAAAGCATTGTAGGTATAGGCTTAAGAGCGAGAATCATGAATCATTTCTATACTCACTAAATGGCGCACGATTTTCGGTTGACATATAAGGTCATATACATGGATTAGAATCCCTCAGTATGCATGACCCTACCCTGGATTCAATAAACGTATATAATTGGGACAAATATTTTGAGTTTGAAGCATATGAAAAAGAGAATTTTAATCATCAATACGGGCGGGACAATTAGTAGCATTAAGACAGAAAATGGTTATGAGCCAGCTGCGGGTTATGTAGAAGCTGCTTTGCAACAGATTCCTTTGCTCAAACATGAAGACATGCCCGAATATTCGATAAAAGAATATGATCCGCTGCTTGATTCCTCGAATATGACGGTGTACGACTGGAATCGAATAGCACGTGATATAGCGGACAGTTATGCCTATTTTGATGGCTTTGTTGTATTTCATGGCACGGATACCATGGCTTACACTGCATCGGCTTTATCCTTTATGTTGGAGAACTTAGGTAAACCAGTCATTATTACCGGTTCGCAGATTCCTTTATCTGAAGTACGTAATGATGCAATCGATAATGTGATCACTTCCTTATGGCTTTGTGCGAATCAGCCCATACACGAAGTATGTATTTATTTCAATCAACATCTGTTACGCGGTAATCGCTCACAAAAAATTAGTTCACAAGGGTTTAAAGCGTTTGATTCTCCGAATTACCCCCATCTAGCGTCTATTGGGATTGAAATAAAAGTTCACAAAAGCTTGTTGCTGAAACGACCGCAAAAGCCCTTTCATTTACAAACAATAGAGCCACAGTTTATTGCCAATTTCAGGTTATTCCCGGGGTTCGCTACGGAGGTTTTGACTTATATTTTAAATCAGTCTTTATGCGGTTTGATCCTCGAGACGTACGGTGCAGGTAATGCACAAAATAATGATCCTCGTTTTTTAAAATTACTCAAGGATACTTGTGCACGTGGGGTGATCATTGTTAATTGCACCCAATGCCAACAAGGTGGTGTGGAAATGAGTCAATACGCTACCGGACATTCTTTAAAGAAAGCGGGGGTGATTAGCGGTCATGACATGACCCCAGAGGCAGCTCATTGCAAATTATTGTATTTGCTAAGTAAGCGATTAGAAATTTTAGAAATAAAAAAGCTTATGGAAACAGATCTTTGTGGTGAATTGACTTCATAGCTAAATATTTTTGCCCCAGGCCAGGGGACGACTCAACAAATTTTTCCCATCCCGGGGGAGATGGGATTTTTTTAAGACCGAATAATTAAAGTGATAACGCTACTTTCTCTTCTTCCTTTTCTTTTTTATCGTGTGCTCTGGCTTCAATTTCCTCAAACGCATTGTCCATCGCGACTTTTAATCGGCCACGACTTGGTTTTATAGTTGGTGCTTTTACACGAGCAACGGCAATCAAAGTGACTTGCACCGGTATCGAGTCAATTGGTTTGGACTCTTCACAAATTTCAGCATTCTCTCTATGAATGGCTTGTATTGCTTCAATAACAAATGTTTTACGCAAACTTTTGTAATCCGGTTTATCTGGATCTAAACCGCCCAGTTTTTTCTTACAGATGAGAATATTTTTCATCAGGCACTCTTCTTTTTTGGCTCTGATTTCTATCGCGGTAGAGTTACTAATGGAATTGGTTACTTTTTCATATATTTTCGCGAGCATTCCTTCTTCTGGTGGACAAATAATGTGTTCGCCCAAATAATAAGCTGCATGAGCACAAAGTAGATTAAACGGATCATCATCATCAGCGACATCGATAAAAGTAAATGCTTTCTCACCGTTCTCGCTTTTCTCATTTTTCTCAGATTTCTCCACAAGACAACGGTAGAATCGATCTAGGGTTGAATTGAGTTTACTTAAAGTGTCATTCAAATCACCGCGCTTCCATGATTTTTTTGCACGCATACTTTCAACTGCGCTATCTATGTCGCTAATGAGTAATTGCAAGGCTGCTAAATTTTTTTTATCTGTATCTTCTGGGACAAAGTCTGCAACTAATTTTTGCAGAGTACGGGTTATATTTCTTTGTTGTTCTGAATGTTTGGTATCTCGAAACAATCCATATAACATCCCATTATCATCAGCAATTGAATCTTCAATTGATTTATTCAAAACTCGGTCAATAAGTGCTTGGACTGTTCTAACAAATATGGTCATCGCTCTACTCCTTGAACTGTAATTTAGTTATCATACCTGTACTATTGAGACAGACTTTTCATCGCATGGCTGTCATTGTGCTTAACCTAGGAATTCATAACTCCATGAACTTACAAATTATTATTTTAGCTGCAGGACAAGGCAAACGAATGTATTCTAGTACCCCTAAAGTACTTCACCAAATTGCTGGGAAGCCTATGTTGACTCGGGTAGTAGAAACCGCACAACAACTAAATCCTGATGTAATTCATGTTATATACGGTCATGGTGGTGAACAACTTAAGAACTCACTCCCTGACTTACCTGTGCATTGGGTATATCAAGCAGAACAATTGGGTACTGGACATGCAGTCATGCAAGCCTTACCTTTTATTCCACCACAAACACAAGTACTTGTTTTATCTGCTGATGTACCGCTCATTCAAGCAAATACGTTGCATGCTTTAATCGAATGCAGCCATACAGCAAATTCCTATAAATCCGTTTTGGCACTTTTGGTTGCTCATCTCGAAGATCCTAGCGGTCTTGGACGTATTATTAGAGACAACCAAGGTGAAGTTTCCATCATTGTAGAAGAAAAAGATGCAAATGAGCAAGAAAAGAATATAAAAGAAATTTATTCTGGGATATGTTGTGCACTATCTGATGACCTGGCTTCTTGGTTGCCCAAATTGAGCAATGATAATGCTCAGTCTGAGTATTATCTAACAGAAATTATTGCTTTAGCGGTTGCCAGTCAAACCCCAATTAAAACACTGAGTGTAAAAGATAGCGCAGAAATTCAAGGTGTAAATAACCGATTGCAATTGCAGCAGTTAGAACGCATATGGCAGGTACGGCATGCAGAACAATTATTGCAGCAAGGTGTGATGCTTGCTGACGCCAATCGCTTTGATGTGCGTGGTGAGTTAGTCTGTGGTAAAGACGTATTCATTGACATTAATTGCGTATTTAAAGGAAAAGTAGTGCTCGGCGATGGCTGTTCTATAGGACCTAATTGCGTACTCACCGATGTAAGTTTGGGAGCGGGTTGTGAGATTTATGCCAATAGTGTATTAGAAGGATGTGTCATTGCTAATGATTGTACTATTGGCCCTTTTGCTCGCTTAAGAACGGGCACCGAATTGGCTCCGCACTGTAAGATAGGTAATTTTGTTGAAACCAAAAAAGCTGTATTTGATGAGGGCTCTAAGGCAAGTCATTTAAGCTATTTGGGTGATGTGACTCTTGGAAAACAAGTTAATGTGGGGGCTGGTACGATTACCTGCAATTACGACGGGGTAAACAAACATAAAACCATTATTGAGGATGGAGTTTTTGTTGGTTCAGATACTCAGCTCGTTGCTCCAGTAACGGTAGGTGCCTATGCAACTATAGGCGCGGGCAGTACTATTCGTAAAAACGTTCCTCCTGGTGAGTTGACACTCACTGAATCAAAACAGAAAACGGTTTATGGTTGGAAGAGACCGGTGAAAAAATAAGTACTCACGCTGTATGACTGGAAAGTCACATTGGGCTCATCGTTCAACCTAAGCTCAAATCTGACTTTCCACCATAATTCAAATACACTTCCTAACCTCGTCATCCCGCAGTAGTGAGGGAGCTCCACTGTGTAGCACGGTGATTAGTATGAGGAGATTCCTGATTGCTCTTGGATGTCGTCAAAATCCTCGGATTCCGCGCATCAATCATACTGCAAAGCCAATGACTTGTTTTTTTCCATATAAGCACAGAACCACAGAATAAATGGTAGAAAAATCAAGGCCATTAATAATTTATAATGCCAAACATTTGCTACTAAATTAATAATTTGATCATAAGGATAGATGCCACCGAATAGTAAACTATAGTCAATCAAACATAATAAAGAAGTAGAACAAAAATTAGCGATTAAAATACGTAAGGGACGATGAAAGTTCCATTTGGAGTTTTTCAAATAATGGAGCAGCATGGCATTACTGATAAACCCAATAAACAAGGTCAGAGAAGCAGTGGGTAATCGCTTCAACATAATGTAGTTGTAGAAAGGATTCAAATTAAAAAATGTTGGAGAGGGTAAGGCTACAATCCCCATTAGTAAAACATCGAAGGTAAATTGGGTGGCAATGAGTATCAGACATAATTTTAGATTGACTCGATAACCCCAAAGCTCACCGAGAATGGTACTAATTGCCAGGGTAATGGGAAAAAATAATGAACTTGCCGAGAGCACCATGTATTTATTGATAATGGTTACTATTCTGTATTCACATGCTAAACAAATAAGCATGACCACAATCGCAATACAAATAAAGTAATGATATAAGGGTAACTCTTCTCTGCCGCGTTCAGGAAAAAATAAGTTTTGGTATTTCAATAATAAAGTCAGATAGAAAACACCGATAACGAGTAGTATAAGCGAGGCAATCATCAATGAATCAATAAAAATTTGTTTGAAACTTTGAAGATGAGTTCCTGAAAATAAGAGAAAAAAGTCCAGCCCAAAAAAACTGATGCCACCTAATACTGCTAGAAGCATGCATTGTTTGGGAGTGGGTGAAGTTTTACTGGATTTAGGATAAACCAAAAGATGGGGTAGGTAAAAACTCAAGGCAAAAGCAATCGTAGTTGCAAAGAACTTTTTAGGTATGTCTTCAAAAATAATTTGATACACTGGATTATCATGCATGTACTCCGCTGCAGGTAAATTGATTAGGACATAAACGCCAATACAATAGAGATACAACGTCATCAGCGACATATTGAGCATGTGTCTTTGCTCTTTAATCGTGCAATTTCTTAATGCTAATAAATACAAGCCTGCTATAAGGGGGCAGATTAAACCATTTACAGAAAATATTAGCCCTTGAATCAGTACAATTTTAAAAGAGACATTGATTAATAAAATCAGGGTGGTAATTACACCTACGGTTAGAAACAAAAAACAGCGTGAACGCTGTGAAGGCAATGATTGATTCATATTTATCGGATTTCCATAATTTTTCCTTGGCCTGTGCTGATAATTGCCCTGTAATCAACTAATTCGCGCGTAAATATAACACCATTGCATTTAATATGGCAATAGTTGGCCAGTTTTGCTTAAGACACAGATGATATGGGGTTAAAAACGGAATTTTTTTATAGAAAATAGGCATAAATTAAAATGTTCACCAAAGTAAGAGGAGCGCCGATTTTTATGAATTCAAAGAAGCCAAAGCCTCTAACGCTTCTTTTTTCACAGTTTTGAATGATAATAATATTACTTGCTGCTCCTAAAATTGATAAATTGCCTGCAATCGTACTTCCTGCCGCTAAAGCCAACAGACTTGAATCAGAAACAGAATGGTGCAGGAGTAGTGGTAAATATAAGACTACCAACGGCACATTGGAAATAAATTGGCTCAGAATGATGCTGATTATCAATATAACAGGAACGGCGGTAACAGAAAGTTGAGAATGATTGATCCGCGTTTGCAAGAAACCACTATCCCATACACTTTGCATCAGAATAAAAATACTCGCGAAAAAAATCAAAGTGCCCCAATCCAACCGTTTGAGGAGTTCCCATCGGAGTTTACTAAAAAAAATCGGCAAGGATGAGATAAGCGCCATGTAACTAAAATTCAAGTGAATAGGTGATTGTAGGGATTCAAAAATTATTTTAAGGGTGATTAGCAAAAAGAAAATGATTAAGCTCAATTTAACAAGGGTCATTGTATGATGATCATTGACAGGCTTAGGAATAGGCTTTTCTATAGGTTCATTTAAGATATCTCTATATAAAAAATAAATAAAAAAATAAGTAATGATAAGATTTATTACAGTGGGTATCGCCAAGAGTCTTATGAATTGAAAAAAAGGCGATGGCATGTTTGCTTTTACAGCAATCAATAAATTTTGTGGATTACCGATGGGAGTGAGCGTACTGCCAATGGTGATTGAAAAAGCCAGTGCAAAAAGTAGAGGTTTAATTAACCTTTTATTAGATTGACACAATTGAATAATAATGGGGGTACCGATGATGGCAATTGTATCATTCATAAGCAAGGAAGCACTTAAGCCAAGAATAAATAGAATAATGAATAAAGCCTGTTTTCCTGTGTGGGCATGAAAAAATATTTTATCGGTTAGCTGTTCTAAGTAACCACTGTCTTCGGCTGCTTGGGCGATGAAAAAAACCCCAAACAGATAGAGCATCACATCCGGTTCAATTGCTGCAATTGCATGAATTGGAGTGATTTGCCGCAATAATAGCGCGACAGCAGCACCTACCGTGGTTATCAGCCAAATGGGAATGATGACCTGACTCATTCTGCGAATAGCAATTCCAATTAAGGTGATGAAAAGAATCAGGATTGCTGCAGGCATTCTTTAATCACCTTAATTCATTAGTTGTTTTCGAGTGAAGCATATTCCTGTGTTGATTGCGAGGAAGATAGTTCTTCATTGTTTGATGGTAGGCTATCGGCATTGCCTACGAGCTTAGGGCGCTGTTTGGTAGAAAATAAACTGTTTGCTGTGATTAAAGACCTAGGTTTTTGGGAAATTAATCGTTTCGCATCAGTCACCGTTGGCGCTCTTACTGTTTTTAAATCATCTGCGGGAGGCAGCACTTTAGTTGGAGACTCAGGAGGCAGCTCAATGATCTTACCTGTTTCATGTAAACCCACTTTCGAATTTCCTTTTGCCAAGATGACCTCGTAAGCCACATTATTTCGTTCAAGCCATAATTTAAGTGCAGTAACAAACGTCCAAAAGTCTTCCTTTTTACTCAAGGATAATAGAAATTCAGATAATTTTATAGGTAAACCAAAACGGTAGTTTAATAAAACTGGAAGTGTATATTTGACTGTGGCTGCAATAGGCTTATGCGCTGTCGTTAGTGATTTAACGGGTTTTGCTGCTTCGACTATTTCCAGAATGTAGAGTAAATCACTGCGTATGTCAGGCCAAAATTGCTTAATCACCGGGTCATTGACTGCATTTTTAGGGCTAAGAAACATATTGGGTAAAAGAACTCTTGCCGTTTTCTTGAAAAAACCTGGTTGTGTCACTTGTACTTGCTCTAAATCGCTTTCAAGTATGTTCGTTAAGAATTTAAAAACAGTTGATAGAGGGATGAATGGCTTTGATCCTGGTGGTTGTTTAAAATCAATAGGTATTCTTTTCATCAATCCTGCAAACACCACATCAACAGCAAATCGTTTCGTACGATCAAAAATAACCAAAGGATCGACAGGGATTGCTCCTTTTGCGGATCGAACTAAGGGTAAAGACATGTGTGATGCAAGATTAATATGTGCCAAAAGTAATAAATGGCGTAAGGTTCTGAGATAAAGATAGGGAGGCATTCCCACGGTGGATTCAAGGCCATACTCCATCAAAGTTGAAGCCGCGGTGTATGTTAAACCCAAAGATAATATGGATTCCGACTTCATGGCCTTATGGCGCTCGCAGCGTTCTGGTGTTGCCATACGCGTAATATATTCACCATAAAAGTAGATGGCTAATATCCAAGAAATTTGCTCGCCACCATAAGGAAGTTTGCTAATTCCCCAAAGTAAGACATCATTAAGCATCAATACTAAAGGTTCACGCAGAGAACCTTTAAATTTACGTTTAAAATTACAATCTTCTTCTGTTTCCCCGCAGAGGGTTGGAGGAGGAGGAGTCTGTTTTCCTTTGTGTTCATTAAAAGCTGAAGAACCAAATACATCAAGCGCCAAAGTATGTGCAATTATTTTAGGGGCTTGTCTGTAGGTATAAGCCTGAACTCCATAGTTGATTAAAGCCAATGTCGGTAAAACTAAGGAGTAGGGTGAAAGACCTGTTGTTGAATCTTCTGGATAGCTTTGGCGAACGTAGCTTTGTATTCCGTTGTTGACAAAATGTACTGTGGCAACAGGTAAAACATCATGGAAAAGAATATTTCCTGCGCCATTGACAATTTTCATCACCGGCGGAGTAACTACAGCAGGAATTGCCTCACGTAAAGCTAAAACTTGCTCCACTACATAAAATGCTGTATTCGCAGCATAGGCTATGGTTTGCTTTATCGGTGCATTATTCCAAACCCATGTTGCTCCATTGCCAAATGATTTGGCCCCATTAACGGTAGATGTCCACCAGTTCATATGTTTGCTCTCCCTGCAACAACGAAATTTTATTGTAGGGGTAAAAATTTAGAAATGCTAGTCTTTTTCTCATGAAGCGCAGGAACATAACATGTTGTTACGATTCTATTAAGATCAATATGTCTAAAAACATAGTGGGTTATTCTTTATCTTTCAGCTCAACGACTCCAATGTCATCACTGATTAATTGTTTCTTCCACGGTAAGTCATGATAAGTTTGACCCTTTTGCAGGGGTAAGATTGGATATTTGATCACATCAAAAAAGGGGGAAAGATCAAAGTCACTAGGGGTATATAGCCGGGGATTTCTGTGGATTAATGCATAGCCTGTTTTATCTTTTTTTATAAGCGGCAAAATAGGGTAGTTTACTGATTGAAACACATGAGCAATCATCGAAGAGCATATATCCTCTGTGGGTTGCAACATATTGTGCTGGAATAAAGAAGAGCGCCATTTACGAGGAAAAAAACTCCAAGGAAAAATAAAGCGTGCCAGATCAAAAAGATGTCTTAAACTGTAGTACTTGCCAATTTTATGAATGGCGGCAGCAATCACTTTTTCTTTATCCTCGGCGAGCAGTAAGGACGGTCTTAAAATGCGGATGTGATCATTTTTATATTCATCAACACACGAAATTCGAGTTCCTTCGCCAAGGACACTTTCTATGATGAGCTGATCTGAAGTCAGATTCGGAGAATTTTTTTGTACTATTTCACGTAAAGACGGATTTGTAATCTCCTCAAGACGCCCAATATATAAAGCGGCGTGCGTCCAGGTGCTTTCGGAAATAAGGCGAATAATATTGCCCATACGTGTATGACTTTCTACTAAGAGCACATCTCCAGGTTTTATTTCCTGGGTGAATTGAGCGAAATCATACAGATATGTTCTTTTAGTGACGTTATCTTCCTTTGATAAAAATTGGTAAAATTTTAATAAAATGAAATTTATAAAAGTTTTTTTATCGCTTTCTTTCATTGTTGTTGTCCGTAACTTATATTTTTATCCAACCCTCATCCGCCCTAACGGGCACCTTCTCCCCCATGGGGAGAAGGGATATTTTTAGCTTAATGACAGCGGAGAAACTTTTCACAACCATCAATTACGCAATCTCCCCTATCCCACTTGTGGGAGAGGGGTAGGGGTGAGGGTGATCTTCTTCCCTGATAGAGAATAGAGAAGAAAATTTTATCTTATAAATTCTGATCTGGGTACTCACAAAGATCCTGGATGATGCATGTCTTGCAATGAGGGCTTCGTGCCGTACACACGTATCGTCCATGCAAAATCAGCCAATGATGGGCATCTTTTAAAAATTCAGGCTCTATGTTTTTTATGAGTGCTTTTTCCACCGCTAAAGGAGTTTTCCCTTTAGCAAGTCCAGTCCGATTGGCCACTCGAAAAATATGCGTGTCTACTGCAACAGTGGGTTCGCCAAAGGCTGTATTGAGAATGACATTGGCAGTTTTGCGCCCCACTCCAGGTAGAGATTCCAATTCTTCACGTTTATTGGGAACATTTCCATCATACTTATTAACCAGCAAAGCACAGGTTTTCATAATATTTTGTGCTTTGCTGTTATAAAGACCTATTGATTTAATATATTCCTTTAATTGTTCCAGCCCCAAATCTAGAATATCCTGAGGCGAGTTTGCAACAGGGAATAATTTAGCAGTTGCTTTATTTACCCCAGTATCCGTTGCTTGGGCTGATAAAATGACCGCGATTAATAATTCAAAAGAAGAATGATAAACTAATTCAGTCGTTGGATGAGGATTTTGCGCGCGAAAGCGTACAAAAATTTCTCGACGTTTTAGCTTATTCATAATTTTTTCGCTTTAACACGTGCCAATGCTTGTTGAATGTAGTCTTGCTTTGCATGTATGTCTTGAGTTTTATCCGCTTTCAAAGCAAGTTGACGTTTTTCTCTGTAAGCTTGTTGCTTTTCATGTTCCTCGCGCAATAAACGGCTTTGTTTCGCGTGAAAACGTGTGCGTGCCAAATCTTTATCGTAGTGTACCTCCGGTAAAGTAACCATCTCAATGCAATCGACTGGACAGGGTGCGACACACAAACCACAACCGGTACATTCATGGTCGATTACTGCATGCATTAATTTGCCACTGCCAATAATTGCATCAACTGGGCACGCTTTGATGCATTTGGTACAACCAATACATTCTGCTTCACGAATGACTGCAACCGATGGCGCGCGAGTATTTGCAAGTGCGTCTGCCAAATAAGGAGTTGGATCAACCTGCAATAAAGCGCCTAACGCTTTGACGGTGGCAACTCCTCCAGGAGGACATTTATTAATCGTGGTTGTCCCTTGAGCCAAGGCTTCAGCATAGGGTAAGCAACCAGGAAAATCGCATTCACCGCATTGAGTTTGCGGCAAAAGCGCGTCAATTTCTTTAACTGAGGCCATTGTACACCTGTTTGGATTGCTCCAGCATGGCTTGTATTTTTTCCTTTTCAACACGCACCATTAAAGGCTGGAAAGTATTGAGATGGTGATTTAATAAAGGATGATCGATTGCATCCCAAGCAAGCGGTTCACAATTCAAAAAGTCTTCCGCGGCTTTTGCCATCTGCGGCAATACCGGCTTTAAATAAGTGATCAGGATGCGAAATAAATTAATTCCCATGGTGCAAATGTCTTGAACTTCAGATAAACGTCCTTCTTCTTTTGCCAAAACCCAGGGTTTATTCATATCAATGTACTGATTCACTTTATCAGCACAATCCATGATGTGACGAATAGCGCGTGCGTAATCACGAGAAATAAAAGATTCTATGATCTCTGCGCGCATTTCCAGCAGTTCTGCATACAGCCGCGGATCACTTAAGCGGTCGCTGAGGCGGTTATCAAAACGTTTATTAATAAAACCGGCACAACGACTGGCGATGTTGACCACTTTTCCGACCAAATCGGCGTTGATGCGATTGATAAAATCATCAAAATTTAAATCCAAATCATCAACACGGCCATTGAGTTTGGCCGCAAAATAATAACGCAGGTATTCAGGATGCAAATGCTGTAAATAAGTACGCGCTTCAAGGAAAGTCCCACGTGATTTTGACATTTTTTGGCCGTCAACAGTCAAAAAGCCATGGGTATAAACTGCTGTGGGCATGCGATGACCACTGGCAGCAAGCATGGCGGGCCAAAATAAAGCATGAAAGTAAACAATGTCTTTGCCTACGAAGTGGTACAATTCGGTTGTGGAGTCTTTATCCCAAAATTCACTAAAGGAGATATTTTTCTCATCACAGTATTTTTTAAAACTGGCCATATACCCAATAGGGGCATCAAGCCACACATAGAAGTATTTGTCTGTAGTCCCAGGAATAGCAAATCCAAAATAGGGCGCATCGCGGGAAATATCCCATTGCTTTAATCCGGCGGCAAACCATTCATCCAGTTTGTTCGCTACCTCTGCTTGCAAGTGACCACTACGGGTCCATTCTTTTAAGAGATGCTCATAACGAGGTAAATCAAAGAAGTAATGCTCTGAATCTTTTTCTATAGGTTTGGCACCAGAAATAGCAGATACCGCATCGATTAGATCCGTCGGGGAGTAGGTTGCACCACATACTTCACAGTTATCGCCATATTGATCTTTAGCACCGCATTTGGGACAGGTTCCTTTGACAT
This sequence comes from Legionella sp. 227, assembly GCF_043161935.1. Taxonomy (NCBI): domain Bacteria; kingdom Pseudomonadati; phylum Pseudomonadota; class Gammaproteobacteria; order Legionellales; family Legionellaceae; genus Legionella; species Legionella sp. 227. The sequence continues at coordinate 992,587 of NZ_CP171154.1, read as the reverse complement.
AACGATCTGGCAAAAACATTTGTTTTACGGGGTCATATGCCTGACGTATGGTTCTTTTAATGATTGAGCCATTTGCTTGCAATGCCTCGTAAATCGCTGAAGCCAATGCTTGGTTTTCTGGCGAGTGGGTGGTGTGATAGCAATCATAATCAATGGCAAAGGCTTTGAAGTCTTGTTCATGGCTTAACTTAATTTCAGCAGTCAACGCTTCAGGTGTAATCCCCATTTGCTCTGCTTTCAACATAATTGGGGTCCCATGCGCATCATCGCCACAAATGCTGATGCACTCAATGCCCGACATTTTATGGGTGCGTACCCAGATATCCGTTTGAATGTGTTCGACTAAATGACCAAGATGTAAATGGCCATTTGCATAAGGTAAGGCGCTGGTTACCAGCATTTTACGTTGTTTCGCCATCAATGAGTTACCCGCTTGTATTAAATGAGAGATTATAACGCATATGAGTGATAAATGCTGTAGGTAGCTGAGTTATTGCGAGAGTCTTAATTATAGGCCTGTTTTGGAATCAAGCGCACCATACGATGCGGTATTCGCGCAGATTAAAATGAGTTGCCACTCTTTTGCATGTACAAATAAAAAACGCGGCCTAGGCCGCGTTTAGCAGTAATTTTCACTCAACCCAATTATTGCTGGCTGCCTGAAAGCTTACGTACAGGTGTGTGAGTATCTTCTTGGTCCAGACCAAGTAAATCTTCTTGTGATTGTTTAGCAGTAACAGTAGCTTTTGATGAAGCAGGTGGTTGAAAGTGAAACACTTCCGCTTCTTTTTTATCTTTCTTTTCAACTGAAGAAGCACCTAAATTGCTTAATGAGCTAGGAACTGATGGTACCAACAAATCATGTTGATCTTCACTAACTGAAGAAAGCAATGAAGCTTGGCGGCTAACACGAGCCTTTTTGCAGCAGCCTGCAACCCAAGAAGCAAAGTTACCAACAGCAGCACCAACATAAGCTAGAGTAGAAGTAGCTGCAAAAGCTAATGCAGAAGCAACACCGATTTGTGCAAGAGCGTTAGCGCCAGCGATACCTGCAATCGAAATACCGTAGATTGAGAATGAAGCAACAGCAGTTAAAGCAGCAGGCCACAAGAATAAAGTAAGGGCAGCAGCACCAGCAACAGCTAAAGAAGTCCAAGCAGCAACAGCAATCGCTTTCTTATGCGCAACTAAAAAGTCAGCAGCTGCACGAGTAACAGTCTTGAGACCATCAGCTAATAAGCCAACTAAAGATTTGATACCATCAGCTAATAAGCCAATTAAACCAGGCTTTTTCACAGATAGACCGGTTTGCTTATCTGTTTCAGTAGAGCCTAATAATAAATTAGTAATAAAGTTAAAGGCAGTAGCTGGCGCATAACCAACTGCACTGAAGAAATTACTGATTTTTTCTTTCTGTTTTTTTGTTAATGCCATGTTTTACTCCAAGGTTATAAATCACGGCGGATGATAGCAATGTTTTTGCTACATGTGAATCAAAAATGCTCAATTTGTTGTAACAAAAGTGTAAAATTATTTGATTTTTTGGCACCAATAGTATAATAAATAGACATGTTTTTCTTTATTTGCCCTTGAAGATAAATTATTGTTCATCCGTGAATCCTAGTTATCAGTTAGGGACTATCAATACCTGTCTTTAATCGATATTACTTATTGGTGAGATGAATGACGGTATAAGGTAGGGTCAGCAACTCCAGCTCCGATAAAACCACGTTGTCTAAACGTACAGCTGTCGCATTCTCCGCAAGCTTCGCCAGCATCATTTGCCTGATAGCATGAAACCGTTAAGCTATAGTCTACGCCTAGGCTTGTCCCCAATTGAATGGTTTGTACCTTACTCAAGTGCTGTAAGGGCGCGTGAATGGAAAAATGATCCCCTGTGACGCCCGCTTTGGTTGCCAAATTGGCTAAAGTTTGAAATGCATCGATAAATTCAGGACGACAATCCGGATAATGTGAATAATCAACTGAGCTTGCGCCGATAAAGATATCTCGTGCCCCTATGGATTCAGCAAGACCTAAGGCCATTGACAAGAAAATTGTATTGCGAGCAGGAACATAAGTAACGGGAATCTCAGAGCCCTCCTGAAAAGCAGGTACTTCCATGTTGGAATCAGTCAAAGCGGAATTGCGGAACAGTTCTGCATCTAAGGTAACGATATGATGTTTGGCCACTTTATAATGTTGTGCAATACGCTGCGCGGCGAGCAACTCAGCAGAATGCCTTTGTCCATAAGCAAAACTTAGTGCATAACAGGAAAAACCTTTGGAGGTTGCTAAAGCCAGACAAGTCGTTGAATCCAGACCCCCAGACAGTAAGACTACCGCTTTTTTCATAATGTAAAAGTCTCCATGAAGAATTTAGCTATCTTATAACATGTTCAATAAGCCTAAGTAAAAAAAGCTCGCTACATTTTGCCGACAGGTCATGAAGTCAAAGGAAATCATTTTTTACTACGTGCCGAGAATTCTGAAACTTTGAACCCATTACCCGACCCCGCTGACAAGTCGCTGGGGCTAGGCAGGGGATTTTACCATTTAACTGAATGGTGTCTGAAAATGTTGCGAGGGTTTCTGTCTAGTCTTATCGAGAAGTTACCTTTTTTTAGGTCAAAAATGCTGTTAGAATGCGCCAAATTATGCCATAACATGGGACCTTATGACGACTACTCTTTATCCTGTTATCCTAGCTGGAGGTTCTGGAACTCGTTTATGGCCATTATCTCGTAAAAATTATCCGAAACAATTCCTGGCTTTAAATGGAGAGTTATCCCTTTTACAACAAACCGTGAAAAGGGCTCAGAACTTGGTAAGTACTCAATCTCTTATTGTGAGTAATGACGCCCATTATTTTCTTTGCCAGGATCAATTAAATCATTTTACCCATTCAATGACTTATCTGCTGGAGCCTTGTGCCCGCAATACAGCTCCGGCGATTGCCTGTGCTGCGCATTACTTATCTCAAATTGCCGGCCCAGATGCAATGATGTTAGTACTGCCTTCAGACCATTGGATAGCCGATGATCAGGCATGGCGAGAAGCGATGTTGATCGGGGCGCAATTTGCCGCCGAGCATCAAGCTCTAGTTACTTTTGGTATTGAGCCTGATAGTCCTAAAACAGGATATGGTTACATAGAGGCGGGTATGTCCTTAACCGACAAGGTGCAGCAGGTTTTGAGTTTTAGAGAAAAACCAGCCATTGAGATGGCAAAAGAGTTTATCGCCAGTGGCAATTATTTTTGGAATAGTGGCATGTTTGTGTGTCGTGCTGATGTCTATCTCCAGGAGTTAGCAGAATACCAACCTGATATTTGTTATTTTAGTCAGCAAGCGGTTTTAAAAGCCCAGCATCATCATGATTTTTTACGTCTTGATCTCGAATGCTTTTCGCGTTGTGAAGCAGAATCTATTGATTATGCGATTATGGAAAAGACTAATAAAGCAGCAGTTATCCCGGTTTCCATGCAGTGGAGTGATTTAGGATGTTGGTCTGCAGTTGCCGATGCAAACATACCTGATCAAGACGGAAATACGGTGACTGGAAAAGTTATTGCTCAGCAGAGTACGAATTGCTTGATTCATAGTACCGACATTTTGGTCACTGCAATCGGGGTTCAAGATCAAATTATTGTCGCAACCCAAGATGCTGTTTTAGTAGCAGACAAGCAATATTCACAACAGGTTAAGGATTTGGTGAGTTCTTTAAGTAAAGATCATCATCAAGTAACCCAGGATCATCAGCGGGTATCTCGTCCATGGGGATATTATGAGATTTTAGCCGAGGGTGCTTCATTTAAGGTAAAGCGACTGATGGTGAAACCTGGAGCACGTTTATCCTTACAAATGCATCAGCATCGAGCGGAACATTGGGTGGTTGTTTCTGGGAAAGCAGAAGTAATCAATGATACGCAAACAATCCACTTATCGGTAAATCAATCGACTTATATTGCACAAAATACGCTGCATCGATTAAGCAACCCAGGAGATGAGCCGCTGTATGTAATTGAGGTTCAAAGTGGTGCCTATTTGGGAGAAGATGATATTAAGCGTTTTGATGATATTTATGCCCGTGATCTCTCCTAAAAATTGAGCTGCCTTTAGGTTGGGTCTTGGCCCAAGCTACAAGATCGCAATGAATTTTACATCATGGGGCATCTTAACCCCGAGTTTCACATTATTTCACCTCAAAATATGATTAAGTGCCTCTTAAAAGGAAGTATTTTGTAAAATTATGGTTTCAAATGTGTAAATCAATGTATGTACATCTTGTTTTTTTAATTGATTTTATGTTATAAAAAAGAACAGATTAATTTTTTTCTTTGATTAAATGAATTAGTCGCCGAAATTCATGATCACCGAGGTGGCACTTATGGCAACAAGTAGCGCAATTCTTCAATCCTTTCTTCGAGATGCTTTAAAAGAAAATAAGGAATTTGCTGATTTGAGCTTCGAGGATTTGCTTAAGTACAACAGAGCAGAGTGCGGCCTTATCAAAATCGATCCAGAGCAGTTTGATTTTGAAGTTGAAGATCAAGATGAAGATGAAGCCCGCAAAAAAATTCACACCCTCCGTAAATTGCTTCACGGTAAGAATGCCATCGTTTTGCAGGAAGGTGCGCTTTATTATGTTGAAATAGATGAACAGCGAAACAACGTAAAAATACGCTTTCTTGAAGAACCAGATCAACTCGATCCCAGCGCCCAGACTTATGAATACTTTCAATCCATTTCCCTTCAAAAGCAATATGACCAATTAAAACAGGCCTGTTCTAAAAAATATCAACGTGCCAGAGGAGCAGAGCTAGACGCAATCCGCTCTTTAACTGGTCGCGCGTACACGGAACATCGTAGTGATAGTTTTCTGCCCTCCTTAGAGTTTTATTTAGGAATATTGGATAACACCGATAGGGTTATGTTTGCATATATGAGTGACCAACAAAAAGAAGAGTTGGCATTCAATTTGAAAATTACCCTGATGCTTTTGGCAGCACAACAAAAGCATGAGATTGACTATCAAAAAACAGAAAATGCAAAAAAATATGGGGAGTACATTAAAAGATGTTCAAAGTTCCTTATAGAACTGGATCCAGTGTATGAACAACGTATTAAAGACTATCCTGAGAATGTTATCAACGTCGCAAAAGCAGTCAAAGCAGGACAACATGATGCGCAACCACTAAAATATTTAGGTATTCCACTTGGTCAATTGTTGGCCAGAGATGTTGTCGATTTATCGGGTGGTACGGCTAAAGAAATTAGAGATAATATGGGACGCCTGAATGAAGCTCGACTCTATTGGGTATGGGGATCAAGTTTCTTAAAAACAGTGATTAGCCTGGTTCCCGAGGATTTTTATTATCAAAAACAGGCAACCGATGTGATAAGAATGCCTGATCCTTATACCGGGAATCTGAGCTGGATTTTATATTACGCTCGTTTTGCCTTGAATCTGTTTTTATTACTCAAGCACACCATTAAACATCCATGGATGAGTGACGAAGAGGCAAAAACACCTTGGCAGGAACGTTTCCTAACGCAATGGGATCAGAGAAAATTTACCTTATTGAATGATTCAATTTGGGGAACGGCTAATTTAGTGTGTTTTTTCTGGCTTACTGGAAAAGGTTTATTAGGTACAGCTGGGGATGCGGTTACTCTTGCCCTATTAGTTTTTGATATTGCCATAGCATTATGGGATTTTGCTGAGCAAAGTACAAAATATAATAAAGCCATGCTGCAATATGAAGAAGATTTAGAACGATTACAAAGGCAACTTCAAGCTCTTAAGGATCGAGAGTTAGCGCTTAATGAAGAAGAGCTAAAAGAAAAACGCCAAATCGAGATACAAATCCATACATTGAACCGTGAAAAAGGAAAATGCGAGAGAGAATGGCAACTGCAAAAGGTATCCTTAGTTGTTAATATCGCCTACGCTGTTGGTTTGATGGCGGCTTTTATGATCTTAACCATGCCATTCATGCCGATATCAGCTCCAGTTTTAGCTTCAATGGCCATCGCTGGTGCGGTATTGTGCCTTGCATTTACGATTATCAGTAATGTAATCAAAGGAGGTATTGAGATCTATAAAACCTATAAGACGATGGAAGAGCAAAAAAAAGAGTATTTACTTAAGGAAGCTGAATTAACTAAGTTATTAAAATGTGAATATTATAGTTTAAACAAGAATGAAAAAGAGCTTCTATTTTTAGAAATCAAAAAATGCCAAGCAGAATCCGAATATCAAAAAGAGATGATAGTTTATCAATCAGTAAATTTAGTGCGCAGCATTTTGATACAATGTATGGTTCCTGCTGTTGTTTTTGCCAGTTTAATGTTTGTACCTTTAGGCATAGGCATCCCAATGCTTGTTGCAGCAGCAGCGTTGGCGATCGCATCTCAACTTTTGGTGGATGCTCTATTTAAACCAGAAGAAAAGAGTTCGTTGGAATTTGATGACAAAGAATATTCGGCGTTTTGTCAAAAACTTCTTGAAGAGCCTACGCCTGAACCAAAACCTGAGCGTTCATTCATTTTCTCCTTGTGGAGTAAAAAAGAGCTTTCAAGCGAGAAAGTACCTTTGTTGGGTAGTGACGATGGACAAACGGTTACCCCAGCTGGTTCTCCCATGAATGATTTTTGTTAGTATCGTAGCCTGAATATTTTAGCTCGGATTAGCTCAGCGTAATCCGGGTCAGGCGTTTTCTGCAGCATTTAAATTAGACACTTTAGTTAATTAATTTTCATTAAAATTCAATATCTTATATACAAATAAAAACTGGCTTTCAGGTTCATCTTATGTATAATGTTCAAAAGAAGCCTGGTTGGAGTGTCTTAATGAAAAAGCTCACTGCCTTGTTGTTGCTTGTTTTTTCTGTCAACGTCGTTGCTTCTGTAGGATTTGGCGATGCATGTGACACGCATGCAGGCATGTCTGACTCTTATGTGCTTGCCCTCAGTTCACAACCAGGTTTTTGTCAAACTTATGGTTATGAAGCAGGTAAACCCGAGTGCATGCACTTATCTAAAAACTCGTATCAAGCAAAACATCTTACCTTACATGGTTTATGGCCAAATCAGAATGCTTGTGGTCAAAGCTATGGATTCTGCGGGGTAGAACAAAAATCCAGACATTGTGCTTATCCTCCATTGAGTTTATCACCCCAAGTATCGGAAAATTTGAAAAAACTTATGCCCAGTTACAATTATGGGAGTTGTTTGGAGCGCCATGAATGGAATAAGCATGGCAGTTGTCAAATTTTGTCTGCAGATGAGTATTTTTCTTTAGCCATGCGATTGACCGAAGCGGTCGATAATTCAGTTTTAGGACAGTATCTTACCCAACATCAAGGACAAAAAGTGCCATTAACTGTTTTGCGGGAGAGGGTAGCCCAAGCCTTTGGAAAAAAGAACTCTGGCAAGGTTTATTTAGGGTGTAGAAATGGTATTTTGGTTGATATTTATATCCAATTGCCGGCTTTAATCCCTTTTAATGAATCGTTAGAATCTCTAATCGATGATGCCCCTAATGCTCCAGTGAACGATACTTGTCCTGCTCATGTAATGCTTTCTGATTTTAATAAGGGATCCTGGTTTTAGTTACCTCCTGGAAAAAAGGAACGCCACGGATCCCCGCACCATCTATGAATTAGGTAAATCTTAAGCACAATAGCTAAGAAAGTTGCTCAAAGAAAATTTTGTAGCAAGTCAGTCATACTATTTTTATGAGACCAGCTACTCCTGAACCGGGTAGAACAGATCTTGAGTAGATTCTACCCTGGCTGATGTTGTTATTATCCCTGTAAATATTCTCATCATGTGAATATCTAGGCCAATAGTGAATTCAAAGAGTGATGCAGCATCATTGACCTTGCACATTGCCAGAAGTTGCTCTAATGTAGAGGAATTATTGAAACTAGGAATGAAATCTATGCAAAAGCGGTTTTACTTATTGATTCTAAGTGTCTTTTTATTAACCGCTTGCGCGCATCATGGGCTCCAAAAAAAAATAACACCGCCTTTACCACAAGCGGTGAAGACGAAACAAGTCAGAGCAGTTCCAACCTTTAATCAGTTGGTTATAGAAGGACCGCTCAGTGTTAATTTGCACACGGGCTATAAACAGCCGCAAGTGATTTTATCCGGAGATGCGCGTGATCTCGCCACAGTAAAAGCAGAGGTCAAACAAAATACACTGTATTTGTCTATAGGTAATGCCCATGGTCCAGTTTATGCGGATGTTCGCGGCCAGTTTCTTAATCGCTTGATGGCTCAAGGTGTTCCTTTAATTAGGGGAAGTCAGATACACACCAGTGTATTGGATGTTTATTTAGTAAAAACGGGGAACGTCAGGTTAGGCGGTACTATCGGTTTACGCGTATTGGATGTCAAGGGCAAAGGCCTGGTGCAAATTGGCGGTATCGCAAGCCAAAATTTACAGATAAATCTGCAGGGAGACCCAAAGGTTCAGCTTGAAGGGGTTGCCAATTTAGCCAACTTGTCGATGTATGGCAATGCCTGGCTCAGTTTGTATTGGGTTAGAACGGATAACTTGATGGTTCGTGCAAAGCAGAAAGCGACGCTTCAACTAGCGGGAGCAGTCAATAGGCTTGATGTTGAACTCTGGGGAAATGCTCGATTTAAAGGACGTTATTTACGTGCACAACGTAGCTTTGTAAGAACGCATGGGCATTCTGTTGCAGAAATTTCGGTGGCGAAACATCAAAGTAATTTAGCTACGGATGCCAGTGATATTTATTATTATAACCTGCCAACCACTCGAGCGGACTTTATGGCTTTTGATGGTTCGGTATTGGATATGCGTGAGTGGAATCAAGCAGAGTTGAAAGATTTTACTCTTTACAATAAGCAAGTTCCTTAAAAGAATGAGGTTTTTTACCCTCAGCCTGTGCAACCGGAATGATGGGTAACACTTTAAACCGGGATGATAGGTAACAGATTAAAATTTTAGGGCCTAGAAATTTTATTCTGTCTCACATCAATCATCCCTAGTTTTAGTTTCGAGAAGAATAAAGAGGCTCTTCCATCATCAATGATTTGCAAGCCGACAAGTTCTCCTCTTAGTAATTCAGAAACATAATATTTTTTACCAAACCATTTTATCTCACCGTTGGTTCTCACTTTCCGCACTTCATAATTACAAGGGTAACTGACTTCTGGGAGTTTATTGGGTAAACTTCTTGATGAAGCGCGATAGATATCTGCAGGTCTTTTTCCATCAAGTGCTTGGTGAGGTCGTTCTTGATTATATTCATTTCTAAATGCATCAAAACAGTGTTGTTGTTCCTCAAAATTTAATTTTGGAGGTGAAGCCACCGCTTCTTTTAAAGTTCTATGCATTCTTTCGTGTCTTCCGTTTTGTTCTGGATGACCTGGTTCAATGCGCTCAGGCATTATCCCGAGTTTTAACCACCAGATTGAAAGTGTTGTTAAGGCACCAATCCCCATTCCAGCGAAAGGTTGTCCATTATCGGTTCTAATTACATCGGGAAGACCATACTCAATAAATGCCTGCCTAAATCCTTCTTTTGTTTCTTTTTGTCGAGGACCAACTAATCCTTTGCATAACAATAAGAAACGACTGTGATTGTCCGTTATCGTCAGTGGATAACAATAGGTGCCACCTACCTTAAATTGTCCTTTAAAGTCAGCACTCCAGGTATGATTTGAATCGTTGCATTCCCTAAATGGTTCTGTACACGCTGATACGCGCCTCCTGTATTTCCTCGGCTTAACTAAACCATGCTTCTTTAAAATATCTCCTATAGTACTTACTGCCGGCCACACTTCTTCGGACTCATTAATTAATAACCAATCTCTTAATTTGTCCGGGCCCCATTTAGGATAACGATATTTCAACTCAATTAATCGTCGTTGCTTCTCATAAGGTGTTCCATTTGGATGGTGATGCCTTGCATGGGATTTTGGTTTCAACGCAGCCTCTCCCTCTGCTTTATAGCGATTTATTAGTTTATAGCCTGTTTTTCGACTCACTCCATAATGCTTACACAACTCGCTAAAACTAAATTCTCCTTTTAACCAATCTCCAATAAATTTTAATTTCTCTATTTCAGCCTTTGTATTCAGCCAATTCATTGGTAACACCTTTTTCTCCTAGAATAGTGTTACCTATCATCCCGGTTTAAAGTGTTACCAGTCTACCCGGTTTGTACCAGCCCACCCCCCTCTCCCGATAACGGGGGAGAGAATTTTTTTTATCAACTGCATTAGTACAGCGTCATCAGGAGAGTTCCATTACACTCCGGATGACTGAGGGTGGCGAGAAGGTGCTTGTTAGTGCGGATGCGGTAAAAATCACATTTCCTTAATACCCAGCGCATCGTCTATTAACCGAAGCGAAGTTTTTTCATTCTGCCTAAAAGACGCATGCTGATTGATGCATTGAACAATCTGATCCAAATCATTATCTAATGGTAAAACATGTGCGGAGTTAGTGAGCCAATGGATTTGGGTGTTCGCTAAAGGGGAAAAAATTCGCTCTATCTCTTTTGAATCAACAACCGCATCATGGGTTCCTAAAAAAAGATCGATTGGACAACTTGGTGCTACCCAATGGTGTGTACGAATCAAGGTAAACAGTTCAATAAGTGCAGGAATTGGGAGCTTTCTGTAGGATATTTCAGCATATTGATCCGTTTGCAGATTCCCTGCTTGTCCTCTTAGCTCACAGAATCCAAGTTTTTTGAGCACAGCAAGAAGTTTCAAGTTCTGATCAATGTTCATACGTAGTTTTAATGCCGGTGCTAAAAGGAACATATGATTGAATGTAAATATTGTACTCAGCTTGCATGCTAAAATACCCCCAAGTGATAATCCCAGTATGTCTACTTTTGGGTATTCCTTAAATAAGGCTTCACATTCTAGCATGGCACAATCAAGCCAATCTTCAGCTTTGGCTTGTGCAAAAGCTGCAATGCTTTCAGCATGTCCAGGTAATGCAGGACAAACTAATGCATCGTAATGATTTATTTGAGGTATCAGGTAACGATACACTGCGGGGGAGGAAGTAAACCCATGTAAAAGCAGGAGGGCTCGTTCTTTTTTTGGTCCCCGTTGATTAATTGGCTTAAGCAGTGCTAAATCTTCCTTTTTTAAATCAAGCAATTGTTTGCCATGACTCATATAACGAAAATCATTTTGATTCATCATCATTTATTATTCCATTTCAGTGCATTTACTTTGCAAAATAAGTGTAAATTATGGGTAAATATGGCTCATATAAAAAGAATCCTGATATGCTTAAGTGTATCTGAAAATACTGATTCTGCGCTATTTATTTAGAGGCAATGTTTCTTTTGATGTGCTATCTTTATTATAATAGGGGTAGATATTGTAGAGGTTAAAGACAATGAGTAACGGAAAAACTGAACCTACCAGCCCAAAACCAGGCAGCCAGACCCCAGGTCAAACAGTTAGTGATACACCACCTCCTCCAAAACCACAGGTTATAGCTCCTGATGTATCTGATGGGCCAAAGCAAACCGCTAAGAAAGACGAAGACAAGCCTAAGCAAGAACAAGAAGTACCTAAAGCCAAAAAAGCTGAAGGTCAGGGAAAAGAAGAGGGCAAGGATAAAAAACCCCCTATGCAGGAGTACCTGGATGATCTGGGGAAGATGGTTGAGGATATCCAGAGCGATATCAATGGTGCTTTGAAAGATGTTGCAAAAAAGGGTTGGGATAAAGCTGCAGAATCTAAGTTGGGGCAAGCTCTAGGTGGGTTAAGTGATGCCATAGGTGCAAAGAAAGACGAATTAGTCGATAAAGCAAAACAAGCAATTTCAGATAAGGTCGATGAGAAGCTTGCAGAATTCAATAAAACTTCAGTGGGCAAAGCAGTTGGTAAATTTACCGATGCACTAAGTACCGCTAAAGATACGATTACCTCGCTTCCTGACAAAGCCAGCGACAAAATGGTTCAGGGTATAGAAAAACTTACCGAGAAAATAAATAACATTGGTAAGAAGGAAGAGCTGGGTAATGTAGTCAAGGCTGAAAATATAGATGCAGATGAAACGGTTGCAGTAGAAAATGAAAAAGAAGATGAAATAGAGCAAAATGAAGATCTAGAAGAAGAACAGCAAGAAGAGCAGGAAGATCTAGATGAAGAAAATGAGCAAACCTTTGATGAGATTGAAGACGAAGTAGAGGAAGACACAGTAATGGAACTTGGTTCTCCATCAGATACTACTACGTCTCCCATGTCTTTCGCGGAGCAATCATTGCCTCAAGATTTTACAAGTGTTTCACCTCAATCGAGTACACCAGCTCCTTCTAAAGATTTGACAGAAGATCAAACCGCAACTGTAAGTAATACGATGTAGCCTGAGTGAGGCAAAGCGAATCCCGGGGAAAAACGAGAACCCGGGTTATAGCTTAAGCCTTCACCCGGGGTTGGATGTAATTTAGCCTAATAATTTATGCGGTAAGCTTTCAATACGACCGGCTTGGGTGACCACTACATAATTTAATTTGCGTTGCAGTTCACTGATTGTGTCCGCACCAGCATAGGTCAGACCCGATCTTAAACCGCCTACGATATCCGCAATAATGGCATCGGGATTTTCTTTGAAAGGTACCTCAGTTGCTACACCTTCAGCGGTTTTCCATTCATGCATTTGGCCTAAGAAGTTTTCTTGTGCTTCTTTTGAGGCCATACCACGATAACGCTTAACTTTGCTGCCATCTGGTTTTTCAATGACTTCGCCAGGGGTTGGTGAAGTACCCGCTAGCATCCCGCCAATCATGACAAAATCAGCGCCAAAAGCTAACGCTTTGACGATATCTCCTGAGGTTCTAATGCCGCCATCAGCAACAATAGAGCGATCAGAGCGTGAACAGTCTTGAATACAGGTTAACATGGGAACACCAAAACCTGTTTTAATTCGAGTGCTACATACCGAACCACCACCAATACCTGCTTTGATTATATCCGCACCGCATGAGGCAAGGTAATCCGCTCCAGCGTAGGTGGCAACATTTCCAGCCATAATACATCGATCAGCAAGTATCTGACGTAAGCTTTTGAGGGTCTTACCCACATATTTGGCATGAGCATGAGCCACATCCACACAAAAATAGTCAGCGCCTGCATCACGTAATGCCGCCGCTCTTTCTAATTCAGCGGCAGTACAACCTACTGAAACAAAAACTCTATTTTGGCACTTTTTAAACTCGGCAATGTTGTCTTCAATGCTCATAAAGCGATGTAAAGCACCCATAGCGCCTTTAGAACCCATGAAATTGGCCATTGCACTTTCAGTAATGGTATCCATATTTGAACTGATTACAGGCAGCTCTAGGGTTAATTTGCCCAGTCTGTCAGTACTGGCAGTTTCCACTACTCTTCTTGATTCATGGTGGTTGTAGGAAGGAACAAGTAGAACGTCATCAAAAGTGATGGCATGATCAGTCATGGTAAATCCTTAAAGTGCATACTATAAATGTTCCGCCGCATAAAATGCAAGTCTTGAACGTTCGCCACGTGTCAGACTCATATGAGCGCTATGTTCCCAGTGTTTAAAGCGATCAACGGCAAAAGTTAAACCCGAAGTCGTTTCACTCAAATAGGGGGTATCAATTTGTTTAATATCACCCAGACAAATAATCTTAGACCCTGGGCCTGCACGGGTTACTAAAGTTTTTATCTGTTTTGGAGTTAAGTTTTGCGCCTCATCAATGATAATGTATCGATTTAAAAAGGTACGGCCACGCATAAAATTCAAAGAGCGAATTTTAATTTTGTTTTGCAATAAGTCTTGAGTTGCGCCACGCCCAAAAGTACCACCCACTTGGGAACTGTGGAGCACTTCTAAGTTATCCATTAAAGCGCCCATCCACGGGGTCATTTTTTCTTCTTCAGTACCGGGAAGGAAACCAATGTCCTCGCCGACAGGAATGGTCACACGGGTCATTAAAATCTCGGTATAACGGTTTTGATCCAGGACTTGGGTTAAACCTGCTGCAATCGTGAGTAGCGTTTTTCCTGTTCCAGCAGGACCTTGTAAGCTGACAAAATCGATCTCCGGATCCATAAGCAGGTTTAAGGTGAAGTTTTGTTCACGGTTTTTCGCATGAATTCCCCATACAGAATGCTTTGTATAATCGCGGGTTAGCTGGATGACCGCATGATCATGCTCCAATTTTTTTACAATGGCTTGAAACTGATCATCTTCGGTACTGATGCAATCATTGGGGTTCCATTGATGGATTAAAGGGCCCGTTACTTTATAAAAAGTTTTTCCACTTTCTTGCCATGACTCCATATCTTTAGCATGAGTATCCCAGAAATTATTATCAAGAATATGCAAGCCTTTGTGTAACAGATTGACATCATCAAGCACCTGATCGCTGTAATAATCTTCAGCAAGAATCCCCAGTATCCCGGCCTTAATACGTAAATTGATGTCTTTGGATACAATAATTACTTGCTTTTTCCCTGTGTATTTTTTTTGTAAGCCCAAAGCAGTGGCAAGAATTGTATTATCTACTTTGTGTCCGGGAAGAGTCGATGGAACAACCTGATCGAATTCATCGGTTTGAAAAAATAACTTTCCACTGCACTTTTTCTTATCTGAATGCAAATAATTAGGTATCGCTAATCCTGAGACGATTTGTTCATGGGTAGAGTTACTCATGAGCTCTACCAACATGCGGTTGGTTTGGCGGACGTTACGTGCCACCTCCGATGTACCCATTTTATGATTGTCTAGTTCTTCCAGCACCACCATTGGCAAATAGATATCATGCTCTTCAAAATGATAGATGGCGGTAGGGTCATGCATTAAAATATTAGTATCAAGTACAAACAACTTCTGACGGGTATTGCTATTATCCATAAATTCACCTTGTGATTAAAACGTGTAGCCTGGGTGAAGGCAGTACCTAACTGCCATCAAGTTAGGGTGAAATCCAACCTTCACCAAGCGACACTTATTTGATTGCTTCCTTCATTCTGCTTAGGGGATGCGACCCAGTCAAGAATAAAATGGTTACTTTAACGCACTAAGTACTTCGTCTACATGACCTTTGACGCTTACTTTACGCCATTCTTTGCTTAATTTTCCCTGCGGATCAATGATGAACGTACTGCGCTCAATTCCACGCACTTGTTTTCCATACATTGATTTCATTTTAATCACCTCAAACAATTGGCATAATTGTTCGTCTGGATCACTAATGAGCTCAAAAGGAAAGTTTTGTTTGGCTTTAAAGTTCTCATGCGATTTTAAGCTGTCACGAGAAATTCCAAATATCTGAGTATTTAATTTTTGGAATTGGGGGTAGGCATCACGAAAATCCTGCCCTTCTGTGGTACAACCTGGTGTTGCGTCCTTAGGATAAAAATAAAGGACAACATACTGTCCTTTATAATCGCTTAAACGTGCATTAATTCCACTCGTTGCCGAAAATGCAAAATCGGGTATCGATTCACCTATATTCATCAGTCTCTCCCTGTTTTTTTCATGATACGAGAACGGTCTCTTTCCCATTCACGGTCTTTAATGGAGTCTCGCTTATCATGCTCTTTTTTGCCCTTAGCCAAAGCTATTTTTATTTTTATATTATTTTTTTTCCAATATAAAGAAAGTGGCACAATGGTATAGCCTTGACGTTCAACACTGCCGATGAGGTGGTTCAATTCTTTTTTATTTAATAACAGCTTGCGGGTACGTATGGGGTCAGGAATGGAATGAGTCGAGGCAGTAATGAGCGGTTGGATCTGGGCACCCAGTAAAAAGGCTTCACCGTTTTTGATAATAATATGTGCATCAGATAAATTAATTTTTCCGGCGCGCAGGCTTTTGACTTCCCAGCCCTCAAGTACAAGCCCCGCTTCGTACTGATCCTCAAGAAAATAATTGAAGCCTGCTTTGCGATTCAACACTATGGTTGAATCGGATTGTTTCTTGTTTGTCATATTTATTCTTTGACGCGGTCGTGTTTGTAATCCAAAGGTAATTGAGGATAGACTCGATTGAGTTGATGATCAACTGCTACACGATTATCAAAAACAAAACAATGTCCTTCCCAGAGTGATTCTTCTTTGGGCATTTTTTCAATATAGTTGAGAATGCCATCCTGCAAATGATAGACATTTTCAAACCCTAAATCTTTTAGGTAAGCAGTGGATTTTTCGCAGCGTATGCCACCGGTGCAAAACATAGCAATTTTCTTATCTTTTTTATTGAGCAACTCTTCCTGCACGTATTGTGGAAAATCACGAAAATTTTCCGTGATGGGGTTAATGGCATTTTTGAATGTGCCTAATTCAAATTCATAATCATTTCGTGTATCAATCAACACCACTTCAGGATCTTGAATTAATTCGTTCCACTCTTCAGGACTGAGATAGGTCCCTACAGTTTTCAGAGGATCAACATTCGTAAGACCCATAGTTACAATTTCTTTACGAAGTTTAACCTTAGACTTTTCAAAGGGATTTTCTTTATCAAAAGTTTCTTTAAATCTTAAATCAGCCAAACGCTCATCTTGATGGATAAATTGGTAAAATAGATCCATTTGGGCACGCGTTCCGGCAAAACTTCCATTGATTCCTTCAGCGGCTAATATAATGGTCCCCTTGATTTTAATTTCATGCATTTTAGCAAGCAAAGGCTCACGCATCGCTTCGAAATTTTCTAGGGAAACAAATTTATAAAATGAAGCAATCACTATTTCGTTCATCATACTACCTGAAAAATAACCAAAAATAATCGACAAAAATTAACATTTACACAGAATTTAATCAATAGGCCTGAATTAAATGCACCCTAAGTTTCGCTTCAATGTGAAGCAAAAGTTAGCTAAATGCGTTGACAAAAACTAACCAGCGATCATACTGTTATATACCTAAGAAACTTTAAAATACTAAGTTTACGTTTACTTGATTTTTTTGCCTTGGAAGGCTTAAAGATCGGCCATGGACTGGTTCTGTTGGGAATTTTTAGACTTCCAGAGCGGAAATGGCAATAGGTTAAAATAGTATTTTGAAGTTTCTTAGGTGTATACCAAAGCTATCTGTGTTTTCATTCTGCTGGCTTTATAAGGAGATAATATGGCACATTACATTCGGAAGTTGCGTTGGTTCTTTATCCTTTGTTTTTTTATCCCACTCTTTAGTTTTTCCGCTACTCCCATAAAAACTATGGTTGTTTTTGGCGACAGTTTGTCTGATACCGGGAATACTACCCATTTACTAAAAAGTTTACGCCAAGAAGAGGATCCTGCTTTTTTAGTAGCACCTTTCAAAGCATTTGTACTCAATAAGATGGTTGAGTTTGCTGAAGAATATTATGTGCCACAAATGGTTTTGGATTCAGGTATCGCTGTAGTTACCGATTTTTTTGATAACCAATTAGCGCCTTATATCGCCAATTTAGTCAGTAAAATTAAATTAGTGCCTGTATTGCCAGGAAAGCCTTACTGGAATGCGCGTTTTTCTAATGGTCAGGTATGGAATGAATATTTAGCGAAGATGCTTTCCATTTCTCCGGACGATGAAGAAGTTTATTTGAACCGTGCTTTTGGTGGAAGCTGGGCCGCAACCTACGATTATCAGCTCACTGTCTGGAATTTAATTCGTCATCCATTAGGGACAATCAAAAATCTGATTGTAGGGAAATTGGTTCCACCCAGTCTTGGTCTAACGGTTCAGGCTTATTTGCTCGAACATCCCACCTTAAGTGATGAAACAGTGTTTTTTATTTTCACAGGAAGTAATGATTACATTAATGTTTTGTTCTTTGAAGATAATTACAACACTGAAGTGATGAGTACCTATGTTGATAATGTTCTATCAGGTGCTGGTTCAGCAGTCATGAAATTAATGCAAGCAGGAGCACGTCGTTTTGTGATTATGGGGCTGCCTCATATAGGCGATACTCCTCGTATGGTGCAAACCACTGATAGAGAGGTTTTGAATAATGCAGTGGATATGCACAATGAGCGCCTTCAAAATCGTATGCAAGAATGGGCGAAGATTTATCCCGACTCTAATTTTCTTTACATCGATATGGGCGATTATTTGTCACGCGCTTTAAAAAACCCAGAAAATTATGGATTTACTAATACGACGGAGGCGTGTATCGATGTGAAGCTTCCAATGTATGATGCATTCCGCAACTCACCTTTTGCGAACAACTATGTATTACGTTACGCACAAGTACTGCAGTACCGAGATGCGAGCTTTGCTGCTGGGGATAAAAACTATCATGTATGTGATACGCCCGACAGCTATTTATTCTGGGATGAAATTCATCCAAGTACCCGTGCTCATGGACTCCTTGCTTTTGAAGTCTGTAAGGCAATGAAATATCACGGATATGACGTAACCTGTGAAAATCCAATAGAGTAAAAAGCGGCGAGACTGGCTGAATTTATTTATTGGAGGTAAAAGGAAGCCTCCATCCGCCCTTACGGGCACCTTCTCCCTAGCAGGGAGAAGGAATGTTTTTAAAAGTACCCCCTCTCCCCACTTGTGGGAGCGGGGCAGGGGTGAGGGGTTCTTTTTGTAAAAACCAAGAAAATATCTATAATTTATTGGTAGTAGTTGTAGTCTGAATTTTCTTTTTATAACTTCTATTTATGGCTGTATTCCATATTTGATTTTAGAAGATAATTTGTGGCATCGTCCTTTCTCAATCTATTACGAATCATGTTAGTGATTTATAAATGTTTATGGCATAATTGCCGTTTTTTTATTGATATATCGTTCATATGCGGTTGTTGAAACGAGGAGCAGGTTTATGTGTGGGATTATGGGAGCTGTGTCTGAAAGGGATATCAGTAAAATTCTACTGGAAGGTCTACGTCGCTTGGAATATAGAGGTTATGATTCAGCCGGCATTGCGGTAATCGATAATCAAGGGAATTTAAAGCGTGTGCGAATTCAGGGTAAGGTGCAAAATTTAGCGGATGCAATGCAAGAAACCGCCATTGCGGGTAATACAGGGATTGCACACACGAGATGGGCGACACATGGTAAGCCCTCTGAGCAAAATGCTCATCCTCATTTATCCCATGGACAAATTGCATTAGTACATAATGGTATTATTGAAAATCATGAAAAATTACGTCATGAATTAATGATGAAGGGCTATCAGTTCACCTCTGAAACCGATACAGAAGTGGCTGCTCATTTAATTCATTACCATTATCAACAGAATGAAAATTTACTTGCAGCAGTGCAAACTGCTGCTGCAGAAATGGATGGTGCGTTTGCTTTGGGTGTTATTCACCAACAAAGACCAATGGAGCTTGTTGCAGTTCGTAAAGGGAGCCCCTTGGTTGTTGGTTTAGGCATCGGTGAAAATTTTATCGCATCTGATGGTCTGGCATTAAAGTCTTTTGCACAATCAGTGATCTACTTAGAGGAAGGGGACAGTGCTTCAATTACCTCAAAAAGCGTGACCATCTATAATTCATCCAAATCGGTTGTTGAACGACCTCTTCATCCTTTAACAAGTGATTCTGAAACGGTAAGCAAAGGGCCTTAT
Organism: Legionella sp. 227; assembly: GCF_043161935.1. NCBI lineage: Bacteria > Pseudomonadati > Pseudomonadota > Gammaproteobacteria > Legionellales > Legionellaceae > Legionella > Legionella sp. 227. Next base: position 973,034 of record NZ_CP171154.1, on the reverse strand, counting down.
CGGCATTTTATGCTTAAGGAAATCTTTGAGCAATCTAAGGTACTGACTGATACTTTAGAAGGTCGCATCAATAGCCTCGAAGTTCTTAAAGCCAGTTTTGGTGAACGAGCCTCTCATGTATTTCCGATGGTAAAACAAATTCATATTGTTGCTTGTGGTACCAGTTATCACGCCGGAATGATTGCCAAATATTGGTTAGAATCTTTAGCGGGATTGCCCACGCAAGTTGAAATCGCAAGTGAATACCGCTATCGAGATGTTGTCGTACCCCAGGATACTTTATTTATTACCGTGTCCCAATCCGGAGAAACAGCAGACACGCTCGCTGCTTTGCAAAAAGCAAAAAATATGAATTATTTGGCCACCTTGGCTATTTGTAATGTGGCAACAAGTACTTTGGTCAGGGAGGCAGACTGTGTTTTCCTAACGCGTGCTGGAATCGAGATTGGTGTGGCATCGACTAAAGCATTTACCACTCAATTGGTTGCTTTCTTGATGTTAGCCGCAGCACTTTCCCATGATCATCGGGCTAATGAAATCTTAAAACAATTGCAAGAGTTGCCTGCATGTTGCGAGCGTGCATTAAAAATGAATGAAGAAATTGAAGATCTCGCATCTCTATTTGTTAATAAAGCACATGCTTTATTCTTAGGGCGCGGGGTGCAGTATCCAGTAGCTCTTGAAGGTGCTTTAAAATTAAAGGAAATTTCTTATATTCACGCAGAAGCCTATCCTTCTGGAGAGTTGAAACATGGTCCTTTGGCTTTAGTTGATGAAAATATGCCTGTCGTTGCCGTTGCTCCCAATGATGAACTGCTGGATAAATTAAAATCTAATTTGCACGAAGTAAGTGCACGCGGTGGTCAGTTGTTTGTTTTTGTTGATAATACTCAGAACTGGCAAGCAAATGGCACGCGTTTAATTAAGGTACCTTACTGTGGTCTATGGATCGCTCCAATAGTTTATACGATACCTTTGCAATTGTTGGCTTACCATGTCGCCGTTGCTAAAGGTACGGATGTTGATCAACCGCGCAATCTTGCCAAGTCAGTGACTGTTGAGTAATAATGTGGCGGTTTTTTAAACGACTCACCCAGACTACTCCAGTAAAGTTTCGGGTGCGGTAATCAAATTGTTCTATATTTATGTTTTACGGGGATGTAAATGACTCAAGAGATGTCGGGATTAGCTGCGATTATTGCGCAAGAGCTTAAAGTGAAACCAGCGCAGGTAGAAGCGTCCATTCGTCTGCTCAATGAAGGGGCAACAGTTCCTTTTATTGCTCGTTATCGCAAAGAGGCTACAGAAGGATTAGATGATGTGCAATTACGTTTTATTGATGAACGTGTGCATTATTTACGAGAATTGGATGAACGTCGAGCTGTAGTTTTACAGTCTATCCGAGAACAAGAGAAACTCACTCCTGAGCTTGAAAAAAGCATTTTGGCTGCAGACACTAAAACTCGTCTTGAAGATTTATATCTACCCTATAGACCCAAGCGTCGGACTAAGGCTCAAATTGCCATAGAAGCAGGTTTAGAGCCATTAGCTCAGGCTCTTTGGAAAAATCCAGATCTGGATCCCGAAGAACAAGCCGTGCAATTTATCAATCCTGAGGCTGGCGTTGAGGATGCAAAAGCAGCATTAGAAGGTGCGCGGCATATATTAATGGAGCATTTTGCAGAAGATGCCGATTTAATTAATGAGCTGCGCGAATATTTGTGGCAGCATGGTATTGTCAAATCAATAGGCAGCTCCAAGAAAAAAGAAACGGTAAACAAATTTTCAGATTACTTTGATTATGCCGAAGCAATTAAAAAGATCCCTTCGCATCGTGCATTAGCTTTATTCCGTGGCCGTCGGGAAAGTGTTTTACAAGTGAGTCTTACTTTACCTGAGCACGAAGAAACCTACGGTGAAAATAAATTAGCTGCGTATTTCAATATTGCTGACCAGCACAGAAAAGCAGACAGTTGGCTCCTTGAAACCGTACGCCTGACCTGGAAGGTAAAATTATTTACTAAATTAGAGCTGGAATTACTCACTCGTTTACGAGAAATGGCAGATGAAGAAGCAATAAAAGTATTTTCCAGAAATTTACGGGATTTGTTACTTGCTGCACCAGCTGGTCCACAAATCACAATTGGCCTTGATCCTGGAATCAGAACAGGTGTTAAAGTCGTTGTCGTTGATGCAACCGGTAAGTTACTGGATTACACCGTTATTTTTCCATTTGCGCCCCAAAATGAATGGCATCAGGGAATTACTGATTTGGCAAAATTGGCAGCAAAACACCAGGTCAATTTAATCAGTATTGGTAATGGAACTGGCTCTCGCGAAACAGAGCGCTTAGTTTCTGATTTAATAAAAATGTATCCTGATTTAAAACTGACTAAAATTATTGTGAGTGAAGCTGGTGCATCTGTTTATTCGGCTTCTGAAATAGCTTCTCAGGAATTTCCTGATCTAGACGTCACCTTGAGAGGAGCTGTTTCCATTGCACGTCGTCTCCAAGATCCACTTGCTGAATTAGTCAAAATTGAAGCCAAGTCTATTGGCGTAGGCCAATACCAGCATGATGTGAATCAAACTCGGTTAGCGCGTTGTTTGGATGGTGTGGTTGAAGATTGCGTGAATGCGGTTGGTGTTGATGTCAATACGGCTTCGGCGGCTCTTTTATCCCATATTTCCGGTCTCAATGAGGCTTTAGCCAAGAATATCGTCCTTTATCGTGATGAACATGGCGCATTCAAAAACCGGATGGATTTGAAAAAAGTAAACCGTATGGGTGAAAAAGCATTTCAACAAGCAGCAGGATTTTTACGTATCATGCATGGCGATAATCCTTTGGATGCCTCTTGTGTTCATCCAGAAGCATATCCTTTAGTAGAAAAAATTATTGCAGATAAAAAAGTTGATATTAAGAAACTAATCGGCAATAAAGAAGTATTACACAGTGTGAATGCGGCAGAATTTATCGATGAGCAATTTGGTTTGCCTACTATAAGAGATGTGTTGCGTGAATTGGAAAAACCGGGTCGCGATCCCAGACCGGAGTTTAAAACGGCACAATTTAAAGAAGGCGTTGAAGACATCGAACATTTACACGAAGGAATGATCCTTGAAGGGGTTGTCAGTAATGTAACTAACTTTGGTGCTTTTGTGGATATTGGTGTTCATCAAGATGGATTAGTTCATATTTCAGCGATGACCAATAAATTTATTTCTGATCCACGTACCGTAGTGAAGGCCGGAGATATCGTAACGGTTAAAGTTATTGAAGTAGATAAAGAAAGAAAACGCATTGGCTTAAGTATGAAATTGGAAGATGAACCTGCGAGCCAAGCTGTTAAAAAAGTTGCAAAAACATCGGAAGTGAAAAAACAACCGCCAGTTAAAAAAGCAGAGCATAAGAAAAAACCTGAGGCTAAAAAAGTTGAGCCGGTTAAAAAAACGGTATTTAATACGGCAATGGCAGATGCATTAGCCAAATTAAAGCGTAATTAAAAGCTGGGGTGGCGCTTGGTTAATAGAGTCCCCTCTCCCACCCGTGGGCGAGGGGTAGCGGTGAGGGTTCATTAGCTGTAGTCAACACCCTCATCTGCCCTTACGAGCACCTTCTCACCATGGGGAGAAGGGATTTTCTCTTAATTTAATGACCGTGTTCCCTGGCTACATCTAACATAAAATGGTGAATCATGACCAATACCCCCAAAGGAGAGTTAACTATTCAGACTTTGGCGATGCCAGCAGATACGAACGCCAATGGTGATATATTTGGTGGATGGATTGTGTCACAAATGGATTTAGCCGCAGGAATATTGGCGAAAAAATTGGCATTAGGACGTGTGGCTACAGTAGCTATTCATTCAATGAATTTCTTAAAACCAGTTCATGTGGGGGATCTTGTGAGCTGTTATGTCACTTTGGTGAAACAAGGCAATAGTTCTATGACATTTAATGTTGAGGTATGGGCTCATCCTGCGACTCAGAATGAAACTTATCAAGTCACCGAAGGTGTTTTTGTTTTTGTTGCCATAAATGAAGAAGGTAGACCAAGAGAGGTGCCTAAAAAAATATGACCCAAAATTCGTCAGACCTATACCACCTACTCACGGAAATGGCGACCCACATTGAACAAAATGCGGAACCGGATCCTCAGTTATATACTTTATTTTTTCAAGAACCTGAACTCGCTTTTAAATTAGTGGATATCATTAATAACTTAGAAGAAAAGTTGGATGAAGGTCTTTCGGTTTATTCCGCATGTGTTTTTGCCTTAGATATTTGTGTCGCGCAGTTGCAAGGGGCTGCGGAAGGTAATAATAAAGTTACTGCAAAGGCATTAACTCAATTAATGAATCATTTAGCTGAAATGATTGATTCACGCAAACACACCCTTAGTTTTTGGCTCCCTATATTAAATTCATTTTATGAATCGCATGTTGAATTGACTGAAGATTTAAAAGATGCCTATTACGATCTTGCCAGCGATGAGGAGGAATCGATTCCTGAAGGTGAACCGATATCACATTTAGATGCTATTCGTGATTTGATTCACGAATTATCTGACCTGAACGTTTTTGAAATCGCCGAAAATTTTTTCGCGCAGAGCTATGCTATGCCCGCGGACTTTTTTATCGATCTTATGGTCGATTTATATAATATCGAGGAGGGGGCAGATATTGCCTTGCTCATTTTATTACATCCTAAGGCTGAGGTGCGCGACATTGCGATTAATACACTGGGCCAAATTATAGAGTTTGTGACTTTTTCCTCTATATCTCTTTCACGTTTGCAGACCATTATGCACTGGTATCCAGAGCGTTATCATGCACTATTTAATTCCTGGATAAAAACGCAACGTAAAAAAGGGGTTGTATTTGCACCGGAACAGGAAGCGGCTCAAGCGACTATTCGAGCTACTGAGGTGGATGGTACAGGCTCACAAGGTATTTTTCTGAATGTACGTAAACAGAGGAAAAATAGACTGTGTGGTTTATTACTAAAGTATGATTTAGGTATTAAAGATGCATGGATAACACCGGTCCTCTCAGCAAAAGATGTAAAGGATTATTATAAAAAGGCTTTTGATGAGAACGTGACGCTTCGTGAAGTCGATTTATCTTATTTCACCATGATGGTGGAACATTTCTTGGCGATAACAATAGAAAAAGAAGAGATTCCTAATATTCAATTTTTAGAAATTCAAGAACTATTAGGCATCCGCATACGCCCGGTGAAATTGGATTTAGATTATCTCTTTGAACAGATGAGTGTTCAAATCACGCCATTTACCCAAGAAGTAATTTCTGAATCGCTACGCCGTTCAAAATCATGGCTTAAAAGTAAAGCATTTACTGAATCCTGGTATTTGGAAAATGCTTTAGTGGATAAGATTGTCAATCACAACAGCACTTTTGTTGATGGAATTAGAGTGTGCAGCATGGAAGAGGCCATGGATGCAGTATTTGCTGAAGAAATGGAAATACACCGCGATAAATGGCAATTTCATTTTTTATGGATTGCCTTATGGATGAAAGCGAAAGAAAAGCGAAATGAAAAAATATGGCGTGATAGTTTTCTGATTGCATATACAATTTATCAAGGACAACCCTTGAAAGAGATTCCTGTTATGCAAGAGATTTGTCGGCAAACGGTGATTAATAGCGTGGAAACCATGCAAGAGAGACGAACACATCTGAGCCAGGAGTAAGAAGAGTCCACCTCATCCCACGCGAAGCAAGGGATCTCCTCGTTGCACTCGAGATGAAGCGAAAGGGGTGGAAACCGCCAAAAAAGACGGACATACTTGAGGCAGGAATGAGAGGAATTCATGTTTACCGGAATTATTGAAAAGAAAGGTACCGTGATTCGCAACATGAATCATGGTGATGCAAACCGATTGGTTATTTCTTGTGGTTTTGAAGAACTACAGATAGGTGAAAGTATCGCGGTAAATGGCGTATGCTTAACGTTATTGCCTTCTGACGAGGCAAACTTGAATTTTGACCTTTCGCCTGAAACGCTAACTAGAACCACTTTAGGACATTTAGGAGTTGGGGATGAGGTTAATTTAGAACGTGCTATGCTTGCATCGACTCGCTTTGGTGGGCACTATGTAAGCGGGCATGTTGATGCAGTGGCACAAATTCAGGCAATAAAGCATATGAACGAATTTGTTGAAGTCGAGTTAAGCGGATTTGATGCCAATGCCATGTTGTATTTAATTCCTAAGGGGAGTATTACGGTTGAAGGGGTAAGCTTAACGATTAATTCAGTTGCAAATCAAAGCATCAAATTAATGCTTATTCCCCATACATTACTTAATACAACCCTGTGCTACTTAAAGCAAGGACAAGAAGTTAATATTGAGTTTGACTACCTGGCTCGGATCGTTGCCCATCAGTTGCAAGTTGCCGGAAAGTTGAGTAATCAAATCCCGTTATGAATTAAGGAGTAGTTCATGACCAAACATTTAACATCCCGATGGCATCGTCTTTTTTTTGCCACGATTATTATAGGGATTGTTTCTGGTTTTGGGGGGATGTTTTTAGCGATATTATTGCATTTTATCCAACACCTAGCCTATGAGCACACTGTATTTCCTATTCTTGGCAACAAGAGCTTTTTATATGTGGTCAGCGATTCAACTGCTCCAAGAAGAGTAGTTGCACTTCTGCTTTGCGGTTTTATTGCAGGTTTTGGCTGGTGGGCTGTCTTTCGCTATGGCAGCCCCTTAGTCAGTATAGCCAATGCAATCAAATCACCAAGACCCTACATGCCAATAAAGACCACTCTAACCCATGTGCTGCTGCAAATTGTTACGGTGGCTTTGGGCTCTCCGTTGGGGCGTGAAGTTGCCCCACGAGAATTAGGGGCTACCTTTGCGTGTTGGTTTACTAACAAGATGAAATTACATCCTAAAGAAAGTCAAATATTAGTGGCAAGTGCTGCAGGGGCAGGATTAGCGGCGGTTTATAATGTTCCTTTTGGAGGTGCTTTATTTACCCTGGAAGTATTACTTGGAAGTTTTCGATGGTTTGCGGTAATCCCGGCAATTACTACCTCTGCGATTGCTGTGGTTATTTCTTGGATGGGGCTTGGCAATCAAACCATGTACCATATACCTGTTTTAATTTTGGATTATTCCGTAGTTATTTGGGCGATTATTGCCGGTCCTTTTTTTGGTTTCTCGGCTTATTGGTTTAAAGAAATTACCAATAGAGTGCAAAGTAGAGCGCCGCGTAACTGGAGGATTATCGTTTTTTGCCTGTTCAATTTTTTCCTAATCGGCTTATTATCTATTTATTTTCCGGCAATCTTGGGAAATGGTCGCTCGGCAGCGCAGTTAGGATTTGATGGCAATATCTTAGGATTAAGTATTGCTGCAGTTTTATTAATACTGCGGGTGTTAATTGTATGTACCAGTATCCAAGCCGGTGCTGCAGGCGGGCTATTAACCCCTTCGCTTGCCAATGGCGCTTTATTGGCAGTGGTGCTCGGCACGCTTTGGAGTTATGTATGGCCTGGCATCTCTATCGCTGCTTTTGCGGTAATTGGCGGAACTGCCTTTCTTGCCGCGGCGCAAAAAATGCCACTTACAGCAATTGTGCTCATTATTGAATTTACCGGTATCAACTTTAGCTTTTTTATTCCTATTCTTTTTGCAGTAGCCGGCTCAGCAAGCATGTTCAATTATTGCGCTACCAGACGAGTGGTTGCGGTGGCAAGTTGAAAAATCGCACGTACTATTGCATAGTGACGCAACCGATTTACATCCAGAGCAGTATTTCTTAAATAGCCAGCTCGTGAAGAAAATGCAGTAGACGTTCCTGGCATTTTGAATGATTTGATGAAATGGGACAGTTATCGACTCTGTGCTATAAACCTTTCGTAATTCAATTTTTAATACTTTCTGTAATACAGTGAGTGTATGGTATCCATTTCTTATGTTGAATTTGAATTTCAAATGATGGAAATACTTTTGACACAAGTTCTGCATATCCTTTTTCTGTTCGAACATTTCTACCGCGATCGTGTGCTATCAAGAACTTTGCAATAGGGTTTTGGTTTTTAACAAAACAGGGATCAAGTGTTATAAGTCTCCCTCCCGGCTTTAGAGCAGAAAAAGCTAATCGAAGCATTTTGATTAATGTATCATCATCAAGGTGATGTAAAAGCCCTATCGCTAATACAACATCGACTTTAGGTATATTGTCTAAATCATTTAATTCAAATTCTTTGCAATAAAAGTTTCCTCGATCTCCGAATATAGATTGAGCTTTTGTAATATATGCGTTGCAGACATCGAACCCATAATATTCTACGTCTTTTAGATAATTAAGAATTTCTGCTGGTCCGCATCCAATATCTAAAATTTTCATGCCCGAGTAAGGCTTAATGAAATTCTGCGTAAATAGAGTTCTCGCTTTATGGGCGCCCATAAGCGCCTGAAATAGGGAATAAATAATAGGATAAGATAAAATTGAACGAATACCATGAGTTATTTGTGCCATAATTGTTTATCCTTATTTTAAGCGAATGATTTTGCAATCTATTGTGGGTTGCATAATAATGGGTATGAATCCAAAAAAATAATGCATGCGTAAATAGGTAATACCCTTTATTACATGAACCATCCAACCAGAACGGCGCTTGCAAAATTCTGAGTCATTAAGCGCTCTTTCAAAAATTGAAACCATATACTGTTTATTAAAAACGATGTCCAAATGAGTTAGATTGCGAATTATTTTTTTTATTTGTTTGACATTTATCCAATTTAATGAGTTCCAAGTACCTTCTGGATCAGGTATTTTAATTTTATTAAATATCAATTTCTTAAAAAATTTTTCTGTTATTGATTTGGAAAAGAGAGTAGGAATATTAAAATGAGGCTCATAGGGAAATAAATAATTGGGGCAAGTAAATCGATATACCGCTTTTTTCTTCAGACTATTCCCAATTAAAGTTAGTGCAAGTGATACATTTTCAACATGTTCCATTACATTTATTGAGAAGGCGAAGTCAAAATTATTTTGTATGTCCAACTGCTCCACTGGAAGATGTATGATTTTAGGACTAATATTTTGACTGTTCGCCAAATCCAATATTAATGTCTGCATTTGGCTAAAATGAGAATAACCAGAGCCCATGGGTTCTAGGGCTGTAACGTCGTACCCTTCTTTTACTAATTGACAGCTCAATATCATACTTCCAGCACCAACCTCAAGTATCTTGGTATTTTTACTTATATTCTGCAAATCATCACTAATTAATGTCCTCCCAAATTTTGCTTCTCCAATATATATTTCCACTAAAGACAATATTTCCGGTGCTTTTTCTCTAACATATACCCGTATGTCATTTATCCATTGTTCTATTGGTGGAATATAAAGTGTATTGCTCATTACGTAATCGTCCATAGTTTGAATGACTGCTATTTTATAGTAATTGATGAATTAAATCGGATTTTGCCTCAAAAAATTGAATACTCACGATGCTCCTTGTTGAGCAGATCATATCTCTTTAACACAGTTCAAGAAAGGATCAATTTTTTTCCTGAATCAAACTAGCGATTTACTCAATGAGTGCTGGTAAATTATTTTGTCTAAAAACCAATAGCTTTAATACAAAGAAAAAGTAAATGGCGATCAAGGCTATCGCTATTAATTGGACTAATTGAGGTGAGTAACCTAAGCGATCGACGCATTCTATTAGTAACGCCAAATTAATTAAATATCCGGTAAGGTATGCGATGATGAATCGTACAATAGTAACACGATTAAATTTTTGATTTTGATGATTAGCGAATACCCATCGTCGATTACTGAAAAAACTAAAAGTTAGATTGAAAAAAAATAATATAGTAATCACGACCTTAGGATTGATACCAACCCAAGTAAGCCCTAGGAAAAAGGAGTAACCAATAATATTGGTAATCAACCCCACGGTGCCAAAGCGTATGAATTGAATGAGGTTTCTTGATAATTGAAAAGGAAAAATCGTCCTGTACATATTTTACTCTACCTACCGATACTTTAATTTGCTAAAAACATATTCGTTATGGTGACGACATAGTACATGAGACCAGTGTCCAGGCGATACATTAAATGTAATATATTGCGAAGAATATTCGCTCGATACAACTCTGTGAAAGAGTATCACTTTGCAAAAGAAAAGCCTAAAGGTTAAGGCTTTATTAGCCAAAATGTTTTTTGGTTAAGCTGAAATAATTTGTTTTGAAAAGGGAAAGGAATACCACATAACACACAGATCTTTACATTAAGGGAACCTTGCACTAAAGTATGAAGCCTAAAAGCTAATCAAGAATTTTTAGATAACTGTGGGGTTAATTTTAGTGCAAGATCATGTTATAAAATCACAATCCGCCACAGTTATCTCCATTCCTCAGGTAACTGTCTTCACAATTCTTTGCTTGAATTTATTGCCATTATTTTTCTTTTTTCACAGAGCACCAGTTTTGCTAAGTGGTTTATTTATTTTATTTTTTTCTTGGCTGTTGCTCTATCCAAATAATAAGCGTTGGTCCTATGGATATACTCATGGATTTAAGATATTGATTCAAAATAAGGTTGATGCATTCTACTTTATTGCTCCTTTTTTTATATTGCCTTTTTTTTGGAATATTTCCCCCACCATTTTATTTTTTAAATTTGATTTTTATACAAAAGTAATTATTTCTTGGTTTATATTCTCCGTAATATGGTTGAATAAATATTATGCTATAGTCAAAGACAAAACGGATTATCGTAGTATAGCGTTTTATTTTTTTATATTTGCTAGTTGTTCTTTATGGCTACAGCTGCTATGGAAAATTGGGGCGGAGTATGTTGTTTATACGAGTATTTCGACCCATCGATTCAACCGATTAGCACAAGCTTTTTATTATATTTGGGAGCATAGGCCATTTTCATCTCATTTTTTAGTGTCATTTCAGTCTATTCAGAAATATAATGATAAAATTGCGTACGCAGGATATTCACCTCCGTTTTTGCTATTAATGTATTTTTATTCAAAAATATTAGCATTTTTATTAGGAGTAACATTAGAGCTAACAACGAGAGTTATTTCAATTTTTTATTCCATTATCTTTGCTGCTGTATATGTATTTACACTCATCAATAATCCAAATAAATCACCATTAAACAACACCCTGGTTCAATTTTCAGTTTTTTGCGTATTTGGAATAATGCTATCCATACCTGGTTTTTGGATTCAACTCACCCAGGATACCGGCACTGATAACGTTTTTCCATTAATAATGTATTTTACACTTTTTTTATTCGTATACGTCAGCCGGCAAGATTTTACATCCTCATGGTTCAAGTTTGGCTTATTAGGTCTCTGCCTCGTTGTGCCAATACATGGAATATTGATGATTGTTACACTCGCTTTTTATGTTTTGCCTAAGGAGTATAAACAGCAATATTCTGAGGTAGTCCCTGTATTATTGTTTGCATTTGCCGTTGCAATTGTGACCTATTTATATCCAGTTATCATGATAAAGCTGTTGCATTATCATAACGATTCGAGCTCGTTTCTTTTCCGTTCGGGTTTAGATGGCGATGTAACCTATTATAAAAACATGTTACAAGCTCTAGTTTTTCCATATTGGACATCATTTCCTCGTGGCTTTATTTCTGAGCTAATCTTTTTATTAATTGCTTATTTGATTGGTGGTAAAATTCTGTTGAAAGAAAAGTTCGAGCTTTACGAGAATTATCTATTTCTTTTTTTTCCTTATTTACTCACTTTTGTACTTTGGCCACAGGTGATTTCTATCCATCCATATCTGTATGATTATATGTTGGAACTACCTATTTTTTTTGTTGCTTGCTCCTTGGTCATAAGCCCCCAAGTTCAACAGCGCCTTCGTGGACCTTTTGCATTATTATTTATTCTCGGCCTGATTAGTTTGCTAATGCATAATTTTACTATGATTGCACAGGCCTCAAAGGCTTTTAGACCCTAGTTATTTTTGAAAATTTATTTATTGAAATTATCTTATCTGAAGTCTAGAATATCCCGCGTACTTTATTTTAATCAGATGAGTCAGAAGCGAATTAATACAGCGATCATTAAGGATGTGACTCTCAGTTCAAAAGTAAAATGACCTGTGAAGCAACAAGGGTAACCTTCATGAAAAAAATCGCTATCCTTCAATCTAATTACATTCCATGGAAAGGTTATTTTGACATGATTGCATCAGTCGATGAATTTATCTTATATGATGATATGCAATTTACTAAAAATGATTGGCGAAATCGTAATAAAATTAAAACACCTTCTGGGATTGAATGGATTAGTGTACCTGTTGGCCAAAGTAAAAGTAGGCGTATTCGTGACGTTGAATTGCCAGAATGTGGCTGGCAGAAAAAACATTGGAAGACTTTAGAATGCAACTATCGTCGTGCCCCAAAATTTGAAGAGGTATCATCTTTTCTGGAGCCGCTTTATAAAAAGCATTATTCTCACCTCTCGGTTTTAAATCGGCAACTGATTGAAGCTATATGTGATTATCTTGGCATTACAACTAAAATATCGAACTCCTGGGATTACACTTTAATTGATGGTAAAACAGAGCGGTTAGTTGATCTATGTTTACAAGCTGGTGCTAATGAATATCTTTCTGGACCTGCTGCTTCTGATTATATCGATGCGAAATTATTCGTTGAGCGGGATATTAAATTGCACTGGTTTGATTATAAGGGCTATCAAGAATATCCCCAACTTTGGGGTGAATTTACCCATGAAGTTTCTATTTTAGACCTCTTATTTAACTGTGGCAAAGATTCGGTGAATTACATGAGGTATGTAAAGAAATGAAATTATCTGTTGTCACTACTTTATATAAATCGGCACAACACATCGAAGAATTTTGCGCGCGTACCGCCTTAGCCGCTGAACAGCTGGTTGGGGATGATTATGAAATAGTCCTTGTCAATGACGGTTCTCCTGACAATAGCTTCAGTATCGCTCTGCAATTAGCAAAAATAAACCCACATATCCTTCTGATTGATCTGTCTCGTAATTTTGGACATCATAAAGCGATGATGACCGGACTGGCACATGCAAAGGGAGAGCTTATTTTTTTAATAGACAGTGATCTTGAGGAAGATCCTGAGTTACTTAATCCGTTCTCTAAAAAAATGGAAGAGAGTCTTTGCGATGTTGTTTATGGTATTCAAGAAAAACGTAAGGGTGGTTTCTTTGAGCGAATATCCGGCCAGTTATTTTATAGAGTATTTCGCGCACTTACAGGCATAAAAATCCCTTCAAACATTGTTGTTGCGCGTTTAATGACTCGACGTTATGTGAATGCACTTTTACTTCATCAAGAACGCGAAATATTCATGGCTGGTCTATGGTCTATCACTGGTTTCAACCAAGAACCACAAATTATAAATAAAAAAAGTACAAGTCAAACCACCTACACACTACGCCGTAAAATATCCATGTTTATCAATGCAATCACTTCGTTTAGTAATACACCATTGATTAGCATTTTTTATGTTGGCATTTTGATTTTATTATTTTCAGCCAGTTATGCAGTATTCCTCATTGTAAATCGATTTGTTTTTCACACCATACTCAGTGGTTGGACATCTATTATGGCATCAGTTTGGCTGCTAGGTGGCCTAATCATTTCGTTCATTGGTATTATTGGTATTTATCTTTCAAAAATTTTCTCTGAAATTAAACAACGCCCATATACTATTGTTCGGCAAAAATACCAAAAAAACCTTATTGATCCGCGTAACAAAGAACTGGAAGTAAGATCAACTGAATCTACAATTGATGAATAATTTAATGATGTGTCTGGTTTTGCAACATGAATAATGATAGAACATCTTGAAGATCAAATATTCTCAATTAAAGCTAAGACGTTGTACTCAGAATAAATTTATTAAGGGACCTTATGAAAAAACTAATTATTTTTGGAACTACCGATGCTGCTGAACTTGCCCATTATTATTTTTCTCGAGATTCTGATTATAAAATTGAAGCGTTCTCAGTCGATCGCGAATATCTTAAATCAAACACATTCTGTGGTTTACCGGTTATTCCTTTTGATGAAATTGTCGAAAAATATCCACCAGCGAGCCATGAATTTTTCGTTGCACTAGGCTATTCAAATCTCAATGAGACGAGGAAAAAAAAGTATCTAGAGGTCAAGGCTATGGGCTATCAACTTGCCAGCTATATTAGCCCCCATGCAACAATCCTCAATCAACACCAAATAGGAGAGAATTGTTTTATTCTCGAAGATAATACGATTCAACCATTTGTCACCATCGGTAACAATGTAACCCTATGGAGTGGTAATCATATTGGTCATCACTCCGTAATATCTGACCATTGCTTTTTGGCCTCCCACATTGTTGTTTCTGGACGAGTAGAAATTGGTGAATCTTGTTTTATTGGAGTTAATGCAACATTCAGAGACAATATATCTATAGGGGAAAAATCAATCATCGGAGCTGGGTCACTAATTCTCGCCTCTACAGAACCTCTAGGTCTCTATGTGGGTAAAGCAACGGAACGATCACGAGCTCCAAGTAACCGAATAAAAAACATTTGAGTCAGGAAGTAAGAAATGAAATGGAAAAAACTAGGTCACATATTTTGTGCTGATAATCATAGCGATTGGATGTACTCACACGCGATGATTCCAATTGCCGAACAAATTGATAATGAATTATATCGAATCTATTTTTCCTGTAGAGACAAATATAATCGCGGACATGGTGCTTTCATTGAAATTGATATGCGTAATCCGACGAAAACTCTTCGCGTTCATGATAAACCGGTTCTGGAGCCTGGGGAATTAGGTTGTTTTGATGACAGTGGTGCGCTTCCAAATGCCATTGTAATGCATGAAGGAAAGAAGCTGCTGTATTATACGGGGATCAACTTAGGTGTCACTGTTAAAATTCGCAACTCAATTGGTCTTGCGGAGTGGAATGATACGACGGAGCGCTTCGAGCGACGCTTTTTTGGCCCGGTTATTGATAGAACTCGAGAGTTTCCTCATTTTGTAGCAACTCCTGAAGTAACTTATGAGAATGGTTTATTTCGGGCTTGGTTTACATCCTGTGTTGGCTGGAAACAAACCTCAGAAGGGCCGAAGCATTTCTATCGTCTTGAATATGCAGAATCCAAAGATGGCGTGTGTTGGGAGCGAGATGGAACAATAGCCATTGATTTTAAAGATGAACATGAATACGCTCTTGGCGTGCCAAGAGTATTGCATGATACAAGCGGTTATAAAATGTGGTTTTGCTCGAGAGCAACTAAAAATTGCGACACCTATCGAATTAATTTCGCAACATCAGATGATGGACGAAATTGGCAACGGCAAGAGGCGGTCGAACTTGATGTTTCTCCATCGGGTTGGGACTCTAAGATGACCTGCTATCCATTTGTGTTTGATTATAACCATGAACGTTATATGTTGTATAACGGTAATGATTATGGAAAAACAGGATTTGGAATTGCAGTGTTGAGTAACGAGTAACCTCTAAGGCCTTGTAATAGCGTGAAAGTTTCAGGAGTGGTGGTCAAATGATGAATAGCGAGAAAATACCCTTTAATCGCCCATATACTACAGGCAAAGAATCAGAGTACATCAGCCAAACCCAGCTAGATAAACAATTATCAGGGGATGGTTCATATACGAAACGTTGTCATAAATGGTTAGAAGAACGTGTTGCTTGCATCAAGGCGCTTCTAACCCATTCGTGTACGGCGGCTTTAGAGATGGCGGCACTCTTATCGAATATACAACCTGGCGATGAGATCATCATGCCCTCCTACACCTTTGTATCGACAGCAAATGCTTTTGTCCTTCGAGGCGGTATCCCTGTATTCGTCGATATTCGAGAGGACACGCTTAATATTAACGAGCACCTGATAACCGCAGCTATAACACCTAAAACTAAAGCAATAGTGCCAGTGCATTATGCTGGCGTAGCATGTGAGATGGATGCAATCATGGATATTGCAGCACATTATGATTTAAAAGTAATTGAAGATGCTGCCCAGGGAGTGATGGCTTATTATAAAGGGCGTGCTTTAGGAAGCATCGGTGATCTCGGTGCTTACAGCTTCCATGAGACTAAAAATATTATATCAGGAGAAGGTGGTGCATTATTAATCAACAATCCTGAATTTGCTTTACGAGCTGAAATAATTCGTGAAAAAGGCACTAATCGTAGCCAATTTTTTCGTGGAGAAGTAGATAAATATACCTGGAACGATGTCGGTTCCTCTTATCTGCCCAGTGAGCTCATTGCTGCCTTTCTTTGGGCTCAACTTGAAGAGGCAGAAAAAATAACGCAACAGCGTCTAGCGATTTGGAATTATTATCATGAACGACTTAAATCTTTAGAGGATACGGGTCTTATTCGTCGTCCTATTATACCGAGCTCCTGTCAACATAATGCACATATGTACTATGTCATTCTATCTCCTGAAATTAATCGACAATCCGTTTTGGATGCGCTCAACTACAATAATGTAAAAGCAGTATTTCACTATGTTCCATTACATTCCGCACCTGCAGGTATGCGCTTTGGTAGAGCTCATGGAGAGTTGTCTTTAACGGAATCTCTGGCAGAACGAATAATCCGATTACCCCTGTGGGTCGGTTTGTCGAATAATCATCAGGACATTGTCATTGAGCAACTTTCTAATATATTAAGCAAGAGTATTTAACTTTGAAAATTCTAATTACCGGCGGGGCAGGATTCATTGGTTCAGCTTTAATCCGTTACCTTATTCAGCACACATCCGATTCTGTAATTAATATAGACAAATTAACCTATGCTGGAAATTTAGAGTCTCTTTCTGAAATCAGTCATAGTAGTCGCTATGTTTTTCAGCAAATAGATATTTGCTCCTTTGATCAAATGAATCATATTTTTTCTACGTTCCAACCCGATGCCGTGATGCATTTGGCCGCCGAGACTCATGTAGATCGCTCTATTGGTGGACCAGCTGCCTTTATAAAAACTAATATTGTGGGGACTTACACACTACTGGAAGCTGCACGTGCCTACTGGCAGTCATTGCCTGAAACACGTCAACAGTTATTTCGATTTCACCATATATCCACTGATGAAGTTTTTGGCGATCTTGAAAATTCCAGTGAGTTTTTTACTGAGACTACCCCCTATTCCCCAAGCTCACCTTATTCAGCAAGTAAAGCAAGTTCCGATCATCTTGTAAGGGCATGGCATCGAACGTATGGGCTACCGATCCTAATAACAAATTGTTCAAATAATTATGGCCCCTACCAATATCCGGAAAAGTTAATTCCCTTAACCATTTTAAATGCACTGGCGGGTAAGCCATTGTGTATCTATGGAACTGGAACACAGGTGCGTGATTGGTTATATGTCAACGATCATGTTCGTGGCTTACATCAAGTTTTAAACTTTGGAAAAGTAGGGGCTACTTATAATATTGGTGGCCACAATGAAATGCAAAATATTGATGTGGTGCGCACCATTTGTTCATTATTAGAGGAATTACTCCCAACCAAGCCACAAGGCATTATGCATTATAAAGATTTAATTACGCACGTTACCGATAGACCTGGCCATGATCTACGCTATGCTATTGATGCCAAAAAAATTCAATCTGAATTAGGTTGGCGACCTTATGAAACATTTGAAACAGGGATGAGAAAAACTGTGGAGTGGTATATTAAAAATCACAATTGGTGCAGGGCTGTTTTAAATAAAACGCAGCAAGTCACCAACCATTTCAAGCTATCTGATAAGGAATTGGTCGTATGAAAGGAATTATTCTAGCCGGGGGGGCGGGTACACGGCTTCATCCTATTACAAAAGGGATCTCAAAACATTTATTACCTATTTATGATAAGCCGATGATCTATTATCCTTTATCCGTCCTGATGTTAGCGGGTATTCGCGAGATCCTTATCATTACAACTCTTGAAGATCGTCCAGCTTATCTAAGACTTCTCGGTCATGGGGAACAGTTCGGAATAAGCATAGATTATGCAATACAACCAACCCCAGATGGCCTTGCTCAAGCATTCATTATCGGTGAAGAATTTATTGGACCTGACCGAGTTTGCTTAGTTCTCGGTGACAATATATTTTATGGGCAAGGCTTTACTCCAAAACTACGAGAAGTTGCTGCCTGTGAAACAGGAGCTACTGTTTTTGGCTATCAAGTAAAAGATCCTGAACGTTTTGGCATCATTACTTTTGATGACAAAATGAAAGCGGTGTCAATTGAAGAAAAACCCAGCAAGCCAAAATCTAATTATGCGATCACTGGACTTTATTTTTATGACAATCAAGTCGTTGATATTGCGAAGCAAGTAAAACCATCCAGCCGAGGTGAATTAGAAATCACTTGTATTAATCAACATTATTTGGAATGCGGTACTCTTCACGTTGAGCTACTTGGTCGTGGTTTTGCATGGCTGGATACAGGAACTTACGAAAGCCTTTTAGAGGCAAGTATGTTTGTGCAAACAATCGAACATCGTCAAGGATTAAAGATAGCTTGTCTGGAGGAAATTGCTTACAACAACGGCTGGATAAGCAGGGACATGATTGAGGAGATGGGGCGTGAGTTAAGTAAAAGCAGTTATGGTAATTACTTGCTAGGATTGTTGAGCCAGGGATGAGCCTTTTGGTGCACCGGTCATTGCGAGTATAGTTATTTCAAGAATTGGTCGCATACGTTCATCAATAACTTACTAATTTTCCGATAATTTTAAAAAGTAATATTTGCGGTAAGAAATTTTTGATTAAAGAGGACAAAAAGCTACGCCTCAAGATAACTCATTCTCTGAAACAAACATGACTTACATGCCAGACTCGCAGTTTCTTTAGTAAAAAAAATTTGTCGTAGAAAAATTACTCGTTTTTTTTAGGTAAAACAAGCTCCTTATAAAATGAGTCATAGTGGTCCACACAGGCCTCAAGAGAGAACTCTGAATGAGCACGTTGGCTTGCAGCTAATGAAAATTGTTTTCTTAGTGAGTCATTTGATGCTAAATAAAGTAACGCATCAGCCATTTTTGATGGATCATTTGGTGGTACAACAATTCCTGAAACGCCATCGAGCACCGCCTCGCCATTCCCTCCTACGTTAGTGACAACCATTGGTAATCCTGCTGCCATACACTCAATTACTGCATTAGAAAATCCTTCTTCTAAAGAAGATAAAATACCTATATCGGATGATTTAAGCAGAGCAGGCACATCGGATCTCGCTCCAAGCCATTTAACCGAGTCAGCAAGGTTACATTCCTCTGCATATTTTTTTAACTCCGAACCTATCCCATCATCACGTCCAATCACTAGAAGATACCATGGGGTTGGTAAACGAGATGCGATTCGAGAGAACGCCTCAAGCAGAACACGATGCCCCTTGTAAGGAATGAGGTTTGCTACAATAGCAAATACTAAGGCTGAATCGGGTATTTCCAGTTTATTCCGCACGCTCTGTCTGTCTTCGATGTCAGCAAATCTGGAAAAATTCACACCATTATAGATTAACCTTAATTTGGAATCGGGTACCCCTTCTTCTTCTAGCTGAGAAATAACAGCACGTGAATTTCCAAGAATAGCATTCATATGGCGATGTAATTTTTTTTCTATCTTTGACAGGACTGGGTATTTTGCCTGATAACCGTTTAAACTCCGCCGACTCATCACCTTAAATTTTTTAAAGGTTAAAATAGAGCAAATTCCTCCAATCAAATAGGCTGTAGGGAGGAAAAAATGCACTACTTTAAAACGCCGGTAAGATAAAAAAACAAGAAGTGACCCAAAAGAAAATGACATACGGAACAGTCGATAAATGTAAGAAGCCCCCTGTTTATGCTTAAATAAAGGCGAGTTGACTTTAATCCCCATTTTTTGTAGTTCTTGGGCCAGCGCACCCGGTCGACCAATGCAAAACACTTCGACATCCCAATTTTTTTGTTTTAATTTAGGGAGGAGTTGAAAAAGATGCATTTCTGCACCACCAACATCTAAAGACCCAATCACGTATAATATTTTATTCATTTATCCTCTAAGTTTGCTAATCAATATAATGCCCTATCAAGAGCAACCTACTTTTGAAAAATTGGAATAAGCAGGGCGGAACATTTTTTCGAGTTGATTTAACGTAAAAACAAAGAAAGTTAACAGGAGTCCCATCTTAATCTGACTTATCCAATATGAAGGTTCATCACGTAAAATGGAATAGCTGATATAGAGTGATACAAAAGTAAGTATGGAGCCTTTGGTAATCCAATTAAAAAACATAGAAAACCACATAAAAATCAATCCTATTCCATAAGTTCCCAAAACAAATAATTGAAAATTGTAGGCAGCACCCTGGCCATTGGGTATCTGTAAAACCTCTCCTAAAGAATTGAGCATTTTTCCCGCATTCGGCGACAATGAGGAGGTGAAAGGAAGGAAATTTGCAAAAACATGGAGTGAATTAGTTATCTTGCCTAAATCAAGCGACAAAACTAAATTGGTTAAAATAGCCATTTGTTCGGGGCTTGGCTGGAATGTGTAAGTTCTGGAAATATAATCAAGATATTCACTTAATTCAAAGCCCTCTTTAAATAAAGCAGCATGTACATACCATTTTAAATAATTTGAAACTTCTCCAATAAATGTAAGTAATAGAGCCACTAAAATAGGAGAGGCTATTTTATTTGATCTGGATAAGACGAGATAAGAAAAGATTAAAAAGACTAAATGTCTGTATCCACTAATAATAGAGACACACACTGTGGCTAATGTTACGACGGCAATAAAAAATTTGAGGGCTTTAGACTTAAATGGAGAAAAAAACAGTCCTCCAAGAAGAATCGTATCATAGGGGAAATGGTAAAAAAATAAATCCATAGAGCGGCCTGAACTGGCGATGATAAATTTATCTTTTGGCAAAAAAATCAAATCATAACTTTTTATCAGTACATAGACTTGAGCCAAACAAGCCATTAGCAGTAAAACCTGACATCCAATCCCATTTGTATTTAAAACAACAAGGTAGTCCCGGCTTAAGGAAGAATTTTCCGTAACAACAAATAAAGACAACAATAAAGCAAGATCAGTAATTATATAAATGCTGAGCACAAGTGCTGAAGGAGTGTAGGTTACGGGAATACCAAAGAAATCAAAGCGAAAAGGAACCAAAACGACAACGGAGTAAAA
Source organism: Legionella sp. 227 (assembly GCF_043161935.1). Classification (NCBI taxonomy): domain Bacteria; kingdom Pseudomonadati; phylum Pseudomonadota; class Gammaproteobacteria; order Legionellales; family Legionellaceae; genus Legionella; species Legionella sp. 227. The sequence continues at coordinate 951,804 of NZ_CP171154.1, read as the reverse complement.
ACAATACAGCATCACGCTGATTTTACACCAATAGGGTTTTCTCATTGAAATAAAACTGTTAATTAAAAGTAATGTAAAGTGCATCATCCATGTAAACACAGTAAGAAGTTCCACTTTGTTCCTCACAAAAAAATTAGATATCCTTTAGTAATAACAAAAAAAATCAGGGTTGGCGGCTCATAAAGTAACGTCGTAACCCTATTTTCAAATGCCTTTCTTCTGCTAAAAACATCAATGAGAAGAAAATCAAATTGATGCCATAAACAACTGAGTATGAGTACATTACACCGGTCATGCCAAACGCTGGAATGAGTAAGTAATTGGCAGCCACTTTACTTAATAGACCCAAAACTCCTGAAATAAAAATAAGGAAGTACTTTCTTGAGCTTGCAAAATAACTCACTAAAACAAGACTGGATGCATAAAGCGGTAATTGCAACAACCCTCTTTGGAATAAATAAGCGACTACTGATGTATTATTCGCATTAAAAGCACCGCGTTCAAATAAAATAGACACTATTTTATGTGCTGCAATCCACGACAAAAACACAATGGCGATGCTGCCGACAAAAATAATAAAGACCCAACGAAGCGCTAAAGATCGTACCGAGCGATTTGAGCCGGCAAATTCAGACGAAAACACAGGTAAAGTGGCTCGGCTAATAGAGAGGGCTGCAAGACTTAAAATCAACGCCAATACTCTATTTGCATAACCCAGGGAAGCAATAGACCCTGAGCCAAGATTGGCAGCAAAGAATTGATCGATAATCGGACCCAGAGCAATTAGAGCCTGGCCAAGAGTAATAATGCCAATTCCCTTGCCGAGCTCACCCCAAAAGGCACATTTAAAAGTAAAGCGTGGAACAGGAAGCTCCCCTGAGCGGTGTAAGGAAATTGAAAGCACGAGTAAATGAACTATATAGCCTATCACGGTTCCCCAAACCAGTGGTTCTAACTGCAAGTTCGAAAAACACACAATAGCCAGGCACAGTATAAAAGCTGGAATGGCTTCATATAAAGTATTTTGATGACGTCCTACTGCCAATAACCAGACGGAAAATAGGCTTATAACCGCTCCTAATGGTGCTAAAAAAATGAGCGAATTTGCCATCGTTTTTGCAATCTCTTTTGTATGCTCTGAAAATCCCAGTTCTTGTGTATTGAAAATAACCCCAAAAAAGAGATAGCAAGATACCATGAAGAGCGATGCGATAATTAATGTAAACCCCAATAATTCGCTATAAAAAAATGGAATTTCTTCAGGTGTGTTAGCGCGCATGCGAGCTAAAAGAGGAACTAATACTACTGTTAAAACACTAAGCCAAATTGATAAGGGCCAACTGAGAAGAGAAAAGACAAACAAATAAGCATCTACAATTTCATCCGTACCATAATGCCAGGCTATGGACATTTCTTTTGCTGCACCGATGATTTTACCGAGAAGAATAAAAAGAATGATCCAAAACAATCCGCTTGCTATACGCCGCCATTCCAAACTAATGCACGTTAATTTTTCTTTAATATCGAACTCTCTAAAAATAAAAGAAATCAATGTGTTTCCCACCAAAAAAAATTTCCCTACAGCCAAGACACCTGCTTTGAATCGTTTCGCTTTTAGTATCAGATTATATTCTTGGACGTCTTAAATGGGTTTGAGAGAAAACTTCTTGTTAACATCCCCTCATCAATTTATAGCACAATATGGGTTCCACTTTTATATGTGGCGTATATATCCATGACATGCTGGCACATTATCATAAATCCTGGTTTAGGGAAACCCAATTTTTGAGCGCTAAATGTACTAGAGGATTATTTTTTAAAGCTCGAATATTAAATTTTTTTTGAATATACTATCGCCAACAACATCAATTAGTTATTTGACTCGGGATAAGAATGGCTTTCGTAGCAAATTATCGGCAGCCAAGTAGCGTTTTAAAAAGGGATAAACAAGTTATGGCAGGAATGCTAAAAGCGAGTTCTCACGATACTCATGGTGTCGATCTCTTCGTCTTGCTTGGTATGATTTATCGAGAAAAATGGATCATTCTGTCTTGTGCTTTACTGAGCCTATTCGTTGGATTCACCTATATTTATCTCAGTGCCCCTGTTTATGAAGTTAAAGCCTATATCTCAGCCCCCAATCAAGGGGATGTGGCTGCATTTAACAAAGGAGTTCTTGCGAACCAATCTTTAATTGAACCCCTGAACGTTAATTCAGTGTATCAAGTTTTTGGCAACCAATTGCTGTCTATTTCTCTCAAAAAATATTTCTTTGAACATTATTATCTGTCACTTTTACAAGAAAAACCCCAAAATATCATTGCCAAGGCGCATGTCTATAATGATTTTTCCAACAAACTGTCAATCAATGTAATTAAGAACACTACCCCAGTGCACTATGAAGTAGTAATCAAAGGAACTGAGCCAAAATTGATGGCTGTTTGGCTGCAACAATACATCAGGTTAGTCAACAACCGCACGGTGCATTCCCTTATTAAGAATATTGACAAACAGCGTGCCATCGCCATTTATCGACTAGAGCATGAGATTGATTTAATAAAAGGTATTGCCCAAAAGCAGAAATTAGATCATATGGCTCAGTTACATGAAGCCATTAATATTGCGCAAAATGCAAATATAAACATCCCGGTGGTAAACCAATATCATACGGTAAATGAAACTAATATGGCTTATATGCTTGGCACTCCAGTTCTTCGCGCGAAAATTAAAAATTTATCAGAGCGAGATTCGAATGACCCATTTACTCCTGGCCTACGCACATTACAAGGCCAGCTTGATTTTTATAAATCATTTGTTATAGAGCCAAAAGAAGTAAAAGTATTCCATCTGGATGGAACAATAGAGACACCAATTATCCCTGTTTCACCGAAAAAGAAATTGATTCTTACAATATCTTTATTGTTAGGTATACTTGCAGGGGGAGTGTTTGGAATCACCCGAATTTTTTGGCGAAATGTCCATGCGCTAAAAAATTCCTAGTGACAGAAGATCAAACCACGTGTACCTTTTGCTAATTAAGAAGAAATTAAAATGGTTTTTAGTTTAATCTCAGTACTCTGATGGAGGTGATGTTTAGTGAGAGTTTTAGTTACTGGAGTAGCTGGATTTATTGGCTTTCATGTGGCACAAAAATTGTGCGAACGAGGTGATGAAGTTATTGGTATTGATAATCTCAATGACTATTACGATGTAAATCTGAAAAAGGCACGTTTACAACAACTGGCTGATTTTGCCCATTTCAAGTTCATTCATCTCGAATTGGCTGATCGAGAATCTATGGCGCAATTGTTTGCATCGCATAATTTTCAACGAGTTATTCATCTTGGTGCCCAGGCTGGAGTTCGTTATTCCATTGAAAACCCCTATGTCTACATTGACAGTAATCTGGTCGGTTTTCTCAATATTTTGGAAGGATGTAGACATCATCGTATAGAGCACCTTAGTTATGCTTCTTCCAGCTCCGTTTATGGTGCTAATGAATCCCTGCCTTTTTCAGTTCACGATAATGTAGACCATCCTTTGAGTCTTTATGCAGCAACCAAAAAGGCCAATGAGCTTATGGCTCATAGTTACAGTCATTTATATCGACTTCCAACCACAGGACTACGCTTTTTTACAGTGTACGGGCCTTGGGGAAGACCCGATATGGCACTTTTCAAATTTACCAAAAATCTTCTGAACGATGAGCCTATCGATGTATTTAATTTTGGAAACCATCGACGAGATTTTACTTATATTGATGACATAGTAGAGGGCATAATAAGAGTACATGATCATCCGGCTACACCAAATAAAGAGTGGTCAGGTATGTCTCCCGAACCTGGTACAAGTTCTGCCCCATGGCGCGTTTACAATATTGGCAATCAAAGTCCTGTTCTTTTGTCACGTTATATCGAAGTATTAGAACAGTGTCTCGGAAAGAAGGCAAAAATGAATTTGTTACCCCTGCAAGATGGTGATGTGCCAGATACTTTTGCCGATGTAGAAGCGCTTAAGAATGATGTGGGATATGCCCCAAGCACTCCAGTAGAAGTGGGGATAAAACGTTTTGTGGAATGGTATCTGGATTATTATGCAGTACAATCTGATAGAGCGTTAGAGCGGGTCAGTTGATAATGATGATGTTGGATGAGATTACAATAATATAAAAATAAAATTGGGACTGAAAGGATGAGCGTTGTTGAAGAAAAGAAGCTTGCTGTAGTTGGTTTGGGTTATGTTGGTTTGCCCTTGGCAGTTGAATTTGGCAAAGTGCGTTCGGTAATGGGTTTTGATATTAATGAAAATCGCATTAGAGAACTTAAAAGCGGTCATGATTCGACTCTAGAAATCAGTGATGCAGAATTGCAGGAAGCAAAACATTTGTATTTAACATCAATCCCTGAGGAAATTGCTTTTTGTGATATGTATATCATTACCGTACCAACGCCGATTGATCAGTACAAACAACCAGATTTTCAGCCTCTGATTAAGGCCAGCGAAATGATAGGGCGTATGCTGGAGCCTGGTAATATCGTAATCTATGAGTCTACTGTATATCCTGGCGCTATAGAGGAAGTCTGCGTACCCGTACTTGAGCGTACCTCTCGAATGAAATTTAATGTGGATTTCTATGCCGGTTACAGCCCAGAGCGCGTCAATCCAGGTGATAAACTTCACCGAGTAACAACGATTACGAAGATTACTTCAGGATCAACCCCTGAAGTCGCAGATATTGTCGATGCTTTGTATCAAGAAATTATTGTTGCAGGCACTCATAAGGTCGAGAGCATCAGAGTCGCAGAAGCAGCAAAGGTCATTGAAAATACACAACGTGATTTGAATATCGCATTAATCAATGAACTAGCGATCATTTTCAATAAGTTGGATATCGATACGGAAGCGGTGCTGAAAGCTGCTGAAACCAAATGGAATTTTTTACCGTTTCGTCCTGGTTTGGTTGGTGGGCATTGTATTGGTGTCGATCCTTATTATTTGACGCATAAAGCACAAGCTATTGGTTATCATCCAGAAATTATTCTCGCAGGGCGTCGTCTTAATGATGCAATGGGATCTTATGTGGTATCTCAGCTTGTGAAATCAATGATTAAACAACGTATTCATGTTGAAGGGGCAAGAGTTTTAGTAATGGGATTAACTTTTAAGGAAAATTGTCCTGATATACGCAATACACGTGTCATTGATGTTATAACTGGGTTAAAAGAATATAATGTAGCTGTGGATGTCTATGATCCCTGGGCTGCTGAAGCAGATGTTGAACATGAATATGGACTTTCATTAATTGCACAACCCAATAGAGGCGAATATGACGGCATTATTCTCGCAGTCGCCCATCAACAATTTAAGGATATGGGTATCGAGATGATTCGCTCATTTGGTAAGGGGCAACATGTTCTATATGATTTAAAGCATTTGTTTTCAGCTGAGGCGAGTGATTTACGATTGTAATGACATGAATTTTATATTGCTTATTAAATTGATAAAGAAATTTAAGCACGAAATGTATGAACGTGGATGTTCACGAACAATTTTCTACGAAAGAGCCTGTGAACGTTTTGGTCCGCTTAATAAGGAGTTATCTCACTAAATGTGTGGATTTGCTGGTGTTTTATCCCGAGCTGATTGGTCTGGTATATCCGAAAAGCTGTTAGCATCAATGTGTGATTCGATTGCACATCGAGGCCCTAATGATCGTGGTACTTGGTATGATGCAGGAGCAGGAGTTGGATTCGCGCATACTCGTCTTTCTGTAGTCGATTTATCCCCGGCGGGACACCAACCGATGAGCTCGGCAAGCGGTCGGTATGTTATTGCGTTCAATGGGGAAATATACAATCATTTAAAACTAAGAGAGCAGCTAAAAATCGAGACTTGGCGAGGCCATTCAGATACAGAAACATTGCTCGCTGGATTTGAGACCTGGGGAATTGAGGAAACCATTAAACGCACTATTGGGATGTTTGCCTTTGCTCTTTGGGACAAGCTGCTGCATACGCTCACTTTAGTTAGAGATAGAGCAGGAGAAAAACCGCTCTACTATGGATGGAATGATCATGTTTTTCTCTTTGGTTCCGAGTTAAAAGCTTTGAAAATTCATCCTCATTTTAAAAAAGAGCTGGATCACGGGGCCTTGGCACTTTTTCTACGCCACAATTATATTCCTGCGCCACATTCAATATATAAGAATGTGAGTAAATTGCTTCCTGGAACGTTCCTTCAACTGTCACTCGAAAACCCTCAACCTATCATAAAAAGTTATTGGACACTCGCGGGTATTAGTACTGCAGATTCATTTAAGGGGGACGAACTTGAAGCAGTGGATGAATTGGAACGGCTTATAAAAGATGCCATTGCCCAACAAATGGTTGCCGATGTGCCCCTTGGCGCTTTTCTTTCTGGAGGAATTGATTCTTCTACAATAGTGGCATTGATGCAAGCGCAATCGACACGTCCCGTACGAACTTTTTCAATCGGTTTTCATGAAAAGCAATACAATGAGGCCGCTTATGCTAAATCAGTTGCGGAGCATTTGGGAACGCAACATACTGAATTATATGTTTCCACTGAGGATGCACTAGCGGTAATTCCCAGACTCCCCGTTTTATATGATGAACCTTTTTCTGATTCGTCACAAATCCCCACTTTTCTTGTTTCGGAATTAGCAAAGCAAGAAGTGACGGTTGCCTTGAGTGGTGATGCCGGCGATGAATTATTTTGTGGATATAATCGTTATAAGATGACTGCTCAATTTTGGGGAAAAATTAATAAAATCCCACTTCCTGTAAGAAAAGCGGCTGCCAAATTAATTAAAAACTTTTCTCCAATGACGTGGGACAGGTTTGCTTCGGTCCTTCCTTTATTGGGGCGTTATCCTCAGACGGGATTAAAGCTTCATAAGGGGGCGCATGTGCTAACAAGTGTCAATGCTCAAGAAGCCTATCGCACTCTTATTTCCCATCATGAAGCGCCATACTCCCTGCTCATTGCTGAGGGAGTTGAACCGAATACGTTTATGGATGAAAATCTTGTTCATTTCACCGGATTAGGTGAGATTAGCAAGATGATGGCAATGGATTTTATTTCCTATCTGCCCGATGATATTTTAGTGAAAGTAGATAGAGCTGCTATGGGCGTTTCTCTTGAAACCAGAGTACCATTTCTTGACCATCGATTGATTGAATTTGCCTGGAGTTTGCCTTTATCCATGAAACTAAAAGACGGGCAAACTAAATGGCCGCTTCGCCAAATATTAGATCGTTATGTGCCAAGAGAGTTAATAGAGCGGCCTAAAATGGGTTTTGGCATCCCTCTAGCGGATTGGTTGCGGGGGCCTTTACAAAATTGGGCGGAGACTTTGCTTGATGAAGGGCGATTAAGTCAAGGAGGTATTTTCAATTCGCAACCAATACGTGACATGTGGAAGCAGCATTTAAGTGGTAAGGGAAATTTTTCCTCTTTATTGTGGAATATCTTGATGTTTCAGGCGTGGTGGGAAGTACAATAAAAAACATCATAAAACTTTAGTCAACAGAACGCGGAGCATTTTGCAAATTAGGGAAAGTACTCTCTAAACGCTGTTGCTATGGCAACGAGTACAATGTTAAAATTCAAGCACTCTTAAAAGCTTGTGCTAATTTAATTTTAATTTTTTTTCAAGATCATACCGCACTAATTAATGGAAAGCATATTGGTATTTTATGAATGATAATCCTCATAAAATTGCTATAAATCTGGAAGATATCTCATTAGGGAGTGACTTATAATGCCAAAATCTTCAAATAAAAGTCATCCTCCAAAATTCCTGTTAATCTCCAGTTTTACTGATTCAATTATTAAATTTCGTGGAGCCTTAATTCAGCAATTGAATCTTGATGGAGTTGAGGTTCATGTTTGTTCTCCAAATATTGACGTTCCATCAAAAACACGAGACACCTTATTGTCGATGGGGGTGAACCTTCATGATGTATCGTTGCAACGCACAGGAAAAAATCCTTTTGTGGATTTAAGATACTTTATTTCTTTAATTAAAGTGATTCGTAAAATTAAACCGGATTATGTTTTAAGCTATACGATAAAACCGGTTATATATGGAACATTAGCTTCCAGACTTTTAAAGGTCCCTAATATAACCAATCTGATTACAGGTTTAGGTTATCTTTTTATAGGCGATAAAACTCATTGGTTTTATCGTCCTGTCATGTCATTGTATCAGGCCGCGCTTAGATCCTCGCGTTTGGTCATATTCCAAAACAAAGACGATCGACAATTATTGATTGAAAAAAAATTGTTATGTCCTACTGTTAAAACCACGGTAGTGAATGGTTCTGGAGTAGAGCTTGAGAGGTATACTCAAGCTCCATTGCCAAAGGGTATTCATTTTTTATTAATTGCACGTCTATTGGTAAATAAAGGAATTCGAGAGTATATTGGAGCAGCTCGATTGGTCAAGAAAAAGTATCCGGATGCAACATTTACGATGGCAGGCTGGATTGATGAAGGACCGGATGCTATTTCGAAAAAAGAGCTGGATGCTTGGATTGAAGAAGGAGTAGTAAACTATTTGGGGTTTCTTGAAGATGTACGCGACGCAATTACATGCTGCAATGTTTATGTCCTCCCCTCGTACAGAGAGGGAATGCCTAGAACTATTTTAGAAGCAATGGCTATGGGACGTGCTATTATAACAACGGATGCTCCTGGTTGTTGTGAAACTGTAGAAGAAAATGTGAATGGATTTAAAGTTCCGGTAAAGAGCGTAGATATTTTGGCAGAAGCTATGTTCAAATTCATTGAAAATCCATCTTTAATTCAGCAATTTGGAGAGCAATCGAGAGATTTATCCGAAAAAAAATATGATGCTGATGTGATAAGTAAAAAAATGCTTGAAGCGATAGGAGTATGATTTTTTTGCAATGGGTAACCATTTCGCTGCAAAATATAGATAAACTAACACATCCGGCCATCAATACGCCCCTAAATGGGTATTAAAACTTGGAATAAGCTTTGGTTTTTTATATCATACATAAGCTCGTTGTATTTGAAGTAGCATTGATTGATTTTTTCTTTCATTCTTGGATAATTAATGACTAAGAAATTGCAACATATTCGTGTGGCACGTGTGTCAACAGTGCTTCTTTTTATGACAACTCATTTGCGGTCACAACTCGCATCCATCAGTGATGCGGGTGCAGAAGTTACTGTTATTTCAAGCAAAGATGGGTTATCTGAAGCGATGAACTCCTTTAAAGACTGCAAGTTCAAAACAATACATATCCCAAGAGAAATTAGCCTAATTAAAGATACAATCGCCTTAATACGCTTAACAAAATTATTTTTTACTGAGCGTTTTGATATCATTCATTCTACGACACCTAAAGCCGGATTCCTGTGTGCATTAGCTGCCAAATTCGCAGGCATTCCCATTAGGCTGCACACTTATACCGGTCAAACCTGGGTTAGCTTAAAGGGGCCCAAAAAAGCAATAGTCAAATTTTGCGATAAATTGATCAATCGATTGAATACTCATTGTTATGCAGACAGCGCCAGCCAACGCGATTTTTTAATTCAACAGAAGGTAGTTCGTCCCTACAAACTCTCAGTTTTAGGGAGTGGCTCTGTGGCAGGTGTGGATATTAATCGTTTTTCGCAAGAAAATTTTTCAGAAACAGCAAAGCAGCAAATTCGTGAGTCGCTGAATATTGATAAGACAAGCTTTGTACTCCTTTTTGTCGGAAGGATCAATCGAGATAAGGGCTTTTTTGAGCTTATTGAGGCAGTTGGTCGTTTAACTACACAAACTAAAATTACCCTAATTATTGCCGGGTGCTTTGAACAAAATATTGAAGAAGAAGCACGTCGTCATGTCCAAAAGCATTGCCCAGAAAAGGTTGTATTTACCGGATTTTATTCCAAACCAGAAAATTTAATGGCTATTTCCGAAATTTTATGTCTTCCAAGCTATCGAGAAGGTTTTGGTACCGTCGTTATAGAAGCTGCTGCAATGGGTGTTCCAACTGTAGCAACGTCCATTTATGGATTGACTGATGCGATAATAGATGAGGTTACCGGTTTATTGGTAGAACCAAAGAATGTGACTCAATTAGCAACAGCCCTTGATCGACTGATTGCTGATGCTCCCTTAAGAAAAAAACTCGGTGCGAGTGCTAAGAGTAGAGCGATTAAGGAGTTCGATAGTCGCCATTGCGATAATTTACTGGTTGATGAGTACCAAAAATTAGTTAGTGAATCAAAATCATAAAGTCATAAATTTCCATTTTGCGCTCTGTTTATTCAGTAACACAATCAACGACGACAATGAATTAAGGGGCTGCCGAGCTTTCTTTGGCTAGACTCATTTGAAATTTATTAAAGTACAATCGCAAAACAGAAATTTCGATAAACAGGCGCAGTATGTACCAAAAATAAACAAAAAGCATGCTATGACTTTGAACATGCAACTTCAAACAGAAAAATACAAATAAAGCGCTAAACAGATCGACCAACCCAGTAAAGGTAACTAGTTTTGCATTATGAATAGAGCGATTGATCTTAAAATACACAATGCGGTGTAAAGAGGAAAAATAACAAGAGACGATGCTAATTAATAAAAACTGCACTCCCACAAAATAAAAGTTTAATGTATCAATAGAACAAACCGAGAGCAAAGCTAAAATAATAATAAAATTTATCTGTTTGTTATCAATCAATTCCAGAAAGCGATCTTTGGAGCTCCCTGAACTCCAAGAGCTGATTTTTAGCCCAATATATGAATCTACAAATACAAAACGAAATGTGATAAGGCACTTCATAAATAAAGAAGTTAAAGTTAAAAATCCCTGACCTACTTGGAGAAAAATAAGTCGTCCAACAATTTGAAATAATTGTTCCCCAAGTACCGAAATACAATGGCGGAATAAAAACCACAAGTCTTCAAGGCATATTGGCATTTTTCCTGGAACATAATTTTGGATACGAATGAAGCTGAGTAAAAACAGCTGGATAGTATGAATCAGCACAAAGGTAAATAAAAAACACAAAATAAAAAAATGTGTAGGTAAAAAAGCAAGAGTAATTACTGCTGGGATCATCAGAAAACTGGGCGCTACACTAACCAATAACGAAGACAAATAAGCCCCAAAACGTTGTTTATGAAAAACCAGTAAAGAAACAAATAAATTTAGAAATCCGCCAAAAGCAGCTAAAAACATATAATAGGGATTCAAATTTGGCTTGATCACCATCATGAATCCAACGAAGAACATAATAAAAATAAAGACTACAGAAAGTAATAACGCGATTAATTGTTTGAAAGGTCGAACTGCAATCAAATTTAAATAGGTAAGCCTTAACGGATCTGAGAAGAAACAAATGACAAAATACAAAGATAAATAAATTTGTAGAATATCATTTAAGGTACTAAATCCAAAGATAAAAACGAGTAATACATCTCGTAACATGCCCAGACTAGCACTACTTAGGGATAAGAGAATCCCTAAGGTATGAAGATTTATTTTTGCTATTCGCTTTTTTATATTAATCATTTACACTCTTTGGAGTTTCAAAGCATTTCTTCTCCATGCAAGTTTCTTGAATAACTGAGCAGCGAAATCATATATGAGTGGGGTTCCTAATAAGATAAGTATCCAATCGGTCATCAGATTGTGTCTCATTGCGGTGCCATACGCTATGGTGCCCAATGAAAAGATGAAACTAACAATGAAGTACAATGAGAGTAAAATCAGTGGAGATCTAACCGATTTTTTATAGAAAACTATACTCAATTTGATTGCAGAACAAAAGAATAGCAGTCGAGCAATATAAATAAAAGACAAGATCAAATTCAAGAGAGTCCAATTACCTGTTACTAATACTGCAGGTAAAAATGCATAGTGCAGGTACTCGCGTAGAGCCATATAGCTAAACTGAATCAAATTTTTGGGTACAAAATTACCTTTATCATAATTCGTCTTCGCATTAAACAAACTTGCCATATACTCGGGGCTTAGTACCTCCGCATCACCATAACGAAATTTGGCTACAGTTTTATATAGACCCAAGGAGGAAATTTTTTGGGATAAATCCTTAGCCACCTCAACAGTCATGTAATTATTGTTATAAATAATTTTAGAAGCATGCATTTTTTTTTGTTCTACTTGCTCTTTGTTCAGATCGGTATTTGATTGATAAAATACAATGACTAACAGTAAAACAAAAGGTAGATAGATCAAGGAAATATATTGCTTCAGTTTTTGGGGTTGCATTAACTTCATAACCATTTGCGCGCCAGTTTTATCTTTTGCAGGGAGGATGAGTGCCATAAAGAAAAACACTGGAAGGCAAAAAAATAAACCTTTATGGAGCAAACACATATAGAGTATGAGTAAAAAAGAACCACTCAAATATAATAATCGAGTTGAAATTGCAAAACCACCCGATTTAAAACAGAGTAAACACTCGGTCGCGAGCAGCAAGAAGGTCAGTTCAAAAGGCTCCCGCAAAATGACATTAGTCCAAAGAAGAGATGCAGGAGATAACGCATAAAGAAGCAAAATGGGGATTATATATGTGTCCAGTTGGTAGTATTTAACAATTCTCATCAGGACAAAACAAGAAGTCATAAACATGACTAAAGAAATTTCTTGTCCAAACAACTGAGAGTTATTTATTTTATAAAATAATGCGAGTAAATTTGAAAAGAATGCGGCATCGGTGCCAAAAGAAAAATAATTCCCTTCGGCGATGGTTTTTGCAGTAAGTTGAAACGTTGTAAAATCAATGTCTTCAACATAGCCTGGATATTTTATAAAATAATATAAGGCGATGATTTGATGAATAAATAATATGAATAACAATATGCCTTTGGTTTGAGAATCGAGTTTCATCCTATCTATAAAATAGAAGCTTCCACCTAGAAGGAACCATCCCATCCAATCATTAGGATAAAAATACATACCGCCCATTAAGAGCATTAATCCTAAAATGACAGTTATTTTATTTTTAAAAAGGAGCATGATAAACCCTTGTATCGATTAAGCTGATTTCATTTTTTATTCATTGAAATGTATTTAGAAAAAATATTCCGTTACATTATCAGTTTATGAATTGATCCCAAATGTTTTTAAATAGAAGAACAACTTTAAACTAGAACGAACATTTCTGAAAAAAATGGCGCGATCCATGCATGTTTGATTTGAATAGTGCTCATATTATCCCATTTGGCCCAATAAGTCTTTGGCTTGATGATGGCACAAATCAATTTGGCCTTCAAGTGCTAAAGTAACAAACAGCAAGAGCTCTTAACATGCGCCTTTTAAAAAAAACTTTCAGTAAAAGGGTGGTGCTTTTAAACTCTACTTGCTTGCAACATGACTTCTTCAAGAACCTGGCACGTTTTATCAATTTCTGATTTTAATAAACTTGGATGCACTAAAAACATCAGGCTGGTTTCCCCAAGCCTGGATGCAACAGGTAGCCGATTATTAGGGCGCCAACCCGTATTATCAAATGCTTTTTCCAGATACACTTCAGAACAGGTACCCTGATAGCAAGGAACCCCGCGATCATTTATTTCTTTTAAAATGCGACAACGATTCCAGCCTGTCGCCAGCTGACTTTCTTCTACAAATACATAACATTTGTAAGCAGCATGAGTAATATCATCGGGAATTTGCGGTACTCTTAATCCTTTCAAAGTCGAGGCCACTTCACAAATCTGTTTTAAGTTTCCAAGTCTTTGTTGATGCCAAACCGGCATCTTTTGGAGTTGTATACGCCCAATCACCGCTTGAATTTCAATCATCCTGCCATTAGTACCAAAATTTCGATGTAGCCAGCGAAAGGTGGATTCATGTGTTTCGTTATATACTGCATCCCAAGATTTCCCATGATCTTTGTAAGACCACATAGAGGACCATAGCGTATCATCATTTGTGGTGACCATGCCCCCTTCGCCACCTGTGGTCATAATTTTATCTTGGCAGAATGACCAGGCACCGATGTGGCCTATTGAACCAACAGAACGACCTTTATATTTTGCTCCATGAGCTTGGGCACAATCTTCTATCACATACAGATTAAATTCTTTAGCTAATTCGAGAATTGGGTCCATATCACAAGGCCAACCTGCAAGATGCACGCAGATTATGGCTTTAGTTTTAGGAGTTACTACTGCCCGAATGGTTTCTGCAGTAATGTTTTGGCTGTTTTCATCAACATCAGCAAATACCGGTATCCCCCCGCAGGTCACAACAGAGGACGCCGAAGCAATGAATGTGCGCGAGGTCACAATCACTTCGTCTTCTGCTTTTATGCCAATCGCTTTCAAAGCGACATCAAGTGCAATAGTGCCATTAGCTAATGCAACAGCATGTTTTGTGCCAACCCAAGCTGCGAATTCTTTTTCAAATTCTCTGCATTCATTCCCAGTCCAATAATTTACTTTATTCGAGAGAAGAACCTGATGGATCAGGTCCGCTTCTTCTTTGGAGTAATTTGGCCATGGTGAAAATGGGGTATTTAACATGTTTAATCCTTTGAATTTTCTTTATAAATTTTTGCTGGTACACCGAATGCAGTGCAATGATTTGGCAAGTCATTCACAACAACTGAACCTGCCCCTACCATGACTTCTGAACCAATTTTAATGCCTTGACGAACACAAGCTCCAATGCCAATCCAGCTTAAATTTCCGACCTGCACATTTCCGGCTAAATTGACACCAGGAGAGATATGCACTGACAGTCCAATACGGCAATCATGCTCAATGATTGCGCCAGAATTTATAATCGTTCCCGCCCCAATGATGCAATCTGGATTTAATACTGCTCTGGCAAAAATAACAGATCCTTCTGCGATCTGGGCTGAGGAGCTAATTATTGCTGAAGGATGAATAATGGTTGCGATAGGGATATTTTCATTTAAAAATAGGGTCATTTTCTCAAGGCGAACGGCATTATCGCCAATGGCAATAATAACCCCATTGAATTCTGAGGCTTGCGACAAAATCGACTGCGTGTTTCCACTAATTTTCAGTCGGCCAACTGTTTCAATATGGGGCCATCTATCATCAAAAAATGAAATATTTTGCCAACCAGAGCAAAGCGCTGCATCAGCTACAACTTTAGCATGTCCACCAGCACCAAGAATGGCAAGTGATTTCATGAATTATTTCCTGTAAACTTTTCATTACTTACACTTCCTTGGCTCGTAATGCCTTCGCGTATCACTACTTTCTTCACTGTTAATAAGAGGATTTTGATATCTAAATAAAACGATTGATGATCTACATACCATAAATCCAATTTAAATTTATCATCCCAAGTTAAAGCATTACGGCCATTCACTTGAGCTAACCCAGTAATTCCTGGTTTCACATCGTGGCGTCTTTTTTGCTCATCATTATAAAGAGAAAGGTATTCCATTAATAGAGGCCTCGGCCCTACAAAGCTCATTTCGCCTTTAAGAACATTCCATAATTGAGGCAACTCATCTAAACTGGACGCCCTCACAAAATGGCCGAAGCGAGTTATCCGATCTTTATCTGGTAACACCTCACCTTGTTTATCGTATAATTCTCTCATAGTCCTAAATTTTATTACTTGGAATGTTTTACCATGCAATCCTGGACGATCTTGGCGAAAAAAAATCGGTGAGCCCAAGCGATATCGGATTAACAATCCAACAATAATCAGTATGGGCATAAATACGATTAATAAGATACTCGCTAAAAGTACATCGAAAAAACGCTTAAGCAAAATTACTTCTCCGCATCCAGTTCTTTATTTTTAGGAACAATAGCATAAGATTTTGCTCTCTTTCTTACAAGATTTAAACAACAAAAGATTCTTAGTGCCCGTTGAATTATAAACCAAAAGGAACATTTGAATCCGAGCTCATATCTTATTACCCCAGTTTATCTGCCAAATCGCTTAAGACGCGACTGCCAGTACAAAACATGGCTACTTTAAGTTCATATTCAATGGCTTGCATGCATAAACTCACTTGCTCTGCTGATTCTAGAGCTGCTTCAAGCATTGGCCTTGCATAGCCGACAGTTGTGGCACCAAGCGCAAACAGCTTGGCGGCATTTAATCCGTTCAGCACCCCACCAGAGCCCCAAATTTCAAAAGAGGGTTTGAGCTCTGCCGCATTCCTTACCGAGGTTACGGTATCAATTCCCCAATTCTGAAAAGTAATCGCCGCTTGTTGTCGAATTGGATCATGCGTTGCTCTATGCCCTTCAATCCGTCCCCAATGGGTTCCTCCCAAGCCACCCACATCAATTGCGGCAATACCAATCTCATTTAAGCGCTTCATGGTTTCACGTGAAAACCCGCAACCGGTTTCTTTAACGATAACAGGCAAAGGAAGATTCTTAACTGCATCGGCCAAAGCATGCCAGCACCCTTTATAGTCTGTTGTCCCTTCGGGTTGCATGCACTCTTGTAAGGGATTGCAGTGGATAATTAAAGCATTAGCCTGCAAGGCATCAGTTAAGCGTTGAATATCGCTTAAGGAGTAAGTGATTAATTGGGCAATTCCTAAATTGCTGTATAAGCTGACTTGGGGAAAATCACGACGTAAGTGGTGCCACTCAAAAGCGGCCTTAGGATCAGTGAGCTCACGTCTTTGTGAGCCTACACCCATCGCCCAACCATTCAACGCACATGCCTCAATCAAATGATGATTGATGTGCTTTGCACGACGATGACCTGCGGTCATGGAGCTAATCAGAAACGGCTTTTCTACGACTTGACCAAATCGAGATCCTTTGATACTTACTTCATCAAAATTTAAATCGGGTAGGGCATCATGTACTAGATGGATGCTATCAAATGTACTGAGTTCTGCAGTTTGGTTTTCAGGCATTAAGGCTAATTTAATGTGATCTTGTTTGCGTTGTTCAAACTGCTCATAGTTATTCGTCATGGATTTTGCCTGTTTTACAATTGACCTAATGTTTGGTGCATGGATATGGCCGCATTGGCTACATCGATTCCTTTGTGTCCGGCTTTTCCACCTAACCTATCCCATGCTTGCTTTTCATTATCTGTAGTCAGTACGCCAAAAAGAACAGGGATATTATACTCTAATGAGACTTGCAAACATCCTTGACTCACCATATTACACACCAGATCATAATGACTGGTTTCACCACGAATGACCGCGCCTAAGGTAATAATTGCTTGTACTGTCTTTTGCATGGCAAGGCGTTTTGCAACTAAAGGAATTTCTACTGCTCCGGGAACTTCAAATGACCTGATGTCTTGTTCATTAAAGCCACGTTTCAGAAGCTGCGATATAGCTCCTTCCTGCAACGCTTTCGTGACTTGACGATTAAACACACTGGTGATGATCGCAATGGGGAATGAACTTACTATGCTATCGTCTGAGATCGCTGTAATTTGCATAATCTGTCTCTCTTATTTTTTTGCCGTTCGTTGTAATCCGTGCAATTTAACTTTTTATGTCTGTATTTTCCACTTATTTACTTTGTGACGACCGTGTTTTGTGAAATAATTATACTGTTTTTTTGCCTGAAAACCTAATTGCTTCAATTGCGAGGAACAACATATGAGCACAGAGCGAATAATTATCGGAATTACTGGTGCATCAGGCATGATTTATGGGATACGCCTTTTAGAACTCCTCAAACTGACGTCAATTGAAACGCATTTAATAGTGAGTAAATCTGCGCAATTGACACGTAAATATGAAACTAATTTATCACTTACTGAATTGAAGGCATTAGCGGATGTCTATCATTCTTGGAATGATGTGGGGGCGAGTATTGCCAGCGGTTCTTTTCAAACATTGGGCATGATCATTGCCCCGTGTTCCATGAAGACCTTGGCAGCAATTGCGCATGGAACCAGTGATAATCTGATCGGCCGAGCAGCAGATGTGACTTTAAAAGAGCGTAGAAAACTAGCGATTATGCCGCGTGAATCTCCTTTGCATTTAGGACATTTGCAAAACATGGTATCACTGACCCAACAAGGTGCTATCATTTGTCCTGCAATGCCTGCATTTTATACTAAGCCAGAAACTATTGACGACATAGTTAATTACAGTGTGGGTAGAATACTTGATCTTTTTAATATCGATGTGGGCATAGTGGAGCGTTGGGAGGGGTGAGGGCATTAAGCGCTGATTACCCTCGTCCTTCCTTACGGGCACCTTCTCCCCTACTTGTCACATCGAGAAACCTAACAACTGTCTTAAATTTTTAATTCAAGATAGTTGCTACTTATTCTACCTGACCGTACAAAAGGGGAAGCCCAGGCATCGTATATTTTGTTGTGAACTAGCTTTTGGTATTAAGCTCAACCCAATCGGCATAAGTGTCTATAAATTTTTTCAGGAATTTTTGAGTGTCTTCTTTGGTAATGTTCCCTTGGGCGTCAAATAAATCTCCTGCTCCTCCGATATAACTCTCTGGTTGTTGAAGGGTTGGTATATCTAAGAAGACAAATGATTGTCTTAAGTGGTTGTTTGCTCCAAAACCTCCAATCGCTCCAGGTGATACGCTGATTACGGCACCTGGCAGCTTGCTCCAAATACTCTTTCCGTAAGGTCGAGAGCCTACGTCGATTGCATTTTTAAGTACACCTGGAACCGAACGATTGTATTCCGGAGTGACAAATAACACTCCTTGAAAGGCTTTCATTTGTTCACGAAATTGAACCCAGGCAGCAGGGGGACGATTTTCGTCATCCAGGTCCTGGTTATATAATGGCAAATCACCAATTTCAACAACGTGTAAACTGAGAGATTTAGGTGCGAGAGAAATAAGCACCTTTGCCATTTTTCTATTAAGGGATTCTTTGCGCAAGCTGCCAACGATGACTGCGATTTTTTTACTCATGCTACAACTCCTTGTCGTATTAAAGGGTGACGTTCGTCATTGTATTATTACTTATTTTAGTAATTATTCCAGTTATTTAGGTAGTATTTCGAAAGGGACAGATGTTAACGCTATTGGTCAGGCGCAATCGCGCTTAATCGAGAGAATAGGATTGAGAATTTTTATAAAGAAAAACCCCCTATCCACTAAAATATTGTCATATTTTAAGCAAATAGGGGGTTTAGTAAATGATTTAGACTACTTCAACTTCTTCAGCTTGAGGACCTTTTTGTCCGTTGCTTGGCTTGAACATTACTGTTGCACCTTCAGCAAGAGTTTTAAACCCACTGCCTAAAATTGCACTGAAATGCACAAAATAATCTTTACCGCCACTTTCTAAAAAACCGAAACCTTTGGACTCATTAAACCACTTTACTGTACCGCGAATTTTTTCTGACATGTTAATTTCCTAAATTGTTACCAGCACATTGTAGCATTATTTTATTAATTGTGCTGTTTTTTTATTAAATTTTTTTAACTTTTTTTTCATTTAACGCAAAAACAGAAAATAATGCCCAACCATCATAGTGTATTTTGGTTAAAAATTCTAATACTTTACAATCTTTTAGCCGTTTTCATTGAAAAGCATGCAGGATGGCTTCAAAAACCTTATAAAGTTCTTTTTTCTGGAGTTTCAATCAATTCAATCCCATCTTCTTTTTTTAAAAAAGTAAAAATGATCCCTGAAAAAAAAGTCAGAATGCCAAGCATGAGAAACGTTTCATGAAATATATGAATGGATAAAACATGATTTACGGAATATTTATAAGTGAAAAAACTAAGCAAGATTGCTGAAATGGCGACGCCAAAACTTTGAGCCAATTGTTGGGTAGTACTCATAATGCTGGTTGCCGCACTCATATTGTTTTCTGTGATGTTGGCATATGCCAGTGAATTCATACCCGTATACTGTAACGCGATTAAAAATCCATACACAAAAGTCAAAAAGGCAATAACGTACACTGAAGTAGATTGGGTAATGGAAAAAAAGGACCAAAGAGACATACTGACTAAGACTGTATTGATAATGAGTAAATTTTTATAGCCAAGCCAGCGAAGTATATGGAACGATAAGGGTTTAACCAAAAAAACGCCCACAGCAATAGGAGCAAGCAATAGACCTGATAGACGAGGTGTATAACCTAAAGCAATTTGTAAGAGTAAAGGCAATAAAAAAGGAACACCGCCAAAACTGAGACGAGCTAATAAATTTCCTGCAATAGAAATAAAAAATGTACGGATATGAAACAGTTCTACTTTAACGATAGGATGCTTTCTTTTATAGGAGTGTTTGGTATATCCCCCTAATAAAAGGAATGCAATAAAGAGTGCAGTAAGGGTTTGGGTTACCGTTGCAGTCGATTCGCTAACCATCGATAAAGCGAAGGTTAAGGTAGCCAGGCCACTACCAAAAAGAATAAAGCCCAATTTATCCAGTGGCGGAACCGGCCGAGGGGGCATGTAAGGCAATAATTTGCTTGATAAACCTACGGCAAGGATTCCAACCGGAATATTGACCCAGAAAATCCACCGCCAGGAAAAACGATAGGTAATAATTCCTCCTAATAATGGTCCAAGCATCATGCCTAAGGAGGCAACCATGACGACGATAGTCATTTTGGCGATTAACTCATGTCGCTCACAGGTTCGTAAAATAATGAGTCGGCCAATGGGCATAGTTAATGAGCCCCCTAAACCTTGAACGATACGTGCAATAATTAATTCCCATAAATTATTGGTAAACCCGCACCAAATGGAGCTCAAAGTAAATACTGAGATAGCCGTCATAAAAACGATTTTTATACCAAATTTGTCAGCGATCCAACCACTAATTGGAATAAAAATCGCTAAACTCAACAGATAGCTAATCAGCGCTAATTTTAAATCCACAGGATTGACATTTAAACTCTGTGCCATCACGGGAATTGCCGTATTAATGATGGTTGTATCCACTGCTTCCATAAACATGGCAAAAGAAACAATGAATAGGATGATATTTTTTCTCATGAGTTCAGTATATCAATAAGAGATAAATTAAAAAAATCCCCTCTCCCACTTATGGAAGAGGGGAAGGGGTGATGGTGTCCCTCATCCGCCCTATGGGCACCTACCCCCCTTGTGGGAAGAAGGGAGGTCTTGGGTGCTTTCGTTGCTTCAGGCTACGATTCACTCAATAAACTCTTCAGTCCGGCTAAATGCGATTTAGCCAAATTTTTTGATTGCTCCTCCGAGCGTTCGACATTTTTACCAAACCACTCCAAATGCTCAGGGGGTAGCTCATCTAAGAATCGACTGGGTAAACAGTCTTGCAATTCTCCGGCCCGAC
This sequence comes from Legionella sp. 227, assembly GCF_043161935.1. Classification (NCBI taxonomy): domain Bacteria; kingdom Pseudomonadati; phylum Pseudomonadota; class Gammaproteobacteria; order Legionellales; family Legionellaceae; genus Legionella; species Legionella sp. 227. The sequence continues at coordinate 930,553 of NZ_CP171154.1, read as the reverse complement.
GTCTTTGTTTGGCTAAGGTAAAACATAATCCTTTTTGTGCCCGGGTAATCCCAACATAAGCCAAACGCCGTTCTTCTTCAATTTGCTCTTCATCAATGCTTACCCTATGGGGTAATAACTCTTCTTCCATACCCACCAGATAAACGTAAGGAAATTCTAAGCCTTTTGATGCGTGTAAGGTCATCAGTTGTAAGGTCTCATTATCTTGCTCATCGGCTTGTTCCAATATGTCGATCAAAATTAATTTGTTGATGATTTCAGCTAAAGTTTGTTCTGGATTTTTAGTTAACAAACGTCCTACCCAGTCCAATAACTCCCAGACATTGTCCATCTTTTTCTGAGCTTTTGCTGGAGTGTCACATTGTTCGTAAATATAGGCCTCATACCCACTGTCTTCGACCATTTGTTTTAAAAGTTCAATAATCGATCCGTTGATTAATTTTTTTTTGATTTCTTCTATCCACGATTTAAAAACAAGCAGTGCAGCTCGAGGTTTTTCTGCAACATACTCACTGAGGGCAAGATGATCTGCTGCAGTATAAAGGCTAATCCCTCGGTTTTGGGCATAATGTCCTAAGGCATCAAGACTAGTCTCGCCTATGCCTCGCTTGGGCGTGTTAATTGCTCTTAAAAATGCGGCATCATCTGCGTCATTGCACAACAATTTCAAGTAGGCAAACACATCTTTGACTTCTGCTTTGGCAAACCACGATTGACCGCCACTGATGTTATAAGGAATACCATAATGGCGAAGTACTTTTTCAAACACGCGTGATTGATGATTACCGCGGTATAAAATGGCGTAATCGCCATATTCTGTTCGGGCGCGTAGCTTATGACTAATTAAATCAGCCACGACCTGCTCTGCTTCATCATTCTCATCCTTACAACGAATAACACGTAACAGTTCGCCGTGGCCAAACTCGCTCCATAGTTTTTTTTCAAACAGATGTTGATTGTTGGCAATGAGGTGATTGGCGGTATGTAAAATAATGTTCGTTGAACGGTAATTTTGTTCTAACTTAATTATCTTTAATTGAGGGTAATCCTGCTGTAATTGTTGCAAATTTTCAGGTTTGGCACCCCGCCATGCATAAATTGATTGGTCATCATCCCCTACTACAGTGAAACGTGCTTGGATTCCAGTTAATTTTTTTACCATAAGATATTGGCTGGTATTGGAGTCCTGGTATTCATCGACCAATAAGTGGCGTATTTTGTTTTGCCAGTATTCTGCTACCGATGGATGTTCGGTCAAGAGACTAACGGGAAGACGAATTAAGTCGTCAAAATCAACCGCATTGTAGGCTTTTAGTGCTTGCTGATAACGCGGGTACAATAAGGCTGCTTCTTCATAATAAGGGGCATCAGAAGGGTTGTTAACGACTTGCTCTGGGGTGAGGAAATCATTTTTCCAGCGCGAAATTCGTTGTTGAATTTGGAGGATAAATTCGCGTTCCGTTGCTTTATTTGTAGGTAAAAAACCTCTTAGGATTTGTAAACAGTCTTCACTGTCAAAAATAGAAAAGCCTTTTTTCAGATCACATAAAGCAAGATCATGTTTAATCATGCTCAAGCCTAAAGTATGGAAGGTTGCTACCTTTAAACCTCGGCGATTTGCTGCTGGCAGAACGGCGGCAACGCGAGCACGCATTTCATTGGCTGCTTTGTTCGTAAAAGTTACGGCACATACTGTGTTGGCGGCGTAGCCGCAAGTATTAATTAAATAGCCTATTTTTTGCGTTATGACTCGTGTTTTACCGCTTCCAGCTCCAGCAAGAACTAATAAAGGTCCATCAATATAACGTACCGCTGCCATTTGTTGGCTATTCAACATCTTAAGGGGTTCTCACTCAAAAAAAGAGCAATTATTGCCCGCTTAGGCAATTGAATCAACTACTAATTCATGGAGCGTTCGACATCAAACTCTTCTTCACTATCAATTTCAATGAATTCGGGTTTGGTTTCAGGTTCTTTTGATTCTTCAATACCAAAAACAACCTTATCAATGGTTTTAAAGAGGGGGGCAAGTATGTTTTTATCTATCATGATTTAGTCCTTTAAATTTTCAGAGGGAGGTTCTAAAAGCATAGTTCAAGATAATTTTTTCTCCAGGAAAATAATAAAAAAATTATGTTATACTTTGCACGGCCACAATGTTCTTGTGGTTTGCCGTCATTTAATTTGAGTCTGTTATGAAAGAATCTGATACCCTACAACGCTTTATTTTTGAGCATGCCAATATTCGTGGTGAAATTGTCCATATTGAAAATACTTTCCAAACGATTATGAGCCAACGGAACTATCCTCCGATGGTTAAAAATTTGTTGGGGGAGGCTATAGTTTCCTGTCTGCTTTTGGCATCGAGTATTAAATTTCAAGGCAGTTTAAATTTGCAATTTCAGGGCGATAAACGACTTCCTTTATTATTGGTACAATGTGACCATGAGTTTAATGTAAGGGCTTTTGCTCAATTTGCTGAAAATCTGGAAACCAAAGAATACGCTACCGCTTTTCTCGAAGGACAGATGGTCATTACCATTAATCAAAACAATCAAACGAACTCTTACCAAAGCATGGTTCCTATTCAATCAACATCCATGGGTGAGAATCTAATGAATTATTTTGCTCAATCCGAACAGGTATCAACGCGTGTTTGGTTGGCTGTTAATGAGAGCGCCGCTGCGGGGATGTTACTGCAATTGATGCCAGGCCAAGATACGGTACAAAGAGAACAATTTTGGGAATATGCTGTTCAATTAGGTCAAACAGTCAGTGAAATTGAGCTCCTTACTTTAGATAATGAAACATTGCTCCATCGTCTTTATCATGAAACGGAACTAAGGATATTTGATAGCCGTAAAACGCAGTTCAAGTGTCGCTGTAGCCTGGAGAAAATGAAACAGGTATTGAATGTTTTAGGTGAGGAAGAGGCACAAGAATTATTAAAAGAACAAGGCGAAGTGGCCATTCGATGTGATTTTTGCAATAAGAAATATACTTTTGATCCAATTGATGTAACGATGTTATTTCATAAAGGATAGATTTTTTGGGGTAAGTCGGGCCTGGACCCAACAAAAGCTTCAATTTTCATTTAAGGAAATGTTGGGCCAAGGCCCAACAAAAAACTTCCATGCATTTGGTATCTATTGGGCAGGCCCAACCCACTCGAGCAGGTTCTGAATGATTAATTACAAGCAGTATTTATTCGGGTTTCTCTTCATGCACAGGTTGGCGAAATAAAATCTTAAATCCGATACAAAGATATCTCCTTCCTTTTCCATCACAAAGATACGTTCAGGTTGTAATTCAAGATAATTGGATGCTTTTAAAACCGGGTGATAAATGGTGCCTGCAAAAGAGAAAATCCATTTGTTCAAAAAGGGTAGAATCACCTCGGGGTTGTTCGAATAAAATCGTTGATAAATATCGGCAATTAATTCCTTTCTCATTTCAAAATTACTTTTAAAATAAAGATTGTTTCGATCCTGGCGGTACAGCATCATGGGAACTTGGTTGGGGTTGTTTTTTAAACCCGCATTCAGATTCATCGATACAATAACACCTTTGGCACTCTCAAAGTCCAATGTTGCAGTATTAAATAAATTGTATCCGTTATATTCTTGCAGATAGGCTTTTAAATAATCAACGGCTTTATCGGTTAATGGATCAAAATAACTTTGGATAGAAAAACCTACCGCGTCTTCATCGGGGCTCTCCTGATCATAACTGCAATTGATATATGTGTTGTAAGTAAACAAATCAGGGGTGATTTTTTTTGAAAAAACACGTTCTATTTCATCTTCCACCTCTTCGCAACTGAGACCCATTCCCGTCACATTGCCACGAACTCGCACGATTTGAGTTGGAAAATCAACGGTTCTTTGAGTCATTTGATGCAAATTGGGTCTTACCTGCTCATTACTATAATGTCTGACTACGGTATTTTTATTCTTAGTTACTGGAGAAAAAATAAGACCATCTAAACCAGGATCTGAATGAGCAAAAGCAAGAAGGGGTGATAAACACAAAGTACCTAATAAACAGCTTATTTTCATAATAAACTCCTTTTTTAATGAATTAGAATCCCATTCCAATATCTAGCAGCTTTGAAAAGCCACCGAGTCATTACTCTAACCTGATGGCAAAGTATATCTTATCGGGTTTTAAGATCTGATCCCATGGATAATATAAATGGCAGAGCCAACATACCCGGTCCGGTTTTTGTTCCTTCAACTTATTTTTATGGGGCCCGGGTTACTCCAACACGTGTCATAAGACAGTTTTCCAGAAATAGATACCTTCAATACCCAGATCAAAAATTACGTTTTTATGAACCGATCAATGGGGCTGTATGTTGGACCGACATGGTAGGAAGAAAAGTAGATGGTATTCCTATAGAGTGCAACATGAGTGATATGTACCATTTGATTTAATAGTTTTAAATTTGCTATCAACAAGGTATTATTGCCGCTATTTTAATCACCATGGCAATTACAATGACAATACTGGCTGTTTGTGGACCTATAGGTAGTGATTTTAAAGGGCTCAGTGAGCGATGTTATTCTTTATTAAATCAAGAGACCACCCTGCTCATTGATAGTTCTAGCTTTGATTCTATGGAGCTGCTCTTGGCCGCAGTTGAGAATGCACCGCACGATGTTATTGTTTTTGGGCCTGATATTTTTTTAGAAGAAAAATTACGAGCAAAATTTGATATCAAGGTTTTTGTGGAAATGGATTCAGATCTGTGTTTGAGCAACTATTTAAAAGCATTTAAATCATGTGCGGTGAAACTAGAACAAGATTTGAATAATTATTTTAGTCTCATTCAGCCCTTGAATGAAAAAATAAGATTATCGGCCAAATTTGCGAACCTACGTCGTCCACAAGCAAGTTCGGATGATAAATTAATTGACTTGCTCGTGGATGGAAAAGGTAAGACTCTAAATAAACACCAAATTGCGCTACCTAGAGATATGTTTTGGAAACCAGCATCTCAGCATCAACCAACTGATTCCAAAGATATGGTTGATTCAGTTGCGCCTGCAAAATCAGAATTTTAACTGGGATCATTAACCACGAAACTCTTATAATCCACAAGTCTCGGCGCTCAATATTCTGATGTATAATATACAGTATAAGAAGGATTTATAGCATCTGCTAAACGATAGGAGATTCTGATTATGGACGTGGATATTTTATATATAGAAGATGATATTTTTGATATTGAAGCGATGCAACATGTATTTGCCAAAATGGAAAAAAAGGTGAATATTGCTATAGCCAAGGATGGGAAACAAGCACTGGATATGTTGTATGGACGTCATGGCAAGCAAAAAATTAACCCGAAGGTGATATTGCTTGATCTCAACTTACCCAAGATGAATGGTATCGATTTTTTGAAGGAAGTAAGAAAAACGTTTGATTTTGAAAAAGTGAAAGTTTTTTTACTTACCGGTGAATATACGACTAAAGAAAAAATTGCTAAAAGTGAGTTACATGTGTCAGGCTGCATTATCAAACCCTTGCAATATACCGATGCACTCAACATTGCATGGTGTCTTTCTGCCACCGAAGAAATATCGAAGCTACTGTTTATGCAGTAATTGCAACGATACCAGTACGATTTAAATTCACTGATCTCGTAATATCCAGCTCATTCTAAAAAATAATGGGATACACCTAGGCTCAAACAATAGATTTTATTCCTCGAAATCCGAAATAATACTTGGTTTGACGCTATATTGTTGTATCGACGGAATTTTTTTACAGAGACCGCTTTCCTCTTTTGACCCCTTGCTTTAAAATTCCTTTGTGGATGCAAAGAATAACAATAATTTGCCAACCTGGAAGGTAAAAATTATTTTATTATGTTAGACCGCGCAAATGAGGAACTCTATGGGGTATACATTCAAAAGATTTTATCTTGCAATGATCTTAGTCGTTGTAAGTCCTATTCTTTCCGCAAAGGCAATTATCGATGCCGACGTACTTCAAAAGTTTAAATATCCTAAAGGTTCAAAGCAGGCTACATTATCACTTCTGGTTTTCTTGCATAATCAATTGGAAAAAGAATCGTTTATCGAAGAAATTAAAAAAATTCCGGATGTAAATATACAAGATTTAGGGTTTATGCCTGCAGTCGCACTACAAGTTCCAAAGGATCGCAACATACTCTATCAAATTGCTCATTTAGACGCAGCGGCACAAATTTCTTCACATACCGCAGCCTCACCGGAGTTGGATGTCAATGCCCAAGTTTTAAAATTGGCACCTTCATCTTTTTATCCGAATGTAAATAATTGGTGGGCGCATGGTTATACTGGCCAAAAAGGAATTGTTGGCATAATCGACACTGGGGTAGATCCTTTGCATCCGTCTTTATCCAACAAAAAATTAATAGTGCAGCAAGATGTAGGTTCTGGGTATTCAAATCATCTTAATGGCGTAAAAGAACCCCATGCAACAGGAGTAGCCTGTATTTATGCGAGTAACCATGAAAAATACAAAGGCATGTCTTATGGAGCATCTACCATCATTTCTGGGTTAGCTGGAGAGGAAACCCCGGATCCAACAAGTATTATGCGTACTATGGAAACTTTAGATTGGATGGTGAACCGTTCTGAAATTAAGCCCACTATCATTAATTACAGTATGGGAAATGGTCGACTGGATTTAAATTGTCCTGCTTGTCCTGAATGGAGCGGGCTCGCAAAAGTCATAGACTATGTAGTGAATACCCAAAAAATCCTCTGGGTAAAATCAGCGGGAAATGCTGGATATATAGAGCCAGCACATCAATATACTTTTGCCTCTACGCTAACCGTCCCTGGTGATAATTACAATGGACTTACAATTGCCAATATGAATACCGTGGTTACCGAAAATGATTCGGTTATTGTTAAAACCGCAGATAGAAGCAAACATCGTATAAGGGAAACCAGCAGCCGAGGGCCTACGCCATTTGGAAGACGTAAACCTGATTTAACCGCCCCAGGTCATGATACCTTTACATGCGCTCCTGATCCTAAAGTTTATGGCTTTGTCTATTCGAATGCGATGAAGTATAAAGATGGATACCGCCTCATGGGTGGCACCAGTTCTGCAGCACCGCATGTAGGTGCGTCTGCATTGTTATTACAGGATGCAGGAATTACAAATCCTATGGCCATCAAAGCGTTACTTATTAACAGCGCAGACACCTGGACCGATGCCGGTACAGCAGACTCTGGACATACTAAAATCATGGGCTCCGCGTGGAATAGAACCTACGGCTGGGGGTATCTCAACATGGAAAAAGCATTTCAACAGAAAAATAATATTATAGAAAGTGAGTTAACAGTAGAAAAACCAATATGGGAATATGAGACCATCCTTAAAAGAGGGCAAAAGGTTACCCTAGTCCATGAACGACGTGTGGGTTACACTGACGAAGGAAATGAGTGGAAGTTGAGTCATTTGGCATTAACTCTTATTGATTTAGAACACCAAAAAGTGATTGATAGCGACAACAGTCCTATCGATACGGTACATCAAGTTGCCAATTGTAAACGTGAACCGCAAGAAACAAAATGTTCTGAGGAAAGTAAGACAATGCGAGTTTTAGTTCGAGTGCAATTATTAAATAATTTCATCGAAGGCAGTTCCAATGAGCCTTTTGCTATTGTGGTTCCTCCGAATGAGAATTCCGTTAAAAACGCAGAAAAATAATGGTCTATGAATTTTAGTAGAGGTTTAGTGAACCTCAAAGAATGGTCGGGCCAAGGCCCGACCTAAGTGTTATTGGTGGTTTCGAATCGTTAGAAGAGGCAGCATACCTCATAGCATCAGATGAACTTGCAGTCGTTCCCTATACAGTAACACAGCCTGCTTGCATTAGGACAAGTCCAAGGAGGCAAGTACTAAGAAGAGTTGTCCGGTTCATTATTACTCCATATAAACCATTCTCGATTAGCTAATTATAGGTGACCCACACGTCAATGTATCAATCTAAAGCACCCTAAGTCGGGATCCATTATTGTATGAGCATGGTGCTCAATCATGGATGAACTCCCGCCCTCGCGGGAATGACACCATTCACTTTTTGCTTAACTTGACCGCTATGGAGGTATATAGCCAGGCATCTTCCCCTTAGGTCCAAATGATCGTTACAATAACTGCATGTGCTATAATTGTACATATCATCTGGAATTATAAGAAGTTTTTATGCCCCAATTTAATGAAATGAGGGATGAAACTAAAGTAAGTATAGTTAATGATTTGATTAAAAAAATAAAATTGACGCTTCCTTCTGCTGGTCTTCAACTTAGGACGCTTGATGATATTGAAAAAATCGCACCCTTTTTATCTCGATTAGAAATCATAGATAGATTGGAATCTTTGAAAAACAACGTCCCCAAACCAGATCAAAATTTACTCCTCATACTCCTCATACAAGAAGCGATAAGACACCTAAGCAGAGATAAATCACTTTTTGAAAATAGTAATGCTAAAGGTCTTGCGGCTTTATCGGTCGTGTTGCAAGAAACAACAGGATATACCAGTAGAGAGAAATTAATGAGTAGGCTGGTTGACGAGACAGCTGCGATGCTAAAAAAGGATTTACTTAAGTTACCTGAACAGTTTAATGAACCTTACCAAAAACACATAGAAGATTCTATACGGCTTATCATCCATCACTCGAAGAGTGAACCAGAGGGATTAGAAAAATGTAGGATCATTCTTTCTGATGTTTTGCAGTCGTTACACATTCGAAAAGATCATGCCCAATATGAAGAATTGATGAGTTTTGTCAATAAGCTAATGAATCAAGTAAACATTCAAATAGACGATCAAGAATACACAATTGATTTCAATCAACCATTAACTGACAATGACAAAGAAATGATCAAGAAGACTATTGAGCAGTCAAAAAAAAGAAATCCAGATGACATTGAAGATGTAAAAATAAGAAAGAATGAAATTTTTTTCGTTCAAACGCCGCATGGCATTTCAAAATGTTCATTATCACATTCAGTTTTACCCGAGCAAGGCAAGAAAAATACTAAATATGAAGTAGTCGGTTTACGTTTGGGAATGGGAGGAGCAGGGACGGTTAAGTTTATTCTTAAAACCCTTAAAATAAGTGGTGATAAATTAATCGAGAAAGAACGCAATGAAGATAATGCAAAAGTTGTTAAAGCAGTGTCGATTCAAAGTGATAGTCTTGGACTTAAAACTCGTGAGCAGGTTGTACGTGTTACTGAGGAAGAAGCGAATTTAAATAGCAAATTTATTGAGGGAAATAAAAATGTAACGCATAGAGAGAGAAAGGAGTCTAAAAAGTCTACTTCGTATCACAAGTCTTATCTTTTTATGCCCTACATAAAAGGACAGCCCATCTCGAAATTTACACCGGATGGCAAATCGCCTCAACAATTATTTGATCTAATTAACAATCTCGTTCAGGCTGTAGCAAAAATGCATGCTACAGGTTGGGCTCATTTAGATCTTAATGCAAAGAATATATTATTCGATAGCAAAACGGACGAAGTGTATTTAATTGATTTTGGCACCGCAAGACGTTTGGGGCATAAGTCGAGGTTAGGGGGAGTGAGTCCATCTATATTCCCCATAGATTTGCTCAGTGCTTTTAGTAAGCAAATCGAGGTAATGATTGACGATAAAATTGACGTATATTCGGTCGGGTGCATCATCTCGATACTGCTACAAAAGATAGAAAAATTGGCAAGCCCAACGTTTTCTCCCGAACTGGATATGGGACTTAGGTCTTTAGTCAACAAGATGGTTTTACGATCTTCTGACGATAGGCCTAGTATGGATGAAGTGATTTCGACTCTGAATCACTTAAAGAAGGCGTTCTTGGAAGAAGAGAGCAAAATTGATGTTACCCCCCCCATGAAGTGATTAAGGCGTCACTGAGCGCATAATTGGATTTTGCAGGGAGATAAGGGTTTCGGTGGATTGCACCTCCTCAATAAGCTGAATTTTATTCACCAAAAGTTGCTGTAAGGTATCAATTGACTGGCACATGACTTTAATAAAAATATTAAAATGATGACCAATAGTGTAATAAGCCTCAAGGACTTCTTCTAGAGCTTCTAACTTTTTCAGGACGGATTGGTAATCTTTCGCATGATTCAGAGTAATCCCGATAAAACAACAGACATCATACCCCAGCCGTTTGGGGTTAATGTGCACATGCACCCCTTCAATAATACCTGCTTGCCGCATTTTTTCAACGCGAACATGAATTGTAGCCGGACTTACAGCATAAGCTTTAGCTAATTCTGCATAAGCAGTACGTGCATTTTTTATTAATGCATGGAGTATTTTCTTGTCAAGATCATCGATTTGATAATTTTCCAGGTCTTTCATAGGTTATTTTTATATATTATTTAATTTATTTGCTATTTTATTAAAAATTATTTTGTATATCTATACATATTTTAATTTGATAATAAAAATAATAGAAAAATACAATATAATGTTAACTTAATTTTATTGTGGGGTAGTTGAATGAAACAGGCATATATTGAAAAACAAAAACAAATAAGTTTTGTGAAATCTTTTTTTTCTCGTGAACTTGAACAACGGTTAGGCCTTGTGGAAGTGCAAGCACCATTATTGGCTTGTGTAGGCGATGGCGTGCAAGATAATTTGTCAGGTACAGAACAAGCAGTTTCAGTCAAGGTTAAAGCCATACCGGATCGTACTTATGAAATCGTTCATTCCTTAGCTAAATGGAAAAGAAAGTTACTGGGAGAATTCGCCTTTCCAACTGGAGAAGGCATCTATACCCATATGATTGCTTTAAGACCTGACGAAGAGGTATTAACTGCGACTCATTCTGTATTGGTGGATCAATGGGATTGGGAGCGTGTTATCGATACTAAAGACCGTGGCTTGAATTATTTAAAACAAACGGTCATCGAGCTCTATGATGCCATAAAAAAAACGGAAAAAACCGTCAGTGATCTTTATGGTTTAACTCCATTTTTACCCTCATACATTCATTTTATGTATACAGAAGAATTACTTGCTCTATATCCTAATCTATCTCCTAAAGAGAGAGAGCGGGCTATTACCAAAAAATATGGTGCTGTTTTTTTAATTGGAATTGGTGGTTCTTTATCAGATGGAAAACCGCATGATGTTCGTGCTCCAGATTATGACGATTGGAGCTCAGTAAATGAGGTGGGATTTACAGGCTTAAATGGAGACATTCTGGTATGGAACCCAATCATCGATGATGTTTTTGAAATTTCTTCTATGGGTATCCGAGTGAATGAAGCCATATTGAAATATCAATTGGCATTAACAGGTCATCAACATCGTTTGGATTATGATTGGCATCAGCGATTGATTGCGGGCTCTTTGCCGCAAACAATTGGTGGTGGCATAGGGCAATCGCGTTTGGTGATGCTTCTGTTGCAAAAAAAGCATATTGGGCAAGTTCAATGTGGTGTTTGGCCTGATGAATGCATTGCAATTGGAGACATGCGAACATGTTGATCATCGCAGGGGTGAAGGGAAGCGCCTAAGCTAAAATCAACAGGTCACTTCAATCCACTTATCAGATTTTGTGTTCCATAGGTTGGTCTACTGTATTTTCTGGCATGATTTAATAAGCTCAGAACCATTTGAGTGGTTTACTAGATATTGATTTCTTCCCATTATATATTAATGAATAGGGGCAATTGAGAAAATGGTCATCCATGAAACTTATAATTAATAAAAAAAATAGTGCAGAATCAATCACTCTCGATCTGCAATCATCAACAGCAGTGAATGAATTGATGTTTATTCTTTATGCTCGTAGGAGTAACAATTACGAACAGTGTTCTTTTAGTGAATATCAAAAATTTATTTCGGTGTATCAGTGTGTTCTGTATGCGGATCGATTTAAAAATAAATTACTACCTGACACTCATTTAAGTGACTATCAGCTTGAGGATCCCTGTCATTTGATCTGGGAAGAGTTCCCTGAGGAGCAGTGCCTATTAGTTCCTCATGACGATATAGATAGACGGTTTCTTTTTTGGAATCCCAGTACCAATACAAGTAGAGCGAACATTAAAAAAGAGTCTTTCTCGGACGATAATAAGCAGCATTTGCCACCCAATGCCCCTTAAATGGGTATACGATAAAGACACCATTTCTAGGTTTGATCACCACCTGAAATGGTGAAGCGCGCTTTAAAAGTCTGCCGAAGGCTCCATGCGCCGTCAACAGAGTTGAAATAAGCTCTCTTGTGAGCCTGGCTTGGGTGAATGAAGAGCTTGCTTAGGTTCTGCAGGTGCAAATACATTTTTAACGTAAGGTCCTATATCTTGAGGTTCCCCCATATGTGTTAAATCTTTTTTAGGTTGAGGGGGAAAACCTAATGCAGACAAAGGATTAAAGGTTTTCTCTCTAGGCGTTTCTAAATCGAGTGTGGTCCCTTTATTGGTTTCAGCCAATACAACTTCCTGTTGTTTAAACCGGTACAAATTGGTTAACACAATAGCCGATTCAAGCACCATCATTGCAACACCGAGGATGGGATTCAGCGCAAAACCAATGGCCACAAACAATCCTGCTGCCACTAAAGTAATGACTGAGTTATAAGTTAAGCTCACAAACAAATTTTGGGCAATATTTTGTTTTGTTTTTGCTGCTACATCAAATGCAGTGGCGATAGGAAATAATACGCCCTGGTGAATGACGATACCTGCTTTTTGTTGGATGATCTTATCACCAATACGTGATTTAACTGCAATGGCGAGATCAGCGTATGCAAAGGCTTCCAGATCATTGGTGGCATCACCTATCATCGCCACTTTATATCCTTTGCGTTTTAGCTCTTGGATGTAATTTTTTTTAGGCTTTTCATTAGGCTTAGTGGCGGTACCTACAGTATTTGCACTAATATTTTGGGGGGAAATACCCAGTAATGCAGCATATTTTTCTGCGGTGTCTTGATCTGCTCCGGTACAAATATGTACTGTTTTTCCCAGCTCTTTTAATTGTTCTACCGTCGCAAAAGCGTCTTCACGTAGAGGGTCAAATAAAGAAATTTGGCCTATAACTTGGGTCCCGCGCACAATATAAACAGAACCCTTTTTTGGATCATTATAAGGTTCATTAATCGTTCTAATTCCATTCGCAAGCAGCATCTCTTTATTGCCTACCATGAATGTTTCGCCATCAATGTCGCCTTTTATGCCAGAATGATAACTTTTATCAACGGAGGTTATTTTTAACTGCTGATCTGTAACAACGCCTTGGCCTGCTATGTAAGACTTAATGGTTGATGCCATCGGATGATCGGACTGGCTTTCTAATAATGCGAGGTGGTGTAAAAATTTTTTATCGTCAATTTTTAGTGATTGCACCACACTTTTGCCTTGGGTAAGGGTGCCATTTAAATCAAAAACAACGGTATCTATATCAGCTGCTGCTTGCAGATCTTTTCCGTTGTTAAACTGAATTCCGTTTTCAGAGGCTTTTTTCATGCCGATTTTAACTGCCATGGGTGTAATCAAACTCAAAGCGCAGGGACATGCACTGACAAGAACGGAGATCACACATTGAATAGCCAGTGCAGGGTTAACCAGAGTACCTATGACAATACCCGAAACAAGAGCGACCAGGAGTAAACCAGGAACAAAATATTTCACGACTTGATTTGCAAATAGCTCGACAGGGGCTTTCTCATCATTTGCTTTATCAATATTTTCTGCGATTAATGACAGGTAGGATTTTTGATAGGTTGTTGTAACGCGCATTTCCAACGAAGGAATATGATCGGCTAAGCGCATGCCTGCTTTCACCTCATCCCCAGGCTTGAACTCCTTAAGCTCGGGAGAGCCATCAATTCGAGTCGTATAAAGCAATGCTTTCTGCGTTAATATTCCATCAACCGGAATCACCTCTCCTTTTTTAATGATGATCTTATCGTTAGGAATTAAATTTCGGACCGAAATTTCCTTATTGGGTTTACCCTTTAATAGGACTAATGAAGGCAAACAATCACGAACATCTAATTTTTTTTCAATTGCACCGACTAAGGTATGTTCAATTCCTTCACCTAAATGCCAAAACCCCAAAACTAATGGAGCCGCCTCGAACATCATTGGGAGTCCTGGAATAAACAGGCTTGCAAGCGACACCGCGACGATAGTTAAAGTGCTGATCGTGTATAAAGCAGTGGTATCCCATTTCTTTTCAAGTAATGAATACCATGCTGATTTATATACATTATATCCCAAATATAAGGTCATTAAAGTGGTAAGGCCAGTGATAAGAATATAGGCTGTTAGAGGAATATTAAAACTGGCAATAGAAAGAGCGAGCAGACCTATTCCCCAAATCAAACCTAATGCAGCTTTAAGCCAATGATTTTCATGACCATCCTCATCGGAATGACCGTGACCATGACTGTGGCTGTGACCATGACTGTGGCTGTGACCATGACTATGGCTGTGACCATGACTATGGCCGTGTTCATGACTAAGGTCATGACCCTGACCATGGTCGTGAAAATGGTCTAGAGACTTTACATGAGAACCCTCATCGGCATGCTCATGCGGTTTACGTTTTTTTCGCTTCTTTTTAAGATGTTCAGAATGTACCGGTTGAGATGGAGAAACAGGATTTTCATGTGGTGTTTCCTCATCATACCAAAGGGTTTCATTCTCGAGCAATTCGGTTAATGCAATCCCTTTTTCCATTAAACGCTCAGCTATGGTTGTTTGTAAAACCTGGGTATCTGGGGATTTACATAATAAGCTGATACTTGGGTTAGGATCAGTCAAATCGATTGCTACCCGTATTAACTTCAGGTTGTGGGTATCATGCAAAATTTGTTCGATGTGTGCTGCAGTTTGTTCTTGGGCGAAAAGTTGGGCGTCACCTGAAAGGCGGAATCTATAATAATTAAGATGCATGGTTTCCTCCATTTATAGGACATATAGATGTTAATGAGGGGTAACTATCCACTTTTTGTAAAAGCCCACTGGTAGAGAGCTTTCCTGACTTTATCAGTTGTACGTCAATATTAATTTCAGACATATCATGACCATTACAGTACTTTTTAAACCTAACGATTCGATTTTGAGTCTGGTGCAGCAAAGAATTTTCTGCTAAAAAATCGCCAGAATAGTGACTGCTAAACATTCTAATATCAAAAAAGTGTTACATTGTAACATTATCTTGCCAAAGAACAAGACACTTTTAATGATTTTTAAACCAAAACAACTTTTACAATTAATTTAATTCTTTTTTTAAAATAAGGTCGGTTTACATCAACGCTCACTTCAGACAAGAGATCTCCCACGTAAAACGGTATTACAGTGTAGAATCCCATCACTGTGTCCGATTTTGACCTTGTTTATGAACAAGAGAGTAGAATGGTAAACAGACACTAAGGACTGTGGTATAATAGAATATTCGAGCACTTTAAATAAAAATGATTGATGAAATGCACTTTGTTGGACAAGGCCTATAAGCATTGTATAAAACATGGCTACCGATTTACGGAGCCAAGAGAGCGTGTCCTCAAAATATTAGCGGATGCGAGAAAACCTCTTGGTGCATATGAAATTCTGCAAAGATTATCCCAACAAATTGAAAATCCAAAACCACCTACAGTTTATCGTGCGATTCAATTTTGGCATCAAGAAGGGTTTATCCATTGTATTGATAGCCTTAAATCCTATGTTGCTTGTTTGCATGGACATCATGTGGGGCAGGCGCAATTTCTCATTTGCAATCAATGTGATTTCGTCAAAGAATTAGAATGCATTATTGATTTCGCCGCGGTTACAGAATTTGCAAATTCAATTGAGTTTTCAATAATCAATTGTACTGTAGAAATTAAAGGGCTGTGTGAGCAGTGTAGGCGGAACAATCTAAAATCCGAGAAGTTGATCTAAGAAATGACAGACAACTTCAATCATGAAAGTGATTTAAAGATAGGGTAGTTCTGTTTGCGCCGCACCTGTGCTTTCAGTTTCTATTGGACTGCTGCAATCTTGTTGTGAGGATTTCATGATGGATTTTTCCGGTGTCTTTAGAAAAAATGAAATCATGGTTCCATGCTTTGATTTTCCGGAATTCCGGCTGCTTGCTACAGCAGCACTGGGTTGAGGAGCTGGTTTAGGGTGATAAGAGCCTATAATCTGCAAAGCCGTTTGATTATCATGTTCCTTAGCGATGTCGTAAGCTGATTTTTCATGGGTATTAGTGAGTTCGGCGTTGGCCCCTGCTGCTAAAAGCATTTGAAAGAGTGCGGGCTTCTTTTGTGTGTAGGATGATTTGCAGGCTAACATTAAGGGAGTCATCCCTTTGGCGTTTGTCGGGTTCACTTCAATACGATCATCTCGAAGTAGCAGTTTCACAATCGCTTCATTACCATATTTACAAGCAATTCCAAGTGGGTAATTTCCAGCATGATCGCAAGATTGGTTGATGTTGATTGTAGGAATATTTTTGAGTTGATTCATAATGTCTGATCGATTGCATGCTGCTGCATAAAAGAGCGCATGTTCTAATTCGGATTGACTGATTACAGGAGATTTTTTATGTAAGTGCAGTAGTTCTCGCACGGTATTGCGATCATCATTTTGCACGGCCAGAGCGAGAGCTCCATAACCACGACAATTGGTGATTAGGGGGTTTTTGGAGTGGACAGGGTATAATGAACCAAGCCCCCGGATATGTTCAGTTAATCTTCGCTGACCTGTTTTCGCAATGAAAGAACAATGAACTATTAAATGCTTGCTGGTTTCAAAAAGGGATTGATACAAAATGGGGACCAGTTCTTCACTCGTTAAAAGTTGATAGGGGTATTCCTCAGTTTGTTCATACATGTGATTGATATCCAAAAATAACCAAGTATTGTCTTTATGCTTTTTAAAGCCAACCGTATGTTCTTCGCTGCTGCATACCACCACGACTTGATTTTTAGCGTTGAGGAGCACATTAAGTTGATGAAAAAATTCGTTAACCTCTTTGGGGGATGCGAAGCCCATTGTTTTACTAAAAAGATTTTTAACGGTATTTTGCTTTCTACTCAGGTTCAACTGAATCATCTTGTAGATGATATCGATGTCGGACTGCTGGATTGATTGGGCATAAATTTCAGCGTAATCATCGGGAGATTGAGCCAGGCAGACGGCTTCAAGAAAGGGCTTTATTTCATTGAGTTTTCGCTCTTTTTTGGTTAATGACAGACTTGCTTTTATTTTTTCGGTAATTGTATGTAAGGTATGGGGTAAGGTTGCCTTTTCTTTTTTAATTAAGTTAAGTCGATTATAAAATTGATAATCTAACCCTAGAGCTGCTTCCTGTGCCCAGGTTAATGTAAAACCATGGCATACACCATCGCCATGTTCATAATTAAATTTATCAAAAAGAGTTAATAAATCTTCATGCTCTAAAGCATTACGTTTTGATGTAAAGTAGGATAAGGACGGAATTATTTGATTAAATGATATCAACTTAAGTTTCAATACAATCATTAGACTGATTAAGAGAAACAAATAAAGGACGTATATCATTATACTTGCCAGTTAATTCCCTTTAGTAAAATCAAAACATAATCACTAAACGAAAGCAACTGCATCCCATCGCATCGACTGGAGCATTCGAAATAATGGGCTATTTTTTATAATAAGTTCCATTGGCATAGACATTATGTCCAAAACCACAATCAAAATCAGCACCTTCTTGTTTTACAGACACCATTCCTGGTTTGATGAAGGTTATTGTAATGGTACATTGGCCAAATTCAGATGAAGAGTAAATTGCCGTATCCCCTTTAATACGGGCTATGCCGGATAATTCTCCAGTATTGGCTTGAAGCGCTCCATTGGCCATATAAGGGTATATTAACTGAAAAGAAATTTTAATTTTTCCACCACCCAATGCATCGACAGTGAGCGTATTGGTAACATCATTATGAGGGGCAGGAAAATGCATAATGAAGGTACCATTCACTTCTTCTTTAGAGACACTGTCCCTGTGCGTTTCAGTAAAACCAAAGGTTGAGTAGGTGAAGAGTAGACTGCATAAGATACTTTTAATAATCCAATGGTTCATGATGTTTGAGCTAATATTGGTATTGATTTCTTAAAGCTATCATGAATGTACCCTTAAAACCACCCCATTCAAGAAGACATCATTCAGTTACATTTTGTCTCAGAAAGTTAATGGTTTCATCAACGACTATATCTTTGTCGTTATCTGCTGTAACAATATGATAACTGTTAGTTAAAATGACTTTTTTCTTAGTCTTAGATTGAATCTTTTTTTCTAGAAATCGTACATTTCGAACACTTGCCGTTTCATCTTCAGCGGCATGGATCATCAGTATGGGACAATTGATATTCGCTAAATGTCGTTTCACGTTTTTGTTTAATCGCTGTGCCTCATAGAGCCGGTAATAGGATATTTTTGAGCCACCTGTAATGGAGTATCGATTTTCCTGCATTTCATCTTCAATCATTTTTCTTGTTTCTTCATTTTTAATGCCATAGGGTGCCTTTTCTTTATAATAAAAAAAATATTTCAGCGGCGTGTGATAAATAATCGGCGATAAAAAGGAATACCAGGGCACGGCCCAACCATCATAAAAAAAGGAGGGGGAAAGAATGATCAACGATTTAACCTGTGAGGGAAACAATGCAGCAAGTTTCAGACTGAGAATAGAACCAACGCATAACCCTCCAACTGAAACGGTTTTATATTTTTTTTTCATGCGCTGAAAATAGCGAGCTATTGATTCTATCCATTCTTCATGAGGGACATTCGTGTTTTTATCTTTAAGATAGGCATAGCCATCAATATGAGGAATTTCAATGCTATAACCTTGTTGATTGAGATTTCTGGCTAAATACATTAATTCAAGCGGCGTACCACTAAGCCCATATAATAATAAGACGGCATGTTCTCCGCCCTCAAAATGGATATCCTGAGGCAAATTTTTAGCGGGGAACGATTGTGCAATCGGTTTTTTAAATTGCAGTTGCTCTAAAAGATAATGACTCAGCGATGCAATGTGATCGTTTTCAAAAAATACCTCATTCGTTAGAGTAATCGTATCTCCTAAAAGCTTTTGCAGCGTGTTTTTGAATTCAATGAACATTACAGAGTCGAGGCCCAGTTCCAAAAAACGACGAGTTGGATCAATCACCGTCTCTTGAGGTAAATGCGCTATGTCTTTAACGAGCTGTTGCAGATAATTTTGCAAAAGTTGTGGGCGTTTATCCTCTGGCGTATCTTCAAGAATGGACATCAGTTGATTTTCCAATTTTTGATAAGACAAATTATTTTCTTTTAAATCATCTGTTGCACAATAGGAGAATAAAGGGGTAATTTTATTTTCCTCTATGAGTTCTTTGCATTTGATTCGCTGTAATTTACCACTTGTGGTCTTAGGAATTGATTTGGGAGGTACTAATAGGATTTGTTTTGCTGCAAGATGAATTTCCTGGGCGAGCATTTGATTGATCTTAGTGGTCATTTCAGGATAGGAGTGCGGCTCAGTATTTGCTTTTACCTCAGCGACAATAACTACTCCTTCTTCATCATTAAATTGATTGGCATAGGCAACAACGCAGCTTTTGCGAATTGAGGGATCGGCATGAGCAACAGCTAATTCAATATCATGGGGATAATAATTTTGGCCACGAATAATGATCATATTTTTTATTCGCCCACATACATACAGCTCATTCTGATATAAAAAACCAAGATCACCTGTCCGCAGATAATGCCCTTGATCTGGGTTATTTTTTAGACGCGCATGAAATGCTTTCTCTGTTTCATCTGGGTTATTGTAATAACCTTTTGCTACAGACCGACTTTGTACCCAAATTTCACCAATTTCTAAGGACGCACATTCGTTCTGATCAACGGGATTCACTATTTTTAAAGGCATTCGTGGTGTTCCGGAACTGACAAGAACCGTTTTTTCTGTTTCGATCTCACATGCCTCAACAAGATTATGTTTTAATTTTTTCTTATTGACTGAAAAGGTTATATCGTCAGTCAAACATGATTTACCAGATACCATCAGTGTAGACTCAGCCAAGCCATAACAGGGTAAGAAGACATTTCGTTTGAGGCCTGCTTTAGCAAAAGTATTATAAAATAGTTCCATTGTTTTATAGTGAATTGGCTCTGCCCCATTGGCCGCAGTAAGTAAACAACTTAAATCCAGCTGATTCAGCAAGTCTTCAGGAGTTTTTAACGCACATAACTCATAAGCAAAATTAGGTCCCCCGGTGAGATTGCAACGGTATTTGGAGATTCCCTCAACCCAACGAGCAGGGCGCTGAATAAAGTCTAAGGTTGGTAATATAATAGAGGTTCCACCAGCATAAGTTGGTTGGATAATTCCCGCAATTAGCCCCATATCATGATAAGGGGGGAGCCAGGAGTAGGTAATTACGTCTTCAGAGTTCTTTTCAGAATTTTGACACATTTCTTTAATAATGCTGGAGTTATGCATAAGATTAGCATGAGTAACTAAAACACCTTTGGGATCAGAAGTAGATCCAGAAGTATATTGAATGAATGCGACATCGTTTTCTGCACAGGGATAGACAATTTCTGATGGTGGATTTACTTCATGCGATGGGTCAATAAATAAGGTATTAAGAGGTGTATCTTTCAGTTGATTAAATAAATGTTCATGGATACTTGATACCCTTAGAAACGGCTTTAATAAATGTGGCATAAACTGATTGGACTTTTGATCTATATGCAGCATGTGTGACGTTTTTTTATCAAATAAAATTAATTGAGCTTCTACATTATTAATAATATGTAAAAATCGATTTATCATCATTTTATTGAGAGGGGGGATCAATGGGACTGCTATCGTTCCTGTAGCGAGACACGCATAAAAGCCCACAATAAAATCCAAACCAGGTTGCGCACAAAGTATTACTCGGTCTTGGGGGTTGGTTCTTTGCTGGATTTGGTACCCCAAATGAAATACCTGGCGACACAACTCATCGTAGGTTATGTAACCCGACTCGCTGTCCTTATTGATAAATCGATAGGCAACTTTTTGAGGATTTTTATTTTTATGCTCAATAATTTGATGGAAAATTGTGTGAAATGAATACAACGAAGAGTACATTTTTAATACAACCTGTGTAAATACCAAGCCTAATTATTAGAGAGTATAGTAGATAAAACA
This sequence comes from Legionella sp. 227, assembly GCF_043161935.1. Classification (NCBI taxonomy): domain Bacteria; kingdom Pseudomonadati; phylum Pseudomonadota; class Gammaproteobacteria; order Legionellales; family Legionellaceae; genus Legionella; species Legionella sp. 227. Next base: position 909,357 of record NZ_CP171154.1, on the reverse strand, counting down.
AAAAAACATCGTTTGATGAGTAATTTTTTACTGCACTGCAGCAAATAGGGCTCATTTAGCATGTACAAGAAAATCCCGCATTATGAGTAACTCATACGGGTTATTCTTAAAAGACTTGAGAAAATAGTTATAAATTAGTGGGAAACGCTGGGCGTTTGCACATTCTTTAATAAGCGTGATTCGGAAGGATTTGTTAGCGACCCACGATGCAATGAAGGGGAGTTCTCTTGTAAACCTTGTTCCAGAAAAACAAATGTTTCAGAATTAATCCAAAAAGGACTCCACGCCAGCATACCTTTAGGAGTAATTCTCATGGTCTTCCCTGATGCAAGCTCAAGTGTCCAAATGGCCGGCGGAGGTTCATCCCAGTTTTTCCTGTGGATGTTTTCATCCATATCTACGTCCATAATCAATGTTTTTCCATTGGGAGAGACGTGAATACGGGAGCCACTGCTCATCATGCCGTGAGGAATTATTGCATTGAGTGGCCATTTTTTTATTAGATTACCTTCAAAATCCATCCAATAAATTGTTTCAATATCATGACTGAGAAAAGATTTTCCATCTGCAGCCCACGCAGGGCTGTATTCATCTTCAGTATTCTTGATGATGCGATAACCACTGCCATCGATATTGATTAAGGCCAGATGCCAATGACTGCCTACAAATGTATTGAACAGTAATTTTTTACTATCAGGCGACCATACCGGATTGAAATTATTTGCAGAAGGCATATTGTTCAATTGGGTTACCTTACCGGATGCAAGCTCTACTACAGCAAGGTAACGGTTTCCTGATGGGCTATTATACATTACATTGTAGGCAATATATTTCCCGTCAGGAGAAATTTCTGGGATGTAACCCTGGGTTACTTTTTGGGCTTGACTGCCATCAAGGCAGGCAGTCCAAATGGAACCATTACGTTCAAAAGCAATCATCGGTTGTGCTTGAACAACGGCACAATAGACTAAGGCAAACAGGAACAAATGAATTCTCATAAGAAGTAAATGTCCTTTAAAAATAGAAACAAAAGAGAGTTAATTATTTTGACTGACAAGGCTATTGAGGTCAAATTTCCCTTTAACGCCATCCACCATAGTCGTTTGTTCCATATTCTTCACCACCGACATTCTGGGGAATGGAGTTTTTATTGCCTGCACAAGAACCAAGGAATAAGACAACGCTTCCTAAATAAAAAATGATGATCATTTTTCTAAACAATTGATATGTACTCATTATACATTCCTTGTTGATTGATAACCGACCCTGTCCATTTACATAATCTCGTGCTTACCCGAAAATGATCAGTCATTTGGCTAAGCATAGGGCTCATTATTTTAAAATGTGAATGTTGCCGAACAGAGTTTATAAGAAGAAAGTAGCTGATACAACTTTTGGGAGTGCATAAGTCTAGCAAATAATATATGCGGATAATTTCCCTTCTCTCCATTGGGGAGAAGCCGTCTAAGGGAGGATGAGGGATTGACGCCTTACTTTGCAAAAGGAATTTCTTTTTGCCTTGATCACACTTTATAGTGAAAGGGTCTATTAAAATTTCAAGGGTAAACCTCAGTGCGATTTATTCTTACTTACCATCTATTTATTCACCATATACGGTGATAACATCAGCAGCGATTAAGTAACGCTAAGGAAAGTGATACTATGAATGAAGGAGTTAATTCATTTGTTTTTTTTGTTGCCTTGATTGCCGGATTCGGTGGCTTTTTATTTGGTTTTGATTCCAGTGTGATTGCCGATGTGAAGGATCAGGTCATGGTCCAATTATCTCTCTCAGAATGGCAATGGTCTGAGGTGGTGAGTATCAGTTTACTCGGTTGCGTTTTGGGTATTCCTTTCAGCGGACTCTTTGCGGATAAACTCAGTCGGCGTTATCTGTTAAAAACAGTTGCTTTGGGTTTTATTTTTGGAACCCTTCTTTGCGCACTGACGCATGATCTCACGCTTTTATTAATGGGGCGATTCATCATCGGCATTTGTATTGGCATTGCTTCTTATATTGCACCATTATTTATCGCCGAAATCGCTCCACCAAATCGCAGAGGAACTTTAATATTAATAAATGGCTTAGCGATTACTTTTGGTCAGGCTATCGCCTATTTAATTGGCTATTTCTTTCATGATTACTCTGCAAACAGCTGGCGATTTTTATTTGCTATGGGCACTATTCCTGCCTTGGTTTTATTTGTAGGAATGCATTTTGTTCCTCATTCACCGCGTTGGCTCATGAAAAAATATGGCATCGATAAGGCAATGCATGCCTTAAAAAGGATTCGTCCTGCGGGTTATAACGTTCAAAAAGAAATTGATGAAATTCAGCGAAACTTAACTACGGTTCAGCCCAAATTTAATCTTTTAATTAAGCCACCCATTATTTTTGTTCTTTCAGTAGGAATCGCTTTGGGAATATTTCAACAATTTTCAGGGATAAATGCGGTGATGTATTACGGGCCGGTGATCTTTGAATCAGCCGGATTTTATCCGATTTCCAATGCGATTTTAGCTACTTTTTGCATGGGGGTTGTTAATTTTTTATTTACATTATTGACTTTATTCTATGTTGATAAACTAGGTCGACGTTTTTTATTGTTAGCCGGTACGCTTATTGCGGCACTGAGTCTTTTTGCGGTTGGCTTGTTATTTAATATGGAAGTGCCGAGTCAAAAATTTTGGATTTTGGGTGCTTTATCAATCTATGTGATGGGTTATTGCATTAGTGTTGGTTCTTTATTCTGGGTCCTGATCTCTGAAATTTATCCTGTATCTGTCCGTGGTTTAGCGATGAGTATTGCCACGGTGGTGCAATGGGGGGCTAATTTTGTAGTCTCGATCTCCTTCTTAGCAATTTACCAAAATTTAGGCGTACTTACTTTTGTTTTATTTGGTTCATTATGCTTTGCGGCTTTTTTCTTTATTTATTATTTTGTACCCGAGACAACGGGAACTTCCCTGGAGGAAATAGAAAAAAATTTGTTGGCGGGTAAGAAAATCAGAGATATAGGTCAAGAATTATCGGGAATAAAAACAAACGAATTTGAATTAGTGAGAGATTAGAAATGGACAGTACAAATCTACAAAGAATGTGTCGTATAGGAATCATTGGTGCGGGACGAATCGGTAAATTGCACGCCGAAAATATCAAATATCATTTGCCTCAATTTGAGTTACAAGCGATAGCTGATCCTTATCTGAATAAAGCATGGGCGGATAAATTGTCTATTACCGGTCAATATACTCAATTTGAGGAAGTGCTTGCGCATCCCAATTTAGATGCCATTTTGATTGCTTCCCCATCGAATTTACATGTGGAACAGATTAAAGCAGTAAGCGAAGCGGGCAAGGCTATTTTCTGTGAAAAACCAATTGGCTTGCATGAAGAAGAAATTTTGGAGGTACTAAAAACAATTCAGGCGAACAATACGTTACTACAACTTGGCTTTAACCGTCGATTTGACCCCAGTTTTTCCCATTTACAAAGACAAGTACAAGCAGGTGAAATTGGTGCAGTGCATCTTGTTAAAATTACTTCTCGCGATCCGGTTTGTCCTACTAAAGAATATTGTGCAACCTCAGGCGGCCTGTTTCTGGATATGACCATCCATGATTTTGATATGGCACGTTTTCTGACTCAATCCGAAGTCGTTGAAGTGTATGCGACGGGTGCTGTGCTGATTAATCCTGATTTTGAAGCATTGGACGATATCGATACAGCAATTATCCAAATGCGTTTTGCTAATGGGGCATTAGGAGTAATTGATAACAGTCGTCAGGCCGTTTATGGATATGATCAACGGATTGAGGTATTTGGCAAAGAAGGGATGCTAATAGCAAATAATCATTTGAAGCATTCGGTGATGCATTACGCCAATGCAGTCACAGAGCAAGCGAATCCTGAATACTTTTTTCTAGAACGCTATCATCAAGCTTTTAGGGCAGAATTAGATTCTTTCTACAATGCCTGGCTTCATAACAGCCCAAGTCCAGTTTCTGGAAGGGATGGTTTACAGGCTTTGCGTATTGCACAAGCAGCGAAACAATCTTTAGTGACAAAATTGCCTGTTTCTTTGAGTTGAGGACCTATGACTTATCCACCATTTTATTATGATGTGAAAAGACCTGTTGATTTGATTTGTATGGGACGTGTGGCTGTTGATCTGTATGCAGAGCAAATTGGTGTATCCCTCGGTGAGGCACAGAGTTTTAGAAAATATTTAGGCGGTTGCGCAGGAAATATTGCTGTAGGCGTAGCACGTCTTGGGTTGAAGTGCATGATGTTTTCTTGTGTTGGCCAGGATGAGATGGGGCGATTTTTAAAACATGAATTAGAACTTGAGGGTGTCAATACTGATTTGCTCTATGAAACCGAAAATCATTTGACTGGACTCGTCTTGCTGGGCATTAAGCCCCCTAATGAATTTCCCTTAATGTTTTATCGTACTGATTGCGCCGACATGCAAATTAAATCGACGCACATTAACAAAGACATATTACAACAAGCCAAAGCCATTTTAATCACCGGCACAGGATTATCGACAGATGCCATGTTGCACACTACAGAAGAAGTGATTCAGCTTGCAAGACACACGGAAACTGCCGTAGTGCTCGATCTGGATTACCGTCCCGTGCTTTGGGGCTTGACCGCGCGTGGGAATGGAGAAACGCGATACTGCTCGAGTCAGAAAGTAAGTAAAACCTACCAAGGCATCGTGCCTTTTTGTGATTTAATCGTCGGTACTGAAGAGGAAATTTGTATCGCGGGCGGGAGTGATGAGGTTCATACGGCGCTTAAGAACATCAGAGCATTGACTCAGGCTCCTGTAGTGCTCAAGCGAGGTGAAAAAGGGGCTGAGGTATATTTTGCGGGCAACAGCCAACCTTTATCCTCTAAACCATTTCCTGTTGAAGTCCTTAATGTATTGGGAGCCGGCGATGGATTCATGGCGGGTCTCTTATCTGCGTTGTTACAAGGAGGATCTTGGGAGCTCGCTACGACTCATGCAAATGCCAGTGGCGCTTTAGTCGTTACCCGTCATGGTTGTGCTCCAGCCATACCCTATAAAGAAGAATTAGACTATTTTATTCAACATTTTGATGCACAGCCGCAGATTTGGAACAGTGCTTATTTGAGTCAATTACATCAAAAAAACGTGGCGCGTAATCCACAGATTTTGATTAAAAACCCACAAGGTTTTGCTCGGGGAGCGAATGCAATTGTTACTATGGATCCCCTCTCCGATAGCGGTATGAATTTTAGCTCGCTTAAATTAGATGCTGGACAAAAATATTTATTTAATGAGCAGTACGAGTTTGCGGCATTGTTAATGATTGGAAAAGTCGTATTTCATTATGCACATCAAAGCCAACATGCGGAGCGTTACGATTATTTTTCTCAAGAACCTATTGTTTTACATTGCCCTTCAGGCCAAATTGCCTCGGTTGAAGCCTTGAGCGATTGTGAGATTTTGTTGATTGAAACTGAGAATGACGCTTCCTTTGCTCCTTTATTATTTAACCACGCGAATCTTTTAGAATTGGATAATCGCGGAAAAGATATTTTGGAGGACAGCTCTTACCGCATTGTGAGGACAGTATTTGATAAGCGCAATAGACCCGAGTCTAATTTAGTGGTGGGCGAAATCATTACGTTCCAAGGACGTTGGTCAAGTTATCCCTCCCATTATCATGACCAACCTGAAATCTACCATTACCGTTTTTCTGAACCTCAAGGCTATGCATTTGGGGAGAATGGGAAAGAGATCTTGCGCATCGAGAATTATGATACCTATCACATTGCAAAGGGGCAGAGTCATGCTCACTGTGCGGCGCCAGGATATGCGCTTTATACTCTTTGGTTTATACGGCATTTAAAGGACAACCCCTATACGATACCGACTTTTGTTAAAGAGCATGAATGGACGAGAACCAGTAAAGCGAATAATCGGGTATGGAAGGAAGAGGGTAATGTTCGGAAAAATAAATAATACGAAAGGATGTTTATGAAAATTCGATTAACAATGGCTCAGGCTTTATTACGGTTTTTAGCGAATCAATATGTAGTCATGGACAGTAAAGAACATCAATTTGTCGCAGGGGTATTTGGAATTTTTGGTCATGGTAATGTCACGGGTTTAGGTGAGGCTCTTGAATACGATAATTATGGTTTGACTTATTACCAAGGCCATAATGAACAAGGAATGGCTCATGCTGCTACCGCTTATGCAAAACAAAAAAACAGATTAAGTATTTTTGCCTGTACCTCATCTATAGGACCGGGGGCGACCAATATGATTACGGCTGCGGCAACAGCAACTACGAACAGAATTCCTTTGCTGTTGCTTCCAGGCGATACATTCAGCTGCAGACAGCCAGATCCCGTATTACAGCAACTTGAAGTGGCCTACGATTACACCCTATCGGTAAATGATTGTTTCAAACCCGTCAGTAAATATTGGGACCGGATTGCTCGGCCGGAGCAATTGATGACGGCATGCCTCAACGCGATGAGGGTTTTAACTGATCCTGCTGAAACGGGTACAGTCACCCTATGTCTGCCACAAGATGTGCAATCCGAGGCATACGATTATGAGGCCTCTTTTTTTAACAAACGGTTTTGGCATATTGATAGAGAATCCGTTAGTGAGCGCGCCCTTGAAGAAGCAAGCCAACTGCTTCTAAAAGCAAAAAAACCACTCATTATTGCAGGAGGAGGGGTGCATTATTCATTGGCTACCCAGGTTTTAGCGCAATTTGCAGCACATCACAAAATTCCAGTCGCGGAAACCCAGGCTGGAAAAAGTGCATTGCCAGCGAGTCATCCCATGAATGTGGGGGGAATAGGCGTCACTGGCTCGGAAGTAGCGAATATTCTTGCTGCGCAAGCGGACGTTATTTTAGTGATTGGCTCACGGCTACAAGATTTTACTACCGCATCCAAATGGGGTTTTAAAAATGAAGAGAGCCGTATCATTCATCTAAATATCTCGCGCTTTGATGCGATCAAAATGAATGGTTTGATGTTAAAGGGCGATGCGAAAACAGGTTTAGAGCAAATAGGGAAGAAATTAGCAAGTTATCAAACATCTAAAGAATATCAGCAAGGCGTACAACACTATCAGAACGAATGGCAACAGGAATTAAAACGTATTGCTGCCGTGACTGATGCTGAGCAACAGGGGTTATCGCAAACCAAAGTGCTTGGACTGTTAAACGAGATGGTAACGGAAGAGGATGTGATTATCTGCGCAGCAGGTAGTTTGCCTGGTGACTTGCATCGTCTTTGGAAATCCAAAAAACCCAAAGATTATCATCTGGAATATGCCTATTCTTGTATGGGTTATGAAGTCGCTGCAGGTTTAGGCGTGCGGTTGGCGCAAGCCAACAATACGGGTGAGGTTTACGTATTCGTAGGCGATGGGAGTTTTGTGATGATGCATTCAGAGTTGCTAACCAGCATTCAAGAACATCAAAAAATGACGATCATTCTTTTTAATAATCATGGTTTTCAATGCATTAGAAACTTACAGGAAAGTCAGGGCAGTCAAGGTTTTGGTAATGAGTTTCGCTATCGGGAAGAACAAACCCATCAATTGTCTGGAGAATATCTACCGATTGATTTTTGTAAGTACGCCGAGGGGTTAGGGGCGAAAACCTTTTTTGTAGATTCTTACGAGCAATTGGCTGGGGCTATGGATGCGGCACGTCATGAAAAACATTCTTCAGTGATCGTCTTACCCATATTACCTAAAACAATGAGTCATGGTTATCAAACCTGGTGGCGTGTAGGTGTTGCCGAGGTATCTAATTCTGTAGAAGTAACCAATGCGCATCAAGCAATGCGCGAACAGTTGAAACAAGTGAGAGAATATTAAGGAAATTATTTATGCACATTAAACTGGGAATTGCACCAATAAATTGGTGCAATGATGATGATCCTGAATTAGGTAAAGAGATTAGTTTTGAACAAAGCATTAAGGAAATGTCAGAAGCAGGCTATGTGGGTACTGAATTAGGGAATAAATACCCGCGCGATGTGTCCATTTTAAAAAAAGCATTAGCTGAGCGTGGATTACATTTATCAAGTGCGTGGTTCAGTACCTTTTTTACTGAGCCAGGACAATATGAACCTACGTTATCACGCTTTATGGACCATTTAAGTTTTATGAGAGCGATGGGTGCATCGTTTATCAATGTATGTGAATGTGGGCATGCGATTCAAGGAACAGAACTTCCTATCCTAAGTCCACATAAACCTGAATTTAGTGAGCAGCAGTGGGAACAGCTGATTCAAGGATTACATGCTCTGGGTCGTATTGCCCATGATTTTAATATGCACCTTGTTTATCACTATCATGCAGGAACAGGGGTTTTTTATGAGCATGAAATTGATTATTTAATGGAAAATACCAGCCCCCAATTGATCTCGTTATTACTGGATACCGGACATGCGGCATTTGCTGATATTGATTCCCTTGCTCTAATCAATAAATACCATGAGCGTATTTTATATGTTCATTTAAAGGATATTCGCGCGGACGTGCTGAATAAAGTGAAGCACGAACACATGAACTTTATGGATGCCGTACGTGCAGGCGTATTCACTGTTCCAGGCGATGGAGCTCTTGAATTTGCTCCCATCTTTAAAATGATGCAAAAATACCAATACTCTGGTTGGATGATTGTAGAGGCAGAGCAAGATCCCGCTAAAGCGCCCCCCCTTCAGTATGCTAAAAAAGCTTTTGATTTTTTGCAACCGTATATGAAGTAGCAGCACATTGTATTTCGGGGGCTGTATCAGCCCTCTGGGGTTTCGCTGGTCTACTCCTAGCTTGTATCGACACATTTGATGTTCTCTAAGCACACCGAAGCGCCGCAAATACTAAATCCTTAACTATACTTACTTATAGTGAAGTGATCGAGCTGCCTTTAGTGATTACTGCTCTAGAGCGTCTACTCATTCATTTGTTCTCAGTGAGGTTGTTATGGGTCTAGCATTAACACAAGCGTTTACTTTTGGAGACAATGGACAACATACAGTTGAGGTAACCCTCAAGGATGGAGACAGAACGCCGAGTACTTTGGAAGAGTATCTCTATGTATTAGATCATATTACTCAAATTTGCGAAGATGAAGGGGAAGCGTTCTTAGCTAATGCTTATGTAAAGAAGTTAACAAAAATTCTATTAGAAAAATATCAAGAACATCTTAGGGCAACTCAAAGCGATTGGTATGATAAAGATAATCCCAAGTTATATACGGTAGCAAAACAGCTGGAAGCGTTTGCTTTTCTAACCGGGGAGCAAGAGGGAATTGAGGCAATCAATAAAGAATTTCCTCTATTAGAAGGTATAAAAAGTGAGTACAAGTCCTATCATGGGGATAATAATTTTTTGGATAAGGATGTTCCTCTTAAATTTAAAAATTTTAATCGTCCTCTATTAGCCTTACAAATGATGATGCGTGTCCTAGATCCTCGTTACATCAATCAACGGGATGAGCAGGTCTGTGGGGTCAATGCTTTTGTGCACAATATCACCCTGTTTAATCCTATGAAATACGTCCATATAGTATCTGAATTGGCCTCTACAGGGGTTTGCGATCTTAAAGAATTTGCTGGTAAAGAAGGCGTGTTACGCGTCGAAGTCACTGAGGGCGTGGCCAAAAAAGAAAGCTCGGATGGAAGTGACATTCGTGATGCGGATCATATTATTTTGAATGGTATCCGTTCATCAGAAAATACTATGATCCGTTATAGCAGCGAAGGACCAGAGCTTGCCAAACAACTTTTTGGGGTGACGACTCATAATGAAATAAAACGTTGGATGAAACAAGCAGGGTATCATCATGTACAGAATATACCTGTCCATGAGAAAGAAGCCGTAAAGCAATTAAATTTACTAATTAAAGATGGCTATATGGTGGGACTTGCTGGCACTGGAAGTCTCGCTAATTATATTTTGAATCCGGAAGAAGGAGCACCGGATAGTCAAAATGTCGTGCAACGTTTTATGGATGGTCACTTTTTTATTATTCGAGACATTGACTTTGATGAAGAAACGGATAAGGTTCATGTGCGCATTATGACTTGGGGAGAGGAGAAGTCGGCGTCTATTCCTTTTGCCGATTGGAAAAAGAACATAGGTCTTGTAGGAACTGCCGTTGTTGGACAAGACCCCTATATGAATTCGGTACTTCGTAAAAAGGTCCAAGAAATCGATCTTAATCCTTCTAATCCTAGTACATATTGTTCTCCTGAGGCTTATTGTTTATTTGTAAAACAGCAATATGGCTCTCAAGATAAAAATATTGATGCACTCTTAGACGAGGCTTTTCATCATAAAAATGGAAAAACATGGTGGGCAGCCGCAAAAGAAATCCAGGATCTTCTCCAGAAATTACCAAAAGGTGCAGTAGAGAGTACTCTGTTAGAAATTTCAATTATTCCGGTAGTTAATTCAGCAATTAAAGCAGAATTCGCAAGAATTAATCAGATAGTGGATCCTACAGAAAAAATAAACGCTTTAGAAAAAATAGGAATCCAAAATAATATTGAAGTACAACGACAATTAATTCCATTATATGTGCAGAAAGAACGTTGGGATGATGTTCGTGAGATACTGCGGCATTCCAAAGGTAGCGAAACGGATAAGCATATTATAAAAGAATGTTTGGGGGTGGCATGTTCTAAAGTGAGCTCTGAAAGCAGGAAATTGACTGTTCCTTCCGATATTAGGGAGTTGCTGGATGCGGATGCATTACTTGCTATTGCACAACTCCATTTGATAGCTGATGCAACAGAAAAAATAAACGCTTTAGAAAAAAAATTAGGCATGCAAAACAATATGGAAGTACAACGAGAATTAATTCCATTATATGTGCAGCAAGAACGGTGGGATGATGTTCGTAAGATAGTAGAGAATATAAAAGATTACAGCCGAGCTGATCAGAAAATGATACAAGACTGTTTGGAGCAGGCTTGTGCTAAACAAAGCACTGAGAGTAGAAAAGTAACTGTTCCTCACGATATTAAAGAATTGCTGGATCAGAATACAAAAATTGACGTGACACCTAAGAAATTAATTGATGCAGTCAGTGAGATGACGGGGCTGGCTAAAGGTGGGGGCTTTACTTATGGACTTCGAGGCAGGTTATTAGAGTCGCTTAGATCTCGATATCAGCAAGAAGGAAGAGAAGTGCATCATTTGAATCAAGCGAGCTTATTGAAGAAAGATGTTTATCATTTTGTATCACTTCTTGATAGAGAGCTTCACCGAGCAGAGCCCGCCCATAAAATAATGAACAAACAAAAACTAACCCAATTTTGTACGACTCTAATTGATACTATCCATAAACCGGAAGTTTTGAAGGATTTCTGCTTCCGAAAAAACCGAGTCTTCATGAAAATATGTGAATTTTTCTTAAAAGTGGCTTCCTATTTTGATAAGAATATAATTACTAAAGGTGTCGAAAAAACCAGCAACTTTAAGAAAGACTTCAGTGAAATTAAAGAGAATGATGATTTAAAACCAGAACCAGAACACGCTAATGGAATTAAAGAGAGTGATGAGCTCAATCCAGAACCAGAAAGCAATAGTGCAATTGAAGAGAATGATGAATTAAAGCCAGAAGCAGAAAGTCCTAATTTTGCGTGTAATTAAAGGTCGCAAAGGCGAATAGTTTCATAATCCATCCGCCTTTGATTGAGGGTAGCCATAAGGATTAGTTACAACTTAGTTCTTTACCCATTGATTTTTCACTAAACTCCTTAGTCAAAAGTTCGATTTTTTGTCCCAATTGATTTTTCCCCATTATTTTTTCCGAAGCTTTATAAAATGATTGGGAAAAATAAGTGTACATATACCCTGAATTCGTTTCTTCTGTTTTACGTCGTTGAATGTCTTTTTCCTCAGAACACAGACTATTTAAAAGTACTTTCATGAGCTCTTGGTATTCCGCCTCATTCTCATTTTCATAGCGAGAAAAAAGATTTCCGGCATTTTGAATGTATTTAAGGATTAAAGTTTTCTTGGCATCAAAAATATCTCTATCGATTTTAGTGGTCGCGAATTCAAATTCTTTATCAAGAATATATTCATATAAAACAAAGGAAAAATGATAAAACCACGGGGCTTCTTTTTTACTCGTGAATAATGATTCATCCTTGATATTCAGGATGATCTGAGGACTACTTTGAACCAGGTTGCTTAATGCGTTAATAAAACTGATCAAGCTTGCAGTGAAAAAAGTTTCATAAAGATCAGTGGTGAACGAAGTTTTATATTTTTTGTTATATTCTGAAACAGCATTGCTCACTTCTTTCAATTTCGCGTTAATGGTGTTTAAAACCTGATCGAAATATTTAATATAATCATTTTCAAATTCTATTTCTTTAATGGTTGTGACTAAATCTCGAGCAATTTCATTTCTTTGAATTAATAATTCAGCCTCTTTACCTTTATATGTCTTTTCATCTACCTGCGCCTGGTAGGCATCCAATATTTTTTGACAATAACGGTGTGTAATATCTTTAAAAATGCACATTGTCCCTCTCTTTTTTGTTCGCTTGAAAGTGCCTAAAAATCATTTACATATTTTCAGGAAAATATCCGTCTTTACTCTTCACAGCTTCGTTTTCAAAAATACTAACAGGGTCTTTTTCTATTGCTCTATCATATCCTCATAATGAATTTCCCAACCTGCAGTCCATTGGGGGATTCAAAAAATAAATGGTTTTAATAATAGGTAAGATAATCACAGTGCTTAATATTAACTCATTGTAAGTGGCACGAAAAGTCACTGAGCTAGTTTATTTTCATCAGGTTTTAAGTTGCGGATGATCGGGATCCCGTGGGCAAGCCTCGGGACTAGATAGTAGTGTTTGTCGTATCACGAAGAGCAAAGTTCAAAGAAATTGAGCTTTACACGCCAAAATATCTTCAAAAGTTGCCTAAAGCGTTAGAAACTACGATTGAATAAAGAAACGTTAGGGCAATATTTTGCTCCGCATAATGAAGAAAATGTACTAAAAGCCGGTAGTTGTGTGCTTTTTTGAGATGGATTTGATTTTGAAAAAATTAAGACCTTCAGGTTGTCAACAATAAAATGAATGACGCTAGAAGACGAGCCTATAGGGGCGATCGGCTTTTGACTCTATGTCTTTGGTAAATTGTTCAAAATGCTCACGAAGCGGGCCGGGTAAGTCGGAAGCTTTTAACAGTTCATTGATATTTTGAATTTTTGTGAGGGCTTTCGTGAGCAGATCTGGGTCTATTTCTTTGTCCTTATCAACTAGGTTATCTTTTAAAACAGCAATAAAAAGTTGAGCTATTTTAGGCTGTATTTCCATTAAAAAGTCTTGCAAAATTACTTCCTGATCCGGGGCATCATCTGCTGGATTTTTAATTTGCGCAATAATTTTTTCCATTTTCTTAAGTTGGTAAGTAGAAATGCTTTCACATAAATGAATTAAGTCCATTAAAGAGTAAGACCAAGTGTTAAATTTTTCAAATTTAAGTAGTTTGTCAACGACTACGTCATCAACGTCACTCTCTTCTAAATCAAGCATACTGATATACTCTTGGCAGCGTTTTAGATCAGAAATATTATAACTACGTGCTAATCCAAGATAATAGAGATCTCGAATCCCTCGACCACCTGGTTCGGCGCTGATATGCCCGGTCCTAAAAAAATAACCGTGTTCTTTGCGGATTACATTTTCACATAAATTACCCTCTTCAATAGTCCAGTATTCTTCAGCCGCAGGACCCAAGCTAAATAAGGAACTCATCGGGTATAATAAACTCATCAAAGGATCATCACTGTATTGGGGGCCGTGAAAAAAAGGCGCAAAATTATAGCGTGCTTTGCCGGTAAGATTATGTAAGCCGTGAATCAGTTCATGGGCTAATAAAATAAAAGGTGGGCCCGCATCAGTTAATCCATTTCCAGTTGATGCATAAGTATCTAAATTCAAAGAGGAAATTTTATCGTTATAGCGAAAATCGATACCGATATGTATCTTTTTTGCCCCCACTCCAGGCATGGTTTCTCTCTTTAAAATCGTTCTAAGCTCTTGCTCAGGAGTAAGGGATTTGCTGCTGTAGTTTGGATTAATCTTTGCAAATCCAGCTGCTGCCATCGAGCATTCGAAATCATTACTGGGTGTTAAAACTAACTTAGCCTCTTTGGTTGTTAACATGTAATTAAGTTTGACAATTAAGTTTATCCCTCCGGGTCTGGAAACAATTTGCATTAAGAGCGAGTAAACATAATCTGCCTCTTCTGTACTAAGCGAATTATTATTTTTTATATTCTCTAAGAGTTGATAAAAGCTTGCACGTGCGATTTCTTTAGGTTTTTTTCCTTTTAACTCAGGAAGGATGTATTTTTCATTTAATGAAATATCTTCTTCATTATGTATATATATCTCTGAATTTTCGCACAAATTTTTTGTTAGCTCATTATGAATAACTTGTAGTTCTCTTAAGATATTTTTTATCGCTATAATTCTTTTAAAAAATTGAAGCTGCTCATCTATATTGAAATTGGGGTCAAATTTGGAGTATTGTTCTTCAATTGCTTCATATGCCGCATGATTTAAATGATCAACATAGGCCATATGCTGCATCGTCTCATCATTGTTTTCCAGTGGGGGGACTTCTTGAGGATTAATGCCTAACCCCGATAAACGCTTGTAAATCTTTTCAAATTGTTTTTTCATGATTAAAAGAAGATCAGTTGCTTCTTTTTATAGTATAGGTGATTATTTTTTGCGCTGGATTGTGCTCGTTGAAGTGTGTTTCGCGAAAGAGCCAATATAAAGAAGACATTCTATACTTATGAAATCGGAGTAATTTTTGAGAAAATGCAATGCATGAACATTTTATCTCGATGTGGTTTAGCCCTTTAACGCTATTATTTTTCATAAATGCGTTTTTTTTATTCTTTGTTACTTCATTTGTTTGGACTATTTTTTTTCATCTTAATTACACCAGTTCTTTATTTAAGATGTATAAAGCACACCCTTTATTATTGAAGGCAGCATTATTTTTTCCTCTGATACTCATCGCGTTCATCGCAGAGTATAAATGGTCCTTGTTGGGCCATTTCGATTTCTTTCCTTTAATCAGCTCCTCTTTCGTCCGCTTTAATTTTATCGGCATTATTGTTTCACTCATTGCGCTCATTTTTGTTAAAAAATTAGATAAAGAAGAAGACGGTGAAGAATTTAAGCTGCCGATATTTTTAATCACTTATCCCATTGTTTTGTATTTATTTTATTTAATCATTCTTATTGCAACGGTTGTCACTCGCTTAAATGCATTTCCTGATGGATTCCCTAGAAATTATTTTTATCTTTCTGCAGAAAGTATCAACCAATATGTAATGAGTTATGCTCGAATCTGGTGTATGGGAAAAATAAATTAGGTGGCGTATTCTGTTGATTGTTCCGCAAGAACATAATCAACAAAAGGAACTACGCCATGAAGAATTGTAAACTGAAAGAAGTCTCAACACCAGTTGAAAAAATTGCTGATCCCTTAACTGAATTATTGAGAAATGGAGCCCGTGATTTGATTAGGCAAGCAGTAGAAGCGGAGCTCAGTGCTATGTTGTCTGAATATGAGGATTATAAATTACTCGACGGTAGACAGGCTATCGTTCGCAACGGTTATTTGCCAGAAAGAACCATTCAGACAGGCGTTGGTGATGTCAGCATCAAAGTACCCAAAGTGCGGGACCGGGGAGGCTCTGGTATTCATTTTCAAAGCCATTTGTTACCTCCCTATTTAAGACGTACAAAGAGTATTGAGGAATTGATTCCCTGGCTTTATTTAAAAGGATTATCAACGGGTGATTACTCCGAGGCTTTAGGTTCTCTGTTGGGTGAGCATGCAAAAGGCTTATCTGCAAATACGGTGTGTCGATTAAAAAGCCAATGGCTTGATGAGCATCAAAGCTGGCAGCGTCAGGATTTAAGTCACAAGCGTTATGTTTATTGGTGGGCAGATGGTATTTACAGTCAAGTGCGAATGGATGACCGCTTGTGTTTGCTGGTTATTATTGGCGTTACTGAGCACGGTCATAAAGAGCTAGTCGCTGTGAGTGATGGGTTCCGTGAGTCCTCAGCAAGCTGGGAGGAGCTGTTGACAAGCTTACGACAAAGGGGGCTTGCTCACACTCCAAAACTGGCTGCAGGGGATGGTGCATTGGGCTTTTGGAATGCTATTAGCAAAGTGTATCCCGATACCCGTCATCAACGATGTTGGGTGCATAAAACAGCCAATGTCCTGAATAAATTACCGAAATCGGTGCAGCCCAAGGTGAAAGCAGCATTGCATGAAATCTGGATGGCATCAACACGCAAAGAGGCTTATAAAGCGTTTGACAACACAGTGGAGTTATTCGCGCCTAAGTATCCAAAAGCAATGGAGTGCTTAAGTAAAGACCGTGAGGAATTACTCGCATTTTATGATTTTCCTGCGGAGCATTGGATTCATATCCGAACAACAAATCCAATTGAATCCGCTTTCGCTACAGTGCGCCTACGTACAAAAAAATCACGTAACTGTGGCTCAAGAGACAGCACGTTGGCAATGGTATTTAAATTGATGGAGTCAGCTCAGAAACGATGGATTAAAATTAGAGGGTTTAACCTATTAACTCTTGTTGTTAATAACGTGAAGTTTGAAGACGGAGTACAGGTTGGTGAACAATCAGACAGAAACGCCGCCTAATGCTGTACACCACTTTTGACAATAACTCATATGTAATTGGCATACTATTTTTGATTCACTTAATTTTTGTTTTTTTTGCGGTGTCTATGAAAGTTGCACCGCGATTTTTATGTTTATTAGCGTATACAATTGCCCTTACTTTCATTTATGGACTCGTTTTTAGATAGTCTCTAAACCATAATTTAAATAGTTAAAAAATGATGCAAATCACGCATTTTATTTTACGAACGGATACCCAAAGGGAGATCGACCGTTTTCTCTTCATCATCCTGTTCTTTTACAGAAAGACTTTTTTTCCAGGAAGTCAATAAAAGAGCGTAAAGATCGGGTGATGGATCTTTTGAAAACACGCCTATTTGGGGTGCTTTAACCAATTCGATTCCCTGCTCAGCAAGTTTTGCCAAGATATCAATTTTTATTTCAGTAATAAGCTTTGCTGCTTTTCTTAATAATTCAACTTTAAGCACAGGAGTTTTGGCTGATGTGACGGCGCCAAAATGGTCTATTTCTGCTTTGATAAGCTCAATAAATTCTTTTTTAATGGTCAGTGAGCCATATAAAGTAGAGTAAGTGTAATGATCGGCATACAATAATCCAGAAAGGGTCTTGAGTAAGGTATGCCAACTCCGATCATGGAGCATCCATAAGATGGGATTGTTAGGAAACTCCAGATAACAATTTTGTAAATGAACTATTCCCGATTCTAATAATTCGACCAATTTGCTTGTAAGCGAATCGATATCCATTTTAAACTGATTTATTCCTTCACGTACTTTTTCAGACCGCAACGCGCTGATAATTTCTTTTTCTATTGCTCTTACTTGTTGATGTAAGGAAATTAAATTGACACTTTCTTCGATTTGCTGTTGTAACAAAGTCGCTGATTGAATGTAATTGGACAAATACTCTGTTTGTATCCCTTCATGACGATAAAGCGCATAATAGGTTTCACAAATTCCTAAACACACCCGATATGCGCTCAAGGAATAAGCAAACTGGCACATAAAAGCTTGCGCCGAAGGCGTATAGGGTTTAGCCGATTTAAAGAGATATACTCCATCTGTTTCACGCAATTCAATGGGCAAGCCACATTTAAGAACATGAGCATCAAGAGCGGCGACAAGACTTGGGTTTTTTGTATTATCACTAATTATTTGCGCGGTTTTTACTAAAGTCTCTTCTTCGACGAGACATCGTTCCATAGCCTCTTGAACCAAGTTGAAGCTAAAAACTACTTCCTCGTTCTTGGCAACTTCTGTGAGTTTTTGTGTTCGCCATGTATTAAAAAAATATTCCTTTAACAATTTCCTTATTTCAAACATGGCATTACGGTAGTGCTCAAGGCGTGCGAAAACAGGCTGAATCGCTGTATTCATTTCTTTCTGACAGAGCTCTAATTCTCCTCCCATAATCTTCTCCTTCTAAATCCTTTAGTGCTTTAATTTCTACAGTGCGCAGGCATCGGTGTCAAGGTGTTTAATTTTTTTGATTCAATGAGTATGAGTTTTTCATTTATTGCCTGCATTTCATGATGATTTGACTTAAAATTATCTGCTATCGATTATTGAGGATACAAAGCTCAATAAAAAGAGTAACGCTGGCGTAACGAACCATGGGATTTTTCGAAGTACCATTCACCCCCTTTTCGCTCCGCTGCCTCTGGGTTACCTACAAATAAGGAATTACATGGATTTTAAAGAGAAAAAAGTCATTGTTACCGGTGCGAATCGCAGTATAGGCCAAAGAATAGCGATAGCTTTTGCAGAGCAAGGAGCCGATGTGGTCATCAGTTATCGCAGTGATGCACAGGGGGCAGCGGAAACGGTTCAAGCCATTGAGGCACTAGGGCGAAATGCAAACGCATTTTATGCTGATTTTGCCAAAATGGAGGATGTTGCAGCTTTTGCTACGCAGGCAATTGAGCATTTAGAGGGTGTCGATATTTTAGTGAATAATGCCGGGATGTTGTGTCGCGAAACCTTATTTGAATTATCTCCGGAAAAAATGCAGCAAGTTTTTCAGGTGAATACGATTTCCCCGCTTTATTTAACACAATTATGTGCTAAGAACATGGTGGAAAATGTTAATAAGGGATGTATTTTAAATATTTCTTCAATCAGCGGCATTATGACGATGAACAAAGGGATTGGTTATGGATCTTCGAAGGCGGCGCTGAATAAATGGACGAAACATGCGGCCTTGGATTTGGCGAAACACGGCATACGAGTGAATACTATTGCACCAGGCGTGATTGAAGCAGGAATGAATGAAGATACAGCGACCAGCAACCCAGAATTATGGCAATATTATGTGAGCAATATTCCTTTACAGAGGCCGGGAACGCCAAATGATATTGCAAACATGGTCTTATTTCTTGCTTCAGAAAAAGCTAATTGGATTACAGGTAAAGTTTTTGCAGTGGATGGAGGACATGTTATCTAGCTCGATAGAATCGAATTAATGGTTAGGGTGAAGTTCAATTACTGTCTTTATTGCCCATAAAAAGATCATTATGTTATAATGAGTGAATACCCGTTTCGAGCCAAAAGTAATGAAAATAACCCAATTTTATGAAAATCTAAATGATATCCTCGCTATCCTTGAGGACGGATATATGGGGGGGCTTGGAGCTTTTGAGGTAAATAACGTTGGAGATGTCTTAACACATCATGCTGAAATCACCCCCGCTTTGATTAAAGAAATGCTGAAATCACCCATTTCAGAAGATTTTTTTGACCCACCTTTTTATTTCCCAGTTAATGAAAAAATGCTTGAACAGCTGAAAAGATATCAGCTCGACAAAGAAAAATTTCAAAATAGCTGGGGAAATGTAATTGATAAAAAATTAGCTCAAAAACATCAAATGGAAGAACAGTTAATTGAGCTGGTAACCCGCATCATTCAAAAACAACAAGAACTTGCAGAAGATCCCCGATATTTTAAACGAATTTTAGTGAATCGTATGAAGGCTCTGGAGGAAGCTCTTGAGTTAATCGATGATAAAATAGAGTCACTCCAAAACAGACAAAAAAGTCCAGGTTTTTTTGATACCGAAGAAAATCTTCGGGCGAAGATAAGTCGGTTGCGATTAATAAAAGATCAATTAGAAACTGCATATATCCGATATTATCTCGTGTGTAAGCCATCCCAAATCAGTAAAAAAATGGCAGGCAAGATAAATAATTTATTGGTTCAAGACAGAGGAAAGGACTTAGAAATAGAGCAATTGGAAAAATTACAAGCTAAAGTTCAGGGCATGGTTACCGACTATCCTCAACTCAGTATGAAGCATAAAGCTCATTGTGAGCAAGAAAAAAAAGAAAGGTCTAAACTGCAGATGGTCTCTTTATTTCCTTCGGAAGAGTCAGAACAAGAAGAACTATTTGATCAACAATCCTATATGCTAGAGGAGCAATTTAGTTCCAGTAGAACGAAGTTGGTTAAAGCAGCGCACCACTTTCTGCAAGAATCAAAAAACCAATTAAGTAAGGCTTTTTCTAAAGCGAGAGAGTACACTCTGGAGGAAGCCAGTGGGCAAAGGCACTGTAATCCCTTCATGAAATTTTTAGATACGCTGTATCATTGTATCACGCGCGGTTTTTGTCATATTTTAACTGATACTGAGTCGGTTATAGAAGAAGCGGGCGAAACCCTGAGCTATTCTTAGTGGGATTGGCTCGATGAATTGTGTTGTACTCTTAATGGTATTCACTACAAATTTCCGCTCATTCGCTTTGATGCCCTACATGAAGCTCAAGAAAGGAGTCTACACCTAAAATCACCCAACTCTGAAAAAGAAAAAGAGAATGAGAGGGAGGGCCAAGAAAAGCAGCAGCGCAAATCCACGAAACTTGCTGCACCAAAAGCGTCAGGATTATTTTCAGCAACTCAGCAGAATATCGCTCATAAAATTACAGCACCTCTTGAGTGTTCTGGAATTAACAGGAGCACTTCCAACTTAGGACTAAGAATGTTTCTTGAAACACAGTATGTTCAAAGTGAGACTCAAAGAGAAAGGAACTGGTGTATGTTTGCCTATTCAGTTATTATTTATTTTCAAGGCTCTTCAAAATATGATCGGAGTTTATTCCCATGAAACGTCTGATTTTCTCATTACTACTGACTTTGGTTGGAATTGAGGCAACCTATGCGGGGCAAAAATCTGTTGTTTGTCATCTGCAAGGAATAAAAGATTCTATCTCCTTTAATCTACCTGACAAAATAGGTGATATGCCTAAAATTGATTTTGATTATCCAGTGGAGGTGACCCGATTCAGTATGCGTACAGGTAATTTTCTGCTCGTTGCCATGGATCAGGATGAGAAAGATCGACCAAGAGTTTTTATTTCAGCGCAATTAAACAAACAAAGTCAAAAATACATCGGGCAATTTATGACGGATTTTGGTGGAAATGAATTGCAACTTGATAACGGTCCGGTTTCTTGTGTGGTGAATTAAACCATTCTTTTTTAATTATGATTCGATCGTACTGTTCAGTGCTTCGATTTGATCAAGAATCTTTAAAAATTGTTTTCCAAATGGAGTAACAAAATACTCTACTCTGGGAGGAATTTCGTGAAAAATGTTCTTCCCAAGAATACCGAATTCCAGGTTTTTTCTAAGGCATTGATTTAAAACTTTGGTTGTGAGGCCTTCGACACGGCGTACCATTTCGCCGGGGCGATTCACTCCCTT
Source organism: Legionella sp. 227 (assembly GCF_043161935.1). Classification (NCBI taxonomy): domain Bacteria; kingdom Pseudomonadati; phylum Pseudomonadota; class Gammaproteobacteria; order Legionellales; family Legionellaceae; genus Legionella; species Legionella sp. 227. Next base: position 887,911 of record NZ_CP171154.1, on the reverse strand, counting down.
TTGCAACAGAGAATAGACGGTAAGTGACCATTTGCAACCATAAATCGTCTCAACCATCGTCATTGTTTTTAGAGGTTTTTTTTGTTCCAACTTTTTTTCTTCAAATAATTCAATAAGGTATACCAAAAAGTACCTACCGTACCGCTAAGTACCTGCTTTTTTTAAGATTATATAGTACCCATACTCCATGGAACAAATATTTATAAAAAACGGGGATAACATGTCAAATCAAAATTTAGCGATAATTATAGGTGGTTCCAGTGGTATGGGATTAGAAACAGCAAAAAGACTGGCAGCAAATGGTTTTGATTTATTGATCACGGGAACGAATGAGCGAAAACTCAAGCATGCTGTTGATGAAATCAAGAGTATAGGGGGAAATGTAGCGAGTTTAGTGGTTAGTCTTTATGATAAAACCCAGGTGTCACAATTGATTGTGAACATAAAAAATGAAACACGCGTAATAAAGTATCTTGTGAACGCGGCTGGCTATTTCAAACCGGTACCCTTTTTAGAGCATACAGAAGAAGATTACGATCTGCAGGTCGATCTCAATAAGGCATTCTTCTTTATTACCCAGGCCGTTGCTGAAAAAATGAAACAGAATGGGGGCGGGGCAATAGTTAACATTGGTTCCATGTGGGCCAAACAAGCAGTCAAGGCTACGCCTTCATCAGCTTACTCAATGCAAAAAGCAGGGCTGCACTCGCTAACTCAACATTTAGCAATCGAACTTGCAGAATTTAATATCAGAGTAAATGCGGTAGCACCTGCAGTGGTTGTAACCCCTATCTACAAATCGTTTATTGACGAAGATAAGATTGAAATATCGCTACAAAACTTTAATGGATTTCATCCTTTGGGCAGAGTGGGACAAACCCCAGATGTTGCTCATGCGATTGAATTTCTTCTTTCCGATAAAGCAAGCTGGATAACAGGAGAGATTATGAATGTTGATGGAGGCGTTATGGCTGGAAGGAATTAACAGCGATTTGAGAGAGGCTCTGGGTTAGTTCCCTCATCCGCTTTATGGGCACCTTCTCCCCAAGGGGAGAAGGGAGTTTATTTAGGATGGAATCGTTTAAAAAATTGAAGCATTTCATAAAAAACGTAGGGTGCTGCATCCCGATGGTCGAGTGTATCACTGACCGATTGAATATAAACAGCGCTGCTGTATTTTGTAAATTGGTCATAGGCAAGTTCTGCGCCATGATAAGGAACGTCTTTATCTCCTTTCGTGCCAACGAGCAGCAAAGGTGCAGTGGGGGAAAAATCATAATGATTGAAATAATTCCTGAGGTTTTCGGAATTGCCATCCGTATGCTCTAAGATGGCATTGAAAAATTCCTGTTGAAAAATTAATGCCGGATTTTTAGGTAGTGCATTAAGGATTTCTTTAGAGGAATGGAGCCCATCAAATAATTCTGGAACTATAGCATTATACGGACTAACAAATATCTGATTTAAATCAGTCCAATAATTTTTATAGGTTTGCAGGGAAAAGAAAAAATACGCTAAATATGCAGTTGCTCTTGGACCAGGATCCAGCATAATGAATTTCATAGTTTCATCCCAATCATAAGGAGCAGAACCTAACGCAACTGCAGTAACGGGTATGTTTGGATACTGTTTGGTCAGTAATTCAAATAGGACTAAAGAGGAGAACCCACCTTCGGAGTAACCACCAACATAAAGCTGCTCATTCACTTTAATATTTATTATTTTGGCAAGTTCTTTGGCCGCTAAAAGCATGTTGACGCTGCTGCTGGCAAGCGTTTCATATTGAACGTAAGGATGCAGCATTAACTCATTATCGCCGAAACCCAGGTAATCCGGCAGGACAGTCAGATAACCCCCATGACTGGCAAACAAGGCAGGATAAATCGAATCGCTTTCCTTCATTCTGGAGGGAGCATCTTCATGATTGAATCGAGTTCCATGTTGATAGCTCACAATGCCCACGTCAGCTGTTACTGATGGTACAGCCATTAGGCCTGATGCAACCGTCATATGTCCATCAGGGGCGGAAGTTTTATAGTTGATTTTATAAAGTGTCACATCGTAACTGGCTTCAAGTACATCAAGTGGAGGCATTTTTTTTAATATTGTCTGTGCTGCTTCTTTGGACAATGTGCCAAGATCCGTATAGCTCACTAAGATTGTTTGATGGTTTGTGAGTGATTGGCTGTACGTGTTGATACTTAAAAAGAAAGAGAAAAAAAAGAGTGTTATTTTTTTAAAATGGATCATTGCGATCTTGTTTTTCTTTAAAGGAATCGATACATCAGCTTATTTAATTTTGATTTAAATATCAAGGAAGTAACGAGACAAAAAATCCTCCAATGAGCCTCCTTTTTGTTGTTCTCTTCCTAATCTAATTGAGGCTAGAGGTTTATTCATACAAGTTAATGTAAACCTGTAGACATACAATAAGTTTCTGTTAACCTATAGCAATCAGAAAATTTCTGATTCAATTCTTTTGTAATCTGTTAAATGGAGTGAACGTGATCATATTAAAACAAAAAAGGAAATTTCTTTTCAGCTTATTTCTTGCAAACAGCACCTTGGCTTTTTCTGGTACTATGGGTGGTGCTCAAGATCTTACTAATGGCTTTTTCGTTACTGGAGCTCCAATCTATGGCTCTTTAAGTGATGAAGGAATTAATAAAACCTTATTTGCCGATACTTTTTCTGCGAATGGTGACATTGAAGGACACCAAATAAGCCTTGATTCACGTTGGGGTTTCTTACTGGGTGTAGGTTATAAATTTAACCCAGACAATGATATCACCTTGACGTATACCAATTTAAAAAGTAAGGGTTTTAGTGACATCGATAATACTGGCCCCAATGGCGTATTGTCTAATCGATTAAGTCAAATCGTGCAAAATGAAACAAATTTTATTGTCAATAATCCTGTAACTGATATAGCGTTTAATGGGCAGCAAATGATCGATGCGAGCGCGTCCGTTAGTTCGCATTATGATTTTCAAACGGTTGAGTTGCTCACCCATCATTATTTCCAAAATTCATTTTTAAATCATGTTCGATTCTCACGTTTTTATGGAATAAAGGCTACTGAGTTTAAAAAAGGATTTTCTGCTGAGTATGCTGGATCATGGGCATTATTTGATGTGGATGTATTTCCACCTACTACAGTTCTAGTGCCATTAGAGGACGAAATTGATTACGCTGCAAAATATTTCGGAATTGGTCCCCAAATTGGTATGGGTGCAACTTGGAGTCTAAATCGTTATATTAGTATCGTTGGTGATGTATCTGCGGCTGTTTTAGGTGGTTCATATAGCTCTAGCTGGGATGAGGATTTAAATACGTCAAGAGCTATTCCTAATATTCCAGTTACCCAAAACAATGGTCATTATGGTTACGATCAATCTACACCAACAACGCTTTGGACTTCTATTGTAGTAGGTTCGAATTTAGCAGTTGCGGCACAGATTCCTTTCAGTAATGGCAGCAGTTTTGGTGTTCAAGGAGGGATTAATACCGAGCAATATTGGTCGCAGGTTAATGCCGATTCAATACGTAGCAGCATTTCTAAAAATAATGTCTATTTTGCTCAACGATTTGCTGTTCGTGATGTGTTCATTAAATTAAGCTATACGTGTTAATCTAAAAACGTGATATCCAAAAGCTTGTTTAGATTGATAAAGACTTTACGAGGTGCATTAGGGTAGATACTTAATGCGCCTTTGAAAAAGGACTGTCGTTTTGAGATTTAAGTTGTGGAGGTAAAAATGCTAGTGAGTCAATTAGATCATTTAGCAAGTCCTGTTATTCCTACCCTAAATCATATTCATCCAACCGCATTGATTGCTCCTGGGGCTAAAATCGGCCCTAATGTCACAATTGGTCCTTACTCTATAATTGGTGAAAATGTAAGGATTGCTCAAGGAACGTCAATTGCTTCTCACGTAACCATAGAGGGGTGGACAGAAATTGGGGAGCGTAATCAGATAGGCGCAGGGGCAATTATCGGAGGCATTCCTCAGGATCTCAAGTTCAATGGAGAGATCAGCAAAGTACTCATTGGAAATGATAACATTATTCGAGAGTACGTCACGATAAATCGTGGAACCAGAGGAGGGGGCGGCAAGACGTGTATTGGCAATAATAATGTGCTGATGACTTCAGCACATGTGGGCCATGACGTGCTCATTGGCGATCATAATATCATTTCAAATGCAGTCGCCATCGGTGGGCATGTTGTCATCGAAGATTGGGTCACTGTTGGTGCGCTTTGTGGTTTGCATCAATTTATCAAGTTGGGCCGTATGTCCATGATAGGAGCCCTGAGTTTAATTACTAAAGATGTTTGCCCTTATGCTTTGGTTTCCGGAAATCCTGCAAAATTATATGGCATTAATGTAGAACGCCTACGCCGAAGAGGATATTCATCTGAAGCCAAAAGTTGTATCAAGCGTGCGTATAAGACTTTATTTAATAAAGGGTTGGGTATTGCAGAAGCAATCATCCAAGTACAATCTGAGTTTGCTGATAATATTGACATCCATCACATCGTGCAATTTCTTAAAGGTTCAACGCGTGGATTGTATCGTTAAGATTCATTAATTAAAGGTATGTAAATGACGCCGTTTCGTTTTTCTACTCCCAAAGGTCCTTTTAGCTTGGCTTATTTAGCTGAGTGCTCTGGTGCATCACTTCATCATCATGATGGAGCCACATATACCGTTTCAGATGTTGCCCCTCTTTCTAATGCCCAAGTAAACCATCTGTCCATGCTGCATGAGAAAAAATATATAAGCGCATTAAAAACCTCTCGAGCAGGGGCCTGCATTATTTCACCCAATTATGTACATCATGCCCCCACACAGATGCATTTATTGATTCATCCTAATCCCTATAAAGCGTATGCGCTCATTGCCCAGGTTTTTTATCCAGCTGATTCCATTACGGGTTTTATTGCCCCCACCGCTTTTATTGCTGCAAATGCTACCCTTGGTCCAGAATGTTACATTGCTCATGGTGCTTATATTGGTGAGCATGTTCGCATCGGTGCTCGCTGTAAAATTGGAGTCAATACTTTTATTGGTGATGGAGTAGTCATTGGTGATGATTGTTGCATTGAAAATAATGTCAGTATTAGTCATACCGTAATGGGCAATAAAGTAATGATTTATCCAGGAGCTTGTATTGGTCAAGATGGGTTTGGTTTTGCTGGTGATAAGCAAGGATATTATAAAATACCTCAGGCGGGCGGAGTGGTTATCGGAAACAATGTCGAAATTGGTGCCAATACGTGCATTGATCGAGGTTCTATGGAGAACACCGAAATTGGTGATTGGTGCCGCTTGGATAACCTGGTGCAAATTGGTCATAACGTAAAAATAGGAAAAGGTTCTATTCTTTGTGGGCAAGTTGGGATTGCGGGCAGCAGTCATTTAGGTGAGTATGTCACTTTAGCCGGGAAAGTAGGTATAAGTGGTCATCTTACCATAGGGGATGGGGCAACGATTTTAGTGGGCTCTACGGCAACTCAGAACGTCGAGCCAGGCGCCCGTGTGGGTGGATATCCTGCTCTTCATGACCGAGACTGGCACAGACAAACCTATTTTTTAAAAAAATGGATTAAGAACGGGAAGACTCCAGGAGCTGATAAATAGCTAAGGCGGCCTTTTCATTTGCTTTTTGCCTTAAACAATGATGGATGGACGTAAACTGTTGTTTTAGTTCCTCAGTCTTTGCAGTATGAAACAACTGTAATACTTTTTGTGCAATCGGTTTGGCCAATGCTTCAGATTGGATAAACTCAGGAATTAATTCCTGGTTTGCTAAAATGTTAGGTAATGAGATAAAGGGTATTTTAACTTGGGGGGCGATAATGGCGTGATTCAAAGCGCTCCATTTAAAAGCGACAACCATCGGACGCTTTAATAACATGGCTTCTAATGTCGCTGTTCCTGATTTGACCAAAGCAAAATCTGAAGCCAGTATGGCCTCACGAGATTGTCCGTCCAATATCTTAAGTTTTAAATTGTACCCCTTATTCTGCACCTGTTGTAAAAAAAGAGCTTTTAAATTGGCACTGGCTGTGGGCACAATAAACTGAACTTCTGGCATCTGCGTGGTGAGCTCATGCATGACATCAAGAAACAAGGGCCCCATATATTTTATTTCACTGGCTCTACTCCCTGGCAAGATACTGATTACTTGATCGTGTGCTGTAAATCCAAATTGTTTTCTAATGGGCTCTGCATCAATCTCTAGATCGATCTGATCCGCTAGAGGATGACCTATATAGCGAACTGGAACATTGAATTTCTTATATAAAGCTTCTTCAAAAGGAAATAAAGTAAGAATCAAATCAACCGCTTCCTTGATGTAAAAAACTCGTTTTTGTCGCCAGGCCCAAATTTTGGGACTGACCAGGTGAACGGTTTTAATCCCCAATTTCTTTAAACGCAATTCCAGTGATAAGTTAAAATAAGGATAATCAATTCCAATAAACACATCAGGTGGATTGTTTTGCCATTCTTTATAAAGCATTTTTCTGATTTTAAATAATTTGGGATAATGAAGTAGGGCATCGCTAATACCCATCACAGAAAGGCGCTGCATATTGATCATGGAGTTAAAGCCTTCCCGTACCATCTCAGGGCCACCAATACCCATCCATTCAACATGGGGCAGATATTTTTTTAGTTCCCGTATTAATCCGGCACCCAGTAAGTCTCCGGAAGCTTCTCCGGCAACTAGGGCTATCCGTGTAGGCGCTTTGAGTGTATCCATAATGATTAATAGGTAGTTTGGTAATTCGCCGATATTACTTAACTGATATTTAAAAGCCAAATACTATTTTACTTTCTAAACCGCCGCAGTTAGACTGCGTGAGCACATTTTCTGCTTGTTTCAATCCACAGATTTAGGATGTCATATGCTCGAGTTGAAACGCAATTTTAATATGCTTCCGGTACATTGGATGGGATGGATCGTTTACTTCCTAATGCCTTCAAAGTACAGCATGGCTCAAAAAAATATTGAACAGGTGTTTCATAGCCTCCTTTCTTCATACGAGAAAAAACGTATCACTGTTGCTTATTACTCCCATATGTTTCTTTGCATCAAAGAACTTTTTTTAATGAATTTTCTAACAAAAAAATATTTAGCGAAGCGGGTTAAAATTGTTGGGGTCGAACATCTATACAATGCACTCAAAAAAGAAAAAGGGGTGCTTATTTTAACCGGACACTTTGGTAATTGGGAATTTGCTCCTCTTTTTTCTCTGAATCAAGTTGAAAAAGGAGCCCATCATTTTTATTGTGTTCGTAAGCCATTGCGATTAAATTTTTTAAACTCCATTTTTTGGGGTCGTTTTGAAAAAGCAGGTTTTAAAATAATTAAAAAGCATAATGCCCTTGCTGAAACCCGCAACGCGTTAAGAGCTAAAAATGTAGTTTTTTTTCCTTTTGATTTGCGGCCACCTTGCCATAGTAAATCCACTTTAAGAGCTAGTTTCCTAGGACAATCCAGTAAAACTTATGGGAGTTTGGCTCATCTTGCCTATCGTCTGAATTGCCCTGTTTTGTCGGTTAGTTTTTATCGCTTAAACAAAAAGCAGCACGTCATCGAATTTCATCCTGAAATTCCCAGGGATACGTCACCAGACAAAAAGCAAACCTATCTGGAAAATACGGAAAAATATAATAAAAGACTAGAGGAAATGCTGCTCGCATATCCTGAACAATGGCTTTGGTCTTACAAGCGATGGTAATGTAAGAGGAGATGTAGCACTTGAGGACTAAATTTCGGGTTAGTGTTGCTGGATTTATTTTTTATCATTTATTACCTATCCGCAGACACATCGTATTGGATAATATTAATCGAGTTTTTAAAGAGACGCTGTCCACAAAACAAAAAAAAAGATTGGCTAAATCGTTTTATTCGCATGTTGCTTCTTCATTAAAAGAGTTGATTTTTTTGGATTGGTATAAAAAAAGCCGGCTGGATAATATGGTGGAAATCAAAGGAGAAGAATATCTTTGGGAAGCAAAAAAGCAAGAGCGGGGATGTTTTCTCCTCATGAGCCATTTAGGGAACTGGGAGTTGTCTTTTTATATAGCATATCCCCAGCTAAAACCCTTGCGCGGCTGTTCTAATGTCATTAGAAGGCGCATGAGTATACGATGGATTGAACGATTTATATTCGCTTTTGCTGAGCGTTATGATGTAAAACGAATTGATAAATCAGGTGCCCCAACAAAAATGATCAAGGCACTAAAAAATAAAGAAGTCATTTTATTTGCCCTGGATCAACATGCGGAACTTAAAAATAAAGAAGGGATTGCGGTCAATTTTTTCGGTACTCAGGCTGGGACTTATCGAAGCCTCGCTTTTTTTGCAAATAAATATCAAGTTCCGGTGGTTCCAGTTTCATGCTATCGCCAACCTTCTGGGAAACATGTGCTTGAGTTTCATCCGGCCTTATCATGGGAACCTCATCCAGATGAAGAGCAAGCAATCTACAATAATACCCTCCGCTATAACCAAAAATTGGAGCAATTAATCCTCGAGCATCCCGAGCAATGGTGGTGGGTTCATCGTCGGTGGAAACTCTGAAAATTGAAGGTTCTTACTTCATTATTAATTTAAGTTTATATGAGAGAAAGAATGAAAATATTGGTAATGCAGCATAAAAAGATTGGTGATATTGTGATCTCCACCGTTCTTGCTAATAATTTAAAAAGAGTAATGCCGCACGCGCAAGTTCATTATTTAGTGTATCAACAGGCGCTACCTATATTAGAGGGTAATCCTAATATTAATCGAGTTGTTACTTTTGATCCAAAACATAGAACAAGTTTACGGGCCTTTATAAAACTTGTTTTAAACATCAGACGCGAGCAGTATGACGTGGTGATTGATGCGTATACCAAGTTGGAAAGCTGGCTTATTGTTTGGCTTTGTGCCGCAAAGCGGCGTATTTCCTATAAGAAAAAATATAGAAGTTTCCTCTATACAGATAATCTTTCCAGGGAAACAGTAGAAAGCAACCAACCTGGGCTGGCGATTGACTTAAAACTTCTTTTAATTAAACCTTTTTTAAACGATGTGGTAGCGGATCGCCATCCGCAGATCTATCTTGCTGATGATGAAAAACGCAAAGCAGCTTTTCTATTTAAAAAGCATCAAATACCTGCTAAAAAAAGTATCATGCTGAATATTATTGGAAGCTGCCCCTTAAAAACCTATCCCCTTGAATATATGGCGACGCTTGTAAATCTAATCGTAAGCCAGGTGGATGTGAATATTTTATTTAATTTTATGCCTCACCAAAAAGGTGAAGCACAAAAAGTGTATGAACTATGTAATGAGAAAGCTAAAGAAAATATATTCTTTGAGTTATCCGATTATGACTTGAGAACGTTTATTGCCATAATGAATGAATGTGATGCGATTATCGGCAATGAAGGCGGTGCAATCCATATCGCTAAGGCGTTAAACAAGCCTTCGTTTACGATTTTTTCTCCCTGGATCAAGAAACAGGAGTGGTCTACTTTTGAAGATGGCTTAGATCACGTCGCCGTGCATCTTTTTGATTTTAAGACGGCATTATATGTGAATACTCCTGACCCTGAACTGAAAGAGAAAACGTTTGAACTGTTTGAAGAGCTAAAACCAGAGTTTATTGTGCCTAAGCTTAGAGCTTATTTAGCCCATCATTTTGGATAGCATACTGATGAAATAGTGTTTTAGACCGACACCTCAAAAAATATTCAAGCCGTTAGTGCAAGAAAAGTTAGTCCTTTTTTGTATTTTTTTATCAAATGGGTTAATATGAGTCATATTTGTATTTTATTCGATCTTTATGTATTACCAGTTAAACAATCTAGCCTCGCTTTTAGGAAATCATTTCATAACCACTTTTAATAGTATCCCTAATGGTTGTCACAGCCTGAGTTTATGCTCGAATAAGCTTTTCAATAAATCTGGAGCAGAATTAGCTGAAGCATTTTCAAAAATTCCAACCAGTGTCATAAGGCTTTATTTAGGGGGCAATTACCTTGGTGTCAAATCAGGTGCAGAATTAGCACAAGCCTTTGCCGCAATCCCGATAAGCATCTTGTTACTCAATTTGGAAAATAATGGTTTGGGGACAAGATCAGGTAATGAGTTAGCTCAGGTTTTGGCAGTCATTCCCAATTATGTGGAATCTCTTGTTTTAGCAGAAAATGGTTTAGGCGGAAAATCGGGTGCTGAACTCGCGCAAGCTTTTAAGGCAATACCAATCAGTGTCAACTCACTTGATTTATCCATGAATGGTTTCTGTAATACCCCTGGTGCTGACTTAGCCTTGGCATTCGCCAATCTTTCGAAGGGGGTGAGGTCAGTTAACCTCAGCGGAAATTATCTTGGCGCCAAATCTGGAGCTGACCTCGCTTTGGCTTTTGCAGCGATTCCTGAGCAGGTGACTTCGCTTGATTTAAGCGGAAATAATTTTGGCGACATGCCTGTTGCTGATCTGGCTCAGGCCTTGGCCGCTATTCCACCTCATGTAAAATCTATTAATCTAAGTTTAAATAAGCTGTTTGTAAATAAAACAGCGCAACAAAAAGATACCCTATTGCAAGCACTAGGCGAAAACCGATCTCGATTTATTCTGACCAGAAATGGTGAGTCTGATTTGGCAAGGGCTTTGGCACCGATGGTTGAACTTATTCGTGGAGACAGCACAACCTATCGACTACCCTTTGATGTAGTTTCCTATATTCTCACTTTTCTATCTACAGAAAATCCCAATAAAGGACGCCCAGGTTTCTTTCAAAAGCAGCTGGAGGCTACTTCAGAAAAAATGGTCTCTATTGAAGAAAAGAAGTCGGAAAATCAATTCAGTTAAGCAAAAAAATCATTTGGAAGTGCATCATGGACAAGTAATAATACTGTCCTAATAAGTTGGAAATTGTTGAATTCAGTAACTAAACTTATTGAAATATCTTGAGAATTAAATGAGTTACACCAAAAAAGCAACTCATCTTGCTACCATGCAAGCTTATACATTGGCATGAGGAACGCGTAGTCTATAAGGTGACTTATAAAATGGTACACGACAAGAAGTCAAAACTGCTTTGGAGTATTGCGGTAATCATTTTAGGGATTCTTTTATTTCTGCTCTGGCGATACATTCAACCTGCAAAACTTAGTAGTGATTTTGCCAGCGGTAATGGGAGGATTGAAGCCATAGAAGTTGATATTGATACTAAAGTTGCGGGCAGGATAAGAAGCATCCTGGTTGACGAAGGGGATTTCGTGAAGACCGGCCAGGTACTTGCCATTATGGATACCGATTCCCTTGAGGCTCAGCTTCGTGAAGCGCAAGCCAAATATAAAGAAGCCCAAAGTAATGTGATTAGTGCGAAGAATCAGGTTATTCAACGGAAAAATGAAAAAGAAGTGGCTCTGGCTACCGTAGCACAACGTCAAGCGGAATTAAATTTGGCGAAAAATCGTTTGTCTCGAGTCCAAAAATTGGTCGCCAAAGGAGTGGCATCTGTAGACAATCTGGATGAAGCAAGTGCACTTTTTTATAGTGCACAGGCGGTGTTTAAAGCAGCCAATGCACAAGTAGCAGAAAAGGACGCAATGATAGCGACCGCACAAGCACAGGTCAGTGGCGCAGAATTATCTGTTGATGCGGCAGATGCTACCATAGAACGGCTAAAGGTTGATATTAAGGACAGTACCTTGGTAGCACCCATTGATGGACGTATTCAATTTCGTGTCGCTCAGCCAGGAGAAGTACTTGCCGCGGGAGGGAAAGTACTGAATATGGTGGATTTAACCAATGTGTATATGGTTTTTTTCTTGCCAACTGAGCAGGCTGGGAGAGTGCAAATTGGTGCTCCTGTTCATTTGGTTCTTGATGCAATCCCACAATACGTCATCCCAGCAAAAGTGACTTTTGTAGCTGATGTTGCACAATTTACACCGAAAACTGTGGAAACGGCGAGTGAACGCCAAAAGCTGATGTTTCGTGTGAAAGCGCGAATCGCTCCAGAGCTGCTAAAAAAATACATCCATGCCGTAAAAACAGGATTACCTGGAATGGCTTATGTTCAGTTGAATCTGAACAGCCAATGGCCTTCTAACTTAGAAGTGAATGTCCCCAAATGAGTGACGATAACGCCAAACTCGTGGGAACACTCGACAATGTGAGCATAGGGTTTGGACAGACACAGGCTCTAAAGCAAATTTGTCTCGAGATTCCTGCCAGTTGTATGGTTGGGTTCATTGGTCCCGATGGAGTTGGTAAATCAACTTTATTTTCATTAATCGCCGGGGCACGTGTCATTCAACAAGGAAAGGTGATGGTTTTAGGCGGCGACATGAACAATGCATCGCATCGTGATGCAGTATGTACCCGCATTGCTTATATGCCTCAAGGATTAGGAAAAAATCTTTATTCCTCACTCTCAGTTTTTGAAAATATTGATTTTTTTGGTCGATTGTTTGGTCATGAGCGGCGAGAACGCGAGCTCTATATTACCCAATTGTTAACTTACACAGGCCTCTTGCCTTTTAAAGATCGTGCAGTAAGCAAATTATCTGGCGGAATGAAACAAAAATTAGGTTTATGTTGTGCTCTAATCCATTCACCTGATTTGTTAATTTTAGATGAGCCTACTACAGGTGTTGACCCTTTATCACGACGTCAATTTTGGGAATTAATCAATGACATTCGTCAGGCTAAACCGCGAATGAGTGTCCTGGTCGCAACGGCCTACATGGAAGAAGCTGCGCAATTTGATTGGCTGGTTGCAATGAATGATGGGGGAGTTTTAGCGACAGGGACTCATCGTAGTTTGTTAGCACAAACTCAGACTGAATCCTTAGAAGAAGCATTTATTGCTTTATTACCCCAAGAACGACAACAGCATCATCAAAAGGTAATAATTCGTCCTCGTTCACAGCAAGAACTTACTGAAATTGCTATTGAAGCCAAAGGCTTGAGCAAATGTTTTGGCAATTTTATGGCTGTAAACTCTGTAAATTTTCGTATTGAACGGGGAGAGATTTTTGGTTTTTTAGGCTCCAATGGTTGTGGTAAAACAACAGTAATGAAGATGCTGACTGGATTATTGCCCATTAGCGGCGGCCAAGTGTGGCTTTTGGGGAAGACAGTTGACGCTCATGATCTTAATTTACGCCGACAAATTGGTTATATGTCGCAATCATTCTCCTTATACGGAGAACTGACTGTTTTTCAAAATTTATTATTGCATGCACGCTTGTTTCATTTACCTCAAGAACAAGTGCACGCTCACATTGAGCACCTGGTAACCCGTTTTTATTTAACCGATGTCCTTAATGAATATCCTAACTCCTTACCACTAGGATACAGACAAAGACTGTCGTTAGCGGTAGCGGTGCTTCATCAGCCGGAAGTTTTAATTTTGGATGAGCCTACTTCGGGTGTGGATCCTTTGGCGCGTGATTTGTTTTGGCAATTAATGATTGATCTTTCCCGTCAGGATCGGGTGACCATCTTTATTTCCACCCATTTTATGAATGAAGCAGAACGTTGTGATCGCATTTCTCTGATGCATGCGGGACGTGTATTAGTCAGTGATACGCCTAAAAATCTGGTTAAAATGAAAAAAACCAAAACTTTGGAAGAAGCATTTATCAGTTATCTTGAGGACGCACAAAAAGAAGAGTCCACGACGCAAATGACTCCATCATCAAATAAGCCCCAGGAAGGTTCTCTTTTTCTAGAGAATCAAATTCAAGTTAAACGATTCTTTGATTTCAGACGAATGTACAGTTACTGCCGGCGAGAAACATTAGAACTGATTCGTGAGCCAATTCGTGCGATTATGGCGTTTTTAGGTACGGTCATTCTCATGATCATCATGAGTTATGGCATTAATCTGGATGTGGAAAATTTATCCTTTGCCGTTTGGGATCGGGATCAAAGTACGATTAGCCAAAATTATGTGCTTGATATTGCGGGCTCACGATATTTTAGTGAGCACGTACCTGTTACAAGTTACGCTCAATTAGATAGACGAATGCGCTCAGGAGAATTGAATCTGGCACTAGAGATACCCAGCGGTTTTGCCCGTGACTTAAAACGAGGTAGGGCAGTGCAAATAGGTGCCTGGGTTGAGGGGGTTATGCCTCAACGCGCAGAGACAGCAAGAAATTATATTCTTGGATTACATCAACATTGGTTGGTGAATAACATACCTGAATTGAAACAAAGTAATCCTCAGGATTACTTCAATATCGAAACCCGCTTCCGTTATAATCCCGATGTTAAAAGTTTACCCGCGATGGTTCCTGCGATGATTCCATTACTGTTAATGTTGATTCCTGCAATATTAACCGCTCTTGCCGTGGTACGAGAAAAAGAATTAGGTTCCATCATCAATTTATATGTAACCCCGGTTACTAAAATGGAGTTTTTGTTTGGAAAACTACTGCCTTATATTGGTCTTGCCTTAATTAATTTCTTATCCCTGGTAGCTCTTTCTGTCTTCTTTTTCAAAGTCCCGATCACTGGCAGTTTCTTAACTTTTGTCATTGCTGCTTTTATGTACGTGGTGATTGCTACATCCATGGGTTTTTTGATTTCCACGTTTATGCATAGTCAGATTGCGGCTATTTTTGGCACCGCGATATTAACGATTCTCCCGGCCTCTCAATTTTCAGGAATACTAGAGCCCGTATCGTCACTTGAAGGTTTAGGAGCGATGATTGGTCATGTTTACCCAGTGACTCATTTTCTAATTATCTCCCGCGGTATTTTTTCAAAAGGACTCAGTTTTAATGACTTACACCATTCTTTTATTGCTTTATTATTTACAGTGCCCGTCATACTGGGACTTTGTTTGTTGTTTATAAAAAAGCAGGAGCAATAAATGACAATAAGTAATATAGTTTACTTAGCAGTAAAGGAATTACGTGGCATGTTGCGTGATCCCATTATGCTGATACTTATTATTTTTGCCTTTACAGTTTCTGTATACGCTGCTGCTACTGCTCTGCCAGAGACACTGAATAAAACGGCCATCGCCATAGTTGACGAAGATCAATCTCCTTTATCGCAAAGAATTACTGATTCATTTTATCCTCCGCAATTTCTTCGGCCTGTAGCCATTCATTTGACGGATATGGATGCAGGTTTAAATTCCGGAGCTTATACTTTTACCCTGGATATTCCACCTAATTTTCAACGCGATCTATTGGCTGGTCGTCAGCCATCTATTCAGCTGAATGTAGATGCTACGCGCATGAGTCAAGCATTCGTTGGTTCAGGTTATATCCAGACCATTATCAATGGAGAAGTCGGTGAATTTTTAAGACATTACCGCGAAGTTACTGTGTCCCCTGTTGATTTAGTATTGAGGATTCGCTTCAACCCAACCTTAAGTAAAACCTGGTTTGGGGCGGTTATGGAAATCATTAATAATGTAACCATGTTATCCATTGTGCTTACTGGTGCTGCATTATTACGCGAACGGGAGCATGGGACTATCGAGCATTTACTTGTGATGCCCATTACTCCCTTTGAGATCATGACGAGTAAAATTAGTGCGATGGGTTTGGTGGTTTTGGTTGTGAGTACCTTCTCATTGATTGTTGTAGTACGTGAGTTACTTGCAGTTCCTATGGAGGGCTCTATACCTTTATTTTTGCTCGGAACGGTAATGAATTTATTCGCAACCACCTCTATGGGGATTTTTATGGGGACTATAGCGCGTTCTATGCCCCAATTTGGCTTGTTATTGATTTTAGTTATTTTGCCCTTAGAGATGCTTTCTGGAGGTATGACCCCACGGGAAAATATGCCTGAGTTTGTACAAACCATTATGCTTGCGGCACCTATCACGCATTTTGTGATGTTGGCGCAATCTGTTTTATTTCGAGGTGCAGGTTTGAATATTATTTGGCCCCAACTTGCCGCCCTTGCTTTCATTGGCTCCATTTTTTTCTACAGTACACTACTTTATTTTCGTAAGGCGATTAGTCTGTTATAGATTCTTCCATTGACTTACGGTAATTGAGACTTCCTATTTTTGGTAGAACCTATTAGAGTACGCAATAATTATGTGGGATTAATGTATAAAAGGACTTATTTATGAAAACAGCATTGGTATCTGGATTTGCTCGTTCGTTTATATCCGGTCAACCTATTGCCGGTGCAACAATTACCGTACTTGAAAATAACCAGCTAAAATTTCAGACCGACTCTTCCGGCAAATTCGGGCCATTTGAATGGCCTGTTGGCGAACCCATTACTTTAGTTTTTGAAAAGTCTGGATCTTTTTGGACTGGTTATAAGACGACACAAACAGCAACTTTGATTGTCCCACCAGAAGGAATCAATAACGAAAATTTCCTGAACAATATTTCATTCCAAGTCGCTTCAAATATGGCTTATAAATTTCTTGCTTTTGCTATGGGGGAAACTGAAGATCCGCAAGCCTGCCAAATTGCCGCAACCGTTACACCTCCTAATACGACCATGGATGATATTCCTCAAGGCATCGAAGGGGTTACAGTGAGTTTATCTCCTAAAGTCGATGTAAGAGCATTCTATTTCGGTATTTTTCCAATTGTCCACAAAACCAATCCGTTTATCCGCACATTGAAAGAGACCTCAAAGGATGGGGGCGTCGCCTTTCTCAATGTTCCACCCGGTGATTACACTATGGAGGCACGCAAGGATAACATCCCTTTTTCTAAGGTAAGCATTAAGGCACGTAAAGGGATGATAGTGAATGCGAGCCCGCCACAAGGGCCTACCATGCTTATGGATGCAAGCTTGGCAAAGGATCCTACAATGACTCAACAACCGAAAATGCATGGAGTAGAAAGGAAGCTCAATCAATTCAGTTTTTTTAAGCCTGCTTTAGCCTTAGGATTAACTGCAGCGGTGGTAGTTGCTGCAACTGCGCTAAGTAAGACTAGTGCTGCGCAATTATAAAGTAAGCGAATAATATTGTACTATAATTAATAATTATGTTCTTATTTTATTAATTTATCATGCAAGACAAAGAGGAAAGGCCCAACGGGCATGGCAAACTGGTTCTTTTAATGCAAGCATTGAATTATACCAGTGATGAACAAGGCGTCTGTAATGGTTATGCTTACATGGGAATGCAAGCTGCTTTCGCAAAGGAGTTGGATGTTTTTAATCAAAGAGTCGAGCGTTTATTAGATATTCCTCTTGATGAGTTAGACAGAGCCGCGGAGATTCAAGCAGCGAACGAAAGCGGTAGAAGAAAAAAAACTAAAGAAGCTTTTTTAAAAGAAAATTTGGAAAATTACTTAAGGGATCATCATTTCCTTATCGATACCCTTGCCTTTTTTGATGGTATTGAACTACATCATCAACGCGATCAATATCCAGAGTTATTTGATGGTACAGAATCACTCAGCCAAAATAGCTTTGTTGAAATGATTACCCCCGAAAAAATTAAAAATAAGAATAAGATTATTTCTTTACCCCAGGAATTATCTGGTGTTTATAAACAGGATGGGTTAGCAGTTGATTATTTTGGGCTTTTGAGAGAAAAAATCAAAGCCATGAATCCAAAGCCAACAGAATCTATATGTTTTTCAATTGGGGGTATGGGATTAAAACATGCAGTGGCCGCCTCCTATGATCCTCAGACTGATAAATGGACTTTAATTGATGCAAATAAACCTCCATCTCAGGAGTATTCTGATGATGTTGCCATTGCTCAGGCTTTAATCGCAGCGCTCTCGGAGAATGAAATTGTCGCAATTAAAACCAAGGTTTATACTCTTTCAGGAAATGAGCAGCTAGAACAAACATTAGCGGGATGGGGGCAGGAAGCTCTGGATCGGGCTCAGAAGGATATAACAGATAAAGTTCAATGGGTGGATTCTCGTGAAGGAAATTGGTTATTTACTGCTATTGCAGCAAATAATGCGGAGATTATTCCTCTGGTGGTGAATGAGGGGAATGTTAATAAGCCGAAAGCTGATAATATTACGCCTCTAATCTATGCAGTTGGGTGGGGAAACAAAGAGGCAATTGAAGCACTAATAAATTGTGGTGCAGACGTGGATCTTTCTACTAATGATAGTAACGAAATTTCTCCTTTAAGTTTAGCCTTATCTAAAGGAAATATGGATATTATCAAAATGCTTTTGGAAAAGGATGCTGATCCTAATATTATTAGTTCTCGTTCCAATTTATCTCACTTTGAAAAGGCTATTCTTACTAATGATTATGACTTGATCAAATTAATGCTTGATCACGGAGCAAAACTTTTTAGAAATTCAGTGTCAGGTATAAATCTCCATGTAGATCTTGCAATACAACAAGGCTATCTCGAAAGTCTAAAAGCGATCCTCGATCATGGCTTTGATCCTAATAAAATTGATTATCAAGATCATAATCCACTCCTTTGGGCTGTTCAGAATAAACAGCTTGAGGTGGCCAGGCTATTACTTGAATATGGGGCAGATCCTGATCAACAGGGAGAGCTTGAGGGAAAATCTGCGCGAGAATATGCACAAGGGCAGAAATTAAATGAATTTTTAGATCTTTTCGATAATCCTCCCGCAAAAAAAGAAAATATTCAGAAAAAAGCTAATTTCTATTATGTTCCTAAAGAAAAATATCTTTCCAAACGTGATTATCAAGCATTTATCGCGGATCTTAAAAAATATTGTGAGACACGTCGAGCAGAATGGGACCTAATACCCAAATGGCTGCATATCAATAAGAAAGATGTAGAGTCTGCTCGCTTTAAAACAAAAATGAATGTCTTAAAGTTTGGTTTTAGTGTCGAGGATAAAATTAAGGCGGCAGAAAAATTAATTGATGCTTTAGAAAATAAGGCAGCAAGAGAACCTTTAAGCGATTTTGATATTGCGGCACTCCTTAGTTCCAGACTGTATTCTACTGTAGTGGCAAAACATGAAAGTATCTTTAATGCGCTAGAGGAAGTTATAGACTACAAGAATAGATCTCAAGAAAATAAAAAGTTCTCAAATCGCGCAGCGTAACAGGTTTGATGCCTTAAAAAATGATCTGCTCTATCAAGGAACGAATGAAGATGACTACAGCAATAGAAAAGACAGTGAGAAGAGTTTTTGATGAACTGTGGAACCAACAAAAGGCTGCAGTAGCCGATGAGCTCTTTTCAGCAAAGACATTAATTCATTTCAGCTATAATCAAGCAGCAAATTTACACGATTTTAAACAAGCTTTGTTGGAATGGTATAAGGCCTTCCCAGATCTGATGCATTCTATTGATGACTTTATTGTGAGTGGCGATAAAGTGGTGACGCGCTGGCATGGTCAGGGAACCCACCGAGGGGAATTTTCAGGCATTCCCGCCACAGGGATATCTGTATTTTATAGCGGTATTACCATTTTTCGTTTGGATGATAATAATCAAATTGCTGAAGCTTGGGTGTACAGTGATTTAAATGACATGATTGCCAAAATGCAACAAAATCAAAAATAAAGGGCCTAATTATGGAAAAGGACAGAGTGGCGCGTTATGAGAAGTCAAAAAAATTTCTTCCCCAAAATGTTTTGGGTTTAATCAAGAACTTACAACCGGCGATCGCATGGTCACCCAGTGAAAAGCTTATTTGCTATCGTCATGATACTACCAAAGGTTATGAGTATCTTATTTTTAATCTGGAAACTAAAAAGAAAGAGCGTGCATTTGACCATTCAGTACTGGCAAAAACCATTGCGAAAGAATTAAAAAGCGAAGTAAACCCCTTTGCCTTACCCATCAATAAAGTCGATTTTTTTAATGAGCATGTTTTGCAGCTCTATATGGAACGTTTTATTTTTCATTATGATCGAACAACTCAGACCCTCGAACTTATGGCGGATACATCAAAGCCAACGGCCATGTCCCATTGTCCTTCGATTATGGAAATTTGGGGATTTGTTCCTGCCTTAATTGTATCGCGAATACGTTCACCAGATCAGTGTTGGGAACTATACAGCAAGGATCATAATTTATTTCTTTTTTCATTGGATGAGCATGAAGAATATCAATTGACTGCAGATGGTAGTGCGAGCAATGCATATGCTGCTTCCCCTGATACGAATTTAACTTCCTTGTCGCTGCGTCGTATGCAGGTAACACTTCCACCTATGGCTCTTTGGTCGCCTGATTCACAAAAGATCGTGACGTTCCAATGCAATCAAGAGCAGGTAAAAAAATTACCTTTGCTACAACATGCTCCTGAAGATGGTTCCTTGCGTCCCCAGGTTTTTGAGGCCCATGTTCCTTTTGTAGGGGATGAAGTTATTCCGGAAATTAAATTATGCTTGATTGACGTGCAAAAAAAGAAGCTGCACGCGATTAACTTACCTCCCTTGATGCCGGCATTGGTGGGGTCTCCAATTGAAGCAGGCTATGTATGGTGGAGTGAAGACAGTAAAAAAATCTTTTTTTTAAAAGAAGAGCGTGGAAACCATCAACTGTCTTTCTGTGAACTGGATGTTGCTACAGAACAGCAGCGGACTATTTTAATCGAAAAATCCACCGCCTACGTCGAACCCAGCCAGCTTATTCTCTGGCAGAATTACACGCGAATATTAGAGAATTCGAAAGAGTTTGTTTGGTTATCCAATCAGAATGGATGGGCGCATCTTTATTTACATGATTTACAGACCGGACAACTAAAAAATCCGGTAACTCAAGGTGAATGGATGGTGCGCAAAGTATTCCATGTAGACAGCACCAATCGGTGGATTTACTTTTTAGGGAATGGCAAAGAACCCGGTGTTGATCCTTATTTTCGTTATTTATATCGTGCCCGTTTGGATGGGAGTGAGGTACAATTACTGACTCCGGAAACAGCAGATCACACCATTGTTTTCTCACCATCGCAGCACTATTTTATCGATTATTATTCGTCTATGGAGTCCCTGCCAGTCACTAAATTACGCGATAACAATGGCCATGAAATCATGACACTGGAAGAAGCCGATTTTTCCCAATTATTTGCTTTGGGATATAAGCAGCCACAGCCCTTCTGTCTCAAAGGAGCTGATGGGGAAACTGATATTTATGGCCTAATCTATTTCCCTACAGATTTTGATCCAAAGAAAAAATATCCAATCATTGATGAAATTTATCCTGGCCCACAATTGACTCGGGTACCCAAAACCTATTGTTCTGACCTTCCAGAATATGTACACGGTTGTTGGTGGCCTCAAAGCGTCGCTGAGTTGGGTTTTATCGTCATTAATGTGGACGGACGTGGCACCCCGTTTCGCTCTAAAAAGTTTCATGAATATTCTTATCAGCATTTAGAAACCGCTGGAGGATTAGAGGACCATATCGAGATCATTAGGAACTTAGCCAAGCAATATTCCTATATTGATATCGAGCGAGTGGGGATTATGGGACAGTCAGCGGGAGGATATGCGGCAACGCGCGCATTATTGACCTATCCTGAGTTCTATAAAGTGGGTGTCTGTATTTCTGGGTTACAAGATTTACGGAGTTATTTGGCATTCTGGGGGGAGCGATATCAGGGGTTGCCAAGCGATGTCGATTATACTGCGCAATCAAACTATCTGCTGGCGGATCGATTGCAGGGAAATTTATTTTTAATTCATGGGGATCTCGATGATAACGTTCATCCAGCCAATATGATGCAACTTGTGGATGCATTAATTAAGGCCGATAAAAATTTTGATATGTTATTAGTTCCTAATGCAAACCATTCAATTTATTTCATGGATTCATATGTCTTACGAAGAATAGGGGAGTATTTTGTTGACCATTTGTAAGAATCAATGGGGTAGCATCAATGGAGTCAGACCCTATTGATGCTCTTTAACTGGTTTTGCTTAAGGAAAAATATTGCGCTATGATGCAATTTTTTTGATTAAAAATAGATTTATCTTGGTGTATTGTGACCTCCTTCGTGATCGATTAATTTTTTAAATTAAGTTTTTTATAGAGGTCATCTCGATAACTTTTTAATTGTTTATATGTCAAATATCTGGTGTGGAAGTAGAAGATAACTTATGAATTATAATGAAATTTTATTAACCATTAAACGTCTCATTACCGGCATACTCCCGATGCTACTGGTTGCTTGTGTTCATCAACAAGCTAATGGTCCGGATCACTATGTGGTCAGAGGTAAAACATATCATGTGATGAAATCTGCCAAAAATTACAAAGCAAAAGGAGTTGCTTCCTGGTATGGGTCACATGCTCGGAATCAAAAAACATCGAGCGGAACGCGCTACAACATGTATGCGATGACAGCAGCTCATCCAACACTCCCATTTGCTACACGAGTACGGGTTAAAAACCTCAATAATGGCCGGACGATTGTGGTTCGGATTACTGATCGAGGTCCTTTTTTATCGAACAGAATCATTGATTTATCCTTTGCTGCCGCTAAGAAACTCGGTATAAAAGGCACTGCACCTGTTGAAATCGAAGTCGTTTGAAATTGCTAAGAAGTGTGGCCTGGCCAAACTTAATCGAGTTATGAACTTTTTTGAAGAATGGATTGCTGCCTGCGCGGGGATGACAGCGTATATGATAAAGCGTTCAGATCATTTGAAATGCTATCTTTTAGTGGAGATTGATCAGCTCAGGGGGATTTAAGGCGTTTCAAAGAATTCCTTGAAGAAAGAGCAGGCCACTGCCATAATAAATTTACTTCTTAAGCAGTATTTCCGCAAAAGGATTTTTTATGGCTACGGTAGGCACTTATCTTGCGCAACGCCTCCAAGAATTGGGAATAAATGATTATTTTGCAATTCCTGGGGACTACAATCTGGGCTTGCTCGACGAGTTCTTAAAAAACGACTCCCTGCACATGATTAATTGTTGTAATGAATTGAATGCAGGTTATGCAGCAGATGGTTATGCGCGTATCAAAGGGGTTTCGGCACTGGTTGTAACCTATAGCGTTGGGGGCTTGAGTGCGGTTAATGCAGTTGCAGGGGCTTACGCTGAGAATTTGCCGATCATTGTGATCTCCGGGGGGCCTAATACAAACTCGGTGCAGGATGCGGAAATTTTACACCATACGCTGGCAACGGAAAATTACAGCTATGTCCGTGAAATATTTGCGAAAATTACAGCACATAGCGTATTTATTCATAGACCTGGCGATGCGCCCATGCAAATTGATTCTGCCATTGCCATTGCACTTGAAAAGAAAAAGCCTGTTTACATTGAAATTGCATGCAACATTGCTGGAGCAAGTGTTTCCCCACCAACGCAGCGGGCGCTGAATGTCAAACGTTTGAGTGATACCTCTTCTCTTGCTGCCGCAATTGAAGATGCAGCCGATCACCTTAATTCTGCAGTCAAGCCTGTGTTAATCGCAGGAAGTAAATCGCGCCCCTGTGAGGCTA
Organism: Legionella sp. 227; assembly: GCF_043161935.1. NCBI lineage: Bacteria > Pseudomonadati > Pseudomonadota > Gammaproteobacteria > Legionellales > Legionellaceae > Legionella > Legionella sp. 227. The sequence continues at coordinate 864,528 of NZ_CP171154.1, read as the reverse complement.
CGGCGATGATTGAAGCCTTAAGCCATTCCTGCGGTTATGCCCTCGCTGCAATGCCTGATGCAAAGGGCTTTGTCTCAGAACAACATCCCAATTATATTGGCATTTATTGGGGACCAGTCAGCTCCCCAGGATGTGCAGAAATTGTCGAATCAAGCGACCTTTATTTCTTTATAGGGCCTAATTTTAACGATTACACCACGGTTGGTCATATGTGTAATATCCAACCCAAGAAGCTTATTGTCATAGCTGATGGTAGTGTTTCTGTTGCAGGTAAAGTATATACCGAAGTGTACATGAATGAGTTTTTGCGTGGTCTTAAGGATAAATTGAAGGGCAATGATGCTTCAGTGAAAGCTTATAAACGCATCGCAGGATCTGCCCCCTTGTATCACGAGCCGGATGATTTAAACTCACCGCTCACTACACGATTCCTGTTTGGACAAATTCAGAAACTATTAAGTAGTGATTACGGAATTTTGGCGGAGACTGGGGATTCCTGGTTTAATGGCATGCGTCTTAATTTACCCGAAAACTGCCCATTTGAAATTCAAATGCAATATGGATCGATTGGTTGGTCTGTAGGAGCACTTTTGGGTATGCAGGCAGCGCTTCATAATAAAAAGCGCGTTATTGCGTTGATTGGTGATGGTTCTTTCCAAATGAGTGCTCAAGAACTGTCAACGCTCATTCGTTATGGTTATAAACCCATTATCTTTTTAATGAATAATGCGTCTTATACCATTGAGGTTCAAATTCATGATGGCCCATACAATGTGATTAACAATTGGCATTATGCTGATTTAGTGGAGGTTTTTAATGGGCAGCAGGCCAAAGCTCGAGCTTTTAAAGCACCAACGCATCAAGCGCTTTTGGATGCAATCGTAGAAGCAAAGAAAACAGATGCCTTATGCTTTATCGAGGTGATTTTAGATAAAGATGATTGCAATAAAAATCTGTTAGAATGGGGTGCTCGGGTTGCTTCATATAATGGCCGGCCACCAAGAGCGAATTAAAATGCGTTGCCCTCCAATTCGCTGAAATGGCTGTATTTGCGCAAAAATAATGCTTCAAAAGCATCAGAAACTGATGCATGCTCCGCTCCTCGGCCGATATTATTTTTGCGCCCAATCTTCACTCAAATCCAACCGTTTTCAAACATCCAACATCCTCAACTTTGCTATGACTAAAAGAGCTATACTTATAGTCACAATGACTAATAAAGGGACTCTTATGAAAATCTATCTCAATCCTCAACCCCATGCGGTGGAACGTATTAATCAACTTAAGAATAAACCCAGCAGTATGCCAGTGCCTAAACATAAAAAAGTAGCAGAAGAGCACTCAGAAAAGTCAGACACAGAAATTTTTGAAACGGAGTCTGAGGAACAAGCTTGGAGAGATTCTCTTGAAAAGGATAAACATAGTGCGTTTGGCCAAATACACCTACCAGTAAACTAAAAAATGCATAAACAGAGTTTCTCAAAAAGAGGAGCTTGAAATGAAATCAAAAGAAAACTATTGGGAACGACTATTTAAAGTGATGAGCGCAGTGGGTAAGTGCAAGAAGATTTCTGCAGAGAACAAGCTATTCCTGAGATCACCCAGTAATTACAGAAATGCTCATTGAATAAAATGAGGCAAAGTTGGGCCAATGCTCCATCACAGCCGCCTATATTGGCTCAGGTTTGCCAAAGTAGTAGCCCTGATAATAATCAATCGGATAATGCTTCAGGCAATCCAGTTCTTCCTGGGTTTCGACACCCTCAGCAACAGTTTTTATGCCTATTTGTTGAGCTATTTCAATGATTTTTTCAACCATGACCTGTTTGACTGGTGAGTTATGAATGTCGCGGATCAGTTCCATATCCAGCTTGACCAGATCGGGGTGAAGGTCATGGAGCATATTAAGCGAGCTATATCCTGAGCCTAAATCATCGAGGGCGATACGGTAACCCCTCTCCCGGTAAAATTGCGTAATACGCACCAAGTGCTCTCTATCATCCACAAGGCCTGATTCAGTGATTTCAAATACGATTTGCTCGGGCTTATATTGTGCCTGCTTTACTGCTTCATCAGTGGTACGCAGACAGAATTGGGGATCGTAAATGGATGTAGGATTGAAGTTGATGAACAGCCGTTCGAGCTTTTTTTTGTGCTTGCTTGCGGTGTTAATGGCGTTGATACGGGCATGGCGATCGAGTATAAACAGCATATCCGCTTCTTTGGCACTAGAAAGAATATCCAGGGCACCGATGGTTTTTCCGTCTTGTTCCGCGCGGAGCAGACATTCGTGAGCATAAATTTCATGCGTTACACTTGAAACTATTGGTTGAAACCAGATTTTGAGCAGGTTTTGGTCTAGCATGTGAACCAGCCATTGTGCAGAGGCCATATTTACAAAGGAAGCCAGCGTTCGTGTCGCCTTGAGCGCCTCTGCAGGGCTGATGCTGGTTTGATTATCATACAGCATGATAACACTGGAGTCGTTGAGTTCCTGTTGGCTTAATAATGCCTTGACTAAGGTAGCAAAGTGATCAAATTGCTCAGGGGGCAGATCGAGGTAGAGGTAGCCGCGATCTAATGCTCCCAAATTAAATTCAGCCTCCAACCCGGATTTTAATTTGGAAAATGTATGGCCTGTGGGGGTTATAATATGGAGAAATACTTTCCCCTCCAATACGTATGAATCAATAGACTCACAGCGTGAGCATCCTGGCATTGTGAACCCTTTTTTTACCTCCGTATAAAACATATAGTAGACTGGTCTCATACCTGTCAAATAGGTCCATTACTTTTGTGTGTTCTTTATGGGTTGCGGCAGTTGCTGGAGCGAAATCTATCGTGGAACGCATGGCTTTAGTGGCGGATGAACTACCTTCATCAATACGAATACTAAACCTCCCTCATTGATTTCAAGATAAGGAACGGCATTAAATCAATTAAAAACTCAAAGAAAAACGACCAAGGGTCATTTTAACTTCAAAAAAAGCAGCGTCATATTTTGTTAATAATAAAAAGGTAAACTGTATGTATGAGATGTAGTGGAGGGGGGGCATTATGGCAACGTCAAAACAGATTATGGAGCCATGGCTTGTATCCACGAAAAAATGGGAAAGTATTTTCTCCTTGCATTTACCTAAGCCAGCAGAATTATTAGAGTTAATGGAATCATGGTCTGGTTTTAGACAAATGACTGTTGGTCTCCTAAGAGGATCCGCAAAAATAGCTGGAAGCGATAAATTTTTTCTTGATGCCCATGCTTTTTTAGAAAAGGCATGTACGTTTTTTGATGTTCAATCACCCGAAAAGCTACCGTTAGCTATGGATTTGGCTGAGAAGCTGCGAGAAGCATCAGCAAAAGTAACCACAGCTGTTAGTCCATCGTTACTGTCTGTAGAAATTTTTAAAGCTGATTTTCCAAAAATTATGACAAAGGCTCAGAATTTAAAGGAAGAAAAAGTAAAACAAGAAGAGGAAAGAGAACAAAAAAGGAAAATACTAAAAGCGTCTGATCGTGTAACAAAGGATCCGTTCTTTACCGCAGCTGCAACGATTCAGGGTAGAATTGAAAGAGAAATAGAGAGAATTCGTGGAAAAAATGCAGATGACGATCGTATCGTCCATTTAATAAGAGTTAAAGGTTTGCTAGAAAGTCAAATCAACAATGCGAAAGAAGAATGTAAAAAGGACTATTTATCAAAGAATCCAGGCAGCAAACTGAAGGAAATCAAGTCACAATGTAAAGCTGAAATGGCAGAAATTGTAACTCATTTAATGGAGAATAAAACATTAGACATAAAATTTAGAACATGGCTTGGAAGAGTGATACTGAATTTAATTATTGCGCTACCTGTGAAAATGTATAGCAAGTATACTCATGTTCCTGCAGACCCAATCTTTTTTAAATTAAAAACGCAAGCGCAAACCAATATTGAAGAAATTCATGAAGATATTGGAAAAATTGAGCTGCCTAAGCAATAAGAAGATTTTTTTCGTCCTATAACCGTGCTCTAGTCGCATTTGCGGTTGCTACTTAAATGCTCTACTCTTCATTAAGTTTTTAATTAATCCGGTTTGCAAATTTATTTGTTTTAATGTGCTAAATTTATCATAATGGCTGCTTTTTCAGTCTAAGGGTATCATGTCATCATTGCTTACCATCAATTTGTTAGAAGATTTAGTTCATACCGCAGAGGTGAATCAAGAGGGTAAAACGGCGGATTATATTCCAGAGCTTGCTAATGTGAATCAAGACTTGACTGCAATTGCTGTACAACCCTTAGGTGGGCAACTGCTTTTTTACAGTAATAGCCCGTTGAGTCCCGTAACATTGCAAAGTACAGCCAAGATGATTCCTTTGATTGGACTACTTGAAGAGTATGGGGAGCAAGTGTTTGAATGGGTTAAAGTAGAACCTTCTGGAGATGATTTTGCGTCAATTACCCGTTTGGAACAATTTGGTCCCAAGCCATCAAATCCCATGTTGAACGCTGGGGCGATTACCTTATGCTCTCATATTCCGGGAAAAGGCGAGCAGCAATTTGGTTGGTTAGAACATTGGACACAAAAATTGTTTAATCAACGTCTCAGTATTAATCCCCTCGTTTTTGCTTCTGAAAAACGCACAGGTAATCGTAACCGTGCTCTTGCCTATTTACTCAAGAGTAGAAGCAATCTTGGCGCAGATGTTCATGAAACTTTGGATTTGTATTTTGCACTTTGTTCCTATGAAGCCAATTTAGAACAAATGCTTTTCCTGCCTACCCTATTAGCGAATGCAGGAAGGGACCCAAACTCTGGGGAACAAATTATTTCTACTGAAACCACTAAAATTACTTTAGCGATTATGGCAACCTGTGGACTCTATGATGAAACAGGCACCCATATGGTCAAAACTGGGATGCCCGCTAAAAGCGGCGTATCCGGCTACACTATTGCAGTCGTTCCTGGTAAAGCAGGGATTGTAGTGCTTAGTCCCAAAGTGAATGCCAAAGGCAATAGCATCCGTGGTGAAATCATGCTCGAAGGCTTGTCCAAAGCAATGAATTGGCATTTTGCATTGCCTTAGGTATTGTCGCCTCGATGAAGGCGTAATCCGGGTTTTAGAATAAACCCGGATTACGATTAGGAACAACTAAAATGAAGAGCTTGGTTTATTCAAGAGCTCTTGGAGATCTTCAAGATCCTTTTCGAATTTCGCAAGAACTTCATCATTTTCTTTGTCTTCATCGGCTTCAGTGAGTGAATCCGCTGTGCTGCTTTTTGGAAAGGAAAATATACTGGAGAATTGATTCAATAATTCACTCATTCCCTTTAGGGGCTCAAGCTCTTGGCTTAGGCTTTTAAGCGCTTGCTGCAGTGAGCTAAATGCTTCTAACGAATCATCCAGTGCCTCAAAATCTTGCATCAGAGGATTTTCTTTCTCTAATTCCTTTATTTCTTGCAGTAAAACATTTTGTTGGCGCATAAGATCTTTGTAGTTTTTATTGGCCTTTCTATTTCGATAACGCAGTATCTCACTTTGAATATCGAGGAGTTCAGATTTTTTTTGGATTAATTCTAAATGGTTGTTCAAACCTTCAATCGCTTTAGTTTTAAGAAAATCAAAACCAAAACTCATTACATCGATTTTGGCCAATACTTTCTCTAGGCTTTCAATATGATTAGAGACATGAATTTTTGCCTGTCGTAGTTGGTGCTTACTGAGTTTAGAGTTTAGCATAGCGGCAGCTTTTTGAACTTTTTTGTTTAAATCGATTATCTCTGGGTCTTGCCGCAATTGACTTAAGATTGCCCCAACGAATCGTTCTTCTAGGTGGTTCACCCGTTTCATTAAAAAACGCGAACTTGGGTCTTCCATACCCAGAGTTTGCAAGTTTTCCAATTGAGACTCAAAGCTTTTTAGATCAGACTCTATAGCGCTTTTGTCTTCAATACTCAGTGTCTCTCGTGTTAAATAAACTCGAAGCAACGCGTTCAATTTTTTGAAAAATTCAACGGATTCAATCGTCCTGGCGCGATTCATAAATAAAGCTTTTCTTAGTGGATGTGTATCCCCGGTGAGAATTGAATAAACAAGAGGCAATCCTTTATTGTCGGGAGCAAACAGAGATGCTCCGTGTTTAATAAGAACAGAGAGGCATTCACTCATAGGATGTGAGGGGCTATCCTCTTGCAGACAGGCATGTACAGCGGAGGCGAATGATTTTTTGAACACGGTAACCCGTTGGTTATTTAAGTCAATATCGCCATACGTCAAAATAAAATCAAGAAGCCTTGAATTACCTGTTTGTAACGCGACAGCGAGGAATTTCTCAGCGCGCAAGAGATGATGGCTTGAGGTTAACAACGCAGCCAGTTCAAATTGATTGCCAAACAATAAACTAGGTAATAAATCCGCTTCAAGTTTCTGCAGTTTTCGACGGATTTTTTGTAACTGATGCAAATCCTTCAATTGGATATGACGTTCATAGGTCAGGTTAATTTCATAAGTTTTTGCCAATAATTGTTCGATTTTTTTTGCCTGAACCTCTCTGGATGCTTTACTCAATTCTTCAAACTGAATATCTAGCGCCCGTAGTTCCTCGGCTAATTTATCAATAATCAAAACTTTGGTTTTGGTGCTTTGGGTCGCTTTTTCATATGAGGGGTTAGCTTCTTTTTGCGCCGCTTTATCGTGTGAAGATGCTTCATCTTTTAAAGAAGCTTCATCTTGAGGATTAGGTACTTCTTCCACAATATCTTCGACATGATTATCCCCATGAGTACTTGGGGTGCTGGTAATCAGTTCAACCGAGGTGCTAGGGGCTTTCTTAAGGGAACGAGCGGTCGCTTCATGAAAGCGAAGAGCCTCTGTGTAACTGGATGAGCGGACAAGTGGGAGCAGCTCCCTTAACACGCCACAGGCTTCTTCGGTAAGTTCCAATATTTCGGTAGTATTTTGTTGTTCTGAATCAAAATGTTTTAAGAGCCTTTGATCGCAATCCTGGTAATGAGTTTCTAAATCTTTAATTTTTTCCTGATGTTGTTGTCTTAAATTATTGATCAGCGGTTCAGTGTGTCTTAGTGCTAAAATGATTAGTTGATTTCTCATATGGGTACTGTCGATTAACTTATAGCCATCAACAGTCGCCTTCTCAAAGGCAATATTTTGAATTAATTCATCGAACGCATTGAAATACACATGAAGACGATAACGCTCACCCGAAGGGTTGATAAATTCAGCAGTGTAATGGTATTGACTTAATTTGGGATTTTGACGATTTTCATTTTCATACACACTCAGGTGATGGTTATCCAATGTATACATGTTCTCTTGGTCTTTTATACTAAATTTTTCAATAGGCAGTTCAATACGGTAATAATAGTGTTGGCTGCTTTTATTGAAGCCTAATATCAATTTATGTCCTTGAGGTAACTGGACAATAGACTCATTTTGAGAAAGAAAGTTAAAAAGAGTATTTTTAGCCATTTTTGATCCTAAGAATAAAATATTGCCCACATTATACTTAAAGATTACTTTTAGTAAAAAAATAATTTTTTTGGGTGATTTTCGGTTCTTTTTGTATCAATTAAAACCCGATTGTACTGCTTAATAAGCAATAGGAACAATGCATTACGGACGCTGTTGAGGTGTCAATTCAATGAGTCATATTATTGCAGGAGTCAATGTATGAATTACTTTTTAGGGGCGCTAGAAACGGGGTGAGATCCCTTGAAAAAGAAGTATTCCATTTTTATAATGCGCTAAAATAATAACCGAAGAAGTTCTATTATGATCATTTCCACAATTTACTTTCCAAATTTTTTTCAAACGCCTGCTGAAAAAGCCATCCGACAGAAACTTATAGCCAAAGAAACTTTAAATTGGGAAATAAATAAATATCAAGCATTATTGCAGCTAAAGAAGCATATCTCAAAAATTACTGCAAGCCTCCATGAATTAAAAGCGGTGGTAGAAAATTTAGACACCAAATCTTTAGAGACACTCATTGCAGAGGTATTAAATAAGACACTATCCGATGACCATTATAATCCTGCTTCAGACTTTAAACCCTTAACTAATCTCTTTGCTCGATTAAAGTCTGACCTAGAAGAAGATAAAAAAGCAAGTAAGTGTTTTGGCGGTATTAATATGCTCGCTAATTCCATAATTGCTACTGCTGGCGGCCTTGGAGTTGTTCTATTTGGGCTTACTGTATTTACTGCCCCCTTGGGTACGGCCCTTCTTGGTTTAGGAATGATGCTTGTATCCACTTTAGTTTTTGCAATTACAGCCTACAGTCTCTATGTGGACGGACGATTTATGGCAGATAAACAGCTTCAAGAAATTGAAGCAGGTATAAATTTTTTATGCAGTTATCCCCATGTGGAGTCGCTGAATGCTAAGTCCGAGGATCACGATGACAGAACATTTTGCGCATTTAAATGTTAAGCTAAAGAACCGTTTTGGTTCGAGTAACCCATGATGTTATGGGGCTTAAGATCCCATAACATCGTTCAAAGTTAGATTGTGTAGGTTGATAGGGCAAAATGTTTATCAAACTCCTGCTGTAATTCAGGGCTCTCATGGTGGTGTTCGATTAAATGTTCTTTTAATGAACTAAGTTGAGTATCACAGACAGCGCCTCTTATTTTTAAGGCGTTAAGTATTTCTTCTTTCTTGGGTGGTGACTGATTTTCAACGCGATCAATTAAATCAATGAAAATGTTTTTGGCATGAATTATAGCCTCCAGAGCCTCCACTTCTTTTCCTTTAAGTTGGGATGCAACACGGGCAAATCGCAGATCGGCATCAAGGCGTTCCCTATAATAACAGCCTAATAGCGCGTCCTTATAAAAAATATAAGCTTGTTCAAGATCTCCAAGGCGCTCATAAATGGCGCCAGTAAGCGCTGCGTAGCGACTCTTATCATCATCGAATTCGGCTTTGCTCATGTTGGCTGCGTAAAGGGCTACTTTACTAAAATAGGATACACTTTGCTCATAATTCCCAGCAAATAAATGCAGAAAACCCAGTTGCTTATACGTCTCGTACAAAGTTGGACTCCCTAGATTGAGTACTGGATTTTTACTTTCACTCATTACCGCTTCTATTCCCTTAATGATTTTTTCAAGTTCAGTTCTTTTGTCTTGCATCAAGGAGCTCAGTTCATTTGATGGCTTTAAAACAAACTGCTCTATTGTTCCATAGGGGTCAATTGATTCTAATATAGACTGTGAAATTTTTTGAGCTTCATCCTGTAAACTCTTTAACTGGCTTCTCAGCTCCATTTGTTTATCTTCTGGAAGGATATCATCAGTATATTGGTGTACATTATTGTCAAAAGCGTTCTTATAAGGTTCGGTATATAAACCATTTCTTGAGATGACTGTTAAAGATTCAGATTTCGGATCAAATGCAGTGCTGTAATAGTAAGCATGCTCCAAGGCGTTATTAATAATTACATTAGACTTGACGACTTTTCCTGGAATTCGCTCTTGTAATGTCTCTAAAATTTCTTGTTGGACTTTTTTTACATTCCAATACTCAGCATTTACAACCACAATCACTTCTAATTCGGAGTCAGGATGAGTTCCGATCGCTTTGCTGCCGTAATAGTGTGGATCTAAATCGATGTAGGCTGGTTTTTTACTATTGGTCAGGGATGCATCAAAATTCATGGAAAACATACCATACATGCCAGTGCTTACCACTGTTCCCGCCAATTTATTTACTGGATCATAGGGTCTTCTCAGTGCTTGTGGTGATACATGCAGCATAAAAAAATTATTATGCGTACGATCTTTTACAATCACCGTATGACAATGGTGTATACCGATTGATTCTAGAATAACCTCTTCTTTAGGATCGATGATAATAGGTTCATAAGTAGTTGTATCTGTCTGAAATGACTTATCAAATTCTGGGTGCAATCGATAAAAGGTTGATTGGTCTGGAGAATATTGAACCGCATTGTCTTCTGATACTTTTATAACAAAAGGCATATTTTATCCTTTTAGATTAACAATAAAACATATAGTGTAACGAGTGAAACTTAAGATTTTATTAATGGTTTATTTATAATGCTTAAAATAAATGGATGTTTATAAGGAAGTCCAGCTCGTGTTCTAAATACAGTTAATTTTTAGGAAAGAAAATCGGTTATAATGACTGGGCTTCGAGTATACTTAAAACAATTAAAATTGTTGTAGCGTGTAGAAATGGAAGAAAAAAAAATCACTGAACGTGAACCCAGGGTCATGTTGATTGCAGGTCAAAATGAAACAGTGAGAAAAACGGCGACCCAAAAAGGATTCCCGGCTACAGTAGGGTTAGAAGGATGTGTGGCACTCATTATTGCCGATAAAAAAGGCAATGTTAGTATCACTCATGTAGACGCAGATACCGATTTATCCTTCATTAAGGACGAAGTTGCGTTCATGGATGGAGCTTTTACCATTGATTTAATAAAAAAACCGGCTAAAGGCCAGCTGGATCTAAAAATTCTTAGGGCTTTACATGAAATGGGTTTATCTCAAATCCCCTCAACAGGTGAAAAGAGAGTTGTCGAGAGTGGTGAAGGGACCGTGGTTTATAATTGTTTAAAAGGAGTCCCTCAGACATTTTCATTTAATGATTTTATAGAAATTGCTTCGCCAAAGGTGATACCCAAAGCAACAAATAAGTTATACACCTTGGGTTATAGTGCTGAAACGTGTACTGAAGATGCTCTGAAATTCCAGTTAAGAGTGTACAGTCGTCAATTAAATCAGGCTTTATCATCTAAAGCTACTGCTTTACCAATATTAGTACACGATGCATCAGGTTGGCTGGAGACAGAAATGAAAATAGATAAAGAAGTAGAATTAATTTTAGCTAAAGGCGGGCCACAACACGTCTCATTTTTTCAATCATCGCAAATGCACTCTTTAAATTATGTTTTACCACGCTACACGAAACTGGTGAAACATCTTGAGTCTCAGCAACAAGCCCCATCTTCTGATTTTTAAAATGGGCGTAGGTCCATCCTACGTTGGCCCCAGATCGCCAACTATGCTATATTTATATTTAAGTTTGCAATAAATTAAGAGTAATTTTAAAACCTTATTTTTCAACGTGCATCTCTAAAAAATATGGAGAATGTTAGATGAGCACTCAGCAATCTATTCGTATAGGGCAGTCAACCGCAAACGATCCCCAGGCAGCGGTCAAGGAATTTTATGCTGCAGTGCATCAACCAAATATGGAACTGGTTCTATTTTTTTGCTCGAGTCAATATGACCTGGATGTCATAGCCAAGCAAATAAATGAGTTGTTTCCAAATATAAAGGTAATTGGATGTACAACGGCAGGTGAAATCGGACCCAGCGGTTATATAGAGCATTCTCTTTCAGGAGTCAGTTTTTCATCAGATGGTTTTACCGCTGTGGCTGGACATCTTAATGATATAAAAAATATTAATTACGACAAAGGACAGGTATTTGCCAATAATCTCCTTCAACATCTTGAAGCACAGGCACCATCTACTAATTCTGAAAACAGTTTTGCTTTTTTATTAGTGGATGGATTATCCCTTCGCGAAGAGCAAATCACTCATATTTTGCAAGATGCATTAGGAGAAATCGCACTTTTTGGTGGTTCTGCAGGCGATGATTTGCATTTTAAGCAAACCTGGATATTTGCCGATGGGGCTTTTCATACTGATTCTGTCGCGCTTGTCTTAGTCAATACAATCTATCCTTTTAAGCTATTCAAATCACAACATTTCGTTTGTGGGAATGAAAAGCTGGTTGTGACGCAAGCAGATCCTGAGCGTCGCATTGTTAATGAAATTAATGGCTATCCGGCAGTGGAGGAATATGCGCGTATCGTCAATACTCACGTTGACAAACTGGATCCCAAACAGTTTTCTGCGACCCCACTTGTAATACGCATCAACGGAGTTGATTATGTACGTTCGATTCAAAAGGCTAATCCCGATGGAAGCTTAAAGTTTTATTGTGCAATTGATAACGGTCTAGTTTTTATGGCCGCACATGGTATTGATCTTATAAAAAATATTGAGCAAACCTTTCAAGACATTAAATTATCTATAGGTACGCCGCAATTGGTTCTAGCGTGTGACTGCATCCTTCGTAATCTGGAGATGCAAAGGGAAGGATTGAAAAAGGACGTAGAGAAAATTTTTCAGAATCATCATGTCGTTGGTTTTAGCACTTATGGAGAACAATTTAAGGGAATTCATATCAATCAAACCATCACCGGCTTAGCAATAGGCGAATTACGGACAGATAGCGATGTCTGAGAAAAGCAAGCCTAAAAATACACAGGAATTGCAGGCTGAAATCGAGCGCCTCAATAAGATTATCAAGGCATTGATTGATAGAGCAGAACAAGATATGAATACGCCAAGAACAGATTTTGGAGTATTTCAAAATACAATTTTTCTTGAAGATAAGGTAAAAAAACGTACCCAAGAGCTGGAAGAAGCCCTGCAACTCAATGCAAAAATAACACGTGCTTTACAACAAGCGAAAAAACAGGTGGAACTCAGTGAGCAGTATTTACGTGACATTACATCGGCACTTGGCGAGGGGTTAGTCGTTATCAATAAAGATGCTGCGATAGAGTTTATCAATGCTGCTGCCTGCAGTATTTTAGGCTATCAGGAAGCGGAAGTGCTTGGTAAAAATGCCCATTTACTCTTTCATCATTCGTATCATACTCATGCTCCTTATCCGATTGAGGATTGTAAAAATTTGGAAGTCATAAAAACCGAGAAACCCTATGCGAGTGATGATGATTACTTTTGGCGGAAAGACGGTACATGCTTTCCTGTTTCTATAATTACAACGCCAATTAAACTCAAAGAAAGCACTAAAGGAATTGTGATCGCATTTCATGATATAACCCAAGCGATACAGGAACGAAATCGTTTACGTGAAATGCAGTCGGCTATTGAACAGAGCCCAGTATCCGTGCTGATTGTTGATACAGAAAGAACTATTATTTACGTTAATCCTCAACTCATTAAATTGTCAGGCTATGAGAAAGAAGAATTTTATGGTCATACAACTGATTTTATCCAAAATAATCTAACACCAAGAAAGGCGCTTAGTAATTTACGAAAAACTATTCGATCTGGTGCATCCTGGAATGGTGAACTTCTCTTTCACCGAAAGGATGGTAGTACGTTTTGGCAATCTTGGAGTTTTGCCCCCGTTTTTAATAACTATGGAGAAATCCAACATTATGTGGGAGTAGGAGAAGACATTACAGAAAAAAAGAAGCTGCAAGTTTTGCTGCAAGAAATGTCTTATCTGGATGGATTAACTGGCGTAGCCAATCGTCGTCGATTCGACGACTTCCTGAAACATGAATGGAAGCGTGCTTTGCGCTATGCCAAATCAATCTCCTTGATTATGATCGACATCGATTTCTTTAAACGTTATAACGACAGTCTGGGGCATTTAGCTGGTGATGATGCCCTTAAGTGCGTTGCGCGTGCGTTAGCTGAGACAATCAATCGTGGTACCGATTTACTTGCGCGCTATGGTGGTGAAGAATTTACATGTATTTTGCCAGATACTCCTATTGCAGGTGCTATCCAATTTGCGGAAACATTACGTGAAGCTGTTTATGCATTGAAACTGCCTCATCCTGATTCAGATGTTTCTCGTTTTGTAACGATTAGCTTAGGTGTTGCTGGATGTATTCCACAGAACGATGATCCCACTTACTTAATAAGGCTTGCTGACGACGCTTTGTATCGTGCTAAAACTTTAGGACGAAATCGCGTTGAATTTAGTGATTCCATCAAATAATTGTAAAAATAAGTCCTTTTCCCGACAAGGGTGGAGGGATGCCTAATCCCCTCTCCTCACACCTGGAGAGGGTTTAGGGTATCCTATATTCTGCAAAAAGCATTTACTTATTTGGGTGTCAATTGCTCAGTCGTAGTTGTCGTGCCATTGTTATTGGTAGTTGGTTTAAAGAATTTTTGGTCTGAAGGGAGTGATTTTTTACTTAAATCATCTAAAAACTCATTCATCAAAATTAATTGATTTTTAAAATCTTCCTCCAATTGAGGATTTTTTAAACGTTTTTCTTCAAACATTGTGATTGTGAGTTGAAGTGCTTCTTTGGGTTCAAGAGAACCGTTTTTATCTTGATAAGCGTTCAATTCAGAAGATATTTCGCTTTGTATGGCAATAAAGGGTAAGTGATTTTCAATGGCACTATAAAGGTTGAGAATAAATAATTGTTCTAACTTTATTTTGAGCTCGGGATCCTCTTTTGCAAACTGGTTGATAAATGCGTTTTTAAGCGTCATAAAGCCAGTTAATATTTGTCCCATCGAATGTTGCTTGGAGATTAATGGCCTATGGTTAAATTTTTTCAGATTTTCATTAACATAAGGATAATAATCTGCAGCTTGCCCCCCACGAAATTGCATTACTCCATCACTATAAAGCCACGTGGTTATTTTATCCTTTTGTAAGGAAGTGGTCTCGACAACTTTATCTATGAACGCTCGCATTTCTTTTTCATAAACGCTAAAAGTAGAAAAATTGGCCATGAAAGATCCTTATTCATTAAATTTGGGAAAAGCCAGGGTACATAAAATACCCACAAGGGTAAAGAATTTATTTTAAGGGCCTAGAACATTTCAGCCATGCTGGTTCCAGCTCGCGAATGTAGAGAGAGCCATAGAAAATGGTGATAAATAAAATGACACAATGGAATTATTAGACATAATGAAGCTCATTTTGGTAGAGTCTGTGAATCATGGAGCGTTGTAAGGAAACAGAATGTCAATAAAAAACGTCATACTAAAATTGATGCTTATCGATATGAATGATCTTATAGCCTTATCAAATAAACTTCGAAATCATCCAAATTACCCTCGTTTGCAATCGATTATCCAGATCTTGCGTGAGCAAAGCCATTTATTAGACAAGATCCCCTCCCATTCGTGGAGCTCTAAACAAGTACGGCAAGTGTATCATCAACTGGAGCAGCTCCTTACTGAAAATAACCGATGCACTACTTGGTTCACTAAAATTATAGATCGCTATTGTGCCAATCAACCGGAGCTAAACCAACGATTGAATCATTTTATTCGGCGTATTCTTGGTCCAGTCATCAAATTATCGGAATATACTCATGGTGATAAAAAATCATTGGTAATTGAGTTTCCAAATCAGGAAATAAGAGATGTATTTTTGCGTCGATACGGAATCAAAGAGGTACAAGAGACCCAAGAAACTTGCGCCCTGGTTGTCGATGGAAATAAGGTTTCTTTTCCCGCTTTTCTATCAAAAAATCAGCTGTTAGGGGTTACCTTTCCGACGGTTGAAGCAAAGGAACGCGTGATTCATATGCTGAATTTAGCTCAAGCAAATCTTATCGTTTCTAATTCCAATGAGCGCACTCTCTATCTCAATGACCGACGTATACATGATACTGCTTCACGATTTCATATTGCGGTAGTTTGTTCGTACTTCACTGAATATTATAAAATTCAATATGCTTCTCATATGCTTGCTCAAGCCTCTCGCGATAATAACAGTTTCTTTAGTCCGGGCAAATTTCCTCTGGAGTTGACGCTAAAAATTGCATCGGATAGTTCTTCTTCCGATGCAATTTCTATAGAGGAGAGAGAGCAAATTGCCTACAGCAATTTTAATCGACCGTAAACTAGCGTTTAATGTAATACGTGTAGCTTATATCATCATCAGTTTTGGCTGATTTTTTCTGCGTATCGAGACTTTCTTTGCGTGTTGGTATGTCGGAGTCATCCTGGGCAAAGAAGGTGCATTGACTTACATTTTTAAAGCCCAAACAATTTGGCTTAGGACGTTCGGTTAGCGCTCCAGCATCACATGTTTTTGTTTGCACGGTGACTGATTTTTTACCGAATTCACCCAAGCCTGTGTAATAAAGCTCTGCTGAGCCGCTATTATCGAGATTGATTGTATCGGTACAACCGAGTGCTTTAAATAGATCCGCAAACTCCTCGGCGGTGACTCCAAAATTGCGATTAGGATTATGGATGACCATTACAACCAGGGTTTTGCCATTATTTTTGTATCCTACGCCGGTGCGTGGCAATCGATTTGAATGATTATTATTTAAGTCAGGGGTTTTTTGCTGGGTTTTATCCTGAAGAATAATAAATCCTGATACGGCATTTTTCTGATTATAAAAGTCGGGATTTTTTTCTAATTCAAGATCAATTTGAGCATGTGCAATGATCTCCGCTTTTTTAGTTGATGCATCAAAGGTAATCGTATCTAGGCCAACATTTTCTTGATCAAGCACCTTATGGGTAGATACCAACTCACCGTTACTCAGGGATAACCCAATAAGATAGGTACGTGCTTGTTTTCTAGGGTTGATTTTTTCTCCCTCGTTTGGCACACCGGAGGTCCATACATTAAACCAGTTTGCATTGACTAATAAATCGGGCTGTTCCATATCGGGGTGCCCTTCTTGCCAATGGTCACGCCATTCTTTTAAGGTGAATAAGGGCGCATCAAACTGGCCACCATCATAAGGTTGACCATAGCGATCAGTGAAGTGAGGTCCATTAGGTACAAATGTCTGATATTCAGATAATGGAATTTCAGCAAAATAACCTTGAATATGCTCACGGTGTGGATTTTTACTCAAAATTTCATCGAAACTTGCTAAAGATCGTATGTCTTGTACCTCAGTCGCTTTCGTAATGCGGCTGATTTTTTCATTGACGGCATCAGTCCTTGTTTTAGATTGCTTGCTGAACACAGATTAACCTCACTGTGGTTTAAATATCATGTACAAAATAATAATATTTTTTTATTAAGGAATTATTAAAAATAGGCTTGATTGGTCAATTTGTTCACATGTTTTGCTTTTTTGTTTATCATTTAATAAAGTTTTTTACCAAAAAAAATTTTGCGAGGTGGCGAAAAATCCATTTTATCAGCATGGATTTTTCAAGGCGCTTCTATGGAGAGCGGGAGGCAGAATGCTTAAAAAGAAGGGCTATAAAATTTGAAAGGTGAGGTTTTTTTCTCAATCTGTTGTGTTAACTCACTGACTTTTTGTTGCAGTTCAGCGATTATTTTTTGTTGCGTGTCGAGCATGGTCTTTTGCTTTTCTGCTCGTGCTAGTGTCCTTTGATAGTGAAAGCAGAGCAAATAAGTAGCCAGCATTTGTTTGGAAGAAACGCTTTCTGATTTTTTTTGTTTTTCTTGCTGTTGTGTTGCTATTGAATTCAGTTTCTCTTCGTATTCTAAATTTGTCTTTTTATGAAGAGCAATTTGCGTGAATAATTCAGGTACTAAAAAAGTATGCTGATGTTCGTTGCAAATTTGTTTTGCTATGTTTTTAAGATCTTCATTTGAAGAGAGTATAGTGATTTTGAATGGTTTTAAAACGCTATCTTTTAAAATATCTCCTGAATTACATAATCCGTCTTCGAAATATCCTTTGATTTTTAAACCATAAAGAGGATTAGGAACCGCCGGACTCTCTGCAGTTTTGCTGTAGGTGACTTTATAAGTTTTTGATTTTGGGGTATCCAATAGTCGTTTTAGATCTATGAATAATTGAGCAATTTGATTGGTGTATTCTTCTAATTGTATCGGTTCAAGTGATTTTTTTTGGTCCAACAATGCTTTAAGCGAGGCCACTTCATGCAAGAGATAATTTAAGAAAGGACTTCTTCCACTATCGTTACATTGTTTAATCAGATTACTTAAATAGATTTTAAAAGGAATTTCTTGATTTTGAATTATTTCTTTAGCACAAATGAGGTATTTTGCTTGCAATAGTTCTTCATCCGTTTCCGTAACTAATTGTTTTACTTTAGGTTGGCCGTCGTGATAACGAAGGATCACGGTGGTTAAGGAGTAGATTAATTCTTCTAGTCTGGTCATGTAAAATTCCTTTTAAGCTATCCATAGTCTAAATGTGGAACTACATATCAACTTGATATTTCCCTATACTGAATGTTTGGCTGGGGCGCAAGGTCTGCTCACGAGCACGTATGCGTTGGTGTAAGTGAGTGTGTCGTGAGTATTTTTATTTTAATCCTTGATCAATGGCACGTAATAAGGACTGAGGATCTTCAAATGCTAAATCTTGTTGTAAACTCCAGAATGATACGCCGCCCAGTCGTATGGGTTTGTTAGCATTGTTACCCAGCAAATTGTTACCCTTAATATAAGCCATTTTATTGGCAATAGATTGTGGGCTGTCACAACTCATGAAGCGATACATAGTGCTATTTTCTAGGGGGATAAGGCCATAATAATTTTTTGTCTCCAGAGTAGAACTGGATTGCTGACGGTAGGCAAATAATGCCTCTCCATAATGGTTCCACGCCTCATTATAACTCACTTGAGAATTAATATTAGGGTCAATCACTGGACTATGTAAGCCGGGATTTTTTGCCTTAGTATCGATTAATTTTCCATCTACATAATACGAGTGGCAATAAAAAGGTACGCCAAGAAGAATTTTTTCAGCGGCTAAACCTTGTTGATAATAATGGGATACCGCCATATCACCAGAGGTTTTGGGATAGGGATAATTGGTGTCTTCAGGACGATCATTTTCGTAAAGGGCCGCACCATGTTCGGTTCTCATACCAAACGTACCATAATGGTCATAGGCCATGACTGTCGTCCAATCTACAGCCTCGAACCATAGTTGAGCATCTGGATATTTTTCCCAATACCAACTTGTTCCGGGAACGGCATTACTTACACAATATCCTGAGGGGCCGATTTCTGCTTTTAATTCGCGGATTAATGCGGCGATATTTCTTATCTCCTCAGCAGAGGCCAGCAATTCATTTTCCCAATCAATATCAATACCATCCAGTTGGTTTTCTTGCAGCAAAGATTTTGTTGCCTCAATAAAGGCTGCTCGCTGTTTTGGCTCGTTAATAAAGTTACTGAATCCCTCGCGATCGCCCCAACCACCAATAGCGATGATCACGGGTAAATCAGGTCGAAGTTGTTTTAGTGTTTGGATATTTTTTATATCACTCATTGTAAGTTTGGGAATGGTATTACCCTGCGAGTTTGTGACAAGTCGTACAAAAGCATAATTAACTACATCAACTGCATTCAATTGGGCCCGGAGTTTTGTCATATCTTCCTGTTCAATATTCCATTGCGAGTCTGCTCCTAAATAGGCAACTATCTTATTGGCTTTGGTGGTGCTTTGCGAACAAAAGGGTTCCCAGGCATAAGCACTTAAGGTGGTAAATCCTAATAAAGCCAGGAGGACATATTTTTTCATAGTTTCTCTTCTTAATTGCCAAAATGTTTGTTTCGTCTATGACGATGATTGGTTTTTGTACATTGCTTATTATTGTACCTAAGGTAAACAACCATGCGGATCTGTTATTTCTGACAGGGGGGTAATGATTTATAGAGGTAAAAATGATTGGTATCCGGATCGGAGGAGCCGCTTGGAAAGAAAAGTCCCCAAGTAGTTGGATAGGACACCTCTTTATATTCTTAATATGTCGCGTCTTAGGGTGCAACCGTGTTGATGTTGGGAACATTAAATAACGTGAGTGATCAATTTAGTAACAAAATGGTATAATTATTTTTTATTTATGGTGGTGCATGGGTTAGATTTTATTATGGCTTTATTATCAAGAGCAGAGTTTGTAGCAATATGTACTCAGGCAATTTTAGACACACGAAAGAAAATAACGATCAGTAACCAAAAAGGTGGATACATCAAATATCACCGAGAGATTAAAGAAAATAGCTATTTCGCGAAAAATGTTCGTGCTCCGCTTAACGAAACTGAAGAGTATCAATATAAATATCGACATGATCTTATTGAGTATGTGGGTATGGGTAATTGTCATGAATTGGCAGATTATCTTTTAGTGGAGATAGGTAAAGAAATTGATCGTCTAGGCGCTAATGCGCGAATTCGTGTTGTTCGCTCGGTCAAATGGGATCATGTTTATTTAGAAATTAAAATTCAATTAAAAGATGAAAATGATTACTCTTTTTGGGAGGTTGATGCCTGGGATCCACGTATAATAGATATCAGTACCCGACCGGATGGGTCCATTAAAAATCATGAGTCCCTGCTTTATGGATATTCCACCGATACACAAAATTCTGTATATACCCATGAAATTAACTACAAAAAAAAATATACTTTTTTTAATACGCTACCTCAACCCATCCCGGGAGGTCCTCTTGGAAATGCAACTCCAGAGCGAGAAATGGTGAGTAAGCATGCTCTATTGTACGATGATTACACCTTGGAGGAGTCAATGGAAGCGGAAATGTTTGATTCATCGGGAGAGGTGCATTATTTGCAACAAGTTTCAGGCTGGCAGCATAAATAATGGTTCTAGGAGAGTAAGCAACTTTTCCCCTCATCCGCCCTGACGGGCACCTTCTCCCTGATTCGGGAGAAGGGATACGGACAATTCAGATACAGGGCTTATTTTTCTTATTACTAAGGATTTTGCAATCGATATGGAAATAGGGAAAAGCCTCAGCGGTGAGCTGGGCAACTTTAATACCTACTATGGAGGAGGGGTGAGCTTTATGTTTTAAACATCGAGTAAAAGTAATTTCTCCCTGTTTAACAGGATGGTTTTTTTTCTGCCGATTCAGCATAATCAAACTACCAAGCAAGAATTTGAATTTTCTCTATCAGTTACAGGAGCAAGGATGTCCTCTGAATTAATCGATAGCAATCGTCGACAGTTTCTTAAAAATGCAGCCGTTGTCGTTGGCGGTACTCTTATTGCAGGTTCTACACTTGCAAAACCTCTATTAGCATTAGAAAAAAAAGCGGAGGATGTCTCTCCTGATGAGGATTTGATGCGGGAGCATGGTGTTTTGCGTCGGATCATGCTTATTTATCGAGAAGCGATTAACCGAATTGAAAAGGCACACGATTTAAATCCCGTGCTTATTAATAAGTCGGCAACGATTATTAGGCAATTTATTGAAGAATACCATGAACAACTGGAAGAAAACTTTCTATTCCCACGCTTTGAAAAAGCCGGTCTTCTGGTTGATTTGGTGATCACCTTGAAAACACAACATCAAGCGGGCAGAAAATTAACCAATTATATTTTAGAGACGACTCGCGCAAAACGTTTCAAATCACACGATAAAAAGTTCATCGAGGTTTTGTACCAGTTTATAACTATGTATGAACCTCATGCTGCCCGCGAAGATACGGTGCTGTTTCCTGCCTTTAAGTCGATTGTATCTGATAGTGAATACCAAGAGTTAGGCGAAAAATTTGAAGATGAAGAGCATAAGCGTTTTGGAAAAAAGGGATTTGCAGGAATTGTGTCGCAAGTTGCTGAAATAGAAAAGGAATTAAATATATATAATCTGGCCCAATTTACACCGCATGGTTAACTCATCTTGCTAAAAATAGCCGGTAAGGAAGCATTAGAATGAAACTCATTAAAGCTGCTCGTCATTTTACAGAAAGCGAATTATTGAACCTAGTTGGATTAATTCTTAATGATGCATTGCCTATGAATCCCAGAGCATTTTGGGATAAATATCATTCTTTTGAAGTTCCTGAGCAGCTAATTCATTTTAAATGGGAAAAAAACATATCCGCCCTCTGTTTGGTGCTGAAAGCAATCTCTGATTGTAGGGAAGAGGAAGAGTCTTGTGCCTTAGCAAATTTATTCCTTTTTTTGAGTTTTTTAATCGACAGTGGAGCAGATATAAACATTAGGATAAAAGAGAACTCTAATACGGTAATAAGTCCTTTAAGCTATCTTGTAACAGGCCCATTTATTATCGGAATAAATTATTTTTATCAAATTTTGGATATTGGCAGACGAGCTAAATTGCCTATAGCAGCTTCCATTTTAGAAGAAATGATATTGGAGTTACTTATAAATCCCTATATCCCTGATCTTAAAAAAAGGGAATTAGTTGATCTTTTGATTTTGAGCGGTGCCGATATAACGCCCGACCACGCGACGGTGTTGGCAGGTGATTTATTCTTTCAGGAGAATAAATATAGATGGCGTTGTATCGTATTGGAACGCAAGCATGAACAACTGCAACAAAAAGTGGAAGGCTACGAACAGAACATGCAACGTTTGGAGCAGCAAAATAATTTACTTACCGAACAACTAGCGCAATTGACGCAGAAGCTCGATTCTTTTATAAAATCCTCGGAAAAAGTTGACATAGATTCAGAGCCAACGCGGCATTCTTTTTTTGGACTTTAAGTCAAGTCTCTGAATAGGCATAATTATCTTCATAGAAGAGGAACATGGGTTTAATTAATCCTCAAATTGAAAGGAATCAAAAAATGAAACTTATCAAGACCAATCGAATTTATACGGAAAGTGAACTGCTTGACCTGTTTGAAAAAATTTATCGTGATGCCTTGTGTAAAGATACAGAGGATTTTACAAAAAAATATGATCCTTTTGAAATTCCTGAACAGTTAATTCAATTTAATTTTGGACATGGAGAAACCATTCTCCATAAATTAATGAAGGCAGTATCGGAACTATTTGCAAGAAATAATAGTGTCGACTTTTTCGATGAAAAACTCGCTCGCTTACTTTATTTTTTTGAATTTTTAATGAAGCATGGGGCAGATATAAACAGTACAATCAATGAAAGCATTACCCCTTTCACCTATCTTTTGGCCAGTCCATTCCTCGAGAATATTAATATAAGTCACATCCTTAATAGCATTGGCCAATATAAACATATAATAAATAGCAAAACTTTTGAATTAATGATCCAAGAGGTACTTATAAATGAACATGAGGATAATTATACTAGAAAGCTTTTAATTGATGATTTTATCTCTTGGGGGGGCGAAATAACGTTTGCTCATGAGATTGTTTTCGTCCGTTCTAATTTTCTTCAAGAGAATCTGCATCGTTGGAAGCACGCTGCACTATTACGGAAACAAGACATACTTAGAGAAAAAGTGGCAGAACATGAGCGGACAATTGAGGATTTAAGACAAAAAAATAGACTCATCGAGGAGCAATTATCTCAATTAACAAAAAAAGTCGATTCTTTTTTTAATAGTTCGGAACCCCCCAAAACAAATCCAGAAATTTCGAGAGCAAATTGTTCATTTTTTATAAATTAACCGGCTTAGAGTAAATGAAGGGAATCCATAATGAGATGGTGAAAACGGCTCGATCTATATGAAAAGCAAAATTTATAATTATTTTTCTTATCTCTGCGAGGAATGACATTGCATTTATTTTGAATTATTGAATAATACATTTTCATCAAAGTACATTTCTTAAAATGTGGCAGTATGGGAGGTAACATAGTTCATTATCATTACAAAGACGTTCTATATCTCTCTAATACACTGGGTGTTTCTTCAAGCGAATCACTGGTATAGGCTAATAATTGCTCCGTTTTGGAAGACTCTTTGGGATTGGGAAATATGAGTTTATTTAGGTCAAATCCTTGTTTGTCTAATAGTTCAATTAAACTATCAAAACTTTTTTCAGGAAGCGCTTGGCTAAAAGCGGCTTCAGCACGTTTTACAAAATCTTGGGCTTGGAAGTTATCCGCGGGAGCAAACTTCCATCTCCCAGCCACAAATCCCATTCTTCCATGAGAATAGTTGTTTTTTTCATGACTATAAAAAGTGACAGTCAGAAGGCCTGGGACAGAGCTTTCACGTAACAGCCATACTTCCTTGTCTGATTTATGGCGCGCATCTTCCAAGTCTAATCGTATACCAGCCTGAGCAGCATTCATTGCGGATGAAAAAATGATTGAATTTTTTTCTGATTTTGCTTCCATGATCACTCCATCACACTAGGGTCGAATAACGATTCGTTAATAAGCTTTATGTTAAGTGTAGACTGTTTTAATGCGGTGAATCGAAAGGGTGAGTTTGCTAAAAGCGCCATATTACAAGCACGAGTTGCAGGGGGCTGAGCTTTGGGTTATAGATGGTACTAAAAGCCATCTCTTTTCAGTACAATCATTTTTTCTTTGGACATATCCTTCATCGTCCAGGGTATTCCTCCCACACCATAACCCGATTGCTTTAATCCAGCAAAGGGCATCCAATCGGTGCGGAATGCCGTGTGATCATTAATGAGTACTGTTGAGGCGTCAAGGTGTTCGGCAGCGTTTAATGCAGTACCTAAATCTTCTGTAAATACGCTGGCTTGAAAGGCAAAAGGCAATGAATTTGCGGTATGAATTGCTTGCTCCATCTGTTCATATTCATAAACACAGGTGACTGGACCGAAAATTTCCAGTTGCGATACTTTGGCATCAGCCGGCGGATTGAGCAGTACGGCGGGGATTAAAGTGGTTTCAGAAAGGCGACCGCCACCAAACAGTTTTGCTCCTTTGGCTACGGCTTCATCAATCCAGGATACGACACGCTCCGTTTCGCGAGGGAGTATCAATGGCCCAACTTCAGTTTCTTTTAATAGCGGGTCGCCCACGCGCAGTGATTTGACCCGCTCCACGAATTCCTCCATGAATGAAGAAAGGATCTCTTTATGCACAAAAATACGTTGTACAGAAACACACACTTGTCCGGCATGATAATAGCCGCCTTTAGTAAGCGCTTGCGTGGTTTTAGCCCGATTCGCGCTGCGATCGACAATTACGGGGGCCGCACCTCCATGTTCTAAGGCACAGCGCGTTCCAGGTGCCAGTTTGCTTCGTAAGTACCAGCCTACTTTTGCTGAGCCAATAAAACTTAAAAACGCGATCCGCTCATCGGTGACGAGTTGTTCGGCTAAAGAATTATCTTCGGTAATGAACGTTTGACACCACGCTTCATCAAGGCCGGCTTGCCGTAGTAACTTAATCAGTTCCAGACAACATAAGGGAGTTGTGGTTGCGGGCTTAATAATGACTGGACAACCTACAGCGATTGCAGGCGCTACTTGGTGAACAATGAGGTTTAGGGGATGATTAAAGGCAGAAATAGCAGCCACTACGCCAATCGGTTCTTTAATCGTAAATGCCCAGCGATTATCACTGGCAGGGGTAAGGCCCATGGGAATTTCTTTGCCTGCAAAATGTCGTAGTTCTTCTGCCGCATCGTTTAATCCATCGATAGCACGAGTGACTTCAATTGCTGCATCAGTAAATGGTTTTCCTCCTTCTTGTGCAATAAGCCGTGCAAAGCGGTCTTGGTCCGCTGCCAATAATTGGGCGGCACCTTTCAGGATGGTCATGCGTTCGTGAGGTTTCAGCCATCCAGCACGATATCTTAGAGCAGATGCTGCCGTATTAAGCTTGGTTGCAAGAGCTTGGGCATCATCCGTAGGAATTTCTTTGATTAATGTGCGATTAAATGCGTGTACCACATGCAGTGTTTTTTTCATTATTTCACCTTGTGCTCTGGTGGCAACCGATTTTGTAATTCATCCACAAGTACGCGTTTATTCTCCGAGTAGTCGATTGGAAAAATGACCAGATGTACCCCTCCCTCATTGAACGCATTCTCCAAAATGGATTGAAAATCTTGAATGTGCTCCACTCGTGTACCTCGCGCCCCATAGGCTTCTGCATATTTGACTAAATCGGGATTAGAGAAGGTCATTCCAAAATCGGGGAAGTGATCTACTGCTTGTTTCCAACGGATCATGCCAAAGGCATGGTCTTCGATCACGAGGACGACAAGGTTTAATTTAAGGCGAACCGCGGTTTCTAATTCTTGGCTGTTCATCATAAACCCCCCATCGCCACACACCGCCATCACCCGGCGCTCTGGATACAACAGTGAGGCCATAATGGCTGATGGAAGGCCTGCGCCCATGGTCGCCAGCGCATTGTCGAGAAGAATGGTATTAGCCATTTGGGTGCGATAATTTCGCGCAAACCAGATTTTATACATGCCATTGTCCAGCGCGAGAATCCCATCGCGTGGCATCACTTGTCGCACGTCATGAACCATGCGTTGTGGAGTAAAGCGATCTTCAGTAGAGCGTGCCGTAATTTTACTTAAAATACCTTCCCGCAAAGGAAGGAGGGCATCTGCATGAGGAATCTTGCCTTCTATCTTATCGGCCAGTAGTTTTAAGGATGGCCCCATATCACCAATAACCTCTGCCTGGGGAAAATAAATTTTTTCTACGGTAGCGGATTGATAGCCAACATGAATGACTTTCAGCTGGGGACCCATGATAAACGGTGGCTTTTCAACGGTGCTGTGACCAATGGTAATAATGAGGTCGGCTTGTTCTATCGCTTCATGCACATAATCGCGTTCTGAAAGAGCTGCAGTGCCCATATAAAGTTCTGTGGTTACAGAAACCGTGCCTTTACCCATCTGCGTGGTGAAATAGGGGATATTCGTTCGAGTAATAAATTGAGCCAACGCATTGGTTGCTCTTGGACGGGAAGCTGCTGCGCCGAGCATCACAAGCGGGCGTTTCGCCGCCATGATTATTTCAGCGGCACGATTGAGGGCCTCCTCACTCGCAATAGGGTATTCAAAAGGATGTGGCGGAATGAGCGGCACCTGTTTGCTTTTTTCTGCAGCAATGTCTTCAGGGAGTTCTAAGTGAACTGGGCCTGGGGTTTCTTCTTCTGCAAGATGGAATGCTTCGCGCACTATGGTAGGAATCATTGAGGGGGATACTATTTGGCGAGACATTTTGGTTAAAGGTTGCATTGCCGCCACGGTATTCACCATTTGAAATCGCGCTTGCCGTGAGGATAAAACTCCTTTTTGTCCAGTAATCATGATCATGGGCATGTGCCCAAGAAGTGCATAAGCTGCCCCAGTAGTAAGATTGAGGGCACCAGGGCCAAGCGTGGTGAGACAAACACCAGCCTTACCCGTTAAGCGACCATAGGTTGCTGCCATGAATGCAGCGGCCTGTTCGTGTCGGGTCAGTACCAGTTCAATGGACGAGTTGCGAAGTGCTTCAACAACGTCAAGATTTTCCTCGCCAGGAATGCCAAAAATGTGTTTCACACCTTCGTTTTCTAGGGCTGCAACTAAGAGTTCGGCGCCTTTGATCATAGTATCCCTCACCTTTTCAAAAGAATCCTTATCTCCATATTATAGGCTTATATTTTTTATTGCGTTGATTATGTTAAGGAGTGACTTTTCTGCCCCAGTCAGGGAACCATTTAGCAAAGTGTTTCCCTTCTTATAATAATTACTTGATTTAATTTGAAATAAAACGAAAAAAATTATCTTTTTATGGGGGCATAACGTAGACTCTTTTCTTTTTTATAACGTCATGTATAAAATGCTTGCTAAATCTGAAAAACCAATACCAACTGAGACCACAACACACACTCCTGCTCGGTTACAAGACCTTGTTCTCACCAAGATTGCTCGCGATTATCCGGGGCTTAGTTTGCGCATTATTCACGATGAATGTCTTAAGATACCCAGTTTTAAAGAGTTTCTAAACAATAACTCTGCATTCATTAAGCTATTACCTAAAGAATTGAAGCTTACAATCATTGAGCTGCTTTCGATCAATGACAGGAAATCATTAATGAAAGTGAGTAAAGAATGGCGTCAACTGGTTGCCTATGCAGCAAACCCGCACCTTGATGCTCTTACTGGCAAACTGGAACCCATTTTGACTTTTGATTTTGTTCCTGTGATGGAACAATTGTTGTTTCGCGTTGAGGCTTATTTTGAAAGCAATCAGAAACGGGCGACGCAGGTGGAACAATTAAGGCAATTGAAAAAGGACATGTCCTTCTTAACCAAGTCATTGGCAAAATTTATTCACTGCCAAAAAACGATAAATAAAATAATTCAAGAAGTCCTAGAACCAGAATCTCGGTCTGGAGTCAGTTTTTTTTCTAAGCTTAATATGCCTCGAAATAATGAATTGCTTGAAATTCTCCATTTCTACAGCCCCGAGTGTTTAAAATTCGCCAAACAGTCTTGGTTTAAAGAAGTAATGATTTATGGTGAACTTGCTCCTGAACATCCTGTTTCCAAATTGTTTGCTGATGCTTTTTCAGAAATAAAAAATTTGCAACGCATACCCGTTAAATTGGATCCGGGATTAAAATTTAAAGGCGGACTAAAGCTTTCTCAACATACTCTTTCCACGCTCTTTCCTACTTCGCGCGCAGAGATAGAATCCGAATTGTCCATCCCGACCGTCTCACTTTCCATAGCACCGTTTCGTTTTTCTAAGTAAGCGGAGCAATTTAATGTTGAGTTTATCCTCTAATTCAGCAACAGTGGTTTGATGACCGACTGAATGTAAATCGCCAACCGGTGATTTACCGGCAAATAAAATATAATTATCGCTTACTGTTGGACAAATAAAGAGTTCAACGAAATACTCCTGCAGGCATTGAATAAAAGGGGAATCCAGTTCAGGGAGCTCGTGAAAATTGATCACAAGCCACCCCCTGCCATCCAAAATACGATGAGATTGTTCTATAAATTGCTGTTGGATTTGAAAAGCGTCCATCCCATAATCGAGGTACATATCAGCAAAAACGATCTGTGTGCTCTGACTTTTTTGAAATTTGATTGCGGTTTGCGCATCCGCAATAAGTATCTCAATATTTTGAGCCGCAGGTAATTGAAAAAAATCCATCGCGACTTCATAGACTTTTTTACGAAGTTCAATACAAAACAGCGAGCACTCGGGTAAGAGAAAATGAAGGCAATGAAGCAAACTGCCCCCACCCAATCCTAATAAAGTGATGTGGGTTGGATGAATAAATGCCAGAGCTAACAACATCACGCGCGTATATTCATGGACGGGGATATGGGGATATTGAAGATAAATACCGGTTTGATCATAGACTGGATCGAAGTTCAGTGCTCTGATACTGCCTCTATCAATGACAAAAATATCACCCCAAGAATCATTGGTGCGATAAATAATCGTATTGCCAAAAAAATCATGGTCATTAAATTTGTTCTTAGAGCTCAATTATTGATCCTTTAATACTTCAGTGTTTTTTTGCTCAGATTAAAGTTATTCTGACTTATTATAGAGATTGTTCCAATACAACTGGATTGGGAATTTTTGCGATTGGGTAGCGCGTTAAGACTACAGGCCATGGTTTTTAATTTTCCTTGGCCTGTAGTACGTGAACAGTGGACTTAAATAAGTGTTGGCGTTACTGGTGGGGTAGGAGCATCTTTGTTTGTATTTTGCACTGCAAACATACCATGATGAACTGCAGCTTTTACACTACCAGGCAACAGAACAGACTCCATGGGCTTCTTCGCCAACGATTTTTTATCATCCAGCAGTGTTGTACCGTTACCGTTGGTGATCGTTAAATGCACGTCCTCATTATTTTTGCACTCTATCGGTTTTAACCGAACAAATTGCCCAGACATATCACAAGACAGGACATATTCCTCTGATTTAGTATCCAGGCTAAGATGGTCAATAATATCTACACGAGAAGTGAATAATTCTCTAGCTGCTGCCCATTCTTGCAATTTACCTTTTTCAGATAGAGCTGCAGTAAAATCAACGGTATCTGTTTTAAGAACAGGAGAGCCAAATACTTCTGCCACTTGATGCAACACTTCAGGCTGTTTTATACCATAGCTCAGGATGAAAAATTTATTACGAGCTCGAGTTAACGGGTTGCCTTCACCCAAAGATTTGACAGTTTTCCTCAGCATGTTTATTTGTTCTGCCTCGTTACCCATTGAATCTTCACCGTCGGTAAATAATAAGACGTTATTATGCTGTGTTGAGTACCGCAGCTTGGATAGTTGATCGGAGACTGTGCCAAAAAGTCGGGTTGAGCCCTCTGCTTGTAATTTATTAATCTTTGTAGCAAGCAGAATGCCGTTTTGTTTGCGATAGCTACCTACTTCTTTAGTCGTAGTATTGAATTCGGAGAGATTAATTACTGCATCAGGTTGGAATTGAAACAAGGCGTCTGCCAATTTGATGACACTATTTTTCAATGTATCCAAACGCTCACCACTCATACTATAACTTGTATCCAAAACAAAATGATAGGTAGGTGGTGTCAGCGCATCAGGAACGAAAAAGTAAGGAGTTACTTCAGTTGTATCTTCACTCACTTTTTTCTCGGCATAAAATACTTTTTTATTTTCAAAGGATTCTGAGTGGGCAAAGAGTAAAGGTGATTCTCCATCAATTAAGATGAGTTCTTCTTTATGCGCATTTAAAAATTCTTTGATGTTAAATTTGATCTTTTCACCTTCGATGCTCATGTATTTATAAGTTAAAGCGCTAAATATTGGAGCATAAACAGGAGATGGAAGTTGGATATTAAGGTATTCTTGTTGCTCGTCTAGGGTGTATGTGAGTGTCAATAGATCCAATATTGCCAGACAGGACTTTTTGAGTGTGTCACTATTTTTACTGTCAGAACAGGTTGCATCAGCAATCTCCTCGGCAAGTAATTCAGCAACGGTTCTTCGTTTTATCGGTTGTTTTACAGCATCTTTTTGGAGGAGATTTTGCAAGTTTCCAGCCAATTCCTCACCTTCTTTGATGTGTTCCAGATTAAAAATAACACGTTCGTCTTTGCAATTAACCTGGTCCTTTTTTACAGGAATACCCATGGCGTGCAACAACTCCACCATATTTTTTGTACGCAAGACATTATTAATAAGATGCTTCATAAAAATCCCCTTTTATTAAAATAGATGCAAGATTGTCGGGAATAATACACAGAAATAAAAGGGAAAAATAGCCAGGTACAATGATGTTACCCAAATAAAGATGGAAGTATTCTTGGAAAAACCTTAATGAAACCACAATTCATTTCTATAAGTTCTCATTGAATTTCTCAAGGATAACATTAAAGAACGAGCTAAATTTTTTGTGTCACTAGAGCATAGAATTTGCTATAATTGTATTTATTTCGCACAAAACAGAGGGTAATTATGTTCAGTCGTTCAAAAGATGTTAAAAAAGATCTCGATGATATACGAGCAATTTCTGAGTTTAAACAAGTTTATCAACAAGTAACCGAGGAAATGTTGGGAGCGGAGCAGTGGTCGCCAGACGAGAAGGAGGCGATGCATTTACTCTCTCAGGGACATGATCCAGAATCCATTCGTAAACAAGTGAAATTAGAAGAAGAGTCAAATAAAAAAATAGCGGATATGTATTTTATGATTTTGCTCAATACACTCATACGAAACAAAACAAAAATGCCATTTAATCTACCTGAAAATGAAATTGATTCTTGGCCTGATAATTATTCCAGAAATCAATTTGCTGCCGATCTCTTGAAGCATAAAAAAGAATTGAGCGCTACGCCTGTTGGCAAAGAAGTGATGAAAACTGCTTCGGAATATGCTGCATTATATGAAAGTACGGTGGGCCCAAAACCTGATAGATCTGTTGAGCAATCGGAACAAGGGAATAAATCAAAACAAAATGAAAGTTCTGCTGTCGATAAAGCATGCAATACCGTGGGCTTTTTATATGGCCTGGTCGATGGATTATCGTTTAGTGCTGCTCAACCATTCCCGGGCGCGCTCACGATGGGCAGTCAGTCTGCAAGTGCAGGATATGCCGCTGGAATGTTTGCAAAAGGTGTTTTTGAAATGGGCGGGTTGGTTGCATCGTTAATGAAGTAAGCGCTTAATTCAAATTTCTGATGTATTCGGCGCATCACTATTTTTGTTTCGAAAATAATTTGGGGGTTAAAAGTCCCTAGCGATTCATCAAAACACGTGTCTGTTTGGTACAGCCCTTCTGAGTTTCCGCGCTCACAAAATCGATGAAATGACGGAGGGCAGGAGTTAAGCCTTTTTTTGAAGGATAAATTAGGTACAAACTGGCAGTCGATAAAGACCAATCGGCAAGAACACGACTGAATGCACCACTATTTATTTCTTGTTGGCACAACTCTAGAGGAAGCAGTGCAACACCCAGATCGGCTAAGGCGGCTTGTTTCAATATCATCCATTCATTGCTCTCAAGCCTGGAGGATAATTGCATGCTCACTTTTTCTCCTGTCTGATGTACGAATTGTATTTGCTGATATCCTTCGCCTCTACTTTTTCCCAACCAAGAGATTTTCGTTAAATCATGTGGTGT
Organism: Legionella sp. 227; assembly: GCF_043161935.1. Taxonomy (NCBI): domain Bacteria; kingdom Pseudomonadati; phylum Pseudomonadota; class Gammaproteobacteria; order Legionellales; family Legionellaceae; genus Legionella; species Legionella sp. 227. The sequence continues at coordinate 832,522 of NZ_CP171154.1, read as the reverse complement.
CTGAAGGGCTGAATTACTATTGAGATAATTAGGGGTGGCGACCAGCACGTGGGTGCTTTCTCCCAGTTTTTTTGCGATGAGATTGGAATCGGTTAAATCGTTGATCTGAAAGCGCAAGGCTACATCAAATCCTTCTTCGATTAAATCTACTTTTCTGTCATTAGCATAAAGATGGATCTGGATGTCAGGATAGTTTTCCATAAAACGGATAAGAATCAGGCCGAAATCAGATTGAGCAAATAAAGTAGGGCATGTCACATGAATTCGTCCTTTGGGTTGTGCTTGTGCTTGCAGTGCTGCATCTTGAGCAAAGCTTGCTTGATTCACCATAGCGATGCTGTGTTCGTAAACCAAGCGTCCTATGTCGGTTAGACTGAGATTACGTGTAGAACGGTTCAGTAAACGCACCCCTAAATGATTTTCTAATTCGCTAATTCGTCTGCTTAGCTTGGATTTAGTCAGCATCAAACCTTGACTGGCTTTAGTAAAGCTTCCTTCATCAACCACACGACAAAAATAAAATAAATCATTTAAATCAGGTAAAAAATGGTTCAAGTGTAATCCTATTCAAAAGCACTAATTAGTGCTAATTATAGGACAATATTTCATGAAATAACCAGATTATCTTTTATTGTTTTATATATATGCTTAATTAAAAGAATGAATGTTGGAGGTTTTATGAAATTATTAGCTTTAGATTCAAGCATCCTTGAAGCAGGCTCCGTCTCACGCCAATTAATGACTCATTATTTGAATCATTGGCAACGTACATACCCCGACGGAGAATTGATTTATCGTGATTTGGATAAGCAAGGTCTTAGCCATCTATCCTCTGAGTCACTGACTGCTGCCAAGCAGCCTGAATCAATACGATCCGAAGCGCTAAAAAATGAGTTGGCGCTTGCTAAAATTTTGTTGCATGAATTTTTAAGTGCCGATGAAATAGTCATTGGAGCACCGATGTATAATTTTAGCATCCCCTCTCAATTGAAGTCTTGGATTGATCGTATTTTAGTGGCTGGGCAAACATTTAAGTATACCGAGCAAGGAGTCATGGGACTGGCAGGTGATAAGCGCGTGATTATTCTTTCTACTCGGGGCAATTTTTATACGAATAACGCATCCATGCAGGCGATGGATCATCAAGAATATTATCTGCAGATTGTTTTTAATTTTATAGGGGTAACCCGTTTCACGGTGATACGTGCAGAAGGATTACATCTTAGCGAGGAGATCAAGACTCAAGCCATTGCTTTAGCCGAAGAAAAAATTGAGGCTCTTTTTCTTTGAATGGTAAATCGCTAAGTTATTTGTAATATTACATTTTGCGCATAATTATATCGTTTTCGTGTAGATGAGAATTGTCGAGTCATGGGTTAATGAACCCTCCCCTGTGCAACCGGAATGATGGGTAACACTTTAAACCGGGATGATAGGTAACAGATTAAAATTTTAGGGCCTAGAAATTTTATTCTGTCTCACATCAATCATCCCTAGTTTTAGTTTCGAGAAGAATAAAGAGGCTCTTCCATCATCAATGATTTGCAAGCCGACAAGTTCTCCTCTTAGTAATTCAGAAACATAATATTTTTTACCAAACCATTTTATCTCACCGTTGGTTCTCACTTTCCGCACTTCATAATTACAAGGGTAACTGACTTCTGGGAGTTTATTGGGTAAACTTCTTGATGAAGCGCGATAGATATCTGCAGGTCTTTTTCCATCAAGTGCTTGGTGAGGTCGTTCTTGATTATATTCATTTCTAAATGCATCAAAACAGTGTTGTTGTTCCTCAAAATTTAATTTTGGAGGTGAAGCCACCGCTTCTTTTAAAGTTCTATGCATTCTTTCGTGTCTTCCGTTTTGTTCTGGATGACCTGGTTCAATGCGCTCAGGCATTATCCCGAGTTTTAACCACCAGATTGAAAGTGTTGTTAAGGCACCAATCCCCATTCCAGCGAAAGGTTGTCCATTATCGGTTCTAATTACATCGGGAAGACCATACTCAATAAATGCCTGCCTAAATCCTTCTTTTGTTTCTTTTTGTCGAGGACCAACTAATCCTTTGCATAACAATAAGAAACGACTGTGATTGTCCGTTATCGTCAGTGGATAACAATAGGTGCCACCTACCTTAAATTGTCCTTTAAAGTCAGCACTCCAGGTATGATTTGAATCGTTGCATTCCCTAAATGGTTCTGTACACGCTGATACGCGCCTCCTGTATTTCCTCGGCTTAACTAAACCATGCTTCTTTAAAATATCTCCTATAGTACTTACTGCCGGCCACACTTCTTCGGACTCATTAATTAATAACCAATCTCTTAATTTGTCCGGGCCCCATTTAGGATAACGATATTTCAACTCAATTAATCGTCGTTGCTTCTCATAAGGTGTTCCATTTGGATGGTGATGCCTTGCATGGGATTTTGGTTTCAACGCAGCCTCTCCCTCTGCTTTATAGCGATTTATTAGTTTATAGCCTGTTTTTCGACTCACTCCATAACGCTTACACAACTCGCTAAAACTAAATTCTCCTTTTAACCAATCTCCAATAAATTTTAATTTCTCTATTTCAGCCTTTGTATTCAGCCAATTCATTGGTAACACCTTTTTCTCCTAGAATAGTGTTACCTATCATCCCGGTTTAAAGTGTTACCAGTCTACCCGGTTTGTACCCCCCAGCCCCTCTTCCACTTGTGGGAGAGGGGATTCTTAACCCAAAAGGGATTTCCTTGCAGTCACTTCCATTAATTTAAGAAACGTCCCTTATCCCCATGGGGAGAAGGTGCCGTAGGCGGATGGGGGCTTGATTAAGTTTTAATTGGCTTTAATAAATCTCATGGCATTAAGTATGAGCAAGTTCCATTGCCACGTTGACGTCCATTTTCGTAATCAGCGAAAATACATGCTCTAAGTCTTGGGGTGGGTTATTATTCTTTAAAATTTTCATACAACGATAAGCCAAAATAAGTGCTTCTAAGGCCAAGCTTGGTTCCCAAGTAATTAATTGATGCTGTTCAATGAGCTCCACAATAAATGCAGTATAGGGTTTTAAAATGGCGTGCTCATCTGCAGTAAGCAATGACTCACATACAGCCATATAGGCGAGTAATTTCACCTTATCGCTTATTGACTCTTTGCGAAGTAATTCAAGTTGATGGGGAGAATTGTGTTTTTTCTTATCTCGCTGTGAGATCGCCTCTTTGATTTCTTGAAGTTGCTTTTGTTCGATTGCGGACAAGGCTTTCTCACTGTCCCCACTCTGTGGAACCTTTCTTACCACAAGTTGGTTCATTTGCTCTGCATAGGGTTCGCTAAGAAAAGGAGTATCGTCATTAAATCGTAATTGTTCAATGCCAGGGATTCTGTGGATAAAATGGATTAATTCGAGTTTGACTGCATCATAAATGTGATTAAATTTCTTATCGAGTTTTTTTAACGCATTAAGGCTAATCAAATTTAAGTCCAACCAAAAAGGCTCTTGGGGTATGATTTCTTCTGCCGTTACTACTATTTCAATTAAGTTCCCCGTATTTTGTACTTTTTTGATGCGCTCTCGATTAAAGAACTCAGGAGGCTTTACAAGAGTTAATCCCTCTTCGTTATAAGGTATCGCATTGATTCCCCCCCAAGCCGCAATCCGATTTAAATAATAAGCATAAGGGTTGGATGGGTCCTTCTCCATTAATTCACGTGCGGATTGAGTGAGCATCAGTAAGGCAGGTTCTAAATGGATATTCGATTCTTTCTGCGGTTTTGATTCATGCAACTCGAAAAGTGATTTTTCCTTCGGTTCCATATCTGGTGGAACAAAGGTATTGATCGATTCTATTTTTTCTCGCAAATTGGCAAAAAGATCGATATTTACCGCACGAGCAAGTAATTCACTTTCAATATTTTTTAAGGTATGGATAATTGGTTGCTGGAAATCTTCATCTTCACTAGTTAGCTTGAGCTGAGATAAATGATTCAATGATTGAGTTGCATACCAGTTTAATGACTCAATTTTTGCTTGCAAACGTCCTTTCGGGTATGCATCTTCCCAGAAATTGATAATGAAATCCAAAAGAAAATCAAGGCCTGTTGCTAATCCTTCAAGTTGGTATTGGTGAAATAAGCTGCACGCCAAATATGAAGCGATTTGTACGTCTTTAGTGTGATAAGTCAGTAACTCAATTGCATTATCGCTAATGCGCGGCCAATCAATTTCGGATGATTGACCAATCCGTGATAGTTTTTGAATCTCGTTACGTATCAGTGTGTACTGAGAAAACTCATAACATTGTTGACCTGCTTTGCTGAATCCAGGAATAGGGTTGGTTCCTAACTTACTGACGGAATCCATCTTAAACATCGTATTCCCCCTGAGCCCAACAATCCGTGATGGTTCTTGGAAGCTTAGAGACTTGGGCGAGATTTTGTTGTGCTACTTTGAGGTCTCTTTGTGCTGCAAAGTATTTTTCAATCTGCCACATGATGTCACCGCCCCCTTTGATGTAATAACTCATGCGAATTTTATCAATTTTGTGCGCTTGCAAAAATTTAGTATGTTCTGGAAAGTTATGAGGATAAAAATCTTTTACACCGGTATTAAAATCCTGTAAAAATCGCAAAAATCCTTCATCTCCGTGGTATTGGATTGCTAATTTAATCCCACCAAAGTAAATAGAAATTTCGGTAGGGCCACAACTTTCCAATTTCCAATTAGGAATTTGTTGCTGTGACGGGTAATTATAATTTTCTAATGTATATTGCTTTTCCTTACATTCAACGCGTAAAACTGTTTTATAAGGCAGCGTAGTCGCCTTTGCATCTAGGTTTGTGGGTAGCGCATGAATCATCAAATCAACGGCTTGTCCCTCTTCGGGTTTTTGTTTCATATGACCTAGCGCTTCCAGGCCTTCATTAATTCTCATGCCAAAGGTTAATAATTGATAATATTGCGGCGTGAAGGGGAACTCATGATTCAAAACATATCTGGGTAAGAATTGAGTTCCAATTTGCTTGACGAAAGGAAGAGAATATTTGTCATGGAATATCCAAACCAAACCACCCTTTGCAAATAACGTTTGATTCAACTCTTCACCACTTAAAGCAATCGTGCGGAGGTACACTTCATCAAGCCACTTTTGTTGTATAAAGCAAGAAGCAAAACGATTGGTATAGTCAATGTAATAATCTAATGGACCCCGCATCAACATCCAAAAAGGATTGGATGAGTCAAGTTGATCAAAATGCTCCAGTGATCGCCTCATATCGACTAGAGCTTGATATGCTTGCATGACTAAAGAAGATTGTCTGTCTACTTCAATTTGGCTCAAATACAGTTCTCTAGCACTCATATAAGCTTTAACCGATTGAACGTAGGGCTCCTTATAAAGTTGCTTGAGTAAATCACGGTAGCGCATATAAGATTTCACTGCGTTGACCTGGGTATTAAAATTTAATTTATTAGCAACGCTAGGAGGTCTGTTGTATAGGTTATTTGGACCAACGATAGGGGGATTTTGATTGTCAGCACTTTTATTGTTCCATTGGGAAGGTTTTTCTTGGAGTTTTTTCATCCACTGGGAAACAAGATCAGAAAGTTGCTTAAATTCAATTCCTTTATCACTACTATGGCTGTACACCATGAGATCGGAAAATTGAAGAACAAGTTGAATCCAATGAGGTGTTGTAAAGGGGAGTTTACCTTGAAATTCTGATGCTAAATCGTGTAAGAAGGCATTATACGGACTACTGGCTTGCAGCATGTCATTAAAAGTTTGATCCCACTCATATTGAAAGGCCAGTGTTTTGGTTCCTTTATAAAAATTAAGCGCAAAGTTTTTCCATAGACTGAGTCGGGCCGCAGCATACCACAGCTCAAAGCTATTTTTGGGGCCACTGATGTCGATATATACGGGTAACGCATGATTAATTTGTACCAGCAGAGACTGAATGGCTGCAAATCCTGCTTTGGTGTATGCTGGAGCGATGAGATAATCTCTCACGATATTTGAGCCTATCCAGAAACTGTTTAACCCTATTTCAGACACACCTTCTTGGGTATTTGCCCACTCAAGCAGCCAACGCAAATCCGATGACAAGATATGTGATTGATCAAGCCATAAAATTAACTTACCTGATTCACCTCTTAGTTGCTCGGTGTTCGAATCCCAAATGACATAATCTTTGTAGAGTGGACCAAAAGTATTCAGAAAACGGTCAGGCAACCGGTTGTATCCCAAATATCTTATTTGTGGATCGGGCATTTGCATTAAAGTGTTGGGACTGACACCGCTTATTATCTTTGCTTGGATTAAATTAATCCGGCTTACCATATTTTGGACTAAATAGGCTTTTTGTGTATCCGTTAAACTACCACCATGACCAAGCATTTGCTCCATTCGATTATCAAGAAGCGTTAAGATATATTTTTTAAAATGATCGACATATTGCTCACTGTAATAAGTATATAATCGATTTAAACCGCCACGATAAGGTAATACTTTAATTTGCAATTGATTTCTAAAGAGATCGAGTTGGCTCATTAGCGTATGATAATCACCAAATAGCAGTAAGTTTTGTTCCAATTGATCGGAGAAGGATTCTTTTTTAGGTAAAGGTTTTATCAGTTCGACTAAACGATTGGATGTTGCATTATAAACATAGATTAGATAGCCTGCAGCGAGTGCACTCGCAAAATACCAGACACCTAAATACTCCCATCTTCGTTTGTTTCTTTGTTTGATTTCCGAGCCTAATAAAGACATAGGGCGTATCAGGGAGAGCTGAACCTGATCAATAAAATCATAATAAAAAATACTCTCTTCAGAGCCATCGTTCTGATATTCGCCGAGCAAATAAACTCCATGCAACACTGCAGGTTCGGTATAGGGTGAGGGAGCAAAAAATAAATTGGTGAACCTTGAATAATTTTCTTTGAGTTTTTTCACGGTCAATGGGAAATTAAATGCAGCGACGTCTATGGTTTTTTGCGTCTCATATAAAACAATATCAATGACCTCTTCAGCGCGATTACTGATGTAGTTGAGTGGCTCTGTTGAAGTAGACTCTTTAAGGGGATTCGCAACAATGTAACCCATAGCTTGAGTCCATAGGTTCTCTGGCATGAGTCCCACGAATTCTTGAAAACCATTTAAGTCATTACATCGAGTGATGCAAAACAGCACTTGCTGGCGATAGCCTGTGAGCAGACTGACTTGATCAATACGATCTTTCAAGGTTCGAGCAAGATGCGCAATGTCTGATTTATCACCATTTAAAAGTTTCGAGGCAGGGAGTTCAATGACCACTTGATCTATAGGCGTAATCGCTTTCTTTTGACTCTTAATGTACTTAAGAAAATCCAGCCATTGTTTTTCTACTTTTTTTGAGGTGTTTGTTTCAAAGAGTTCTGCATCAACACACCATATGACAAAATTATCGAGCACATAAACTTGATTCCGCTGAAGCGCTTCATCTTCCGCATCACCCACCATAAAATGGGTATGTAGCTTCAATCCGTTTGAAATGAGAATCGTTGTTTTACCGAAAAAAAGTATCCAGGGCATTTGCCAGAAACGCTTTGCTCCACCGGCAATATGATTTGTTTCTATGTAATTCAACGCATTTTCTAAAGTTAAACGTAAACCTTCAGTTTCAATTTTTTCGCCGTTCTCTTTGGCCTTCGCAGCTTTTCTTTTTTTATACCACTTCCTTATAGCCCAGGTAATGCTGTCGAGAATCAGGAATGCCAAAAGCATGGCCAAGAAAATAAGTACACCTACCCAGATAGGATAATCGAGATGAAACGTTATAAAAGTGGCATAAGCCCCCAAAATAACGACAAGCAAGATCCAAAAAATGATATGTCCTAATCGTCCCATTCGACTCTCTTGCTAAGGATTTGTTTCCATATCTACACCCTTCACCAAACTTTCTTGATTTTTTGCGCTCCGATGCCCACATTTTACCGCGTCATCCTGAGCGAAACGAGGATCTCCTATCCTGATATGGTTATATCGTGGAGCCCCTTCGCTTCGCTCGGGATGACAAGGGTTGTTTGCCGTTTTTCGGTGTTCAAAATCAAGTCATTTTGACTCAAGCTCGCGATGTAATACAAACCCTATTTAATTAAATGTAAATAATTAGTAACTGTATTATTAATTACAAAATAAAAAAAGAAATATATTATTAAAATCACTGGAATAGGTAACAACCACCAGAGAAAACTTCGATATTGATCTAATTTTGGAGGAATAATTTGTAAATTATCATTTTTATATGCTAGAGGGAATGCAACAAACTCACTAGGATAATTTGCCATATTAAACCCGTGGCTCAATTGTTCTAATGCAAAATTTTTATACTTTAGCAAATCAGGTTTATCAAGTGGCTTATGATAAACTCCTTCAAATCCTAAAACCAAACATCGGTAATAAATTCGAACTAAGTCATCTTGTTTACTGGGAATTTTGCTTAAACGAGTAAAAAACTCTTCGCCCGCACTCGTTGTGTTAAAATATTCAGCTTGTAACAATTTATCTTGCCACTGTCTCACACCTACCCAATTTGATTTTTGTACTAATTCATCAATCCATGCACAAACTGCAAATAAAGCTGAATTTAAATTATATTTATCAACTTCATGTTCCTTCGTTTTAATTTCAGCAATTAACGATGTGACTTTGCCTCTGAATTCATCATAACTAACGCTCGCAAACTGATTTGCATTTAAATCCCAAACGTATTTAAATAAATCATAAAAAATGGCTTGTAGATTCACTTTATCCTCCTACAGCGACAATATCGATCACGATGTCTACTGGTGTTTTTCCTAGATAAAATGCAACTTTTCTTTCCATCTCAATTTTGGACCACATTACGGATTTATGGTCAATATGATAATAAAGACAGTTTGCCCCTTTGGGTATTCCTTCAGGAACTGAGAGAAGTCTGGAGATAGGTGCTCCGGGTAATGCAAAATCGATGTAATTTTCAATTTCTGAATAAGCACATAACTTACCAAAATCTTTAATCATCTCCGCAATTTCTTCTTGATCATCTTGAGCATAAATCACCAAGAAATAACTTCTATCCTTTCGGATAAAACTGTTGCCAAGATCGGCATAATAATGATTTTTCTCTTTAACCATTCGACGAATGCGATCCGGATCGGCAGTAATAATGATTAACAATTTGGTAACTAATGCCTCGATGAGTTTATAACTTTTACTCAAATCACTGTGATCATAAACAGGCATTGCCGAAATAGTTCCACTGCCGCCCTCAAAAAAATTAATTTCAGTTGAATAAAAACTTAATTCACTAATTAGTTGTTGTAAAAGACCATAAACTTCCCAGGGATGAACGGTTTTGGCATTGAGCAAATGATCCATTACGGCAACATTTCGTAATAATGATCGGAGTGAAAACAAACGCGCAAAATTGCTGTTATCAATATGGGTGCTGTAGGTATCAAGCGGCTGTTTAAATTTTTCTAATTTGCTTGTTGTTTTGACTAAATCATTCTGAATTCGGTTTAGGAGTGCAATTAAATTTTTGTGCGCATTAATGCTGACACAAGAAGGATAAAAGTCAGGAGCAAAATAAATTTCATCGTTGGTACGTCGTAACTCAGCTACCTGGATAATGGAGTAGTTATGAGTATTTTCAATTTCGAACTCCCAAAATAATTTGACTACATAAAATAATGATCGTAAATGAGCTTGTGCTCCTTGGTGATAGTAATCGGGAAGTTCATCGCCCGCACTGTAACTAATGTAACGAGTACCCACACTATTTAAGTTTTCTAAATTTTCGATAGTGGTTACATTTGCTACATTTTTCGAAAGTTCTTTTACACCGATGTATACTTTCAGTGAATTGGCGTTTGCTGGCCAATCAGATTTAAATGAGCGGGGTAAAAACTTGGCGTTCACATCAATCTCAACAAACTCCCCACTGGGTAAGAAAAATGACATTTTTTCTATATCGAAAATGCCGCTTTTAAATGATTTGTCATTGACTTCCAATTCGGAAAAACCCCAAAAAAATGGGGTTATGTAACGTAAAAATTGCGAATGAACATAATGCTGATTGAGTTCAGTATATTGAAAGTGTTGTGGTTGTAAAAAAAGTCCATGTTCCCAATCAATCGGCGTATTCCAAATCATATTTATTTATCCCAATATTTTTTTAAGGACACACGATTCTTTGTTTTCGTGATTACGGTCTTTCTTGAAGAGCTTTCAGTGTAGTTAATAGCTTGCGAGCCAAATTCCAAATAAATTCCAAGTCGTCCCATCTGTTTTGTTTTTTTCCAAAAAGTAAGCGGATTCCATTTATTAAATACGGGAACTTCATAGATACGAACTACCCCAGCAGGGGTTAAATTATAATATCCTGCGACAACGAGAACTTTTTTTGTCTCAGCCATCCGTGCAATTGTAAAGGTTTGGGTCATTCCAGGTGCGATAAAAAAAGTGCGAATGTGTACTTTTTTATTCGTTTGTGTGATGTTGTCCGCATCAGTATCCGCATCAAGTAATTGACTAATTCCTTCGGCAGTAACTATTTGGTTTTGCACATCATCTAATTTTTCAACCTGGACAACACTGAATTTTAAAGTATGTTTTTTATGATCATATTCATTTAAGTCTTTGCTGGCTACGGCACGAATAAGAATGGCATTATCTTGATAGCTGCTGGCTAATTGGGGCTCTTTTTCTTTTCCACCCGTAGTGCAGCCACCTATAATGAAGATTAAAAGGCAAAATATTATTCTTAGCATGACTTTAATTTTTTTATCCTTAAACCTGAGCGTTAATTAGGGGCTTTGATAATTCATTTTTCCACGTCTTGTGACGTGTTTCCGAGAAAATCCCCACAAATTTTTTCACTCTACGTACCGCGCATGAATGCGGAACATAGTCCTTCTAAGGGAATGAATATTTATTCCATGGTATCAGAACCTTTAAGGAAAACAATAGAAGCCAAGTGTATAACCTTCCTTAAAGGCCAAAATTATAAACTTTAACCAGCAAATTTAACTCAATACAAATCAATCGTGCCCATCGGGTCACTTACTATGATTCTTTATAATTTATTGATAATATATGTTTTTTTTAAGGGTTATAACAACAATCCTTAAAAAAAATGAATCAATTAGGCAAAAAAATTACGGACTGAATTATTAAAGGGATGAAGAAATTGTTAAGAAAAATAAATGGACTTGTTTTAATGGTTTCCTGTGTCACCGGAATGCTCTCTCCAGTGGGTTTTGCTGCGGACCCAACAGTAAAAAAGCATGCTGTTTGGAAAGACCAGACTGAGAAATCAATCAATTGGCACTCTCTGAATTGGCGGGCTGTTTTGACCCTCTCAGGAGCCGCCGCATTCGGGGACAGTGTTGGGGCTTCAGAATTTATTCCTATTGCCGATCCGCTCGAAGACGAATTTTTTGATTATTCACCCACTCGATCAGATCAATCCAAATTTTTATTCGGTGTCTTCTTGGGGGCAGAGTATTTATTAAATCCTTCTTGGAATTTGCAATCAGGGTTCAGTTATTATCAACCTGCATCGTTCCATGTTAACGGCATTGTCACTCAAGGTTTGGATGAGCTATCGGCTGATTCATTTCCATATGAATACGATATTCAGGTTCGGCAAGTTTTGTTTGAAAATAAACTCTTATATAACGTGACGTTTCAACCTGTAGTGCTTCATCCCTATGTTTCCGGAGGGATAGGTGTGGGCATAAATTCTTTTCAGGATTACGAGGTTACGATTACTCCGCCATTCACTACCTTTAGTAATCAATTTACCGATGAGACTCATACTAATTTTTCATACAGGGTTGGTGCCGGTATTGACGTTGACGTGAACAACTGGGTACGAGTGGGTGTTGGTTATCGATTTGCAGACTTCGGTAAAGTAAAGTCAGGAAATGCTTCCATAGATCAGGTCCCAACATTTAATAATTTATCACAATCCCATTTCTATACGAATGAAGTGATGGGGCAATTAACTTTTATCATGTAAAAGGATGAACATGAAACGTTACTCTCTTAATTCAATTGGCTTAGCAATTTTTTTAAACTCAATGACAATTTACGCTTTACCCTTCAATATCATACCACAAGGCAAATTGCCAACGACGGTTTTTAAGGGTGAAACGGTTAACGCTTTATATACAGTGACAAATAATACGAGAACAGCACGTGTCAAAAATTTTGTTAAATGGCTACCGCCTAATGTAAAACAACTGACGGATCCTACTGATCCAACTGTTTGTGGCAGCACGTTTGATTTAGGACCAATGGGTTCGGTGAATCAAAGTTGTACATTAAAACTTGCAGTATCGGGTGAGGTAAATCGAGCCGATCCCAATTCTGAGCACCATTTATTTATTTGTCTTCCCGGCGGTAAAACCTGCGCAGGTCCTACGCCCGAAAACTCATTAAATGTGACGGTAGATAATAATGGACCTGGTCCAACTACGATTTCGTTAGCGGTTGGTGGTTACGGAACGAATACAACCGCTGCTCCGCTTGTTTATAAAAGTAGCGATAATGGGATGACTTGGCCTACCGCCGTGCTTCCATCAGTTACTGGAATTTCGAATTTTCAAGCCTTCCTTTTTGCGGTTGCATGTACTGGCAAATTCTGTACGACTATTGGTAATTATTTTACCAATACTGGCACGGTGCAGCCAATAAGTTATTCGACTAAAGATGGAGGCGCGACTTGGTCTGCTGTTAATGTACTTTCAACTAATGGCATTCCTGCAATAAATAATTACAACCAAATTAATGCAGCAAGCTGTGTGGGTTCAAATTGCACTGCTGTAGGCTTCTCAGGTCCTGCAAATGGAGCTAATCCGTTGCCACTGACTTATTCTAGTGCTGATTATGGCACCACGTGGTCTCAGCCTAATTTGCTTTCTATTGCTGCACTTCCTGCCTCAAACCAGGGGGCCAGGTTAGGTGCGGTTAGTTGTTCTGGAACAAATTGTACTGCTGTTGGTTTTTATTATGATAGTTTAGGTCAACGTCAACCTTTAAGTTATTACAGTACCAATAATGGTGTGACGTGGTCATCAGCAATCCTGCAATCCACTACCGGGATTCCTGGTGGATATCAAGGAGGTGCCAAACTGACAGGGATCAGTTGTATTGGCAATAATTGCAGTGCTGTTGGGGAAACACCTGATCCCGCAGATACGTCGATTACGCTACCGCTTAGCTATACAAGTACCGATGCCGGACATTCGTGGTCTCAAGTAACAATACTTTCAATCAGTGGCCTCCCTGTCGGAAATAAAGGGGCTACCCTGAATGCAGTGAGTTGTGTTGGCACGCAGTGTGTTGCGGTAGGTTTATATCGAAATGCAAGCCAGGAAGGGGCACCAATTAGTTATACCAGTAGCAATAGTGGTGTAACATGGTCAACCGTTTCGCTTCTGCCAACCAACACTCTGCCATCGGGCTTTAAGTTTGGCGGCTTGCTAGGTGTTAGTTGCATTGGCACAAACTGTTCTGCCGTGGGTTCCTATTCTGACCCAAGTAATAATGGGTTTCCATTGGCTTACTATAGTGCGGATAATGGGATGACTTGGACTACCGCGTTACCGAGTATATCCTCTATTCCAGGTGCTCTAAGCGCTGCTCTTTTCAGCGTAGGTGGTTCCGAGAGCGGGAATTTACAGACTTAATTCATTTACAGAGTGTGTCGCCCGGATGAGACACGGTCTTAATCCGGGACTACATATCCCTATAAGTACTCTGCATTTAAGCTTATTTTTTTGAAATTATTTTAACCAGTAACGCACTTTAAACATCTCAATATCTTTCTGTGGGGATAACCAGCTTACAACGCCTAAAATACTCGTTGTTTCGTGTGCCAGTCGTATGGGTTTGAAACACCCTTTATCTAAAATGACTTCAATAAAATAGGAGAAGGGCTCTTTTACATAGAGTTGGAGTAGTAATTTTAATCGGTTGATGTTTTCAGTATTGATTAAAAATTTAGGAAATACATCGGCACTTAGTGGGCCTATAGAAATTAATAAGCTATTGCTAGTCGATTTAAATTGGCTTCCTAAGTACGCTGTTTTACTTAAGTGATGATTCGCTTTACCCAAAAGGCAATATTGCTCCTCAGGTATATCTTGTATTGATCGGAAAAATGAAGCGACATTAATCGGCACCTTGAAGTAATCGTTTAATAGACTTTTTAGACTCCAAATGGATTTATTATCTGCCACCCAGTGGCTGGAATAGCGCAGCAAGTCATTGTAATTCGGTATTTTGTCTCGCAGCTCTTTTCCTGCCATCCCGATAAACCCAAAAAGTGCTTCTCTATAAATGGCATCGTGATGTTCTGCAAATTGTTCAAATATCCTATTTTTCGACCATGCTTGAAAAAGGATTTTATAAAGTCGCTTATGAAAGATATCGAGCAAACATTTTACCTCATCCGAATCCTGATCATTATCTTGGATAAGTTGTTCTGTATAAAAAGTAGGAAGCGGAGAAGTTGTGCCATATAAACTAAAAAAAGTGGCGATTAGAGTAAAATGATTTGTGTCACTATGACGGCGAATCTCATGAATGTCGGTTTCAGGAAAGGCCAAGGTCAATAGGGGAGTGATATCTAATTTTCCTTTTAATCCCTCGTGTGTTGCTTCATAGTCTATGAGATGGCCAATCAAACGAATTGCTTGATAAAAATTAAAACTTTTAGGTTGAGTTAATAGCTTCTCTAAGATATTAAGCTCGGATTGTTCAACCTCGGCTGCCATTTCCATACCTCTTTAGTTCGAGCATTTTGTAAATGTAAGAGAGTAAATGTATTGATTGGGGCATTGAGTCCGAAAAAAACATCCATCATGCAGCCAAATAAATACATATCTCCAATGCATTTAAAACAGTCAGGGTCACAAATGAGAGTAATATGAGACCCTGCGATCATCTCTCCATAATAAAGACGACGCGCTTTATTCACAATGATATTTTCAATCCCTTTTACTCTACTCATATTCAATTGATAGTTTTCCCCTTTTTCATAGAGATACAAATTAAAAATATGTCTGAGGCGATTTTTATCCAATAGTTGCAGTAAATTCAGTGCTAATAATGACTGAAAATTCCATATTAAAGCCCTATCGTAAGTTGGAATTAAAAAAGAAGAGGGAGGGATAAGATTCGTATAAGTCAAATTTTCAGGCGAGCTGTCAGTGGGTAACGTAATATCGCCTTTATCTAAAAGTCTGGGTAAAGCCCCATTACTGCACACAAGTTCTATAGATAAGGTTTCATCAACAGGAAATCCTTTGTTAAAATCATAAAAGAAACTAATGTAGGTATTTCGCCCAGGTCCAGTAACCGAAGGCCGGTGATGATAGGTATATTTATAGTTTAAATTCAATTCCTGGTTAAAATTTAATAAGTGATCATACTCGATACGTTTTCTTTCTTGTTGGCGGTATCCGGTAACCTTCTTCACGTCATATACTGCATAATTTTCGCCAAAATCATTATTGGGGATAATTTGATAATCGGGCTGCTTATGATCAAGAAAAATAGGTTCAGCATGATGATCAAATAAATTAATTATAGGGACGGCATGCAATACCAATTGTAAATTATCTAAACCCGCCATCCACTGAGGAACTTCTTCCAATTCAAAATTGATTTTAAAATCAAAACCATCAGTCTTCCTTTGCCATTGTTCTAAACCAACTAAACGAAGAAATAGAAACTTATAGGGTTGATGAAGATACTCATACAACACGCGATGAGGGTGATGAATGTTGGGGGGAAGTGGGTATAACACCTCTTCATTATCAAAGCCACACGGTTGCAACTGTTCTGGTGTTAAAACCAGTTTTTCTTCTCCTGGTGCTTCAATTGTAATTCGGCTAACAAACCTTTGCAGTAGATAAAAAGTATTACATGCATCATGCAAATTTTGATTAATAAAAAAGCGTAATGAAGAGGCTTGCCAATTTTTTAAGGTGATGCCGCAAAGATGGCAATTGATTTCGAATTGACTCACACCACTAATTGAATCTTGAAAGTGAATACTCGTAATCGTAACGGGCTCGACTTGTATCGGGGTCGTCGTACGAAATATACATTTCATCTCATTAATTGGAATAGAGGCTAATTCAGTCCCTTCAGGGACGAAAAGCGGTTCACCTAAGTTACTTTTAGGAATAAACTGAATGACTGACGTACTGGGTACTGGTTTTGAATAAAGCGTAAAGAATAACTGGGTTAAGTCATCTACCATTCCAGGTAATTTTTCATCAATTACCATCTGTACTTGGCTCGTAAGAAAAGCAACGCCTTCCAACAATCGCTCGATATCGGGGTCAGTACTTTGTTCCCTTAACAAAGGAGCGATTGCTGGATAATGCTCTGCATATTCTCGGGCTAGTTTCCGTATCTTATTTAATTCATTCTGGTAATAATCAATTATCATTTCTCTGCCTTAGAGCCTGTTCAAAGTCTCTTAGCTTGGCTATAAAACACTGATGTTCCTGCATCCAGCGGCTTTGTTGAAAATCGTATGTCATTCCCACGATGGCGGGAATGACAAAAAAGCAGTTGGGTAATCTGCGTATCCCTCCAAACAATTTATTCAACAAAGCCCCTCACGCTAGAGACTTTGCAGCGGCTCTTAGAGTTACAACGTAACAAGCACGCGTCCTTTGTTTGTTAAAATAGTAGTAAAGTAAACGTTGAGGCTATCAAATGATTTCTGTAATTGCGCAAAAATATTACATGTGATAATTTGCTTACTTGGATCAATTAAAATTTGAGACACCTGAACAGATTCCAAACGTGGTTCATAACGCAGAATGGTTTCTTCCAAATGAGCTCTTAATTCTTCTTGATAAGCAAAAGAGTAATCCTCAACAAGTATAGGTAACTCAGATAATCCGTACTCCTTATCAATGGGTACGCTACCTTGTCTTGTGGATAAGATTTTTTCAACGTGATTGCGTATGGATTCAATCAGTATGGATGAATCTAATCTAGCGGATAAAAGAGATCCTTGACGAGCATAGCGACGAACTCGTTCCGTTAAACGCTCTTCTCTCATTAACCAACTCGCATTAATTTAGTTAAATCCCATCCAAATTCTTGATTGTTCTTCTTATCCATTACTTTATAAACTGTGGGGCGCATATCCACAATAAATAGAGGGCCTGCTGGATGAGAATAGGCGTAATCTACCTCTAAGACTTTGGCTTTCTCTAGAGTAATCTCAACTGCGGCTTCAACTTCTCCCGAAGCACTAGAACGTAGGCAATGGATAATGGCCGAATTGATGTCCTCGCCGGTAAAGATACTTTGAGTATGGGGTACAACGCCTGCCTGATCCCACAATCCAGTGAGACGAAAATATTTGCAATCGGGAACGCCAATCAGTTGATTTTGCGCATCGAATGCTCGCGTGATGCGTTGTTTAAAATCAAGGAGAGTGACCCATCCTTCATATCCTTTTACAGTACTGCTGCCTTTCACGACTCCGGAGGCCTGAGTAGTAATTTTTGCCATGAGTTTATACTGAGTCCTAGCAATCTCAGAGTCTGGTAACATAGGTAATATGGCTATGTCATTGCCTTCACTTTCATTTGAAGCCACTTTTATTCTCCTTGTTTAAGATCGAGACTACCCGTTAATTGTAATGTGATGTAAGCACCCATGAATTTAAAATGAGGTCGAACAATTAAGACACATTTATACCATCCAGGCTCACCAGGAACATCTTCTACATTCACTTTAGCAAGTCTCAATGGTTTTTTTGCTCTGACTTCGGGGACTGGATTATCCATATCAACCACATAGCCATTAATCCACGTATTTAACTCCCGTTCTATATCATCACGTTCTTTCGCTAGACCAATTTTTTCACGTTGTATCACTTTCAAATAATGAGCAAGTCTGCAAATGATAAACATATAAGGAAACTGAGTTCCTAATCTATAATTCGTTTGAGCTGTTTTACCTTCAGGGGTATCTGGAAAATGTTTCGCTTTTTGGATTGAGTTTGCTGAGAAAAACGCAGCATTGTCTGCCCCTTTACGCATCGTGAGTGGAATAAATCCTTGCTCCGACAACTCATATTCACGTCGTTCGGAAATGAGTAATTCAGTCGGGATTTTCGTTTGAATTTCACCCATTGCCTCAAAAAAATAAGAAGGTAAGTTTTCAACTGCCCCACCGCCTTGAGGACCAATAATGTTGACGCACCAGCGATATTTGGCAAAACTTTGAGATAAGCATCCAGCAAAAGCAAAAGCACTATTTCCCCATGAAAAAGCATTTTCGCCAGAACTTACATCTTCCTCATAATTGAATGAACGAACCCCATAAGTGTCTTTACCGTAGGGCATTCGTAACATAAAACGAGGTAAAACCAGGCCTATATATCGTGAATCTTCAGATTCTCGTAAACTGTGCCAAGGGATGTAAACAGGGCTTTCAAATATTGCTTCGATGTCATTCAAATGAGGTAATTCAGACATTGATTTGATGTTGAAAAATTCAGGACTCGCTGCGGCTATGAACGGAACATGGGCCATTGCACAAACAGCCGCAATATTTCGAAGCAGCGTTACATCTTTATAACTTGGAGTAAATGAGTAATTACCAATGATGGCACCATAAGGTCTACCACCAAATTGCCCATATTCTTTCGTATAAACTTGTTTATACAAGCCTGATTTAGGAATTTCTGGCGCATCAATAAAGTCATCGAACAGTTCATCTTTTGATACATGGATGAATTCAATCAAACTGTTTTCACGGAAATCGGTACGATCCACTAAATATTTTAAACTGCGCCATGCAGATTCGAGTTTTTGAAACTCAGAATTATGGAGGATTTCATCCATTTGTACCGAGAGTTGCTTATCCAATATTGCTATCACGTCATCCACTAAAGCAGGTGTCACAGTTTCATCGGTGCGTTTGTTTTCAATAATATTATCTATAAAAGCAAGCAAACCTTTCTGGGTGAGGGCATATTGCTCTTCATCCTCAGTAATATTGGTTCCTGCAAATAACTCCTGCAGCGCTTTTTCTTCTTTTTTCTTAGCATTATCTTGTGCATCAGCCATGGCTGTCTCCTTGATCCTGCGGCTCTATTTTTGGGGGCCTATTTCTTGTCCTTAATTTCCTTGATGAGCGCCTCGCGTGCTGCAGAATCTTTAACAATAGCATCCAGTCTGCGTCGAAACTCCGGAATATTTCCAAGTGGGCCCTTTAGTGCTTTTAATGCTTCTCGTACCTCAAAGAGTTTTTGTAACTGTGGGACTTGATGTAGGATTCCATCAGGATCAAAGTCTCTCATTGTTTCAAATTTTAAATCAATGCTTACCGTATCGTCTTTGTTTTTGCTAAAACGATTGGGTACGCGAAGGGATAATTTAATGTGGTGTTCTTTGAGCACGTCATTAAAATTGTCTTTGTTGATATTTACAGTGCGGCGCTTTTCTAAAGGAGTGTTGTCTCCTCCAGGATAAAACTCTCCGAGAACGAGTTGTCGTAAAGGAAGTTCAATCTCCTCCTCAACTCCTTCTATCAGCGCTTTATAAACAATATTAATACGTTCTTTTGGAGCGACAGATTGTTCCTTGTTGGTCATTTTTTATCCTTAATAAACCGAATTCATTATAATAAAAAATCCTGTAATAATAAAAAATTAGCATATATTTCAAGATTTACAAAATTATTCCAGAAACAATTTGTTCCTTCATCCCGAGGGGAACGTGGGATCTCCCCTCCGGACGCACAGCCAGGGTATGGATAGCCTTCGCAGTACTCGGGATGAAGGAGTATAAAACCCAATCCTAATTATTGGATTTATTCTTTTGATTCTGCGATATAACCTGGGGTATGAATAGTGGGGCCTAATACGTGGCCTGTATCAGCTAGTTCCACTGTCTTTCCGGCTTTTGCCAAAACAGGAGAAACAAGTGATTCATTGGCTTTACCCAGCTGATTGATCAAAGTTGCTCCTACCTCTGCAGTCGCTTCCAATCCAGGAATCTCCTCTTTAGCGGCAACCCAAGCAGCTGCTGCCGATGCTCTGAGCGTTGCGGTTAAACCCGTAGCCATTACCAATTCCTCTTCAACAATAGCCTCAGCCATGGCTGCTGCCGCATCTGCTGCTTCCCCAGCGCCAGGACCGAGTTCTACTTGGGGGCCTCCAGACATCTCGCCTGATATATTGACTATGGCGCTTGCCAAATTGATTGTTGGCGCCGCTAAGGTTATAGCCGTTTCTGCAACAAACTCAAGTGCAGGTGCTTGTAAGGTAATTGCGCCATCGGTAATGGTAATGGAACTGGTACCTACTGTCAGTGAAATGCTTTCTTCGGCTTCCATCATCACCACTGGGGCTGTTTTTAAACTCGTCGAACTGTCTTCTTCATAACGCCAGCCACTAGTAAGTTTCACTTGAAATCCAGAAGTTACATCGATGGTGGCACCGGTTCGTTCTATAAAATCAAGTCCCAAGACTGATTGGGTTCGTGCACCATAATAAACATAATAAGCCGCTCCTTTGTTCGAATAAGAAGTAACACCCCAGACATCAGTGAAGTTGTTACCGCCAATATTCTGCGCCTGATGTCCGGATATGTCACTTATCGAGTTTTTTTCAATACGTTGATATGCATTACTTTTAGTATTAAGAAAAAAACCTGCATCAAGTTGTGATTCAAATACATTATCAGTACCCAGGGTTAAGGTGGTTTCATTATGGGGTGTTGAAAGCTGTATCCCTTTAGTATCGCCATCCTGTTCGTTGATAAAGAACAGATTTTCTTCTTTAGTATAAAGCCCCATATAATTTTGATTTTTTGAGGTAATCACATTTCGATGGGTGGAATTATTCACTGTACCCAATAAGATCGGTAGATCAGGATTACCAAATTGAAAACCGATGAGTACTTCATCGCCTTTACGAAGAGGCAGGCTAAATGCGTATTGGTCGCCAATATAGGATTCCATTTTGCGCACCCACCCTGATCCTTTCCCTGGCTTGTCCTCGCTAATCGCAATTCGAAATTTGTAGAATCCTTTTTTGCTGATTTGGACGGTATTATCATCGCCCTCATGATCGACAAAACCGGGCAACATGCCCTGGATACGCGGAGTACGATCTTGGATGGTCTGTCTGTAGGCGATGGATTTATTGATCGCTTTATACTCACATTTAAAATAATCTTCATGGTGGTGTTCCTCGCCACTGTGAAGCGATGCAAAGGAGCGCTTTTGCGAGCCATGATAAGTACTTTCAACAATTAACATCGGAATATTTAATGAAGCCACTTTGAAATTTTTATGGTGAATGATTGTTCCTGGATTAATGAAAGATCCTGAAGAAATTCCAGTTAAAATTTCTTTTTTCCATTGATAACTTTCGCTAATAAATTTCGCTAATTGCTGATTCTCCTGATTGCTTTTAATGTTCTCCGCCCAATACAATATTTCGCCGTGGCCCATTGCATCAATAATCGCTTTTGAAGAATAGGGTTTTGATGATTGCTCTGAATTATAAGCTTTGACGGTCACCTTTTGTGGCAGTGCTTCGGTAGTCAATTGAAAATTGTATACCAAATTTGCTGTAGGGTTATTTTGACTGGCCATAGTATAAGACTGGTAATACATTTCATGGATGTCTTGATTACTCTTTAAAGTAGAATTGGCATCGGTTATGACTAATTTTTCCTCGTTTTTATCCTGAGTAAAATAATAAAATAACCCTTCAAACTCCATCCACCGGGTAATAAAATCCCAATCCATTTCATTGTATTGAAAAATAAACTCTCTGGGTTTATGTTCCATTATTAAGTCGAGTTCAACTTGCGTCATTCCATTTTTATTTAATATGTGTTTAATGACTTGAGGTATTGATTTGTTAAGAAATACTTCTGTATTTCGGATGTGTTGTAGACGATGAACTTTAGGCATGAATTGAATTTTATAGCGGTGATACTTATCGTAATTATCCAGTTGAGTAAAAGATACAACCTCACCATTTAACGGAGTTGTTCCGCCGCCTTTTTTAGCAAATTGTAATTGTACTTTTTGACTCATGACTTGTTGTGCGTGAATGGGGGGTTTGCTCACAAACTCAACGGTAAAGCGATATAATGAGGAAATAGCCAGGGTGCCTGAAAATTCGATGACAATGATTTCTGCCGGAGCACCGCCTGGAATTTGTAATTTGGGCATCAATACCTTGGCTTGCATGAAGACTCCTGTGCCTCGATCGTTAAGGTGTACGAAAAACAGCCTGTTCTCAAAAAGAATGAGGTTTTTGCACTCTAAGTGGATGCATTGACAATAACGAAGGATTCTCATGCATGTCAAGGTAGATAGATACCTCCTGTCTTTTTCATGTAAGCTCATTGACAACCAATAGTACATCCCGCATATTATCTGCAACGCTCGAAGTTGATTGTTGCATTAGGACTATTCTTCAAAGATGAAGATATTTAAAGATAAATCACATACCGTAATCACCTTCAATTACCGACATCAGGGCAAATCAAAATTAGCCATTACGATCATGGCCATGTTTTCTTTCGCAAAACAAAATCAATTCCTCAGTTATGCTGATTTTTGGCGTGTCGCCAAAAAAACATTTAACTTTAAGGAAGGAGAATTTATTGATTTACATATGGCAAAGCAAAGAGCTGAGTTTTTGGTTAAAGGCTCCTGCTACAGCTATGAAAGTGAAACTCGCCAAAGTTTTGTGAAAGTCACTTTGGACAATCAGGAAAAACAACTGACAGTATGGGGTGACAGGCGATGGCTAAAGGATGAGGAACAGTATCGTTTATCTCAAGCAGATCATTTCACAACAATACCGATTACTTTAAAAAACGCATACGGGGGGATGGATCATGAGCTCAATCCCGATGGGAAGGGATGGGTAAAACAAACAGAGACCATCTGCGAAATAAAGGTACCGAATGTGGAATTACCAGGGCAACCGATAAAGCAGCCTACAGATACCCCTGCGCCTGCATTATTATTGCCATACTCGCCAACTTGTACGCACCAACTGAGTCACTTCGGAACGATTGATAATGAATGGTTACGCAATGAAAGTCCTTACTATCCCTCAGATATTGATTGGCTCTATTTTAATCTCGCTCCAGCAGATCAACAAAGAGAGATTTTCTTTAAAGGGGATGAACGGTTTTCCTGTATTAATATGCATCCCGAGAAAAAAATCATCGATGGTCAATTGCCTGGATTGCGTCTACGTTGTTTTTATAAACGGATTAATAGCACCGATCGCCTCAGTGAACTACAGGTGAATTTGGATACTATTTGGCTATTGCCTGATCAAGAAAAGGGAATACTTATTTGGCATGGCATTATCGATACACAAGATATTGCTGCTAATGATATTGAGTTTATTAATAGTGTGAATGAGGTTTTGGCCGAAACACCTAAGGATATCGATTATTATGCGAACCGGCGTAGCAAACCCAAAGAGGTAATCCCTAAAAAAATACCCAGTGATTCCAAAACTACGAATCAATCCATGTTAAGGGGATTGGGTTTTAATTTAGATGAAGAAGTAAATGAAATAGCTGAACATGTGTTTCCAGAAAGGAAAAAATATTTGCAGCAGAATCAAGCAGTTAAGATATTTCAGGGAAAAACCCCTACAGAGTCTCTCATGGCAATGGAACAGTACTTTAAAAATCGCAACCAAGCATTTCCTGCCCCCGCTTCTTTAAAAAATATGCTCAGGGCAGAATCACACCCTGAAAAAATCCCTTATGGAGGCAATGGCCAGGGGAGGCAATTTCTGGATTTTCTTAAAAAGCAGATTACGAATAGAACTTCTCCAACATCCGCTCAATCTGAAGAATTAGGTCGGTTTAAAAAGCTGGAACAACAGATTAAATATCTGGATCAAGTCAGTGCAATAACTCAATTTAGAACAGGGGCCGTGCGCACATCAACCTATTCACGTGAGGCAGTTGTTACAAGTCTAAAACAGGGAAAAGATTTTTCTGGAGAAAATTTGGCTGGAATTGATTTATCTGATTTGGATTTATCAGGAATTAATTTATCAGGCTGTAATTTGAGCGCATGTAACTTGACTCGAACGAGGTTAATCCACGCCAATTTAGCAATGGCCACATTATTCGATGCTCATTTATCTGAGACACAGTTGGCTCATGCCAATTTAACCAACGCCCTAATTAAAAACTCTGCTTTAGATGGAGCAAATTTTTCGGAAAGTTGTTTGCAGCATGCATTGATTGAGGACTGTTCTGGTAAAAAGATTAATTTCGCAAACGCTATTTTAAATCAAGTGCATTTTAAGAAATGCCACTTTCATGAAGGGCACTTTGTTGGCATAAAAGCTAATTTTCTTGATCTGGTAGACTGCACATTTGAGGGGAGTGATTTTACTGAAGCGAGAATGCAATTTGCGAATGTTCATCAAGGCCATTGGCGCTCGATTAATTTCTCCAAAGCGGATTTGTCGCATGCGCATTTTGTAGGAATTCAATTATCGGATGTGGTCGGAAATAATCTAATCGCACCTCATCTTTCACTCACTAATTGTGCTATTGAACATCTTCTTTTAGAGAACAGTCAGTGTGAGCGTCTTAGTTGTAAATGGTCAACCATTTCTGAGAGTACTTTTTCTAGTAGTCAACTAACCCGCGTCAATTTTCAGAAGGCCAAGCTAGCGCAAAACCATTTTATCCAATGCAATTTGGCTCATCTACGTGGCAATGAACAAACCAAAATATCAATAAGTCATTTTGAACAATGCAATTTGAGCAATTCGGCCTTACTAGGTGGTCATTATGAAGGCCTTACTGTGATTGACTCCAGCTTGGATGCCTCCCAGGTGGTACACAGCACCTGGAAAAAAGCAATGTTCCGCAAATGCAGCGCTAAAAAATTCAGGTTTGTGAATTCAACCATTGATTCATGTTCTTTTCAGGACATCAATTTTTTTCAGGGTATATTCCATAGTTCAACGTTTGACACAACGACATTTAATCATTGTAATTTATACAGTATCGCGTTCACTGATTGCCAAAGGAAGGAAGTGACAATCGAGGATTGCCTCGTGAAAAATATTACTTTAAATCAGGAGGAACAACCCTCATGAATGCTGAAGAATTGGCAACAAAGCTGGCGCAAAGAAAAATCATTCAAAAAGTTGTGTTGGAGTCTATAACCATTGAAGGAATTGAGGCGCTGCGCGCAGTATTCGTGGAAGTTGAATTTAAGAATGTGGTGTTTAAGAATGTGAGGTTGATAGCTTCTGTCTTTGAAAAATGTCGTTTAGAACACGTTACATTTGAAGCATGTACTATGCAGTTGTGTACGCTTACTTCCTGTACCATAAACCATTTAACCAGTATGCACACCAATTGGAATGCTTCTATGTTTCAATTAAATGAAGGTTCCATTAATCTGCATGCAACAGAATCTAATTTTTCGAATAGCAAATTGCTTGGGCATAATTTGCAAAAGAGCCATTTTAAAAATTGCACCTTAAATCAAACGAATTTTTCAAAATGTGACTTATCTAAGTCCGTTTTTATGAATTCAACCATGGAAAAAAGTACCGCAAAAAACGCACGTTTTGTTTCTGTTTTATTTGATAGAGTTAATTTAACGGCAGCAAATTTTGAGGCTAGTGAATTCAATAAAATAAAGTTCAATCACTGCAATCTTTTTAGAAGCTTATTTATTGAAGCGAAGATTTATGAGTCTGATTTTTCTGTAGCCTCAGGAATAAAACAGATCAATTTATTTAAAGCAACAATTAATCAAACTACGTTTAAAGGAATGGACTTGGCACCAGCGGTTTTGCAGAAAACTCAATTAAATGGGGTTGATTTTTCTCATTGTCACCTCAATCAATGCAATTTGAGTCAGTCCCAAATAAGTCATTGTTTTTTTGTTGCTGCCGATTTAACTCAGTCCTTGTTTGAAGAGTCCGAAATTCAGAATTCTTCATTCACTAAGGCGGTACTCAATTACGCTCGCTTCAATAACAGTCATTTAACGGCTTGCGACTTCTCCGAAGCAAAATTAAACCTGGCTTCTTTACACCATGTTACTGAAGAACAGGTCAATTGGACGCATGCAGAGCGCGATAATGTATTGACAACAAACCCAGAATTATTGGAAGCAGAACAGTGGTCATAGAAAGAAAAAAGGAGTCCATAATGCTTGAACCTGAATTAACAATTACCGGCACTCAAGGTGAATTAGTGAAAGGAAAAATTAAATTTTTTTCAGGTGATGGATATCATATCTTGACTCAAGGTCATTTAGTGAATGCTCAACCTGCATTTTCATGCGTTATTACTCCTCTAGTTGATGATGAAGTGTTGTTGTTTAAAGAGGCAAATAATTATTATATTTTGTCGATTATCCATCGTCCAAAACCTGCTCCTGTGACCATGAAACTAGGGGAGCACTTGAGTCTTATTGGCGAGAATCATGATTTAAAATTGAATGCTCCTCATATTCATTTGGTTGCTCAAGAAACCATAAATTTAAGTTCGTCCACCCAAAATATTGATTGCAATCAGGGGACATTTTCAATAAAAAATGCTTCATTCAAAGGGGATGTACTTAACTTTTCATATCAATCATTAAATCTGATGTGCCACTACATTCAAACGATTAGTGACACAATCAATACGCAAGCAATACGTTTTTATCAGCAAATCAATGAACTCGAGCATCAATTAATAGGCCACTTACGTAGTATTGTAAAACACACCTATCGGATCGATTGTGATGAAATGGAAATTTATGCTCAGGGTGATGCAAAGATTGCAGCGAAACAAGTTCAGTTAGGATAAGCAAAATGACAATGGCGTGTATGATAGGTGGAGAGGTGATGACTCCGGGCCCAATTGATGTATGCAAAATGCCCCCGCGTGGAACTCCTAACCCGTTTATGAATATTGGTACCTGGCTCACCTGCGTTGATTTCGTGCCCACGGTATTAATCAACGCATCCCCAAGCTGTAATACGGGAACTATTATTCCTGAATCGAATGGGGATCAAGCGGGGACCATGGGTGGCGTTATTTCAGGAACATTTATGGCTTTAGTGACCCCCTTAACCGGGGCCTTTAATGTACTTATAGATGGCTTACCCGCAAATAATCTTGGGATGACGGTTACTTTGTCAAATGATACAAACACCATGGGCATTTATTCGGTACCCTCGCAAACAGACGTTATTGCGCTGTAGATTGGTAGCCTGGGTTAGGGGTAAGCCATACTTCGGTTAGTCATTATGTGGACTGAAGTCCAACAATCCCGGGTTACGTTACGCTAGCCCAGACTGCGATTACTCTCGTTACGGTCCGAGTATTTATAAGAGTTGGGCCTTGGTCCAACCTACGGCTGCGGCAAATTGAGAGAAAACCTCTAAAATATATGATTTTACAAGTGAGGCTTAATTTGGTCATAAACAGAAGTTTCTATCCCAATATGGAAAAAGCCATCGAAAGCATGTAAGGGTAAGTCCATTACTTGCGCAAAAGTATGATAGATAGAGTTACTATTAATGGTCGCAGATAGAGGAATAGTGAATCCAGCGAAAGGATAATCAAGATCCAAATCATTGATTGCCTTCACAGCGTTTATTGCGCGTAACCAATGGTGCACGCAATCCTCTTTTTGATACACGGTGAAGTAGGCATGAATAGGCAGTGCAAAAGAACTTAGTGTTAAACCATATTGATGAGCGAACCGGGTATCATAAGTAAGACCATAGGCCCTTAAACTATGATCTCTGCGGTAACCAATAGGTACAATACATCCAGTACTTCGTGACATAGCAAGCCCATGCAATTGGGCGATTACCGTATTTCGCTCCAGATCTCTTAAAATCCAAAAGTCATGCACAAAACGATTAAAATAAGGGATTGGTAAACGAAACATAGCCGCTTGAATGCAATAGCTCATAAAAATCTCCCATTCAGTCGTGTCCCTGATGGAACTTCCTAATCTCTTTTTTTCGTGATCACTCATACATTGAGTATAGGACCTATTACATATTGAGTAACAGTCCTATTTTGTGAATTATGAACCTAAGAAAGCGTTAAGGATGGATGTGCTAAAATTATTCAATATGATTAATATTAGAGAGTTTAATGGCAAATCCTCTATCCAGGTTATCTGGATTTAATAAAGATGTGCGTTCGCGTTTGAAGAACGCAATACGTACGATTCTAAGCCTAGATGAAGAATACATCAACTACGATTGTTATAATGCATTTGATATTTTAACAAAGGCTGTCTGGCAAGCCGAACTTTCTAGCCTGCGCACCCATACAAAATATTCTGTTTTAGATGTTCTTACCGATGAGGACTTACTCAAAGTGATTGCTGAATTTGAAAAATCACTTCCCAACGTTTTAGCCGCTCTCAAAGAAATGAAGGCGAAGGTGGAGCCCCTTAAGCAGCTGGAACAACAAACGCAAGAAATAAAAAAGACGATACAAGAAAAGGATGGGACAATTGATAAAAAGCAAAGAATATTTGCTACGACTCCCATTCCTAAGGAACCCGGAGGCTGGAGCATTTTTATCGCCGATAAGAACCCTGGACCATTGAAGAGTATATTTTTATTTTTTGTACCCCAAACATCAATCGAGACGGCGCAAAAAATATGTCATGACTATGAACTGGCATCGCAAGCTCGAGAGGGATTGGTTGCTGAAATCGCAACATTAAGAAGGGAAAATACAACGTTAATGTCTGATTTAGATTCAAAACAAAAGCAAATTAAGGAACTAACATCAACGCAAGCAGCTTTTAAAAAATTAGGAAGAAATATAACAATTTTGCAAGATAATTTTAAAGTACTAAAAGAAAATGCTGCTTTGCTAATACCTCCTGAACAACAAGAGCATATGGCTCAAACTTTAGCGCGTCAACAAAATGAGAAAGACGATGATTTGCAGTTTTCCATGGAGATGTAACTCATTGGCTCAAATCAATGAGAAGCGATAGATCAAGCTTGAGCCGCTCTCCATCTGTCTATTAACTGCAAAAGCAAGACTCGATTTCAAGGTAACGGTTAAAACAACCCCATTATTAACATAAACTATGCCTTCCCACTAAATCTACGGATGTTGAATGTCTATGGTGTTGTTTTTTCGTTTTGAAAAGCCCATGGGACTCCAATGATGCACCTATCTCAGTATTTTGATTTTCCTCAGAGCGACCCTCAATTTCTACAGGATGATCAACGGTTAAGTGGTGATGATTTTCTGCGTTGTTATTATCCTCTCCTGGATTGCTCGTAATTTCTCTATCCGTTTCGGAATCATTGTCAAGCTCTGAAAAGTGACTAAACTCTGAATCGCTATGAGTCCCTGAACTATTATCCAGTTCATGGTCTATTTTATTCTGAGCATTTGTTTTACTTCGCAATTGTTCACGTAAGTATTCAGCCACTGCCGTTTGATTGCTTGCAGCTGCTTTATTAACAGCCATTTTTAATGATTTCTTTTCGGGCGAATTGGTTGAAAGTTCACATAAATAACGAACAATATCGGGTTTTTTATGTTTTACTGCTAAAATTAATGCCGTCTCAACAGTACGTTGGTTAAGCGCGCTCATTTCATAAGTACAGATACATCCAACACTATCCAGTTTCCCCATTTTCACTGCGAGAAGAAATGACTCTCTTATAGCCATTTTACTTGGAGCATGTTGATGTGAACGACATAATTCAATAAATATTTCTACCCGGTTATTTTTAACTGTCTCAAGCAATGCTTGATTGACACCGCGTTGAGTCGGCTGATTTGGGGTAGTCATGGAGCAAAAAAATTGAACAGATTCTCGCTTTCCTGCTTTTGCTGCGGCTACCAGCCCATGATTTATTGAAGATTGTTTTGGAGGGTTAGTGGATAAATTACATAAATGACTAATAATGTCTATATGCTCATAGATACTTGCTTGTGCCAAGGCTTCTCCAAGTATTGCTGGGGGGAATTGTTTAGAAAACTCACCAAGGCTTTGAACCACGGGTAAATTGCCCTCTTGGCACGCTTTTACAAATACGCGCTGAATGGTCTGCGCACTAGGGGCATTGGTTGATGAAAGGCAAAGTTTTTTCATTGCCTCCAGCTGCATGGTATTTGCGGCGTGGGTAAATGCTTTTTCGGTAGCCACAAGAGAGGGGGGATTTTTCTCTGATTGAGCGATAAATAGGGCGATATCCCAATGCCCTAGTTCAATCGCTGCCTGAAACAGCTTATTAATCCCTGATTGTTTTGGCATATTATCCGCAGAATAATAAAACAATTGAATAACACCCAGTTGATCATAGGTAATTGCCGCATTGAGAATGTGAATCAGTTCTGTTGAGGATGGCTCATAATCATAAGTGTTTAAAAGATACTTTATAACGTTTAATTGGCCTTGTCCTGCAGCCAAGAAAATTATTTTTTCGAGCTCCGCTGAGCTCAATTGTACCTTATTGTTTCGACAAAGATGATCTACAACGCGCCATTGATTTGCTCTTGCCGCAGTTCTTATCGCTTTATTCAATGCGTTGGGGGCAATTTGATCTTCTAAAAGAGCGATTAAACCCAAATTGCCATGTTGGGCCGCTTTTATAAAAATTGTTTTGCCTTCATATTCTTTTTCTGCCCAATTAAGCCGTTGTATTGGCTCATCTTCTAAAAGTTTAAGAATTTGTTCTCGGATGAACTCATCATCGATGACGGCAAGAATTTCAATCAAAACGCGTTCGTACTCACTGACTTCATCAGCAACTACCGGCGCTAAAGACAGGGCATCGATAAAGGCATTTAAATCAAAATGTTCCCCATGACAAAGAAAAGCGACTTCAGCTATTTTTGCTTGAAGAGCATATTTATTATCGAGTTCGAACTTTGCCTGTGGTTTGATTAAATCCAATACGGTAAGTTTGCGAGTTGCATTAAGCCAGGTATCTTCGATGAGATGATAATTGTCGCTACTTAATGCGGGTTCGCTCGTTTGGGCGATAATGCACGTATTCACGTATTGCTTTATTGCTTCACTTTTTTGGTCAATGATTCGCCCGCAATCTGGGTATTTTCTTAACCGGCGTAGTAATTTTTCGTCTTCCAGCAACATGGGATGGAGCGCAAGGTTATCGAGAATTGCCTCAAATACACGTTGAGTCACAGGATTTTTTTCCTTAGACAACATCGAGAATAAGGCCATCAATTGAAAAATAATTTCGGGATCCGACGTATTTCCTAGCGTGATTTGTTGAATAAAGCGAGTTACATTTTCTTCATTGATATGCTCTAAAAGCTTCGGTTTATAGGGTAATAGATAAAATACCGCGCCTTCATTATTGGATAAAAGTTGTTGTGCGGTATCATCATCGATTAAATGAGCCAGGTGTTCTAAAGTTTGAGGGGAATATTCCCGAGCAACAAGAGCAATAATAGTCGGTAACTCATGCGCAATAACTTGAGGTTGATTTAAGGTTTGGTTTAATGTGTGTAACCATTTTGAATTATTTTGTTCCTCTGAAGTGATCGCCGCGATAAGAAATTGTTGGCCAAAGAGTTTGTGTAACGCTAAAAAATTGGTTGGTTTTAAAGAAAATTGTAAAGGGGGTACTGAGCGAGAAATATCCTGTAATTTATTCTTGCTCAAAGTTCCGTCGAGTGCATAGTGCTGAAATGCTTGCTCATCGCTACGTGTTTGTTTCGCTGCTTCCAGGAGGGGCTTGGTTTCCGGAAAGTGATTGAGTAGAGCAAATAAGTGAAAAATTTCATTGTCTTCCGAGTACAAAGTAAATAAATGGTATTTAAGAAAGTCATGAAATAAGTAGGTTTGCAGAATTTGTTTCGTAGTGACATTACGCTGTAAAAGCCAGAGTATTAATGCAGCAAACAACTCGGGTTCGCTGACCCATTCTCGACATAATCCAATGATTCCTAGTGGATTTTTTTGATTGGCTAATTGTTCGTTTAAACGAATTAAATGGTTTTCAACTTGTTTAATTGCTTCATTACGTTTTTGTTCATGCAACTCAAGCACAACGCGTTTTTGAATTTCAGGATGATTTTTAAATAAAGCTGCATTGCCTTGATAAAAAGAAAGGAGTTTGTTTTTATCTGTTTGCAATAAGGCAAAAAATAATTCATTCCATCGAGCGCCTAGATACGCTATTTCCGGTTGAGATTTAGATAACACATATTGAAATGTGATTAAAAATAAAGAAGTTGCCGAATCTTCAACAAATTTTTGGCTGCAAAATTCAAGATAATCCATGAACCCTTGGTGCTGTTCTAATTTGTTTATCAGTTCATCTGTTTTTTGGCTATTGAATTTAGCAAGGCGTATCTCCGCCAAAAGTCTTCGGTGTGTTGTTTTTGCTTGGATTTGTTCTGATTCGAGAAGATCTCTGGAAAGGTAGTGATCGGAAAGATGAAGTGATTCTTCATTGGCATGAAGCCAGTTAAATAGCTCATTAATGATCATCTTTTGGCTCGAGCGGGTAAAGATAGCATAAGATGTACTACAAATAATCTCTAGTCAAGATATTATTTGGACTTTAAGATGCTATTTTGTTCTTGGTGTTATTTTAATACATGCTTTATTTAAAATGAATCTAAACAGCAATGAAATTAGCCAAAATAAAATAAGAATTGAGAAAAAATTGTGTCAAACATGGTGAAGATGGATGGAAAAATTTGATGAGATCCTATCTCAGGGGGCAGCGCCTAGAGCCCTCATCCTATTGTCGGAAGAATAGGGGATACTCGGGGTGAGGGTATTCTCAAGTTAAAATAAATAATGGGCTAGTAAATCTAATGGAAATACAAAAAAATTAAGTCTGATTAATTGGCATAACCAGACTTATATTGCAGACTAATACGAGGAGAGTAACCACATCCTTGTGGCATAGCGTCTTCCATGATGCTATAAATTCCCTTTAAGACATCCACTGTCATTCCTCGTTGATTTAAGCATAACAAACTGTTCTAAATTATCATCGCTTTTTTATCTCATATTCGTGTAAGAAATTTCTCAAAGTGACAGTACAATAAATCCTTATCAATTTTTAAAATTGAGGTAAAGTATGGGAACCTAACTCCATTGCTCAATTGCAGCAAACGGTACAAATACCTTCAGGCTTCCCCAGGAATTACTCCAGAACACATCACCATCAGTTCCGTCGCCATCCGAGTATCCCCATACCCATAAGTTATACAAACGATCACTCGTTGCTTGAAAATAAAGTGTACTTTGGGCTACGGGAAATAATTCGTCATCATCTGAGTTTGAGTGATCTTCAGACCAACCTGTTCCATCACTCCATAGTTGAAAGCGGGGATCTTGTTCAATACGAACATCATTACCATTAAAATCAAAACTAATGATCCGAATTGCAAGAAAGCCATCACTATGTGCCGTGGGGCCCAAATTGGACCAATCGTGCCATGCAAAACTGTATTTTATAAAGGGCGAAAAACGAACCCAGGTACTCTCAGCAATCGGTCTAAAAAATATCCCCACACCGGAAGCGCCTAATGCGGTACCACCACTAAAAACACTGTAGTCAGCGATAAAGCGACCATCTGCCTTGGATGCCTCTGCTTGGCCTCCTGTATTATCATGAACTAACGAATCAAAGGTCCATTCAAAATCATATGGAGGAGCGGTCACAATAAGCAATGAGCCACTTTTTATTTTGGGTTTTATTTTAGGATAGGTCGGTAAAACCAATTTAGTCTTTGAATGCTCAGATATTTTCCGCAATTCCTTAAGACTTTTTTGTGCCTCTTTATCTTCATAAATGAGTTTCGCTAAAGGGTTAAAAATGGTGGTATAATGCTTTAATTTCTCCGCATTGATAGACTCACGTAAGTCCATCTTTTTTTTGAGCTCTTGCTCTATGTAATCCATTCCTTTTAAAGCAATATTTTGTGAAAAAGGTTTGCCATTAATAGCAACAATCCGCTGGCGTGTATCATCATGATTTCTATCGTCCATGGCTTCTCTCCTTGAACTGGTAACTCCTTCCTAGGAGTTAAATTTCCTCCTCTTTTTTGTCATTAAACAATCCTTATTGATTAATATTTCGTCAATAAGTATAGCATATTTTTCGGCGCTTACTCTGTTGAAAACCGATTTCACTAATCAGCACATATTCGTTTTCTGTATTACTCATCATGTAAATTTTAGATTTTTTTCCATTTCGATTTGCTCCAATTTATCAATAGGAAAATTTATGGTCCAAGGCTTTATGGGGTGTGGTAAAGCGGTTTCTGTGCAGTACTCTTCTAAATCTTCAGTTGAAATATGCTCAATATGGAATTCATCAACAAGGAGTTGATGTGCCTCCTCAAAATCAGTCACTATTTTTTGAATGGAATCATTCCCTTCGCTTTTAGAGAATTTTAATTGTTTCGATTGGGCATCCCAAGCTAATGATTTACGACCATGTTCAGTAATGATCCCAATTACAGTTTTAGAATCGCGTATTCCAATTGCCAAGGGATAACGCTCCAGTTTGAGTAAATTCATTGCTGCCTTTTCTTGACTTATAGGACATAAATTAGTCTGCATTAAGCGAAGCCATCCCTGTCTTGTCTTTTTCTCGAGCACATAAACGTTATCAATCGAGTGAAACTTGAATTCATCTTCATTTTGACTAATCGACTCATCTTTTCCGGTAATCCGTATCGGAAATCGAGGTGCGGAAGAACCGAGGCCGGGATCTAAAAGAAATTTTTGTTCATCAATTTGTACCGTTAAAATGAGATGCGTGAGAGGAAGCTGAAGTATTTCTGGTGAATTGACTATTGCCCCCATAAGAACTCGCGCAGCACAAAATGAAACGGCATACCCTAGTTGTGATAGTGCATCTAATAATAATGCAGCTGTTTGAAAACAATATCCACCATGATCCGCGGTAAGTAAATTTTTATAGCTAAAAAAAGATAATGAATCTCTATAGACAGGGTGCTGGCGGGAAATTTTCCTTAATTCAAAATTTGAATAGGGAAAGGTTTGAACATGCGCAAAATAGATGGCGTTTAAATAATTGATTTTCTCCTCACTTGAGGGTTTATCTGGTAAGGGAGCAATTTTTATTGTTTGCAGGTACTGTTTTAAGTTTATTTTCATGGTGAATATTCGACCTATTGTTTCATTATAACGGTACTTAATATTTTGGTTTAATTCCAGTAGGGTAATGAAGCGCAGGAATTGACGGCATCTCTTATTTCCCCTGATTGTTCACATGAACTTCACGCACTAAAGCGAGCCATGCTTGCGCAGCTTCAGAAAGATAAGCGTTTCTGCGCCATGTCATTGCCATATTCCATTGAAGTTCTTTTTCTTTAAGTAACAGAGAATGAATTTGGCTGTGTTGCCTTTGCATCGCAATCATTCGTGGCAAAAAAGTAACCCCAAGACCTGCAGAAACCAGTTCTAACATAAAATCAATTTGACTGCTTTGTGCCACTATTTTGGGTTCGAAACCTATATGGTGGCTCGCATCCATTATCATTCGATGTAAAGCAAATCCACTACCGAAAAGAATAAAAGGAATCTCTTTCAGCTCAGATAAAGAAACGGAATGTTTTGTTGCTAATGGATGACTTGATGCTAAGAGCGCAACCAAGGGTTCAGAGCGGATCGGTTGACAATCAAACTCTTCAGGAATGGGTAATAAGGTTCCCGCGAAGTCTATGTCTCCTGCCCGCAAACATTCCGCGAGCTTATCACTTCCATGTTCAATGAGCTCAACCTCAATACCAGGATAAAGCTGGTTATAACGAGCAAAAAGGGGGGCAAAAAGAGTGCTACTCCCTACCGGAGAAATACCTAGGCGTAATCGTCCTTGCTTCAAGCCACGTATCTCATCAAGTTCTTTCAGAAGATCATCCCGCTCTGCAATCAGTTTGAGCCCTCGGTGATAAACAAGTTCACCCGCTTTCGTAGGTACATTACGTTTCTTAAATCGCTCAATGAGAGGAAAACCCAATTCATCTTCAAGCTGTTTTATTGCTTTACTCACCGTTGACTGAGTAGTAAAAAGGAGCTCCGCTGCTTTGGAGAAACTCCCTTGGCGTACGACTTCGACAAATGTACGAAGTGGTTTAAATTCCATAATAATTCCAAAATAGAATAAATATAAGTCTATAAATTCATTTTATTCATAATAAATAAAGATGTACACTTATTTGAAAGAATAATACTCATAACGGCTGAATATATGTCATTAAAATGTGTAAAAAACCCCCTGTTCCAAGTGGGATTGGTTTGCCTATTTTGGCTGGCTAGCGATCTGGTTGTTAAGCTTACCAAACTACCTGTGCCTGCCGGCGTCTTGGGCTTAGGTGTAGTTTTGCTTCTTTTGATGACCAAATGCATGAGATTAGACACTATAAAGCGTGGTACAGAACTACTCCTTGGGGATATGCTGCTTTTCTTTGTTCCAGCGGTGCTTGCAGTCCTGGAGCATCATGAATTTTTGAGTCTCCTGGGTCTTAAAATTCTGTTTGTTATTGTGTTAAGTACACTTTTGGTGATGTTATTTACCGCGGTGGTTGTGGATTGCTGTTATCGTTGGAGAACTGCTCATGTTCCGTCATCTACTGACTAACTCAGCGACCCACACGGTCTTTTGGTCCTTTATAACAATAAGCCTGTACTTTATTGTCAAACAAATGTACCGCCGGTGGTCATTTTGGTGGCTTATGCCGCTTATTCTTACCCCCCTTCTGATTGCAGTGATGATTCATCTATTGCATGTTAGTTATCAGGATTATTTTCGAGGAACACAATGGTTGGTCTTATTACTTGGACCAGCTACTGTCGCCTTTGCAATTCCTATATATGAACAACGTATGCTCATTCGTAAACACTGGCCCGTGCTGTCCATTGGTGTCATTACTGGAAGTTTAACTGCCATAATCTCAAGTTGGGCATTAGCTGTTCTTTTAGGCCTTGATGAAAATTTACGCTTGAGCTTATTACCGCGATCGATTAGTACACCATTCGCAATCGAAGTCTCTCGTGCCATTGGCGGTACACCTGATCTGACGGCTATTTTCGTTATTATTACGGGTATTTTGGGAGCCGTTATTGGTGAGCTTATCCTCATGTATGTATCGTTCAATTCATCTCTTGCCCGAGGTGCTTTTTTAGGTGTTGGCGCACATGCAGCAGGAACTGCCCAGGCGCGTAAAATAGGGCAAACCGAAGGGACAATTGCAAGCTTGGCGATGATCTTAGTTGGCCTTTTGAATGTACTTCTTCTTCCTTTTATTCGCTATTTTCTGAAATAACAATTCTCCATTCTCGCCCAATCCCACGTCATCTCGAGCATAACGGGTGTATTCCCCAGCCGACTCCTGTGCTACAGCGCGAAAGTCACTGGTTGTTCTCAAGATGACGTGTAGCGAATTGTGAACCGACATTAAATTTCAGTTGTTAATCAATCCTTAAGCTTATTTGTTTTAAACTGATAAAAAGCGAAAGAGGAGACTACCATGTCAAACAAAAAATTCACTGAACGTTTGAACCAGGAGCTCGATGAGCTTGGTGTTCCTGAGTTAATGACTGAGCGCGTACAAGTATGCTCCAAATTATTTCAATTACCTAAATTTAAAATTGAAGCGCTTTTGCACGGTGTTGTTGCTTTAGATGGCGATTCCATGCAAAAAATTGCCGATGAACTTGAAGTCAGTACCGATTGGTTGTTTGGCGACGGTAAAGAAAAAACAAAGCTTCATTAGCTCTTAATAAGCCCAGTTCGCTATGCTCTGGGCTTATGACAAGGAGTTTTTGGGGTTAGCTAACACGGGTCTTATGTGCAAACTGCTCCGATTCTTTGTCGATGTTTAGTTTAGCTTGCGCCAATGAAATAATGCCATCTAGTGAACGTGCAATCTCACCTTGAGTAAATGGGGTGAATAAATTTGTAGTATAGGCTGAATACAACATAGCTAATAAAAATAGAACTGAAAATACTACTTGCCTCATCGATTCACAAAAATAAGCTGCTGTATCCAAGAAAAATTCAGGGCTTCCACTCTATTCAGAATGAGATAAACAATAAGGAATAGCACACAGAATACCGATAAACAACATGATAGGTGCATGAACTATTCGAACTAGCCTTTTGCTCAAATCAATAAAGAAATTCCTTTGTTTCCAATTTTTTAATCTCTTCGGCACCCTGAATAATGGATAGGTAATCAAGTTGAGGTTGACTTAACTTTCTATTTATTTTCTGTACCAAAAGTAAGAGGCCTTTATAAAATTCATATTGCCTCTTCGCATCAATTGGGCACCATGCGACCTTTGTGAATCGATTCCTGCCTTCACAGGAATGATAAATACTCAGTTGGGCAACTATCTTATTCTTCTACGCTATTTATTAAACAAAGTCCCCCTGGGGGGAAATTTAATAATTCATAGTTACTAAGGCCGGAATAATAGCGACTCATCATGTAATACCCCTACAGTGACAACTCCTTGCTCAGACAGCCATTGATTTACCTGTTTGCGCCGGGTGTAAACAGGTAAATCAGTACGTAGAGCAGATTCATGTATCTTTTTTATTAATTCATCGGGCAGAAAATAGTCTGGATAATTTTTTTGTAGGTAGCGTTTCAGTTTTTTACCTTTGTCTGATAACCAAAATCCACCATCAAGTGATGCGGAAATACAGATTTTTTTAATGTCGCCAAAACGTGAAAAACGAATGAGTTTGTTTATTGAGTGTTTCCGTACGTAAAGAGTAGTATCTCGGCCAAAAAATTGGGTTTTGCTGTAATGATTTTCGACCAGTCCTCTTGGTTTAATTAACCAACCAGAAGCATGACGCTTATCTTTTTTCTCCAATACTCCACCAAAAAAAAACCAGGTTCCTGCATAACCAGAATTTCTACCTGTTGATTGGTACCAGGGGGTGTTATGGATCACTGTGATCAGACGTTGATGGCTTTTCTTCCATAAGTTTGCAGTAATCATGGTGTGCTGAGCGGACGGATCTTTTGGCGTATGCTTTTCTAAAAATCTCATTAGGAAAATGAACTAAGTTGACTAGACATGTAACGATAAACCATGCAGTACAGAAATTGCAAATACAAGAACTATATCTATTGCGATTCAGGTTAAGGAGCTCCTTAACCTGATAGAATGCATTTGGTTTGTTATTATGAAAGTCGGTGATACGTGTTGACTCCGTGATTGAATACATCAACAAAGTTCGCAACACTGGGAATAGTAGAGTGGCCTGAAAAAAAGGCCAGGCCCGCTTGTATTCCTCGAGTAATATTGGCGCCTGCGGCCAAATTATTTAATGAATTTGGGGCAATTGCTTCAAAGGCATGAATTGCAACATCCGGGAGATACTCTATTACTGCCGCTTCTGGATTATTAATGTATTGATACATTACAAGCCCAGCAACCAATGCATTGTAGCCTCGATATACAGTGCTCCAGCTTAACAGGTTATACATAGTCACCGATTTTGAGGTTGTTGCTGGTTGTTTTTCATAAGCCATGTTCACTACTCCTTGTTATTGTAAATTATAAAAATCGTTTTTTATCGTGCGACATTATAAAGTAAGTTTTGAATTTATATAAGAAATCTTTTGCTACTGAAAACCGTTAAATTCTTTCTGTAAATAAAGTTGAAGTTGAAAAAAAACGAGTTAAAATAATAACTTGCCTCTGGAAAACCTTAATGAAAAAATGAACAGGAATTTTCAGTAGCCCAATTAACTCAGTGGATTAAGCTAGGCTTTAATCGCCATTTATATTTTTTAAAAGGATTTTGAAATGCCAGGATCAACTTCAAACATATTAACTCGTCTTCAGGCACGCGTGCCTACTTCTTCCTCAGCCCATAGGAATACGCAAAGAACGAATGGCGGTTTATTGGTGACGCAAAGTACAATACAAGCAGGAATGCAAATTAATAATACAACAAGTCCTATTGCTTTAATCCCTATCGCTTTTGCCCAGACCCTAAATTCCGGATATGCTGTAGTACGGTCCGATACTCACCTCAATGAAAAATTGATCCAAGGGCTTCAAGCAATTTTTTCTGCTGTGATCCTGGGATTGGCAATCAGTTTGGTATTTCATGATGACCAAATAGTGAAGCAAGTCATGTTTTTATTTCAACTCCTCTATGGAGCCTTATTTCTCGTTACCTGGGGTGGTAGCGAGGTTTCTAAAGATACAACGTCAACACCTACCAACAATGGAGTCGCCCCTCTTCTCCTTAAATCGATTATTAAGAGCCCTGCTGAGGACGATTTAGAAAAGGGTGAAAAAAGTGAAAATGAGGAAG
This sequence comes from Legionella sp. 227, assembly GCF_043161935.1. Lineage (NCBI taxonomy): Bacteria > Pseudomonadati > Pseudomonadota > Gammaproteobacteria > Legionellales > Legionellaceae > Legionella > Legionella sp. 227. The sequence goes on along the minus strand of NZ_CP171154.1, from coordinate 792,142 downwards.
AACTTGGAGCAAGTGATGACGAGAAAATAGAAATAGAGGAACAGAGAAAACTCTCTAACTCGAAGTAATGTTGCTAGCGAGGGGATATTCTCATGCTGCGTAGACTGACCTTGGGCACTTCTCTGCCAAGGTCACGGGAGGGAAAATTGCAAATTAGAGCGAGATTTTAAATATGGGATGAGGGTTGCGGTGAGCTATCCTCTCCAAGTTTTATACCAGTCAATATTTTTTGAAAGATATCAAAATTTTTGCTTTGTGAACGGGTATCAATAATTGGAAACATGATATGTTGGAAAAAAGAGGCTCTTTTTTCAATTTCCTCAGCATAAATTTCAGCGATGAGTTCGGGCTCATTTTTAAATTCGCCACAACCCCAAGCGCCAAACATCGCATAAGGTTGGTTGGCAATAATTAATGTGTCCAGTTGTGCCGCAATGCGTCGTCGTAAATCATCCCGGTGTTCTTTAACTACTTCCGGCGCCTTCGAATGGGATTCAGCAAAGTGTTCTGGCGCTGCAGATCTTAATTCACGAAAAGGAAAAATATTTGTTGGCACAAGAAATGAGAAGCTCATATCAGGATCAGAAATCTTATTGGCTGAAAAATCATCTATTGACGGCGTAAGCAATACTTCAGGCCCTCTAAAACAAATTCTCGGTTCATCACTGTGGAAGGTTTTACATGCGTTTGGTGAATAGGCTTCTTTACAGCGTTGCTTTAAAATTTCGAGTTCTTCATGGGTCATTCTCCTTCGGCCTTCTACTAATTCTATGCCTTCAGGAGTATAAAGAAATGCATTCTCATAATCCTTATCATGTCGGACTATTTTATCCATTAATGAAAGCGCGCAAGTGGTTCGATGCCACATGTTTTCTTCTTGAGCACTTCCGCCTTCCAATGACCCTCCTCCAGGATAGAGGGAATTGGCCATATTTAATATGGAATAAATTTTTGCATACTTTTGGGTAGCCTCCATCGCTGTAACACCCCAATCTTGGTATACGACTTCAACCTCAGGAGGCGGATCAGATCTTTTTTTCGCCCAAGAAGTTAAATTTGCGGTTGCTGTCTTTTTTAATTCCTCTAATTTTTTATAATCAGTTATTGTACTTAAAGTTTTGCCCATGCTTTCATGACGCCAACGCTCACCAGAAAGAGCACCTTTGAACAAATTGGGTTTATGTGCTTCATGAACACCAAAAATGGCAGCATGCTCTACTGCATGACTAGCGCTGGGAGATTTTCCTCTAAAAAATTTTAGCAACATAATTCACAAACCCTTATTTTTTGGACTCAATGTGTCTCTTTGAAGAGCTAGAGCGCTCTGAATCAATATCTTAAAATCAATGCATCAAACGAACAGGCTACAAAAATTCAAATATAGGGTTCTGGGAAGGACCATATATCCATACATTCCTATCAAAATTAGAGTAGAAAACCTCTCATTCTATTCGCAGACGAATTCACCTGGCTATATATTGATAATAGTGTATATGATTTGGAATTCAAGAGCAGCACGTAGGTCTCCATTTGTTGACCGATATGAAACACGGAATTGATTTATCTGACTCGTTCCACTGGTTTATTCTTAAGAGAGTAACGAAAAACAAGCTTGAATTAGAAAATTTTTAGTATTTAGTTGAATTTATATTCCTTAAGCCTTAAATAAGTTATATTAAGAGAATCATAGAACAAGGAGCGTTTATATGATGAAAAATTTAATAAAAAATGGGATTGGGTTCATTATATTTTCTTTTGCAATTCAAGCCATCGCCAAGGATACGATCAGTGTTCAAGTAAAAACCGATGAGAAGACAGCTGCTGCTTTGGGGTTTACTGTGGAGGGTAAAAAATCGGGGGCTCGCGGGAAGTCCTATTCAGGCAAAGGACCTGCAAATAAAGTATATATCTTTGGTTATCGAAAAAATTCAGCATTTGGTCCAGACATTTTATGTGGTTCCCAAAAGCTAGCAAAAGACAGTATTGTGACTTTAGTGACTACAGGAGATCATTGCTCCATTGAAATCGATTAGGGGCTGCCTACCATTCTCCGATAATCGGGTTTTTCAGGATCATTGTCTGTCTTTATGGATTAGCGAACATGAGCCCCGCATCCTCAATCATTTGCTCATATATCAAAACCAAAACCGAGCCTTGATGAATTTCCAAAACAATGTCAGATAGTCGTGTTCGATTGAAACACGAAGTTTTTCCTGGAAAATAAAGTTGCGAATGATTGAGCTCCCATTGAAGCCCTTTTGAAGAAATAGTTGCTGTGGGTATTCCGATTAATGAAATTTTTGTATGCATGGGTAATGAGCACCCCATACTTGATTTTTCATTTAAAACAAAGCCGCGTATGGGGGGCGCATACAAAAGACAATTTGTTTCCATAAAAATATTTATGTTATTCAACACATGATCCAAATGCCCGCCATTGATTCCTACAATGATGGCAGGTAATAAATCATTCTCTTTTAAATAGTGCATCGCTTTTTGATAATCACTAAAATTTTGATCGGCTGAATGAAGAAAAGGATGGTTTTCTAAGAGAGATGGTCGAACAGAATCCAAATCCCCAGTAATTAAGTGCGGGCTAATTCCACGCTCTAATAAACTATTGGCCGCCCCATCTGCTGCGATAATGGGCATGTTCAATGTTTTGAAGAATGATGACTCAGGTAATTCTCCGTTGAGGCATAGAATCGATCGATAGCCTGTTAAATTAATTACATCGTGCATCATAATGTCTTTTTAAAAGAATAAGCAGCACACTGACAATCAAACCTACTGCATTAGAACTGATCACAAAAAATGAATCCGTACTGCTCCCATAAATAATCCAAGCTAGAGAACATATGAAGTAATTAACCAACATGAGCATGGAAAGATCATGAGTTGATCGTGTTTTTAAGGATTTGATAATTTGCGGCAATAAGCCGATAAAAGAAGTAATAAAAGCAATAATACCTGAGAGCATAACTATAGACACATTTTCCTCCGCTCAGACGAATGAGATCAGGTTCAAAGGGTTGGTTCATCCTCTCAGCCACAACGGGCACCCCTAATGTACGAACAATATTTTACCATGAAGGGTAAAAGCTGAAAAGTAAATCCTCTCAATGCTTCATTACTTGAACATGTTACTTGCTCTCGCGTCATTTTGTCTTCATTTAATCCAGAAAAATTCATTAGCTTACAATCTAGTTGTTTTTAATGACAAGTGAAATAAAAACACTCTAACAAAACATAAAAAATACTAAATGCTAAGGTTTTGTTAAGGTTGGTGTTTTAAAATATAGCTCATAAATTGGTCAGTCAGAGGATTCATTTTATGGGTAAGGTTATTGTTATTCACGCTAATTGTCATAATCCAACTGCAAAAGGTGATTTTGCTTTCGCAGGTAATATTGCCAAGGATGTTGTTCGCGAGCTCGAAAAACAGGGAGTTAAGGATATTGATGTCGTTTTAGTCAGTACGCTTGATGGGGTTCCTCGATTTAAAAGTATGTACGGCAATACAGTTAAGGGTCGTTTATCAATAGAGGGGACTGATGTTGGACTGTCTTCCTTGGAAGAGTTTGATGCCGTTGAAAATACAGTGGTAGCCTTTATCGATGCCAATCGTTGCAAGTATTCAGCAGCTAATCTTGTGAAGCGAGTTCTTTCTCCTGACAGTAAATTCATATTTGTAGGGAATGTAAACCAGGAGGCCTTTGCAGATATCTTCATGCAAACCTTATACCGTATGCAAGCCAAAATGAATCAACCCGGGCTTTATGAATCATTTAGTGATCAGGATATGTTGATTGGCAGTGCAGGTATTGGCCAGGACCGTTTAGGCTTACCTACCATTACTAAAGCAGAAGATTTACCGGCATTAAGTAATCCTGAGAAAGCCTCACTTCCGACAGGTAAATATGGTTTTATGTATCTTGCCGCAGTAGATTCTTCTAAAGATTATAAATTAATTGCACAATACATTAAGTTGAGTGGTCAAGATAAATATGTTCTTGTCGGGGATTTTGGCAGTAATAAATCGGATATCAAATATGCGTACGATCATGATACGACATTGCCTACTTCCAAGTCGCTGCCAGCAATCGAATACCATCAAAGCTTACCCAATGTAGTAATGCGCCAAACCGTTGCTAATTCATCAGGCGATTTGGTTTTGTCAACGGGTGTTACCAGTACTTTGGAAGCAATGAGGGATAAAAAGCTGACCTATTATCAAGATATGTCAAACAATACCGAATTTGTTGCAGCTTATTTAATTGCTGTGAAATCACTTGTTTCAAGTGATACTTCCTTATTTGGTGCCATGCCGCAGATGATTATCGAATTATCAAGCCTGCTTTTTGCTAAGAAGCCACTAAGCCGGGTTGATATGGAGCGTACCCATGAGCTGTTAGAAATCTCTTCTATAAGCTCCAGATTAGTGGACACGAATCAAACCATTATGGATCAAGCCAGTGGAAAACTCGCCCCAAAACTGCTTACTTTTTTGGGTGAGTCACGTAAGACACAAGATGCAGTTCAACTGGCTAACGTCTGTGCTTCATTACGTAAAACGGGTGAATTAGGTAGTCCAGTGCACGATCAGGCGCTAAGAAGAGCGGCAACTTGGGGGCGATTATTTGAACTTAAGGTTCTCATTAAATCAATGTCGAAATCGGATTTAGATAAAACAGATTCTACTTATAAACGCACAGCTCTGCATTGGGCCGTTTCCGGCAAAAATTTGGATTGCGCGCGCGCATTAGTGAACGCTGGGGCAGCTTTAGATCTTCAGGATAACTTGGGTCAAACGGCGCTACATAAGGCAGTGGCAGGGGGTGACCGAGAAATGATTAAAATGCTTATAGAGGCGGGTGCTTCTGTAGATATTCCTGATACGTCGCACCATAGTCCTAAAGATTGTGCCCCAGATAGTGGCGTCTTAGCATTTATTAATCATTGTCATTCACATCGGGCAGAAAGCAAAGTGAGTAAATTGGTAAACATCTAAAACATCAAAAAAATCATAGAATAGTTTTTCACCTCAAGGTTGGGGATCTTAAAAGTCCCCAATCTTTCTACGTACGGACATAATTTGTCCTCATTTAATGCAATTTTCTGGGTAAAATTGGTGCAATAAGTCATATTTTTTTCATCTGTTCAAAAGGCTTTCTTTTTTGCATAATGGGCTGCGATGTTAGTTTGGTTAAAATATTTTCTTTCTAAATTGACATTAGAGTTGATTATTAATCCTTAAAGACATGTTCCTTGAGGATGTTTTTCAAATAAGGAATAAAAATGAAAAAAATTGCTTTGTTAATCATGGGATGGACTTTAATGGGTTTGGCTGTAGCTGCAAACAACCCCAAAGAAGAGGTCCGGCATATTGTGACGCTCAATGGTCTAGCTCAAGGCGAAGGACGGTTTATTCGTACTGATGTTGTTGAGAATGGTAAATACAAATTTGGCTATTATTTTTGCGGGACCCGCCATAGCGTAGTCTATGGAGATATAGTTTTTGCTGACGAAGTGGGTGAGTCATATCGTGTAGAACGCTCCATCAAGTTTTCCATTTGCCAGGATGAAACATTAACTGATTGCCAGGAATTTGCTAATGACCAGTTTACTATTTTTAAGAATAAAGACGGCTACTTAGAAACCGATAGTCGGCCTGTTCTACCTCTAAGTATTGCCTCAGTAAAAGATGTATTTAAAGCCTGTGAGCCTAATCCTGAAGAAGATAATCGGATGAAAAAAATAATTCATGCGGGTAGTAATTATCTGATTCGCCAAGGCTGATTTTTTAGCTTGGTACAGCGAGTCGTATTTCGTGGCGCCAAGAAATTTTCTATTAAAAAAGCCTCTCTCCGATTTTTGGGAGAGGGGCAGGGGTAAGGGTTATTACTCGATTTAACCTTCATCCGCGCTGATGTGCACCTGCTCTCCATGGGGAGAAGGGAAAGACATATAAAATCTTGATTGCAGATTTTTTTGCGAATTTAGAGCAAAAGTATAGAGATTTTACTATAATGCCCACTATTTTTTTTCAAAATGAATATTATGTCACAACCAAAACCTTCGATTTTATTTATTGGTTTACTATCTGCTTTTTCTTTACTTACATTTGATCTCTATCAACCTTCGCTACCCTATATCACCAATTTTTTTGGTACGACACATAACTTAAGTCAATTAACCTTAAGTATTTATCTGTTTGTTTTTGGGGTGACTCAATTAGTTTGGGGGCCGCTAATTGATCATTTTGGACGGCGTCGTTTGTTGCCTGGCAGCTTACTCATTGCCGCTCTTGCCAGTTTAATCTGCGCCTTTGCGCCAAATATCTTTGTACTCATTCTAGGCCGCGCACTGCAGGGATTTGCTCTGTGTTGTGCTAATCTGGTTGCATTTTCCATCTCGAGAGACTTTGAAGATACTGTAGAGCGCGCCAAGGTTTTATCCTATGTTTCTATGATCGTTTCAATATCTCCAATTCTCGCTCCAGTATTTGGTTCGCTCATTTTTACTTATTGCAGTTGGCAAGCGAATTTCATGCTAATGGCCGTTATTGGTTTAGTACTTTTACTGAAATCGCGCAATGGATTATTGGAATCGCCATTTTGGAAGCAGCCCAAAGAGCCTTTTAATGTGAAACAAGTGATTAAAGCGTATCAAGAGATCATTCCATCGCCCACACTTTGGAGTGGTTCTTTTATTATGATGTTTAGTTTTGCCGCCGTAATGCTTTCAGTGATTAATTCGTCCTATATTATTATCGATCAATTGGGTTACTCACCTTTAGTGTACGGTATTATTTTTATCATTAATGGTTTAAATATTATTGTTGGAAATTACTTAGGTATTTGGCTGCGTAAGTATTTCAGCATGGCTTCAACAATTTATCTTGGTAGCTGGTTTATTATAAGCGGAGGTTTTGCGATGTTATTGTGCGCAAATCTCTCTGAATTTAATTTATACATCTTATCTTTTGCATTAATTTGTAATTTAGGTATTAGTTTAACTGCGCCGGCTACTATGTCGATGATGCTTGCAGACTATAAGGAAAATGCAGGTCTTGCACTGGCCATAATTCATACGGTACGTATGTTTGGCTCATCCATATTAACTATTTTAAGCGCCTATTTACTCATGCAATCACTCATTGCCTTGCCTTTAGGATTAATTGTTTGTGGTTTAGGTGCTCTTTACAGTTCTTGGTATTTTAACCGTTTGACAACGAGTGATTCTGAATTTGATGGGGCAGAAGCAGCTTAGTGTGTCTATTTTTTGCTCATCCTGCTGCTTGTTATAAACAATCAGACGATATAGAATCAAAAATTTATTGATGAGTTTGGTGATCTTATGATGTTACGATTTAGCTTGCTTCGTACTAATAAAGTGGTTACGAATCAGAAACCTAATTTTTTTCATAGTAATGCTTTTGATAAAGTCAAAAAAGATGTTCCTTTAAGAGTTATTGACCTTAATTTTTTCAAGGATACTACGTTTAGAGGACAACCAATTGGGCAAAATTTTGTAAGCGATGTGTTGAAAGAATCTGGAGTTTCTGTTGGATTTAGAGAAGTATCGGCAGAAGAGTTAGGTAGTAAGCCTGCACAAACTCTGTTAGGTTTATTATGGGATGAAGATTCAGCATTAGATAAAAAGAAAAAAATAACGAAACAAAAATTTCTTGAATCCTCCCTAGATGATACTACGAAAAAACCAAAAGGCATGCTAGCAGGGTTTCATTTCTCTGATTTTGTACCCCCAAAAAAGCATGATGTATTAGTGGTTGACTATAACAACATCCCTAATGAGTCACAACTCACCCCGATGAATGAGACAAAGACATTATCCTTGCAAACAACAGGAAGAGTAATCAGTGCAGTTCCTGCTTGGGCCATTATTATGAAGTTAGCCAAAGATGCAATGAAAGTGCGAGCTGATGTGAATCCTTTCTATGTAGATCAAGCCATTTTATCACCTCAGCTCAAAGCTGATTTTGATAATTTAGCCGCAGAATTTTATAGGGTATGTCGTGTGGTGAAAGAGGAAATTGATCATCCTGATGTCCATCAATATCGCAAAAATTTTCATAAATTTTATGAGAATTATGCTATTGAAGCAAAATCTGGACAAAATCAGCTGGATGCTATCCGAAATGAAATAGAGCAATCAACTGAGAGTCACCGGATGTCTCCAGTGTTATAAAAAGCATATAGTATCTCGCTAATGCTTGGCTTGACCTTTATGTTTCTAAGCAGAAGAGATAGTTATCCCCATATTATAATGCTTCTAATGAAGCAGAGTATGTGTAAAAAGTCTCCTCTATAAATTTCTCTTGGTAATTTATAGGGAAGACTTTTGCCTCTGCCTAAGATTTGGTGGGTGTGGTATCTGGAGTATCCTCTATTCCCATGCCATATTGTTCTAAGTTTTCTTTTATGGCCTGTATTTGTTTGCTTCCCAGTTTTGCTTCAATAGCATAATTCTCATAAAATTTATGCAGGCTCTTGCGATACTCCCGTACGTCTGAATGATCAATATCTTCTCTAACGACACGACATGCTTTATAAAACTCTTCTGTTAAATTATCAAAATCAGCTTTGAGCTGGGGTGATAAAATGGCTTGGTCTACATATAAAGGATTCAAGTCAACATTGAATGTGAATCCATCCCTGGTTATTTTCATGAGAATAGCCCATGCTGGCACGTTGCTTATCGTTCTTTCATACTCACCCGTATATATATCTGGCTCACCTTCTGGGCTACGAGATGGAGTGGTATCAGCATGCTCTGCTAATGGGGAAAACTGTTGATCGGCGGGGATGCTGGTATAATCAACAACGACCACTGTTTTAGTGGATGGTAATAAGAAACTGGAGAATTTAAATCCCACAAATATACTATCGGAAACAGATATCCCATGAACTTTTGCAGTATCTGATGCATGGGCTGCAAGGTTTGCTTTGGTTTGTACTAAGTCTCTGCTTCCATCAGGGTTATAAGCCACAATCTCTTTTTTTCCTACCATTCCTAACATCGCTCTTGATTCATTTTTCTTTAATTCACTTAAGGACATACCTCTGAACCCTAGCTTGATACCAGATTCATACCATACGGAAGAGAGAAAATCTTTGCCAATAGCTAGTCCTCTAAACGTAGTGTCTGTAAAAAATTTAAGGTTTGAAATAATTAATGGAACTCCTGGGAGGTGGTTATCATAAATTGGAGCAGTAGCGTTTTTTGCAGAAAATATACTTCTGCTTTGTTGTTGGGATTGCATAATGCTTGTTGTCTTAGATGTTTTGGTGATTAGGCCTTTTGCTTCAGATAAAAATCTCATCATTTACCTCCTGAGGAATTTTAAGATTATGCTCTAAGATGATTTAATTATAGTTCATTTGCTCAATATTTGATTAGTCAAATGGTGGTTAGCTTGCAAATTTACTTAAAATCTGGATTGGGACTATAATCTCGGGTTAGAAAATTTGGCAAAATGGAGAAACAGATTATACAATTAATGTATTTAAGGTTTTATTCTTAGTCACTTGGCTGACTTTATTACCAAAAGCACGAATCATGGAGGATATAAATGAGAATATGGCGAGCTGCTGCACTAGGAGTTTCATGTCTCCTTTTTTTAAATCAGGCGAATGCACAAAATACGGAGATCAATAATACAATCAATAATAACATCACTAATTTTGCTCAATTAGTGCAGGCTGTTGAGAGTGGGGAAGATGTACGCGCAATCATCCATTTTGATAATTGCCAGGTCACAGGCCCCGCACTCCCGACTCAATTAAGAAGACGGTTAGAGGGAGCGACCACTCGATTTAATTTTACTAACTTTTTCCATGGCCAGGAGACTGTTAATAACGAGTTAACCGATACCGTGACCACGTCCATGAAGTTTTTTATCCAGAACGCTTCAGGAGAGTTCTTAACGTTATCAGGTCGCTTAAGTGTTTTTGAAGATAATACAGCAACCTTACATGTGAATTTTTTTGATCCCATTTTGCATAAGCAACAATTAGTAGTCGATTGGCTTTGCAATATTAGTAATGGCGAAGACAATAATGGTTTAGTATTGTTTAATTTTTCTTAGGTAAGTGAGCTACAGAAAAAAAACAAATCATGGGATCTTGAAACTAAGGGTCCCTGGTTTTTCATGTTTCATTTTTAGAATTAACAACCTATCTATGATATCCTTTTGATTTACCAATCAGTTGTCGTCTGCGATGAAAATAAAAGTTTTTTTTGGTGTTTTTTTCTTATTAATGAACCTTGAGGCTGTTGCTGCCCCTCATTTTGTGCCAGCTGAACCATCACCAACAGCTCGTTATGAAATCAACGGACCTGCCTTATGTGCTACAGCTAAAGAAACCTTGGCTTATTTAAATAAAGGCAATGGTTATGATCCTCGAGTGATTCATGAAGGAAAAGTTTTTAAAGTCCCGCTTGCCCGAGTAAAAGCGACCTTGGTGTTTATATGCCAGCATCAAAGCGAATTGAATAATCCTGCTTTTGTTAAAGATCACTTCGATTTTGTTCGATGGTATCCCGACCTTGAGCAAGCCAAGTCACTGAGTGCGCAAAAACCACTTGTTGCTCATTTACCCAAAGATAAAATTTTAATGACCAAGTATTACGTGCATCGTGCTCCGGCATCAAGCAAGCGCAGTGCAGCCTATCCTTTTGCTCTTTATGGTCTTCCTAAGGATGAGGCGTTACTGACTCTAGAGGAAGCAGATGCTAAGCCTGGACTCATACGCTTTCAATATGGAAAGCAAGCCATCCTAAAGGGTGCCTTAACGAATAAGAATGTCCCTGCGCTGGGTTATTTGAGTCGAGAAGACATTGAAGCGGCATTGATGCAGGGTACTGTGGTTGCTGATTTTGGTAAAAACCAGACAAAGACCTTTAATGTTCATCGTTGTAACAATATTGCCTACGACAAAACCCAAAACCCTTATCAGCAAGAACGCTATTGGTATTTTAAACAGGTGGCAGGCATCAAAGGTTATGGAAAGGATGCTGATCATAAAATCACCGTCAATACGGAGGTGACTTTTGCAGCGGATCTTGAGCAGTTTGGTTTGGGTAAATTATTGATGGTGCAATATCCTACTCGGACAGGAAATCTGGTGACGCGAGCGGGTATTTTTGCGGACACAGGTGGAGCATTCGAAAACAATGTGTATCAAGTTGATTTTTTAGCGGGTAGCTATGCAGGAAGAGGGGCATTCGCTCAGGCAACCCGCCACTTACCCGATTATGTGGCCGCTTATTTTATGGTATTAAAAAAATAATATGAAAATTTTCTTAGTTTGCTCATTCTTTATAAGTTCGATGGTGCATGCTTTTTCTTGCAATGATTCGCAAGAAATCCATAAAGCACCAATTCAATTTGATCAACAACGTATTGCGTTAACTCGCCAGTATCAATTAACTCATTATGGAATTGACTCAACATCCATTGAAATTGAACCGAGAATGATTGTTTTGCATTGGACGTGTATTCCGACGTTGGCCGCCACTTTTCGTGTATTTAATCCACCCACCTTCCCTAAAAATTCACCACGAATTAAAGAGCTACCTGGTGACTTGAACGTATCAACCCATTTTGTAGTGGATCGGGATGGAAGTATTTATCAACTCATGCCGGAGCATTGGATGGCACGACATGTTATAGGATTGAATCATTATGCAATTGGCATTGAAAATGTAGGTGGAATTGACAGCAAAGATGATTTAACCGACGCCCAAACCAAAGCAAATGCTTTTTTGGTGTGTTATCTCAAAAAGAAATATCCAAAAATAAAATATGTTATCGGACATAATGACTATTTAAATTTTAAAAAAACTTCTCTTTGGCTCGAACGGGATCCCAATTATCAAACAGATAAAGATGATCCTGGTCCCGACTTTCTCAATCGTGTGATGAAGTTGGTTCGCAGCAGCTGAATTTTTAAATATGAAAAATACAATAAAAATCAATAGGTCTTTGTGCCTATGGCGAAGATTAACTAGGCTTAATATACTATAATAAAACGTATTGATTAAGCCGTTCAAATAATAGTTCTTTGCCCTAAATGACCAGATCAAAACACGGAGTGAATATGTCTGATAAGTTATTGGATGTACTAATAGTTGGAGCAGGGCCTGTTGGTTTATTTTGTGCAAACGAGCTGACTCGTCAAGGTTTGAGTTGTCGGATCATTGATAAAAAGTCAGCACTTAGTGATAAATCTAAGGCATTGGCCATTCATATTCGAACACTTGATCTGCTTAGGGATTGTGGTTTCCTTGACGAAGTACTCATCCAGGGACAAAAAGTAGATGGAGTTTTGTTTAAGTCTAAGGGAAAAGAATTAATCCACGCGACCTATGCACATGTTGAAGCTGATTATCATTTTGTGATTGATCTTCCTCAAAGCAAAACGGAGCACATTTTTCATCAGGGGTTAGTTGATCGAGGTTTGCATGTTGAATGGCAAACTGAATTAACTGAAATCGAAGAAACAGCAAACCATACCGTTTCTACTATAACACAAGCTGATGGCAGCATTGAAAAAGTACAATCACACTGGATTATTGCTTGCGATGGTTCGCACAGTACGCTAAGAAAATTAGTTAATGCTGAATTTTTAGGCTCTTCTTTTAAACAAACTTGGTGGCTGGCTGATCTGCTTATTGATTGGGAACTCCCGGAGAATAAATTTATTATCTACGTAAGTGATGAAGGACCTGCTGCGTGTTTCCCAATGGGAGACAAACGTTATCGTTTGGTAATGACTGCGCCTGAAAAAGTCATGCATCAATCCCCCACAATCGAAGACATCATTCGCGTCTTTAAAGCGCGCTGTACAGATCCTGCAACATTACATGATCCAGTTTGGATCAGTCAATTTGGTATTGATCACAAGCAAATCGAAAACTATCGTTATGGGCGAGTATTTTTTGCTGGGGACTCCGCTCATGTTCATAGTCCTATGGGTGGGCAAGGATTAAATACCGGATTACAAGATATTTATAATCTCGCTTGGAAATTAGCACTGGTTCAAAAAGGACTGGCAAGCGATGCGTTACTGGATAGTTATCATCGCGAACGTCATCCAATTGCTGCGGGGGTATTAAAAGATACTGGAGTAATGACTCGTTTGATTATGATGAGTAATCCGGTGATGATTTTTTTACGTAATTTCCTATTAAAGATGGCCATGTCATTCGACGCAGTTAAAAATTTTGTCATGTATAATCTTGCTGAGTTGTCGGTGAGCTATGCGAACAGTCCTATAGTCAAAGTATTGGGTGAAAAAACCCAATTCAAAATAGGTGGATTTCTCATTAATTCTCCTTTTATTGACGCAAAAAGCAAAGAAAAAAAGGAATTGCAGCAAATTACTCAAGGAACGCTGCATCATTTATTTTTATTTATGGGACTGGAACCTGACAATAATAACCAACGGTTGGTTTTCTCTGAACTTGCAAGGGCTGTTACGCAGCAATTTAAAGGTTTAATCAAGACTCATATTATACTGCCTCAATCTGAAATGACTGCAGTTGATGAAGAGATTTCCATCTTGATTGATGAAAATCAAAAGATGCATCAACGATTTAAAATTGATCGACCTACTGCTGTATTGGTTCGTCCAGATAAATATATAGGTTTAACTCAGATGCCGGTGAATAAGGAGGAATTAATCAAGTATATGGAAAATTCCTATCTTCTTACGAACGCTAAAGGATGAGCCAAAAGAGTAAGCACGAAGACTTAAATCAAAATGATTCTTGATGATCTTTGGGTGTTGTATATAATTTGCGGCCATATTTTTGTTAATTTAGGACTTTTAATCGCCGCTTGCAGCAAATACCACAATAGAGAAATAAGCAGCCGAAGTTTTATTCAGGATAATAGGAATGAATTTGTTTTAAAGGAGGTGAACCAAGAAGAGAGTGTGATGGGTATTTTTTATTCTTTGTGAATCAATAGAGGGCAATATGTTTCTCAAAGTGTGCAATAGGTTGTAATCAATTTAAAAATAGAATAAAAATTGCTACATGCATTATAAGTTTTATTGCATCGACAGTGAAAATGGTCACAATGCGATAAAGAAAATTAAATCCCTTATCTAAGTCACAAACCATCCTAACACACTATGGACTGTTACATGCGGATAGGGAAATTTCTAACGTACGCTTTATCATACGATTTAAAAGATACAGTAGTGAATATATTACTGGTTATTACGCTAAAAAATTGAATAAAAATAATGAGCAATGGATTAAATACCTTATGAAAAAATTACTGGCGTGTTGGTTTTTGGGTCTTGTCTGTTCAGTGAGCGGTTTTGCTGCTCCAAGCGATGCAGAACTGATTAAAAAATTAAATGCTATTGAAAAAAACTCAAATACAGTCATGGGGATTACTGCCATTTATATAGAAAAAAATAAAGTAATTGCACATAATAGCAATCAGCGTTTCTTCATGGCCAGTACAATCAAATTACCTATTGCGATGGCTTTTTTACACCGCGTTGATGAGAAAAAAGACTCTTTAAATCGTGTAATTAAAATGGATGCACGTAATTCGGTTCCTGGCTCTGGGGCACTTCATTATTTATTCGAAAAGAAAAAATTGAATATTTCTTTGAAACAAATCTTGATGCATACCCTCAAAAATAGTGATAACAGTGCAAGTGATGCATTATTACAGGCTGCTAATGGTCCTAAATATGTAGCACAGCGTATGAGTGCGCTTGGTTTAAACAATATTTTTATTAATCGCTCCATTATGGAAATGTTTGTGGATACAAATCATGTGGATCGTTCCTTTTTAACAAAACGCCAGCCGGTATATTCTTGGCAAAAAATATCGAATCGTGTTCCTTTGAAAGAAAAGCAGCAAGCTTGGCAGCGTTTTGAAAAGGACATCCGCGATACCACCACACCTAATGATATGGCAAAATTGTTGGTTAAATTATATAAAAAACAAGCACTTTCAGAATCAAGTACTAATCTTCTTATGAACATCATGGAGCAATGCCGAACTGGTCGCAGTAGAATAAAAGGATTATTGCCTTCCAATGTTAAAGTAGCCCATAAAACAGGAACATGGTCTATTTATGAGCGGGACTATTTAAGATACCCTGGGTCGAAAAAACTGTATCGTTTCGTGAGTGACGTTGGCATTATTACTTTACCCAATAATAAAGGCCATGTTGCAATTGCAGTATATGTTAAATCGAAATCAGCCAGTGATTATCCACGCAGTCGCGCCATCGCGCTTGCAAGTCGTGCTATTTATGACCATTTTATGAAGTCATGATTTGGGACACGCTGAATGTGGCCAGGGCAAAAACCTAACCGAGGTTATTTGCTGTGATTCCAAGTGCTACGAAAATTTTCTCTTGTTGTATATGCTACAGCGTGGGATGTTCTTGCTAAGTCCGGTTTAGTGGGCCTTTTTTCATCTTTTGTGTTGCAATTATCCCAATTTTTCTTAAAAAAACTTAATGAATACATGACCTGGAAAACTCTTGCCATTTCGTATACTCTGTCAAAAAAATAAATTTGCAGACAAGGAGGTTGAGGTGAATCGTCGTTTGATTTTGATTTTTAGTGGACTCATCTATTTTTTCATGAGTTTTGGTTTATATGCTCAATTACCTTGCTACTACCAGGAATTAACTGCTGATGAAAAGCGTGATCTATTATGGGCTGAAATTACCTCAAGCCATGAAGAGGATCCCTTACCCCAGCTTACCGGCAATAGTTTTAATGAAGTGCTCGAAAAATTAAAAGGATTGTTTAACCTAAGCCCTACATTTGATACTGCCAGTGATGAAATTCCTGAAGGACGAGTAAAAATCATTCACGCCAATGGTTCAGTAGGAAAAATTGCTTTAATTCCCTCACCAGATCATCCCTTCACAGGTATTTATCAGACGGGGGGAATAGGCATAGCACGTCTTTCGTTAGCAACTCCTCCAGCTGATGATACTTATATTCCTGGCATGGCGATTAAATTTTTAATCACAGAGCATCCTTCTTTAAATTTGCAAGTGATGAATTTGCTTGAGGGACAACAAGGCAATTGGAATTATTTTGCGAAAGATTTTTCGAACCAAATACCTCATCCTACCAGTTGGACCTTGAGTGCTATTGAGAAAATATTTGAATGGACTCGCGACCCGGCGAATAATCTTCCTTTATGGCATTTAGCAGCTTGGACGAGTGATGGAAAATTTGATGGAATCCCTGTGTTCCCTGAGCGGATCTATTTTCGACCAACGAGCCTGGTTAAGGATTTAATCCCTGAAAATTCACGAGAAGACTTCAGAATCTCTTTGGCACAAGTACCCATGGGCCCAATCTATGAAGTCTATGGAGAATATCAAGGTATCGAGTATCGTATAGGGACATTAATGTTGGAAAGTCCTTTATTGGCTTCCAATTACGGTGATAAGAAATTATTTTTCCAGCACCAACGATAATTCAGTATCCATTAGGTCTTGATCTATATTGATCATAGGTCAAGACTACCTTATCTTCTTCGTTTTCTGGCCTGATAATTAATTCTCTCGGGCCGGGTTGCGTTGTTGGTGTATTTAATTCCACGGATGAAGTGAAGCACTGCTCTATAGGTTTTCCAAGAAGGCCTAATTTTTTTATACTCTCATTGAGATCCACGCTGGGTGTTTTTTGTTTATTGTGCGCTTCAAATGCCAAGCTGCGTTCGTCTGAGTCAAACACTTTATATCTTAAAACTTCTCGAAGATAGGATTCTGATGGTGTTGTATCCATGCTTGTATTGTGATTCTCTTTGATAAAGCGAACTGCTTTGTTAATCTGTCCCTCTTCATTTTTTCGCGAATCTTTGCCGCAAAGGGTATCCAGGTTATAAATGTGCGGCAGAAGACTTTGAAAACCATCGTGACCATGAACATAAGTAATAGAGTATCCTTTGTGAGTCGCAGGTCTTGCCATCTCGCTTTCTTTAGCGTCATCCCAACGGTTCCATAAAAGATGAATTAAAGGCCATGCTGTTCTTTCTTGTTCTGACATATTGGTCCTGTCATGAATTGCATCCGTATGAAAAAGTGAATGCATGACATTGTTATCAATGAAGAATTGAAATTGATGATTAATCTGATCAATGGTTTCCGCTAAAGCATTCGCCGTGGAATCATCATAATTTACTCCAACACGTGCTGCCAGCAATTGAATGGTATCGAAACGAAACGGAGCGTGGCTAAATAAAGTTATACCCTTTTCATTGAGTGTATAATCCAATATCTTAAGTGAGGGTTTATAGCTTTCGTTGATTAACTGGGTTAACTCCTCATGGCGAATAATATCATGCTCAAGTAACAGTTTAAGTCCCCAAAAAGAAGGAATTTGTACCTCACCAATATATCCTGGGGGAATAAAGGATTGCCCCGCCGTGAATTGTTCAAAAGCATAAATAAACTCGCTGCTATGGTTTGAAATCAAAACATTTAATGGGCAATGGTTTCGACGAAGCATACTAAGAATTCTAAAGGTGAAATAATCGCAATTTCCGCGATCAGCTACTTCATCTCCAATAAGGCGAATCAGGGTTTGATTATCGTGGATTTCTAATTGGGACATGAAATCATTAAATTGGCTAACACAGTAAGCCAGCTTCTCTTTGGGTTCAGATAATTTTTGTTTTAACTTCTGTTGCTCCTCTTCAGCGGCTTGTAGCTTGATTAGGGCTTGAGACAAGGTGTTCAGTGTTTGAGTTTTAGCAGTTGTTGCGGTGATTATTTGTTTCTCTAGATTGGCAATTCGTTCTTGAGCATTATCTATTTTGATTTGTGTAAATTGTAAGAGCGTACGGTTTTCCAAATATTCCTCAAGAAGCGCCCCGTACTGCTCATAAAGCGTTACAAATTGTTGATAAGCTGCCTCAACATTCTTAATTTTATGGTTGAATTGAATGATTTGATGGCGAAAAAGAAAATGAATGAGTTTGATTGGATTGCCATGTAAATCGCCAAGAGTAATTGAACCTAAATTGGATTCCAGTTCATCAGGAAATTTATAAATATCAACATGTTTATTTATAAGACGGTAGGTCATTCCTTAACCTAAATGGAGCGATTTTCATAACAAACATAATGGATTCAATCAAAAATATCAATCAAGACCATGTAAATCACCCCTGAGGACGGGCAAATATAATCACCTGTAGTGGTTAAAATTTTTCAGGGCGTTTCACTTCCTTGTCATTTTATAAAAAGAAGTATTAAATTTAAAAATGAAAGGCAGGCAATAACGACAAAGGTCAAAATCATCCCACGGACACGAAATTTAAGGGGATGCTCTTTGGTAAGAAACGCATAAGCATGAAAGATTCGTCCCAAGATAAACAAAAAAATCAAAGCTAAAAGCACCATCCAGTTGGCTTTATTTGCTTCTGCACAAAAGAGTAAGATCAGTGTAAACGGAACATACTCAACAAAATTGCCGTGCGCTCTTATTGCCATTTCCAAATCAACAAACTCTTTGCTTCCTACTCGCACTTTATATTTTCGACGTAAGGTAATAACACGTGCTGAAAGATAGATATAGGCAAAGGCTAACAGGGAGCCGGTTACGGTTGTCATTGGATACATTTTATTCTCCTAATCAATAGGGCGACTCATTCGTTGTCACAGAATTTAGTTTCATTACAAAATCATCAAAGCAAAGCTGCACCTCATGGAAAAACAGTAACCAAGGACAATGACCTGCGTTGCTAATTATTTTATGGATACAATTTTTGTCTTGGAATTTTTCATTGTTCATAAAAATTAGGGGCGGACAAATAAAGTCATTCTCACTGGCAATGGTCATGGTGGGTATTGTTTCTGGAAACCATTTACATGAATAATCCGGATAAAAATGTTCAATGGCATAATGATAAGCAGTATTATTAAAGGCAAAAAGAGGCATGATTTTTTCTCCTTCCACCAATTCTTCCGCGGTAAAACAGTAATGTTTATAGGTATTCCAAAACATTTTATATGCCTCATCCGAAGGTGCCAAATGATACTGGCTGGCGGGAGGAAGTAAATCAGGTAAATGGTGTTGCTGTTGCATGGAACTCACATGCTGAAAAAAACTGTTTTCGGTGGTGGTATTCATTAATACCAGACCTGTCAGATAATGTTTTAGTTCCGGCAAATTTAATGCAAACATCCCGGAAAAGCTGTGGGTGACTAATACCGGTTTAGGAAAGTCTTTTAATAAATCAATTAAACCCTCTTGCCAATACTTGATATCAAGTTTTCCTTGAGTATTGATGCCATCTTGCGGGAAATCTAATAGAAAAATAGATCCAGGCAACTGCAACCTACTGCATAAGTTATTGAGGTACTCAGAGCCCAAACCAGGACCACCGGGTAAGAATAACCAGCTGCATCCAGGACTTTCGGTGATTTGTTTTACTTTATAACCATATTTTGTGTGTTGCATGGGGGAATCACTACTTTTTATTCAGTTATTAATCATAACACACAGCCTAGTTGAATTAATGCGTCGTTAGCATTTATAGTGGGTTAAGTCGTTTCCATTTAACTAAACTAGGCACAAAAGCCGGACTACTAAACCAGGTGAGGGTATGATGAAAAAAACATATTATATTGTTTTTTTATTCAGTTTTTTTTTAGCTTCGGCTCATGTGCATGCGAATTATTTGCGATACAGCGGTAAATGCCAATTTTCTCTGACTCGGGATCGTTATGCTTATTGTTTAGAGAAAGAAATGGTTTTTTATGACAACGAATTTAAAAGTATTTATAGTAATTTACCTCCCCAAGCATCCATACTTGCCTCTGAAGCATTAGCAACACAAATTATTGAACCTAATTGTGACGCAATTGCACAAAAAATTGGTGCTGGTTTGGAATATCATATTGCTTTTCGCACCTGTATGATTTACATCTCCAAAGAAAAGATCGCTTGCATTAGGAGATTTGTTCCTTGCCGAATATGTTGGGGGAGTAAGTGGGCCAATGCGATAAAAAAACCTTTATTATTCCTGGAAGGAGTTTCGATTAATATATCGGATCCCACTTGAGAAAATGTCCCCGTCTTCCCCCTTTGAGGGAGACGGGACATTGATTAGTTTGTTGGTGTGGGTTTTGAGGCAACAGCATTATCAGCACAATTATCAGCAATGCTATCTATTTCATCGCTATATTGTTTATCAGTCATATCATTTGATCTTTTGAGCAGATCCACTAGCTTGGGCTTAGCGCATTCACAATAGGCACTAATTAATTTCTTATCCTCATCTGTTTGTTTGGGATCAACGAGATTCCATCTGTCTTGGCAAAAATCAGCTACGTCGCTGTCTTTTGCTTTACTCAATCCTACTTCATCCTCCAACGAATCCATTGCATCATGCAGCAGGGTTCTTGACATGCAGAGATGGACTGCTTTTTGAACTGCGGCATCATTGTCTAAAGGTTGTTTGGCAGCACAACCACAATATTTTTCGCCAAAATTTTTAAAGTCTACTTTATCTTTTGCTTCATCTGCTTTTTTCATCCAAGCATTAGTACAAAGCGTTTGAAAGTCTCCGCCACCTGCCGTATCTGCTGCATAAGTTGGTAAAGCAAATATAAGGGAAAGAACAGGAATAGCCATTCTTTTGAAAAAATTCATAATTTATCACTCCTTTGATTTAATAGTACTCCTTCCTCATTGAGGATAACGAATGTTTTTTGGGTTATCCACAATATTTGAAAAAATTTAGTTTTTGCTGCCTTTTTGGATAGAATGAAACTTTTTAAAGGAACGATCATCATCATGACGGCAGTAGAAAAACATTGGTCTCGAGTGGAGTACCTGCACAAGAATGTCAAGAATCGCAACATTCATATTAAAGGCACCCACAGTTACTACAGTGATGCATGGACAGGGAGTTTTGAGGAAACGGTCGTCAGGTATCTCTATGGAGATGAGTTCAGTTTAAAAAATTGGCAGCCACAATGGAATATTGACCAACTCTTTATTGGGGATTATGTCTGTATTGCGGCTGAGGTAATTATTATGTTGGGAGGGAATCATAATCACCGTGCGGATTGGTTTTGCTTGTATCCTTTTGCAGACAATTATGTACAAGCATACCAAGGCAAGGGGGATACAATCATTCATGATGGCGTGTGGCTTGGCATGCGCTCCATGATTATGCCGGGTATCACCATTGGTGAGGGAGCGATTATCGCAGCCAATAGTGTGGTGACAAAAGATGTTGAACCTTACAGTATTGTTGCCGGTAGCCCTGCTAAATTGGTTAAAAAACGTTTTGACGACACGGTGATTCAACGCCTTCTTCGCTTGGGTATCTATGGGTGGGATGAAGAGAAATTTAATCGCTTGCAGCAGTATATTTGTAGTAATGATATAGCTGCCCTCGAAGAGCAAAGCAGGAATTATGATGCCTTAGATTAGGGTGTTTTTCCAGGTGAGAATGCAGATTATGGCAGAAAGTGAAGGCTGGATGGAACCAGCCTGAATGAGGTTAGGTACCTTAGTTACATACGGCTTTTATTGGTTGAGTGGCTAAATTCGTGACCTGAGCTTTGGCTCCAGGATCTGCTGCTATGGGAATTTGTTGTAGGTTGGTTAAAGCAGAAACTAAAGAATCACCTTGTTTCAGGCTCGTTCCATTGAACATACCTTTTCCACTAATCACCTGAATGGAAATATAATTTTTTGCGCTTGCCACCGCATGTATTTCACATAACAAAGAAAGTGTCTGTTTGTTCGTATTGGCCAAAACAGCAGGTTTATTGGGTTCAAGATAGATTTCGATGGGGGCAGAAAAAACGGAAGTGCTCATTAAAACCAGAACACAAGAGAATAATTTAGTAATAAATCGATACATAATTGTCCTTTTTTATTATTTTTATCGAATAAAAATAGATGATTTTTTTTGCAGCCTTTATTATCATGCAATCAATAACAGAAATAAAGAATCCAAGATAAGTCAGCGTAACCTCTATGTGATACAAAAGGATGAGGTAATGAAGAGCACTATAAAAATGAACGACTTATTGGTGTTCTCTCTGAGAATCAGTGCCACATTGCGGCGGCACTTCAATTGGTTTCGGGCGCAATAAATTCAGTCTGAAAATAACCATTTATCCTTTTACAATTTTGCCAGTACGTCCTTGTTCCACCACATCAGGATCGCAGGCCTCGCCATGAAGCAATTTAGTGATCTCTCTGATTTTCTCAGTTTTGGTACGTCCCTGGCAAAAAAATAAATAATCATGGATACGACGTTCAAACCAACGACCCTTAAGCATTTCTTTATGTTGCTCCAGCCTTTCTTTTTGAGCAGGGGTCAGGCTATAAGTTTTTAACTTGCTGTTGGGTTGAGATGGAGGAGCCGATTTATGGGATATGGTTTCAACAGGAACCTTCGCGGTCTCCTGTTGAAATGGCACTAAATTTTTATTTATTAAATGAAGTGGAATAATTTGGGTGTTTCCAAAAATACCTTCTTTTGGAGGAGTAAAAAGTGACAAACTCATACTATTAAAATCATTAAATGTATGCAGAGTAATCTGAACTGAATGAATTTTACCCAGATCATATACCCAACCCCTGTTGGTTTTTTTCTTGTCTAGAATGGGAATTGGTGTCCATTGGTTATTATCTAAATGATAAAACTCGGGCACTCCTTTCTCGTTAGTTCCCCATTTATAATAATTTGCAATTAGCTGATCAGCGTAATAGTGAAACATCTTCATGATCCCAGGTTTTGATTATTTTACATACTATCAATCTATTATTAACAAAGTCTTAAATATTATCGAATAGATAAGATTTATTATCGCACACTCATTATTTTTATTAATCGATTTTTTTTATTGAGTAACGAGTTGTCAGTTCATGATAGCCAGGATTGAAAAGTGAAAAATACCATGTAAGAATCTTGTGTGAACATTTTGGACCTAAATTGTTAAAGGATGATCAAATGCTCAAAAAACTTCTTATCAGTACTTCACTGTTACTATGTTCTCTTTCTGCATACAGCATGCCTGAAGAGGAGAAAGCTTATCTTGCCAATCAATGTCATGAATTATCGCAAAAAATTGACGAATTAAGTACGAATCAAACAAACCCTTGTTCCTCTTTGATGCAAGAGTCTGCCCGATTAGTAGAGCATGGCGGGCAATTCATATTAAAAGAATACTGGTTTAATGCCAGAACGAATTTGCATCGTTCTTACAGGCTGTTAGGGGATGCAAATCATATGAACTGTAAAACTGCCTCAGCAATTTTAGCTGCTCGAAAAGGCATTGATGACATTCTAGAGCAGCTGTATGGTCTAGAATAGATCTTGGTAAGGACTGATCTCTGACAAAAGGAAAAGCAAAATGAAAGTTATCGTAGTTGGTGGAACTGGAACAATAGGTGATGCAGTTTGTGAAGAATTAGCTCAACGCCACACGGTAATTACAGTGGGGCATACGAGGGGTGATTTTCAAGTTGACATTCGAGATACCCGTTCGATTGAATTACTTTACCAATCAATCGGTTCGTTCGATGCCGTTGTTGCTGTAACCGGAGAAGTATGTTTTGAAGCATTAACCAAATTTTCTGAGGAACAATATACTTTAGGTCTGAATAGTAAATTAATGGGGCAAGTGCGACTGGTGTTAGAGGGGATAAAATACATCAATAAAGGGGGATCATTTACTTTAACTAGTGGTATTTTAAGTCATGATCCAATCCCTATGGGTACCTCTGCAGCCATGGTCAATGGCGCGATTGATTCATTTGTAAAAAGTGCGGCGATTGAATTACCTCATCATATTCGTATTAATGCGGTAAGCCCTACTGTTCTCTCAGAATCAATGAATCGATATGCTCCTTTTTTTCGCGGATTTGAATCGGTACCCGCACGTCGCGTTGCTTTGGCGTTTAGTAAAAGCGTTGAGGGTGCACAAACGGGTATGGTTTATTCTGTTGAATAAAACGTTAGCAGCAGTAAAACATTTAAGGAATGGCTTTTAAAATGAAGATTGGAATACTCGGCTTTATTATTTTTTCCTCGGTATTTGCCGCAAAAATTAGTGCAGCTGTTCCTGCTGATTTGATGTTCCATAATCAACCCATTGATGCGCTATGTTTTTTTAACTCCGAAGGCAATGAAATTGATCTGGAAGACTGTGGATTAGCGAAAGCTAAATATGCTGTAAAAGGACATAATTCCAGTTTAATTGCTAAAGGGTATATAGGCTATAATTGGCAAGATCCTGAATATCCAGGTCCAGCAGAAGGATATAGTTATTATAAATTTTTTAATGCTGGAAATAATGAGTATTGGCTTTACACCATCAATAGCGGCGGGGGTACCGGAGACTTCACTACCCTCTATAAGGTAAAGAGAAAAAATACCCGAACGTTAGAAATCGAAATGCTGGTTGGTGGTGATCGTTGTAATGGTGGCGTACAAGATGTATCAGTAGTAAATAATCACTTAAGTTTTAGCCAAAACCTGACCGCCTATGATCTTATTGCATTATCTAAGACATCTGATTTAAAAGTTAAAGCGTATGATGATTTGGCGGCTTGTGCCATTTGTTGTGTTGCAAAAGCATATTATGAGCTGAACTCCAATGCGCAGTTGCAGTTGAATTTTGTTGATTTAGAACATGCTAAAGACATGCAAGAAATGACTGAGCAAGGAACACTCCAGCCATGTTTTAATCAACTATTTGCTTCTTATAATGCTGAAGGTAAAAATAAGTTAACGCAAAACATGCTCGATGAATTCGTCGCGAAATTTAAGCAAACCTGTAAGAAGGCTGATTAAAATAATTGAAGCTTTGGCAACACATTCAATTTTTTAAGAAGCGAGTGGACTGACGTAATAAGCATAGGGCTTTTACGTCTCTCAACTAGTTGAGAATTTTGCCACTAGGATCCTTAATAATTTTCTTTCCATCAGGATTCACTTGAACTGATGAACCGTCGGTGTTCGTGATGAGCTTGGTTCCATCGGGTTTATAGATTACAGACGAATGATCCACGTTAGTTACAATTTTGGTTCCATCGGGCTTAGTTTGAACTGAGGAGCCATCCGCATTCGTCACAATTTGAGTGCCATCGGATTTGGTCACTACAGATGAGCCATCTGGATTTTTTATTAGGATAGGTTGGGCTGCAAAAGAGGTGATGCTCAAACAATCTAGAAATAAAAAGATGATGATTAAACTAAAAAAGTATTTTTTTATTTGAGACCAATCAAAGTAATGAGCATTCATATTAATTCTTCCCTGACACAAATTATTTATAAGTATAGTCATTAAAGAGGTTGAGAGTTAATTTTTTATCATTGTGTCTAAGAATTTTCTTTTATTTTGCAAGCGACAGAAACGCTTAATTTAGGCTATGCTTATCAAATGCTGCAGCACGAATATTGTGGCCTAGAATTGTCTAGGAGAGTAGGAAGTATGAGTTATTTTAATGCAAAAGACCCAATCGGTGAGACTCAGGATTGTCCCAAGCAAATCAGCGTGGAGTTGATTCCGAGAACAGTGGATCTTGGTGGATTTGAAGTAAAACGTATATTACCTGCTAAAGAAAGAAGAACGGTGGGGCCTTTTGTTTTCTGGGATCAAGCAGGTCCTAGTGAACTGTACACGGGAAAGGGGATTGATGTACGCCCACACCCTCATATTGGTTTATCAACGATGACTTATTTATTCTCGGGTCGATTGGAGCATCGAGATACTCTTGGAAGCCATCAAATTATTGTTCCAGGTGAGGTCAACTTAATGACTGCTGGACGAGGAATTGCTCATTCAGAGCGTTCGCCGCAACAGGACCGTTTTTATCCACAACATTTTTTTGGCATTCAATGTTGGCTTGCATTACCTCTTAATAAAGAAGAAACGAATCCTTCATTTACACATTATGATAAAAGCGTAATCCCTGCTCATAATGATAAGAGAATGCATTTTCGAGTCATTGCTGGGGAGTGGATGGGACTTAAATCTTCTGTGATGACTCAAACCGATGCACTTTTTGTTGAATGCAAGTTGGAGGCACATTCTGAGTGGATCATTCCACCTACCGTAGAAGAACGCGCAATTCATCTTTTAAGTGGTAAGATAATCATTGACAATATAATCTATAATGCCACACAGATGTTAGTTCTTAAGCCTGGAGCTGAGCTCAAAGTGGTGGCGGATTCTGAGGTGCATCTGATTATTCTGGGAGGTGCTGCCTTAGAGGAAAGACGCTACGTGTGGTGGAATTTTGTGTCCAGTTCGAGAGAACGAATTGAGCAAGCGAAACTGGATTGGAAAGAAGGAATGTTTGGGAAAATACCTGGTGATGAAAAAGAATTTATCCCTTTGCCAGAGTAGGGGCCTTCACATCCATTAAGTGAAATACATTTCCCTCCTCCCCGTGGGGAGGAGGGGCTCTTTAGGGCGGATGAGGGTGTTGAGTGGGTTCATGAACCCTCACCCCAGCCTACTGGGAGAGAGGTGATTCGTTGTCACTTAATGGCTGTGAGTCTTGCCCTCAATATTGCGATGCTTTGTTAACGTAAACGTTTATACACTTAATCTTATCAAAAAGGACCTTGAAATGAAAAAGTCGGATCAAGAAACTCAATATCTCAAAGATGGCGTCATCAAAACAAAATTAACCGGTTATAATCTGCTCAATAACTCCAGATTAAATAAAGGCACTGCGTTTACTAATGCTGAAAGGGATAGTTTCGCACTTCATGGTTTATTACCGCCCCAAGTAAGTACCTTACAGGAACAGCAAAAACGTCGTCATGATGGATTGACGGCATTGCCAACCCCGTTAGAAAAATACAGCTTTTTGCGCGATCTGCAAGATAACAATGAAACCCTTTTTTATTCATTGATCATTAACAATATCGAGGAAATGCTCCCAATCGTTTATACCCCTGTAGTTGGGGAGGGATGTCAAAAGTTCAGTGAAGTATTTCGTAAGCCTCGCGGTCTATTTCTTAGTTATCCCAATAAGAACCTGATTGATAAAATCTTTTCTCATCCACGTTATGACTTGATTAAATGTATTGTCGTCAGTGACGGTGAACGTATTCTTGGCCTTGGTGATCAAGGTGCAGGTGGAATGGGAATCCCGATTGGTAAAATGGCACTGTACACTGCTTTGGCTGGTATTCCACCTCAATATTGTTTACCCATTTTACTGGATGTAGGAACAGACAATGAAGAACGATTGGCCGATCCGCTTTATATTGGCTGGCGGCATAAGCGAATTCGCGGTGCTGAGTATGATGAATTTGTTGATGCATTTATATCCGCAGTAAAACGTCGTTGGCCACATGTTCTACTGCAATGGGAGGATTTCGCTGGTGCAAATGCGGCTCGTTTGTTGAGCCGGTATCGAGACAAACTATGTACTTTTAATGATGATATCCAGGGAACTGCTGCAATGGCGACAGGTACACTGCTTTCCGCTATTAATGTCACTGGAATTCCACTCAAGGATCAAAAAATTGTGTTCCTTGGTTTTGGGGGAACTGGCCATGGAATTGCGCAATTAATACGCGGTGCTCTTAAGGGGGCAGGATTAAGCGATGAAGAAGCTGGAGATCGCATCTATGCTGTAGATAGATATGGCCTTCTGGTCGAAGGCGGTAAAGGATTGACAGATGATCAGGCCGCTTTTGCTCGCAAACGTTCCGAAGTCGCTGGATGGCAAGTCAGTAACCGTGAGGAAATTAGCTTGCTGGATGTCGTTCGTAATGTAAAACCTACCGCATTAATCGGGGTTTCGGCGCAACAAGGTGCGTTTACCGAAGAAGTGGTGCGTACCATGGCTAAATACACAGACAGACCTGTTATTTTCCCTCTCTCTAATCCAACCTCTCATAGTGAGGCAGTGCCACAAGACCTTCTCACTTGGACTGATGGACGTGCTCTGATAGGAACAGGAAGTCCATTTGAACCCGTTCAGTATAATGGAAAAGTGTTTCATATTGACCAAACAAATAACTCCTACATCTTCCCAGGATTAGCATTAGGTATCATCTCAGCAAAAGCAAAACGTGTTTCTGATGGCATGATCAAGGCCTCGGCGCTTGCGCTAGCAGAATGTTCTCCTGCAAGAAAAAATAAGTCGGCCAATCTTCTCCCCCCCATTGCAGATCTTCGCGCCATTAGTCTTGCGGTAGCTAAAGCCGTGGGGAAACAAGCCATTTCAGAAGGTCTGGCTGGGGTCAATGAGGCTGAGCTTGAAATTGAACTGGCTGCCAATATATGGAATCCAATTTATATCCCTTATGAATTAGCTGACTGAGCTAAATTTAAACCCTTTCAATAACGACTTGGAAAAAAGAATCCAAGTCGTACTTTTTTTATGCTCAACTAAATGTTTATATAAAAAAACATTATGGTATATATTAACTCATATTATGTATTAATACTGTGGTATCATTTTTAAAAGCGAAAGAATGGTTTCTTATGCGACGAACTGTATGAATCATGGAAAGGATGACTCAATCACAGAGGATACATAATGATAAAATCCAAGATGTCTATTGATTTAAAATGCGTTGAGGATCTATTCGCAGATAAGCTCACTTACGAAATCTCTCGTGATTATTTAATGGAATTATTAGAGGTCGGCAAATTAAACGTTTGGCAGTGGGATTTGAGCACCAATGAAGTCATTGATTTTGGTTATTCTAAATCTTTATCCGTTTTAAACCCAGACAGTGTAGTGGGACATATTGATCATTTTATAACACGACTTCATCCAGAAGATCGTGAAGAGGTTGCTAATACATTACTCGAATCTTTCGCCTATTTTGAGGATCATAAGGCGGATTTCAGGATTCAATCGATGCAAGGGCATTATGAATGGGTATCGGCCCAGAGTCGTTATATTCGCGATGCGGAGAATAATGCGATTAAAATGATTGGGACGTGGCATTTTATTACCGAACACAAAAAGAACCAGGAATTAATTAAATTACAGCAGGCAACACTCGATCGTATCTCAAGATGTTATTTTTCAGGGGAGTCTGCATCGTCATTAGCTCATGAAATCGCTCAACCCATATCAGCCCTAAACTCTTATCTTCTTGGAAGTATTTTACGTTTGCAGCAGGGCGGTAAGGAGGCAAATGAATTTATAGATGTACTTCAAAAGGCACTGGAACAAGTTGAATTAATCAATACAATTATTAAGCGGATGAAAAGTTTTGTAACTCATGGGGAACTACACTTTGAGCGAGTTAATTTGGCTTTGTTAGCCAAACAATCTGTAGTTTTGTCCAAATTGTATTCCAATTTTTCTGGAACCGTTCAATATGAAGTAGATGAAGATTTAACAGAAGTCTCTTTAGATCGAAATCAAATGCGACAGGTATTTTTAAACCTTATTAATAATGCATTTGAAGCCATGGCTGATGCACAAACAACGAACCCAATCTTGTTGATTCAAATAAAAAATAATGATGCTGAGGTACTGGTTATCATTAGGGATAATGGCCCAGGAGTTGCACAAAATGTGCTCGATAATCTACTGGCTTCATGTTATAGCACTAAGGAATATGGTTTAGGTCTTGGCTTAAGTATTTGTAGAAAAATAATTGAAGCTCATGGTGGGCATTTCAAGATAGAAAAAAACCCCTCAGGGGAGGGGACAATATGTTCTTTTAGACTGCCTAAGCAAACTTCGGGGCCTTACAATGAATAAGACCATTTATATTGTCGATGATGATGAGAATGTATTACGTGCTTTAAAATGGCTTTTTGAGTCTATGAACTTTGAAGTGAAAACCTATTTGAATGCAAAAACTTTTCTGGAACAATATAATCCGGATTATATAGGCTGTTTGATTACTGATGTGCGTATGCCAGACATGGATGGGTTAGAGCTATTTGAACGATTAAAACGGCAAAACAGCTTGCTCAAGGTAATTATTATCACAGCCTATGGAGACATACCTATGGCTGTTAAAGCGATAAAAGCGGGGGCGATTGATTTTATAACCAAGCCTATAAATGAAAGTGATTTATTAAAGCTAATTAAAAAATGCCTTGAGCATTACCCAAACCTTACCACAAATGCCATGAGCAAATATGAACTTTTAACCGAGAAAGAGCTGCACGCTCTAGAACTCATTTGGACTAATAGCTCAATAACGCTCTGATTCGATGGGTATAATCACTTAGAGAGGTTTTCATCATAAATTCCTTTAACGGCGTATCGATATCAAAATAAACAATGTTGGCTAAAAATCCATAACAACAGGCATCCAGAGCATGGATGGTAGTACCAAATATAAACTCATTAGCTTCTAAAATATGATGAATTGCCTGCAAATCCTCAATGCCTGATTGATATACCTCCTTGCTGGAGTATCTACCAATTCCTTGATAATGATATTTCTCAATATTGTATTTTCTTATCTTTTCAAGAGAGGCATCGGATAATTCAGGAAGCTGTTTTAAGAATTCCGCTTTGAATAAAGGCCAAAATTGCTCATCTTGCCAACGCGAATAGGACATAACCCAATACAAATGATTGTCTAACATGCGATTCACTAAAAAATGAGTATTTTTTTGTTCTGATGTTAAATGGTGATCCAGGTTAACGTATTGTTTTGAAAGATAATGCAGTATGTTATTACTGTCCGTAATGATGCGTCCTGCATCATCCAGATAAGGTAACTGTCCTCGCGGTGCATTCCGGGTATTAACAATATGTTCATGCTGATACTCTATTTGGGCTAATCGAAGAAAGGTATCCACCTTCAATCCAAAAGGATTGTTATCGGGTAAGCCAAAGAGTTCTGGATAGGAATACAAAATTATCATCGAAAATCTCCTTTTATTCATTAGGTGGGGCAGTAATTGAAGTCAATCTCTTCTTCTAAAAATGGAATAAGAGCGATTTTTATCGATACTGCGCATCATCCAGATGCCACTGTTCATAAGCATACATTTTTTCTGCCGCAACAATAAAGAAGCGAGTTATTTTTAGATTATTTCTCTTGATTTTACTCCTATTTAACAAAACAAAAGCATTTTTTTACAAATTACGTCTACAACTTAATATTTGTTTAATAAATAATCAGTATCATATGCAGATATTCCCTTGCATTGCTTTAAAAAGAGCACCAAAGAGTTAGGGGGGGAGACTATATGACCATTGAACTGAGTACGACAAGCCAAGATCTAATTAAAAAATTAATCGAAAGCGATTCTAAGCAAACCTCGTTGTTGCAAAATATTACAACAACGATTGATAGACAGGATTTGATACAATGGATTAAGCAAACCTCTAATACCCAGACGAGTGATAACGCATTTTTTTTAATCGCCTCATTACAAGCCTCACTATTAAAAGATTTGAATAAATCATTAAGTCCTGCTGGCGAAAAGGAGGATGATGCCACCAGTGCGGATGCGTCAGCGGCACTCAAATATGGGTTATTAGCACTGGCAGGAACAGTTTATTTTGGTTGTGAGGGATTTGACGGGATTACCGCATTCATGGGAATTTTTTCTTCAATTCCTACCGCTGTTATTTTTGCCGCTGGTACCCTATTTTCCATCCTTTCCATGGTCGTGTTTTATAGCTTTGACTTGGTGGAAATTTCCAAAAATTTAAAAATCAAAACTTCAGAAACACCCCAATTGCTTGATGTTCTACTGGAGCAATTTAAACAAATAAAAGCGCTTCGGGAACGACTTAGTAAAATTTCCGGTAAAACTAAGGACGAACTTGAAGCAGATCGTGATCTTCTTCTCATCTTGGCACGACGACATCAGGATTTAAAAGCAGCACGCGATGAGCTCAGTGCTGCTTTAGATAATCCTTACTTAAAAGCTGGGAAATACATCACCGCCGCGGTTGCCGGGGTTATCTTTTTTAGCGGTGGTTTTTTTGCCGGGCAAACTGTTGCTCTGACTATTGCAGGTTTATTCGTTGCGACCATGTCAGCAACGGCATGGCCTATTGTGGTTGCCAGTATTGCTGTCGGGTTAGCGGCACTTAGCGTGTACTGGTTTGTTGAACGTCCAGGAATTGAAAACCTAATCAGTCGTTGGCGTGGGCTCGATAAGAAAAAGATTGATAAATTATGCAAATCAGACGTTGTCGATGAAGAAAGCGCCAATTTGGAAAAAGCGATTGCTGATCTTAATACGGGCATTAGTAATCTGGTGAGAATAGAGGAATTGGAGAAAAAGGCCTCTCGTGCCGATGAGTTGGAAGCAATGGCATCTCGAGCGGCGGGATTGGAAAAAGATGTATCGCGTTTGAAGGGCGAATTGATTCTCGAGAAGCAATCGGTAGCAGCCTCTAAAAAAGAGACGCACCTATCGCCACTGCAAAGGTTTTCTCGTTTTAGAAGAACACAATCGGAAAGTAATCTTTTGGATCTTGATAGTTTTCATTCCCTTGAAGATAAGCCATCTTCTTCGGCGCTGAGCAATGTGTAGGGTGAATAGGAGCGAGTTGTAGCCTGGGTGAAGGCAAAACCGTAACCCAGGATCTTTTTCTACCATCCCCAGTCCTCCTCACCATCCCGAGCGTTGCGAGGGATCTCCTCGCTGTATCACGGTATCCTGCTAGAATTTCCTTCACTACGCTTGGAATGACGGGGTTATTAACCCCGTTGTACGGTACTCAGACTACTCGCTCCTTTACAAAGAAGGGCTTAATGCGGTCTCGGTATCCAAAATGATTTCTTGGTCCACGGAACGGGCATTTTTACCAGAAGCAGCTAATAAACCATTCTTGACTAGTCCCTGCATGACAACGTGATCGCTTGCAGCGTGTTGCCATGCCGGAGTCGCAACAGGCTTTTGTACGAGTACAGTTGGCGGTTGGGGTATCGGCTTTCTCCCTGGATTGAGTTCACTTTCTTCCGCCTCCAGCAATTTCAGTTGCTCGGCAGTAAGGGGTATGACTTGGCTGCTGTAGAAGGGGAGTACGCGAAGTTTGAACACTAATGAAAATGCCGCAAATGTGCTGCTTAACTCAGTGTATCCATGACTCAAGGGATCATTATAGGCTTTCTGCAATTGAGACGGAGATAAGATATCAATGTGATTGAGATCGGTACGATAATAAATTTTTTGATCTTTACCTAACAGCAGCAGTGGTTGAGGTTGGCGATAGTGATAATCAACATCCGGCATTTGTTCCAGGCCACCATACTCTGTTTGCGCTGGAAGTTCATTGCCTTTAAATACCTGATGGAGATCTTGCAATGAACACATCATTCCCGCCAAACAGGCTTGCTTATTAAAATAATTATTTGAAACATCAAAATCACCATCGCCACCTGCTTCAACAGGGGGCTCGCTGCTATCGGGAGTTGGATCATATACGCGTTTGGTGTAGACGGTTACCCGGTTTAACTCATCGTGTAAATTATTGACTAAAATACTACCCCAAATTCCAAAACGTTTAGGAAGTAAGTCACGTAAGTCACCCACGAAAGCAATATGGCCCGCAGCAAAGTGATCGGTATAATAGTGAAAACAAAAAAACTCCATTCCCAAAGCCAAAGCCTGATAGCGATAGGCTATATCTTGCAAGTTATCACGATTTAAGCCCTCGGGTGTCTGTTCGATAACCTTGAGTAATGCATTGAATTCGCTATTTTCTGATTGATACTCTGAATCAGCCAGCAATTGGGTTAGCTCATAATAAATGCGTGCATAGCGAAGCGCTATATGATGGCCTATAGCGTATACACGCACTGACCATGGAGTAAAATGGGATAAATTTCTATTCAAAATTTCACTATAATTTTTGACCCTCAGAGCAAACATCAGTTGTTGTACATAGAAATTTAGCGTACTTGAAAATGGGATGTAGTTGGCATTATTTATTGCATAAATAGTGTCAATATCGCTTTGATGTACGTTGTTGTTAGCGAGGCGTTTATAAGAACAAATTAATTTCTGTTCCTCGCTTTCGTTAACGGGTTCTTTAATTAAATATTGTCCTAAGGTCTCACAAGAGCCTGTACTATCATAACTTCCTGGACTTGCATTATATTCAGCAATACTTGGCAGATTAAGCGATACTTCGCGACCACCAAAATAATCTCCAGACATGGCTACAAGGTTACCCGCTGAAAGATTTAATCCAGTAGGTTGGGGAAGCCCCCCTTCATTAAACCCTTGTACGTGTAGATGCAAGAGCCCCTGTTTATCTATAGTGATATAGGGATTGTTTTTTAAGATAGCCCAGTCTAAGAATCGTAAGGCATCGCCCAGTTCCGTATGTTCTTTTGTATCCATAAGCAAGCTCCATTTGTCTTATTTTGAGTACACTACGAAAATTATGAACTACTTAATGCTATGCCAGCATGATGTTCAGAAAGAAGGGGGAAAAAATTAACTATAGAAGTGAACTATAAAATCTTCAAATAAACTAAGAGTTCCTGAAAAAAAATGAATCGCTGTGCTTAAAAAGTGGATTTTTTCCTTAAGCGAGGAGGCTTTTTCACTTCTATAATAAAAAAAAGAGCAGCTTGAGATAGTGATGACTGATGAAAAAAAAGAATCATTAAGATTATTACGTAACACCCTGTTTTCGACTTCAGAGCAAAGTACCGCCTCCTCTAAAGATCGCGGCAAAGATTTTGATGCAACGAAACAGAGTCAATGGCTTGAACTGAGCAAAAACATTATTGAAGATTTAGGAAAAAAAATATCTTCTTTTCCGCAAGTCCCACCCGTAGTTCATCAAGATATTCATTGCCCATCTGAGATGTTCTTGTCTCGAATAGGTTGTACTTATGCTTGGTTGGCCGATAAACGTCGTGAAGTCGCTAAAATGTTGAAACAAGGTCCATTTCGACATCAATTTGGGTTGATTAATAAAGCGGGTTTTGTCTCTACAGACCAATTTAATTTGTGTCGGGATCTACCCACCCAAAAGAATCTAGTTTACAAGCATCTCGAGGATTTAATTCATCAAAATAAGGAGCATGTTGAGGTAAACGCACAAAAATCGGAAAACGGTACCAAATATGAGATTAGGATTAAATTAACCCCTGAGGAACGTGAGTTAGTACATCAAAAAAATACAGAGTCCCCATTTCCATTTATCGAAGACGATGTGATTCTTACGATTACTTTTGACGACTACGGTAAAGAGGATACCAGAACATCGCTGGTCGTGGATCATCGTCCTACCCCGTTTAATCAAAATTATCGTGATCGATCGAGTTATTTTCAGGTGCAATTTGAATTAATTGAACCTGATTTTCAGGCTTGCTGCGATTGGGATTCTAATCAAGAAATTCAGGAATTTTTAATAAATTCAGGAAAAATTGCTTATCGCCTTGCGCAATTACAACCCGTTGGCCGAGGAAACTCAGCAATTGTTGAATGGATGATCCGGGGGCTTGCCAAAGAAAAGAATATTGAATTGGGACCTTTTAATCATAATGAATTGGGGTGGGATTTTAAGGCGTTCTTTACCCCAGATATCAATGAGTATGCACATTGGTTTTCTGAAAAAGCATTTATTAGGCCTGTATTAGAGGAACGCGAAAGTCTAACACCCAAAAGTTTATAAAATTCGGCTTGCAGTTTTCAATAAAAAAATTTCAGTTATTTTATTTTCGATAATTTACAAATTTTCGAAAATAATTAATACTGTCTCTAGTTTTTTAACGAGTATC
This sequence comes from Legionella sp. 227, assembly GCF_043161935.1. Classification (NCBI taxonomy): domain Bacteria; kingdom Pseudomonadati; phylum Pseudomonadota; class Gammaproteobacteria; order Legionellales; family Legionellaceae; genus Legionella; species Legionella sp. 227. The sequence goes on along the minus strand of NZ_CP171154.1, from coordinate 756,432 downwards.
AAAAACATGGCTCAAATTAAAATAAAAAAATCCAAGACAAGCTCCGTATTAGAAAAATTACGCAATGACCTCATAAGTGGTTATTTTGACCCAGGCCAAAAATTACCAATGGAGCACTTAAAAGAACGGTATGAGGTAGGATATAGTCCCTTGCGTGAAGCTTTATCGCGATTGGTCTCTCATGGCTTGGTCAACTTTGAGGATTTATGTGGCTTTTCTGTTCCTCCTTTATCGTTAGAAGAATTCTATGATCTTTATGCAGTCAGAATTCAGATTGAAACACGTGCTCTAGAGTTAGCCATGCAACATGGCGATGCGTATTGGGAAGCGGAAGTTCTCGCCTGTTGGCATCGATACGCTAAATATCTTACCCCACCACCCAATAATCCACTGGATCCGCTGGAGTGGAATGCATTACAAAAAGAATTTACTTTTACCCTCATTAAAGCGTGTCAATCTCCCTGGCTGCTCAAAATACAAAATATGTTGTACGACCATTCATCACGTTATCGTTTTCTATGTTTGGGACGCCATCATCAGGATGAAAAGGTACTTGCTGAATTCAGACAAGAAAATGAGGCGCTGGTCGCTGCGGTATTAGCACGAGATAAAGAAAAGGCAATTCAGATTTCGCAGGCTGGATGGGATAACTCAATCAAAATTATGGCAGACAGTTTAAAGGATAAAAAAAGCTAAGGATTAGCGATGGCTAAGTATAAAAAAAATTATTTACTCATTCCTTCCGTACCTACGCCCAATGGGCGATTGCATTTGGGACATATTGGCGGGCCCTTTTTAAGTGTGGATATACTGGCACGGTACCTGCGTCTGTGTGGGCATTCGGCGTGGATAGTCTCGGGAACAGACAGTTATGAGTCCTATGCAGCAGGAAAGGCAGAGGAAGAAGGCTTAACCCCTGAAGAAACAGGTAATCATTATCATGACTTAATTGCTCACGATTTAAAGTCCATGCATATCCAATGCGATCAATTCGTTAATCCACTTGCCAAACCGTGGAACACGGCTTATCACACATGGCATGAACAAATTTTTCAACAATTAGTGCTCAATAAGGCAACAGCCCTATTAAAAGAGAAGATGCCTTGGGATGAGAAGAATCAGCGCTATTTGAACGGATATTGGCTGCAAGGCAATTGCCCAGTGTGTTTTGAAAAAACAGCAAGTTATTTTTGTGAATGTTGCGGGGCGCATTTTCGTCCCGAAGAAATGATTGGCGATGCTCATTTACTACCAAGGGAAGTTGAAAATATATTTTTAGAGCTTCCAAAACACGTGGAACTGAATTCCAAAGGAATCAATAAAAACTTAGAAACATTGTTTCATCGTTATCAAATGTTGCAAAACAATCGATTTAGGCTCACTACCCAGTGTGAGTGGGGTTTAGCAGATAACACCGATAATACGGGTACTCGAACTTTGTTTAGTTACGGTTTTGTATTTGCCTATTTTTTAATGTTTGGGGAAATCGCAGGAACATTCATGGGGAGCAACAAAAATGCGTTTGCTGTCGATTCGGAGGTGATTACGATTTCCAGTTTTGGTATCGATAATGCGTTGCCCTTTTTAAGCAGTGCCTTAGGGATTAGTAGCGGATGCCCGCAATATAAGCCGTTTGATTATTACCTGGTTAATTATTTTTATTATCTTGATGGCAGTAAATTTTCAACAAGTCGCCAGCATATGATTGCTGTAGATGACGCGATTAATCACAAGGGACTTTCCAGTGACCTTATTCGACTCTATCTTGCCTCGCTTGATGTACGTAATCAAACAGGAAATTTTGTCCTGGATGAGTTTATCCAATATTACAACAGGACCTTAGATTGGCTTGAGTGCTATGTAATGCAGGGAATACCCAATATACCTGCAGTGATTACTTCCTCTTGTGAGGAACGATTACAACATCAACTCTTTGATTTGTTCGCAATCCAAGAGCATGCCTTACAACCGAATCATTTTTTGCCACATCTTGGGGTTCGTTCGCTCAATGATTGGATGATATTGGGGCAAAATTTAGATCCAAAATCAAATGATTATTTTTGGTGGCTCAAAGGATTTACTTTGGTGATTTATCCCTATATGCCTGAAGTGGGGGGAACAATTTGGAGTGCGCTCGGATATGACCATTCACCCGTTCAAACTGATTTTTTTGCTCAACCTACTCGCCCATTGCAGAAGGAAATAAAACTCACTCTAAAACGAATTACTGATGAATTTGAATCGCATATTGAAGGATTAAGTTATGAACCCAACGCATCATGATGAGCTGTTTGATTTATTAGGAGTAGGGGGCGGCCCTTTTAATTTGAGTATCGCTGCTCTCTTATCGTCTGTTGAACAAATTTCCAGTGTTTTTTTTGAACAAAACGAAGCGATGATTTGGCATCCGGGGATGTTATTTCCTGATGCCGAAATCCAAGTCAGTTACTTAAATGATTTAGTGACACTCGTTGAGCCTACTAATCCCTATTCATTTATTGCCTATCTGGCACAGCACAAACGATTGTATCGTTTTATCAATGCCCAATTCAAAAATGTATTACGCGCTGAATTTAGCCATTATTTACATTGGGTGAGCCGGTCTTTACCCAATTTATTTTTTAAAGAAAAAGTTGAGGATATTTATTTCGATAAGTCCCATTTTGTCATGCAAACAACACAAAGGAAAACTAAAGGAAAGCATCTTATTTTAGGCAACGGTTTAACAGCAAAAATTCCTGCTTGCGCCAGACCTTATTTAAGTAAGAATGTGTTTCATAATCAGAGTTTCTTACTTAATCCGATAAATTGGCAAGGAAAAAAAGTGGCACTTATTGGCGGAGGACAAAGTGGTGCTGAAATCGTACACTATATTTTATCTCATGGTGATCAATTACCTTCAGAATTAAATTGGATTTCAAAAAGATATCAGTTATTGCCTATGGATACTTCTCCTTTTGTGAGTGAGTTTTTCACTCCGAAATATGCTGAATATTTCTTCCATTTATCCGAGAAAGAAAAAGAATTTTTATTACAAGAGCAGCACTTAGCGAGTGACGGTATTTCTTGCCACTTGTTACAAACCATCTATCAAAAACTGTATAGCCTGGAGTTTTTGGAGCATAAGGATAAATTTTTTAAGTTTTTATCACGGCATGAATTAACTCATATGGACAGCGAATTAGGGAGATATCAACTCCTGTTGACGGAGCTTGGTACTGCAAAAAAAAGCATAATTTCTGCGGATATTGTGATTTTGTGCACGGGGTATCAATGGGAGTTTCCTTCTTATCTTTCTTCATTAGCTGAAAAAATACCTTTAAATGATGAGGGACGGTTTTGTGTCAATCAGGATTTTTCCATCACTTGGGATGGACCGAAACAACATCGTATTTATGTCCAAAATGCAGCACGCCATTCCCATGGAATTGCGGATCCCAATTTAAACGTTATGGCATGGCGAAGTGCAAAGATTATCAACAGCATAGCGCAATCGCAAATTTATGATCTCAATCATGAGAATACCTTTTTAGATTGGGAACGACAGTTCATACCTGAGGAGCGCAAATATGCCTTGCTTGCCTAAGTCTGGTGTCGTAACTAATCCAAGATTGTTTTTCTCTACTTCAGAACATCTTGCGCCTGGGATTGTAATTAACCCTGTTGATTTTGTAGCAAATCGAGCTTGTCCTCCTGTTCAAGTCACTTATTTTCAAGTATTGCCCCAGTGTGAAACGCCAATCGATTATCACCAAGAAGAAGAAATTTGGATAGTACTAAATGGGAGTGGTATTTTGACTTATGAGGGGGAGGTTTATGGAGTTAATGCTGAGGATATTTTTTACTTTGCATCCTTTAAACCCCATCAAATACGTAACCATAAGCAACTGCCGCTGCACATCTGCTCTATTTATTGGTAGGGAATAGTGTGGGCGCTAGGGAACTTTGAATGAAGAACTATGAGGTGAGGTGGTTACAGCCGGATGACCAAGAAAATTGGTTAACGATGTGGCAGGAGTATATGGAATTTTATGACACATCTTTACCTTCCGAAGTGGTGGATAATACGCTGCGTACCCTACTTTCTGATAACAAAAATTCAGGTTGTCTTGTTGCTTGCGACTCTCAAAATGTAGCGATTGGTTTTTTAACTTTTATCCTACATCAGAGTACTTGGGCTATAGAGCCAGAATGTTATTTACATGATTTATACGTGAAACCGGAATATCGAAAGACGGGAGTGGCCAAAAAACTCATGGATGAGTTAAAGCAACTCAGCGCCCTAAGGCACTGGAGTCGAGTATATTGGCTCACTAGGCCCGATAATCGGGTGGCCCAAGCTCTTTACGATAAAATGGGAAAAGGCGAATCTTGGATGGTTTATACCCTATTTGATCGCACGTCGCATAAGTAAACTTTGTTGAAAATCAGTCTGTAAAAATCGACTCACAAAGAGAGCATTGTGCTTCATTGACACACTGGATTCTTTTCGTGGGAATAAGATGCGCACAAATACTCAACAATCCCATTAAAATTGCAAACAGGAAATTTTTCATGGGAGGTAATGACTCTAAATTGCAAATGGAGTATACATGGCAAAAAATAACCACTATCGATAAAAAATAATCTTATGGATGCTTATTGCTCATGAGAAGAGGTGACGGTATGCAAGTAAAGCACGAATCAGAAGGTATCATCAATCCAGTAAGAGTAGCGATTGGATTTAGTGAAGAAGCAAATCCCAACGTCTCATTCAAGGCAATCGCTGAAGACGTACTGTCTATTGATTTTTCAATTGCTCGCGATATAGGGATCGTCAGTCCATTTACTCCCAGTTACCCAGCTTTAGAAATCCGCTGTGATGTGCTCCAGGACCTGATGCCTCAAGAGGAGTACGAATATGGCTTAATCCAAAATTTAATTTCCAGTAAACGGGAAGCCTTATATTGGGATCCAGAGAGGAACACGACTTATAAATACAGTAAAAATCACGCTGTTTCTTCAGGTCGAATCAGAGATGGTGGCCAATCCGAACAGGATCGATTTTATGATGTAGCGAGCCGAAGTATTGGAGGCGATAAGAAAGCAACGCTGGTATTAAAAGATACCCCAATGTTTTCGGCCCCAAGAAAATCAGAAACGCATAAGGTCTCTCTTTCATCCATGGAAATCGATGAGGAATTTGAGGTATGGTTTTATGCAAAACACTCCCGGACTGGAGAGGAGTATTATAAAAAGTTATGTCATTGGAAAATTCAATATCGTTTAAACCTCGAAGAGATCAACGCCTTATCTACCGCAAGCTCTTTAGCTCCAGCAAGGGCAAAGGTAACTTATGGGGTACGCAAAAGTTATGACTTGGCGCTGAAAACAAAACCTGATTTTTTAGTTGTTGGAGGGGAAAAACCTGATGAAAAAATTAGGCTGATCGATACAGATAGACTAAGGGGAAGTGAGTTTTTTAAAGAGCCCAGAAAAGAAAGCAAAGAGGGGGACGGTAGATATCGTAGTGAAGCAGCACCGCGTTAAATCTATGAATGGTGTCGTTCCACACCGGGTAAGCATCAGTGCACCGGCTCACTTTCTTTCAGACACGCATATGCCGATGTTGTGGTTAATAAAAAATCAAGTCAGTAACCATTTAAGGCTCCTTTAATCTTTATTGAGTATAATTATGTTTAATTAAAGGTCATGATGTTGTTTTTATGGAAACCAACGAGCATAAAAAAGCTGGCGATCAAATACGCATTCAAACATTAGGTAATCGTTATCTGAAAGGAAGTAAGAATTTATCCCCAGAGAATACCAATAATTTGCGTCTTAAAATGATGCATGAAGTGGATGGAATCCCTGTGCCACTTAATATGAAGTTAAGCGCTGGGGATGTAGTTGCTTTAGCTGGCGATTATTATACGAAAGCAGGCTGGTGGGAACAATTACAAATTCCTGAAAAAAACGGAGATGGTACTGAAGAAACTGAGCAATTACTCCGCGCTCCGGTGCTTCAAGCTGAAACCGATGCGTTCAAGCAAGCCTATGATGATTTAGCCTCACCCTCTGTAACAAAAAGCGCGATCAGCCGAATTTTTGCTATCGATGGCTTCCGTTTCATTCCCAGTTTGTTGAAACAATTGATTTATGCCTTCACCGTAGAAGATTATGGAGCAAAATTGTCAAGCAATGAGGATCATTTTGCACCCTGGTCACTGCGTGGATATATTGTCGGGCATCAATCTGCCTTGAATATGGCCGAGATAGCCTATTATTGTCATCAAATTGCTGAAGGGCAACTCAGTAAAAAAGATAAAAAAATTCCTCAAGAAATTCGGGATCAATTAGCGAAAATAGTACAGCAAATAGCGATAGATCCTGCGAAATATAAACTGGTTCCTGAATCAAAAGAAGGGAAGTTAACCGAACAACAACTATTTAGGGAACTGGGCCATCGTTTTCATGCTATGGCAGTGGCTCGTGATTTATTTGCTATGCATTTTTATTCGGATCATTTTGCTGGAGGCCACCTGAGCCGTATGGGTGAAATGAGAAAACTTCTTCCCAAACAATTCGGCCCATTGGGAAGTATTCTCGTTAATAACATGCATAACGAAGACAATAAGGACAGCGTTGCCGTTACCAATTCCTTTCAACCTTTAAATAGTGCGCAAGACATGATCAAGGAGGATAGCAAAGCCTATGGTGATGGAACTTATTTTTATCATGAGAATGATGAAAACGCGAACATGCTGATCAATGGGATGGATAACTCCTTGGGAGATATTGCGCGTTTGATGAAAACTGGTGAAAAGCGGCAAGCTGTTGATTACGGAGGTTTGGAGTTTTTACCGCAAATAAATTACAAGGTATCTCAACCGCAACCTTTATTTATTCAAGATCCCAAGAATAAAAAAATTTATTTTCGTTCCGATGTGAAACACATTAAGATGTTATCCCCGAGTGAATATACGGAGACAGCGAAAAATCCAAGCCAACATGGATATGAAGAACTGACCACCTGGAAAGCCTTTTGGCTGGTTGTGAAACTCAGGTTGCTTCCGTTTTATTATTCACCTCAAGTTGAATTGAGCAAAAAAGAACAAGCAAAAATTCACGATGATGAACAAGAGAATGCGTCTAAGAAACAGCAAACTCACGTGCAGCAATCTACTTTAAGCTCAAGCCCTATTCCGCAAAGAGAGACTCATTCTGTACCACCCATCATGGGTAAATGGCGTAACTCGACTACTTCCCATTCACTTGCAAAACATAGTTTCTTAGCCGGCTCTATGAAAGAGAAGCCTGAGGGAACTTTTGACCTTGAAAAAGGCGCTGTTTATTCCCCAATCAATCATTGATTGTAAAAAAATTAATAATATATTAACCTAATTGATTATTACTAATCCAGACACTCCAATAAGGTTCGTTAGATAATGAATAAGTTGATGAGTATGGTGTTGGCTGTTTTTGTTGTTACAGTCCAATTTAATTCGGCGAGCGCAAGTGATTCTTTTGCAGCACAGCCCACTTCGTGTATCAACCCCACTTTCAGTGCCACTGGTAATTCAAATTGGCAAAACATTTCGCTGAAGTTAACGAATAATTGCGGACAAAGCGTTGATTTTCAGAATACCAAAATAACCTTTGTGGATGCCTCTTCTCTTGATACCTCATTTTGGGGCGATTTTTCTTCTTTGTCCTATCCAGATAATGTCTTGCAAATTACCTCTCAAAAACAGACAGACGGAACTTTTTTAGCAAGCCTAAGTTTGCATTTTCCGACGACCACTGGCTCAAATAGTATCTTACCTAAAGGTGGTTCCATTGTGCTCTATTATGGCGCACCAACAGCCGATTATGTAGCGAATAGTGTTTCTGTTTATTTAGGAGCACCTCCTAATACAGGGAGTATAGCTGTTAGTGTACAAGCGTTACCATCAGAACTAAGTGGTTATACCAATAAACCTAATGTTACCGCGACCAAGATAGACACAGGGGCTTCAGTCAATGCCAATGCACTGTGGAATGCCGTAACTCCAATTGCACAACTTGAAAGTGGCAGCACGTACTCCCTTTCTACTCCTAATATTATTTTTAATGGCACGAATTGCGTTCCTACTTTTGTTCCTGCTTCTGTGGTGGCTAGTGAAACCCCTCCAACTGTTCATTTAACCTATGGCTGTTCTCCCGTAGCACAAGAAGCAGCAACGATAAACGTCAGCGGGGCCCCTGGATCGCTGATGCAGGTAAGTGTTACTTTGACGCCTAATAATGGTTCTGCTGCTTTGACCCAGATTGTCAATTTGACCAATGGCTCGGGCTCTGCATCCGTCTCATTGACCGCCGGGACAATCTATACTTTGTCTACCAGCGCTATCCCAGGTTATTCCGTACATTTTAGTCCGCAACCCTTGCAAGCGGCGGCCGGTGTGGTTGAAACAATTACCTTTTCGCCCAGTTCAAGCAAAGTTCCTGGATGGCCAAATTATCTTGCCATGGGGGCGGTTACTGATGACTCACCTGCGACGCAAACTTCATTGCAATCACGCCCAATCGATGCCATTTTCAAATACGGTGGATTAGGTGGGAATGGTGATCCTGGACAAATTGTTTATCCAATTTTTGATTTGGAAACGGCACAACAGGCACAAGCACTTTCTGCCTTTTATCAGCAGCAACAATTACCCAATAAAGTACTCCCTACAATGGTTATTTATACCGCTCAGATGAGTGGTGGAACCAGTTTTACTGACTTTGAATACACCAATATGGTGATGCACTATATTAATCTCATCATGGAGGCGCAAAAACTCCAATCATTCCAATCAGCACAGTTCAATTATCCGGGGGCGATTATCTTAAATCCGGATTTATTCGGAATGCTGCAACAAGAAAACTTATTAAACGATGCCAATACAGCGATCAGTCAAGTGCAACTGCAAAAAGCATTGCAGACAGCGGTGTGTTTTGCAACATCAACCATTGATACAACTTATGGTACGGGTTTAAATTATGAAGCCTTGTTTCAGGCAATTCGTAGCAAAACTACTGATAATTGGTCGGCAATGAGTACCTGGGATACCTATAAGATGCACTATTTTAATAATTGCACTGCAAACCCAATTGTTCCTGCATCGATTACTATTCCTGGCTTTACTAATGATTTTCCTGGTTGGGTACAATCCACTAATTGGCTTATTCGGCAATTTGCGCCTAATGTAACTTTTGGCTGGCAAGTGAATTTATGGGGAGTTGGTAGTTCCAATTGGGTGCATCAAAACTATGATGCAGCGACATTAAAGGCGAATATTACTGATCCAACAGTTGCTTTAATTGATGCGACTACCGCATATCAAGGCAATTACAAACCGGATTTTATCGTGTTTGATAAATATGAAATGGATGCCATTCCTGGGGCAGTTGGCTCAGGATATTTATTTAATGCACGCGATTGGTTTAATGTATTGAATTACGTCAACAACATTAGCGTTTCTTTGGGTAATATTCCGGTGATGTTATGGCAAATCCCAGGAGGCCATTTACAACAAAATAATGATGTGGACACGCGAACAAGTCATGCTTCAAGCGAACCTGACTTTTTCTTTGGGAGTTCATATAATCCTTTAAGCAATTTAAAGTCCTATATCCTAGGCACCTCTTTATCGAGTTCAATTTATGGTACAAGCAATATCATGGATTATTTGATGATGGATGCCCATGGGGGTACTACCTATGTTTGGCAAACAAATAATTTACAACAAGCGGCCAGCAGCAATGTATTTGCCATTCTTTGGGGAGGAGGTAATACGACCAGTGTCGGTAGCTTCCCTAGTGACGATGGAGGTTGGCTTGCCAATAAAATTAATAACTACTATAAAAATCCAGTGAACTTGCCATTACGTTAGACGGCTGCATTGAATGACGCGAACTGGCGAAACATAGGATGGGTTGAAATAAATGGATTTACAATCATTAGTTACTTTGGATAACCAAACGGTACTCAGCAAACTAAGTAGTTCTCTCGATGGCTTAACTCGCGCGGAAGCCCAAAAAAGGCAGGCATTGTCCGGGTATAATGAAGTGACTCAAAGCCCTTATCGTCTGCTTATTATGGAGGCCATTTCTCATTCCACAAATCCACTGATTGCTATATTGTTGATCGCGGCAGGAGTTTCAGCGTTTACTGGGAATGTGGTGAGTTCGGTAATCATCATCATTATGGTGGTGATGAGCATTGGCCTGGATTATTTTCAAAGCCATCGCTCTTTAGTGGCGGTGAAAAAACTGCAGAGGAATATCGCATCCACTGCAAATGTTTTACGTGATGGCCAATGGGGGGAAATCCCATGCCGTGAATTAGTTGCTGGCGATATTATCCGCCTTGTCGCGGGTGATTTGATCCCCGCAGACTCGCTATTATTAAAAGCGAAGGACTTACATGTCCAACAGGCGGCACTCACTGGGGAGTCTTTACCTGTTGAAAAGGAAGCAATTCAAGAGAGCACTACCCCTCAAAATCCTGAAGAGGCGAAAAATGCTGTTTTTTCAGGATCATCAGTGGTTAGTGGTACGGCTACGGCTGTAGTTGTCGCAACTGGAGCGAATACCCAATTTGGCGATATCGTCAAAAGCCTTTCCAAAATCGCACCACACACTGAATTTGAAAAAGGCATCACTCGCTTTGGCTTGTTCATTATGAAGGTGGTTTTTTTTCTTGTGGTATTTGTGTTTGCGGTCAATATTTATTTAAAACGTTCTTTGCTTGAATCTTTATTATTTGCCGTAGCCTTGGCTGTTGGGCTTACTCCTGAGTTATTGCCGATGATTACCACGGTGACGCTCGCCGCAGGTGCAGTCCATATGGCAAAGAAAAAAGTGATTGTCAAAAATTTATCTGCAATTCAGAATTTTGGCAGTATTGATATTCTTTGCAGTGATAAAACCGGTACGATAACCAGTGGTGAAATGGTCCTGGAGCAACATATAGATCCTTTGGGGAATAAATCCGAAAGCGTGATGTTATTGGCTTATTTAAATAGTTTATATGGTACGGAGATTCCTAACCCTTTTAATATTGCAGTATTAAAAAAAGTAAACATTAATCCTTTGGATGCTGCGATCTTAAAACACGATCATCCTGACGTACAAACTTATCATAAAGTAGATGAAATTCCCTTCGATTTTGAACGTCGCCGCTCAAGCGTTGTTGTTGATAAAAGTGGATCTCATCTACTGATTACCAAAGGTGCTCCAGAGTTTGTGATCTGCGATTGCACTCATTATGATCTGGCTGGTGCAATCCATCCATTGGATGACGCGACCCGGAAAAGGATTGAAGCCACTTTTGTATCTTTAAGTGAGCAGGGTTATCGCACATTGGCTGTAGCTTATCGCGAAATCAAAACTAAGTCTTCCTATCATGTTCCGGATGAGAAAAACATGGTGGTAGCGGGGTTCCTGGCTTTTTTCGACCCAGCTCTTGAGGAAACGCCAACAATCATCAAGAAATTATTTAAAGAAGGGGTCAAAATAAAAATTTTGACCGGAGATAATGATTTGGTGACACGTCATATCTGTCAACACGTGGGGCTTGATGCAAGCCGAATGATACTTGGTGAACAATTGAATCACATAACCGATATGGCTTTAGGGGAGATTGCGGAAGAAGTCGATGTATTTGCGCGCATTTCTCCTATGCAAAAACAACGCATCATTAGTGTCCTTCGCGCTCGGGGTCATGTAGTAGGATATATTGGGGATGGAATAAATGATGTTCCTTCTTTGCATTCGGCGGATGTAGGAATTTCGGTTGCGGGTGCGGTTGATGTAGCGCGTGAAGCCGCGGACATTATCCTATTAAAGCGCCATTTAAGCGTGTTGTTGAAAGGGATTGTGGAAGGACGTAAGTCATTCGGAAATGTGATGAAATATCTTATGATGGGCACCAGTTCCAATTTTGGGAACATGTTAAGTATGGCCGGCGCGATTCTAGTATTGCCGTTTTTACCGATGTTACCGACACAAATTCTTTTAAATAATCTTCTTTATGATACATCACAAGTTGTGATTCCAACCGATAACGTCGACCCTAGTTTTGCACGTAAACCCAAGCATTGGGACATAGGAATTATTCGCAAATTTATGTTTTATATCGGCCCCATCAGTTCTCTTTTTGATTTTATCACTTTTTTTGTGATGCTGAAGGTCTTTGCCGCAACGGAAGCATTGTTTCAAACCGGCTGGTTTGTTGAATCTTTGGCGACGCAAACACTGGTCGTATTTGTGATTCGTTCAGTGAAAAGTCCTTGGCAAAGTAAACCCAGTAACGCGTTAATCATCATGGTGTTATCCATTGTGTTTATTGCTATGATATTGCCTTTTACGCCCATTGCAAAGTTTTGGGGATTCGTCCCGTTACCCGCATCCTACTTCCTCTTTCTAATCGCTGCAACAATCACTTATCTTTTTCTAGTGGAAATTATTAAAAAGAAACTGATGTGGCGATGGATAGCCGATAAGTAGCGAGGTACTGAATTTCAATTGCGCTTCAAACCTAGCTCTTGAATGTAAAAAATACTCTTGGAAGATTAGGCTAAAGGATTAGGATATTTTTGTAAGTAAAGTTTCCCAAATTGATAAGAGGCATAATCTGTAATATGACCTACGTCACGATAGATGGGGACCCCATTGATGTCTGCCTTACAGATATTTTGCGTACATTGTATTTTTTTAGGGTCGATAATAATTAACTGTGGGTACTTGTTTTTCATTTTATTAAATAACTGATTAAACCATTTTTCTTCCGCAAGGGTAAAATCACACTCGTGAGGATTATAAGAAGTTCTTCGTTTTATATGTTTATAAAAACAATCATGAAAACTATTTTGCATTGTTGCTGTTGAATGAATTAATACAGGCTTTGCCCCTGAGGTGGTGATGATTGAAAGTGCTCTGTCTAAAGCGTTTTCTAGTCTTTTTAGGCCTAAGTGTAACGAACGTTTATCACCTAACTTAGTTATGATGTTATCACTGTAATAATTACCCCATAGCTGGCCAATGATTACATAATCATAGTGATTATTTAGAATCATTTGATAATATTTTTGAGTCAGCTCATAACAGAGCTGATAGTTTTGATTTTTAAAATGCCACCAATCGAAAAGATAAATGCCGGGCAAGGTTAAGCACGAAGATACGGTCTGCATTAAAATAGAGATATTTGCTGCTTGTCCTAGCTCATCCATAAAACCCCAATAATGATTGGCAAAAGAATCGCCGATCATGAGTGCCTGCTTGCGGTTTGGTTTTTTTGAACCGATACGGCACTGCTTATTAATTTTACTTTGTGAATCAGTCACGCATACAGCTCTTTGTGGGCTGTCGTATTGGTTTAATTGTTGATGGATAGTTGATAGTTCACCAGTAAAACGCTGAGGAAATCCCTGGTTTTTCTTAATCATATAATCGGTCAAATGTAATGCAATGATCGGCATTAAAAACAGCAGCATAAAAGTATAACGAAATTGCATGTGTTTCCCGCGTCTTGAGGGTTTTTCAATGAGGCGCCAGGAGAGATAGGCTAAAACAAAAGTAAGTCCGAAAGCACCTATTAAAACAGCAGGGGTTTCTACAATACTTTGATATCTTAGAAATGAAAAAATAATCCAATGCCAAATATAGAGGGAATAAGATAATAATCCTACAAATACCATAGGCTTACTGGAAAGTATTTGGCTTAATCTATTTCCGGGAGCACATGCCCCTAAGAAAATAAGTAATCCTGTGGCAATACAAACAGCAAAAGCATGTTCATCAGGGTAACCTGTCAAAGAGGGATTAAGACGGGCAAGATACAATAGAGTGAGCAATGAGACACTGCCAAACAGGTTGATAACATATTTATTGCTTACAAAAAAGGTCACTGGAATGAAGGCGACACAAGAGCCAATCAAAAACTCAAAAATTCTGCTGGAAAATAGGTAATACGTATGTGCAGGTAAGGCTCTCGCATTATACATCGAGTTGATAAAAGCAATAAAAGTCAGTCCAACTATAATTGGGAGCAAGCATCCTTTAGGTAAGAAACGATGCAAGCAGTAGATGAGACAAGGTAAAAACAGATAGCATTGCCATTCTATTGAAAGAGACCAAGTATGAAGCAAGGGAAGCTGGTATGTTTCTGGTGAAAAATATCCAGTTGTTGTTTTATCAAAAAACAAGTTAGATAAAAATAAAGAAGTTTTGCGTGCGCTTCTGCTGTATAAGATTAAATCATCGGGTAAAAAAAACAAGAGTGCCAATGCGGTAGTCAAAAGAAGCAAACCCACAAAAACAGGTTGTAAACGCCATAACCTTCGATTGTAAAAGTCTAAAAAAGAAAAAGAACCTTTATGAACTGACTCATGGATGATTTGAGTGATAAGAAAGCCTGAGATAACAAAAAATACATCCACCCCTATAAAGCCAGATGGAAAAAAGGAGAGTCCTCCGTGATAAATTAAGACCAGTATAATGGCAACAGCCCGGAGTCCATCAATATCGGGTCGGTATTTCATTCGCTCTCGAACAAAAAATAATAATGCTATCATCTCAGTTATAGTTTATCTATAACCATCGTCGTTGCAGTAAAATAGGAATAACATTGTTTCAATGTGCGGCGTGTTTGGAGGGGCAATATAAGGTATGGAATCCGCGAGTTAAAATACGCACACCAAGCAAACGACCATTATCGAGAAATTTAATTATTTTTATGTGCGTTTAAGAATCACAGTAATTCACCACATATCTTATGTTACCGATGTTTCGTGCACATGCAATTTTATTTAATCAATTTTGATACTATTATTGTATATAGTCTCAGTTGTTTTGATGATGGGTACTTTAAATAGGATTCAAGACCCCAACATAGTGTTTTAGTGAGGGATAATGCATACGCTAAGGATTTTTTTTGCCATTACCTTTCCAAAGAAAATACAAATTAAACTATCCAATTACTTAAAGTCTTTGCAAGAGACGATCCTATCGGATTATATGCGTTGGGTCGATGTTGAAAAAATGCATATTACCTTGCAATTTCTAGGTAATTTACCACAAGAACAGTTAATATCCGTGACGGAATATGTGCATGCGGCAATAAAAAATCTATCGCCATTTCAACTTGAATTAGGGCAGTTGGAGTGGTTTCCCGCTTTACGACGTCCTAAAGTTCTTTCGTTAACAGTTCAACCCCAAGCTGGTTTAGCTATGTTGTCAGATACGATCGGAAAGGCTCTAATTGCTTTGAATGTCCCGATTGAAACTCGCCCTTTTCGGGGGCATTTAACCCTGGGACGATTGATTCGGCATCAGGTACCATGCGAACTATTAGAAACAGTAAAAATGCCGAGTATTCCCCCCATTGTGGTAGATAAGATTTATCTCCTCGAAAGCAGGCCAGAAAAAGGGAAACAAAATTACTATTCTTTGGCAGAGTTTCACTTAAATAAAAAGTGGTAAACCTTAAGTGTTGTTGCCAGCAAAGTATTACCCATAAACACGTAACAAATATTCCATGACAGTACGTAAACCCATGACTTCGCCACCCTCTGGTTTACCAGGTTTGCTTTGTTCACTCCAGGCCATAATGTCAAAATGCAGCCAAGACGTAGTTTTGGTGATGTAACGTTGCAGAAATAATGCGGCTATAATCGCTCCAGCATAAGGATAATCACTGCAGTTGGTCATATCCGCAATCGAAGAGCGCAGGAATTTTTCATAGGCAGCAAATAAGGGTAAACGCCATATCGGATCAGCCGCTTTATAGGATGCATCAATGATTTCTGTGGCTAATGATTCGTTATTGGTAAAAAAAGCGGACATTTCAGTACCTACTGAAACACGAGCTGAGGAGGTTAAGGTTGCGAAGTCGATCAGTAAATCAGGTTGCTCCTCACATGCTTTGACCAAAGCATCAGCCAAAATCAAACGTCCTTCTGCATCAGTATTATCTAATTCCACGGTTAAGCCGTTACGCATAACTAAAATATCGCCAGGTCTGTAGGCATTGGGTCCAATGGCATTTTCCACAGCGGGAATAAGCAGATGTAAGCGAACAGGCAAGTTACGAGCCATAATCCATTGGGCGAGGCCTATCACATGTGCTGCCCCTCCCATGTCTTTTTTCATTATGCGCATACCATAAGCTGATTTGATATTCAGCCCCCCCGTGTCAAAACAAACACCCTTACCCACCAACGCAACACGAGGATATGTTTCATCTCCCCAGGTCAAAGAGAGTAAACGTGGTTCTGACTGGGCAGCACGACCTACTGCGTGAATGGCTGGAAAATTATCGAGTAACAATTCATTACCAATCCATTGTTCAAATTTTGCATTATAAGTATGGGCTAATGTTGCAACTACTTCTGCCATTTCTTTAGGACCCAGATCACTGGCCGGTTCGTTGATTAAATCACGAACAAGAAAATGTGCCTCAGCCATTTGAAGTAAATCATCTAACTTTTGTGACTCAACCACTAAGATACGAGGTGATGAAGAATTTTTTTTATATTTTTCAAAACGATATTGTGCCAATGCCCAATATAAGGCGGCCTCTGGCGAATAAGTCCCTTGAACTTGATAGGTGTTCGCTGGTAATAATTCAGCTGCATGGGCCATTGCCAATATCTGATTTTCATCCCCAGTGCCTATATATGTTTTCTCTAATAAACCATCAGCGTCATAAAACAAACAACAATCGCCGATTGCTCCATTAAATTGCATTTGTCCAAAATAGTTACGTTCAACTGAGGTTAATGAAGGACTTTGCTCTTCCCATTGTTTTTGGGACATGAGATAAAGAGGGATTGGTCTGACACTATCTACTGTATAAAAGAGATCTGCTTGCATAGTTGCTCTCAATTCATTGAGTGAATGGAATTTTACAGCGCTTACGAATCCGCAACCCAAACGTAACCAGGGAACTTCCCTCGCACTTAACCCTGTGCTTGAGTGGAGATCTCTCGTGACGCTCATAATAAAGCGGTTTCTGTAAGTCCTGTTTCATTCTTATTTGATAATTAATTATTTATTCTGATTTATTTTTTGTCAAAGCGAAAGGGTTAAATTTTTTTGAGAAATTTTGGTGCTCAGCACATATTTCCTTAAAAATTGATATGCTTAGTAAAGATGACTTAATTTTATAGTTGGAAACTTTGACCAAATGAATATTAAGAATGAAGGGAAGCTTGCTGCGGATTCTCTGGGAATAGGTGAATCCATCATTATGGGAACGGCAGGAGCCGCGCCCGCTTTTAGTGTTGCCGCTGCGACAGCAACACTTGTGGCTACGGTGGGTACTTTAGCCCCGGGAAGTATTTTATATTGTGGATTTATCATGTTTGGTATTTCCTTGGCATTCATTCACCTGAATAAAGTCATTGTCAATGCCGGGGCCTCATATGCGTGGATATCCAAAATTTTTGGAATGTATTTAGGTTTTTTTGCTGGATGGGCCGTTTTAGTTTCATCCGCTGTATTTATGGTTTCGGGTTCTATTCCTGCAGCTACAGCAACTTTGTTACTCGTCGCGCCTCATTTAGTGGAAAGCCCTGGCTGGGTTACTTTTACCAGCATACTCTGGGTAACCATGATTTCAGTAATCGCTATTGCTGGAATAAAACCCACGGCATATCTTCAAATCTTAATGACTGGTTTTGAAGTGCTTATCTTATTCACAATTATTAGTGTGGGTTTTATCAAATTTGCACATCTTCCAGCGCATCCTTTTTCATTTTCCTGGCTTTCTTTTACCAGCTTCACTCCCGAATTATTTGCAACAGGGGCATTAACCGCCGTATTTTTCTACTGGGGCTGGGATGTTACCCTTAACTTAAATGAGGAAACTAAAAATACTCGGCATGCGCCGGGGATCGGAGCCTTTTGGTCTGTATTGATTATTATATGCATCTATGTCAGTTTTGCTATTGTAACCCTCCTGGCTCTCAATGATGATGAAATAAAGCATGCAGGGACAAATGTAATTTTTGCAGTCGCAGAAAAAATAGTACCCAGTCCATGGAGCTACTTGGCAGTTCTTTGCGTGATGATCAGTACAATCGGTACCTTGCAGACTACCATTGTTCAGTTTACACGAACTTTATTTGCTGAGGCCCGGGATGAAATAATTCATCCACGTTATGCGACCTTACATAAATCTCGAAATACCCCGTGGGTAGCTATTCTTTTTATCTGGTTTTTGGGAGTGATTTTATTAGTACTTTCTTCTAATTTTTCAACGGTAAACCTAATTATTAAAGATTCGGTACATGCACTTGGCCTTTTAGTTGCTTTTTATTATTCGTTAACGGGTTTTGCCTGTGCTTGGTACCATCGGTTTTTGTGGAAAAGTAGTGCTGAATTACTTGGCTATATTATTTGGCCTACTTTTAGTGCGCTATTTTTGGTTTTTATCGCCTGCTTTAGTATCCCTAAATTCGATTTAGTGACGGATATTGTTGCATTGGGAGGTATCCTCTTGGGGTTTATACCGTTATTAATTAAAAGAGTCTCACAAAAAAAATGACTACGCGTGAGATAGGTTCTACATGAATGCAAAAGGAGTTATGTATGTTAAGACAATGTTTAAGAACACTATTTTTTTGTTTTTTTGTGTTTTTATTTTCTTCCTTTATGAGTAGGTTGGCTTATTCAGACAATGAAAATCATCCTGCATTGCATACTCTGAAACCAGGAACCCTTATTGTTGCTACTTATTTTACCAATCCGCCGTTTGAATATTTAAAAAATAAACAGGAAATTGGTTTTGAAGTGGATTTAATTCGAGAAATTGCCAAAAGACTGCATTTACATCTAGAGTTTAAAAACACACAATGGGAAAACATTATAAATGAATTGCGAGAGCAGCAATATGATCTCATTATGGGAGCGATTACGATCACGAGTGGGCGCGAGAAAATAATAGCCTTTTCCAAGCCCTATATGACAACTACCTTAAGTATCGTGATTAACACCAAAAAAACACCGCAGGCAAAAACGATTGCTGATCTAGGCAATCTTACTATGGGTGTCCAAGCTAAAACGACTGATTTTGATATCGCCAAACAGATGCAAAAAAAGGGACAAATCCGCGGAATAAAAATATATCCATTTAAAAATTTTAACTTGGCTATAGATGACTTAATCGCAGGTAGGGTTGGGGCTGTGATGAAGGTATTTCCTGTAGCTTATTATTATGTTGAGCACCATCCCGAATTGAAAATTCTTGCTCCTGTCCCCAATGCACCTCAGCCATTAGGCTTTGGCATGAATCAAGCAAATCAGGAATTGGTTAAAGCGGTTAACAAGGCCCAAGCAGAAATGCAAGCCGATGGGACCTATGAAAAAATTTATAAGAAATGGTTTGGCGTAAGCTCAGATAAGTTGTAATGGGAGTAGTTAAATAGGATGCAGGTTGGGCCAAGAGGTCCCAACCTAATCTCTTTAAAGAGACAATGTTCGGTTACAATTACTGAGCAGGAGTATTGTTTTTTAATCTCTGATAAAGTCCAATCAATTCTGCATTACCAATAACATGTCCAGTCATTGCATTTAAAAGTATATCTCGCGTCGTCCCGTCTCCCAAAGTTAATACTGTATCCAGAGCATATAATTTAAAATGATAACTATGAGCTAAACCAAAAGGAGGGCAAGGACCTCGATATCCTAATCCTCCCCAACTGTTTTTTGCATTTGCGGCTCCAGGAGGAATCGGGCCTCCTGCTCCTAATTCTTTTACCGTGGGCGGTATATTAAATACTATCCAGTGGCTCCAAGTACCTTCAGCTGCGTCCGGATCATCAACAACTAAGGCCAGTGACTGGGTATTGCTTGGTATATTTTGCCAGGTTAAAGGGGGGGATTGATCCACTCCGCTGCACGTATATTGGTCCGGGATCATGGAATTCATTTTAAAGGATGGGCTTTCGATAGTGAACGTATTTGCAAAAGCATGACAGTGAAAAAAAGAGAATGCAAAAAACAAAAGCAGAGAATATTTTTTCATTTTATTTTTACTCCAACCTTTAAAAATGAGTTAATTGAAAGAAAAAGCCGCTGTGAATTCTTAGATTAGAAAAACACATGATAGTGCAGTGTTTGCCTATCTTCAATTAAGTACTGACACAATCTTTTGAATAAAAAAATTCAGGTGCAAAGATTTTAAAGATTGATATAATTCACGCCCCCAAGTCTCGCCCAATATTTTGTCACTGAATTTAATTTGTTGGCACATTGGTTGAGATATTTCTAAATGAATTCTAGGTTGTGTCCCTTAATAGGAATGAGTTGTTTTAAAGGAAATGGTAATGCAAAAAAAAATTGAAGAATCAAGAAATGAAAAAAAAGTAGGAAAGAGTATTAATGCAGCTTCTGAAGAACCACAAAACCAACAAATAATAATCAATGTTTCTGATGCTGCCAATGCTTCTGAGGAATCATTAGATCATGTCTCCTTGGAAGATGAAAAAGAAGATGACGATGAAGCGTTAATTACGCCAATTAATAATTCTGACAATGTAGATGAGGTTGCATATGGACTTTGGGATGTTTTTAAATCGCTAAGTTCGCTTTCTGTTCCAATGGCGCTTTCATTTACTTTTAGCTTTGAGATTTTTTTAATTGTTGTATTGCTTAATGCACTTAGTGAAAATGAAGATGAAGCTGCTTCAGCCACATTAATTTCTACTATGATCAACACCCTTTTAGTCGTTGGCATGGCTCCGTTGTTTTCTATGAGTGTGGTTGCGAGCAATAAAATTGGTGAACTTACCGAAGCTGAAAAAGAAGGGGAGAACAACGAAGTAGTCTTGCAAGCAAAGCGTGAGTATATTGCTGGCATCAATCGTAATGGTCTTTGGTTATCTGCCGCACTCACCCCTCCGATTATGGCTGGAATGATCTTTTCCAAACCTTTATTAACTACTATTTTTGGGCAGAAAGACCAGGTCGCAGAGATTACGCAGCATTTTTTACGAGTTTATTCACCTGCAGTAGCCGGGGTATTGACGCGAATATCTACGGAGCAAATGATGTTTAGTTTTGGACGTTCTAAAGCTGCGATGTTTATGGGGTTTGCCAGTCTTTTAGTGGGGACAGGCATTTCTTCCTGGCTCGGATTTGGTGGTTTAGGAATGCCTAAGATGGGAGGAGATGGCGTTGCTATCGGTTATATCATTGAAGCTTATTTAACTTCCTTGGCGTATGCTCTTTACTTGGCAAAACATAAAGATTTTAGTCAGTACGAATTTTTCAAGATTTTTAAAAAATTTTCCGGCCAGTTTGCACAACTTAAAGAGCTGTTGGCGATAGGTGGTTCGATTACTTTTTCTGTTGCAAGTGAAATGGCGATGTCTCTTTCAGTAAGCATTCTCTCAGGTATGTTGGGAACTAAGGAACAATCCGCCATCACTGATTTAAATCAGTATATATTCTTTAATTTCTTACTCTTGGCAGGGTTTGGGCAGGGTAATTCACAAGAACTGAATCGACTGATGGGCGCCAGAAAATATCAAAATGCAAGCAGTATGGGAAAGTATGGATTATTAACTACTCTGATTTACACCGCTCCTGTCCCTTTATTTTTTGCAGTGATGCCCGGTGTACTGGTGATGGGAAATAATCCTAGTGAAGTCAAAGATATGCTTAAATATTTGGCGCCTATCATGTCGGCAGGAGTCATTTTGGATTCGGCACGGTATAATCTATTACAGCAATTAAGAGTTTTGAAGGATCTTAGAGGTTCAACGATGATTTCAGTTTCCGCATTATCTTTGGGAATAACGGGATCTGCACTTCTTGGACTTAAGACGAAACTTGGGATTTATGGTGTAGCGGCAGGTTATACTGGAGGAGTTATTATCGCTCTTCCCGGATTAGCCTATAGGTGGCGCAATCGCATCAATGCAGAAAAAATAGAAGAACTTGCTGAAGAAACGCCTCTTGCAATTAAGTCCTCTGCAAATTGTCCGGATGGTTTTTTTAGTCGTTTGCTCAAGATGAGATATAAAGATGAAAAAGAGAATTTGTTGGAGCATAAAGGAAAAACATATAATGCGATGGATAAAGCGCTAACTGTTTAAATGATCCATTGGGATGAATAGGGATATAAAAATGACAGGTGAATGTGTTATTGATTTAATTGCGGCAAAAAAAGAAAAATCGTTTATTGTTTTTGAAGACGAGGGGTTCATCGCCTTTTTGGACTCTCGTCCGCTTTTTCCAGGGCATACTTTATTAGCCCCGAAGATGCATATGAAAACATTATATGATTTGCCAGACTCGATGCTATCGCCGCTTTTTTCATTAACGCAAAGAATTGGCAGAGCGGTTGAAAAAGCAATGGGCGCGGAAGGAAGTTTTATAGCAATGAATAACACCATCAGTCAAAGCATACCCCATCTTCATATCCATATAGTTCCCAGAAACAAACACGATGGGCTGAAGGGTTTTTTTTGGCCACGAACTCATTATAGAGATGAACATCATATGCTTGAAGTGCAAGAAAAAATTAGAAAACAGTTGCATTCTCATTAGTGGTTTTTCTTGCAATACAGGATCATTCCTTTATGATAAAGGAAGTTAATAGACATCCCAGCGATTTAGCTCCTGAACGAACATTTAAGGGATAACCATGCGTTTTCTAACCATTTTACTAGGATGTTACATTATGACCTCTAATACCGCAGCAGCTGATTCACCTAAACTCAATGATAATGCCTATGATTATTCCTTTCATACATTACGCGGGAATGAACCATTACCCCTATCATCATTTAGAGGAAAGGTGTTAATGATTGTAAATACGGCCTCAAAATGTGGTTTTACCCCTCAATATGCGCGGTTAGAGAAGCTTTATGAACAATATAAAGATCGGGGTTTAGTCATCTTGGGAGTTCCGTCAAATGATTTCGGTGGCCAAGAGCCAGGAACTGAGCAAGAAATTGCAAGTTTTTGCCAGGTCAATTATGGGGTTACTTTTCCAATGACTGCTAAAGAGGTAGTTTCAGGAAAAAATGCACATCCATTTTATCTTTGGGCTAGAGAGAAATTAGGATTTGGTACGGCACCAAAATGGAATTTCCATAAATACATTATTAATCGCAAAGGGGAGCTAATCGATTATTTCTATTCAACTACCTCTCCTGAGGCAGGACGATTGGTTAAAGTTGTAGAAAAGGCCCTTGACGAAAAAGCTTAATGCAAACCCTCATCCACCCTAGCGGGCACCTTCTCCCCTTAGGGGAGAAGGGATTTAGGAACACTATAAAAAACTTCTCTTCCGTGACGTGAAATGGGTATGCCTTATAAAATCCTATTTCTCATTTCAGCAGAACAATTGGAGCACTATAAAAATCCCCTTTCTTGTTTTGAGATGAGAAATTGAGGAGTACTAACATCTCCATTCCCGTTTCGCGAGAGGGGTGAGGGAAATAATTCTAAAAAACAGGCAGCATAAAGCGCCCCATATTAAGCAACATCATACCCACCAGCCACTTCATCATATACCTGGACAATACTATCAAGTAATTGGGCTTTTTCTTGAATTAAACTCAATTTACTGCGATCAAGATTAATTTTTGCATTGATGACATTACGATAGTCTTTGGCTCCTGCTTTATATTGCGCTAAAGCGACAGCATATGCTTTTTTTGCTGCCCAATATCCTTTTTCAATTAGCAAATAGGATAAATGGTTTTTCTGTTCATTCGTCAGCGCATCATCTACATCTGCAAATGCGGAATGCAGCGTACTCAAATACTCATAATAAGTTGCTTTGAATCCCGCTTTAGTTGATTTGATGTCTTCATAGGAGCTGGCATTGAAAATTTTGGTTGATGCGGCAGCTTGGGCAACCCAAATATTCGTACTCACTTTTAAAATATTTCTTAAATCAATAGAGGCACCTCCAATTAAACTGGTTAATGCGATGGTTGGGAAAAAAGCCGAATAAGCCATTCCAATTTGTGCTTGAGCTATTTTTAAATTATTTAACGCAATCATGATGTCTGGGCGATTTTTCAAAACCGATGATGGTAAGGATTTAGGAATCAAATGCTTTAAGTTTAACGAAAGCACACTTCGATGCGTCGTAATCGGACCAGGATTTTGGTTCAATAAGAGGTGGATGGTATTCTCATTTTGCGCGATGACACTTTCAATTTGAGGAATTTTAGCTTGTTCCTGGGCCAGCTGTTGATCGATGTTGATTGGCACTTCAATATTGCTGGCTCCTTTCTTGAAACGAATCTGTTCCAGTTGATGCAGTTTCCTTAAATCATGAAGCAGTTCTTTCTCAACAGCCAGTTGTTCTCTTTGACTTAAGAGCATAAAGTAGGCGCCGCTCATTTGGCTTATAATTCCTAACTTTGTTGATTGAGCCTGGGCTTGCTCCATGGCTAAAGAGGCTTTGGCTGATTTGATATTATAAATATTATTTAAGATGTTCACTGTGTATTTTGGAGTAAAGCCAGTGTAGTATCCTCTAAATCTCATGTGAGAAAGATTTGAAAAAAAAGGATTATTCGCCAATTGACCTCGGGGGGTAACATGGGAATTCCAGGTTCCGCCAGAAAAACCCGTAGCGGTCGCATCAAGTGTGGGGAGCCATGCATATTGCGCTGCCTTAAGTTGAGCTTGTGCTTGCTCTATCGTTGCATACGACCTTTTAATGGTATCATTACAAGTCAACGCCTGCATAATCAGCTGATTAAGTTCTGGATCATCCAGTTTTTTCCACCATGCGACTCGACTTAGGTCGCTTTTATTATCGAGGTATTTTATTCCACTGCGCGAATTTTTAGGATAATTTACTTTTTCAGGAATAAGGCAGTTTTTGCAACAACCTGCAAGCAAAATGGCGGATAGATTAAATAAGATAATTTTTATTTTCATAATTGTGCCAATTTAAAATAAATTTAATTAGGTTCGGTACACTTCTATTGTCTTGGCTCAAGCGAACGAATTGTAAACAGACCCTAGTCGAGCTTTGTTCTAAATATTTTCCCCGTCAAAAGAATCAAAATGAATGCTATTAATAAAATAGGAAAAATATTGGGAACAATTTGGCTAAACGTATTGCCTTTTAGCAAAATTCCACGTGCAATCCGTATAAAGTACGTCATGGGCACACAGTACCCTATCATTTGTGCCCAAGTAGGTATTCCATAAAAAGAAAAGATGTAACCTGATAAAAACATTGAAGGGAGTTGATAGAAAACACTCAATTGCATTGCTTGCATCGGAGTACGTGCCAGGGTGGAAAAAATCATGCCCACCATTAAATTGGCAATAATAAACGGTGCAACTGCGATATAAAGTAAGAAGATACTTCCTTCAGTAGGAATATGAATTAATAATTTACCAAAAATTAAAATACTGGTTAGTTGTACATAACCTAATACAATATAGGGTATGACTTTACCAAGAATTATTTCGGTTGGTTTTAATGGCGTGCTTAACAACATTTCCATTGTCCCAGACTCTTTTTCTGAGGTGATGGCGGTTGATGTAAGCATCACCATGGTTAGCGTCAGTAGTACGCCGATTAACCCTGGAACAATATTATAAGAACTTGTATTCGATTCATTATAAAGTCGATGAATGGTGAGGTTGACACTTCGCTTTGACTGGGTAGGGGATGGGGAGCCTAAACCTTGTTTATTGAAGGTCTCCATAGTCTGGTTCAGAATGGGAAGTGCATTGCTCAGTGCGCTGGCACTGCTTCCGGGATCTGAACCATCGATTTCAACCAGTAACTGTGGATTTTCGTTACGAATATATTTACGAGTAAAATTAGGGGGAATAGTAAAGGCGAAGCTTATTTTTCCATTGGCGAAATCCTGATTCTTCTTATTTTCGTTCATTTTCTCATCATGAATCACGCTAAAATATCCTGAAGCCTCAAGAGCGCTGACATAACTTCGAGTGAATGGAGAATTATCATAGCTAATTATTGTAGTAGGGAGATGTTTGGGATCAAATTCGATGGCAAAACCAAAGAGAATAAGCAACATAATTGGTAAGATGACTAACATCGCGATAGTGCCGCGATCCCGAGTGATTAGAATAAATTCTTTGCGTATTAACCCGTCGAGACGCGCTATAGATAATCCATGTAATAGATTCTTATATTTCATCGCATTAATCCGATAAAAACTTCCTCAAAAGAAGGAGTAGTTTCTTTAAAAGACAGTTCACTGTTTTCGTCAATCATCCGTTTGAGTGATTGATGGTCCTTTGATGAAATCCGTAGCTCATTATTTACAATTGAGGCCAACAGCTTAGGATACGCATCATTTACCTTTTCCAGGAACTGACTTTGTTGTTTTCGATCCACATTTAATATATAAGTTTTGACTTGGGAGTGAGGAATCAAATCTCTGGTACTGCCTGTATATAAGAGCTTCCCCACATTAATATATGCTAGGCTACTGCACTTTTCCGCTTCATCCATATAATGAGTTGTCACAAGGATTGTGGTGCCATCACGAGAGGAAATTTTATGTAAGTAATCCCAAAATTCTTTACGAGCTTTTGGATCAACACCAGCAGTAGGTTCATCCAAGAATAATAGTTGAGGTTTATGCAGCAAGCTGCATGCCAGCGCCAAACGTTGTTTCCACCCTCCAGATAAATTGCCTGCTTGTACCTTTTGATACTCTTCAAGCTCAAGATCTTTTATAATTTCTTCTATTGCTTTAGCCGAATTTTTTATTTGAAAAATATCCGCAACAAAACGAAGATTTTCATGAACCGTTAACCCGGTATAATAACTAAATTTTTGAGGCATATAACCGGTACGTTTTTTTATTTCATCGCTCTGGGTGCGAATATCATAACCAAGACAAGTCCCTTCTCCATCGGTGGGAGTTAAAAGACCACAAATCATTCGGATCGTTGTCGTTTTACCACTACCATTCGAACCTAAGAATCCAAATATGGATCCTTTTTCAACGTGTAAGTTGATGTGATCAACCGCGACTTTTTGATCAAATTTCTTTGTTAACCCTTTAACATCAATTGTTAGATCACTCATTGAGTTATTTCCAAAGTGACAGGAAGGCCGAGATGAATTTTTTCGAGATCGGGCGAGTCAATTTTGGCTTCTATGCGGAATACAAGACGTTGACGTTCTTCCCGAGAATAAATGATGGGGGGAGTATATTCAGCAATGTTTGAGATGTAGAAAATATGGCCTGTGGCAAAATGAGGATTATGATCGGTTTTGATTGTAACGTGTTGATTTAGGCGTAATCCATCGAGTTTTTCTTCTGGAACGAAAAATACGGCTTTAATATTTTTTTGGGTTACTAGCGAAAGAACTGGGGCTCCTGCTTGGACAAATTCCCCTTTTGTATAATAAGTATCAAATACAATTCCATTATCGGTAGCAAAATTTTCTTTGCGCGTCACCTGCCAATTTTTATCAGCAGTATCAACCCGATTACTTTTAATTTTCGCGTCAATCTTAGCAAGTTGATCTTTAGAAATATTTAAATCCCTTTGCGCCGTATCAAGATCATTTTGACTTGCTGCATTTTGCTTGCGCATCTCCTGAACACGACGATAATTGATTTCATTGTATTGAAGTTGGGTCAAAGTTTGTTGTCGTTGCGCAAGCAAATCTTTTTTATTTAATTTGCTCATTTGCACATTATAAAGCTCGCTGGTTTGTTCCAGTCTAAGTAGAAATTGATTGTTTTTGACTCGTTGTCCTCTTAGTACAGCGAGATCAGTCAATCGTCCAGCAAAATCGGCAGAAAAATAGACAAGATCTGCATCAATATATCCACTAAAAGATTGATTTTCTTCCCCACAGGCTGTTAACAGTAAGACAGTCAATCCAATGAACAGCAATTTACGCATTTAAATCATCCTGATCTTTTTTGTTTATACTGCAGGAATATCAACAGATATACTACTACGGTTTTAATTACGTATATTATTCCCAAGAATTCTGTGTGTCAAAAGAGTTCGTGAATTGATGCAAAGTGGTAGAAATGCGGATACTATTTGACCTTATCTGATTAAAATGTTACACATCAACTCGTTGTTAAACTGCTGCAAATATATAAATTACCCGGGAGTATCTGAATGAGTTTTAAATCGTTTTTTTGCGCGACACTAGCATTATCCTCTTTATTTGCGCACTCTGTTTTTGCTGCGCAAAAAGAAGTGACCTATAAAAATGAACGCGGTTCAATTTTAGTGCTTACTGACTTGGCAGATAATAAAATAGAAGGTTATTTCACCACGGCAGTTGCCTCCAAAACCTGCCCGCAAGCAATCAATCAAAAAAGACCTATTACCGGTTATAAGGTAGGAAATGTGCTCTCTTTCAGCGTTGTTTACCCCATGTGTGAGTCAGTATTGAGTGTGAGTGGTCATTTTGATAAAAAGGAACAAAATATTGATGCAATTTCCATACTGAACAAGCAAGCAACCGATATTACTCATGAGGGACCCGGTGCTCGATTTATTGGCCATGACTCCTATAAAAAAATAGGATAAAAACACTTCAAGTATCATGTAGCTCAATCAATGCAGCAACTGTCTTGAACGTTTTTTCAAGACAGTTGCTACATCAAATACGGTTGAGCATAAATCTGAAGGAATCAGAGAATGACGATGTTGTACAATATCCATTTTCTTCGCTTGTACACGATAATTTTTTTAGTTATCTATGACCGGCATTATTTTTTTAGTTTATGTTATAAAAAAGGCACAGGCCTCACTAGCGAATTTGTTCCTTTCTATTTTAACCAGGAATGTCTTTATTGGGCACTCTTCATCATTTTCGCTACTTATTTGATTTTATTGTTCATAACTGAATTGGCAAGATACGTTTCTTCGCTGATTTTAGGAAGAAAAAAGATGGGTTTCATTGCCAATATCACCATGGTTATGTTGGTCGCTTATTTGTTACATTTTTTGAGATTGTTTTCCCTTGTTACCTAACCTACTACGCCAGTTTTAACCCTCGAAATAGCTTATACAATGTAAGGAAGATTATTTCTTTGGTCTGTGTGATGCTGACGACCAATAAAAATTGAGCGGTGTAATATAAAAGCATAACGAGCACGGCTATGGGTTTATTGTTTGCTAAAACAAATAAGTTTATGGACAAAACAAAGTCAGACAATAAAAAGAGAATCGCTCCGAGCCGAGTCAAAAGCGATTGCTGTTTTACTTGAAATGCACAAAATACCATTAAAGTGAGTAGGCATAAATAAGCTGCTACTGGTTTCTTCATCTCTCCCAAATAGGGGGATAAAAAATAGAAGCTGACTAAGACGAATACCAAGACAGGTAAAAAAGAAAGAACATTTTTGCTTCGAAATTGCCTATTTTTTAAAAACAAGCAGATGTAGCTAACGTGTGTTGCCATAAATGCCAAGATCCCCACTTGCAATGCCATTTTGATGGGGAGGGTTAAAAAAATATCGCCAAGGAGTGAAAATCCTAAGGCAAAGAGTAACATGACTTTTACTTGTTTGTGGCAATTAATTTGTAGGACAAAGAGCATAAGTAACGCAATGGGAATTGGTTTAAGTAAGGTAGTTAAAGGAAACTGAATAAAAGAAAGCACTAAAAGATAAAGTATCATGCTGAGCAAAAAGAAAGGCAGAGTGATTTTAAATGGCTGTCCTATCATGTAGAAATCCCTGTAATTCAATGGCTTAAATATCTCCTAGTATACACATTCTTTATTGTTCCTTTAATTTTTTGTTTATTTAAAACAATTATGGTTTAATAACATGCTTTTTGTGTGTTTTAAGGTCTAGTTATGAAAAAAATAATCGTGCTTGTACTTGTGGCTTCTTTTTTCTCAGTAGGTCATGCCAGTAAACTCAGTAAATTTTTGAAACACATGGACGAAGAAGATAGAGCCCGTCAAGAACGAGAATGGCAACAAGATATGAATTTCGGTGATTTTTCATTTCGCTTGGACAGACGATATACCGATGATCACGGGCAACATTGTCGTGATTATCAGTTTAGAGCGCGTAGCAATCCTTTTCGCCATGGATATTATACGGTTTGTGATGAACGCTAAGCGTTAATTGATTGCGGTTTGGAATGAGTTTTGGAACGGGTTCTCCATACCGCGATCGTAAAAATTTTAATATATCTGTTTATCAATTTTTCCAATGGAGATGGAGAAATCGATTCTATATCCTAGAATAACATCATATAGACCAAATTTTTCCTGTGGGGATACAATTCTATTAAAGGATGCATTATGCGTAAGCCCATGATGATGTTTTTCCTCTTGGCATTTTCTTCCTGTATTTATGCCAATATTGCCAATGACATCTTATTAAGCAGAACATCCGATCAGAAAACGCAAATATTAAGCGGTATTATCAATGCAGCAGGCGAACCCTGTACTCCTCTTGGTTCATTTTATCAAGGGGTCGATCTAAATGGTGCAGCATATTGGAATGTTGCCTGCTCTAATGGCCATTCCTATGTTATTCAGATAGCCAATGATGCCGATGCGACAACTACAATCATTCCATGCAGTGCAATGAAATCATTGGGCGCACAGTGTTTTAAACGTTTTGGATTTTAAATCGACACACCGAACTTGAAATGAAAAATTTTCCCGAAATAAGTTAGAGATAAATAGTAATGGAGTTGAATGGAGGCAGGTTGTATACTCATAAAAGGTCTTGACATAAATGATATCAGTCGAATAAAAAAAGGATTTTTTATGGAGCACACAGTAGAACGTCGTGTTGTTAATTTAATTGCGAGAACGCAAGAAATTCCACCTGATGAGATTGATTTGGATCAGTCAATTGACCAGGTAGTTCCTAGCTCTCTGGACTTAGTTAATTTGTTCTTTGACTTAGAGGATGAGTTTGATTTGGATATTCGTAATGATATTTATAAAGAACAAACCATTCGAGAAATAGCAATTGATATTAAACAATTAATCGCTAAAAAGAGCTAAATACATCAATTCATCTATCCGACTCATAATAATTCAAATTAATGAGCGTCCTCAACTTCACTACGATTTTTTACGGTATTAAATAATTCATAAGAACTATTTTTTGCACATGTATTTATTGTTATTCTGCTAAAGAAAAATTAGAATGCCTTTTTTTATTAAGGATAAGCCAAAATGTCATCAGTATTAGAATTTCTGGGGATAAAAAAGCAACTTTCTACACCAGTTCCTCAACTGGGTATTAATAATGCTCTGTACAAACGGCAATTAGAGTCACAACAGTATTTTACTATTGAAAGTGGTGCAGAGGCGGCTGATGGCAATAAGCTGGCTATTAACATCAAAAAGGGGCAAGATTTTAGCACATCCAATCAACAACATATCGAATTTTTAAATCAATGCATTACACTTGTTAAAGAAAAATCAAATCTATTAAAAAGTACTGACCAAAAAATTGTGGGAAGTGTAGTTTTTGGTGCCACCGCCTTGTCTTTTCTCCCTGTGGTAGGTTTTTTAGGTTGGATAGGCTGGGCCGCTACCGCTTATTATATAACTCAACGTGCCACAGCCTATGCTGAATATCATGAAGCATTAACACTTTTAGTTGGAGCATGTAATTGGAGCCTTGGAAGAGGTCCTGAGGAGCGTAAAGATACCATTTCTAATCTCACAAAGAATGAAGCCATACGTGCGATGATGGCAGTACTTTATCCCGTCCTTACGGAAGTGCAAGTAAGACATTTGATTGCGGATGATATTGAGGGAGTATTTGCCAAGGAACTACAAGAGTATGAAGAAAGATTCCAATTAGGTTTTAATACAGATCGATTTTTCTCTAAACAAGACGATACCATAGCCCTCAGTAAAAAGGGTGCTGAATTTAGCCGTTGCATTTATGGTTTTAATAAAGGGGGATTTACTGATTTCCTTGATGCAATTGTATCCATTCTTCCCGATTTATACAAAGCAGCAGTTCATGCTGCCCAACAAATGAAATATTGGTGGCAGGAAAAAACAACTGCTCCAGAAAAAGAAGATGAAGCACATAATCACGAAGTATCAAAAGTGAGCTTGTAATTCATATCGATTGCTTATACTCGATGAACAGTGCTTTGGAGATGTTTTTTTATTGCAAATCGTGTCTTCAGGGTCTATTACTAATTTGCTTTAGTCCGGCATCCCGCGAACACCTCGCGGGATTTTAGCAACATGAATTATCAATAATCCTTAATAAAATAAATTGTTTTGTGGTCCCAACTACAACCTTTGCTTTGTTCAAAGCATACCCATTGATAATGAGGAGAAAAAATGCGACTTAAGATAGAAGAAGATACTCAAGAAGCGAATGTTTTTATCTATGGTAAAATGGCCCCAGATGTAACCAATCGCATTCTTTTTTCTAGGGTTGCCTGGTTAAGCAATCAATCGAACTGCTCCTCAAAGGTCGCTCTTTTGCAAGAAAACGGCTCAAAATTATGGTTGATCCGTGACAGCCGAGTTGATGGATTGCTCACGGTTCAATCCATTAGCTGGAATAAAGAATTGGCACAATGGCAAGCGGATGGACCCCAACGTTTTATGTTGTCAAATGACTATGGGTGGGTTTTGAATAATGCGCATCCAGAGTCTGAGGATTTTTTTGTTATTGCTGATTCAGTGGGTGGGATTATTCACATGACCGATGAGAATACACAACCTCACCTTCCTGGATTATTAAAAACTCTATCTGCAAATGGTTATGAAGTAGAAAATAGAATAAATCCTAAACTTGGACAAGAAACACCATCGAAAGGTTATACCTCCTACCGTACTGACGCCGATGTTCCCCAACAAGGCTCCAAGGGATCGAAACTGGAATCGACGACTGTCAATTTGCCAGAAGGGATACTTATTGCACTTTCTTGCCCATTGGTAACAATAATTTCTGGCCAAATGAAAGTGATGAAAGATCCGGTTACATGGGTGGCTGATGGTATTAGCTATGAACGTTCTCAGTTATTGATGCTTCATCCTGATTTGGAGGAAGGAAAGGATTTTTATCCCAATATCAAACTTAAGACGATTATTAATTACGTCTCAGCAACTTCTTTAAGTCCCGAAGAGTATTGGGCAAAATTGCAGAAAGTAGAAGAAGATATCAAGGATCCGATACTTTTAAACACCCTGAAGGAGCCTGTTTTAAGTCCTAGTGGACATTCATTTGAAAAAAGTTCTATAGAAACATGGATAAACAGTAAATGCGTTAATCTCCCTACAGTGAGTAATAGCGCTCCTATTCCCGATCCAATAACCAATCAAAACATTAGAGGAAAAATTCTTGTAGATAATAAAAATTTAAGCCAATTTATTAAAGCTTGGCCTGATTTTTACAGGCAGCAAGAATATAACTTGGCAATATCGCTTTCTGAAAAAGTGCAATACTCTAAATCAAACTAAGGGCTTCATTTCGTTCCTTCGAAGATCATATTATTTTCGAAGGAACTCTTTCAGCAACAACGCCTTTGATCGCATTGACATTTTTTATGGTATAGTTTTTTATGGCTATCTAATAAGGAAGTTTTGGGCTATGCGCAAGGAATACCAAGGTGTGGTCACCCGATTTCTCCGCCAGGAAGAACGACTTATTCAATCCGAAGAACATGAAATGCCATTAGTGATCGAAGCCAATGGATCTTCGGATGTCGGATTTCTGCAACAATTTTTAGCATCCAATTCCCTACAAATCCTCGATGATATGGCTCGTTATGGAGCTGTGCTCTTAAGAGGCTTTAATATCGAGACGGATGAACAATTTGAACGGATCATTTTAAGTATTCCTGAGTTACGCGGTATTAGCGAAGCGTTTATGTCTGAAAATGGTCGGGTTCATGTGAATAATCTCAAATATGTTTTACATACTAATTCAGTATATAAAACTGGAGGAACACTTTATCTTGGTGGATTTCATACTGAAAATTATTATTCCGCTGATGTGCCTAGTTATCTTTGTTTTTGTTGTTTTCAACCTTCAGAATTAGGTGGTGAAACCGGTTTGATCAATACACAAAAAATTTACAGCCATTTGCACGATGCATTAAGACAGAAATTGGAAAAGAATTCCTTTTTTGTTTGTAAATGGTCCATTGCAGAAGTGGCTGACCGATACCAGATTAGTCAGGATGCGGTACATAAAATATGTAATGACTTTAAACTCCCGGTGATTGGCGAGGGAGAGGAGCAGTTTGTTTTAATGTATAAACCAAGTGTCTTAGAACACCCGATTACTAAAGAAAAAGCATTGCAAATCAATATGTTTGAGCTTCCTACCCTGAACTATGAGCTGAGAAAATGCTTTATGAATGACTATAAAGGGAAGAAATGGTTTTGGCATCGGTTTTTTTGGAAATTACCCACCTCAGTTTTTAACTCAGTAGAAAAACTTGCAATTATTTTTATTTCCTTTTTTAACTCACCTACCAATTCATATAAAATTTTGCGCACCAAATTAACTCATTTTAAAGCCAGCAGAAAAATAAAACGCTCTTCCTTGAATACAGTGAAAGTAGGAAGTTGTTTTAATAAGGAAGAAGTTAAAGAACTGGCCCAATTAATGCGGAATTATTATTCATCTTGTTTATGGGAAAAGGGGGATGTACTCCTCATAGACAATAAAAAAGTCATGCATGCAGGTATGCCTGGAATGGGGCATAGGGTGATTCGCGCCATGATTTGTAATCCTCTGCATATGAACTATTCAGCATCGGAGTCAGGCTCTTTAGTTGCAAAAGAACGAACAACTGACACAATTGGAGCTTATATGGCTAAAGGGACTACTAATTAATGTCGGAATTTTCCCTTCTACCCGCTCACT
This sequence comes from Legionella sp. 227, assembly GCF_043161935.1. Lineage (NCBI taxonomy): Bacteria > Pseudomonadati > Pseudomonadota > Gammaproteobacteria > Legionellales > Legionellaceae > Legionella > Legionella sp. 227. The sequence goes on along the minus strand of NZ_CP171154.1, from coordinate 721,594 downwards.
TCTACTCCCCTCCTATAAGTGGGAGAGGAGATTCATATCTTATAATGAACTAGAAAATTGCACGGGCGAGCTCAGCCCCTAGGCGAGCATTATTTTTAATTAAAGCGATATTGGCAAGTAAACTTTTTCCTTGGGTCAGTTGAGCCACTTCGGCCAGTAGAAAAGGGGTTAATGCTTTTCCAGAAATATTATTTTGCGCGGCTTTTTGTATGGCATTCCTGATTACCGGTTCAATGATCTCTATTGGAATATTAAATTCTTTAGGGATCGGATTAGTGATTAAGATACCTGAAGACATACCTATCTCCCAATGAGCAGCTAATATTTTAGCAAGAGTTGGTACATCCTCTACCCAGGTTGATAACGGATAATCAGTAGAATCAGTATAAAAAGCAGGTAATACTTGAGTGCGATAACCAATGACGGGTACACTCATCGTTTCTAAAAATTCTAAAGTACGTGGCAGGTCAAGAATTGCTTTCGCACCAGCACAAATGACTGCGATCGGTGTTCTTGAAATTTCAATTAAATCTGCGGAAATATCGTGCGCATCACCTCGGTGGACGCCACCAATCCCACCTGTAGCAAATAATTTAATTCCTGCCTTCGCAGCACAAAATAAGGTGGCAGCAACTGTAGTTCCAGCAGAATATCTATTGGCCACGATGAAAGGTAAATCACGTCGACTGGCTTTCAAAACATCTTTATTGCATGCAAATTGTTGCAATTCATTTGCGGTTAAACCAATCTTTATTTTTCCATCAATCACCGCAATGGTTGCGGGCGTTACCTCATGGTCGCGGACAATTTGCTCTACTGCCTGAGCCGTTTCATAATTATCAGGATAGGGCATGCCATGAGAAATGATGGTGGATTCCAATGCTAATACCGGTTTCTTATGCTCAAGAGCTAATTTTACTTCTGGGGAATAATCAAAAAATTGCTGCATGATCGGTTTCTCTTAATGTTTGGGTTAACTGAAGGTTTTTTAATGTCTCATGATTAATTTGTTCATTTACTGTATGGCAAGATTGTATGGTTAAAGCAGCCATCGCGGCCCCTGTTTTACAGGCGTCAATTACGGTGGCATGGTGTTTTAACTCATACAGAATTCCTGCAACAAATGCATCGCCTGCGCCGCTGACATCAACAATCGGGTCAATAAAAAATGCTGGGAAATGTTCCTGTACCGTTTCATTAACCAGTACATAGCCTGATTTACCCAAACTGATAATGCAATTTCTTACCCCTTTATCCAATAATAAATTACCGGCTTTGATGCAATCCCTTACAGAATGAATGCGGATGTCAGTCAGTGCTTCTGCTTCGAAACGATCGGGTTTCAGTAGAAAAACGTCTTCCAGGTGGGAGGGGAGCTTTTGTGCTTTAGTTACAGAGACCGGATCAATGCATAATTTAATATTTTTGGTACGTGCTATTTGAATTGTATGTTCGATAATTGCTTTCGGTAAATTGGTATCCAAAAAAACAAGTGTGTCACTATCCCATTCATTCCAGGATTGGGTAAACGAATGAAGCGGAACCTCATCAAAAATGTCCATATCCGCTAAAGCAAAGAATAACTCTCCTTCTTGATCAAGAATGACATCATAATGAGCTGTCGGTTTATTAGGAAGGGTAAGAACATTTTGGGTTTGGATATTAAGACTTTTTAAATGGGCTATTGCTTCTAGTCCATAATTATCTTGACCGACTACGCTGCAAAGATGAACTTTGTCAGTCAACAAAGCAAGATTTTGAGCTACATTATGCGCCACACCGCCAAAGGTTGAAATAGATGAAACAGGGTTGGATGTTCCCAATTGCAACTTATGAATCGATGTTAATTTTCGATCAATGGTGATACCGCCAATGCATATTATTTTTTTATTCATTAATGGAATTAAAAATGAGTGAGTTATGCATCATAACATGAGAACCAAAAATTAAAATAAGTGCAGCCTGGTCGCCACTGCCTGGCGGAAGTCCTCATCTCGAACGTCGCGAGAGTTCTCCCCGCTGTAACGGATGTTACGCAGGGAGAGCCTGGTTTCACTAGGATGACGGGTTTAATCCAGTTTGATACCAATAGTATTTAACTTTTCTTTTTCGACTTTAACAAAGCCGTGTTCTTGCACCACTTGTTTAAAGAACGTTGGTATCACGGGGTTTTTAAACGAAATATCAGCTCGATTTAAAATCTTTGTTACGGAAGAGGAGCAATTATCTACTGTAAGCTTTGGTTCTGTCGTTGGATGATGCTCATCTCGGTACATGGTGCCAATGCTGCCATCAAAACATTCTGGTACAAAACAGCCTGTTTGCGACACATGATTTTTTATTGATAATTTTGCTCCGGTACCACCTGAAAATAGTTGTGTAGCCGCTGATACAAATGGATTTTGATATTCAAAAACTGAGTAAATACATTGATTGGTGTCTACTTCCTTTTTTATTTCTTTTTGTGCTTGTTTCGCCTTTTTGTACTGCTCTTTACTTACTTTTTTAAGTAAAATATCATTTGCTTCTTTGATATCTTCTTTATGATCTGGAGCATATTGTCCTAGAACAGGTATGGAACCGAATGTTAATCCATTAAGCAGACTACCAATTGGTCCTGGGAAGAAACTAAAATGATCGGTCTTGGGGACGTCATTTTTTACCTTATGAACAAATGCTGATACATGTCCAGGACCATTTTCCGAATTAGTATCTTTTACACAGACGCCAATATAATATTCTTCTTTGCTATTCATCTTCTCTACCTCATTTCTCAAACTTTTAATGAGGCATCCTTGCTTCTAAAAAACACATGATGTTTTTCTATTATATCTTTTGATTATTATGGGAGCATTAACTGGCGTTAGTACGCTTGCACTTTTGTTGTCGAGATAGGTCTTTGCTTTGGATGTAGCCTAAACACAGAACATAATCTATGATTATGAAAAAGAACTGAGCTGGCAGGCGCTATTAAATTCATAAGGAAAAATCATGGGGCTTCTCGTTGATGGTCAGTGGCATGATGTCTGGTATGATACTTCTAAAACTGGAGGGGAGTTCAAAAGAGAATCATCCCAATTTCACTTTGCAATCACCAATGAACCAAATGCTCGATTTCCTGCTGAAAAGGGACGTTACCATTTATACGTCTCTCTGGCTTGTCCCTGGGCACATCGTACTTTGATTTTCAGAAAGCTCAAGAAACTCGAGGATTATATTGAGGTTTCGATTGTGCATCCGCATATGCTTGAAAAAGGATGGGAGTTTAAGAACGGGATGGGCGCTACTGGAGATAGGCTTTATGGATTGAATTATTTATACGAACTTTATCTGCAAGCAAATAGTAAATATACGGGCAGAGTAACCGTACCGGTTTTATGGGATAAAAAAGAAAAAACGATTATTAATAATGAATCAGCAGAAATTATTCGTCAGTTTAATCAGGCGTTTAATCACTTAACAGGGGATAATCAAGATTTTTACCCGGAACCACTTCGTCCAGAAATCGATGCCTTGAATGACCGAATTTATAATGCAATTAATAATGGAGTTTATCGCTGTGGCTTTGCAACCACACAACAGGCCTATGAAGAGGCGTATGGCCAATTGTTTCTTTTACTTGATGAACTGGATGTGCGCTTGCGTAACCAAAAGTATTTGTTAGGTGAACAGTTAACAGAGGCTGATTGGCGTTTTTTTACGACGTTAATCCGTTTTGATGCCGTTTATTACAGTCATTTCAAAACAAACCAGCAACGAATTAGTGATTATGAAGGGCTCCAACCCTATCTGAAACGTCTTTATCACCATCCTGGAGTCCGTGAAACGGTAAACTTTTTACATATTAAGCAACATTATTATTTCAGTCATAAAACCATAAACCCAACGCAAATCGTACCTTTAGGGCCAAAATTGAATTTTGATTAATCGTAGAGCAATTCTTCATTTTATTTGCTTTTATTTTTCTTTTTCAAATCTGTTTTCACCCAATTTATTAAGCCGCCTTCAACCAATAATTCGATTTGGCGTTGGGATAGAGTTTGTTCCACTTCTACGTCTTTATCGTTTATTTTTATCGTGAATGATTTTTTCTCCAGAATGTCCGGAAGGTTTTTGATTTCAACCACAGCATTGAGGTCGATAGCATTATAATCCTTAGGATTTTTAAAGGTTAAAGGCAAAATGCCGAAATTGATCAGATTTTGCCAATGGATACGGGCAAAACTTTTGGCAATGACTGCTCTTAAACCTAAATAGCGAGGCGCTAACGCTGCGTGTTCGCGACTTGAGCCTTGGCCATAATTTTCTCCGCCCACAATCACATGACCTTTTTTATGATTTTGGGTGCGCGCCACATACTCTGGATCGACATGACCGAAAGTAAATTCACTAATTTTAGGAATATTGCTCCGGTAAGGAAGCACTTTCGCACCGGCTGGAGAAATTTCATCGGTAGAAATATTATCCTCGACTTTAAGTAACACGGGTAGTTTCAACGAATGAGGCAAGGGTTCAAATTCGGGTAAGGTGATTATATTAGGACCTTTGACTAATTTTATTTTTTTTGCCTCTTCTAACGGTAAAGGGCTTTCAAAACATGCAGGGTTTAATATCCTTTTCTTAGGTATTTCGATTTCAGGATAAGGCATTTCTAAAGTTCTAGGATCGGTAATGGCCCCTGTTAATGCGGATGCAGCGGCAGTTTCAGGGCTACAAAGAAAAACTTTATCTTCATCCGTTCCTGAGCGACCAGGAAAGTTTCTTGGCACAGTGCGTAAACTATTTTTTTCTGTTGCGGGCGCCTGCCCCATCCCAATACATCCATTACAACCTGCCTGATGAATGCGAGCGCCAGCGCGAATGAGACTGCCTAAATGCCCATCGCGCACCAACTCTTCTAAGATGGTCCGTGATGTTGGATTGATATCAAATGACACATTAGGATGAATGGTTCGACCTTTTACTATTTCTGCTGCAATGGCAAAATCACGATATCCTGGATTGGCAGAGGAGCCAATATAGGTTTGATACACTTCTTCTCCTGCTATTTCAGCAACTGGAACTACATTGCCTGGACTCGTGGGTTTTGCAATGAGTGGTATCAGTTTAGATAAGTTGATTTCTGTATGTTCATCATAAGCGGTATTCTTGTCTGCTTTTAATTCCAACCAGTCTTTTTCACGACCTTGGCTTTGCAGGAATTCTTTAGTGATTTCATCCGATGGGAATACGGTGGTGGTTGCTCCCAATTCAGCCCCCATATTGGCGATTACATGGCGATCCATGGCGCTCAGGTTTTTTAAACCCTCACCATAATATTCAAAGATGTAACCCACACCACCTTTTACATCATAACGACGCAGCATTTCCAGGATAACATCTTTTGCGCTAACCCATTTGGGCAGTGTACCTGTTAAATGAATTCCCATCACTTTAGGCATTTTGATATATAGTGGATAACCGGCTATGGCCATGGCAACTTCCAGTCCACCCGAACCGATGGCAATCATGCCTAGAGAGCCTGCAGCACACGTATGACTGTCAGAGCCGGTCAATGTTTTACCGGGTTTTCCAAAGTTTTGCATATGCACGGCATGGCTGATACCATTCCCAGGCCTGCTAAAATAAAAACCAAAACGTCGTGCGGCACTGGCAAGAAAGAGGTGATCGTCAGGATTTTTATTATCTTCTTGGATGAGATTATGATCGACGTATTGAACGGAAATTTCTGCCTGAGTTCGCTCAAGTCCTATGGCTTCTAATTCAAGCATGACCAAAGTTCCTGTTGCATCCTGACAAAGCGTTTGATCCATTTTTAAGGCAATTTCTGTCCCTGGTTCCATTTTGCCTTCAAGAAGATGGGCTTTGATGATCTTTTCGGTTACATTCATCGTTATTTCCTCCCTGAGCACACCTGATTGTTAAAATATAGCACAGAGAGCTATTCTGAGATTACCGCTAATGGAATCAACTATGTCTTGCCTGCTTATTTGCTGACCTCAATCAGTATGGACTAAACTTAAAGTTGATGGATCATTTTGGAGAATAGGGCGTGAATTATGATAATCGAAATCAAGCAGGCCGTGTTCTAGCGGATTTGCTTAAGGATTATGCGGCAAGGACTGATGTGGTTATATTGGCATTACCTCGAGGTGGGGTCCCTGTTGCTTATGAAGTAGCGACTAAGTTATCGCTCCCACTGGATATTTTTATTGTACGTAAACTGGGGGCTCCTGGACATGAAGAATTGGCTATGGGCGCTATTGCGTCTGGAGGAATTGCCGTATTTAACCAGGAAGTAGTCAATCTATTGCATATACAAAAAGATGCCATTGATAAAATTAAAAAATCAGAACAAGAAGAGTTATCACGACGTGAGCTTGTTTATCGTGGCAAGAGACCTTTTCCTGAGTTATCGGGAAAAACTATTATTCTTGTGGATGATGGCATTGCGACTGGTTATACAATGCGAGCAGCAATTGCCGCCTTGAAACAAAAAAAACCGGAAAAAATTATTGTTGCAGTTCCTGTTGCGGCACAATCTACTTGTGATGAAATTGCGCCCTTAGTTGATGAGATTATTTGTCCAATGCGCCCAACTAATTTTTATGCAGTAGGATTATGGTACAATGATTTTTCGCAAACTACAGACGATGAAGTAATCGAGTTGTTGCAGCAAAGTTAGATATCCCAAGAACAAATTGTTACATTAAAGATACCATAACAGGACATATTGAAATGTTTTGTACTTCCTTTGGTGATAAATAGGTTCACTGATTACTTCTATTGTTTTAAATTCAAGTTGGGCTGTTGACAATTCTACTCGCTTGGCCAAAATCAATAGAACTTTTTGCAGTTGTAAACAATGAGGGGCAAGAGATGAATGATTTAGAGAATAAAATTATTTTAGTGACTGGGGCATCGAGCGGCATTGGTCAAGCTTGTGCCCGCTTATGTGCACAACATGGAGCTCGATTGATTCTCTGTGCTCGACGTATTGAGCGTCTTGAGGCTTTAGCCAAAGAGCTGAGCCAACATTTTGGTAAAGAACACTATGTTTTGCCTTTAGATGTGTGTGATCATGAGCAAGTAACACAGCAGTTAGGTTCTTTACCCAGTCAGTGGGACGCTATAGATGTTCTTATTAATAATGCAGGCTTAGCATTGGATACATTACCATTGCAGCAGGGGATTGAAGCGCATTGGGATATAATGATTGATACCAATATTAAAGGCCTACTTTATGTTAGCCGAGCTTTGATTCCTGGAATGTTAGAGCGGGGGCGTGGCCATGTCGTAAATATCAGTTCCATAGCAGGACATGAGTGTTACCCCAATGGTAATGTTTATTGTGCAACGAAACATGCAGTACATGCTATTTCAAAATCAATGAGACTGGATATGCTTGGTAAGCCTGTGCGTATTACTGAAATTGCACCAGGTGCTGTCGAAACTGAGTTTAGTGAAGTTCGATGGAATGATAAACAAAAAGCAAAAGAGTTTTATCAGGATTTTCACCCGTTACTGGCAGAGGATATAGCGGATGCCATAGTTTATTGTATCACCCGTCCACAACATATGGATATCGAAGAAATGACGATTATGCCCACTGTACAAGCATCGGCTAATCATTTATACAGAGAAAAGAAATAAGTAAAGATTGTGCAAAAAACGCACAGCCCCTGGGCTCGATAGTCTATTCTCTATACATATGGGTGGTGACTTTTCCGACTGAACCATTTAATAATTCCAAGTTGGGAGGTTGTTTTGGAGCGTGGTGTGCAAGCCTATGTGATGAATAGGAAGCCTAAAGCGCTACATAGATCTCCAGAGTGAATAAAACAAGAGGCTCAGGATCCGGAAAGCCTTCGCCCGTATAACAATACCCCTTCTATGCGCATTAAAATAAACCACTTTGATTAAATTTTGTTCTTGGCTTATAATTAACCTACCCATAATTAGATTTTATGAGTAAGAGTCAGGAGGCTATTATGAAAAAACTAATTATTTCAGCAGTCTTAAGTACCCCTCTCTTTTTAATTTCATTTCCTGCTTCTGCAGCTCTATCCCCTGCTCTTGAAAATCCAGCACTAAGGACAGATGCCTCAGTCGTTAATAATAATTTACCCACTGCTGGAACAAAGTATGCCTATTGGCATCGATGGCATCATTGGCATAGGTGGCATCATTGGCATCGATGGCATCGTTGGCATCATTGGCATTATTACTAATTTTTAAGATAAATCGCTTAAAAATTAATGAAAAGGAAGGGATTATGAACAGATTAATGCTTGCTTTAATGGTCTTAGGCACCATGTTCTTAGTAACAAGTTGCGTTACAGAACGTGTTTACTATACTCCCACCTATACTCCTGCATATGCCTATTCCGTTGGGTATTATCATACCAGTCCTTACTGGGATATTGATTATTACAATGATGATGATGCTTATTACTATGGTTATGACGATTTGGGAGATGTGGGTTACTGGGGTATGTATAATTCTTATCAAGTTTATTAGACCAAGAGCAGATCCTCGTGTGAAGCGAGGATCTATAAATCGCATAGGAATTTTTTTAATTATTCTTTGGCACGAGATACGTATTCACCTTTACGGGTATCTACTTTAATTAACTCGCCAGTTTGCACGAACAAGGGGACGCGGACTACGGCTCCTGTTTCTAAAATGGCTGGTTTGCCACCACCTCCAGAGGTATCGCCTTTTAATCCAGGATCGGTTTCAGTAATTTCCAAAATCACAAAGTTTGGAGGCGTAACCTGTATTGGCTCATTATTCCACAGCGTGACGATGCAAATATCTTGTTCTTTTAACCATTGTTCTGCATCAGCAAGTACTTCTTTACTTAAAGCATATTGTTCAAAATTATCAGGAACCATAAAATGCCATTGTTCCCCATCATTATATAAATATTGCATTTCTACATCGGCAACATCAGCTGAAGGTAATGTGTCACCCGATTTAAAAGTACGCTCTACAACGCGCCCCGTTTTCAAGTTACGAATTTTAATGCGGGTAAAGGCCTGTCCTTTTCCGGGTTTTACAAACTCACAATCGAGAATGGTACATGGGGCGTCATCAACCATTACTTTTAAGCCGTTTTTAAATTCATTGGTGCTATAAATTGCCATTAGTACTCCAGAGTTGAGATTTTGTTTGGTTTTAGTTAAAGTTCGCACAGTTTATCAAGTCTGTGTAATTAATGCGAGATACCTCTTTAAGTTGGCAAAAAAAATTGGCGCAAGGTTTTGCTTCAGTTAATGAACTATTAGCATTTTTAGAGTTGCCCTTATCTATTGGAAATGTACATGCTGAAAAGCAATTTCCCAGTCGTGTGCCTCTAGGATTTGCTGCGCGCATGCAAAAAGGAAATCCTCATGATCCTTTATTACTGCAGGTCTTAGCTACGGAAAATGAATTAACCGCAAGTGAAGAATACAGTCTGGATCCTTTAGAAGAACAGAACAGTAATCCAATTCGCGGATTAATACATAAGTATTATGGTCGGATTTTATTAACGGTAACTGGTGTTTGCGCTGTGAATTGTCGTTATTGTTTTCGCAGACATTTTCCTTATCAAGACAATAACCCTGGTCGGAATGGGTTTAAAGCGATTTGTGACTATATTTCCCAAGATCCCAGTATCACTGAGGTGATTTTGAGTGGCGGCGATCCTTTATTGGCGTCTGATTTGGTTTTAACGGAGCTCATAAAACAATTAGAAGAAATTCCTCATCTGCATACGTTACGAATCCATACCCGAATTCCCATTGTTTTTCCTGAGCGAATGGACGAGGGACTGCTTTCATTATTAAAAAATACACGATTTAACAAAGTGATTGTCTTGCATTGTAACCACGCACAAGAGTTAGATGATTCTGTACTACAGGTGCTTCAGGAATTACAGCATATTGGATGTTATTTGCTAAACCAATCGGTATTACTCGCAGGAATCAATGACGATGCTCGTATTCTAGCTGATTTAAGCCAAAAATTATTTGCTTATGGTGTCTTACCTTATTATTTACATAAATTGGATAAGGTAAAAGGAGCGGCTCATTTTGATTTAACTTTTGATGCAGTACAATCCATTTATAAGCAATTACAAAATCGCTTACCGGGATATTTATTGCCGCGATTAGTTTGTGAGGAGCCGGGAAAGCTGAGTAAAACGCTACTCATCTAAGAGATGCTTCAGTATCAGCATATAGGGTTAAGATGAATAAAGGACTTTTTTAAGAGATAAAGAATGAAAAATTTACCTGTGTTAACCCCGGGGGATTGGATAGAAATCATTGCCCCTTCATCTCGGAGTACTGATCGTCAATTATCCGAGTTGAAAGAATTATTGGAGTCCTGGGGATTAAACTGTATTGTTCAGCAAGATATTTTTGCTCGAGATTTACTCTGTGCCAATACAGATGAAATGCGGTTTAAGCATCTAAAAAATGCCCTTGAAAATCCTAAAACAAGAGCGGTTATTTGTGTGCGGGGTGGTTATGGTTCCACACGTTTAATACCGAAGTTAGCAGCAGTGCATCCTCCAGAAACAGCCAAAATATTTATTGGCATCAGTGACATCACTTGCCTTCATCTCTATTTGCAGCAACATTGGAATTGGCCAACAATACATGGTGCTGCAGCACCTGATAAATTTTCCAAGGAATCGATTGCGTCGGTACGTTCGATTTTATTTCGTGATGCACCCATTGCGTTCAATGATTTAACCCCAATGAACACACAGGCCCAAAAGGAGAGGTTTATCAAATCTCAGGTCACCGGTGGTAATTTGGCAATGATACAATCAGGGATTGGAACCTGCTGGCAAATCGACGGACGTGAAAAAATTATACTACTCGAAGAAATTGGTGAGCGAGGATATCGTGTGGATCGTATGCTGGAACATTTAAAGCAAGCCAATATTTTTACCCATGCTGCTGCCATCCTATTAGGTGATTTTCTCGATGGTCTTGAACCCAACGGGACTTCTTTGATTGATCCGGTCTTACAGCGTTTTGCTGAAAGCTGTGCGATTCCAGTATTAAGAATCGCAGGAATCGGTCATGGGCCTATTAATTATCCTATTCCTTTGGGAACTGAGGTCCATTTGCAATTGGGGGCTCACCCGCAGTTAACGTGTTTTCGATGACAGTGACTTTAATAAAGTTTTTTGTTGGTTAAGAAGCCCTTCTCCCGCAAGTGGCAGAGCGGCAGGCGTGAGGGTTCCTTAGCTAAAAGTAATATCCTCATCCCGCCCTGGCGGCCGCTAATTCTTCCCGTTAATCAAGGTGAAGGGGCTTATTAAACATAAGAGCAATTAGGGGAAGGAGAGAGGGATCTATTTCTGGCTCCAGCTAAACACGCACTATTTGTCTGTACACCGGTGCGATACACTCCATTTCTGAACCGAGATTTTTTAATAAGCTTTGTGTCGCAATCAATTTGGCATCAACAACAGCATCTGTTTCATAATGGTCATTATGATGCAAGATAAGTTGCTTTGATTTTGTTAAATGGGCAAATTCACTTATTTGCCTAGGGCATGAATGCCCCCACGATACACGTCCGGCATCGTATTCTTCATCTGTGAACGCGCAATCTACAATTAAAATATCTGAGTTTGTTGTAAACTCAATAAGTTTTTGTACAAAATCAGCGTCATATAAGGGATATGATTTATCATATAACTCATTATCAGTGATATAGCTTATGATTTTATTATTATATTGAATTTTATACCCATATGTGACACATGGATGCTGAAGTGCGATGGTTGAAATGGTGATATTACCTATTTCAAATTTTTGTTCTGCCACTAAATCATTATAGGAAATTGTCGAGGGTAAATTATCTATCTTAACTGGAAAATAGGTTCCATCCATCAGTCCTGAGAGTAACTTATGAACGCTTTTTACTCCTTGCGGTGGACCATAAAAACGAAACTGATTTCCAGGATGATACAATGGCTTAAAAAACGTTAATCCATGGATATGATCCCAGTGTTCGTGGGTAATGAAAATATCTGCTTCAATTTGATTTTGCTTTTTAGTGATTAACTCATTACCTAAAGGGATTATTCCTGAACCTGCGTCCAGTATAAAATTTCGTTCATTGACAAAATTTAAGGTGATACAGGAAGTGTGGCCACCATATTTAACAAAATTTTTTCCTGGTGCTGGAAATGCACCCGTTACACCCCAAAATTCAATATCTATCTTGTCCTCAATAATACGGTTAAGCTGAGCAGTAAATAATTCACGGTGGTTTGTTTGATAAATACAACCATGCGCACCCAATTGATAAGGGTTAATGTTTTTTTTGCTCGTCTCTAAAGATAGAATGATGGTTTTATAGGAAGTTGATTGAGACAGTTCTTTAATCTGTGCCGCTGAGATAGAGTGATCGATTAATACATAATCCGGTTTGAGTTGATGCACTTGAATGACCGCATCTGCCATATTATCGGTAGAGAAAGTGATATATCCTGCTTTTTTCAATTCTTTGGTAATTAACTGAATTTGATTTGAATCTTGATGTATCAGATAGATAGATATTGGTTTCTGCTGAGTATGAATTTCCATATTCTGACTCGATTTCTGCGGTTACTAGTATCTATAATTATGGCACATAAGGTAAGAATGGCTTGAACACTTTTCGATAGAAGGCTTATGTGATGGTCCATTCCGGCTAAATTAAACTTTCCTCTTCTTGATAGAGCTTAATTAGTTTTTCCTGCGCATTATTATTGCCTTGGTGTATGGGTTTATAACTTCCATCACTTTGCATTTCCCAAGTATTACTGTTGTCTTTAAGATAGTTCTTAATAATTTCCTGTTTGATGCGCTTTTTACAGCGTTCATCAAGAATAGGAAACATAATTTCAATGCGATGGTATAAATTTCTTTCCATCAAATCAGCACTGGAGCAAAAATAATATTCTTCTTCCTGGACACGAAAGTAAAATACTCGATGATGTTCCAGGAATCGTCCGATATAAGAAAGTACCCGTATGTTTTCTGAAATGCCTGGTATTCCAGGTTTCAGACAACATACCCCGCGCACAAGCAAATTGACTTTAACCCCTGCTTGAGATGCCTTGTATAAAGCTTGAATGATGGTTTTATCGGCTAATCCATTTACTTTGAGGAGAATTTCCGTGTCTCCTTTTTTTAAAGCGGCTGCAGTGCATTGCTCAATGTATTGCAGCAGCGTTTTTTGTAAGGTAAAGGGTGAATGGCTTATCGCCTTAAGTTTGACCGCTTTACCAAGTCCGGTTAATTGTTGAAAAATAATTTGAATATCTGAAGTAATTGTTGGTTCACACGTTAATAAACCCAAGTCGGTATAACGTTTTGCCGTGTACTCATGGTAATTTCCCGTACTTAAATGGACGTAACGCTTTAGTTTTCCGTGCGCCCTACGAACAACAAGAGTCATTTTGGCATGGGTTTTATACCCTACAACCCCATAAAGCACCAGAATTCCTGCCGCATGTAAACGATTTGCTAATTTCAGATTGGATTCTTCATCAAAACGTGCCCGCAATTCAATCACGGCAGTTACTTCCTTACCTGAGTGGGCGGCATCAACTAAAGCATCCACCATCACTGATTCGGAGCGAGTACGATACAACGTTTGGCTAATTGCCAAGACATTGGGATCACTGGCTGCCTGTCTTACAAAATCAATAACTACCTCAAAGCTTTGATAGGGGTGGTGCAACAGAATATCCTCTTCATCAAGCACATTGAATAAATTTCGTTCTGACTTAGGAAATTGAGGATATTGTGCTGTGAAGGGTGGGTAATTTAAATCAGGCCTATCAATACTGTTAATGGCAGTTAGATGGCGTTGTATATTAACGGGGCCATCACAATAATAAGTATCTTCATGCCGGAGATGATATTTTTGCAATAAAAAATCAACAATTTTGTCTGGACAATTTTTTTCGATTTCAAGGCGAACCACATGGCCATAATGGCGAGAGAAAATCTCTCGTTGTAGTGCTTTGGCTAAATCATCAATTTCTTCCTCTCGCAAGAACAAATCACTGTTTCGGGTCAGGCGAAAAGAATAGCAACCACTAATTTCCATGCCAGGAAATAAACTGTTGACATGCGTCGTAATAATCGAGGAGAGATGAACAAAATAATGCGCATCTCCGCATAACTCTGATGGTAAATGAATGATCCTGGGAATCGATCGAGGTGCATGGACTACTGCATAATTAATGTTTCGGTCAAAAGCATCTTTGCCACTTAATGAAATAATAAAGTTTAAACTTTTGTTAATCAGCTGTGGTAAAGGATGGGCCAAATCCAGTGCTATGGGACTTATTACAGGTTGAATCTCGTGCTTAAAGTAGTGTTTTGCCCATAAGTGAATGTCATCAGTCCATTGTTCGGTATCGAGGAAAAAAATTTTTTCTTTGCTTAAAGCCGGAAGGAGTTGTTTATTAAATATTGAGTAGAGTTGGTCGATAAGTTTATGTGTTTTTTGGCTGATCAGGCTGAATGCTTCTTCAGGACGAAGCCCATCAATCGTTAATTTTCCTGAGGACATGGCAATTTTTTCTTTAAGACCTGCAACCCGTATTTCAAAAAATTCGTCAAGATTGCTGCTGCAAATGCTAAGAAAGCGCATTCTTTCTAGCAAAGGAACGCGTTCATCATTGGCCAACATGAGAACTCTCTGATTAAACGCAATAATCGAAAATTCTCGATTAATATAATATTCTGGATTATCCAACCCTATTTCCAAGAGTAACTCCATTTTTTTATCCCATCACCACGCTCAACGATAAGTCAAATAGGGCATCTGCTCGCAACTGTGACTTTTCCCCTAAAGCATTCAAAATGTGGTGCATATTATTTTTTACCATCATAACATAGACATAGTATTTGCTATGCTAATATTCTTGTAATCTTACATCTCACTTTACTCAACGAACTAGAAAAAAACAAACCACGATAAACCCTATAAACCCATAAAAGGGTGATAAATTCCAAAAAGTTAAAGCGAGAAAAAAAATGAAACAACATAGTGCGATGGGAATAGAAAAATACATCCCTACAACTCCCTGAGCAACAGAGTAGCTGGCCGCTGCAAGCAAAGCTAACGCACCATATTGTACCCCAATCATTATCTTACGCATTCCAGGACCATTATGACTGGTCAGCCAATGATATCCAGCGAGAGCCATTAATAATCCTGGCAAATTGAGGCTAAGCACGGCAAGCAATAAACCTGTAATTCCAGCAGCTTTATACCCTATGAGCGCTGATAATTTAACACCGGTTAATCCTGGAAAAATAAAACTTGAACCCACCATGGCAATAAATTCTTCCTGTCCTACCCAGTGTCGGTAATCAACGGCCTCATATTCCAACAGTTTTAGCATGGAATTACCGCCTCCTAAGGAAATAAGGCCAATTTTTCCAAAGCTTAGGATAATATCTAAAAGGGTTCTTAGCATAATTTCAATAAATTTTTCAGGAATGCTACATATTCGCAGGAAACAGGTTCATTCAGCAAGTGCTGGGAAATGGTCTCTACTAAACGACGCGACTTTCCTTCGATGCACAAACTAAAATAAATCTTGTGAAGAACCTCAAGACGCGCCAGTTCGATTTTTATTGTGGGGGTAGTTGGAAATTTGTAGATAAAGGCTTCTTTTTTAACATAAATTCCTACCCCTTTCGTTTCAATATCAGGGATTATCTTTTGTAACTCCAAAGGTAGGGACTGCTCCTGAAGAGGGTTAATGATTATTTTTGCACCATAACCCACGGCATGCTTTGCATGTTGGAGCAAGGGTTTATAAAGCAACTGCTCATGGCGTTTTTTGATATTGTAATTGCAGCCAGGCAGCAAATAATAATAATCTTCTTTATGCTTCTGCTTATAATTAGCTAAATCAAGTAATGAACCGTCAATCGTATTGAGGATGATTATCTCGCTGTCCGGCCAAAAATAACGCATCTCCCATTTCAAATTTTCGTCCTCTTTATCGACAAAAATTGCCAGAGGCGCGCTTGCTTTTGGGGTAAATTCGAAATTCCAAACCAAACGTTGGTTCATAGTCAATTGCTACTCGCAAAATAAAGAGTATATACTACACCTTTATTATGCAAAGCAAGGGAAGGTATTGATATTATGGGCATTCTGTTTTTTTTACTTTATCTGATCTTTACCCTAATTGTTCTCTATAGAGCAATGAATCCATTAGTTTGGGAGTTGGGGAGCGTCTTTTATTTAATCGTAGCGACGTTTGCTATT
This sequence comes from Legionella sp. 227, assembly GCF_043161935.1. Classification (NCBI taxonomy): domain Bacteria; kingdom Pseudomonadati; phylum Pseudomonadota; class Gammaproteobacteria; order Legionellales; family Legionellaceae; genus Legionella; species Legionella sp. 227. The sequence goes on along the minus strand of NZ_CP171154.1, from coordinate 705,297 downwards.
GGCCTGCCGTGGATAGTCGGCTTTATCCTTTGGCTTGTAATAATTGGGGCATTACTTGTCGTATACCTCGAGCCTTTACGTGCGGCGATTGCAGATTTCATCTATAAAAAAGCAGGCAAGTCGATTCCCAAATTGTCCAAAACAGAAGAAGAAGCACTCAATGCGGGAGATACCTGGTTAGAACAAGATATTTTTACAGGAAAACCCGATTGGGAGCGATTGGCGAATGTATCTACTGCACTGACGGCAGAGGAACAAGCCTTTCTTGATAATGAAACACAAACTTTATGTGGCTTGATCGATGAGTGGGAAATTAGTCAAACCCGTGATTTACCCGAAAAAGTTTGGGATTACATGAAGGAACAAGGATTTTTTGGCTTGGTCATTCCCAAAGAATACGGGGGTAAAGGCTTTTCAGCGCGCGCTCATTCTGATGTGGTGATGAAAATAGCCACTCGTTCCGGTGTCGCAGCAGTAACGGTAATGGTACCTAATTCCTTAGGCCCAGGTGAATTAATTAATTATTATGGTACGGAAGAGCAAAAGACTCATTATTTACCCCGTCTTGCAAAAGGTATTGATATCCCATGCTTTGCTTTAACTGAACCTGGAGCAGGCAGCGATGCTACTTCCATTCAGTCCAGCGCCATCGTGATGAAAAAGAAAGTTGATGGCAAAATGGTGCTTGGCTTAAGCATTACCTTAGATAAACGTTGGATTACTTTAGCTCCAGTAGCAACCTTAATAGGCCTTGCGGTGAATGTAAAAGATCCCGACGGTTTATTGCAAGGGGAAGGAACGGAGGGAATTACCTGTGTCTTGATTCCACGCGACACTAAAAATCTTGAAATTGGCAATCGCCATTTACCTTCTGATCAGCCATTTATGAACGGTACTATACGTGGCAGAGATATTTTTGTGCCCATAACCACAGTGATTGGTGGTCAGAAACGTATCGGTAATGGTTGGCAAATGTTGGTTGAATGTTTATCGATTGGGCGATCTATTTCTTTACCCGCACTGGGTGCAGGTACTTCCTCGGCGTGCTATTTGGCAACCAGCGCTTTTGCGCGCATACGTTGCCAATTTAATGTAGAAATTGGCCAGTTTGAAGGGATTGAAGAAAAACTTGCAGAGATTGCAGGCTTAAATTATTTAATTAATTCCAATCGATTATTGACCGTGGCGGCTGTAAATGAGCATAAGAAACCTTCGGTCGCCTCCGCAATTGCTAAATATTTTAATACTGAACTCGCACGATTAGTCGTGAATGCATCTATGGATGTACATGCTGGGCGTGCTGTAGTAGTTGGTCCGCGAAATTATTTAACCAATTTTTATAATGGAGTTCCTATTTCCATTACCGTGGAAGGAGCCAATGTGATGTCACGGAACTTGTTAATTTTTGGACAAGGCTCAATGGCATGTCATCCTTACATACGCCATGAATTTTACGCTATTTCCAATCAGGATAAAGAGGCTTTCAGAGAGGTTATTTGGAAGCATATTCAATATTTCATGCAAAATTTTGCCAAAACAATTTGTTCCGCCTGGACTGGTGGTATATTTATTAAGGCTCCCAAGCTTAAAATGAAGCGTGAATATAAACGCTTAGCACGACTTAGTCATGCTTATTCATGGCTAGCAGATTTATCTTTGATTGTGTTAGGGGGAGATTTGAAACGTAAAGAGCGTCTGTCAGCTCGTCTTGCTGATGGAATGTCTTATCTTTACATGGCGATGGCTGTTTTGCGGAATGTGCAATTGAATGGCGAAAGTCCTGAAGATCAAGTGCATGCTCAATGGGCTGTTTCTTATTGTTTTTATCATGCACAACGAGCAATGATGGCATTGTGTTACAATTTCCCATCTCGAGTTTTAGGTGGTTTTGCACGGATCTTGGCATTTCCCTTTGGGCAAACAATGCGTTATCCCACTGATAAGTTGGATCAAAAATTAGCGCGTTTGATGACTCAGAATAATCAGTATCGAGACCGATTGAAGAACATCGTCTACCTGAGCGGCGATCCGAAACAACCCATAGACAGAGTGGAGCATGCCCTACAACAAATCATACAAACCGATGAACTTGTCAAAAAAATGGGTGATTTAAAAAGGGTTAAATTTGGTAAATTAAAAGGCAAACTAAAAGAAAAGGTTGAAAAAAAGGAATTAACTCAAGAGGAAATGGATGCATTACTCGCAACGGAGGCCGCTCGCTGGGATGCCATTTTGGTTGATGAGTTTACTTTTGAGTCAATGAAAAACCAATCATTTAACTCAGTCATTGATGCAATTAAGTCGCCCTTTATGCATGATGATGCTCATCATTAATGTGTTTGGGTTGTTTTAAGAGCACTGTATGAGTGTTATCCAGAAAGAGACCAAGAGTGGTTCGGACTTTAGTCCGAGCCACTGCAGCGAAGACAACGTGTTGGCACGCCTAGGTTTACATACGATCAAGTCACCCTTAAAAATTTGCGGATTGATTTAAAAAGCAAAGCAAGCAGATAAGAGGGAGAAGATATTTACAAATTTTTAACAGGATGCAAAAAAACTAGTGCACCTAGAGGTTGCTTTGCTTTGCTATAATTAAGTCAATGTGATAATTAAATTTGCGTAGTGAGATCAATTTATGGAAGCTAAAACAATATCACCAATAACCCAAGCTAAAGATGTAACATTGCCCACTAGGGAAGATCTGTTAAGAGCAATGAAAATTGCGGAAAACTCTCCAGAAGTAGCTCAATATTTAAGCAAACGAGTTCATGAAATAGCGGAGAAATCAAGATTATTAAATAAATCACCAGAGGCAAAAGAAACTACGCAACAAATACTCAAAGCAGTGGATGAGTTTGCTCAGCTCGTCAGCTATAAATATCCTCCGGACTCGCAAGTTTGGTCGGGTAAGGAACCAACGAGTTCTACCATCAACATGCAAGAGGGAATTGCAAAACAGGCTGCTACTTCATTGGCGCAAAAAAATTATCCAGGTATTCGATTCGATTTTGCTATCAGCGAGACTGGGCATTTTGTCCGCGGATATGCTTCCACTGAAAAAGGAGCTTCTCAATTGGATGAAGGGACTATTGAAACTTTAGATAATTTGTTTAATGCATGGTTAGCTGACAAACATAATGTTGCAACAGAAAATGGTGATTTCTATTACATGGATGAAAAGGGACAAAAGAAAGATAAACTGAACGTAGAAGAAGTGGAAAAACTATTATCCGATTCGGCACAAGAATATAAGGATTACTTAAAAGGAAAAGGACTTGAGACCGAACTTGTTTCTCGACAACGTGATTATCCAGGCGAGCATAGATTGGAAGAGACGAAGAAAAAAGCGATAGACAAAATTATTAAAGCGGAACAGGAAGTCGAAGAAAAGTTCGAAGAAAAGGTCGAAACCGAAGTTCAACCTACAAGTATGGGGCGTTCTTAGCGTAGGCTGTTTTCAGGAGTAGTTCACTTCTCGAAAAAAGCAGGGTGTGCACCGCTATAGAATCAAATCTGATTTTAGGGGATCAACAAGTTACTGGATTAGTTGCGGCTACCAGTAACTGTTAAAATGAGGTAATTTATTATCTTAAATTTGATTCACCGCATGGAGCCTTTCTAGAGTACCTATGTCATACCACAGGCCATTATAAACATCAGCAGTTGCTTTATTTTGTGCGGCATATTGTCGGATTAATGGTGCGACGGAATAGCGCCCTTGTTGGCAGAGGCTAAATACTTGAGGGTGATAGCAGCAGATTCCTGCAAGAGTATATTCTCGATTTGTATTACTGAGCTGCGTTTGATTGATTAACCCAAAGTCCCCATGATGATTAAGTGATGGATTTTTAGTGACTAAAATCACATGAATTGAAGGGGTATTTTCAAACTGCAGCTGAGAAAAATCAAAATCGGTATAGATATCTGCATTGACTGTAATAAAAGGCTTAGTTCCTAACAGTGGCAAGGCATTGACGATGCCACCGCCCGTTTCTAATCCTCCTGGAGGTTCAGGTGAGTAACAAATTTCGACTCCCCATCGTGCCCCATTTCCCAAATGCTGGCGAATTTTTCCTCCAAGATAGGCATGGTTAATCACTAATCGTTCAAAACCCGCTTTTGCCAAATTCACGACATGATGTTCGATTAATGGTTTTTCTTTAACAATACACAGCGCTTTAGGATTAACATCGGTAAGTGGTTTCAAACGCTCACCACGGCCCGCAGCCAATATCATCGCAGTTTTCATGGTAAATAAACTCTCATTTGCAGAAATCGGAAAAATGGGTGCAATTCTTCATAAGTCTCTGCACATTCAAGCACGTAGTTTAAAGTTAAAGGCAGATCTTTAAGATATCCAGGTTTATGGTCGCGCAAATGCAATCGACAAAAAATGCCCAACACTTTTAAGTGTCTTTGTAAACCGCAAAGATCAAATGCACGGATAAATTCAGGCAAAGAGTAATCTTGAGTTAATGCGCTGTGAGTGTGAAAAAACTCAACCCATTCCAGTACTTTACTCCTTGGCCAGGAAATATAACAATCTTTGAGTAATGATACCAAATCATAAGTGAATGGGCCTCGCATGGCATCTTGAAAATCAATAACTCCCAAGTTTGGTAGTTCGGTATGATCCTGTAAGAGCATTAGATTGCGAGAATGATAATCACGATGAATAAAAGTGAGTGGTTGCTGAGCTACTTCTTTGGCAATCCACTCCATAGTCTGTTGGACTAAAGTGCATTCACTTTGATTGAGATCTAAAGCAAGATATGCTTTAAAAAACCATTCGGGGCATAAACTCATTTCTTTAAGCATATGCGCTTCATCAAATGGAGCAAGCAGTGGGTCATCAATTGAGCAAGTTTGAATTTTAAACAAAGTTTTGATGGCCTGATGATAATGATCATTGACTGTTTCAGGCTGAAGAACATTTAAAAGAAGTTCATCGCCTAAATCGCTTAATAGTAAGAATCCGTCTTCTGGATTCACCGCAAGCACTTTGGGGGTGTGAACATCCGCTTGTTGCAGCGTCTGCGCAATATGTATAAAAGGTTTTAGATCCTCTTTTTCTGGGGGAGCATCCATCACAATCCGCGTTAGTCCATTATATCGAAGACGAAAATATCTTCTAAAACTGGCGTCCCCAGCCAAAGGAGCTAACTGAAAATCCTGTTGCTTTAGAGTATGAATTAACCATTCTTTCAGTGCGTTTTCTCGTTCATGCATGGTATACTTCCCCATCATTATTTCTGGTTGTAACATAATAACTAAGACCCCTCTCTCGTTTTTTAAGAGAGGATAAGATCGTCGTAAGAACTCTACTGCACGATTCTCAATGCGAGTACGACGATTCAAAGTAATTAGTTACATATTTTGTGTGCATAATAAGGCATTTTATTACTCGTGAACAAGATTTCATTTAAATGGTTCTTGATGAGCATATGTTCCACACTGCTCATTTTACTCATGGTAATCTATCATGCGTTAGCCTATTCTGCTTCTTTGATTAATGAACCCGTACAGGCGTGTGTCATAGCGCGTGATGTCGATTTAACCGATGCGATACGTGCAAAGTTTGCTCAATGCTTGGGATGGCAGGCAGATCAAAGTTCCCCTATTTGTCTTGGATCGTATCAGCCGATCACGGTGGCGCCACTTGCTCAACCTGATGAAATAAAAATCATGGCAGATCGTGTTTCGTTTTATCAAGATAAACCTTCAACTTTGAGCGGACATGTAGAAATCCAGCAAGATCAGAGAATAGTCAATGCACAAACTGCTTATGTATATCGGGATCCACAAAGTAAACAGATCACAAAAATTGAGTTCTTGGGTAACGTCCATTACCTGGAACCCGATAAATTATTGATTGCTCGTAAAGCAACAATTAATCCTCAGGATAAATCGGGTCAAACTGAAGATGTACTTTATCGTTTCAACATGAATAAGCATGCTGCTTTATTACCAGCATGGGGGCGAGCGAGTCTGATGCAGCGTTTTCCTAATTCAGACTACTTACTGCGTCAGGCGACATATACTACGTGCGCACCACAAGATAAAGCTTGGGATATTGAGGCCAAATCCATTGTTATTGATAATAAGAAAAAAATCGGTGTTGCCAGAAATGTTACGTTGCGTGTCCATGATTGGCCACTACTTTATGTTCCTTATTTAAGTTTTCCTACGACTAAAGAACGTAAATCCGGTTTTTTAATGCCTTTATCAGGATATTCTAATGTAGGGGGTTTTGATCTAGGGATTCCTTATTATTGGAATATAGCACCAAACTATGATTTGACGTTAACACCGCATGTTTATACAGAACGTAATGTCATGTTGAGTGCTGAGTTTCGCTATTTAACGGCACACAGTGTAGGTTTAGTGACGGGTAGTTTTCTACCAGATGATGCGGCTTATCGGAATTTTCTGAATAGTCATGCAGCTGAATTCCCTTCATTTAAAGATAAATCAAATAACCGATGGTTTTTCGGGTTTCTTAACACCACGCAATTGAATCCTAATTTGCGGCTCAATGTGAATGTTCAACAGGTTTCTGATGACTATTACTTCCAGGATTTCAGTACCAACCTGGCTCTAATTACCCAGCGACAGTTATTGCGGCAAGCCGATTTAACGTATTCAACAGAGCATTGGACCTTTAGAAGTATGGTTCAAAGCTTTCAAACCCTACATCCGATTAATGAGACTCCTATAGCTGATCAATATGAGCGCTTGCCGCAATTATCTGCTCGTGGGTATTACTATGATTTGCCGGCACAGGCGAATTTAAATGTATTGGGACAATATGATCAGTTTTTTTGGCCAACCTCAAAGCGTCAGATTCGTGGAATAGATCAAGCTTTGGAAACCGGCCAATTTTTTGTAAGACCACCATCCTCAGAAATGGAAATGCCCCAAGGTCCACGATTTCATCTTAATCCCATGCTTTCTTTGCCGCAAAGAACCAGTTGGGGATATATTACGCCTTCAGCTGAGTTCGTCGAAAATTATTATCAGGTGCAAAATAATTGGAATGATACCCATACGGACTATAATCGCTTTATTCCACGTTTCAGCACTCAAGGTGGTTTGTTTTTTGATCGGGGCTTTACTTGGCTGGGGAATTCCTACACGCAAACTTTAGAGCCCAGTTTATTTTATTTGTATGTTCCATTTTATAATCAAAACCAGCTGCCTATATACGACACTGCTAATATGATTTTTAATTTTGATCAACTTTTTAGAACCAATCGCTTCTCAGGGTTTGATCGAATTGGTGATGCGAATCAACTATCTTATGCACTCACCTCGAGATGGTTATCAGAAAGCACTGGAATTGAATTGGCCAGTCTTTCAATTGGGCAAATTAAATATTTTACTGATAGAAAAGTTCAGCTATGTCGTAACCAAACGGGTGATTGTGTTGCTAATCCACTTGAAATTGGACAATTGTCTCCATTTTATGGTGTTTCTCCAATCGCTTCTCGAGGAATTTATCATTTCGGCCCATTTTTAAAAATCCTCGGTGATTATGTATGGGATCCGGCTACTTCAGCAACAAACAATGGTGCTTTAAACTTGCATTATCAACCAAAGCCAAATGCAATTATTAATATAGGATATACCTATTTATATAATGGAGATGTGACCTCGGTTCGGAATAATGCAGGGGTAGATAATGCCTTACACCAAGGGACTGTCTCCGTTTCCTGGCCAATCAGTGATCGATGGAGTACGCTTGGGGCATACAGTCACAACATTAGTAAGGATTACGGTATGATGTCCCTATTGGGGATGCAATATGATAGTTGTTGTTGGGCTTTACGAATTTTGGGTGGAAGAACCTTTAAAAGTTTAAATTCAGAATTTTCACCCCAATATAACAACAATATCTATTTGCAAATCTTATTAAAAGGCTTAGGATCAGTAGCAAACAGCGATCCCGGAAGTGTATTGAATACTTATATCCCAGGATACAGTGATCCATTTCGTCGTTAAATAAAATAGTGGAAAACAAAGTCGCTTGTGTTTTGGATAAAAATAACCTAAATTGCTCGAAAAAAAGTGAGTAAGGATTAAGGCATGTATAAAAAAATAGCCCTAGTATGCATATTGTTTGCTATCGTTGGTGTGGCAGAGGCCAAACAAGTATTAGATAAAGTGGTTGCAGTCGTTAATAATGGAGTGATCACCGAGAGTGAACTGAACAAACAAGTTGAATTAACGAAAAAACAAATTATAGCTCAAAAAATGCAGGTTCCTGCGGCCGCTGTGTTGCGTAAACAAGTACTTCAACACTTAATTGATGTTAATGTGCAACTGCAAATGGCAAAACAACATGGTCTGACTGTAGACGATACAGAACTGAACCAAGCGATTGAAAAAATTGCTGCGATGAATCATGCCACTCTTACTCAGCTGCGCGAAGAAATTGCGAGACAAGGTATGAGCTGGAATGAATACAGAGAAAATATTCGTAAAGAAATGCTTCTTTCGCACTTACAGCAAAAAGCGGTAGGAAGAGACGCGATGGTTACGAATGAACAAGTGGAACAGTATCTTAAAACAGAAGGTGGTATAGTCGATCGAACAGCACTTACCTATCATCTACAAAATATAGTTATTCCACTCAATGAAGAGCCCACGTCAGAACAAGTCAAGAAAGCCAAAAGCAAAGCTGAATTCTTGTTGACGAAAATAAAGAAAGGAGATGACTTTAGTCGACTGGCTATAGAAAATTCAAGTGGTGAATTTGCGCTGGAAGGTGGGGATTTAGGTGACCGTCATTTAGCAGAGTTGCCGGAGTTATTCGCAAAAGAAGTCGTCAACATGAAAGTGGGACAAGTAGTTGGCCCATTACGTGCAGGTAATGGCTTTCAGTTAATTAAACTGGTTTCGATTGGCGGCGAAAATCAACATCATATTATTACAAAGACCCATGTTCGCCATATTCTTTTAAAACCCGATCCAAGCATGCTTCCTGAAGATTCAAAGAAGCAAGTAAATAATATTTACCAACAAGTAAAGGCTGGTAAAGATTTTGCACTCATGGCAAAGCAATATTCCTTGGATTCAGCCAGCGCTGTCAAAGGTGGTGATTTAGGTTGGGTTGCACCGGGAGTATTAGTACCCGAATTCGAAAAAGTTATGGATAAGCTGGCGGTAAATGAAATTAGTCCTCCTGTTAAATCACAATTTGGTTGGCACATTATTCAAGTACTTGGCCGTAAGCAAGAAGATGATTCAGAGGCTTTTAAAAAGCAGAAAGTACGACAGTTTCTACAACAACGTAAGTTTGCTGAAGCAGTCCAAAATTGGCAGCAACATATCCGTTCAGATGCGTACATTAATATTATCGAAAAGGAACTGGCGTGAAGCCAATACTCATTAGCAGCGGAGAGCCAGCAGGAATTGGTCCAGATTTATGCTTGGCTCTGGCAGAATATGATTATCCAATAGTGATTCTAGGTGATCTGGCTGTTTTAGAAGCAAGAGCAAAAGAATTAAATCGAACTATTTCTTTTACTGCATATCAAAGCGGGCACTCGGTTGAACCTAAGCGTGGTCATTTATTTGTAATCCCGGTCAACTGTCCAACCATTGTCCAAAGTGGATGTCTCAATTCTAAAAATGCTGCTTATGTGATTGAGTTACTTCATCAGTCTGCCGTATTGTGTGAGCGTGGTGAATTTTCTGCATTAGTTACAGCACCAGTGCACAAGGCAAACATTAATGAGGCAGGTATTCTATTTAGTGGACACACTGAGTTTTTTGCACAATATTACAAAGCAGATGATGTCGTCATGATGCTGGCGTGTCATGAGATGAAGGTCGCTTTAGTGACTACCCATCTTCCCTTATATAAAGTACCTGAAGCAATTACTTCAGATTTAATTGTGAAGGTTATTACTCAGGTACATCAATCATTGATTCGAGATTTCAATATTAAAGATCCCTGCATTAAAGTAGCCGGCTTGAATCCGCATGCAGGAGAATCTGGATATTTGGGCCGAGAAGAAATTGAAGTAATTACTCCCGCTTTATTTTTGTTAAAGAAGAGGGGTATTAATGTTCAGGGACCTTTACCTGCTGATACCATGTTTATTAAGAATCATCTAAGCGATTGTGATGTTTTTGTCGCTATGTATCATGACCAAGGATTACCTGTAATTAAGTATGCGGACTTTCATAATGCAGTCAATGTAACTTTAGGATTGCCAATCATAAGAACTTCAGTAGATCATGGAACCGCTTTGGAATTAGCCGGTAAAAATTTATTGGATGCTGGTTCAAT
>NZ_CP171154.1:0-692500 GCF_043161935.1 Legionella sp. 227 | reverse complement strand
TTTAAAGTGCCCACACAGTTTGTTTTCAGAATGATGAAGAAACCCGGTTCATAATGTTGCGAGTGCGGCAGCACGAGCGTAAAGACAGGATGAGCCAAATGCTTTTTGCGAGAGGTTTTGTTTTAATCAAGGCGCACATGCGAATGAGCGAAAGAACATACATCGGTATGTGGCTAAGCGAGTGAGTATGAGCAACGCCGAGTAAAACAAAAGATCGATGCCAAAAAAAGGGGTCGTAGCTCAGCTGGGAGAGCACCTGCCTTGCACGCAGGGGGTCAGGAGTTCGATCCTCCTCGGCTCCACCAATTTAAGGGTTAATCATGCGGTTTATTCAGATTAAAGTATTTTGCAAGAGAGTATTTTAATCTGGAGTAACCAGACGTTCATTAAAAATTTGGGTAAATAAAGAGGTAACACAAGCGTCTTGTATTGTGTAAAGCATATAATTTTGAGGTAATTGAGATTATATGGTCAAGAAGAGAAGCGCAAACGGTGGATGCCTTGGCAGTAAGAGGCGATGAAGGACGTGGAATCCTGCGAAAAGCTTCGGTGAGCTGGAAACGAGCGATTAACCGGAGATGTCCGAATGGGGGAACCCGGCCATGCGTGAGTATGGTCATCGTTAACTGAATACATAGGTTAACGAAGCGAACTCGGGGAACTGAAACATCTAAGTACCCGAAGGAAAAGAAATCAAAAGAGATTCTCCAAGTAGCGGCGAGCGAACGGGGAGGAGCCTGGTGTGATTTATAATGCAATGAAGTAGAACAACTTGGGAAAGTTGGCCGTAGAGGGTGAAAGCCCCGTATATAGAGGTTGCATTAAGAACTAAGCACACGAACAAGTAGGCCGGGACACGTGTAATCCTGGTTGAATATGGGTGGACCATCATCCAAGGCTAAATACTACTTACTGACCGATAGTGAACCAGTACCGTGAGGGAAAGGCGAAAAGAACCCCGGAGAGGGGAGTGAAATAGAACCTGAAACCGTTTGCGTACAAGCAGTGGGAGCACCCATGTGGTGTGACTGCGTACCTTTTGTATAATGGGTCAGCGAGTTACTTTCAGTGGCGAGGTTAACTGAATAAGGAAGCCGTAGAGAAATCGAGTCTGAATAGGGCGCGAGTCGCTGTGAGTAGACCCGAAACCGGGCGATCTAGTCATGTGCAGGATGAAGGTTGGGTAACACCAACTGGAGGTCCGAACCGGGTAATGTTGAAAAATTATCGGATGACGTGTGACTAGGAGTGAAAGGCTAATCAAGCCCGGAGATAGCTGGTTCTCCCCGAAAGCTATTTAGGTAGCGCCTCGTGAATGATTACTGGGGGTAGAGCACTGTTTCGGCTAGGGGGCTGTCATGGCTTACCAAACCGATGCAAACTCCGAATACCGGCTAATTGAATCACGGGAGACACACGGCGGGTGCTAACGTCCGTCGTGAAGAGGGAAACAACCCAGACCGCCAGCTAAGGTCCCCAAGTACTAGTTAAGTGGGAAACGATGTGGGAAGGCATAGACAGCCAGGAGGTTGGCTTAGAAGCAGCCACCCTTTAAAGAAAGCGTAATAGCTCACTGGTCGAGTCGGCCTGCGCGGAAGATGTAACGGGGCTAAAACTAGTCACCGAAGCTGCGGATGTGCACTAAGTGCACGTGGTAGGGGAGCGTTCTGTAGGCTGATGAAGGTGGATTGAGAAGTCTGCTGGAGGTATCAGAAGTGCGAATGCTGACATGAGTAACGATAATGAGGGTGAAAAGCCCTCACGCCGGAAGTCCCAGGTTTCCTGCACGACGTTAATCGGAGCAGGGTGAGTCGGCCCCTAAGGCGAGGCTGAAGAGCGTAGTCGATGGGAACCAGGTTAATATTCCTGGACTTTTTATAAGTGGTGAAGTGGGGACGGAGAAGGCTAGATAAGCCAGGCGTTGGTTGTCCTGGTACGTGCATGTAGGGGGATGGTTTAGGCAAATCCGGACCATTATTAACTCTGAGGTGCGACGTGGTGCTGACACTTCGGTGTACAGCGAAGTTATTGATGCCCGGCTCCCAGGAAAAGCTGCTAGCCATAACTTATAGAGAACCGTACCGCAAACCGACACAGGTGGACAGGTAGAGAATACTAAGGCGCTTGAGAGAACTCGGGTGAAGGAACTAGGCAAAATGGTACCGTAACTTCGGGAGAAGGTACGCCCTTTCTGGTGATGGGATTTACTTTCAGAGCTGGAGAGGGCCGCAGAGACCAGGTGGCTGCGACTGTTTATTAAAAACACAGCACTCTGCAAATTCGTAAGAAGACGTATAGGGTGTGACGCCTGCCCGGTGCCGGAAGGTTAATTGATGGGGTTATCTTCGGAGAAGCTCTTGATCGAAGCCCCGGTAAACGGCGGCCGTAACTATAACGGTCCTAAGGTAGCGAAATTCCTTGTCGGGTAAGTTCCGACCTGCACGAATGGCGTAACGATGGCCACACTGTCTCCACCCGAGACTCAGTGAAATTGAAATCGCTGTGAAGATGCAGTGTACCCGCGGCTAGACGGAAAGACCCCGTGAACCTTTACTATAGTTTTGCACTGGACTTTGATGATAACTGTGTAGGATAGGTGGGAGGCTTTGAAGTGAGGACGCTAGTTCTCATGGAGCCGACCTTGAAATACCACCCTGTTGTTATTGAGGTTCTAACTTGGTCCCGTAATCCGGGATGAGGACAGTGTATGATGGGTAGTTTGACTGGGGCGGTCTCCTCCCAAAGAGTAACGGAGGAGCACAAAGGTACCCTCGGTACGGTCGGACATCGTACCAAGAGTGTAAAGGCATAAGGGTGCTTGACTGCGAGAGCGACGGCTCGAGCAGGAACGAAAGTTGGTCTTAGTGATCCGGTGGTTCTGAATGGAAGGGCCATCGCTCAACGGATAAAAGGTACTCCGGGGATAACAGGCTGATACCGCCCAAGAGTTCATATCGACGGCGGTGTTTGGCACCTCGATGTCGGCTCATCACATCCTGGGGCTGAAGCAGGTCCCAAGGGTATGGCTGTTCGCCATTTAAAGTGGTACGCGAGCTGGGTTTAGAACGTCGTGAGACAGTTCGGTCCCTATCTGCCGTGGGCGTAGGAAAATTGAGAGGAGCTGCTCCTAGTACGAGAGGACCGGAGTGGACGAACCTCTGGTGTACCGGTTGTGACGCCAGTCGCATCGCCGGGTAGCTAAGTTCGGACGGGATAACCGCTGAAAGCATCTAAGCGGGAAGCCTCCCTCAAGATGAGTTTTCCCATGAAGCCCGTTGAAGACTACGACGTTGATAGGCAAGGTGTGGAAGCGCAGTAATGTGTGCAGCTAACTTGTACTAATTGGCTGATTGTCTTGACCATATAATCTGAATTACTTCAGATTAACTGAATGTGACTACAAGAAAAGTGGGTTGGGTTAAGACCCAACCTAAAAAAAATGTGTACTCTTTATTTACCTAACGCATGATTCGGGTATAATGCGCCCATTAATCATGTTAAACCAGTTTTCCTGGCGACCATAGCGGTTTGGAACCACCTGATTCCATCTCGAACTCAGAAGTGAAACGAACCCGCGCCAATGATAGTGTGAGGCTTCCTCATGTGAAAGTAGGTCATCGCCAGGGTTTTATTTAAGTGATCTTTAGAAAGCTAAATTTCACTAGAATCCCAGTTGAAAATGGGAAAAAGCGTATATGCTGGCGTAGCTCAGTTGGTAGAGCAACTGACTTGTAATCAGTAGGTCCCGGGTTCGATTCCTGGTGCCAGCACCATCTTATTAGGTTGGCCGTTAACAAAATGTTGACATTCTATTCATCTTAAAAGACAATAACGTTCTTTTTGGAGGGGTTCCCGAGCGGTCAAAGGGATCAGACTGTAAATCTGACGGCTCTGCCTTCGAAGGTTCGAATCCTTCCCCCTCCACCAGTTAAAAAGAAAGGATAAAAGCGGGTGTAGTTCAATGGTAGAACTTCAGCCTTCCAAGCTGATAGCGTGGGTTCGATTCCCATCACCCGCTCCAAATTATATAAATTAGAAATATTTGCTTGTTCGTATGAATCAGCAAGCTAATATAAGCCCACATAGCTCAGGCGGTAGAGCACTTCCTTGGTAAGGAAGAGGTCGTTGGTTCGAGTCCAGTTGTGGGCACCATAATGTCAATTAGCAATGGGGAGACTTTCCAATGGCGAAGGAAAAATTTGAACGTAAGAAGCCACACGTTAACGTGGGCACAATTGGTCACGTAGACCACGGTAAGACGACATTGACGGCGGCGATTACCACAATTATGGCTAAGAAGTATGGCGGTACAGCAAAGGCATATGACCAAATTGATGCTGCCCCAGAAGAGCGTGAACGCGGGATTACTATTTCTACAGCACACGTAGAATATGAATCAGCAAACCGCCACTATGCACACGTGGATTGCCCAGGACATGCTGACTACGTTAAGAATATGATTACTGGAGCGGCGCAAATGGACGGAGCGATACTGGTGGTATCAGCTGCAGATGGTCCTATGCCACAAACCAGAGAACACATTCTGTTATCACGCCAAGTAGGTGTACCTTATATTGTTGTGTTCATGAACAAAGCAGATATGGTTGATGATCCAGAGTTATTAGAATTGGTTGAGATGGAAGTACGTGATTTGCTAAGCAGTTACGATTTCCCTGGCGATGAGATTCCAATTGTTGTTGGTTCTGCATTGAAAGCATTGGAAGGTGATACAAGCGAGATTGGTGTTCCAGCAATTGAGAAATTGGTAGAGACCATGGACTCGTATATCCCAGAACCAGTACGTAACATAGATAAAGCATTCTTGTTGCCGATTGAAGACGTATTCTCTATTTCTGGACGAGGAACTGTAGTAACAGGTCGTGTAGAAAGTGGAATAGTGAAAGTGGGTGAAGAGATTGAGATTGTTGGTATCCGAGACACTCAAAAAACCACTTGTACTGGCGTGGAAATGTTCCGTAAGTTGTTGGACGAAGGACGCGCTGGAGATAACGTTGGCGTATTGTTACGCGGCACGAAACGTGATGAAGTTGAACGTGGGCAAGTATTAGCTAAGCCAGGTACAATTAAGCCACATACAAAGTTTGAAGCGGAAGTATACGTATTATCAAAAGAAGAAGGCGGACGTCATACTCCATTCTTTAATGGATACAGACCTCAGTTTTATTTCAGAACAACAGACGTAACAGGAACCTGTGATCTGCCCTCTGGAGTAGAAATGGTAATGCCTGGTGATAACGTACAATTAACCATTCATCTGCATGCTCCTATTGCGATGGACGAAGGTTTACGTTTCGCAATTCGGGAAGGTGGCCGTACAGTTGGCGCCGGTGTTGTTGCGAAAATTATCGAGTAGTAAAGTTAAATTTTGTTGGCATGGATATCAATTGTTCATGCCAATTAATTTAGGCCAGTAGCTCAATTGGCAGAGTGGCGGTCTCCAAAACCGCAGGTTGGGGGTTCGATTCCCTCCTGGCCTGCCAACTTACAAGTGAATATGAAAAGTTCGAACGAAAATCAAAGTAATACTAAAGATTTATTATCATGGATGTCTGTAGTTCTTATTACTGCAGCAGCATTTTTTTGCACCTATTACTATACTTTTTCAGGTCCCATTCAGTCGATAGTATGGCTTGTATGGTTGTTGTTGTCTTTATTCTTTGCCTACATGACATCTGCGGGCAAACAAGTATTTAAATTTGCTCAAGAATCAAAAGTTGAATTGTTAAAAGTTGTTTGGCCTACTCGCCAAGAGACGATACAAACAACAACCATCGTCATCGTTATGGTTGCAGTAACCGGATTCATACTCTGGGGAGTTGATTCAGTAATGATGTGGGCAATTGCTAAAATAACGCATTTAGGGTGAATTCGGTGGAAGAACACAAATCGAAACAATGGTACGTCGTACATGCCTATTCAGGTTATGAAAATTTCGTTATGCGTGAAATAAAATCTCGTGCACAGCACCACAATTTAGAAGATAAAATTGGTGAAGTTGTGGTCCCATCAGAAGAAGTGGTTGAAATGCGTTCGGGTCAAAAACGCAAAAGCACACGTAAATTTTTCCCTGGCTATGTTTTAGTAAACATGGTTATGGATGATCAAACATGGCATATGATAAGAGCGATACCTCGGGTTCTAGGTTTTATTGGCGGAACCAGTCAGACTCCAACGCCTATTACAGATAAAGAAGCTCGTGCGATTATGCAACGTGTTGAAGATGGTGTAACAAAACCAAGACCAAAAATTCTCTTTGAACCTGGTGAAGTCGTTCGCGTCAAAGAGGGTCCTTTCGTTGACTTTAATGGCGTAGTTGAAGAAGTCAATTATGAGAAAAATAGATTAAGAGTAGCAGTGTTGATTTTTGGACGCTCTACTCCAGTAGAACTTGAATTTAGTCAAGTAGAGAAAACTTAGTTCGCTAAGGTGCCCTGATAGGTCTTTTTAAACTTAATAAGACTTATCAGGGCTATTTTGTGTAAAAGGGGAGCTGAAGTTAATAAAGAGAAGTCAACTTTTCTTTAAATAATCGGCGTATGACCCATAAGGAGTAAACATGGCAAAAAAAGTAGAAGCATATATTAAGTTGCAAATTCCAGCTGGTAAAGCAAACCCAAGTCCACCAGTAGGCCCAGCTTTAGGCCAACGTGGTGTTAACATTATGGAATTTTGTAAAGCATTTAACGCTGCCACACAACAAATGGAGCAAGGATTACCTACTCCAGTTGTAATTACTGTATACAGTGATCGTAGCTTTACCTTTATTACTAAAACACCACCAGCTTCAGTCCTTCTGAAGAAAGCTGCTGGTATTCAAAGTGGAAGTGGTACACCTAATACTAAAAAGGTGGCAAAACTTAACGTCAAGCAACTTGAAGAAATTGCGAAGATTAAGGAACCCGATTTAACTGCAGCAAGCTTAGCAGCAGCAGTAAGAAGTATTGCAGGTACTGCGCGCAGTATGGGTATTGACGTTGAAGGTTTAGAATAAGGGGGTTGCCATGGCTAGAGTATCTAAGAAACAAAAAAAGATTTTAGAGACGATTAAACAAAATCATTTATATAGTGCTAGTGAAGCAATTAACCTTTTAAAACAATTTGCTTCAACTAAATTTCGTGAAAGTTTAGATATTAGCGTTAATCTCGGTGTTGATCCTCGTAAATCTGATCAAGTAGTTCGTTCTTCAACTAACTTACCTAAAGGTACTGGAAAGGTTGTACGTGTAGCTGTATTTGCTCAAGGTGAAAATGCTACCAAAGCTAAAGACGCTGGTGCTGATATTGTTGGATTTGAAGATTTGGCTGATAAAATTAAAGGCGGCGCGATGGACTTTGATGTGGTTATTGCCACGCCAGATGCAATGCGTATCGTTGGTCAATTAGGTCAAGTTTTAGGTCCAAGAGGCTTAATGCCAAACCCCAAAGTGGGTACCGTGACTACCAACGTTGAAGCTGCTGTTAAAGATGCAAAATCAGGTCAAGTACGTTATAGAACTGATAAGAATGGTATTATTCACTGTACAGTAGGGAAAGTAGATTTTACCGCTGAAGACATTATTGAAAATATTGTTGCTTTAATTAATGACCTAAAAAAGGCGAAGCCGACTTCGTCAAAAGGTCAATATTTAAAGAAAATATCCTTATCTACAACAATGGGACCTGGTATAGCTATTGATATTTCATCAATACCTGTGTAATATAACCACCCATTTTTTAGGAATTCACGGCATAGATTTGGTTCCATGCCGTCGAAGACCGCAGGTGCTAACGCTTAATTTCCTGCGCAGACGGTGAACCGGCTCCAATTTAATATAAAGAGACGGCCACCATAACTGGCAAATCCTTGCGATTTGTATACATTAGGAGGTCAGTAACGTGACATTAAATTTAGCTGAAAAGAAAGCTGTTGTTGAAGAAGTGACTGCGGTCGCCTCAAAGGCTATTTCGGCAGTTGTTGCTGATTATCGTGGTTTAACCGTTAATCAAATGACGCATTTACGTAGTGAAGCACGCAAATCAGGTGTTTATCTTCGAGTTGTAAGAAATACTTTAACACGAAGAGCCTTTAAAGACACTGAGTTTGAATGCTTGAATGACTTGCTTGTTGGCCCGTTGTTCATTGCATTATCACTGGAAGCACCTAGTGACGCTGCAAGACTGCTTAAAGAATTCACTAAGACATTTGAAAAACTTGAGATTAAAGCATTATCCGTTGGCGGAAAAGTATATAAGGCAGATCAAATTGATGCTGTTGCTAGCTTACCGACTCGTGATGAAGCGATTGCCAAGTTGATGTATGTGATGAAAGCGCCAGTTGAGAAATTTGTCAGAACTCTTGCTGAGCCACATGCTAAATTAGTAAGAACCTTAGCAGCAGTAAAAGATAAAAAAGCAGGTTAAATCATTTAATCATTAAATTAATTTTAAATCAGGAGCTAGTAATGGCTGTGTCAAAAAATGATATTTTAGAAACCATAGCAAATATGTCTGTTATGGAAGTTGTTGAATTAATCGAAGCTATGGAAGAGAAATTTAACGTTTCTGCTGCCGCTGCTGCTGTTGCTGTTGCTGCTCCAGCTGCAGGTGCTGCTGCCGCTGCTGAAGAACAAACTGAGTTTACAGTTGTTATGACCAGCTTTGGTGCTAATAAAGTAAACGTTATTAAAGCAGTTCGTGGTATTACTGGTCTTGGCTTGAAAGAAGCTAAAGATTTAGTAGAAGGTGCTCCTTCAACTATTAAAGAAGGTGTATCTAAAGATGAAGCTGCTAACATCAAGAAAGAACTTGAAGAAGCTGGTGCTTCAGTAGAAGTTAAATAATAAAGTTATATCAGTGAGATAGGACCCAGCCATGGTTTCATGGCTGGGTTTACGTGTTTGAAGTCATCAATAATTTACAGAGGAAACACCATGGCCGTTGCAGAAGCTAAACCTCAATATTCGCATGCTGAGAAAAAACGATTTCGCAAAAGCTTTGGTACGCAGGCCGATAAAATGGCAATACCAAATCTGCTTGAAATTCAATTAAAATCATATAGAGATTTTCTTCAGGCTGATAGCAAGTCAAACGAACACTTTAATACAGGATTGCATGCTGCATTTTCTTCTGTATTCCCCATTGAAAGCTTTTCTGGCAATGCACGATTAGAATATGTTGGTTACAAATTGGGTGAACCAGCATTCGATGTTCGTGAATGCAAATTAAGAGGCTTAACTTATTCTGCACCACTCAGAGTTAAAATCAGACTTGTTGTTCTTGATAAAGATGCAAGTGAAGATCCTAAGCCCATCAAGGATATTAGAGAACAAGATGTTTTTATGGGTGAGATTCCTTTAATGACTGATGTCGGTACATTTGTTGTAAACGGTACCGAGAGAGTCGTTGTCTCACAATTACATCGTTCTCCAGGTGTTATATTTGAACATGATAAAGGCAAAACTCATTCATCTGGAAAGTTATTATATTCTGCACGCATTATACCCTACCGTGGTTCCTGGTTAGATTTTGAATTCGACCCGAAAGATTGTGTTTATGTTCGAATTGATAGAAGACGTAAACTTCCTGTCAGTATCCTTTTAAGAGCTTTAGGATATGAAACAGAAGATATTCTTAATGAATTTTTCGAAATGACAAGCTGTCATCTGAAAAATGGTGAATATCATATAGACCTGATTCCTCAAAGATTACGAGGTGAAATTGCTTCATTTGATATCCATGTTCCTGGAACTGGCGAACTTATTGTAGAACAAGGCAGAAGAATTACCGCTCGCCATATCAAGCAAATGGAAAAAGCTCAGATGAAAGATCTGATTGTTCCACGTGACTATTTGATAGGAAAGACCTTAGCTAAAAATATAATCGATACTTCTACCGGAGAGTTTATTGCTCAGGCAAATGATGAAGTAACTGATGAGCTTCTTGATGTCATGGCTTCTAATGGAATCCATGAATTTGACATGATTTATACAAATGACTTGGATCATGGTTCATATATATCAGACACATTAAAAATCGATCCGACTTCAAGTCAGTTGGAGGCGTTAGTTGAAATTTATCGCATGATGCGTCCTGGCGAACCCCCAACTAAAGAAGCTGCTGAAGCTTTGTTTAAAAACTTATTTTTTGTTGATGAACGTTATGATTTATCCGCCGTTGGTAGAATGAAGTTTAACCGACGTGTTGGAAGAAAAAATGATGATGGTCCAGGTACTTTGACTAAAGAAGATATCATGGCTGTGATCAAGACATTGATCGACATTAGAAATGGTATTGGTATGGTTGATGATATTGACCACCTTGGTAACCGAAGGGTTCGAAGTGTTGGTGAAATGACTGAAAACCAATTTAGAGTTGGACTGGTACGCGTTGAACGAGCTGTTAAGGAGCGTTTGAGTCTGGTTGAATCAGAAAATCTAATGCCACAAGACTTAATTAATGCAAAACCTGTTTCAGCTGCTATTAAAGAGTTCTTTGGTTCAAGCCAATTATCACAATTTATGGATCAGGTTAACCCCTTATCTGGTGTTACCCATAAGCGAAGAGTTTCAGCATTAGGCCCAGGTGGTTTAACACGTGAGCGTGCAGGCTTTGAGGTACGTGACGTACATACCACACACTATGGTCGAGTATGTCCTATTGAAACTCCTGAAGGTCCAAACATTGGTTTGATCAATTCACTGTCTGTTTATGCCCGAACCAATGATTATGGATTTATTGAAACTCCATGTCGTAAGGTGGTTAATGGTCGTGTGACTGATGAGATTGAATATCTATCAGCTATCGAAGAAGTTGATCAGTATATCGCACAATCAAGTGTAGCTCTTGATAAAGATGGAAACATCCTTGCCGATTTAGTTCCATGTAGACATCAAAACGAGTTCTCGTTAACTACACCTGATAATATTAACTACATGGATATTTCTCCAAAGCAAATCGTTTCTGTAGCTGCTTCCCTAATTCCATTCTTAGAGCATGATGATGCGAACCGTGCCTTGATGGGATCGAACATGCAACGACAAGCAGTACCCACCTTGCGTTCTGAAAAACCTCTAGTAGGTACGGGAATGGAACGTATTGTTGCTTCAGATTCAGGTGTATCTGTCGTGGCAAAACGCGGTGGAGTCATTGATCTTGTTGACGCATCACGTATTGTGGTTCGCGTGAATGATGATGAGACCACAGCTGGTGAAACTGGGGTTGATATTTACAATCTCACCAAGTACTTCCGTTCAAACCAGGATACATGTATTAACCAACGTCCTATCGTTAATACGGGTGATATCATACAAAGAGGAGACATCTTAGCTGATGGTCCTTGTACTGATATGGGTGAACTGGCATTAGGCCAGAATTTACTGGTCGCTTTTATGCCTTGGAATGGTTATAACTTTGAGGACTCTATCCTCATATCTGAGCGCATTGTGCAAGATGACCGCTTCACCACGATCCATATCGAAGAATTAACATGTATTGCTCGTGATACTAAATTAGGTACCGAAGAAATCACCGCAGATATACCCAATGTCGGTGAGTCAGCTCTTTCAAATCTTGATGAGTCTGGAGTAGTATTTATTGGTGCGGAAGTTAAAGCCGGTGATATTTTAGTTGGAAAAGTTACACCTAAAGGTGAAACCCAACTGACTCCTGAAGAGAAATTGTTACGCGCAATTTTCGGGGAAAAAGCTTCTGATGTTAAAGACTCTTCACTTCGCGTTCCATCAGGAATGAACGGTACTGTAATTGATGTACAAGTATTTACGCGTGATGGTTTAGAGAAAGATGCTCGAGCAAAGAGCATTGAAGAAGAGCATCTAGCACGAGTCCGTAAAGACCTCGTTGATGAGCGACGTATCCGTGAAGAAGACATCTATCATCGTGTAGCTAACATTATCCTTGATAAAGTAGCAACGGGTGGTCCAGGAAATCTCAAGCCAGGTTCCAAAATAAATCAGGAATACTTGGATAAAATAGGCAGAGACAAATGGTTTGATATTCGTCTTGAAAACGATGTGACGAGTCAACAATTAGAACAACTTTCGAAACAATTGGAAATGTTGTCTAAAGAAATGGAAAAACGCTTTAACGACAGTCGTAAGAAAATAATCCAGGGCGACGATTTAGCTCCTGGTGTTTTGAAAATTGTTAAAGTATATCTCGCTGTGAAGAGAAGAATCCAACCAGGTGATAAGATGGCTGGTCGACATGGAAACAAAGGGGTTATCTCTATTGTAGTCCCTGTTGAAGATATGCCTCATATGGAAGATGGTACAGCAGTAGATATCGTTCTAAATCCATTGGGCGTACCGTCTCGTATGAACATTGGTCAGGTTCTAGAAACACATCTTGGTTTAGCTGCTAAAGGGTTAGGTAATAAAATTGCCCAAATGCTAGATTCAAAACAAAATGCCGCCGATATCAGATCCTTTTTAGCTAAAATATACAACCATGACGGTGTCCAAAGAGTGCATTTAGATTCCTTGAATGACGAAGAGATGTTCCGATTGGCAGATAATCTGCGTGCAGGTGTACCGATGGCAACACCTGTGTTTGATGGTGCTTCCGAAGAAGAGATAAAAAGTATGCTGCAGCTGGCGGACTTGTCTTCTGATGGTAAAACCTTTTTGATCGATGGTAGAACCGGAAACAGATTTGATAACCCAGTTACTGTAGGTTACATGTACATGTTGAAACTAAACCACTTAGTTGATGATAAGATGCATGCTCGTTCGACTGGTTCATACAGCCTGGTAACACAACAGCCGCTAGGTGGTAAAGCACAGTTTGGGGGACAACGCTTTGGAGAGATGGAAGTATGGGCTCTCGAAGCATATGGCGCAGCTTATACATTGCAGGAAATGTTGACTGTGAAATCAGATGACGTTGGAGGTAGAACAAAGATCTACAAAAATATTGTCGATGGCGATCATCGTATGGACCCAGGAATGCCAGAATCTTTCAACGTACTATTGAAAGAAATCCGTGCCTTGGGAATAGATATCGAACTCGAACACGATTAATTTTCAGCGTTAAATACTGATTAACAAATTTTTGGAGGCATAGACTTGAGTACTCTAAACGACGATCCAATGAATGAACCAATGAGAAAAGCTCCTGTGATGAGCGATTTGCTTGGCATCCTTAAACAACAAGGACAAAGCGAAGAATTTGATGCAATTAAAATTGCGTTGGCTTCTCCTGAATTAATTCGCTCTTGGTCATATGGTGAAGTAAAAAAACCAGAAACAATAAATTATCGTACGTTTAAACCGGAACGAGATGGTTTATTCTGCGCTAAAACTTTTGGTCCAGTAAAAGATTACGAGTGCTTATGTGGTAAGTACAAACGGCTCAAACATCGAGGCGTTATTTGTGAAAAATGTGGTGTCGAGCTTGCATTGGCTAAAGTACGCCGCGAGCGTATGGGGCATATTGAGCTTGCAAGTCCAGTTGCACACATCTGGTTCTTGAAATCATTGCCTTCCAGAATTGGTTTATTGCTGGATATGACCTTAAGAGACATTGAACGTGTTCTTTATTTTGAAGCGTTTGTTGTCGTTGATCCAGGAATGACTGAGCTTGAGCGTGGCCAATTGCTCAATGACGAAGTATATCTTGATGCAATGGAACAATACGGTGATGAATTCGATGCGCGTATGGGTGCTGAAGCAATTCGTGACTTATTACGTCAAGTTGATTTGGAAGAAGAGATCAAGAACTTACGTGAAGAATTACCGACTACAAGTTCAGAAACAAAGATTAAGAAAATCACTAAAAGATTAAAACTGCTTGAAGCATTTTATGATTCTGGTAATAAGCCAGAGTGGATGATTATGGATGTATTGCCTGTTCTACCACCTGATTTAAGACCGCTGGTTCCACTAGATGGTGGCCGTTTTGCTACATCTGATCTTAACGACTTGTATCGTCGAGTGATCAACCGAAACAATCGTTTAAAACGACTTCTCGATCTGAATGCGCCTGATATTATTGTGCGTAATGAAAAGAGAATGTTACAAGAATCGGTTGATGCTTTATTGGATAACGGCCGTCGTGGTCGTGCGATTACTGGAACAAACAAAAGACCGCTGAAATCCTTAGCCGATATGATTAAAGGAAAGCAAGGTCGTTTCCGTCAAAATCTGTTGGGTAAACGTGTTGACTATTCAGGTCGTTCTGTAATTGTGGTTGGGCCAACTTTAAAACTGCATCAGTGTGGTCTTCCAAAGAAAATGGCTCTTGAACTATTCAAACCATTTATTTTCAGTAAACTGGAGTTCCGAGGTCTAGCTACAACAATTAAAGCGGCCAAGAAAATGGTTGAGCGGGAAGAGTCGGTTGTTTGGGATATTCTAGATGATGTAATTCGCGAGCATCCTATTCTGTTAAACCGTGCTCCTACATTGCATCGATTAGGTATTCAAGCTTTTGAACCAGTATTAATTGAAGGCAAGGCGATTCAGCTTCATCCTCTGGTTTGTACCGCTTACAATGCTGACTTTGACGGTGACCAAATGGCGGTGCACGTGCCATTGACTTTGGAAGCGCAGCTAGAAGCACGCTCCTTAATGATGTCTACCAACAATATTTTGTCACCAGCGAGTGGTGAACCAATTATCGTTCCTAGTCAGGACGTTGTACTTGGTTTGTACTATTTAACTCGTGAAAAAGTGAATGCCTTAGGTGAAGGTAAAATTTTTGTAAGTGCTCAAGAAGCGCAAAATTTTTATGAATCTGGTCATCTTGATATTCATGCGAAAATTAAAATTCGTATGCCAAAAGAAGGCGAGCCGGGTCATCATTTAGTCGAAACCACAGTTGGCCGTGCAATTCTTGCTGAAGTTTTACCCAAAGGAATGACTTTTGCGACGATTAACCGAACTATGACCAAAAAAGTAATTTCTAAAGTAATTGACAGTTGCTATAGAAATTTTGGCTTGAAAGAAACAGTTATTTTTGCTGATAAATTGATGTATACCGGCTTCAAGTATGCAACACGTTCTGGTGTATCAATCGGTATTGAAGATATGGAAATACCTGATGATAAAGCCAGCATTATTGAACACGCAGATAACGAAGTTCGAGAAATTGAATCTCAATTCCGTTCAGGCTTGGTAACCAATGGCGAACGTTATAACAAAGTAATCGATATTTGGTCGAGAACTAACGAACTCGTTGCTAAATCGATGATGACTAAAATAGCAACGGAAGAGGCTGTTGATTCACAAGGTAATCGGGTAAGACAAGAATCCTTTAACCCAATCTTCATGATGGCTGATTCAGGTGCTAGGGGTTCTGCAGCACAAATAAGACAGCTAGCTGGTATGCGGGGATTGATGGCTGCACCAGACGGCTCAATTATTGAAACACCAATTACTGCAAACTTCCGTGAAGGCTTGAACGTATTCCAATACTTTATTTCCACTCACGGTGCTCGAAAAGGATTGGCGGATACCGCGTTAAAAACTGCTAACTCAGGTTACTTAACACGACGCTTAGTTGATGTTGCGCAAGACGTTGTGATAACTGAAGATGATTGTGGTGTTGATACAGGTATTTTAATGCAGCCACTGATTGAAGGTGGTGATATCGTTGAACCATTACATGAACGGGTATTGGGACGTGTAGTTGCAGCTGATGTTTATATTCCAAATCATAGTGAGCCTGTTGTAACAGCAGGAACTTTATTGGATGAAGAATGGGTTGAAAAGCTAGAAAAGCAAGGTGTCGATCAAATCATGGTTCGTTCACCGATTACTTGCCAAACTCGCTTTGGACTCTGTGCGAAGTGCTATGGCCGTGATTTAGCAAGAGGTCATCTGGTTAACACCGGTGAGGCTGTAGGTATTATTGCAGCACAATCAATTGGTGAGCCAGGTACACAGCTCACAATGCGTACTTTCCATATTGGAGGGGCAGCATCCAGAGCAACAGCGGCTAATAATATTCAGATTAAAACCAAAGGGGTTATTCGTTTACACAACATTAAAACAGTAACTCATGAAAACAAAAATCTAGTCGCAGTATCGCGTTCTGGTGAAGTAACTATTGTGGATGAATTTGGACGTGAGCGCGAACGTTATAAGTTACCTTATGGTGCGGTAATTTCAGTTCACGATAATTCATCTGTAGAAGCTGGACAAGTTATTGCTACTTGGGATCCGCACACTCACCCAGTTATTTCCGAGGTAACTGGATATCTGAAATTTGTCGACTTAATTGATGGTATTACCATGAATCGACAAACTGATGAATTAACTGGTTTAAGTAATATTGTCGTTATCGATGCAAAACAGCGTAGTACTGCAGGTCGTGATTTACGTCCAATGGTTAAACTTGTTGCAGAAAATGGCGAAGATATTTATCTTGCTGGAACTAATGTTCCTGCTCAATACTATCTGCCTGTAGATGCGATCGTTAATTTTGAGGATGGTGGTCACGTGGGTATTGGGGATGTTATTGCCCGTATTCCACAAGAGCGCTCCAAAACACGCGATATTACAGGGGGTCTACCAAGGGTAGCTGACTTATTTGAAGCACGTAAACCTAAAGATTCAGCGGTTATGGCTGAAGTTTCGGGAATGGTTAGCTTTGGTAAAGAAACAAAAGGTAAAAGAAGATTAATTATTAATGTTTCTGAAGATCAATGTCATGAAGAATTGATACCCAAGTGGAGACATATTTCTGTCTTCGAAGGGGAGCATGTGGAGCGCGGTGAAATTATCGCGGAAGGTGCACTCAATCCTCATGATATATTACGTTTACTTGGTGTTGGTGCATTAGCCAATTACATCGTAAATGAGGTACAAGACGTATATCGCTTACAAGGTGTGAAAATTAATGACAAGCACATCGAAACAATTGTAAGGCAAATGCTACGTAAACGCGTCATTACTTTTGCTGGAGATTCAAAATTCTTAGCAGGAGAGCAGGTAGAAGAAAGCGTCTTGTTGCAAGAAAATGACAAGCTTATTGCTGAAGATAAACAACCAGCTCGCGGTACTCCTATATTATTGGGTATCACAAAGGCTTCTTTGGCAACTGAGTCATTTATCTCTGCGGCATCGTTCCAGGAAACAACAAGGGTTCTAACTGAGGCTGCAGTAAGCGGTAAAGTTGATGATTTACGAGGATTAAAAGAAAACGTGATGGTTGGTCGTTTGATTCCTGCAGGAACAGGCTATGCATACCATCAAGGCCGTAAGGCAAAAAGAGCTAAGGCTGCAGCCGGTGAGCACCCAGTGCATACCGTTACTGCAAGTGATGTTGAACATGCGTTAAGTGAAGCATTAAACGCAGACAATCAAGAACACTAGTTCGGATTCGAAATCGGCAGATTAAACTTGACAAATCTGCCGTGGCTATATAGAATCCGGCCTCCTTATGCATTCGAAATAATCAAAAGAGACAGATCGGAGTTAAGTATAAATGGCTACTATTAATCAGTTAGTAAGAAAGCCTCGTGTGGACGTAAAGAAGAAAAGTAACGTACCTGCACTAGAGTCATGTCCACAGCGACGCGGTGTGTGTACACGCGTATACACCACTACACCTAAAAAACCTAACTCAGCTATGCGTAAGGTTGCTCGTGTACGTTTGACGAATGGATTTGAAGTTTCATCATATATTGGTGGAGAAGGCCATAATCTTCAAGAACACTCTGTTGTTCTTATTAGAGGTGGTCGTGTTAAAGACTTGCCTGGTGTGCGTTACCACACAGTAAGAGGTAGTTTGGATACATCAGGTGTTAACGATCGTAAACAAGGTCGTTCAAAATACGGTACCAAAAAGCCAAAAGATAAAAAATAACTGATTGTAGGAAATCGAAATGCCTAGAAGAAGAGAAGTCCCCAAAAGAGAAATTTTGCCAGATCCTAAACATCATAGTGAACTATTAGCAAAATTCATTAACGTATTAATGGTCAGTGGTAAGAAATCTACCGCTGAAAAAATAATTTACGGTGCTTTATCAGTTATGGAAGAGCGCGTAAAGAAACTTAAAAAAACAGATGAAGATGAAGGTGAATCAGGTTCTACCAGTGGTTCAGCGACAGTTCTTCGTTACTTTGAAAATGCTTTAGATAATGTTCGCCCCAGCGTTGAAGTGCGTTCACGTCGTGTTGGTGGTGCTACATATCAGGTTCCAGTTGAAGTTAGAACTGATCGAAGTATTGCACTAGGTATGCGCTGGATTGTTCAAGCAGCACGTACTCGTGGTGAAAAAGGAATGATGTTACGCTTAGCTGGTGAACTGATGGACGCCTACGAGAGTAAAGGTTCAGCAGTCAAGAAGCGCGAAGATACACATAAAATGGCAAAAGCCAACCAGGCGTTTGCACATTTTAGATGGAATTAAGAGAGAGGTAATCCGTGTCTACTCCATTAAAGTTGTATAGAAACATAGGCATTGCAGCGCATGTCGATGCTGGAAAAACTACAACGACAGAGCGCGTACTGTACTATACTGGTATGTCTCATAAAATTGGTGAAGTGCATGACGGTGCTGCAACAATGGACTGGATGGTTCAGGAGCAGGAACGCGGTATTACCATTACTTCAGCAGCTACAACATGTTACTGGTCAGGCATGGACAAACAGTTCGAGCCGCATCGCATCAATATTATTGATACTCCAGGACACGTAGACTTTATGATTGAAGTAGAACGTTCACTACGCGTACTTGATGGTGCTGTTGTTGTGTTCGACTCAGTATCCGGTGTAGAGCCCCAATCTGAAACTGTTTGGCGCCAAGCTAATAAATATGGTGTACCACGTATCGTCTTTGTCAATAAGATGGATAGAATGGGTGCTAATTTCCTGCGTGTGGTGAGCCAAATTAAACAAAGATTAGGCTCTAATCCCGTTGTTGTTCAACTGCCTATTGGTGCTGAAGAAGAGTTTAAAGGGGTTATTGACCTCATCAAGATGAAAGCAATTCATTGGGATGAAGACAATAAAGGGATGACCTTCCAATATAAAGAGGTTCCTGAAGATCTAAAAGAGCAATGCGAAGAATACCGTGCGCTGCTTGTTGAGGCTGCTGCCGAAGCAACTGAAGAACTCATGGAAAAATATCTTGAAGGTGAAGAACTTACCGAAGCAGAAATTAAGACAGCACTCCGTCAATTGACGATTAGCAATAAAATAGTCCCGGTTTTCTGCGGTTCAGCCTTTAAAAATAAAGGCGTTCAAGCAGTATTGGATGGTGTTATTGAGTATTTGCCTTCTCCAACTGACATCCCTGATGTTCAAGGAGTGGATGAAGAAGGTAATCCAGCCTCTCGTAAGACAAGCTATGATGCACCGTTTTCGGCTTTAGCCTTTAAAATTGCAACGGATCCATTTGTTGGGACACTAACTTATTTTAGAACATATTCTGGTGTCTTAAAGAGTGGTGATACGGTTTACAACTCCGTGA
This sequence comes from Legionella sp. 227, assembly GCF_043161935.1. Taxonomy (NCBI): domain Bacteria; kingdom Pseudomonadati; phylum Pseudomonadota; class Gammaproteobacteria; order Legionellales; family Legionellaceae; genus Legionella; species Legionella sp. 227. The sequence goes on along the minus strand of NZ_CP171154.1, from coordinate 673,065 downwards.
AAGCAAAAAGAGAGCGTATTGGACGTTTATTACAGATGCATGCCAATTCCCGTGAAGAAATTAAAGAAGTAAGAGCGGGTGATATTGCTGCAGCGGTTGGGCTCAAAACAGTAATGACTGGTGATACTCTATGTGATACAGAAAGTGTTGTCATCCTTGAAAGGATGGACTTTCCAGATCCAGTAATTGCAGTTGCTGTTGAACCAAGAACTAAAGCGGACCAAGAAAAAATGGGTATTGCCCTTGGTAAGTTAGCCCAAGAAGACCCATCATTCAGAGTTCATACCGATGAAGAATCTGGACAAACCATTATTGAAGGTATGGGTGAACTTCATCTGGAAATTATTGTTGACCGCATGAAACGTGAGTTTAATGTGGAAGCTAATGTTGGTAAGCCTCAAGTTGCCTATCGTGAAACACTAAAACAATCTGTGGAGCAAGAAGGCAAATTTGTAAGACAGTCAGGTGGACGTGGACAATACGGTCACGTTTGGTTGAAAATTGAACCTCAAGAGCCAGGAACGGGTTATGAATTTATCAATGCAATCGTTGGTGGTGTTATTCCTAAAGAATACATCCCTGCAGTTGATAAAGGGGTTCAAGAACAGATGCAAAATGGTGTTATCGCTGGTTACCCTGTAGTGGATGTTAAAGTCACGTTGTTTGATGGCTCATTCCATGAAGTGGATTCTAGTGAGATGGCATTTAAAATCGCTGGTTCACAATGCTTCAAGCAAGGTGCATTAAAAGCTAAACCTGTATTACTTGAACCTATTATGAGTGTTGAAGTTGTAACCCCTGAAGATTATATGGGGGATGTTATGGGTGACCTTAACAGACGACGTGGTTTAGTTCAAGGAATGGAAGATTCCCCTGCAGGAAAAATTGTGAGGGCAGAAGTTCCATTGGCAGAGATGTTTGGTTATTCGACCGATTTACGTTCTGCGACTCAAGGAAGAGCAACATATACTATGGAATTTTCTAAGTACGCGGAAGCACCAACGAACATTGCTGAAGCAATTATTAAGAAACAATAAAGTTAACGAGGTTAATTGAAAATGGCAAAGGAAAAATTTGAACGTAAGAAGCCACACGTAAATGTTGGCACAATCGGTCACGTTGACCATGGTAAGACCACATTGACAGCGGCGATTACCACAATTATGGCTAAGAAGTATGGCGGTACAGCAAAGGCATATGACCAAATTGATGCTGCCCCAGAAGAGCGTGAACGCGGGATTACTATTTCTACAGCACACGTAGAATATGAATCAGCAAACCGCCACTATGCACACGTGGATTGCCCAGGACATGCTGACTACGTTAAGAATATGATTACTGGAGCGGCGCAAATGGACGGAGCGATACTGGTGGTATCAGCTGCAGATGGTCCTATGCCACAAACCAGAGAACACATTCTGTTATCACGCCAAGTAGGTGTACCTTATATTGTTGTGTTCATGAACAAAGCAGATATGGTTGATGATCCAGAGTTATTAGAATTGGTTGAGATGGAAGTACGTGATTTGCTAAGCAGTTACGATTTCCCTGGCGATGAGATTCCAATTGTTGTTGGTTCTGCATTGAAAGCATTGGAAGGTGATACAAGCGAGATTGGTGTTCCAGCAATTGAGAAATTGGTAGAGACCATGGACTCGTATATCCCAGAACCAGTACGTAACATAGATAAAGCATTCTTGTTGCCGATTGAAGACGTATTCTCTATTTCTGGACGAGGAACTGTAGTAACAGGTCGTGTAGAAAGTGGAATAGTGAAAGTGGGTGAAGAGATTGAGATTGTTGGTATCCGAGACACTCAAAAAACCACTTGTACTGGCGTGGAAATGTTCCGTAAGTTGTTGGACGAAGGACGCGCTGGAGATAACGTTGGCGTATTGTTACGCGGCACGAAACGTGATGAAGTTGAACGTGGGCAAGTATTAGCTAAGCCAGGTACAATTAAGCCACATACAAAGTTTGAAGCGGAAGTATACGTATTATCAAAAGAAGAAGGCGGACGTCATACTCCATTCTTTAATGGATACAGACCTCAGTTTTATTTCAGAACAACAGACGTAACAGGAACCTGTGATCTGCCCTCTGGAGTAGAAATGGTAATGCCTGGTGATAACGTACAATTAACCATTCATCTGCATGCTCCTATTGCGATGGACGAAGGTTTACGTTTCGCAATTCGGGAAGGTGGCCGTACAGTTGGCGCCGGTGTTGTCGCTAAAATTATCGAGTAATTAGAATGAGTAGCAATCAAAACATTAAAATAAGATTAAAATCCTTTGATCATCGGTTGATTGACTTATCAACTCGAGAAATTGTAGAGACAGCAAAACGTACTGGCGCACAAGTTCGTGGGCCAATACCCCTACCTGTCCGTAAGGAAAAATTTACTGTATTGACTTCACCGCATGTTAATAAAGATGCTCGAGATCAATATGAATTACGTACTCATAAACGCCTGGTCGTTATCGTTCATCCAACTGAAAAAACAGTTGATGCATTGATGAAATTGGATCTGGCTGCTGGGGTTGATGTTCAGATAAGCCTTGATGACTAAATATTAGGGTGAAGGATATTAAAGAGGTGTTAGAATGATGATCGGTTTATTAGGCCGTAAAATCGGTATGACGCGGGTCTTCATGGCGGATGGAGTTTCAGTTCCAGTTTCTGTCGTTGAAGTTCACCCTAATAGAGTTTCACAAGTTAAAACTAAAGATGCTGATGGGTATTCTGCTGTTCAATTAACTGGTGGCACAAAAAAAGCAAGCAAGGTTAACAAAGCTTTAACTGGTCACTTTGCAAAAGCTGAAATTGAAGCAGGTGACATGCTGGTTGAGTTTTTAGTTGACTCCGAAGATACATACAAAGCAGGACAAGTAATCTCAGTAGCTGATGTATTCACTGCTGGTCAATTTGTGGATGTTGCTGGAACCACTAAAGGTAAAGGTTTTGCTGGTACAGTAAAACGTTATAACTTTAGAACACAAGATGCAACTCATGGTAACTCTAGATCACATCGTGTCCCTGGGTCAATTGGACAAAACCAAACTCCAGGACGTGTGTTCAAAGGTAAGAAAATGGCTGGTCACATGGGTAATGTTCGTTGTACTGTTCAAAGTCTTGAATTGGTACGCGTAGATGCTGAAAGAAATTTACTTCTTATCAAAGGTGCTATACCTGGTGCTCCTGGCTCACGAGTTGAGATTAAGCCTGCAGTTAAAAAGCAAGTACGAGGTGAGTGATGGAAATTACTACTATAGATACAAATGCGAAATTAACACTGAATCAAGAAGTATTTGCATATGGTTATAATGAAGGCTTAATTCATCAAGCTGTAGTAACTTATATGAATAATGCACGTAGTGGTAACAGCGCACAAAAAACACGTTCTGAAGTTAGTGGCGGTGGTAAAAAGCCATGGAATCAAAAAGGTACCGGTCGTGCACGTGCTGGAACTATTAGAAGTCCAATATGGAGAAGCGGTGGTGTCACATTTGCTTCTAAAAAAAGAGATTATTCACAAAAAATTAATAAAAAAATGTACAAACGTGCATTACGTAGTATAATCTCGGAACTTTGCCGCACTGGTAACTTGATTGTAGTTAGCGATTTCCAATGCGAAAGCAAAAAAACTAAAGATTTTGTTACTAAAATGAACCAACTGAACGTCAAAAACGCACTTATCGTGATGACTGAAGTAGGCGAGAATGAATATTTTGGTTCAAGAAACTTAATTGATTATGATATCTGCGACGTTACAACTATAGATCCTGTTTCTTTACTCAAATTTGAGAAAGTTGTTGTTACAGAAGCTGCAATTAAAAAAATTGAGGAACAGTTACAATGAACGCTGAAAGATTGTTGATGGTTCTACGTGAACCACATACTTCTGAAAAAGCTACTGTCATAGCTGATAAGCTGAAACAGTTCACTTTCAAAGTATTGAAAACTGCAACTAAGACTGAAATTAAAATGGCGGTAGAGAATATATTTAACGTTAAAGTTAAAAATGTATCGGTTGTCAATGTGAAGGGAAAAACAAAACGTTTTAAGCAAATGAGTGGAAAGCGTAGTGACTGGAAAAAAGCATTTGTAACTCTTCATGCTGATCAAGATATTGACTTTACAGCTACCGAATAAGGCAGATTAAGATGGCACTATTAAAATCTAAACCTACATCGCCCGGAAAACGTGGCGAATTGCGCGTGGTTCATCACCATATTCATAAAGGAAGACCACATGATGCTTTAGTTGAGAAACTGAAGAAAACTGGTGGACGGAATAACCAAGGTAGAATCACTGTAAGACATATCGGTGGAGGTCAACGTAACCAATATCGTATCATTGATTTTAAACGTAATAAGGATGGGATCGAGGCTCGTGTTGAGCGTATCGAATACGATCCTAACCGTACTGCACTCATTGCACTAATCGTTTATAAAGATGGTGAACGTAGATATATTATTGCTCCATCTAATTTAAACGTTGGCGATACGGTAGTAAGTGGTGCTGATTCACCTATTAGTGTAGGTAATTGTCTTCCACTAAAAAATATTCCTGTTGGTACTACAATTCACTGTGTTGAGATGAAACCAGGGAAAGGTGCCCAGGTCTTAAGAAGTGCTGGAGCGAGCGGACAAATAGTTGCTAAAGAAGGCATTTATGCAACATTAAGACTTCGTTCAGGCGAAATGCGTAAAATTCATGTTCTTTGCAGAGCAGTAATTGGTGAAGTAAGTAATAGTGAGCATAGTTTACGCGCATTAGGTAAAGCTGGAGCAAAACGTTGGAGAGGTATTCGTCCAACAGTACGTGGGGTAGCTATGAACCCTGTTGATCACCCACATGGTGGTGGTGAGGGCCGTACTTCTGGTGGACGTCATCCAGTGTCTCCATGGGGCTTACCTACTAAAGGTTACAAAACCCGAAGTAATAAGCGTACTGATAATTTTATTGTCAGAAGACGTAAAAAGAAATAATTATTGAGAGGATATCAAGTGGCTCGTTCTATAAGAAAAGGTCCTTTTGTTGACCATCATTTGATTGCCAAAGTAGAAGCTGCAATTGAATCGAAATCTAAGAAACCAATTAAAACATGGTCAAGACGATCAACAATCGTTCCTGAAATGATTGACCTAACAATTGCTGTTCATAACGGTAAAGATCATATCCCTGTTTACATAACAGATAATATGGTCGGTCATAAATTAGGTGAGTTTGCCATGACTCGAACTTTCAAAGGCCACTCTGGTGACAGAAAGGCTAAAGGTAAATAAGAGGATATGATGGAAGTTACAGCAAAATTGAAAGGTGCTCCCTTATCCGCTCAAAAGGGCAGATTGGTAGCAGATATGATACGAAATATGAAAGTATCTGGTGCACTTGATGTCCTCAAGTTTACACCAAAAAAAGGTGCTCAATTAATGCTTAAATTATTAGAATCAGCAATTGCTAATGCTGAAAATAATAATGGAGCAGATATTGATGATTTGAAAGTAGGTATGGTCTGTGTTGATGAAGCAATGACTTTAAAACGCATTAGTCCCAGAGCTAAAGGACGTGCAAATAGAATTTGTAAACGTACCTGCCATATCACGATTAAAGTGTCTGACGAGGAATAGCAATGGGACAAAAAGTTAACCCTATAGGCATACGCCTTGGTATTATTAAAGACTGGAACTCTAAGTGGTTCGCTGGTAAAAAATATGCTGAATTTTTAATTCAAGATATAAAATTGCGTACTGAACTGAAAAAGAAACTTATGGCTGCTGCTGTAAGCAAAATTCTTATTGAACGTCCTGCTAATAATGCAGTAGTTACAATACTCACCGCACGACCTGGTGTAATTATCGGTAAAAAAGGTGGTGGTATTGAAACATTACGTAGTGAAATTTCCGGCAAATTAGGCGTACCAGTACACCTTAATATTGAAGAAATTAAAAAGCCTGAACTTGATGCAACCTTAGTTGCTGAAGGAATTGCGCAACAGTTAGAACAACGTGTTATGTTCCGACGGGCTATGAAACGTGCAGTAACTTCTGCTCTTAAGGCTGGTGCTAAAGGAATTAAAATTTGTGTAAGCGGCAGACTTGGTGGTGCTGAAATCGCACGCAGTGAGTGGTATCGAGAAGGGCGAGTACCTTTACATACATTCAGAGCAGATATTGATTATGGTACAGCAGAGTCTAAAACTACCTACGGTATTATTGGCGTAAAAGTCTGGATCTTCAAGGGCGAAATTCTCCCACAAAAGAAAAGATCATCTGACGTTGCCCAGTGAGTGAGGATTAAGAATCATGTTACAACCTAAACGTACGAAATACCGAAAGCAGATGAAAGGCCGTAATAGAGGCTTGGCGCTACGTGGCAGCAACATCAGCTTCGGTGAATTTGGTTTGAAAGCTCTTGAGCGTGGTCGCTTAACAGCAAGACAAATCGAAGCAGCTCGAAGAGCAATGACACGTCATATTAAACGTGGTGGTAAAATTTGGATTAGAGTATTCCCAGACAAGCCTATTACACAAAAACCTTTAGAAGTAAGACAAGGTAAAGGTAAAGGTAGCGTTGAATATTGGGTTGCTCAAATACAACCTGGCAAGGTTTTATTTGAAATGGAAGGTGTATCCAGAGAGCTTGCGATGGAAGCTTTTGATCTGGCTAAAGCAAAACTTCCTTTCAAAGTTATATTTGAAGAAAGGAAGGTGATGTAATGAAAAAGATTGAAGAATTACGCAGTTTGTCTATAGAAGAACTGCAAAACGAATTGCTTTCATTGCGTAAAGAACAATTAAATTTGCGAATGAAGAAAGCAAGTGGCTCACTAGATAAAACACATCTCATCACCATGGTGCGTAAGTCAGTGGCAAGAGTTAAAACAATGTTGACTGAAAAGGCAGGTAAGTGACATGTCTAATAGTGAATCAAATGCCAGAACAATGGTTGGAAAAGTAGTTAGTGACAAAATGGATAAGACCATAGTTGTGATGATTGAACGTTCTGTTAAGCATCCAAAGTATGGAAAAATTATGAAACGTAGAACCAAATTACATGCTCACGATGAAAATCAAGTATGCAAAATTGGTAATATTGTAAAGATCCGTGAGTCAAGACCACTCTCTAAAACAAAAAGCTGGGTATTAGTCGAAGTAATTTCTTAATCAACCCTGTTGATTTACTTTTAAAACCCTAAAAGGCCTGATATAATCAGCAACCTTTTTCTGGTCGAAATCAGAGCTGGAGTAAAAAATGATCCAAATGCAGACAGTGCTCGAAGTGGCTGACAATAGCGGAGCACGTAAAGTTATGTGTATTAAAGTGCTTGGCGGGTCGCACCGTAGATATGCCCGTGTAGGCGATGTAATTAAAGTAAGTATTAAAGATGCTATACCCAGAAGTAAAGTAAAGAAAGGTGCTGTAATGAAAGCTGTAGTAGTGCGTACAGCACAAGGCGTTCGTAGAGATGATGGCTCTTTAATTCGTTTCGATGGCAACGCAGCAGTACTTTTAAATAACCAAAACGAGCCAATAGGTACTCGTATATTTGGCCCCGTTACTCGCGAGCTACGAGAGAGATTTATGAAAATAATATCTCTGGCTGCAGAAGTTTTGTGAGAAGGATTTAGATATGAAACGTATTCAAAAAGGCGATGATGTAATTATAATTGCCGGTAAAAGTAAAGGTCATAGAGGTAAAGTCCTACGTGTCACTGAAAATGGCGTTGTTGTTGAAGGTGGAAACTTAATAAAGAAACATGTTAAGCCCAACCCACAAAAGCCTGAAAACAAGGGTGGAATTGTTACTCTTGAAGCGCCAGTACACGTTTCAAACGTTGCTCATTTTAATCCCAACACTAATAAAGCAGATAAAGTAGGATTTAAATTTATTGAGAGTAACGGTGTAAATACAAAAGTTAGATATTTTAAATCTGACAATGAAATAATTGACCGTGTTTAATTAGGTGGTTGAAATGGCAAGACTTAATGAATTTTATAAGAAAGAAATCATCCCAATGATGATGAAACGGTTCAACTATTCCAGCGTTATGGAAGTTCCTAAACTGCTCAAAGTCACTTTAAATATGGGTGTTGGTGAAGCTGTTGGTGATAAAAAGGTGATGAATCATGCTGTTGAAGATATGACTTTAATTGCTGGGCAAAAACCTGTTGTTACTAAAGCAAGAAAATCTATTGCTGGTTTTAAAATTAGAGAAGGATGGCCAATAGGCTGTAAAGTAACACTAAGACGTCAACGTATGTATGAGTTTTTAGACCGATTAATTTCCGTGACTTTACCGCGTGTGAGAGATTTTCGTGGTTTAAATCCTAAATCTTTTGATGGAACTGGTAATTATAGTATGGGAATACATGAACAAATCGTATTTCCAGAAATTGATTACGACAAAACAGATGGTATCCGTGGTTTAGATATTTGTATTACTACAAGTGCTAAAACAAATGAAGAAGCTAAAGCTTTATTAGAAGCCTTTAACCTTCCATTGAAAGATAGAGATAAAAAATAAGGGTGAAATTGTGGCTAAAAAATCAATGCTTATAAGAGAGTTAAAGCGTAAAAAACTAGTAGATAAGCACAGTAAACGCAGAAACGAATTGAAACAATTGATTAAATCATCTGATGATTTTCAGGTAATTATGGATAGTCAGTTAAAGCTAGCAAAATTGCCTGTTAATTCAAATCCTGTTCGTTTCAAAACTCGATGCCAATGCTGTGGTCGTCCACATGGCGTGTATCGTAAATTTAGTCTTTGTAGAATTTGCTTAAGACAACAACTAATGGTTGGTAATATACCTGGCGGAAGAAAATCCAGCTGGTAATTTTTTAATTGGAGAACGATTGTGAGTATGCATGATCCAGTTGCTGATATGCTGACCCGAATTAGAAATGGTCAACAAGCAAAACATCAGCAAATAACTTTAACTTCTTCTAAATTGAAAGAAGAAATTGCTCGTGTTTTAAAAGAAGAAGGCTATATTGAAAACTTCTTTGTAGAACCACTAGATAATAATCTTAAATTAATGACGATAAAGCTGAAGTATTACCATGGCAGACCTGTTATTGAGCTCATTAAGAGAATTAGTAGACCTGGGTTACGAGTATATAAGTCTTATAAAGATTTAACCTCTATTCCTGGTTTTGGAGTGGCTATATTGTCTACATCTCAAGGTATAATGACCCATATATCTGCAAAGATGAAAGGCGTTGGTGGCGAAGTCATCTGTGAAGTGGCTTAATACTTGCGAGGAATAATATGTCTAGAGTAGCAAAAGCCCCAGTAGTTCAACCAGCAAATGTTGAAATAACAATAGGTGATGGTGAAATTACTGTAAAAGGGCCTAAAGGAACACTAACCCAAAAAATTAATCGGTTAGTAAAAGTAACTAAAAACAAAGATTCTAATCATGTTGAGTTTGCTCCTGCTGCAAATGATCCTAAAGCTTGGGCTCAAGCTGGTACGGCAAGAGCATTAGTGAATAACATGGTGAAGGGTGTAACCGAAGGTTTTGTTGTAACCTTGGAACTAGTTGGTGTAGGTTATAGAGCACAATCTAAAGATAAATCGATTAGCTTATCTTTAGGATTCTCTCATCCTATTGAATACCAATTACCAAATGGTGTTCAGGTTGAAACACCAAGTAATACAGTGATATTACTGAAAGGTGTTGATAAACAAATTTTGGGTCAAGTAGCTTCTGAAATAAGAGCATTTAGACCACCAGAGCCCTATAAAGGTAAAGGTGTTAAACTTGCTGGCGAGTATATTGCTCGTAAAGAAGCGAAAAAGAAATAAGGTTTAAGTCATGAATAAACACAACTCACGTGCTCGACGTGGATTAAAAGCAAAAGCACTGATTCGTAAATCGGGAAGAGCAAGACTAGTAGTTTATAGAAGTGGTTTGCATATTTACTCGCAAATTGTTCAAGCTGACACGCTTGGAGATAAAGTACTGGTAGCATGTTCAACTAAGGACAAAGAATTACGAGCTAACTTGACTGGTAAATGTAAAGTAGAACAGGCTAATCTAGTTGGGAAATTACTAGGTAAGCGTGCGAGTGAGCATGGCATTACTCAAGTTGCATTTGATCGTGCTGGTTATAAATATCATGGCCGAGTGAAAGCCCTTGCAGAAGGTGCCCGCGAAGCTGGATTAGATTTTTAAGGAACGATTATGGCATACGATGAATCATCACCAAAATCAGATGGCTACCAAGAAAAGTTAGTGTCGGTTAACCGTACCGCTAAAGTTGTCAAAGGAGGCCGTGTTTTTGGTTTCGCAGTACTTGTTGTCGTCGGCGACGGCAAAGGTAAAGTTGGCTTTGGTAGAGGTAAGGCGAGAGAAGTTCCAATTGCAATTCAAAAAGCAATGGAACAAGCAAAGAAAAATATGGTTTATATTCCACTTTCTGGATCAACTATTTTCCACGAAATTACCTGGAACTATGGGGCTTCTAAAGTATTTATGAAACCTGCTAGTGAAGGTACTGGAATTATTGCCGGTGGCGCGATGAGAGCCGTATTAGAAGTTTTAGGCGTACAAAATATATTAGCTAAAAGTATTGGTTCAACCAATCCAAGTAATATTGTAAGAGCTACGATTGCTGCTTTAACTAATATCGGTACTCCAGATTATGTTGCGGCCAAGCGTGGTAAAACTGTTGAAGAAGTTATGGCGGGCTAATTATGGAAAAGAAAATTAAAATAACTTTGGTTAAAAGCATTATAGGCAGAAAGCCAAAGCATATTTCTATAGTAAAACAATTAGGTCTAGGTAAAACTAATTCAAGCGTATCACATAATGATACGCCAGCAATCCGTGGTCTTATTAATATAGTAGATTACTTGTTGCTGGTTGAGGAGAGTGCATAATGAATTTAAATTCACTATCACCAGATCCTGGTTCAAGACGCCCTAAAAGACGCTTAGGACGTGGTATAGGATCCGGGCTAGGTAAAACAAGTGGTAAAGGACATAAAGGTCAAAAAGCGAGAGCTGGTGGTTTTCATAAAATTAACTTTGAGGGCGGACAAATGCCTATTCAAAGAAGACTGCCAAAAATGGGCTTTAAATCGCGAGTTAGTAAAACTGTAGATCAAGTATGTCTTAGTGAACTGGCAAAGCTTTCTGCTGATGTAATTGACTTAAATGTTTTACGTGAAGCGGGCTTAATCAACAGCTCTATTAAAGATGTAAAAGTTATTTTATCCGGTGAATTAACTACTGCCATCAAACTTAAAGGTTTAAGGGTCACTAAAGGAGCTCGTTTAGCCATTGAAGGTTTAGGCGGCAGCATAGAAGAGTGACTATGAAAAACCAAAAACATAATGCAAGCCAATCACGTGGTGGATTGGCTGAACTAAAATCAAGATTATTGTTCGTTGTTCTTGGTATCTTAGTTTATCGGTTGGGGGCTCATATACCTGTTCCAGGTTTAGACCCAGCACGGTTGGCTAACTTTTTTAATGAACAACAGAATACAATTTTTGGCTTATTCAATATGTTTTCTGGTGGTGCATTATCGCGTGTTACGGTTTTTGCAATAGGTATTATGCCTTATATTTCAGCGTCCATTATCATTCAGTTGTTCTCAGTTGTATCACCAAAACTTGAACAACTTAAAAAAGAAGGTGAGTCTGGACGTAGAAAGATAAACCAATACACCCGGTATTTAACTCTAGTGCTTTCTGTGTTTCAATCTTTAGGGATGGCACGCTGGTTAGCTGGACAACAAATTGCACTTCAAGCTGACTTTTCATTTTACTTTACTGCAGTTGTAACTTTGGTTACAGGAACTATGTTCTTAATGTGGTTAGGTGAGCAAATTACTGAAAAAGGTGTTGGTAATGGAATTTCGCTAATTATCTTTTCGGGAATTGTATCAAGCATGCCTACGGCAATTGCTTCTGTTCTTCAGCAAGTTAAAGAAGGACAAATGCAAGCATTAACGTTGATCATTATTGCAGTGGTAGTGGTTGTTGTAACAGGATTTGTAGTATTTATGGAGCGCGCACAACGACGTATACGGGTTAATTATGCGCAAAGAACACAAGGTAGAAAGGTTTATGCTGCCCAAACAAGTCATTTACCTTTAAAGATTAATATGTCTGGTGTAATACCACCTATTTTTGCATCCAGTATTATCTTATTACCGGCAACTTTGGCGCAGTTTTTCTCACATACTAAAGGTTTAGGGTGGCTTGCCGATGTAGGAATGGCATTATCTCCCGGACAGCCTTTATATTTAATAGTATATGCAGTTGCTATTATATTTTTTGCGTTCTTTTATGCAGCTCTGGTGTTTAATCCCAAAGATACTGCTGATAATTTAAAAAAATCTGGTGCATATATACCCGGAATTAGACCTGGTGAACAAACAACTAAATATATTGATGGTGTCATGACTCGTCTGACATTAGTTGGTGCAATTTATTTGGTTCTAGTTTGTCTTTTGCCTCAGATTTTGATGTATACATGGCATGTCCCTTTTTATTTCGGAGGAACGTCATTGCTGATTATCGTAGTTGTTATTATGGATTTTGTAGCTCAGGTACAAGCTCATTTAATGACTCAGCAATATGATTCTTTAATGAAGAAGGCTAATTTTAAAGGTACTAAATTACCTGGTCTTTTATGATTTTTATCGGAGTTAAGAATGAAAGTAAGAGCATCTGTAAAGCGAATTTGTCGCAATTGCAAGATTATTAAAAGAAGTGGCACTATACGAGTTATTTGTAAAGATGCCAGACATAAACAAAAGCAAGGTTAAACTCTGCTTGATTTAATTTTATAAAAATAGTATTCTTCTGTCCCTTTCGACAGAACAAATAACGTTCGGAGAAGTTAATGGCTCGTATTGCAGGAGTAAATATACCTGATCACAAACATGTTGTGATTGCTTTAACAGCAATATATGGTATTGGTAAACCTACATCCTTAAAACTGTGTTCTGCAGTTGGTATTGAACCTTCTAAAAAGGTTTCAGAACTGACCGATGCTCAACTTGAGTCTTTAAGAACAGAAATTGCAAAAATAACAGTGGAAGGTGATTTGCGTCGTGTTGTGACGATGAACATTAAGCGCCTTATGGATCTAGGATGTTATCGTGGTCTAAGACACAGAAGAGGGTTGCCATTGCGCGGACAACGTACGAAAACTAATGCTCGTACACGAAAAGGTCGCAGAAAGGGCACTACCGTTTGATTTTTCATGTAGGAAAGTAAGATGGCAATAACTAAGTCAAAACAACAAAAAGTACGCAAGAAGGCGAAGCGTGTAGTATCTGATGGTATCGTACACGTTCATGCTTCTTTTAATAATACGATAGTGACCTTTACTGATAGACAAGGTAATGCACTGTGTTGGGCAACATCTGGCGGCTCAGGCTTTAGAGGGTCAAGAAAGAGTACTCCTTATGCTGCACAGGTTGCTACTGAGCGTGCTGCTGCTGTTGCAAAAGAATACGGTATGAAATCTGTGGCTGTATTTGTTCATGGTCCCGGACCTGGAAGAGAATCCACTATTCGTGAATTAATATCACAGGATTTCAAAATTGTTGAAATTACCGATGTTACTGGTATACCTCATAATGGGTGTAAGCCACCTAAAAAACGTCGTGTATAAGACTCAGGAGTAATTAATGGCTAGATATCTTGGTCCAAAATGTAAGTTATCACGTCGTGAAGGTTGTGATTTATTACTTAAAAGCGGTGTCCGCGATCATAAGTCCAAATGTAAATCTGAAAAGTTACCTGGACAACATGGTGATAAAAAACCACGTATGAATGGTTATGGAATTCAGCTTCGAGAGAAACAAAAAATCAGAAGATTATATGGTGTTCTTGAAAAGCAATTCCGTGGCTATTACAAAATGGCTGCTCGTATGAAAGGTTCAACAGGTGAAAATCTGATGTCGTTACTTGAGCGACGTTTAGATAATGTTGTCTATCGTATGGGTTTTGCAAGTACACGTGCTGAAGCGCGTCAATTAGTTACGCATAAAGCGATACTTGTTAATGATAAAGTAGTTAACGTTCCATCATTCCTAGTAAAACCAGGTGATGTTGTATCTGTTCGTCAAAAGGCAAGAGCCCAAGGTCGTATCCAGGCTGCTTTAGCTTTATCAGAACAAAGAGCTGCATGCGATTGGATTTCTGTAGATACTTCTTCTTTCAAAGGAACATTCTCTACAGCACCAACGTTAACTGACTTATCTTCAGACTACAACGTAAACTTAGTTGTAGAACTTTACTCTAAGTAAGCTCGGAGAAATAGCTGAATGTATACTGAAATCAATGAAATGTTGACACCTAATGTTCTTAAGGTCCAGGCAGAATCGCCCTATAAAGCTAAAATAGTTTTAGAGCCTTTGGAGCGCGGCTTTGGTCATACTCTCGGCAATGCTTTGAGACGTATTTTACTATCATCAATGCCTGGAAGTGCGATTACCGAAGTTTCAATTGATGGTGTTCTACATGAATACAGTACAATTGAAGGTGTACAGGAAGATGTCGTGGATATCTTACTGAACCTGAAGTTAGTTGCGACAAAAATGACAGTCGGTGAAGAAGCGATTGTAACACTAAGCAAGCAAGGTCCTTGTCAAGTTACAGCTGGAGACATTCAACTGACTCATGGATTGGAAATTATCAATCCAGAGTTGGTCATTGCTAATTTGAATGAAAAAGGCAAATTAAATATGACATTGAAAGTTGAACGAGGAATTGGTTTCCACAGTACTGATTCATTCATTAGACATTTCGATGATGAAGTAGAAAGAAAATCAGTTGGGAAACTTAAAATTGATAATAGTTTCTCTCCAGTTAAAAAAGTGGCTTATTATGTTGATAGTGCTCGTGTAGAAAATCGAACTGACCTCGATAAGTTAACTATTGAGTTAGAAACTAATGGGACTATTGATGCTGAAGAATCAATACGAATTTCTGCTAGTATTCTTCAAAGACAACTTCATGCTTTTGTAGACATGAAATTTGAAGAGTCACGCGCAGATAATAAAGAACGCAATGATTTTGATCCTATTCTACTACGTTCTGTCGATGATTTAGAGTTAACTGTTCGTTCTGCAAATTGTTTGAAAGCAGAAAATATTCATTATATAGGCGATTTAGTACAAAGAACTGAAAATGAACTCTTAAAAACTCCTAACCTTGGTAAGAAATCTTTAACCGAAATTAAGGATGTTTTAGCTTCACGTTCATTATCGCTGGGTATGAAACTTGAGAATTGGCCGCCAGCAAATCTTGGCGAATAAAGTTTAGGAGTTTTGGTTATGCGTCACCGTAATTCAGGTCGTAGTTTTGGCCGTACAAGTAGCCACAGAAAGGCTATGTTTGCAAACATGTGTTGTTCTTTGATTGAGCATGAGTTGATAAAAACAACTCTGCCCAAGGCTAAAGATCTACGACGTTATATTGAACCTTTAATTACTGTATCAAAAGTTGACTCAGTAGCTACACGTCGTCATGCGTTTGATATTTTGAGATCTAAGTCTGCTGTTGGTAAATTGTTTACAGATTTAGGACCCCGTTTTGTTGAACGTCCAGGTGGTTATGTACGTATCATTAAATGTGGTTTTAGAGATGGTGACAACGCTCCTATGGCAATTGTTGAGCTATTAGACAGACCTGTAGTTAGTGATGAATCTGAAGAATAAATTTTAGTATCCTCACTAACTAAAGAACCCGCTTCATGCGGGTTTTTTTTTACAAACATAATGCAGTTTATGGCCTGGATATGTAAATCAGAATATTGAACATTACAATGCTCGGGCGCGAATCAACGAATGTTAATATATTTTATTAAAGTTATATCCAAGATTGCTTGTCGACGAGTAAGTCACTTGGGATACCCCCCGTTTGTTCTGTTGATTTGGGCTCTAAAAGGAGAACATGGGTCTCTTCATGTGCAATCGGTTTATGTTCTACGCCTTTTGGTACAATATAAATTTCGCCTTCGTTTAAGGTTACTGTTTTATCCCTGAATTCAATGTTTAGAGTGCCTTTGACCACTAAAAACAGCTCATCTTCATTCGCATGGCTATGCCAGATGAACTCTCCCTTGAATTTTGCAAGTTTGATATATTGGCCATTAAGCTCTCCAACAATACGTGGCGACCAAAACTCGCTAAAAAGTTTAAATTTTTGAACTAAATTTATTTTATCCATAGGAACCTCAATAGGATGAATGAGTGAGATATTGGTTAAAGATATAGTCTATATAACAGATTGTGCTACTAAATTCTAAATAATGAAAAGTAGAGTATCGAGTTGAGCAGCAGGAGAAGTCCTAATCCGTAAATTATCATTTCACTGATACCCAGGTTATGGCTCAGGCCTCACCCGGGTTACAGTGTGAACAAAAAGCGCCTTATCAGTAAGGGCAGTAAAACAAGAGATGAGGCTAATATTCAGATGAAATTAGAATGGGACATCATCATCCAATTGATCAAAAGCATCTTGTGGTACTTGAGCTGGTTGTTGTCTTGCAGCACTTTGATTGCTTGGCGCAAATTGAGCCTGTGGCATTTCATCAAAACTGGATGAACCGGCCCCTTTACTGTCTAACAGTTGAATGTCATTTGCTACAATCTCTGTAGTGTATCTATCTTGACCCTGTTGATCTTGCCATTTTCTCGTTCTTAAACTGCCTTCAATATAGAGTTTAGAACCTTTACGGACGTATTCACCAGCGATTTCACCTAAGCGGTTAAAACAGACTACCCTATGCCATTCGGTCCGCTCCTGCTTTTCACCCGTTGCTTTATCTTTCCACGCTTCACTGGTAGCAATGGAAAGTGTAGTTACCGCATTGCCATTAGGTAAATAACGTACATCTGGGTCAACACCGACGTTACCAATTAAGATGACTTTATTTATACCACGTGCCATTTCTGATCTCCTGTATGCGAAAGTTAGGAGAAGAGTATACCTAATTTATATATCCCTTGCACTGATGTGTTGAGGTGAACTTTTAATTCCGTTTTACTAAACAACAGCAAGCAGTGTTTGTTCTCAGTACTATCTTTGTGATTATTTTCTTGACTCTCACGTTACGTGATAGTTTACAATATTGGTTGAGGAGAAGATTAAGTGAGATATTACCAAATCAAAGAGATTAGCCAAATGACCTCATTAACAGTCAGGTCCTTACAATATTATGATGAAATTGGCTTATTAAAACCTACAAAGCGGTTAGAGAATGGATATCGTCTTTATTCTGAAATGGATTTAATGCGATTGCAGCAGATTACCACACTCAAATTTTTGGGATTTTCTTTGTCAACCATAAAAAAAATTATGGAAAATCCCAATTTTGATGTGATAACGTCGATAGGTATACAAGCACGTGAACTGACTGAAAAAGCAGCTCGAATTAATGAAGCCGCATCTCTTCTTAGTTATATTTCCAGCCAAATGGAAATGAATCAGCCGGTGAATTGGAAAAG
Organism: Legionella sp. 227; assembly: GCF_043161935.1. Classification (NCBI taxonomy): domain Bacteria; kingdom Pseudomonadati; phylum Pseudomonadota; class Gammaproteobacteria; order Legionellales; family Legionellaceae; genus Legionella; species Legionella sp. 227. The sequence goes on along the minus strand of NZ_CP171154.1, from coordinate 655,575 downwards.
TACCGCAAAAATAATAGAAATCTTGGAGTTGAATACAATGAATGATGAAGTTTTGCAAAAATATCAATCTGACGCGGAACAATCTGAATTAGGTAAAAAATCTGCTTACGATGAAACCTATAATCCAAATCGGTTATATCCTATCCCCAGGGCAGGAAAACGACAGGAAATTGGAGTGGATCCGACTCGATTACCTTTTTACGGGTTTGATTGCTGGAATCACTACGAAGTTTCCTGGCTTAATGCCAAAGGGAAACCTATGGTAGCGATTGCAGAATTATTTTATGAGTGCAACTCCCCAAACTTAATCGAATCAAAATCTTTAAAACTTTATTTTAATTCATTTAACAACACGCGGATTTCAAGTGTTAGTGAATTAGAAAATACGATCAAAAAGGATATACAGGAGCGTGTTGGCGCAGAGGTTTGGGTTAAGATTCATCATATGGATTCTTCCGAGCAATTTTCCATACAACAGTCATTAGTGGGTGATTCGCTTGATCAGCTTGATATAGAATGTTCGGTTTATCTTGTTGAACCTGCATTTCTTTCTGTAAGCAATGAGGTTGTTGAAGAAACTTTGTATTCAAATCTTTTAAAATCAAACTGTCTGGTGACCAATCAACCCGATTGGGGAAGCGTACAAATTGCTTACAAAGGCAAAAAAATTAATCGAGAGGGGTTATTAAAATATCTGGTTTCATATCGAAATCATAATGAGTTTCATGAGCAATGTATTGAACGAATTTTTGTCGATATTATGAATTATTGCAAACCAGAAAAGTTGACAGTCTATGGACGATATACAAGGCGGGGTGGCTTGGATATCAATCCCTATCGTTCTACTGAAAAGACCTCATTTATAGGTAAAAATTTGCGCTTGATTCGTCAGTAACGTAGTTTTGTATGGCATCATCAGCTAAGAATTTGCAGTAGGTTGCTGCTCAACCTAGCACCAACCTACATTGACGAATAATATGGGATTATTTAATCGACTAATTGATGCTGTTCTTGATGCCAGGCAGGACGACAAGAAATAAACAGTTGCATTGTTCCTTCCCAATAATATTTTTCACCTGCCTCAATGATTACGGCATCGCCAGCAGATAATCTATATTCCGTATGATTAACAACGAGTCTCCCTTCTCCTTGGAACACATAAGCTAATTCATTACATGCTAAATTGACGACGCGTCGTGTTTCAGGGTATCGACCTGATATTTTGGCTACAGCACAATCAAGCATGGGATCATTAAGATGATACTCAGTAACGTTACAAGATGCTGCATTACTGTGCTCCGTGGCTTGATGTTTCAAAGAAATTTTCATTTATAGCTCCATTATTGGTGATTTCCGTGATAAATGATTTTTTCTGCACTGCCCTCAAGATAACGCTCTCTATCCACACGCAGATAAATAACCTGTTCCTTTTCTGCGAATGCCACTTCAATTACTCCTTTAGCATTCAATAGTTGACTGATAATTTGTTCATTTTTTTGGAGCCAAGGAGAAGGTAAAATAAGTGTTGAAAAAGAAACGTTTGATTTCATTGGAAGAGAAATAAGTAACCATATAATACCTAAGATGGCATTAGTAATAAAAATACCCTGGCTGCTATTCCATTGATACAAAATACCTGCCAATGCCCCACCAAGAAAGAGTCCTAAAAACTGGCTGGTTGAATAAATACCCATAGCAGTTCCTTTATTATTAGGGTTTGCCTGCTTGGATACTAAAGAGGGCAATACGGCCTCAAGGATATTAAAAGCAATAAAATAAATGAGCATGAGCGGACAGAGACTCATCCAATTTTGAAAGGTATAGGCCAATAATAATTGAGTCAAAGCCATTATGAATACGGATGAAAGAAAAACGCTTTTCATGCACTTTTTCTTTTCCGCAAGAATAATAAACGGGATCATGAGTATAAATGAAATGATCATAATGGGCAGATAAAAATGCCATTGTTGGGATAAATGGCCTTGTTCCACTTGCTTTCTTAGGATGAAGGGGATAGCAAAAAATGTTGCGGTGAGAATAAAATGCTGGCAGAAAATGCCAACATTAAGACGTTGCAGTTGCAAGTTGGAAATAACTTGCTTGAATAAAGCGGGATTTGTTTCACTATCAACGTGAAAACGTTCATTTACAGGTTTGGGGATTACCAGATAAAGCAAGATGATCCCTGCTATTGCTAATAGAGTCGTTAAGGTAAAAATACCAGATAGGCCAAAATGGTGGGTAACAGCCGGACTCACAACCATAGCGAGGCTAAATGAGGTGCCAATAGTCATACCAATGACTGCCATTGCTTTAGTCCGTTGCTCATCAGGGGTTAAATCCGCAAGTAAGGCGATTAAAACACTACCAATTGCACCTGTACCTTGCAAGGCTCTGGCAATTATCATCCCATAAATAGAATTCGTTAGAGCACCAAGTAGACTACCCAAAGCAAAAAGCAGTAAGCCTATGGCTATCATAGGCTTTCTTCCAACTTTATCGGAGAGCATACCAAAAGGCATTTGCAGGAGCCCTTGAGCAAGACCATAAATTCCTAGAGCAAACCCTACTAATGTCGGTGTTGCGCCTTGTAAATTTTCTGCATAAATACTAAATACAGGGATGAGTAAAAACAAACCCATCATGCGGAAAGAAAAAATCGCGGCTATAGGAAATACAGTTTTAAACCAGGAATGCTTCATTCATTAATATATGTTTATCTTTATCGTGTGCCGATAGTACAAAGTTAGCCTTCTAGAAACAAGATATTTAAAAATTTAATACACGAAACATTGCTTTATTGCTCAATAAAAATGAAAATGTAGTTTTTTGTAATTGTTGGTCAATTTCCGCGCTACACGGACTATGATTTATGGGCTGTCACGAGGGTATTGCATCAACACTACTTTTTTTAATCAAGTGAAGTTAATGAGGAATATTCCATGAGTTTGGTTTTTGCAGGTAAAGTTGGATTAATTACTGGCGGGGCACGAGGCATCGGCAAGGCAACTGCATTAAAGTTAGCTCAAGCAGGAAGCGATATAGCCATAGTTTATTACAACAGTTCTGATGAAGCTCAATCTTTAGTCGAGGAAATCCAGGCTATGGGACGCAAAGCGGTTGCTCTGCAAGCGAATGTTGCCGATCAGCAATCGGTAAAAGAAATGTTTGCTCAATTCCGTACACATTTTGATCGCCTTGATTTTTTAATAAGTAATGCTGCAAGCGGTGTTTTAAAGTCAGCACTTAAGATGTCTACCAAACATTGGCGCTGGTGCTTGGAAACTAATGCTCTGGCGTTAAATCATTTGGCAACAGAAGCACGTTCATTGATGCCTAAAGGCAGTCGAATTATTGCTTTATCAAGTCTTGGTGCGTCTCGAGCTATTCCTAATTATGCATTTATTGGTGCATCTAAAGCGGCTCTTGAAGCTTTAGTGCGTTCTTTAAGCCTTGAGTTGGCTGTTGATGGTATTACAGTGAATACTGTTTCTGCTGGAGTAGTCGATACCGACGCATTGAAGCATTTTCCAAATAGAGAACAGCTGCTCGATGAATATCAGGCGCACTCATTGAGCGATAGACCCTTGACCACTCAGGATGTGGCCAATGCCATTTATCTCTTATGTTTGCCTGAAGCAGCCATGATTAATGCGCATACTTTATTTGTTGATGCAGGGTATAGTCAAGTTGGTTAATACCTTATCATTCTTAACTTTATGCCTTTAAAAAAATGTATGGTATAATTTCGGGCTTTGTAAATTAGCTATCTCTGAGGAAAAAATATGAATGTAGCAGACGTTTATCCTAAAGTTAGGGAAATTGTTGCTGATGTGCTAGTGATTGATGTAGAAGAAGTATCTCTTAACAGTCGGTTGATAGCAGATCTGGGCGCAGAATCCATTGATTTTCTTGATTTGGTATTCCAATTAGAGAAAGAATTCAAAATTAAAATCCCTCGTGGCCAATTAGAAAAAAATGCACGTGGTGATTTAGCAGAAGATGAATTCGAGAAAGGTGGCATTATCACCGAAAGGGGTTTGAAGGTATTGCAAAATTACTTAAGTGAAGTTCCTGCTGAGCAATTTAAGCCCAATATGAAGGTCAATGAAATACCTATGCTATTTACCATTGAAACATTTTGTAAATTAGTTGTTGCGGCAATCAAAGAACAACAAACTGCTGGATCTGAAGCTTAATTCGGGTGTTTTTTTAAATTCAAGGTTAATAGGGCTTAATAAATACTGATGAGATTCTTATTCGTTGATCGTATAGTGGAGTCATCTCCTGGTCAGGTGATCCGGGGAATCAAACATGTTACCCCCAATGATACATGCCTCACAGTTGATGAGCAGGGACGGCCCTGTTTTATCCCCTCATTAATCGGAGAGACCCTAGGGCAATTGGCTGCATGGAATGTGATGGCGCTTCAAGAGTTTACCTGTAGACCTGTGGCAGGTATTGTTGCTAAATCTTCCATGCATCGGCCCGCCTATGTAGGTGAAACTTTATTGCTTGAGTCGTTTATTGAGCACATAGATAGTTCAGTAATGCAATATCATAGTGAAGCGAGAGTAGGTAATGAGCGTGTTTTCAGTATTGAAGGCGCCTTAGGTCCTCTACTCCCTATGAATGATTTTATCGATTTAGATGAAGTGAAACAGCAATATTCCGAAATTAATCGACCAGGTGATTGGTTAGCTATCAGTAAGGAGAGCGCACCAATATTGAGTGACAATCTGATTATGGATTTGAACTTGCCCGTAGTGTCCATGACGTTTGACCGAATTCGCTCCAGCCAACCAGGGGTTAGTTTAACCGCAGAAAAAAGAATATCACGAGCGGCCCTTTATTTTGCAGATCACTTCCCCAAAAAACCGGTATTACCTATGACGGTATTATTGGAATGTAAATTAAATTTGGCGCATGAATTTATTCGTCGTGCAGGGTATGCAGTAGACTATCAAGTGAGCGAGTGTCGCAAAATAAAAATGAATGAGTTTGTCTATCCAGGTGATGTTCTTGAATGTTTTGTAACGGTCAAAAAGCACACTGAAGATGAATTAGTTCTTGCTTATCGTAGCGAGGTTGCAGGTAAACGTGTTTGTGTGGTCGATGTAGTGCTTATTCCCAGAGGTAAATAAAAGTGAAAAAAAGACGAGTTGCGATTACAGGTATGGGAGCTGTTTCTCCTTTAGGGCTTGATGTTCAGTCTACATGGTCCAATTTATTGGAGGGGCGTTCAGGTATTTCTAAAATCAAACAATTTGATGCCAGTGCTTTTCCAACCGATATTGCGGCTGAGGTGAAGAATTTTTCGCTTGCTCCTAATTTAACTACCAAACGGAGTCGCTTTTCCGTGTATTTTACCCGCTATGCGCTTGAAGCAGCGCAGCAAGCTTTTGATGATGCAGGGATTTTGCCAACCGCGCAAACTGCAGCACAGTGGGGGGTTGTTACCGGCAGTGGGATGATGACTGCTGAATTTGATTACTTAGCTCGATTTCAAGAAATTTGTGCCCCAAATGGCGAAGCAGATTGGGCGAGTTTGCTGGCGAATACGCAAGAATTTTATAGATTATCTGATTTCGGTAAAACAACGCCAAATTCAGGCCTTTCTTTGTTGATCCAACAATTTGGCATCAGAGGTTATGCTTCCTCGGTGCATACCGCTTGTGCATCAGGTGGACAAGCACTAGGGTTGGCAATGCAAGTAATTCGTCGGGGTGAAGCTGATTTTATGCTGGCTGGAGGATTTGATTCAATGATTAATCCTTTGGGATTATCCAGTTTTTGCTTATTAGGTGCTTTATCTACTTATAACAGCACGCCTGAAACAGCGAGTAGACCTTTTGATGGAACACGCAATGGTTTTGTTTTAGGCGAAGGGGCTGCTTTTTTAATTCTGGAAGAATGGAGTAAGGCAAAAGCGCGAGGCGCTCATATTTACGCAGAATTAGCCGGCGAAGGTAATTCATTAAGCTCTTATCGAATTACTGATTCGCATCCAAATGGCGATGGGGCAATACAAGCAATTGAGCGTGCTCTTCAGGATGCTGGAGTCCAAGCTTCTGATGTGGATTACATTAATGCACATGGTACCTCAACCAAAATGAATGACTTAAGTGAAACGAATGCCATTAAAGCAGTTTTTGGAGAGTCTGTCGCAAACTTGCCTGTGAGTTCGACCAAAAGTCAAACCGGACATTTGATTGCTGCGGCCGGTGCGCTAGAGGCTGTTTTATCAGTTAAATCCATAGAGCAAGCAACGATCCCCAAAACCGCCAATTTAACTACCCCTGACCCAGAGTGTGATTTGGATTATGTGGTTGATGGACCGCGTGAACGTTCTTTGGGAGTGGTTCTCTCCAATTCATTTGGATTTGGTGGCTCTAATAGTTGCTTGTTATTTAAGCATCCTGAATTTGAAGGAGCGGGTATATGAGTCAGAGTAACAGAGTATTTATTACAGGACGAAGTGCACTAACTGCTTCAGGCGCTACTGCGGATGCAACCTGGGATGCAATTCTTTCAGGTAAAAATGGAATTGCTGAAATAACTCACTGGGATTTATCGCAATGGCCTCATCGTTTGGGTGGTGAGTTAAAAGAATTTAATCCAGCAAAAATGCTACCTGATCGCAAGTTGATGAAAGTCATTTCACGGCAGGATGTAATGGGAATTCATGCTGCAGTACAAGCAATCGAGCACAGTCAAATGATTGCTTATCGTGATACTCTTGAAGACCCTAATTCATTTAATGAACAAACGGCTGTTTTCGTCGGTTCACCAGGGAATAAATATTTTCAACAATATGATTTTTTACCTTTGCTCGCAAAAACGCAAAGGAATATGCACCAATTTGCACAACATCTATTTGAAACAGTTCATCCGATGTGGTTATTACGCATATTGCCTAATAATGTTCTTGCCTACACAGGGATAACCTATGAGTTTAAAGGCCCCAATCATAATGTAACAAACCATGCGGTTGGCGGAACACAAGCTTTATTGGAAGCCTATCATGCTATTCGCAGTGGTCAGGCAGAGCGAGCGGTTGTGGTTGCCTATGATATGGCTACTGAACCTCAAGCCTTATTTTACTATGAGCAATTAGGGGTATTAAGCAATCAACACTTAAAACCATTTGACGAGTCGCATGATGGTACGATTTTGGCCGAAGGTGCTGCTGCTTTAGTATTGGAAAGTGAGGCCAGTATGCGTGCGCGCTCAGCCACGTGCTATGGTGAAGTTATGGGTGGATTATCAACCACTGAAGCTGAAGGGTTGTTTTCTCTCGATACAAGTGGACAGCAACTTGCTGAGTTGATACATCGTACTTTAGAATGTGTTGAATTAAATCCTAATGACTTAGGCTTTATTGTCGCGCATGGTAATGGGAATAGTAAGTCGGATTATAGTGAATCTCAGGCGATACAAAGTGTTTTTGCCGAACAAGAAATTCCTGTAACGGCATTCAAATGGTCTATGGGGCATACTATATGTGCTTCTGGTTTGATTGACACAGTAATGGCTACTTATGCACTCTCTTCTCAATGTGTACCCGGTATAGCGAATTTGCAGAAGGTTGCACCCAGTTGCCAAGGATTGTCCGTAAGCACGGAGCATCAAGCGTTAAAGCGTGGTCCTTATGCACTGACGATCAATCGAGGATTTGCCAGTATGAATGCCTGTTTGGTGATTAAAGCTTGTGACTGAATTAGAACAAAAAATTAATGAATTGCCTCTAAGTTTACTTGGCCGATTCGTCTATAAGTTTTTGCCTTATAAGCGAAAAGTCGTGATGGCAAATATTGATCGTGTTTTTGGCGAGCAATTGAATAGCACCCAAAAAAAACGACTTGCTACATCCTACTACACACATTTGCTTAAGTCCTTTAAAGAAGCCATTCAATTGCGTTTTATGTCCGAAGGGGATTTACGCAATCTGGTAGAGGTGCGCGGTCATGAACATATGCTGGCAGTTGTAGCACAACAAAAAGGAGTTTTAGTTCTAACAGGACATTTTGGCAATTGGGAGGTTGCACCCATTGGTGGTGTTTTAAATTTTAAACAATTTCAAGGTCAGTTTCATTTTATTCGTCGAACCTTGTCAATTAAATTTATCGAACGAAGTTTATTTAAACAGTACTACCAAGTCGGCTTAAATGTAATTCCTAAAAAGAATTCTCTCGATAAGGTTTGTGCTGCTTTGGAAAAAAATCATGCAGTAATTTTCGTTCTCGATCAACATGCCTCACTGGCCAACCGAGATGGTATCGCTGTTGAGTTTTTTGGCGTGAAAGCAGGAACTTACCGTAGCCTTGCAACCCTATCTCGTTATACCGGAGTTCCTGTAATTCCAGCTGCTGGATATAGATTACCCAATGGGAAGCATGTCCTGGAGTTTTATGATCCCATTCCATGGAAAGATTATGATTCAGCTCAAGAGTCTCTTTATTATAATACGTTAGCTTATAATCAAGCATTAGAACGTATTATTTTGGCTCATCCTGAACAGTGGAATTGGATGCATAAACGTTGGAAACTCAAGTCGTAATCGTTCCTTTACTGTTTATTATCGTTTTAAACGATTCAATATGCTCCACTTCAAAGGTCTCTTCTTCCGCTAGTTCAGGTTTTTTCATTTTGGCAAAAAAACCCTCAGCCCAACTCAAGGCACTTTGTGCATATACAGTTGCTTCGCATGTATATTTGGAGAGTATTTTACCTGCGCTTGCTACAAAATCACTTGGTTCCGAGCTTGGTACCGGTTTTTTACCGGGAACAACTACTAGTTCTGGCATGAGCTCATCCAACTCATCAGAAATATATTGCAGTTGATCAGAATCTTCGTTGACCTGTGCAAGTAATGAATCAATCTCTCCACGTGATTTTTCTTTTAACATCAGCTCTAAAAGTCGAAATTGATTCATGACGAATGGATTCTGGTTGTCCTTTAGCCAATGATAAATGCGTTCATTCTCTTCCCTATGTTTCATTACATAATGGTATAGCTTATGCAATTTTTGTCGGGTAATTAACTCACTCTTAGGCATTGTTTGTAGCGAAAATCTATCGAGTGCTTTAATGATTTCTGCAAATTTTTCTTGTGTTAAAGGAAGGGCAATTTTGTTCAACAAATCCAGAAGCGTTGTTTCTGATTCTTGGGCTGATTCGGTACTTTTTGTTCGGCTTAAGGAAGAGGAGTTATTGTTTTCTTCTACATAGTATGATGTTGGTGCAACAAAATCGGGTGAATTTGGTTTAAAAAATCCGGTCCACCCATATATCCAACATCGTTTAATCCAGTTAATTAAATCAGAAAAAAATCCATACTCATTAGAGAATTTTAATTCTACTTGTGCTTCAGAGAGTGCTTGTTGAGCAATTTGAATAATTTCCTGATTTTTTTCAGTGTTAAGATTTTTTAGAGCCAAGGTACATAAGTCAATGACTCGTTGATAATTTTCTTTTCCACCACGGAGGCCAAAATAACGAATTACTCTCTTTGCATCAAATAAAAATAAGTGATAAATGATTTGTTCATCAAAAAAAACAGGATGGTTTAAAAATGCTGAAAAAATGGTTTCTTTTACCGCCTGGTCTATTTCGGGACGTTTTAACATGAACCCAATGTGGTGGATTGCTTTGTTGCGCGTGATGATGTCTACAGAACGCTCATAAAACTCCATATAATCATTAAGCAACTTAAGAATGGGTTCCACACTGCCTTTATAGTGTATTAAAAAATACTCAAAACAATTAATTGACTTGCCCCGTTGAACCAACTCTTTTATAAATGGACTTTCATCAGGGGGTATTGATGGTCTTTGTTCTTTTGGAATTCCGGGGATGGAAGGATTTAAATGAATATTTTGCAGCATCCTTGGCATATTGATTCGCTTATTTTGATAAAATAATGCCGCATTCCCTTCTAACGCATTGGTTCGTAAATAGCGATTGGTTAAGTACGCGGTTTTAGATGCTAATTCCTTAAATGCAAGCTTATCATTTAAGAAAAAAAGGAGTTCTACTGCTTCTAATGAGAACGGGTAATTTTTAGCTAACAGTTTTTTCGTTAATTGATTAATATAAAATGCATAGGTTTTATTATAATGACCATTGAGATAGAGGCGTATTGCCAACAGCAAATGAGATTCTTCGTGCGCATGGTCGAGAAACTTATTAGGAAGGTTATGAAATAATCCTAAATTCTCAATGATATTAACCACCACTGCCTTTTTTTGGCTCGGTTCCATTTTACCTAATTCGTCAATAACATTTGGACCTGCGATGTTCATAAAATGAGCTAAGATATAATGAGCATTAGGCATTAAGGCAAAATGATTAATCCAATAAGTAAGAACCTGGTGTCTTTCATAGAGAGGGTATCGTTCAAGAAGGGCCTCTACTTGGACTTTAGTCAATTGATGAAAATGAGGAACAGAACAAAGAATACTAATTGCTGACTCAGGTTCTAGTTTGTCAATCAATTGGGGTGAAAGAGTTTTTAAGTCTAATTGATGCACTAGAGCATTAAGACGTGAAGGGATATGATGATCTTGATGGGTTAGCCTGTTTAATAATGAGTCACCTTTCAAACAAGATAAATATTCTTTTTGGCTTAATAAGTAAATAATTAAGAGCGATTTTATCTGCGGATTTTTAACAATTTGAATGCACTCGAGAATATTTGGGATAGTCAATTCCCCTTCCTCAATAGTCGTTAAAAAGTGGGCCTGGCTTTTTGTATCCTTATTAATTTCCGTTAAATATTCTAGGTTTCCCATAGCCGCTTTGAATAAGTCAAAACTTTGAATTTTGCTTCCTGTCATGACACTCTCCTTTTAACCAAGCACCCATTTCCAAATAGATTTCTTGCGATACTCTATCGTAGCGACAAACTAATTTATCGAGCAGGTGCCTGAGTCCTCATGTACTTGGGTGTACACTGCGGTTCTGCGCTTCTCTTCGCACTTTGAAGTGAATTTCGAAAGCAGTCTAGTGTAAATTTGAAACAGTGCGAGTGTGAGGCGTTCTTTCAGAATAACTCTTTGTAAAGAAAATTCAATACTTGTGTTAATTTTGCATAGGAAATGTATTTAAGCTAAAACAAGATACCTTCATAAACAAAAACGGCTGGCCCTGTTAGAATTATCGGCTCATTAAATGATGTCCAGTTAATTAATAAATCGCCACCAGGTAACGTCACTTTTATTTGTTTGTCCAATTGATGATATAAGCGGCCAATAGCAGCTGCTGCAACAGCACCGCTTCCACATGCTTGTGTTTCGCCACAACCACGTTCATATACTCGTAATTTGATATGGTTTTGATTCACAATTTGCATAAATCCAACATTGACTTGGACAGGAAAACGGGGATGTAAACTGATTTCTTTTCCTAAGGCATGAACAGGGGCTTTGTCTGTATCTTCTACCACCAATACTGCATGTGGATTGCCCACACTTAAGGCATGAAAGTGAACTGTTTTGTTCGGTTGAAGTTCTAAAAAATATTCAGCGGATTGTTGCTCAGTGATGAATGGTATATCCGATGGGGATAAGCGTGGTATTCCCATATCGACGCTAACGCTAGAGTCTGAATTGATATGCAAATTCATCTGTGTGGTGCGCGTTGCAACAGTTAAGTGATTTTTATCGGTTAATCCGTAATATTTAGCAAATAAGGCAAGACAACGTGCTCCATTGCCACATTGACCCACCTCTTGGCCATCGGCATTAAAAATTCGATAATTAAAGTCAATACCGTCCTGCATGCTTGATTCAATAAGCAAGCATTGATCAAAGCCAATGCCAGTATGGCGTTGAGCCATAGTAATTATTTGTTGGGGATTTAGATTGATCTGCTGATTAATACCATCAATCACCATGAAATCATTACCTAAGCCATGCATTTTGGTAAATTTAATGTTCATAATTTGCCTGTTGAACTGAATTATTTTGAACTCTCGTTACTCACTTGTGTCTTTGTTGATGGTTCTGGCAAATAGAGTGGTCCCTTTTGTCCACAACCTACTAAGAGTATGGCAATGCAAAGCATAAATAAAAAGTAAATTTGTTTCATTAGAGAGAATATTTAAAAGTTTTAGAACGGTAACTATCCATTTATTTATATAAAAATTCAAGTATTAGGAAATGTTTCTGCTTGAAGCCTGGGTTAGGCGCAGCCGTAACCCAGGTTTGAGATAAAAAATCCTATTCCATTACCTGGGGTATGCTGCACTGCATACAGGCTACATGACTACATTACCTCAAGTGATGGCGGTCTGCTTTCTTCCTCTTCATCTTTATCAACAACATCAATTGGTATATCAGCAGCTGCTCTATGTTTGTTAAATGAAGCCACTGCATTTTGTCCAGAGGATTGCCAAAAATAGCATGATTTTACGGAAGAATGGCCCACATTAGCATAAATTGCCAGTGCAATTAATCCAGGGAAGATAAGCGTCAAGAGAATTCCGGCGGCAATTACCGCATTTCTGCGATACCGCACCCAATCGGGATCATGATGCGCTGCGAAGTTCTCTTTATACTTATCCAGCTGGGTGTAAAATAAACGCAAACGCTCCTTATGCTGTGATATTTGTTTGTTATCTTGCAAAATATCATACAATTCGGTAGCTTTTTTGATTTTGTCCTGGATTTTATTATCCTTTTGTTTTGTCTCTTCATCTTGCTCAGATTCTGGAACTTTGGACAATTGTGATTTGAGTGACGCCAAATACTCTTCTGTTAATGGAATGAGTTTTTCATTAATGAGTAATAAATATTTAGCTTCTCGGGGATCATTCTTTTCTGCAAAATATTTATTCTTTTCTGCAAAATATTCATTTTTTTTGTCTTTTTCTGATTTTAATAAAGCATCCATTTCTTCTTTTTGCCGATCTTTCGCTGCTATTTGTTCTTCCATTCTTTTGATACGGGCACTTAATTGTTCCTTTTCATCTTCCAAACGCGTTTTTTCTTGTTTGAGTCTATCCACTACACCGTATTTATTAATGGCATGTCGTTCAACTAATTCTTTGAAGGTGTCCTTTTCTGCTGGTTGAGGCAAAGCATTAGGCCTATCTCGATAAAATTTTTGTGCCGCGACATCAATTAATGCTTCAGCTTTTTTTCGCAGAGAGAGTTCATGCTTGTTAAACACGGCTGCTTCAGTTTCGAACTGTCGACCTAGTGCGGCAGTATCATTAATAAAAACTCCAATTTGATGATACAGTTTTTCAAATTCATCAAAAGAACTGCCATAATTTTCTTCAAACCGTGTAACAAGTTGGTCGACCAAGTTTTCTTGGCCCTCACTTCGAGGCAGTTTGTCTTTCAATTGTTGGCAAATGAATTCTATCTTTATTTTTATGGGATGATCGGCTAATCGAGCAAATTCAAGACTGGTAAAGATTTTATTAATTTCCTGTTGAATTTCTAAATCAGAAGACGCTTCATCTTTATTGAGCTGAGTTAATAAGGTATGAAAAAAGGACCTCAAGTTTACATTAGTTGGTGTGCGAAGACGATTAAATACTTCTTCCAGATTTGCATGTTGTTGCGCAACGGTCTGACTAATCCCGTGTAGGGTCAAATCGATGAGTGAAGCTACAAATTCTTGTATGGTTGGATTGTCAATTTTTTCTAGTTCTTTAAACTCTGCAAATAGGCCAATGATAGCAACAAAAAGCTCTTCTTTTTCGTGTTGCTTTTGCTCTGAACTCCAGTCATCCATTAAATATTGTTGGCTTACTCTTTGAATCAATGTACCAAAAGAAATCAAGACATCTTTACGTGCACTTTCACTGTCAAGTATTGCGGTCGCAGCAATTTTTTGATGTTCACTAATAGTAGAAGAGGAAAGATTCGTAATGGCTTTTATGTTTTTAGATAGTACAGCTTGTGCTGATTTAATGAGCTCTAAAATAGTTTGATCTTTTTGCGAAGGTTCGTGGAATATTTTGAAGAAAAACTCTTTCATTAATACACTGTGCTCTTCGTTAACATATCCTATGTTTTTAGGGAAGATCTCCGTTAAAAGTCCATATTTGTGGTCAGTACGTAGCACTTTTCTTTGTGGTGCTACACCCATCCCAATGTAATGAGTCGTATTGAATGCTTCATATGCCGCTCTATTGGCGTAAATTTTGTCATAAAGCTTGCGAAATATGGTTGGAAAATCAAGTTGAGCTACATCAATATTCTCATTAATTCCTACCTCTTCCAGAAAAGCGATATTTTTTCTACCGAGTCCGGTGTGTTCATGAAAAATTTCTTGAGCATCTTTAAATTCAACACCATGATTAGATAAAAAATGAAGTAATTTAAAAATCATTAATTTTTGTACGTGTGTCGATTTGGTTTTATCAGGAGAAACGACAATGCTCTGTTGTGATGCGTTACTGCCAGCAGAACCGGTTCCATGATGTCCGGGTAGGGTATTGCGAATGACTACCTGTTGTTGTGGATCGGATGCTTCCGGATAGATTGGTGTAAAGCCCCAATCTGAATGTTCATTTTCGTAATAGATAAATTCTGCATATTTAACAATAGGCGGAATGCTATAAAATCTTGGGTCATACCATGTTATAGGCCAGCAGACATCCCCTGGAACAGGGTCAATAATAAACAGGTTCATTGACACTTCAGAGATATTGGCTTTTAGTCCCTTAAACCATAGCTCTCTCTCTGCTATTGATTGAGGTAATTGGGTTAATAGGGATTTAATGATGTCAGGGGTATTGTTCGTGGGTTTGCCTTTTTGTCTCTCAGCTTGTTGTCGTGTTAGCTCTTTTATTAGTTGATCAAAATCTTCACAAACGGTCATCACTTCTTTTATCGCATTGATTTCATGAGCAATCAGAATGGATTCAACCCCGCCTCTGCTGTGGGCAATATCATTTAGTTCAGTTTGTCCCCGAGCAAGAGCATTTAAAGCGATACCCAGACCAAGTCCAATTTTTTCGCCAACATTGGTTCCGTCATTCTTGGGGCCATTAACAACCGCGATGTCTAGAGATTGATAAGGAACAAGTTGTTTGTGATCAATCACTGGGTTATCTGTTTTAACCAACATAGATACGAGACTGAGCGTTTCTCCTTTAGGATAATACTCTTGCAATTTATCTCCTGCTTTTACAGGTACTTTTTTCTTGTTTTTTAGAGTAGGGGTATAGACTGTGCTTGTCCCCAGCATGGTAAGGGTAAATGATTTAGATTCTAATTTCTTAAACATACTTTTGCCGCTAATTGATCCACTGTAGCGCACTATAATACATGTTGCCTAATAATAAAATACTCTGGATGGGTATTTTGTTTTTCAATTGATCAAAGTGGTGTGAATTTGTTTCTATTTTTGCTGTTCTGAGATTCTATAAAATATCGAGAACGTATAACTTGCACTGTGTTAAGGCATTAGCGATAATTTCTCTTTTTTGTCTGTGAGGGGATTTGTTTTGAATGTATTTATCAATGAGTCACAGGCTCAAGCGCAAGCATGCGTCATTTGGATGCATGGATTAGGAGCTGATGCTTCCGATATGATGGGGTTAGTCGATCAGTTAACTGTTTCTGATGTGGCGTTACGTCATGTGTTTATTAATGCGCCCCAGCGTCCAGTGACCCTTAATGGCGGGATGATCATGCCTGCTTGGTATGATATTGTTGGCATGAAATTAATGGATAGGGAAGATAAACAAGGGATTGAACAATCGGAATTACTGATTCGTAAGGTTATGGATGAACAATTAAATGATGGTTTTACTTACGATCAGATTTTTTTAGCAGGTTTTTCGCAAGGTGGGGCGATGGCGTTACATACTGCGCTGCATACAACGGCTCGTTTGGCTGGAGTTGTGGCTTTATCAGCTTATCTACCATTAGCAGCCCATACCCGACCAAAACTGGATAAGGGCACACCTTTTTTTATGGGGGCAGGACAATTTGATCCTCTTGTTTTATCTCAATGGACTGAATCAAGTAAAGATTGGCTATTGAATAAAGGATACGAACATATTTCTTATTATAAGTATCCCATGGAACATTCAATTTGTTTTGAGGAAATTAAAGATCTGAGTCTTTGGTTGAGACTTAAAATTCGGGGAGAAGCATAATGCCCGTAGTGAGAAAGGCACGTACCGTTAATTACACCTGTGAACAAATGTTTGCATTAGTGAATGAAGTAGAGCGATATGCGGAGTTTCTACCTTATTGCACAGAAAGTTTAGTACATCATCGGGATGAAGATGAGGTACAGGCCACTTTAGTTATTGGGGCGGCCGGTATGAGTAAGTCATTTACTACCCGCAATAGATTACAAATTAATAAAATGATAGAAATTCGTCTTGTTGATGGTCCATTCAGCCATTTAGAAGGCTTCTGGCGCTTTGATGAAGTTGAAGAGGGATGTAATGTTTCTTTTGATTTGGAGTTTGAATTTGCAGGGCGTATGTTTTCCATGTTGCTCGGCCCAGTATTTGAACAAGTAACGGATAAAATGGTTGATTCATTTTGTGAACGAGCCAAGGCTATTTATGGTTAAAGTGGAACTGGTGTACGTGACTGCGGAAAAAAAGACAGTTCATATGACTCTCGATCTTCACCATGAAGCAACCGTTTTTGATGCATTGA
Organism: Legionella sp. 227; assembly: GCF_043161935.1. Taxonomy (NCBI): domain Bacteria; kingdom Pseudomonadati; phylum Pseudomonadota; class Gammaproteobacteria; order Legionellales; family Legionellaceae; genus Legionella; species Legionella sp. 227. The sequence continues at coordinate 638,935 of NZ_CP171154.1, read as the reverse complement.
GTGCATCAGGAATATACCAAACTTACCCAGAAACCCGAGATATGCCCGTGGGCATTTATGCCAAGCAAGTTTCTTTGGAGCAGGTTTTGCAGGAGGGTGACCGGGTGGAAATATACAGACCTTTGGTTTTGGATCCTAAAGAGAAACGGCGTCAAAAAGCTACTCGTGCTCGCCAGCGCACGTAGCCTGCATGCTGTAGTTTTGTAGTCTGGATTAACAGCAAAGTAATCCGGAATTTTTGTCCTCATCTCGAGCGTATCAAGGGTGCTCTACGCGATAACACGGTGTTATGCTGGGCGATCCCTCGACACGCTCGAGATGACGAAGTCTTGATAATTTCTATTATTCCTGGTTAATGTCTGGGTGATTGAGTCCTGGCCCTGGTTTAAATTGATCACGTTCTATACGAGTTAGAGTATCGTTGTGGAAATATAAACTTAATGTAGACATGGTTATAGGCCCATGACCTCTACGCCAGGTGTAAGCATAGTCCCAGCGGCTATTATTAAATGTAGGGCTTAACAGACTGGTACCCATTAGTATGGCAACATCATTCTTGCTCATTCCTACTTTAAGTCGGTCTATTCGAGATTTTGGTAATAGGTTTCCCTGCTGTACTACGCGTCGAGATAAATCAAAGGTGGTACATTGAGTCAGGGTTAAAGTAAATACAATTCCAAGTAGAAAAATTATTATTCTCATTTTTTTTGCCTATCGTGAAAAATTTCGCCATAATAACACGTCATTTACTGAAAGACACCTAAGTTCATAACAGCAAAGAGGACATTGATGGAAGAAAGCAAGCAACTTAAGAATGCTGGATTAAAAATTACTTTACCACGTTTAAAAGTATTGCAAATATTGGAACAATCTCCAAATCATCATTTAAGTGCGGAAGGTGTGTATAAGGCCTTATTGGAAACTGGAGAAGATGTAGGCCTTGCGACGGTTTATCGTGTATTAACGCAGTTTGAGACAGCTGGACTCGTTAATCGCCATAATTTTGAAGGAGGGCATTCAGTATTTGAATTGAGTCAGGGAGCTCATCACGATCATCTCGTCTGCATCAAATGCGGCTGTGTTGAGGAATTTGTCGATGAAGTCATTGAGCAGAGACAAAAGACTATAGCTGAACGCGCCAATTTTCAGATGACCGATCATGCATTAAATATTTATGGGATATGCCCACGTTGCCATTCAGACTGATAAATTCCTCCACTGTTATTTTTCCTTTTTTCCCAAAAGAAAATAGGTCTTTATTTCACCGATCCCTTTCATTTCCACAGTTCCTCGTGGTTCGACAATGAATTCATCTTGAAGCATAAAAGCCATTTTTTCTGAAATATGGATTTTATTAGGAAGGGAAGATTCTTCTAAACGGCTGGCTAAGTTGACCACGTTGCCCCATATATCGTAAACAAATTTTTTATGGCCTATTATCCCAGCGATTACCGGACCATATGTAATGCCAATGCGCAATTGGAGTTCCATTTGATTTTCTTGATTGAAAGTCCGCAATCGTTCTTGGATGGCTAAAGCATAGTTCGCAATGTTGATCGCATGTCGTGTGGTTTGTTCCGGAACACCTGATACAGCCATATAGTTATCGCCAATGGTTTTAACTTTTTCTACGTAATACTTTTCAGTGAGTTTGTCTAGTTCAGCAAATAAGCGGTTTAAAAGATTAACGGTCTTTTTGGCGCCTAATTCTTCCGTCATTTGTGTAAAGTTAATAATATCCGCAAACATCACGCTGGCTTGCGGGAATTCGTCAGCAATACCTTTCTCTCCCATTTTCAAGCGTGAGGCAATGGATTCAGGCAAGATATTCAATAGCAATAAATCATTTTCCTCATTTACCCTAGATAATGTTTTTAATGCATGAATAATAAAAACGAGCATGAGTATTGTTGATAAAAATGAGAGTGCGAGTGCCAAAGCGATAATCTTAGACATTTTGGCTTCAATTTTTTCATTCGTTAAGAAGGTTCGGTCATTAACGAGGTTAAAAAATTCCTCTAAGGGCCGCATCACCTGTAATTTTGCCTTCATGTAATCTTTATCAAAAAGCATTTGTTTGGCTAATTCGGGATTAGGTTTCTCGATTCCTGATTTCGCTTGATGTGTTCCATCAACCAAATTCATCGCTTTAATTTCAGTCTCTGCAAGTTTATTGCTTTTATTTTCTGCATCGGTCAATAAGGAAAACTCTTTGAGCGTAAAATGATGTTCTAACATCATTGATGCTAACGATTTTGCTGGACCATAGGATTGGGGAACATTATTACCAATAACCAAATCCCAATACAATTCGTCATAATTTACAGGGCGAGGCGAGGTGCCATTACGTATTGCCAAAGTTTCATAATAGTAATCACGGTATTTTTTCTCACCTGTTATCACATAAAGACGAGACAACTCAGTTAAATCATCAGAACTCTGACGGAGCTTATTGGCTAATTTATACAATTGATAACGCTCGTTTCCATCAATAACTTCTTGAACAGCAATGTGCTTTAATGCAAATAAACATACGATCAAACTCACAAGCGTGATTGCTAAAAAAAGGAAAAAATAGTTTAAAAGGCGCGTCTTTTTAAGATGGAATTTTTTTAGCACATTTGACTCATGTTCTTTGTCAACTTACTTTGAAGAATAGCTCATTTATAATCGTTGGGCTATTTCTAATAACTCATTTTAAATGCTATTCTTAGTGAAGAAGACAGTTGTTTTATTAAGGAATTTTAGGACAAGTCTTAATTTAGTTCAGGGATTATTAATGAAATTGTTATTTCTAGGGGCTGGCAGCGGTATAGGAACGGATTTTGGAAACTTCCAATCCAATATGTTACTTATAGCCGATAGTGGTAAAAAACTATTGATAGATTGTGGCACCGATATTCGTTTTTCGTTAACTCACGCTGGTTATCGTTCTCAAGATATTGATGCGCTTTACGTTAGCCATTTGCATGCTGATCACATAGGTGGAATCGAGTGGCTCGCATTTCAACGTAAATTTGCTGCTCAGAATGGAACCCCTCAACTGATTATTCATGAACACTTGGTGCAGCCATTATGGGAGCATAGTCTAAGTGGGGGCTTGAGATCACTTAATGAAAAAGAAGCAACGTTGAGTGATTATTTTGTGGTTCAAATAGTTAAAGATGGAGAAATTTTCAATTGGGAAGGTTTGAAGTTAAGTTTAGTGCAGACAATTCATATCCATTCAAATAAGGAATTGATGCCAAGCTATGGTTTAAATATTGGCCATAAAGGAAAATCATTTTTTATCACTACTGATGCGCAATTTACCCCAGATCGTTTCAAAAGCTATTTTCGAGACGCCACAGTAATTTTTCATGATTGCGAAACCTTAGATGTGCCTAGTGGAGTGCATACCCATTTCAATCAGTTGGATACATTGGCCCCTAAGATTAAAGCAAAGCTTTGGTTATATCACTACAATGATGGAGAGTTACCTGACGCTAAATCACATGGTTTTGCCGGTTTCGTTCGTCCTGGACAAGAGTTTGATCTTGGTTAAAGCTATCTAAGTGAATTAAAAAAACATATAATCAAAAACAATGTCATGGCAAAATTATCCTTTAAGATAGCGATCCTTAGGAATTTCTTTTTTTCAAAGTAATAAGCGGGCAAGAGTATCAAAAAACTCAAGTTTTATTCTTAAAGATTAATTCATTGCATTGATATAATGACTTACTGTTTCAATCGGGGATATGGATATTTATGTGGATTGTATGGATTGCACTTTCGCGACCTTACACGTTTATTGTAATGGCTCTAATGCTTCTCATTATTGGGCCTTTGGCAATAATGCGTACTCCTACAGATATTTTCCCTGACATCGATATCCCTGTGGTGAGTGTGGTATGGAATTACACCGGCTTGCCTCCCGATGAAATGGGTAACCGCATTACGAGTGTGTTTGAACGTGCTGTAACCACTACAGTCAATGATATCGAGCATATCGAATCGGAATCACTGATTGGCGTTGGCGTCGTCAAATTATTCTTTCAACACGGTGTGAATATTGATATCGCTCTGAGCCAGGTCACGGCAATCGCACAAACCATACTCCGCAATTTACCACCCGGAACTTTACCGCCATTGATCTTAAGTTATAAAGCATCAACAGTTCCGGTCTTACAACTGGTGCTTTCCAGTGCGACCATCCCAGAACAAAAATTAAATGATTTGGGCAATAATTTTCTTCGTACGCAACTGGCAACCGTACAAGGAGCGGCAGTTCCATATCCTTATGGAGGTAAAATTCGGCAAATACAAGTCGATTTGGATTTACAGGCAATGCAAACCTATGGTGTCTCTGCACAAGACATTAATAGCGCAATTCTTGCCCAAAACCTAATTATCCCCTCAGGAACACAGAAAATTGGTGAATATGAGTATATTGTCAAATTAAATGGCAGTCCACTTTCAGCAGTTGAATTAAATGATGTGCCTGTTAAATCAACGCCTGGTCGAGTTTTATATATTCGTGATGTGGCTCACGTACGAGATGGATTCGCACCGCAAACCAATATCGTACGGGTCGATGGAAAGCGAGCGGTCATGATGTCGATACAAAAAACTGGAAATGCATCCACTTTAGATATTGTACATCGGGTAAAGGCTTTATTGCCTATAGTGAAGGACATGCTTCCGGAAGGACTTAATTTATCAAATTTTGCGGATCAATCCATTTTTGTCACTGCAGCCATTCGTGGGGTGATTGTTGAAGGAGTCATCGCTGCAGCATTAACGGGTCTCATGATTTTACTTTTTTTAGGAAGTCTGCGTAGCACCTTTATTATTACCTTGTCTATTCCACTATCCATCATTGCATCGATTACAATCCTTTCAGCTTTGGGTGAGACGATTAATATTATGACGTTGGGAGGGTTAGCACTTGCTGTGGGTATTTTAGTTGACGATGCGACCGTGGCAATCGAGAACATTAACTGGAATTTAGAGCAAGGGAAAGAAGTAGAACAGGCTATTCTTGATGGTGCGAAACAAATCGCAATACCTGCGCTGGTATCAACCCTATGTATTTGTATTGTTTTCGTACCTATGTTTTTTTTAGGGGGTGTCGCTCAATACTTATTCGTACCTTTAGCAGAGGCGGTAATTTTTGCGATGCTGATGTCCTATGTGCTATCACGCACACTGGTAGCTACACTCGCAAAATATTGGTTACACAAACATGAACTGATGGGCGAGGAGAAAAATAAAAGCCGCATGGCTCGTCTACATGCACAATTCGAAGATAAATTTACACGGCTCCGCTCCCGTTATTCTGAATCATTATCATGGGCATTAGACAATGCCAAAATTTTTATTCCTTGTTTTTTAGCTTTTGTTGGTGTCTCTATATTATTACTCTGGCCATGGCTTGGTTCAAATTTTTTCCCTGATGTGGATGCGGGACAAATTAAATTACATATTAGTGCGCCAACAGGGACGCGCGTAGAGGAAACAGCACGACTGGTTGATAATATTGATACGGTGATTCGGCAGGTGATACCTCCTAAGGATTTGGAAAGTATTGTTGATAATATTGGTTTGCCTGTGAGTGGAATTAATTTATCGTACAGTAATTCAGCAACAAATGGTCCAGAAGATGCCGATATCCTAATTTCCCTGAAAGATGGGCATCGCCCAAGTCCAAGTTATGTTCACCAGTTGAGATCTGTTTTAAGAGAACGTTTTCCTCAAGTGACTTTTGCATTTTTACCGGCCGATATTGTAAATCAAATTATCAATTTTGGTTTGCCATCACCAATTGATATTCAAGTTATCGGCTTAAAAAAAGAGGAAAATGCACATCATGCGAATCAATTGATGAGTCAGTTGAAACGAGTTCCTGGCCTTACTGATGTACGAATAAGACAGGCCAACAACTACCCTGAATTTTTTGTAGACGTCGACCGCAGTTTGGCAAATGAACTTGGATTTACTCAATTCAATGTTGCCTCTGATTTATTAATTACGTTATCTGGTAGTTTTCAGACAACCCCTACATTTTGGCTGGATCCTAAAAGTGGTGTTTCTTATCCTATTGTGACGCAAGCACCACAATATGTGATGACTTCGTTAAATGACTTGCTCAATATCCCAATCGGAAGTTTAACCACACCGAGCCAAGCACAAATTTTAGGTTCTTTTGCCACATTGAAACGTACCTGGACCTCTGTGGTTGAGTCTCATTATAATGTTCAACCGGTGATTGATATTTTTGCTTCGATACAAGACAGAGATTTAGGCTCGGTGACAAAAGATATCGAGAAAATTATTCGCGATACAAAAAAAGATTTGCCAAAAGGATCCTCTGTAGCGATACGTGGACAAATTGATACCAAAGAAAATGCGTTCAATGGCTTATATTGGGGATTGGCATTTTCAATCTTGTTAGTTTATTTATTGATTGTTATTAACTTTCAATCCTGGACTGATCCTTTTATTATTATTACTGCATTGCCTGCCGCGATTGCTGGAATTGCTTGGATGCTATTTCTTACTCATACGGCATTAAGCGTACCTGCTTTAACGGGAGCAATTATGTGCATGGGGGTTGCAACAGCAAATAGTATTCTTATTATTAGTTTTGCTCGTGATCATCTAGCGGTTGAAAATGATCCAATGAAAGCAGCCCTTGAAGCAGGAAAAACGCGTTTACGACCGGTAATGATGACTGCGTTAGCGATGATAATTGGTATGTTTCCTATGGCGCTGGGTCTTGGGGATGGCGGTGAACAGAATGCTCCTTTAGGACGTGCAGTCATTGGAGGGTTATCTTTTGCGACGGTAGCAACACTCTTTTTTGTCCCTGCGGTTTTTTATGTCATTCATGAACGCAAATTGAAGAAAAAGCAAAGGAAGGATCATGCTTAAAACGATCAAGTCGCAGATACAGAACCACCGCCATAAACGACTTATTATGGCGCTCACTGTTTTTTTATTCATTCTCTTAGTGCTCATTGTTTTACGTGTTTGTGCCGCGATAAGCTTGCGCAATGAGACACTTGCAGACGCAGTTCCTGTCGTTCGCGTGATGAAAGCAAAACAAGAAAAAGGACTTGATAAAATTATATTGCCTGGTAATGTTCAGGCTTGGCATGAATCACCTATTTTTGCCCGGACTAATGGCTATGTAAAAAAATGGTATGTCGATATTGGCAGTCGTGTGAAAAAAGGGGATTTGCTTGCTGTCATTGAAACCCCAGAGCTTGATGCACAGGAACGCCAGGCAAGGGCAGATTTAAATACCGCGATTGCTAATAATCAACTGGCACAGATTACAGCAAAGCGTTGGCTTAATTTATTAAAAACGGAATCTGTTTCCCAACAGGAAACGGATGAAAAGGTGAGCACCGCTGCAGCTCTTGAGGCCGCCATGCTTTCAGCGAAGGCTAATTTGCAACGTTTACAAGAGTTAGTAGGATTTGAACAGGTTACCGCACCTTTTGACGGAGTCATCACGGATCGTGCTACAGACATCGGTGACTTAATTGATGCGGGAAGTAGCTCAACCGCACAACCATTATTTCGTATTGCGCAAACAAGTCCTTTGCGAATTTACGTCAAAATTCCTCAGTATTATTCAGCACGTATCAAACCGAATATGACGGTAAAACTGCATTTTGCAGAGCATCCTAAACAGGTTTTTCCTGCAAAATTATATGAAACAGCACATGCTATTGACCCTAAGACGCGAACTTTACTCGCTCAATTTATTTCCCCAAATAAAAACGGGGAATTATTACCTGGTGGTTACACCGAAGTATGGTTTACTTTACCCGTTCCTCCTAAGACAGTCATTTTGCCCGTTAATACCTTGCTCTTTCGTGCACAGGGATTACAAGTAGCTGCTTTAGGTAATGACAATAAAATTGTATTGAAATCAGTAACAATTCGACGTGATTTTGGTGCCAAAGTTGAAATTGCTACTGGGGTATCGCCAGGCGACCGAATTGTGGTTAATCCTCCTGATTCTATTATAAACGGCGAAGTCGTGCGGGTTGTTTCATGAAAAAGTTGATCAGTGCCGGGGTTCTCATTTTTGCATTGGTGGGGTGTTCCTTAGCCCCCCCTTATCATCGTCCAGCCATGCCAATCCCTGAACAGTTTAAGGAACCTGGAAAATGGGTGAAAATTAAATCAACACCCCAAATTGCTGCTCCTGATGCTTGGTGGTTGGCCTTTCACGATCCGGTGTTAAATGATTTGGAACAACAGCTGAGTGTGGCAAACCAAGATTTGAAATTAGCCTATGCCCATTTTCAGGAGGCCATTTCATTGGTTCAGGTTGCCCGTTCGTATTTTTTTCCTACTGTTCAAGGGTTATTCAATGCGGATAGACAACAAAATTCACGAACCGTTGCTAATCCTCCAGCGACTCCCGTATTTAATCAATTTTTATTAGGTGGTTTTCTTAGTTATGAGCTGGATGCATGGGGCAGTATCCGCAACACAGTCCTTGCCAATGAAAGTAATGCCAAGGCGAGTGCTGCCGATATGGCTTCGATTCGATTAAGTTTACAAGCCGCTCTTGCCACCAATTATTTGGCTTTAAGGGGAAGTGATGAGGCACAACGAATTTTAGACACCACCGTTGTTGCTTATCAAAAAGCCCTTTACTTAACCAAAAAACGTTATCAAGGCGGGGCGGCACCTATATCTGATGTCGACGAAGCTGAAACACAGCTTGAGAATGCCAAAACAATGGCTGCCGACATGCGCTTACAGCGGGCTCAGCTTGAACATGCGATTGCGGTATTAATTGGAGAAATACCTAGTAATTTTTCATTGGCCCCTGCAAACTCACCTAGAGTTTTCTTAGCAATAGCCCCTAATTTACCTTCAACTATTTTAGAGAGAAGACCTGATATCGTAGCTGCTGAATCTCGAGTTATTGCCGCAAATGCAAATATTGGCGTAGCGCGCGCGGCTTTTTTTCCTGTAATTGATTTAACTGGTAGTGGCGGTTTTCAAAGCAGGAGCTTATCCAATCTCATTTCGAAACCCAGTCTTTTTTGGTCGCTCGGCCCTTTGAGTTTATTATCCTTAACTCAACCTGTAGCTGAAGTGACTCTTTTTGATGGGGGGCGATTGCGAGGTCTACTAAATCAAGCTAAAGCACAATATTTCGAAACAGTAGCTACTTACCGACAAACCGTGTTAACTGCATTTCAGGAAGTGGAGGATAATCTGGTTGCAATCATTCAGCTTGATAAGGAGTATCAAAGTCAAAAAGCAGCGGCTCGTGCAGCCAAGCGAGCTTGGGATCAGGAATTGTATCGATATAAAGGTGGTCTTGTTACTTTTCTGCAGGTGGTGGTTGTTGAAAATGCTGCATTGCAATCAAAACTTTCATTAATCAACATTTATACGCGCCGACAAATTGCCAGTATTCAGTTAATTAAAGCTTTAGGCGGGGGTTGGTCTTTAGACTCAGGGAAGAAGAGTGAGTCAATGAATAAAGGCAAGAAATAATCGCAACTAATGCCTTGGAAACTCTTAGTCTTTGTCCTCATCACAAGTTGGGCTTAGTCGCTGTTTACGATTAGTCATCCTGAGGAGTTTACGACGAAGGATCTCCTAATTTGAGCATCCTATTTTATCATTATGCTCATAACCCTACTCGAGATCCCTCACTATGTTCGGGATTGCAGATGTTAGATATTGCGCTGACTCGCAAGAATATAGACGTAAGCTGGACGCATTATACGTTCCTTAAATACTGGACAAACACTGAGATAATATCGGAAGCAGCACTACATAGGTAGCCAAAAAAATGCGCATGAGATTATTTCGTAATGAGGAGAACCCTGGCATGCATGGTGAGGGAGAAGATGAGATACAAGAACCAGTAAAAAAATTCGTTCGAACCAGTGAAAAATTGCTTGCCAAACTTTCAAAATACCTCGACGAACTGGATTCTGATTCTGAAAAAGAGCATGAACTACATAAAGAATATGAAATAGCGGCTGAAACCATTCTGGAAATCCATTGTGAGCAAATAGTAACAGACGCGAGCCAAGTTCTAATTAGATTATTAGAAAACTATATAAACAAAATAAATACACATCTTCTCTCTTCCTCTTTTTTTGAGCAGCCCAATCGTAAAACAGATCTCATTCTCGCCAAACATTGCTTTAAGTTATTAAATCCTGATCTTGCTACGGGGCGTATGGGTGATGCCGCGATTTATCATTTACTGAAATATCTAAACTTACATCCTGAGAAGTTGGATATGAAACAGGGCGCTACACAAATACTATGTGCCTTCTTTTCTTTGTACAGGCATTATACTGATGGTCTCTCTGAAGAGCTGAGCAAGCAATTACAAGTTCACAATCTTTGGGATGCTATAACTTATGGGGATTGGGTGAGTCCTTTACTGGTTGACATGAGTTATAGTTCTGGTGAGGCGAGAAAAAGTGGTTTTGAAAAATTATCTGCCGTTCAAAGCTGGATGCCTGAGAATATGTCCTCTTTTCAGCAATTATTTACCCTAAACGCCCTGGCCGGACTAAAAAGAAAATGGATGAATAGTGAAGACAGAAGGAGCCTGATATCTGGGCTGGGGCAATTGACAGCCTGGATTTCTCCCGCATCGAAAGAAGAAATTGTGGAGAATCTGGCTTTTCTTTTGGCACAAGATAATTATGAAATGGCATACCCAATCTCACAAACTATAAAAAAATTAATGGAGGGTAGGACTTTCTATAAACCCATTGATTCCTGTATTAATGTTTTGCTCAATCACAGAAACGTTCTTCAGACGCTTGGATCAATAACGGGGGCATTTAGTGTACTTAATAATATTAATGAGTTCAGTGAACAGGCTTCCCCCGATTGCCAAACCATGTTGATGGCATCTCTTAGCCAAGAATTTTTACAGGTTTCGGATGTTAAACTGAGTGGTCTTCTTTGCAAGTCGTTCAACCAATTACACGTACCCTTACCCCCAGACATACAAGACGATGTGCTTGCGAAAATAGCCCGCTTGTTACGTTATCATAAAGATCGCTCGCCTCCCCGCAGTAATTTTGATGATTTTTGTGATACGTTCATAAAATTCAGCGACAATATGACTCGCACATCACGGGAAAACCTATGCTGTGACGTATTTAAGAGTTTTATCCGTTATCATGGCTGGGAAACTATTTCAAAACCGGTTAACAAACATTTTTCTAAGCTCATTGAAATGATGTCTCCAGAGAAACAAATACAACTTATTGAGCATGCACGTTCTCAAATGATTGTTGAATCCGTACCCGATCTATTTGATACACGGAAGACTTTTTTAGAGTGGAATAGTCAAGCAATGATTAATTCGATAACCATTATCGCGGCCTTAATTGGTACTGTTACTGAGAAAATGGAAATGCATACCCGATTTTTTGATGATCTCATGGCCCTTGTGATGGATAAGGAGCAATATTATGAGACTATATCAACAGCAACAGATACACTGAATAACGTGCATTGGCATTTATCTGATGAATACAAAATCAAAACGATTCAAGATTTGTTTCTTTTAATTAATCAAAAGACAAAATATTATCACCAAAGCAAGACGCCTTTTGCTTTAAAACTGATAGGACATCTCTCCGCGGGTTTAAGCGAAACCACTCGTGGGGCTGTAAATGATGAATTGTTGGCACTTATCCATAAAAAACGATCGCCTTACCTGAAGTGTGATGCTATTGCAGCACTTATAAAATTGCAAGTGATGCTCAACCCCAAAAAACGTATTGCTGTTGCTGAATCCTTAATGACCTATTTAAAAAATCCTCGAAAAAAGAAAATAGTCAAAGTAAGCATTATCAACTTCATTAAGCAAGAGCAAGAAAGAAATCCTTTGCCTGTTTATGAAATGGCGATTCCCATTCTTATTGACGTTATTAAATTAAAAACCAAACATCTTAACTTTCAAATTGCTGCCTGTCGGGCCTTGTGTCAATTTACCACGACGCACAACTCTGAATTAAAGCGAAGTATTACCTCTGCTTTAATTGATGCAATAAAGAACACAACCGATACGGGTCTTTGGCAAGCGCTTTACCAATCCATCGTTGCGCTACAGGATTGGCTAGCGCCCGAACAAAAAACCAAATTTATGTTTGATTTAATTGAAACCATACCAAACACTAAAAAAAATGACCAGGCTCAGCGTATAAAAGCACTTTTTACTTTAAGAGACTGGTTGCCTGCTGAACAGCAATTGCCAGTACTCGAAGCGACATTAAATAATCTTCTAATTAATCTCGACTGTGTTGATAAAAACTATCGATTATTAGAAGAGTTAATGCCTATTCTTAACGATTCTGAACGCACCAAGGTTATCCATCATTTGATAGAACATTTGGATCATGATAGTCCCTATATGGCTCGCTACCTGATTATGAAGTATGCTTCTAGCCTCAATGACAATGATAAAATATCCCTTTTAGCACGACTGCGGAAACTTGCGTCACAGGGGGAAAGTTGGGAGACAAATAGGGCCAAGTCACTCTTCGTAATGATTTATAATATTTACCATCAAGGTATAATAGAAAAGCTCTTGGATAAGGTCGCTCAGCAGCACAATTTGCCGATGGAAATTACGCAGCATATCATGGACTATGCACTCTAGCATCAGCGTCCACATGTGTTTATCCAAAGGCCCAAAGCGCATATTCAAAGCAGCTAATTTAAAAAAAGGTTCGGCAAGAGCAATCGGTCACGTGCCGCGGCTTGTCCGCGGCACGTTGCACCCTAGCTATTTTTGTCAACGAATTACCTAGCATATACAGGGATGGTGTTTCCCTGTGAATGTATTAATCGAGATTAATAGTATAAGAGTAGCTACCCATGCCATCATATACTGTATCAATATAACGAATTCCGTTACAGGAAGCACTAACAGTTGGGTGATTCATTAATGGACCATCTTTAATATCAAGCACACACCAATTTTCTGAGTCATAAGCAACGGTAACATGGGCATAGCCACTGCGGCATTGGTATGAATCTAAAATTTCAAAGCTACGGGGGCCAATGATGTGGAGAAACACATCAGCATCGTTAAATCCGCTTACTACATAGATGCCTGGGTGAGAAGTATCGCTTAAACGAAAATAATCTTTATAACCGCACCAAGATTTATCTGCATGAGCATTCATCATCATCAAGCTGGTTGTCGCTAATATCATCCATTTTTTCATTTCAGAACACCTTTTATTGTTATTATTATTAAAACCGATGGGATTATAGGGAAGTATTGATCATAAAACAATCACTCTGCTGCAATGCCTGCAGACGAGCGGGCATAGGTTGGTTCAGCAAGCCAAATCAATGCAAGTAAAATCATAAAAATCCAAGCGGAGAGTCTGAAAATATCGTTCGTAGCGAGCATAAATGCTTGATTAATTATTTGGGTGTAAATGATACCAAAACTTTTTAGACCCGAGATTCCTAATGAGTGCAATTGATCTATTGCTTGTTGGACCAAAGGATTGTATGCCGTAATTTGTTCCACAAGATGGCTTTGATGTAGGGCTTCTCTGTGACTCCATAAAGTAACACTGATTGACGTTCCGAAGCTCCCTCCCAAAATTCGAAAAAAGTTGCCAACGCCTAAAGCGCTGGCTAACCGTTCAGGGGGTAAATCGGCCAAAATTAAGGCAATTAATGGGGTGAAGAAAAATGCAAGAGCAATTCCCTGTATAAATCGAGGAGTAATCAGTTGGATAAAACCCACTTCAGTATAAAAGGTAGATTGCCACAAGCAGGTAAGGACGAACACAATAAACCCTAAGCTGATAATAATGCGTAAATCAAATTTTCCCATATAGTTACCAACAATGGGGGTTAAAAAAAAGGGCAAAACGCCTACGGGTGCAACCGCAAGCCCCGCCCACGTGGGGGTATATCCCATTTGGGTCTGCAACCATAATGGAAAAATAACTACAGTAGCGAAATAGACCATAAACCCCAAAGTCAGACCAATCGTGCCAATGGTGAAATTACGATGGGCAAATAAGTACAAATCAATAATGGGGTGTTCTTGGGTCAAAAGCCAAATGATTAAAAAACTCAAAGTAACCGTTGATATAATCGCCAAAGTTAGAATAAATTCTGATTTAAACCAATCGAGATCATTGCCTTTATCTAATAAAACCTGTAAACAACCAATGCCTATCGATAATAAAACCAAGCCAATATAATCAATAGGTAATTTAGTGATGGCGGTTTCTCTTCCGCTAAGAGTAATCATGGTGAAGATTACAGAAAAAATTCCAACTGGAACGTTAATATAAAAAATCCAGGGCCAAGTATAATTGTCAGTAATAACACCACCCATAATAGGGCCAAATATTGGACCTACAACAGCAGTCATTGCCCATATTCCGGTTGCCAACCCTCTCTTTTCGGGAGGGTAATTGGCAAGGAGAATACTTTGAGATAAGGGAATCATAGGACCTGAAACAGCACCCTGAATAACACGGAAAAAAACCAGCATTTCCAGATTTATGGATAGGCCACAGAGCACTGAAGCGATGGTAAATAAGGTCGTAGAAAAAAGAAATAAACGCACCTCACCAAAACGCTTAGCAAGCCATCCGGTCAGAGGAAGCATAATGGCTTGACTTACTGCAAAAGAGGTAATAACCCAAGTTCCATTATCAGGACTAACACCTAAATCCCCTGCAATAGTGGGGATTGCCACATTAGCAATAGAGACATCAAGGACATTCATAAAAATGGCCAGTGATAAAGAAATGGTCATTAGAGCCAATCTACTGCCAGTGAGTGGGGGACGCTCAGTCATTATGCTTTTTTCCTTGGCAAGGACATATCCGGTGAGTTTGCATGTAGAATTTCATTAATAATCGACTCTACTTCCGCGAGCTGTGTTTTATAAACATTGGTTTGAAATTTAACTTTAGGCTCCGTTATTTGAGCCAAGCGAGTTCCTTTTAAATTATGAATATCAATGGTTACCCGCATGGATAGGCCGAGTTGTAATGGCGTTTTTTTCAATTCTTCCGGGTCCAAACTAATGCGCACAGGAAGTCGTTGTACGATTTTAATCCAGTTTCCTGTAGCATTTTGTGGAGGAAGTAAGGCAAAGGCTGAACCTGTTCCTGCATTTAGGCCAACCACATGTCCATGATAAGTCATTCCGGGATAAGCATCAGCGTAGAGCGTAACGGGTTGGCCTACACGGATATCATTTAATTCAGTTTCTTTGTAATTTGCATCGACCCAAGTATCATCTAAGGGAACAATCGCTAACATGGCAGAGTTCATAGACACTTGTTGTCCAGGATGGACATTACGTTTCGCTACATAACCGGTAGCAGGCGCAACAATAGTTGCTCTGCGAAAATTCAAGTAAGCCGTTTTCAAATTTGTTTTCGCCGTTTCAACTAATGGGTGAGTATAAAGATGAGAATTTTCAACTAACGCAAGTGCTGCATCAAGTTGATGTATAGAAAGATCATAATTCGCCTGAGCTGCCTCTAAGGCTGTTTTATAATGTTGCATCTCTTCACGAGATACTGCTCGATTTCCAACCAACCCCTCCCGACGTTTCAAATCCAGTTGTGCTTTAATCAGATTTGCTTTACCTACAATCACATTTTGTTGCGCTTGTGCGGCATTTTCAAAATATTGACGGACTTGCCGTACAGTTTGTGCTAAATCTGCTTTGGCTCGTTGGAGCGCGACCACATAATCAGTGGGATCCAGTTTAATTATGGTCTGGCCTTCAGTCACCAGTTGCGTGTCATCCGTTTTAATTTTAACGACGGTGCCGGGGACTTGAGGCATAAGTTGAACCATATTCCCGTTCACATAGGCATTATCGGTGGATAGTTTAAATCGTCCCGAAATAAGCCAATAGAGAAACCATATTAGTGCTATAAGTAAAAAAATACTCCCAAGAATCAACATCGCAGTCTTGCGTTTGTGTAAAGTTTCAGCTGTTGGACCACCCTGTTCTTTAGATTGGGCTTCAGATTCTTTTTTTTCTGCCATAATTTATAGCTCTCCACCTAAGGCTGCTAATAAGGCTACAAAAGCTTGCTTTTGACGCGTTTGTAAATTATATAAAATAGCTTTTTCTTGGATTAATAACTGTTTTAATTCAATAAGTTGGGTGTAATCAATAATTCCTTGAGTATAACGAGCTTGGAGTAATTTGTAATTGGATTCAGTATAATTTAACGCTTGGTTTTGTGCGGTAATTTGAGCATCCAGTGTTTTTAAGGCAGATAATTGGTCACTTACTTGCTGTAATGAATTTAAGATGGTTTGATTGTATTGGTTCACTGCGAGTTCATATTGCGCATAATTTGCTCCTAGATTTGCCTTGCGGGCACCCGCATCAAAAATAGGTAACTCAAACGCAGCACTCACATTATCATTTTGCAGCCATATATTGAATGCTTTAGTAAAATAGATACTTTGCAGGCTTAACAGACCTTTCAAATTAATATTCGGGAAGAATGCTGTTTTAGCTACATTGACTTGATGTGCGGCAGCTTCAGTTAAGGCCCGAGCTGAGGCTATATCCGGTCTTTGGGCAAGTATGTTTGCAGGAATTACTGCGGGCAACAGGAGTTGTTTCTTGTTATAAACAAAAGCCGCTGTCTCAATTTGTGTATTCAAAGGGTTCTTTCCCATTAATACGGCTAATTGATGGCGTGACTGCAGTTCAGCGCGTTTGTAATCTTCTATAGATAGTGTGGCTGCTTGAGCATTAGCTAATGCGGTTTTTACTGGTATATTGGATTCAATACCTTGCTGTTCGCGACCTACGATGATATCCGCAAGCTGTTTTAACAAGCGTGCATTTTCTTTGGCTAACCGTTGTTGAATTATATCATTTTGAATGTCGAAATAAGTTGTAGCAACGGCAGTACTCAAAATGAGCCGTGTTTCAGCAAGATCCATCTGTGCAGCAAAGGCTTCACTTACTTTACTCGCTAAGTTTTCTCTATTTTTACCCCAAAAATCCAGCTCATAATTAAATTTTAAGCCAATGTCTGCAATGTTGGCTTGATCGACTTTGATAAAATTGATTGGTGGTGGAACTTTGCCATGTATTGGAAAGTATGCCTTTTCCAGATAACCACTTGAGTCTATAAATGGCCAAAGTGATGAATAGGCAATTTTTGCAAGTTGTTGCGCTTGTTGAACTCGCGCTTCAGCGCTGCGCATATCAGGTGAATCAGCGAGGGCTACAGAAACGAGTTGTTTTAATTGTGGATCGATAAGCGGTTTAAGATAATGGGTTGATTTTATTTTTTTAGGAAGTTTGTAACTATGCTTTATTGCTAAGTCAGCTGCATGAAGTGGTTCTGTATTCGTATGGAGCTCACCAAAGAGGGAACAGCCCGTTAATGCGAGTGTGGTTAATGCACAAATTACAAAAAACGAGCGCAAAATTTATATCCCTTTTGGTTTGATGGAATTGAGTACTGTATCAATATTTTTTGAGAAAATACATTGATGAATTTATTTAAAAATTTTGGTATTTATTGTTAATTTTATAAAAATATGGTCTAGAATAATTTACATAAAGAATAATTTTAAAATAAAAAAGGGGAATAACATGCTGAAAAAAATAATCATAGTTAGCATTTGTCTCTCCACACTTGGAATGTTAAGTTCCTGTGGAACTGTTCATGGTTTCGGACAAGACGTATCGCATGTGGGTAAAGACATTCAAAGAGCTTCACGATAATCATTTTTCTCACTCCCTATAGCTAGGACTATAGGGAGTTTGTTTTGTGCCTGTGGGCTAACTCTTCGTCGATACCAGGATTTCTGTGATCACTTCCTAAGTAGAGGGTATTACTCTAATCGTAATCGATTGCTCGCCACGGGTTAAAAAATGGCTTATGCCTTCCCAGATTATTTCGTAAAATTCTTTTGCTTCTCCGCCCATAAATTGAAGTGCACTTATCCTACTGGAGTGGTATTTTGGTCATGATTGTCACGTTGAGATTTCAGTGTTTTTCTTAAAAATTACATTGTGATGCAAAAAGAAGTTTCTGAAACTTCATGTTTGTGCGTTCTATTTTCGGTGTTAAATAATCTCCAGCGCACAGAAGTAGATTTCACCACGAATGGATTGGTTATCCCATCCCAAGGAGTATATTGCTCCATGCTTTGAAAAAAACATAATTTAGGTGAAGATAAAAGAATTTTTTGATCGTATTTCTTACAAATTTTTAACAGCTCTCCTATTTTATTTTGAATTTCTTTAAAAACTTGCTCATCGTCAATTTCTTTGTATCCATAAGCTAAAGTAATATGAAATACTCCAGGAACTTTGTTTTCCAGACCTAATTCTTTCGCGATCTGTTGAATCACTTTTTTTTGTTCCTCAGGTATGGATAAAATGAGCTGTAACCCAGAAAAATAGTCTATAGATTCAACCGAAATTGTGGGGGTAAAATTCAATTCAGACAGTTTTTTATTGATTTTTTGAAAAAAGGGCAATTTTTTTGATATAAATGAAACCCAATCTTCCAGTGTGTCTTCTTTTGTATATAAATTACAGGTTGTCATATGATAACTTTGACGCGGCAAAGGAGAAAAATAGTCGCAAAGCACGGGGGTGTTTTTAAGAAAATGATGAATCTCGTGCCATAGATTATGGTTTGTTTGTCCTACATCAGCAATAACAGTAACCCCGGGAAATTCCAGATAATTTCCTTGATCATCGATTTTATTCAGTATAGGCATAAATAATAGGTATCATCATGTGGGTCGGTTAATATTTTAACTATCTTGCTAATGGAAAACAACTTAACTTTTTCCAACGTGCATTTGTTTTTCAGTAACGACTTGATCCTCCATTAAATCATAAAATCTCTGAAGCGATTTTAACTCCGGTTTGTGACCCGATTTATAATTTTTGAGTTCTTGTAGGGTCGCTTCAATAGTTGCTTTTGCTTGTTGCGCATCACCTTTGCTGAGTTCTATTATTGCATTGTTGAGATTTTTATTGAGTACTACCTGTCTTTGTGCTCCTTGTCTAAAGAATGAAAAATACTCTGATTGAACTCGAGCATCATTTATAGCGATTATCTGTTGTAGTTTTTCCACTAATCTAAAACAATCGGCTGCATGATGTACGTCTTTTTTGGCAACTGCTAAAAGATTCTCTTTTAAATCAGAGCTCAGTTTGGAACTGTTGATTAATTCAGGTATTGATTCTTTATCAAAAGCTTTTTTCAGATCTTTTAAATCGTCCAGGACAGCAGTTTTTTTAAGCATTAATTCGTTGTACGCTATTGCTTTAGCCAATGCTTTATCAAAGGCATCCTGATTCGTGTTTAAAAATAATTCTTCTAAATCTAAAGTATCAAAACCATCAATATGAGCGAATTCTTGTTGCGTCTTAGTGAGACCGATTGGGGCAACAAACTCATGTAAGCTATGTCCTCCGGCATTAAACAATAAGGCAGAAACATAGAGTTTTAAAAACGATCCCAATTTTTCTTTAGATGCTAAAAGAGTCTCGTCAGTCGTTTTTTGGATGTGCTTTATTACTTCAGGTGATATTTTGCCTTCCATTATCAGTTCAGCAGCTTGAGCTAGAACCTCATCGGTGACTTTACCGGAATCCATGATACTGATAACCAGATCTATTTGATTTTTTTTCGTGGCTTCATCGAGCGGTTTGCTTTGCTCTCCACCATCAGATGGTTTTGCTAGGACATCCATATAGTCTGCTAATTTTTTAAGCTCTTTTATTTTCGCTAAAGCACGCAATTGGCAGAGCATGGTTCCTGATATAGCGTTTGAGAATGGATGAACTAAGCGCGAAAAATTATCTTGTACCCATTTAGCGTTGGTATCATAGGTTGATTGATCGGAAGGTTTCAAAAAGTCTTGGGTTTTGGCCATACGTGCTGGATCATCTATAGGCACTGGATCGCGATTTTGTAGAATACCAAGCGCACTTGTCGTTGTGGTATTTTGTAGTACCCCTCGCGCAGTCTTTATAGCAGTAGATTGATTTTCTTTGGCTATTTTTCCTCTTTCTAGGTAGATATCTTCACCATAAATGTCCAAAGGCAATAAATGGGGACCCTGTGAGGCAATAATCATTGCGACGAAAGCAGATGAGACTATTTCAATGATTTTTTGTCTTTGCTCATTAGAAAATTGACCGAATATTTCTTTGTTTCGTAGTTTTGTTAAATAATCCGCATATTCATGCTCTGTATCATCAGATGGCGTATATTCTCCTTGCAAAACTTCTTCATATAATCCTGCGTAAGAACTATATGCGGTTCCTTTAATAGCGTCTAAATGTTGGCTCATTTCATTCAATGTAAATTGTCCCAGCTGGCTACTTAACGTTTCATAAGCCAAATGTGTCTCAAAATATCGACGGGAGCTGTCATTATTTATGTCCTCAGGGGACTTGGAGATTTGGAAGCCTGCCAATGCAGAGTCTTTGAGATACTGGTCAATTGCAGTTCGAGTGTCTTCGTTTTTTGCACCGGCTAAATACAAATGCTTTAATTCGTTATATTTATCTTTATCATCCTGATATTTTGCGAGGAGAATTAATAATGCTTGTCCTACAGATATCTTCATAAAAAAGCCATTTATAAAAAAACACTCTTGACTTTAATTAAAGCACATTTTGCAATTATTTTTCATTTTTTAGCGGATTATATTGATTGAAAAACTCATAATTCTGATTGGGAGATTTCAGGTAATGCTTGGATTCTTCGGTTTTTTGCCCCCATTTCTCTCTTGATAAATGGCTGCCATTGCCATAAAGGAATATCAAAATTATGAGCATGAAATAACTCATTTAAATGAGAAATCAAGGCTTCTTTTTCTGGTAAATCAGGAGTGATTTGGATGGTGAATTGATTTAAAGCCTGTTGCTGGATGGTGTAGTCATCAAATTGAAAAGGGAACGATGCCATTTTTTGACGAATCAAATCAGCAAAAATGGGAAATAATTGGTTATTTTTGGTTGCATAACAAATATCACCTACACGGCCTTCAATTCCTGCCAGTCGTGTAAAAATACCTTTTGAAGGTTCCTCAATCAACACATCATCTAAACGATAGCGAATTATGGGTTGGGTTGTGCGCAACAGATCCGTAATAATAGGAACAAAGCGGCGTTCATCCAGCCATTCTTTTTCAATAATTAAATATTCCTCATTCATTAATAAGTGATTATTTTCTTTATCACTAATAGCCAAAAAGCCTTCGGTGCATTGATAAACTTGTGCTACCTGACAGTTGAAGGCCGTGCTTATAATCGCCTCATCACGTGGTTCTAATACTTCCGCAACCGCGAATATTTTTTGGGGCTTAATGGATAAGCGATGTTTTTCCTTTGCTAAGGCCAGCAATACAGAGGTTGGTGCCGATAAAATGGTAGGTTGGATTTCATTTAATCGATCTTGATGGGTTTCGAAATGATCAAATAAATCAAAAAAATGAAATTGGATTTTTTTGCTTTTACTTAGGGTTGTATAAAGTTTGCTATTTGCCCTGAGGAAAAAAGCAATGCACTCATTTTTCTTAAATCCTTCGGGTAACGCTTTAGCCAGTAAAATTCCAGCCCAGGCATCGCGTTCTTTCGCATTGGCTAAAAATAAACCGCGATTTCCTGATGTTCCAGAAGAAAGACCCACTGCGATGCCATTGATTAAGGCAGAGAAATCGCGGGTTTTTTCTGCTTTTAATGCCAATTCCAAGGCGTGGTCCCTTTTGATGTTTGCCGTATTGATTTCATCAAAATGGTGCATCATTATTTTTTTATTGATAATTGGCCACTCATTCAGGGGCTTGTCCAGGTAAGGTTGATAAAAAGAAGACTTGGATAAAGTTGACTTGACTAACTTTTTAAATCTTTTTTCCTGGTAGGCCGACAATTGGTCTCGTGATTTAAACCGTTTCCGAAGATAATGGGTTTTAAAATAATAATAAAGCAGCCTCAGTATCATCGTTGATTCTCCAAAAGGCGAGCACGGATGTGTTGACAATGGGAAGGAATAATATCGATTTCTTTATTGTTTTTAAAAAGCTGCTGTAATTTTCTAATGGTTTGCTGGTACGCTTCTTTATTATCATGAATCAAATACGTCAGATCACTTGGAAAAACGCCTTCCTTAAAAGATTCTTGATGCCAACAACTGTCTGCCACTAAGAACGTTTCTTGCGGCGCCTTAAAATACAGGCCGATTTGACCCTTAGCATGTCCTGGCAAAAGAATAGCAATAAGTTGTCCATCATTAAACAGATCAAATCCAGTGGTAAAGGGTAATAGGTTCGTTTCGAGTCGTACTTCATGTTCTAATACGACCAGTCGTTCGTAAAAATCTTTTGGGAGTAGTCCAGGTAAAAATCCCTGCAACAATGCTTTGATTCCTGTTTTATGACGTATGTCTTTTACCGCTTCGGCATGACAAAATAAGCGTGCGTTAGGGAAGTCTTTTAAACCACCAATATGATCTGCATGGAAATGCGAAATCACAATACCCTTGATCTCATCGGCGTGAATATTTTTTTCCGCTAATTGTTCTTTAAGCGATTTTTTTAATTCGACGGGTGTTAAGCGTCTGTAGATGGAATAAGGAAATTTTTGAGTTAATGAGTAAAATCGATTGCTGTAGCCTGTATCAAAGAGAATATATCCTTCCCTTGGGTGATTGATTAAGGCACAAATTGCTGGATATTCGCGTTGTTTCCAACGCCCTTTTTTTAGGGTCATTCGCTCACAATGTCTGCAATAACCGGCTTCGAATAATTGATAGTCTATCATGCTCTTTGATACCACGATGCAAAACGTTCTATGCCTTGATTAATACTGATTTTGGGTTGATAGCCCAAATCCATTTGTGCCGCTTCAATATTTAACGTTTGCCCCATACATAAAACTGCCGCACTGTAACGAGTCAGACGAGGTTCTTTTCCGGTTAATGACAGGCGATATAGCTTTTCCATTGAGGCTGCATATATTTTTGCAAGCGAGTAAGGAATAAATTTAGGCTTAAAAGGTTTTTCTAATGCGCTAAAAAGTTCAGAAAGGATAGTGATTAGAGCGCGTGGCTCAGCATTAGTTATATTGTATTTCTTGCCACAAAATTGTCGATCTGCTTGTGCTGCAAGCAACAAACTGTCGACAACATTTTCGACATATGTAATGTCGATTAGATTTTGTCCAGTACCAATAATGGGCAAAATGCCATTTTTTTCATTTTGAAGTATGCGAGGTAAAATGGCGCGATCATAGGGGCCAAAAATGGCACGTGGACGTAAGGTAAGCACATTCAGATCGCGTTCTCTATGGGCCTTATCAATGAGGGATTCAGCGAGTAGCTTGGTTTTTACATAATAATTGGCCGGTTTCAGGGGCAATGAGGAGTCTTCTTTTATATTATGTTGTTCCGTGAAATTAAAATAAATACTTGGTGATGAAACATGAACTAATCGGGCATTTGGGGGCGTGGCTGCAATGACATGCTGGGTGCCAATGACATTGGCGTTATAAAAATCATTATATCGTCCCCAGGGGCTAGAAAGAGCGGCACAGTGAAAAATGGTTTGGGCATCCTGTGCAATTTTTTTTAACTTTTCTTTATCGAGTAAGTCTACAGCAATGAATTGAGCACCGAATTCGGTAATCAATTTGCCAAGTTGTTCGTTGCGCCCTAAAGCGATGACTTCATAACCGTCTGCTACTAATCGCTGAGTCAAGCTCAGTCCCAGACAACCTGTGGCACCAGTAACAACGCATACCATATTTAATACTCCATAATTATGCCACCAGCGGCTAAACCAGCACCGGTACCCATTAAGAGTACTAATTGTCCACGGTGTAATTGTTTGCTGTCAATTAAAGTGCATAATGCGGTAGGAATAGATGCTGCAATTTGATTTCCATGATTAGAATAAATTGAAACAAATTTTTCAGTTGGGATATTCACTCTTTTTTGTATGTGGTGCATCGCCAGCAAGCTTGCTTGATGAGGGATAAACCAATCAATATCACGCATGGTTAATTTGGCTTTGCATAAAAGATTTTCCACCAGGCTATCGACTAATTTAGCGGCTAATTTAAATACTTTTTTACCATCCATATAGAAAAGACCTTGCTCTAAGTTCTTCAGTGGATTTTTTGCAGGCAAACGCGTACCACCTGCTTCAATTTGGCAAAAAGTGGCACCAATACTATGCGTTTCATGATGTGATGATAAAATTCGCTGTGTTCCATCGCTTTTTTCAAGTACACATGCTGCAGCCCCATCACCAAAAATGGTGCATGTTTCCATGTCTTGCCAGTTTAGTCCCGCTGAAGCAATGTCACTCGACACAATAAGTACTCGTTTATATCGGCCTCCCTCAACGAGATATGAGGCAATATCCAAGGCAGTAATGAAGCTGAGACACGTACTGTTTATATCAAAACAAGCAATTCCAGTTTGCTCTAGCCCTAATTGTTTCTGAATTAAAGCAGAGGTACAAGGAATTGCTTGCTCACTCACCCCACAAGCACTGATGATGGCATCAAGCTCTGTGAGTTGAATATTGGCTTGCTGTACTGCAATCAATGCAGCCTGAGCTCCCATATAAGAAGTGGTTTCATCAGGGGAAGCAAAGTGGCGTGAAATCAAGCCGGATTTTTTTTGTACACTTCCGGCGGGTAAATTTAGTTGACTATCCAGTTCTGACGATAGAACTTTTTTTCGGGGTAGATAACGTCCCATTCCTGTAATTTTTACAGCTGGCATACTCAATTCCTTTATTGCTTCCATCGTGATACTCGAAATTTTCCAGAAATGGAAGATAATAGAGGCGCATTATACTGTGTGGTTATTTGTTAATCAAATATGGGGTGTTGGAATGGAGATGACAATTAGACTGTCAACCCTTTCCAATCCATGATAAATTAACCATTATTCGTTGAATGATTCGCAAAGGATTGTGGTTAGTGTTTAACCTGAGACAACATGTAAGTGTATTTATTTTGGTTTTGCTGAGTACCGTTCTGCAAACCTCGTGTAAGGTTGGCCCTAATTTTCAGTCACCCACGCCACCCAAAGTCAAAAGACTTACGGAAACGCCACTACCCAAAAAAACTGTGGGTACTCGCGGTGCAGGTGGTCAAGCACAAGCTTTTATCACGAATGAGGACATTCCTTTATTGTGGTGGGAATTGTATCGTTCTCCAGAAATTAATCAGCTCATTCGTAAAGGGTTAGCACATAGCCCTAATTTAGCTGCAGCATCAGCTGCTTTGCGTCAAGCTCAGGAAAACTTAAAGGAACAAATTGGCAATTCAATGTTTCCTTCAGTCGATGTGACGAACCTCATGGAAACCCAACGTTACTCCGGTGCCCAAATTGGTATCCCAAATGAAACCGCCATATTTACCATCTATTATACCTCATTCAATTTATCTTATACTTTGGATGTTTTTGGTGGTGCGCGGCGTCAAATTGAAGCATTAGGTGCCCAGGTTGATTATCAGCAATTTCAAGTAATTGCTGCGTACCTGACCCTGACTGCTAATATCGTTACTACTTCAGTGACCATTGCATCATATCAAGCACAAATTGATGCAACTCTTGACCTTATTAAGGCGGAGCAAGGGATACTTGATATTTTGAATAAACAGTATCGTTTGGGGGGCGTGTCACAAGAAAATATATTGACCCAACAAACCTTGCTAGAACAATCAAAAGCAACATTACCCCCATTACAAAAAAGTCTATCACAAGCCAAACATACCTTAGCGGCACTCGTGGGCACATTTCCGGATGAACCCTTACCAGTTATTCGTTTAGACCGATTAAAATTACCTATTGAGTTACCGGTAAGCTTACCTTCAAATCTGGTTCGTCAACGCCCCGATGTGCGTGCATCGGAAGCATCGCTTCATCAGGCTTGTGCAAATATTGGCGTAGCAACAGCCAATTTATTCCCGCAATTTACACTAAATGCCAATGAGGGATGGCTTGGTACTACCTTTTCAGGCCTTTATAGTGCAAAAAATAATGTGTGGTCTGTAGCGCCCCAGGTGATGCAACCTTTATTTCATGGAGGGGCGTTACTGGCACAGCGACGGGCGGCGATCGCAGCCTATCAGCAAGCTTGGGCTCAGTACCGACAAACGGTACTGCAAGCTTTTCAAAATGTAGCCGATGTTTTAAGAGGTTTGGAAGTAGATGCGCGCACATTACAAGCGCAAATTAAGGCTGAAGATGCAGCACGCGCCTCCCTAAATCTCACCCTCAAACAATATCGGTTAGGTGGGGTAAGTTATATTAATTTATTAAACGCGCAACAGCAGTACCAACAGGCTCGAATTAATCGTATTCAGGCACAAGCTGTGCGTTACAGTGATACGGCCGCATTATTCCAGGCGTTAGGCGGGGGCTGGTGGCATAAACCTTGGTGTGTCAAAGAGTGTCTATGATGAAAGAGATATTTTTAAAAAAACAAATGATTATTATGTTGGTTGCAGTGGGCGTTTTGTTTGGCTTGATTTTTGGTTGGAAGGCAATTGGTAACTATATGATGAACCAATATTTTCTGCAGATGAAATCACCTGCAGTTACCGTGTCTACCATGAAAGTCGAAGCTTCCTTGTGGCAACCTACTCTGAAATCGGTGGGGAGTTTGCGTGCACGACTAGGTGTGAATGTTACCACAGAGCTGGCGGGTATGGTGCAAACAATCTTGTTTACCCCAGGAGCCCTAGTCAAAAAGGGGACTGTTTTAGCGCAATTAAATGCCGATGCAGAACAGGGACAATTACGGTCATTACAAGCACAGGTTGAATTAGCAAAAATTACTTATAAGCGTGATAAGGCACAATATGCGGTTCGGGCAGTGAGTAGGCAAACGGTAGATACTGATGAATGGAATCTTAGGAATTTAGAGGCTCAAGTTGCCCAACAAGCAGCAACTGTTCAAAAAAAGACAATTCGCGCCCCTTTTGCAGGTCAATTAGGTATCAACAACATTAATCCAGGACAATATCTTAACGTAGGGGACACGGTAACCACATTACAGGCATTAGATCCACTTTATGCTGATTTTTATTTGCCACAACAAGAGTTAGCCCAGTTAAAATTGGGACAAACTGTGAAAGTTGTTACTGATACTTTTCCCGAGAAAGTATTTTTGGGAAAAATTACCACTATAGAACCTATTGTCGATAGCGCAACTCGTAATGTGCAGGTAGAGGCGACTATCTCTAATCCTGATTATTTGTTGAAACCAGGTATGTTTACTCGTGTTGAAGTAGAAACTGGAGTAAAACAAAGCCATCTGACCTTACCCCAGTCAGCGATTAGTTTTAATCCCTATGGTGATATTGTTTTTTTGGTGAAACAAAGCGATCAAAAAGATAAGAATAATAAACCAATCCTTGTGGTCAAACAGGTTTTTGTTACTGTTGGAGAGACGCGGGGGGATCAAATTGCTGTGCTTAAAGGATTGCATGAGGGGGATATTGTAGTAACCAGTGGCCAATTAAAACTTAAAAATGGTAGTCATGTTCTTATTAATAATACAATACAACCTAGTAATGAGGCATCGCCAAAAGTCGCTGAGCGGTAATAATGCAATCCCAGTTTAGCTAACTTAATCCGGGGGTGCTGAGGACATGAAATAAACTTATAAGTCGCGGTTAGGGCTTGTGTCTTAACCAAGGTACGATGAACCATGACGTGAGCAGTTTAGATAAAGAATAATCTAAGGATTAGATAATGCGGTTTACCGATATTTTTATTAAAAGACCTGTACTGGCTACGGTGATCAGCTTGATGCTTTTAGCAATGGGCTTACGTTCTATTGGTTCTTTACCCATAATGCAATATCCATTTACTGAAAATGCTATTGTGACTGTAACTACCACTTATACTGGCGCAGATCCTGATATTATTGCTGGTTTTATTACTACTCCACTAGAGAACTCCATTGCTCAAGCAAATGGAATTGATTACATGACTTCCATCAGCTCTCCGAGTACTAGTACGATCACAGTAAACCTTCTTCTCAATTATGATCCACTAAAAGCTTTGTCCGACATTACTACTAAAGTGAATGCGGTACTGAATCAACTTCCCAAAAACGCACAAACACCGGTCATCACCGTTTCAGTAGGACAAACTATTGATTCTATGTATATTGGTTTTTATAGCGATGAATTACCGATTAATAAAATTACAGACTATCTAATTCGGGTAGTACAGCCTAAATTACAGGCAGTTAATGGGGTTCAAAATGCTCAAATTCTAGGGAATCAAACTTTTGCCCTGCGCGCGTGGTTGGATCCCGTGAAACTTGCAGGATATGGAATCTCCGCAGCAGAAGTTGGAACTGCTCTTGCAAATAATAATTTTATTTCAGCAGTGGGCCGTACCGATGGGCAAATGTTCATCCAAAATCTTACTGCGGGTACTAATCTATCGGATGTAAACCAATTCAAGAAAATGGTTATTAAAGCTCAAAATGGGGCGATTATTCGTTTGGAAGACGTGGCTAACGTCAGTCTGGGAGCAGAAAATTATAATTCTGCAGTGAGTTTTGATGGGCGAACAGCAGTATATATCGGGATTGTAGTTGCACCTTCAGCTAATCTTTTAACCGTAATTAATGAGATTAAAAAAATATTTCCCAGTATCCAGGAACAATTTCCCCAAGGTTTACAGGGAAAAATTGTATATGATGCCAGTTTATTTGTGAATTCTTCGATAAATGAAGTAATCTTTTCCTTATTAGAGGCTTTTTTAATCGTAACCGTTGTCATTTTTATTTTTCTTGGCTCAATTCGCTCGGTTGTTATTCCCATAGTTGCTATTCCCTTATCTTTGATTGGGGCATTTTGGATAATGCTCATTTTGGGGTATTCAATTAACTTACTTACTTTGTTGGCTTTAGTTCTGGCTATAGGATTGGTAGTTGATGATGCGATTATTGTTGTTGAAAACGTGCAACGCCATATAGAAGAAGGGCAAACACGGTTTAAAGCCGCTTTACTAGGTGCGCGTGAGTTAGCCAATCCCATTATTGCAATAACGGTAGTTTTAATTGCTGTTTATTTACCGATTGGCTTTATGGGTGGATTAACCGGTGCGCTATTTACCGAGTTTGCATTTTCACTCGCGGGTGCGGTTACTGTTTCGGCTGTAATTGCATTAACTTTATCGCCCATGATGTGTTCCAAATTTCTTAAAATGGGAGATGGGGCAGCTAAAGGGCGTTTTATGACGTATGTCGATGATTCCTTTACAAAACTTGAACATTTTTATAAACGAATTTTATCTGCTACATTAAATCACTTGCCGGTAGTTATTGTCTTTGCAATCATCATCCTTTTCAGTAATTATTTTCTTTTTATTACTTCAGAGACTGAGTTGGCCCCCCAAGAAGATATGGGTATTGTCATTGCTCAGGTAACCGCCTCAGCAAACGCTTCTCTCGCGCAAACGCAACTTTCTGCCAATGCAGTGAATGACATTTTTAGAAAGTTTCCAGAAACGGATCATATTTTCCAAGTTGATGGTTACCAAGGATTAAATACATCCATCATTGGTATGGTTTTAAAGCCTTGGGATGAGCGTCCACGAACCTCCAATGATTTAGAGCCCCTGGTTCAAAATGAACTCAATAAAATTGCTGGAGCCAAGGTAGCAGCGTTTCAATTACCTTCATTACCTGGAGGTGGAAGTGGATTGCCCATCCAATTTGTTATTACAACTACAGAAACGTTTGAAAAATTAAATATTGTGTTACAGCGTGTTTTAGAGAAAGCAGATGAGGCCGGTATTTTTGCTTACATTAATCCTGATCTCAAAATCGACCAAATACAGACAAAAATTAATTTAGATCAGGATAAAATATCTCAGTTTGGTTTGACCATGCAAGATCTTGGCAATGTATTTGGAGCCGCCTTAAGTGAAGGCTATATCAATTATTTTGATTTAGCAGGCCGCTCTTATCAGGTTATTCCACAGGTAATGCGGGCGACACGCTTAAACCCGGATCAAATATTGAATTATTACATAAAAACTTCTTCGGGCGCCTCAATACCTCTTGCCACGGTTGCTAATTTACAACGACAAGTTGTTCCTGAATCATTAAACCATTTTCAACAACTTAATTCCGCCACAATTTCTGCGGTAGCCTATCCTGGTATCTCTATGGGCAAAGCGTTGGATACGCTGGCCAATATTTCCAAACAGGTTCTCCCTCAAGGTTATTATATCGATTATGCTGCTCAATCACGTCAATTCATTCAGGAAGGATCCAGTCTTATTGTTACTTTTTTCTTTGCTTTAATCATTATCTTTTTATCATTGTCAGCCTTGTTTGAAAGCTTTCGTGATCCTCTTATTGTTTTGATTAGTGTGCCTATGTCGATCTGTGGGGCCATGATTTTTATCAGTTTAGGGATAGGTGATGCCACACTGAATATTTATAGTGAGGTGGGACTGGTTACCCTGATTGGGCTCATCAGCAAGCATGGCATTTTAATTGTGCAATTTGCCAATGACTTACAGGCAAGTGGGCAAAAAAAGCTAGATGCCATAAAAGCAGCAGCGGCAATTCGATTGCGTCCTATTTTGATGACTACCGCGGCAATGGTTTTAGGGGTTATCCCCTTGATTTTTGCTACTGGGGCTGGTGCTGAGAGCCGTTATAATATTGGTCTAGTCATCGCAACGGGAATTTCGATAGGTACCTTGTTTACGCTTTTTGTGGTGCCGTCAATGTATTTGTTATTAGCGGCAGATCATACAGAAATAGCTGCGGCAGAGCATTTAGAGGATGAAGAATCTTTGGGGTAAATATAATCAAGCAGAGGGAGTCGCGGCAGGCATTGCAGGGGCTTCATATCTTTTTGCATCGGCATCTTTAGCAGTTTTTGCAGCAAATAGACCAAGTCGTTGAGTTAACGCTTTGATTTCAGGTGGATTGTGCACGGCTTCATTAATATTATCCAGGAGCTTTTGTCGAGTTGGTGTATATAAATTCAATGCTTCAAGCAGGGATAAAAAACACATTTTTAAGTAAGTCCAACTAAAAGTATCCACTTGCTTATGCGCTAGCATAATTCTTGAGAAATTGGGATTTTCAACCTGTAATTTTATTTGTTGTATGCGTTCTTGTACCTTTAGTGTTTTATTGCGGGCAATTTCATCTAAAAGGCGAATGCATTTAGATTTTTTATTTAAAGTTTCTTTGCTTTCAAATATAGAATTTCTATTGCGGCTGGCGGCTTTCAAATCTTTGAAATAAGTTTTAAATTGAGCCAGAGCCACTTGTACCGTATCAAGATGATAGTATTCAGCATAGTATTTTTTCTCAAATTTACTGATTTCTATTTCCAACAGCTTTTCGATACTTCGATCAATATTCTTAGACACTTTTGCTTTCGCAATTATTTCATCTTTGAGTTTCATTAAATAGGCTTTAAGCTCAGCAACGTATTCTTGATCCGTAAATTGCAAGTCTATGGGATTACACTTTGCTTCAAGATTTTTTTCGAATGATTCAGTAGTATACTCTTCAATGAAAGACAGTTTTTCTTGCTCTTGGATTGGCTCTAAACTCTTGAGATAAGCTAAATGCTCTTCTGTAGTTTCTAGTCGCATTTGATGCGTTGCTTTTAAACCCAAGTAATAATGATGGCTAGCAACGATTAACGCTTCGATTTCGGTAAAATGAGGATCATATGCTTTCAGTCCAGAATTGCATAGCGCATCCAGCGTATGATGTTCAGGGTATGGGCTTGGAGCAATTTCGACCTTTTTATTCCGTTTTAGTTGCGCTAGTTTGGGTAGGGCTTTTTTATAAGCAGCACATAACTCCATTTTTGCTTTAGTTGACTCAACTTGCGGTTGGGGAGTGGCAAAATCAAAAAAATCAAGTGGGGTGGTTACTTGACGATACCAATAGTATAGATTTTCAATATCTTTGTAGTCTTTATCTATTTTTTTGAGATATTTTTGGTTTCTTTTGATCTGTTTTGTAGCCAGACTAATTCTTTTTTCTAGTGGCTCTTTATCATATATTAATCGGATACGTGTTTTGGAATCCAAACTACTCAGTGGCAGTGGATGCACTAGACCTTTAAAAAACTCATTAGTAATTTGCCTTAAGGGGCCGGATAAAATTCCTGGTGAGAGTCCTAATCGGTTTTCCCAGCGATCTGCCTCAAGAAGCATTGGTGTAAATATGCTTGATCGCATATTTTCCATATTATCCATTATGGCGTCATGAGAAGTGCTGGTAAATTCATTCAGCTTTGCTGTGAGTTCCTGGTAAAGAAAAATCATATTGGGGGATTGCAGGAACAATTTAAAATAGGAATTAGAATTATTAATCAAGCCTTCTATAATTGAAGTTGATTTTTTGGCGCGAAAATGTAACTCATCAAGTTCTTCAGTAGTTAGATAATTTGTATTATTTAAGGCGCGAATATGTTTAGGGCTAATATAAAAGGCATTAATAATATACCAAAGTGCGTTGTATTGAACTTTAGCTGCTTCGTAGGAGACTTGTTCCGGTGCTACTTGGTATGCATCGGAATGTTCCTGGAATGTGGCATAAAGATCCTGGGCCTTATTAAGTAAATCACGAGCTATGAATCTTAAGTGCGGATCTGCAGCCAAACGCTGTGCTGACTTAATGATTTCATTGAGATGCTCGTAGGCTTGTAATAAATAACGTACGTATTGAGTTTTAATACTTTGATTATTTAAATTTTCTAACTCATGAACAATTCCTTCCAAATGGAACAAACTGTTAAAAATGTCTTTTAATGCACAGACTTGTCTGCTTTGACTCAATCGCTTGTTATTATCCTCCATTTCAGGGAATGGTACTACTGAGGGAGGGAATACAGTTTGCACGGCCTCTTTCAACATGCCAATTGGTGAAATATCTATGGTTTTTGGTGGTGTATAGGGAGTTAATGCCTGCTGCATTGAAGAGTTAAATAGTTTTGTTACCTCAAATAAAGATTGTCTGAATGCATGAATGCATTTGGAATAATTAGTATGTTGGATAACAAAGTGTTCTCTACCTGTTTTGGGATCGGCTTTAAGTACTGCTGCGTCATTTTCGAGAGTAAATTTATCTTGAGCTAAGTTATAAAAACGCTCCTTTCTTCGTTTCCATTCGTTAGTGACGCGAATAAAGGTTTCCCGGAAATGGTCTTTTAATCCTAAGAACATTAGTACAGGTGGAGCATCCCTGCGATATATCGTTCTGTTTGATAAACTGGCAACCAAATAGTTATCAAAATTTAACGCATCTTCTTGCTGTTCGGGGGGAAGGGCACAAATTAAGTAGGGTTGAAAAATACTATATAAATTGCGTAGTTGAGCTTTTACTCCTGGCTTAAGAGAACTTAACAACGATATGTTTTTTCGAATTTGAGGGTTGTCTTTTATTGCTTTATGGAGCAACTCGAGAAATTGAGAATATGCATTGGTCACAACCAGGAATTTATTATGCTTATTTTGATACCATTGGTAGATTTCAAGAGCTTGATCCGAATTTAATTGATCAAGATTATGCAGCAATTTATCGTCTTCTACTTGTTTAAAAAGCAGTTTTGCATCTTTTTCTCGTTTACTCTTCAGAGCCTCCGATTCTTTTTCATCAAGAAATCGCGTATTGGCGAAATCATAAAAAGTTTGGCTTTTATCCTGCCATTTGGCAAAGGAGTCCTGGGTATGTTTATCCAATTGTAAAAACAAGGATACAGGGGGCGCTTCTAATATTTCTACTGGCTTATTGGCAAGGAATGCAGCCAAATATTTTTCAAAATTTTGAGCTGCCTCTTTAAGCTCTGGTGGTATTCCCAATTTAAAATAGGGCTGGAAGACTTGAAATAACTGAAGACACTTATTTTTTGTCTCGTTATCAAAACTGGTTAACAGCAAGTTATTACCGTAGAGCTGGGGTTTTTCTTCGATCTGTTTTTTTATTATTTGAGAAAATTGTGTGTAGGCGGTACGAATGTTCTGGAACTCATCTTTATTGAACCACTCAAAATTGATGTAATCAAAAAAGCTTTGAATATTTTTATCCAGACTGAGAAAAGAACTTTTTAGGGGGATATTGGTGATCGGATTCTGTGCAAATAAATCGGCTAGATAGAGTTCAAGATTTTTTGCTGAGTCTTTACACTCAGTGGAGGTCATAGATCCCAAGTACGGTTGAAACACTTTAAACAATCGTTGGAACTCTGCTTTTACAGCATCATCGAGTTTGCTTAGATCCAAATTTTTTTCAAAGGAGCCTGGTTTTGCGGCGATTTGCTCTTTTACTAGATGGACAAAACGCAAATAAGCAGCTTGGATCTCTAGAAATCTGCTTTTGCTAATCCTTGATGTCTTATCTTGCTTTGATTCAACTTGCAACGGTATTGATTCATCAACCGTATACACATTTGCTTTTTCACTGTAAGGAAATAAAACTAAATTTGCTTTTTTGTGCACCGAATCAATAAGGTCTTTATTTAATTTAATATGAAAAACCTTACTGTTTTCATCTTTAGTAATTAGATTCTTTAACGCCTTTTCTTTTTTCAAAACAAAACTGATATGGTCTGAAGGAAGTTGTCTTTTTAACTTGCTTATGCTCGAGCCCATAAAAGAGTACCAATCTTCTTTTTCAGGACCTGTTAATCTCGAGATTATGACCTCATTTAAATCGATGTCGAGTTGGGCCATATAAGGCTTAATAAGCTTATAGAGCTTTATAAGCTCTTTTTTAACCTCTGGAGGAAGTTGATACAAACGAAGATTTCTATAACGAGGATCTTGTAACAGTTCAAAAAATTCTTTACATGCGGTATTTGCTTTTTTAATTTTATATAATGATTTATTGTCTTTATCGATCCTTTTATACGTCATTTCTAATCTTAATTCGATAAAGCGCGGATCTTCTATTTCCAGTAAATCCGCTCCTTTCTCTTTAAAATCAATTGCCTTTTTGGGCAGGTAAAGTATTTTTTCGTATAAAACTTTGATTTTTTCCATTAAAGGAACAGACAAAGTGCCAGGCTTTAGCATGGCGTTGTCTTCAATTTTATCAACAAAACCAAATAAAGTGGGTAACAAAGTGTACTTAAGCTGCGCTAATTTATCGCGAACTAGATCTTGAGATGATTCACTGAGCTCTCCAATTTGTTCTAAAGTGCTCATCGATAAAGTAATTAGATTACTAATTATGTGGATATAATTTAAAAATTTAAATGAAAGAAAAAAGCGGTTTCCTTTTAAATTTTCTATATCATTCAATAGGCTTAGTGCTGCTTTTTGCAGTTCGGCCAGCTTTTCTTGGTTCAGTTTAGGTTCTGATTTTTTTATCTGTGAAGAATATTGTTCTATGTAATGAGTCAATTTATCAATATAACTCGGTAAAACGGCACTGAACTGAGCCAGAAAATTATAATCCACATCACTACTAATGGGGCGCAGTTGATCGACGGCGATTCCGGCTATTTCCCCTATTTGCGATGCTAATGGCATAGGTTTGAGCGCTTTGACAAAAGCCTTTTGTTCTTTAGCATAGTTGTCTGCAAACGCTTGAATTTGACTGAATACAGGCAAAATAAGGGCTAACTCCTCATTAAACATGTCTGTCAAATCAACGTCTAAATGAGTAAGCAGATAACTTGCTTCATAAGCTGAATTAATTGTTTTACCATAGAGTAAAGTCAGATCAGTATAACTGCGCTTAAGATCTCTAACATCAATATTTTCCAAATCTAAAAATGTAAGACGCGCATGATAGAGTGCATTGATTAGTTTTTTAATTTGAGAAATATTATCAGGGTCCAGATCATAGTTGCTAAAAGGAGCCCACTGAATATGACCATTCCTTGCAGCCGCTGATAATACACGCGCTCTAAATGCATCGGGTGTAAAAGGAAGGGTGTGATTTCTTTTTGATGTAATTCTAAGAATTTCGGGCATAAAAGGCTCAAGATCCTTAGGTGAAAAACCTGAGCGTAAGTTAAGCTTTAATTCTTCTTTTTTTATTATCGACGTTATCAATTTTCCTTGTGGATCAATAACGGTATATTCAAGGCCTGCATCAATTATACGGGCATAAAAAGAGCCTTTTTCAGGGACTAAGCCGTGGGTCATTAAGCCAATGTTGTATTTAAAAGGGATTGGTGCGTCGAGCTCTTTTAAAACAACATCTTTAACCTCCTTTTTATCTTTAGCCCCCTCCTCACTGGGAATAATTACTGAATAGGCAATTTTTCCATTTTTTTCCCTTATGTAGATGTTTTTATCTTTTAATTCCGCTTCATCCGACATGAAACAAAGCTCGTAGCGAGGAAAATAAGGAACTATTAGAGGACTAACATGTTTGCTGTATAGAATGTCGAAAATTTTAGTGTCAATTTGCTCCAGTATTTTAGATATCTGGTTTTTCTTAAATGACTCTAATAATTTTACATATTCTTCAAATATCATTTACAGTAGCCTAATCATCAATTATTTTATTGGGCATTACTAAGTCGGTACTAATAATATCTCAATTTGATAATATTTTCGACTGAAATTGTAGATAAAACAATAATAACTTCTGTCTCTATTGTTTATGCTACAGGGATTTTGAACGTATTTTTACGGATAATTCCAAAGTAAATTCTGCAGCCAGCTCCGTGAAAGCAGGGTAATCTGTATAGGCTTTGATCTGGATAGGTTGAGTTATTCGTTCCCCAGTTTTTTGAGACTCCTCTAACATGGCTTCGACTTTTGCTCCTTCATCACAAACAAAATAAACATCAGACTCAGGGCGGCGTAGGAATTGGGCCTGAAATGATTTAAAAACAATAGAAGGATTTAATTTTTTTTGGCTTGCATGATAAAAACTATGTAAACCTCCCGCTAAATCAGCACCAACACTGAGAGCGCCGAAATACATGGAATTCAAATGATTACGACTGCGCCGATTTAAAGGGAGGCAAATAATGATTTCAGTATCGGTAAGTTTTATGAGCCGGGGTTTTAAGTAGCCGATCAGGGGTACTTGAAAATGACTAAATTTCCAAAGAAAGAATTTAAAACGAGTCAACATGTTCATTGGTTTTCCTTTTTTACCATATCCATACTTTGAATGAGCAAATGTCCATGGGGCAGTGGATTTGCTTCAATAACTATGAGGGAAAAAGCAATCGTAAGATTTAATTCAGGAATGGAGACCACTTCATTAACCCGCCAATAATGAATATTTAAAGCGATACCTTTTTCAGCGATATAGGGCTCTGTAATCAAAGTGGGGTGAAGTGTGAGTTGTTGGTTTTTGATCACCTCAAGATAATTGCCCAGGAAGTCGGTTAAGGCATTCCAGGCATTTCCCGTATAATTTTTATGTAATTCTGTATCATTACTTGAGTCATAATTGTAATCTACGGATAAAGTACTCAATAGAATTTTTTTCACCCATTGACATACTTCAGCATCATTCTGTGTATAGTCATTTTGTGCATAAAGAGCATATGGAGATATGAAAAGTAAGAGCCATAGCAATATCCTTTGCAAAAGCGTATTCATATTTAAAATCCTTTTAAGTTTTTAAAATGAAGAGGTTAAGTCTTTTATTGTAGTACACTCTGTAAATTAGAAACAGGAGTCTAACAATTTCATTTTTTCTGTGTAAAAATGTGCTAAAATAAAAAATTATTTTTGATCTGTTTTCAAAGTAAAAATACTTATTTGATCTATACGCTCTATTTTTTTGACGTATAATTAAATTTTTCGAAGCCGCAAATAATTAAACCATAACTAATCTGTCTTAAACCAAAATTATCGAATTTTATGCATACTATCACCATACGTGGTGCACGAACCCACAACCTTAAAAATCTTGACCTGGATTTACCCCGCGATCAACTCATTGTAATTACGGGTTTATCCGGTTCAGGGAAATCCTCGTTGGCCTTTGATACATTGTATGCTGAGGGGCAGCGTCGTTATGTCGAATCGCTCTCTGCTTATGCGCGACAATTTTTATCAATGATGGAAAAGCCTGATGTGGATTCAATCGAGGGTTTATCACCGGCAATTTCCATTGAGCAAAAAGCAACGTCGCACAATCCTCGCTCGACAGTCGGGACCATTACTGAAATATATGATTATCTGCGGTTACTCTACGCACGTGTGGGCGAACCTCGGTGTCCTACACATCACGTCAGTTTGCATGCGCAAACGATTAGTCAAATGGTGGATCAAGTACTTGCTTTGCCTACAGACAGTAAAGTGATGATTTTGGCTCCGGTTGTGCGAGAACGCAAAGGAGAACAGGTCCAGCTTTTACAGCAGTTACAAGCTCAAGGCTATGTACGTGCTCGAATTGATGGAGAACTCTATGAATTGGATTCGCCTCCTAAACTGGGTCTGCGTACTAAGCATACGATTGAAGTCGTGGTGGATCGTTTTAAAGTCAGGCCTGACATTGCGCAGCGCTTAAGCGAGTCCTTTGAAAATGCTTTAAATTTGGCAGAGGGCCTTGCAATTGTTGCTTCTATGGAGAATCAATTTGATGATCTGGTTTTTTCTTCCAAATTTGCTTGCCCAGAATGTGGATACAGCCTAAGTGAATTAGAGCCCAGACTTTTTTCATTCAATAATCCAGTTGGTGCTTGTCCTTCTTGTGATGGATTGGGTGTTGATCAGTTTTTTGATCCGGATCGTGTTGTTCATGATCAAACAGCCAGTTTGGCCGAAGGGGCTATTCGTGGTTGGGATAAGAAAACGACTTATTATTTTTCAATGCTCGAATCGCTTGCACAACATTATGGTTTTGATATTCATACTGCATTTTGTGATTTGCCTGAGGAAGTGCGTCAAATTGTTTTATATGGGGGAAATGAGGTTATCGATTTTCATTACCATAGGCCCAATGGTGGGTATATGGTCAAGCGGCATCCTTTTGAAGGCATTATTCCTAACATGCAACGACGTTATCGGGAGTCCGATTCGGGAATGATACGTGAAGAACTTGCTAAATATTTATCATCTCGCCCATGTCAGAGTTGCCAAGGAACACGATTGCGTGAATCCGCCCGGAATGTGTTTATTGATAACAAAAATTTACCTGAAGTTACCGCTTATTCGATCGAAAAAGCCTATGTATTTTTTAAAAATTTGCATATGACCGGCTATAAAGGTGAAATTGCAGCAAAGATTAACAAAGAAATTGTTGAGCGATTAGGGTTTTTGGTCAATGTAGGCCTGGATTATCTCTCCTTAACACGTAGTGCTGAAACATTATCAGGAGGGGAAGCCCAACGTATTCGTTTAGCCAGTCAAATTGGCTCGGGATTAGTGGGGGTGATGTATATTTTGGATGAACCCTCCATTGGTTTGCATCAAAGAGATAATGATCGCTTATTAAAAACATTAATGCACTTACGGAATCTGGGAAATACGGTCATTGTGGTGGAACATGATGAAGACGCGATTCGCAATGCTGATTTTGTTCTGGATATAGGTCCTGGCGCTGGGGTCCATGGCGGCGAAATTGTTGCCCGTGGGACACCTCAAGAAATTATGCAATCTCCAGCTTCGTTGACGGGTCAATATTTATCTGGGAAACAATCCATTGCAATTCCTGAAAACCGTCGGCCAATTAATCCCGAAAAAATGATTCATTTAAAAGGAGTGGTTTGTAATAATTTACACGATGTCGATGTCAGTATTCCTTTGGGTTTGCTTACTTGTATTACCGGGGTTTCGGGTTCCGGAAAATCGAGTTTAATTAATGATACTTTATATCCAAGTGCCGCAAATCTATTAAATAGGGCCAGTTTATTTACTCCTGGTTCCGTTAAAGAAATCACGGGTTTAGATTTATGCGATAAGGTGATTGATATTGATCAGAGTCCGATTGGCAGGACTCCGCGTTCTAATCCGGCTACATATACTGGAATATTTACTCATATCCGCGAATTATTTGCCGCAACTCCTGAGTCTCGGGCACGGGGTTATCAGCCTGGACGGTTTAGCTTTAATGTGCGTGGGGGGCGCTGTGAAGCGTGTCAGGGCGATGGACTTATTAAAGTCGAGATGCACTTTTTGCCTGATATTTATGTGTCATGCGATGTATGTAAGGGCAAGCGTTACAATCGAGAAACTCTTGATATTCAATACAAAGGCAAAAACATTCATGAAGTTTTAGAAATGACGGTTGAAGATGCAAGCCATTTTTTCGCAGCGATTCCGG
This sequence comes from Legionella sp. 227, assembly GCF_043161935.1. NCBI lineage: Bacteria > Pseudomonadati > Pseudomonadota > Gammaproteobacteria > Legionellales > Legionellaceae > Legionella > Legionella sp. 227. The sequence goes on along the minus strand of NZ_CP171154.1, from coordinate 598,660 downwards.
CATTAGCCAGAAAATGTCAAACTCTGATGGATGTGGGCTTGTCTTATATCAAGTTAGGGCAAAGTGCGACTACCCTTTCCGGTGGGGAGGCACAGCGAATCAAATTGTCGCGTGAGCTGTCAAAGCGAGATACAGGAAGCACTTTATATATTCTTGATGAACCAACAACTGGATTGCATTTTCATGATACCAAACAGTTGTTATCCGTATTATTTCGCTTGCGAGAACAAGGCAATACCATTGTGATTATTGAACATAATTTGGATGTGATCAAAACGGCGGATTGGATTATTGACTTGGGGCCAGAAGGAGGAAGTAAAGGCGGACGTATCGTGGCAACGGGTACGCCAGAACAGGTTGCCGAATGCGAGCTTTCCTATACAGGGCAATTTTTGAAGCCTATTTTGGCTACACGATGATTTTTACTCCCCCCCGACCCATCTCAATCAGAGCAAGAAGTTTCCCATTGTAACACGGTGCTGCATTGTGGCGACTCCTTGCTGCGTTCGGATGAACTGCAACCGAATTATGCATCAATACGATTCGTTTTTTTTAAATAATTGTATGCATAAAAGCTGATTGGTAGGAGTAATGCCCAGGTAATCCCCACCGAAAGATAAAAGGGGTAGCTTTTTTCAATGACGACGATATTGCACGATGCGCCAATTTTATAAGCAAAGGGCATCAAAAAAAGAATCAGTAGAAACCAAATGAAATAGTAACGTGTGAATTTTTCATTAAGAATAATCAGATTTAATCCGAAACTTAACCAAATACAAATCATCCATGGGGCTGTAAAATAGGAACTAAAGGGATTTGCTTTAAAATAAATATAGTTTTGATGAAGCCAAATTGTGTCTGTAAGCGAACCAATAAATGCAATAAGAAATGCAAAAAACAGGGCATTTAAATAAGGCAATCGATTAATTAATTGCCATAAGATTTGCACGGCAATGATTAGAAAGCCAATAATTGGACCAAGATATACATCGTTTTGTGCTGCAAAATAAAAACAGGCTATCCAACACAAATAATAAGATGAAAAATGGATACACCATCCGATCCTACTTTTATTCATCAGTTCTACTCTTATGTTTTGGGAGTAAAAAATCCTCTCCAATTCCAATAGGCACATCATCCCAAAGTGCAGCGAGGGCTTTCCTATCCCAGCGAACACCGTGCTACAGTATGGAGCCGATTACTCAGAATGACCTGGTATTTGTCGGCCCCTTTTCGGTGCTCAAAAATCATACGCTTGTGTTCAACCTCGAAATATTTAAAAAGCGCTTACTGTTTTTTTTTATATTTTCGATCTATAACTAAATTGTAGGAAATTTTGCATAGGAAGAAAAATGGGTACTTTTTTTATTGTTCTTATCATTATTGTAGTACTTTTATTAATATGGGCTATAGGTGTTTACAATACCTTAATTCACTTAATCGAAGCGATTAATAACGACAAAAAACAAATCGATATCCAGTTAGATCGTCGTTTCAAAGTATTTGAATCTTTGATTGAAGCTGTAAAAAAATATATGGATTACGAACAAACTACACTGAAAGATGTGGTGGCTTTGCGTAATCAGGCTCAAGCAGCTAAAGCTGCGGGGGATGAAGCAGGGCGTATTGCTGCAGAGAATCAAATTTCCCAGATTGCTTCTGGACTTAATGTAGTATTTGAACGATATCCTGATTTAAAAGCAAGTCAGAATGTAATGCAATTGCAGGAAGAAATTGTCAATACTGAAAATAAGTTAGCTTATTCGAAGCAAGCTTATAACGATGGTATAGAGCGTTATAATGCCAAAAAGAAATCGTTCTTTGAATCCATGGTAGTCTCTTTCTTTGCTTCCTCTTTAGATAAAGATTTTGTTTATTGGGGACTTCCTGAAGAGCAGATCCAGGCAAAAGAAGACTATACCGTAAAATTTTGAGTATAGGATATGGGGCTTGAAGAGTATCACGGCGGCGTAGGTAATTGGCGCGAGCAAATACGGTTAAATAAACGCAAGACACGATCAGTGATTGCTATTTTTATTGCGATTTATTTTGCTGTAGGCTTCATTGCCGATCTATTTATTTTGCATACAGCTTACCCGCAAGTTACTCTTGAGCAGTGTTTCCTCGCATTGATTCAGCTGAAAGTTATTCCTTATGCGACCATTCTTATGGTTGGTTTTGCGGCAGTGTCATTAATGATAACGTATGCATTTTATGATCGCATCATGCTATTAGGTACGGAGTATCGTGAAATTACCCCCAAAACAGCCCAAAATTTACTCGAGCAACAATTATACAATGTGGTAGAGGAAATGAAAGTTGCTGCGGGCTTGCAGTATATGCCCAAGGTTTTTATTATCGAAGCAGATTATATGAATGCTTTTGCAAGTGGCTACAGTGAAAAATCGGCAATGGTAGCAATTACTCGAGGTTTAATAGGCAAATTAGACAGAGCAGAATTGCAAGCGGTGATGGCTCATGAATTAAGCCACATTCGTCATTACGACATTAAATTAACTTTGATGGTGGCGGTTTTAAGTAATATTCTTTTGATTGTAGTCGATATTTTGTTTTATTCAGCATTATTTAGGCGCAATGACAGACGTGAGGATAACCGCCTGTTAATGGTTATAGTGGTCCTTCGTTATGTTTTACCTTTAATTACTGTCCTGTTAACTTTATTCTTAAGTCGAACACGTGAATACATGGCTGATGCGGGTTGCGTGGAATTAATGCGTGACAATGAACCTTTAGCGCGGGCGCTCCTCAAAATTAGTGATGATCATGCGCAACATGCTGAAGAGTATACTCAAGAATACGGTAATACCCCGCACGAACAGGTAAGGCAGGCATCATATCTCTTTGATCCTTCTGATATGCAGCCGGTTAAATCTTTAAGCAGCGCTTTTGCAACACATCCTTCAATTGATGCTCGTTTACACGCTTTGGGATTTAAGCGTAAGTAAAATGTTCCAAAGAATTATAATGTCCTTTATCTCTGTGTCTCAGTTCTTGTGCAATTGTATGTTTAAGCATATGATTATACACGAAACCTACACTGGACTATGTCAACTCGAACGCAGTGAAAGTTCTCTGGTTATGTAGTATCAGCATTATGATATGATGCTAAAATCCGGAGATCATTTATGGTGAACTCAGGATGACAAGGGTCGTGAAAGATTACTTATAGTCTAAAAGTTTATACCTTCTCTAAAAAGGAATTTGGATGTGATGAAAATTCAGTCATTAGTTTTATCTGTTTTTTTGATATTTAGCGGATTTTGTCTCAATGCAAATACGCTGTCAAAGGATGGTACAACCAATCAACCAAAGAGTTCAGAATTTCTTAGAAAAATAACGCCAGAATTTCTGTATGGATATACCGATTTTAATTTTGATTCGACTTCAGGGACCAATTTTAACCGATATAATGGACATTCAAATCTCTATTCGGCAGGAGCAGACCATGTTTCTCTAGGCCAGACTATGATGGTGGGTGTTTATTATTTTGGGATTGATACAGAGCTTACTTCTCAATTTTTACTCACTCCTGGATCTGTAACTACCTCAGAACAGACCATACACAATAATACGATTTTTGGCCATTTGTTTAAAATTTTTACTCCCGAGATTTATGCTGATTTGGGTGGGGGATATGGTTTTAATAAGTTTATTACCTTAACAGAGATAGCCACAGAGCCTGCGCCCTTAATCGCTCAAGCAACCAATAATAATAACAACTGGTTTATTAGCTTTAATGGAATTTATAGAAAAACCTGGAAACAATTTCTGATGAGAGCTAATGCCGGAGTGTTGTACAGCCAAATTGATACGGGAAGATATAATTATTTTTTCCCGGATACTGCTACCTTTCAAGTGATTGAACCATTAACCAATAAAGCAACTTTAATTTTGGAAAATATTGAATTAGGTTATTACATTAAGCCCACGGTAATGCCTTTTCTGAGTGGTGGATTAATTCAGGTAGCACAATTTTCCAATAGTCGCCTACTAATAAATCCTGCGAGCGTCATTAATGGTTCACTACCCCAATTGAATATGGATAAAAGTGGTTTTCGCGTAGGGGGAGGTATCGCCATAACCTATAAAAATGCAACCATTCGAGTTGAAGAAAAATATTATAATGCTGGTGGCGTGTTTCAGAGCTATCAAACTCTAGCCGCATTAGAATATCAATTTGGTTAGGACCCGTTTCATCGTTACTCTCTTGACCAAAACATTTTGATTTTTTGAAACCAGGCCCTAGGATAGAACTTGATAGCGTCAACCATTATGATTTAGACAAGGCGCAAAAGAATGAGGCGAAGATGTTATAGGGCTCTATATCTTTGCTTCCTTTCAGTGTTGTTGCGAAGCGTATTAAGGACGATATCTCGTGAAGAAGAACTATTATTTTTCGCCGAAAGCTATGAAATCTAAATGGATACAAATCCTTTTAGGTCTCTTCTGGGTGGCTCTAATTTTTTGCACGGATGTCATTCAAATCCCGCTTCTAAGTTCATTTATTACTCAATTAGACTATCGAACCTATGATCAAGTGGTTCAATTAAACTGGCGTCCTCATCAAACAATTCCTCGAGTTGTTATTATTGATATTGATAATAAATCAGTACAACAAGAAGGCCGATGGCCATGGTCTCGAGACAAGATGGCTGATTTAATTAATCAATTAAAGAAAAATGGGGTCGTTACGATTGCAACAGATATTGTTATGGCTGAGGCAGAGGTAAATTATGCGATTGGTTTAAAAAATGAATTAAATAAATTAATGCCTCAATTGTCCCTAGAACAAAAGCAATTACCTAATTTGCTCGAGCAGATTGCCCCCAAAGTAGACAATGATCGTATTTTGGCTCAGGCATTGATGGATCATAATGTGGTATTAGGCTTTTTGTTTCATAATGACACGCAAATTAGGAAAGGAGTGTTACCTTCTCCTTTAACTAATCCAGAGAATCAATATTTATGCAGAGATCATCTTCCCCTTCATCAATTCTCTGGATATAACGGTTGTTTACCCTTATTTCTGAATGCATCCACCCAAGCGGGTGCGGTGACCAACGTACCTGATCTGGATGGGACGGTGCGACATGGGCTTATGTTAGCCAGCTATGAGAACAAGCTCTATCCAACTTTAGCTCTTGCAACGGCCATGAATTATTTAATGGCACAGCACATTGAACTTAAAATTCATGATCATCAATTATATGGAATACAAATGGGGAATGTATTTATCCCTACAAACTCGCGCGGACAAATTCTTATTCCATTTTGGGGACAAATTGGGACACTTAATTATTATTCTGCGACGGATGTTATACAAGGTAAAATTAACCCAGACGAATTGCAGGGAGCCATTGCTATCATTGGTTCAACAATCATCCTTTTGGCCGATCTGCACCAATCTCCCGTTGCCCAATCGTTTCCTGGTGTTGAGATGGTAGGGAATATGGTTCAAGGTATTGTTGGACAGCAATTGGTATCAGAATTTGATTGGAAGACTACTCAAGGACGAGTGTATTTAGTATTGATTGGATTACTTTTTACCTTTTTAATCTCTTTCTTGAGTGTTTCCGGAATGTTGATTCTTGCAGTAATTAGTATTATCGGTATTAGGGCTTTATCAATCTATCTCTTTGTATCCAAAAGTTTCTATCTTCCAATAGCACTGATGTTAACCTTAATCGTACTGATTACCATAACGAATTATGCTTATTTATTTATCATTGAAAGAAAACAAAAAAGAAAAATAAATCAGTTGTTTGGTCAATATGTCCCAGAAGCATATGTTAAAGAACTAATCGAATCTCCTGATCAATACAGTATGGAAGGACAAGAACGTAACATGACGGTTCTATTTAGTGACATACGTAATTTTACAGGGGTGAGTGAAACGTTAGATGCATCTCATGTGAAGCGGTTATTAAATGCTTTTTTTACGCCAGTTACGGAAATCATTTTTAGCTTTAGAGGAACGATTGATAAATATGTAGGTGATATGATTGTCGCCTTTTGGGGGGCGCCTATACATGATGAAGAACATGCTTCTCATGCCATTATTTGCGCGTTAACCATAGCCCAAAAACTACCCGAAATTAATGTAACAATGCAAGAAAAAGACTTGCCAGCAGTGAATATCGGTATTGGCTTAGCAACAGGAATGATGAATGTGGGAGACATGGGTTCAGCGTTTCGCCGGGCGTATACAGTCATTGGTGATACAGTGAATCTTGCTTCTCGATTACAAGATTTAACAAAATTTTATCAGGTGAATATTTTAGTGAGTGATGGAACACGTACTGGACAAAATCAATTTGTCTGGAGAATCATCGATAAAATTACAGTTAAGGGAAGAAAAAGTGGGTTAGTTATCTACCAACCGCTGGGCAGGGTTAATGAAGTTTCTGAGGAGGTTTTAACGGAGCTCAAAGAGTACCATCAAGCTTTGGGTGAGTATTCCGCACAGAACTGGACGTCTGCAGAAAAAAAATTTGCTTTGCTAAAAAACAAATTTCCCGATGTTTATTTATATCAGATGTATCATGAACGCAGTCAAGCGTTCATGAAAACTCCTCCTCCTGACGACTGGAATGGAGTCTATATGCATCTGCATAAATAATTTTTCATTATCTTATGAAAAGATTAATGAATAACGATAGGCTTATGCTCGGTACCCATAACTATTTTTAATGGAAAAATTGTACAGGAATCTATATGAAAAAAATAATAATTACAGGGTTATTCATGATAGCCAGTCAAGTATTTGCTCAATCTGCTGCTACTGTTTTGTTCACCCAGAAACAAGTGCTAGCACATCATAATGGTGTTGAGCGGGTGTTGACTCGTGGCTCGGCTTTGGATCCTGGTGATGAAGTGATTACAGGTGATGGTGCGGCAGCGAGCCTCCAATATACAAATGGCGCATTAGTTAACATCGGCGGGAATTCAAATTATAAAATTCTGGCTTATTCTCCCAAGGAGTCGGTGCAAATTAAGGCGGAGTTGAGCAAGGGGAAGGCAGAAATAAAAACCCCGGCAAAAATTAAAGAGTCACTTAAAACGCCAATTTTATCACTTGCAATACTTGGAACCGATGTGCGTATCTACGTCCCTTCTCACGGCATGACCTATATCGAGGTGATTGAAGGACTTGTTTTGGCAAGAAATGAATACCTTCGACCAGGAGCAAGTGTTCGCGTTACTGCAGATAAGATTGTTAATGCTCCTTTCCCTAAAGAGGGGGAAGTCACAACGACCGCTGATGTTGTATCAGTCACAACTGGGGCGGGGAAGACTGTCACTAATGATGCTGGGAGCGGTGTTGACAGTGTGTCCTATCTTTCTACAACGCAAGTAACCGCAACGTCAACTTCTACGGCAACACAAGCTGCTCAAGCTGCTGCAATAGCTGATATTTCGATAATTTGCCTGACTCCGGGAACTGTCTAAGCGTGTTTTGGCGGCGTCAACTTAAGTAACCAATCGGGTGAAGCCTGATTGGTTGCAAAGGGCGGCGTGATTTAAGGTCTCATCCCGGTTGTAAGGTTGGGCCTTGGCCCGACCTTTCTTTAATGGGTTACTCCGGAGCAAAATGCTGTTGGGCTACTGCCCAACCTAAGTCTTCTTTTCGGAGGCGGAGCGCTTGTAGCAAATGTCTTTTGATTCCACTGTCTACTCCTGGGGCTTGTTCGCGGGAGCCAGTGTTTAACGTATTCTCTTGATTCTGGGGACAACTCCGGAAAAAGATGGAGGCGATTATTCGCGAAACCCCACCCCTTTTTTTAATAAAATCATGTTAAGGAGCGTGAGCAATGCCAACATGAGGACAATAATTCCCATGGCTAAAGATGTATTCACTTCACTTTGACCAATCATCGCATTTCTAAGCGCATTGACCATATAGAGAATAGGATTAAGCCAAGAAACTTTTTGCCAGAATTCAGGAAGCATGTTGATACTGTAAAATACTCCACCTAAATAGGTAAGGGGAGTGAGCACAAAGGTTGGAATAATCATAATATCATCAAAGTTTCGAGCCACCATGGCATTAGTAAAACCTGCCAGAGAAAATACAGCAGAGACCAGCAACACAACCAGCAAGGTCATGGGCAAATGGCCTAGCTCAATAGTTAAGAAAAAGCTAGCAATAATATAGACCAATGCAGCAACGATTAATCCCCTAAATACTCCTCCCAAAACATATCCAAGCAGCAAGAGGCTGTTATGCATTGGACTTACGAGCATTTCATCAATACTTTTTTGAAAGCGGACGCTATAAAGTGAGGAAGATACGTTTCCATAGGAATTGACAATGACTGACATCATAATCAATCCAGGAGCAATGAACATTGGATAACTGACTCCTTGAATCGAGCCGATACGAGGACCAATTAAGCTACCGAAGATGAGAAAATAAAGTGTCGTCGTAATCACTGGTGGCAAAAAGACTTGAGTTGAAATGCGAAACATACGAACTAATTCGCGTCTAACCAAAGTATATAATGCGATAGTTTGTTTTTTAATGGCCATTTTTTATCAGATCCAAAAAGAGTTCTTCTAAGCGATTCGTTTTATTACGCATACTATGAATTTTTATGCGGTTTTTTGTGAACAGGGCAAATGCATCGTTTAAATTCAAATGGTTATCTACCCGGAGCTCTATTGTAGTGCTATCAATCAAAGCCGGTTTAAAGGGATGTAAATCGGGTAAGAGATCGATACGGTTTTCTGTGTTGAAAATAAACGTTTGATGGTGTAGGGTTTGTAACAACGCCTTCATGGACGTATTTTTTATTATTTCTCCTTTATCAATGATGGCAATGTTTTTACACAGTTGTTCTGCTTCTTCCAAATAATGAGTGGTGAGAATAATGGTTGTCCCTTCTGCATTGGTTCGGGTTAAGAATTCCCACATACTGTGGCGGATTTCTATATCGACACCAGCCGTAGGTTCATCAAGAATCAATACCTTAGGTTGGTGAACTAAGGCTCTGGCGATCATGAGTCGACGTTTCATTCCTCCTGATAAATGGCGTGCTATTGAATTTCTTTTTTCCCAAAGGCCTAACTGCTCTAGAAGGGACTCAACTCGGGGTTGTGCGCATTTTCGTGAAATTCCATAGTAGCCGGCTTGGTTTAGGAGGGTTTGTTCACAGGTTTCAAAAATATTGAGATTGATTTCTTGGGGGACAAGTCCTAAACACGATTTGGCTTTCTCCGCTTCTTTTTCTAAATCATAACCATGAATACTGATGCTTCCAGATGTCTTATTAAGTAATGTCGTAATTAAACCAATGGTAGTTGATTTTCCCGCGCCGTTAGCACCCAATAAAGCAAAAAAATCACCCTGGTTTATGGTTAAATCAATGCCCTTTAAGGCTTGTACCCCATTCGCATAGGTTTTATGTAACTGTTTAATGTCTAAGGCGTGCATAGAGATTTAGTGAAAATAAAAAGATTATTATACACACTAATCCTATGATTTCGCGAGTCATTACTCCTTACTCCAAATGAAGAGGGCGTTCCCATCGTAACACGATGCGACAGCCTTGAGTTTCTACCCTTTGGATGACGTGAGTGAATTGGAGAACTCGCTCCGATTCAATAAACAAGACGATTGAGTTTTCATCCAACCAGTAATGCTGTATCGAGGTTGATGAGTAACGCAAACCTCATGAGGTAATTCACTATTAAAACATATGAAGCGATTTTCGGAGGGTAAAACCTTTTTAAGCAATTGATCTTCTGTGTCGTAGAGTTTTAACTCACCACCATATTCAGGTTCCCAATTATTATTTAAATAATAGACACAAGAGATTTTTCGTGTTTTTTGTGTAGCAAACTGGTCGACATGCTTTTTATAAAAGGTGCCTGGCTGATAGGCAGCAAAATGGGTTTCAAATTCATGTAAACCTAAAAAGAGTGACTGATTCAATATTTGAGCTAAATACAGCATTTGCTCTAAGAAGATTTGTATTGTCGGATTGCTCTCATATTCATCCAACCAAAAAATTTCATCAGAGCGAATGATCTCATTATGGTGCGATTCCAATCTACGGCCAATTTTAGCCCCTCGAAATAGTCCTTGTTCATACAAATCTTGGGCTATTAGACGTAATGAGCGGCATTGGTTGGGTTCTAAAAAACCGTCGATAATATAAAACCCTTGAGTACAAAGGTTGTGAATAAGTTGTTCTGAATCAATCAAAGCACTCGTCCTTCAAGTTGGTATTCATATTCACGCCATTGTGGCATGAATTGGCTCATTAGTTCATAAAAGCGTTTATTATGGCTTGGTTCCAGCAGATGAATTAATTCATGAACAAGAACATACTCCAGACAAATCGCAGGTTTTTTGATGAGGTTGAGATTTAGCCAGATACGTGCTGCTTTAGTATTACATGAACCCCAACGGGTTTTCATTTTTCTTATTCCCCATTCGTTGACTTTGACACCAATTATCGTTTCCCAATGTTGAATGAGATCAGGCAATAATATCTGCATTTGATGTTTATACCAACGTTCCAGAATGGTTTGTATCTGTGGAGGAGAACTATTAGGCTGTGTAAAACAGTACATCAGCTCATCATTAATTTTAATCTGTGTAGGGCCATGATGTTCTTCAATGATTAGTAAATACTTTTTCCCTTTGAATGGTACAGTGGCTCCCGTTGCAAAGGTACATTCTTCAGCAATGGCCCGATTACGGATGCGTTCTCTTTGCTGATGTATCCATGCAGTTTTAGATTCAAGATTTTGTCTTATCAGCTGTTCACTGAACCGCAAAGGGGCACTCACTTTAACTAATCCATCAGGCGGATAAATACGTAAGTGCATGTTTTTAATTTTTTTTCGTGATATTTCTATAGGAATACCATCGAGTTCAATGATCATCTCATTAATCTACTTATTCGGAAAACTAAATATAGAAAAACCCGGGTTCTGCTGCGCTGTACCCAGGCTACGATATTTCCCAAATATATAATCGGGATAAGAAAGAGAGCTATTGTACTATCTTTGCGCGCCGATACAAGGACTGTCTATATATTCACCATTAATATTTAAAACCATATTCACATTGGCGCGTTGATAGCGAGCCAATATGTCATACTCCTGTTTGGTGAGATAGCCATAAGAGTTACCACAATACACCAGTGATGTGGCTCCAGGCTTTGGTTTAACCTGTACCGGCAAATCACATTCCCAACGAAATTGTGTTAAATCACAATTTGCGGAATTGGCAAGTGCTAAACTCAAGGGTAAAAGAGATACAGCAATAGTTACATACCACTTCCTTTTCATAGTGTGCACCATTTGCATGTTTATGTTTTTTAAGTATAGGATAAGATTCGAAAAAAGCAGTCAAGGAACCATTATGCTTTTATCCAGTTCTGAGTACATTAAAGCGCTACATGAAGGGAAGTACCTCCTTTTTTTGGGGTGGGTCGATTTTATTACCCAGAAATATGAGCTGATGGGCGCAGAAGACACCGTAAATTTTTTGATTCTCGAATGGCTAAACAGTGATTATTCAGAAGAAGATGCAAAAAAAATAGCGGTCTTACAGGCTGTATATGATTTGGAGTCTAAGCCTTTACAAGGTAAATTGGACTATTCACTTAAAATAATTACCACTGCATTATTTATGTGTATGGTTTTTCGGCTCTCAGATATCCATGTGTCCTTACCCCCGCAACAAAAAATAAAGCCCCGTGAAGCCGAGTTGTTGATTACACAAAATCTTGCTCAGTTAAACCAGTTTACTTATAAGAAGCGATTAGAGGATATGCAAACACAGTTTTATCAGTACGCAGAAGGTGCTGATGAAAAAGAGGTAGTTGATGCTTTTAAAAAAATCAGTGCTATTACTGAACCGAGATACCTCCTTGAGGATTATATTTTGCATTTAGAGCGCATAAAAATAAAAGACGATGAACTTTATGCCACCCGTTTAAGCATGGCAAAACGATTTCTCGGTTATTTATATGAACAAACAGAGTTAACGCCTAAAGTAGCTGAAGTAATTGCTACTTATGTGAACTCACTCCGTGAGTTGCGACCGGGTAAAGGGGAAGTCGCATGTTTGGATAATATTTGCCCTCCTTCAGCCCTGGAAAATACCTGGCGTTGGGTCACTGGGATAGGAATCAGCTTTTTCAGCTTGGTCTTACATGAAAAATCAATTGGTGAGATAATTTCCGGGACAAGTTTAGCGGATAATCCGACTGAGCCGGTTCATCCTGGTCCAGAAAGAAGAGATTGATTTCCCTTCGTACTAAAATACAGATGATGCAATCAACACCTTATGTCGTAAGTTCTATTCCTTTCGTATCGTCGCTAATTTAAGAGCAGACAGTTTTTGGATATAAAACCATCCCAGGTCGAATTCATCTTTTTTATGGGAAAACTTGGCGCTGGCAGGACTGGCATGATGATTATTGTGCAGTTCTTCTCCACAGCCAAGAAGAGCTATTCGACAAATGTTCTTTGAATGGTCATTCGTATCATAACTCTTATATCCTACACTATGAGCCATACCGTTAATGTAAAAGGTTGTAATAATTGATACTAATATAATTTGTATACTCCAAAGGGGAATAGCCCATATTCCTATAGCGAGGATTTCGATACAAAGTAAAAGAATTGGCCCTTTATCGGAGTGTTTTTCATATAAATTTTTCTCTAAAGCATCATAATTTCGAACTTTAAAAGTACGAACCATTTCATTGTTTTTTGCTTCGTTAACTATTTCAAGGCCATAAAATAACATTTTAAAAAGTCCATGTACCACTGGAGAGTGTGGGTCATTGGTAGTGTCTGTGTATTTGTGATGAAGATGATGAATTGCAACCCACTCTCTTCGTTTTATTCCCACAGATAACCATAACCAAAATCTAAAAAAATGAATCAGTAAAGGATGGAACTCCACGGCCCTATGCGTTTCCGAACGATGTAAATAAATGGTTTGGAGCGTTAATGTGAGATGAACAAAAATCAGCAAAAAAATTGAAATATACCACCAATTAACTCCTAAAATTCCTGCTCTAAAATTGGGGTATAAAAAGGCGATAATCCATGTGCCTATAATAATACTGATGCCGGATAAAACAATACCTGTATCAATCCAGTTGATTTTCAAAGAAGATAAATTGAACTTTTTCACCTTAACACCTACCCATCTATTGGTGAATACAATAAGCTCGTTCCAGATTGTGAGTACTTAGTTGAAGATGAAGTGAATTTACTACGATTTCATCAATCCAATAACATCTGGTTGATTGGATACAGCTCACAACTTTTCAAACCAAATTACTACTTCTCATTTAATGCTTCTTATTTTTAAAATCTATTACTCTCAAAGCAAATACCTTCCTTAGCTCTTTCAAAAGCTACATGATTTATTATAGATTATAAATTGATCAAAAATGGCAAATAAATATCAAAATATTTCTTTGCTTTTGAAAAAATGAATAAATAAACAAGAAAAATACGCTTAATTAAATTGATTAAGCAAAAAACGAATCAATTTATCTGGGAAAAAAGCCAATAAACGGGTTAAGTTAACATAGAGAGGGGGTATTTTAATTTCAGCATTTTTCTTTTCTATTCCACGGACTATCCTTTTAGCTGCTTTTGTTGGGCTGTACAGTAAAAACTTAGGAACAGTTCGTTTTTCTGTGAGTGGAGTTTTTATAAAAACTGGAATTACAGTGGAGACTGCAATTTTTTCTTCTGCCAGTTCTAATCTCAATCCTTGCAAAAAGTTACGAATTGCCGCTTTACTGGCTCCATATGCCTCTGCCTCGGGAAGGCAGAAGTTTGACATGGCACTACTCATCCCCACAAGATGTGGATTTGCACTTGCTCGCAACAGCGGCAGAGAGGCCTCAATACCATAACTAACACTTAAGAAATTAGTTTTTATGACCTCTTCAACAGTCCTGCTGTTAAAATTCTTTACATCAATCGCTTCATATTTGCCCGCATTAAGAAAAACCACATCGACGTGACCGTATTTTTCTTTTATTTTTACACCTGTTTCCAGATTCTGATTTCTATTACTCACGTCAAAAACAAAAAAATCGGCCTGAGTTGCTTGCGCTACCTTTTGTAAGTTTGTTTCATTAAGGTCGGAAAGAATTAATTGATATCCTCGGGTGTGCATTTCTTTAGCCACTGCCTCGCCAATACCCGAAGCAGCACCAGTGATCCAAGCTATAGATTTCATCTCAATCCTTTTCATAGCAATGAAAGAAGTCTATTTGCAATTATAGTTCATCCAATCGGCAAATCACGATTCCACCATCCTCCTCCTAAGGATTGGAAAAGCGCTGCAGTATCATTGTACCGCGCAGCTTCTGCTTGAATGACGTTTAAATGACTTTTTAAATACTCAGCCTTGGCTTTTAAGACTGCTAATTGAGTGACTCTACCGAGTTGATATTGAGTTTTAATTAAATTGAATTGAAGAAGGGCGTTTTTTTCTGAATCTGCTTGAGCCTGTAATAGTTCTGCATCAAATTCGAGGGCATGCAGGACATTTGCGACATCGACAAAAGCCTCAACCATCACTTTCCTGTATTGAGCAAGGGAAAACTCATATTCTGCAATAGCCATTTTTCTTTTGGCACGCAAAGAGCCGCCTTTCAATAAGGTTTGAGCCACTTGCCCTGCATAATTCCATACATTATTCATAGGATTAAACAAAGTGCTCAGAGTGGTAGAAAACCATCCAAAGTCGCCTAATAGGTTAAATTTGGGGAATAGATTAGCAGTTGCAACCCCTATTTCCGCACTGGCTTTATGTAATATTGATTCAGCACTCCGTATATCTGGGCGTTGTCTTACGAGTTCAGACGGCAAACTCACTGGTAGTTCCGAGGGGAAATGGAGGCTTTTCAGATTGAAATGAGGAAGATTACTCTCACTGGGCAGCGAGCCAACCAGTACTGCAAGAGCATTATATTTTTTTGCCAAAGTACTTTTAAGAGGGGGAAGGTTCGCTTGAAATGCTTTGAGATGCTTCTCGCTTTCAAGTACCTCCATGCGAGAAAAATGCCCAAGGCGGTAATTCTGTTTAGTCAGTTTTAATGACTCGTGCTGGCAATCAATTAGTGCTTGAGTTGTTGTAAGCTGATCTTGTAATGAAGCAATAGCGATGCTGGTAGTGACTATATTTCCTGTTAATGCTAAATAGGTCGCTTCTAATTCAAAGCGTTCGTAGTCAATGGCGGCGCGTAATGCTTCTAATTGACGTCGCGTTCCTCCAAATAAATCTAAATTATAAGAAACAGTGATTGTATTACTGTAAAGATCAAATTGGTTATTGAACTTGAATGGAAGCTTTTGTCCTGGCAGCGGTGCAAGATTAATTCCTGTTGCGATTAATGTATTTCGCTCGCGACTAGCTAAAAATTGAGTGCTTGCTGTTGGAAATAATTCAGGCCCAGCAACGGCAATTAAGTTAGCCTGGGCTTTACGCAAATTGGCTTTACTCATTTCCACCGATGGATTGTTCTTTAAACCCTGTTCGATGAGCGCATTTATTTCTTTAGAGTGAAAAATTCGCCACCAAGAGCTGGAAATGTCTTGCCTATAACGTAAACGTTGAGATGTACCGGCAGGACTTGAAGCAGCAACTGTTTTTTTAAGAGTAGACCCTTGATTGTAATTAATATTTTTAGGTGCTTCGGGTGAACGAAAATTAGGTCCAACTTTACAACTGGAAAGAATTAATAAGCATAAAAATAAAGAAATTTTTTGCATTGGAGCTTCTTACGTTGAGTGGATTGTATTTATAAACAATGAGTAATAAGTTTTATACGTTCCTATTTAAATTAATTGTAACTGGTTGTCCAGGATGTAACGAGTTAAATGCTGTTTTTACTGGTCTTGCTTCAACTCGATAAACGAACTTTGTTCTGGAGCTTTCGCTAAATATATAAGGTGGAGTATATTCTGTTTTTGAAGAAATGTAGTTCACCTTTGCTGGGTAATTTTTTTTACATCCATCGCAACTAATCATTACTTCATTGTTCAATTTCAATTCTGCCAATAAGGGTTCAGGAATATAAAAAACGACTTTTAGATTTTCAGGAGCAATAATAGATAGAACGGGGCGTTCTTTAGCAACTAATTCACCCACGGTAAAATAAGTATCGTATATATATCCGGAAGTAGAAGCATAGATTCTTTTATTCGATTCATTCCACTGGGCTTCTGCTATTTCTGCCATGGAAGATTTGACCGACGCTTCTTGAACTACTAATGCTTCTTTGGCATTAAGATAATGATTTTTTACTTCGTCAAGCTGCTCGCGGCTTACTCCTCCGGACTGAGCCAGTTTTTTATAGCGCTCAAATAAATTTTTGTGATATTGCAATTGGGTTTGCTTCATCTTAGCTTGTGCCAAAGCTTGGATAAGATTTGCTTTGGCTTTTTTAAATTGAGCTTCTTGTGGTTGTATATCTAAGGTAAATAATAAATCTCCCTTTTGAACTTTATTTCCTTTAGTAACATCCAAACTGATGAGATTGCCCGAAAAGCTGCTTGAAATGTAAGTATAATCAGCATCAATATATCCCTGCAAAGTATTGCTTTCTTCTTTACAAGCAATACTCATGATGCATAATGTTGAAAGAAACAACCATCTTGAGAAAGGGTTTGGCATATTATTTTTTTTTCAATAATGAGGTCAGATAACCCCAAAAATAAGAAATTAACATCAAATGGTGTTGATTGACAATATTTGGGTTGAAATTGCCGTTCATTTCTCCTCACAATACCCCCTTTATATGAATTGCCACTCCTATAAATCTTAAGATAGGATAGTTCTTTTATAAGCTTACGAATAGGTAAGGTTTAAGATCGACATTCAAGGAATGTAAATGTTAAAAAATGAATTTCTTCGTATTTGGTCGATTGCTAAAAAAGAATTGATACAGATCAAACGAGATTTTTTGATCATTTTATGGCTAATATTTGTTCCGGTACTGCAAATACTCTTATTTGGCTATATTATTAATACGGATCCCAAACATTTACCTACCGTTGTTATTTCATCTGAGAATACCTCGTTCACACGAAGTTTGTTAGAAGGATTGAAAAATACGCACTATTTTTCAATTGAAACAATGAGCAATAATGAGGAAACTGCGAAAAGACTATTACTAAGTGGCAAAGTATTATTCGTCATTAATATTCCTCCTCATTTTACACGTGATCTCATTCGAGGAAACCAGCCTCATGTATTGATTGAGGCTGATGCTTCCGATCCCATTGTTGTTGCGAATGCTTTCCGGGCTATATCTGAGTTACCTGTTAAAGTATTTGAACGCGAATTACAAGGGGCTCTGAGTTATCTTGCTCCCACACAGGCCCCTTTTGTGTTTGATATTCAAGCCAAATATAATCCTGAATATATTTCGCAATTTAATACGATCCCGGGGTTAATTGCCTTATTAATTTTTTCAACACTTTCTGTTTTAACAGCAGTTTCTATTAACTCCGAGGTTGAGCGAGGAACTTTTGAAACCTTGTTAATAACCCCTTTAACACCAGCAAATATAATCTTAGGAAAAGTAATTCCTTATTTTATTTTGGGATATGTACTTTTATTTGTACTTTTAGCGATTGCCTATTTTATTTTTGCTATTCCTTTTCAAGGAAGCCTTGCGCTTTATTTGTTGTTAATGGCACCTTATTCAATATCGAGTTTGGGTACAGGACTTGCTATTTCTGCAGTCACTAAGACTCAATTTGCCGCATTAGGTTTATCGAATGCCTATATGATTATTGCAACGATTATTTCGGGTTTTTTGTTTCCATTTAGTGGGATACCACACTGGGCACAATATATCAGTCAAATGATACCCCTTACTCATTTTTTGCGCGTAACTCGAAATAGCATGTTAAAAGGGGCGAATTGGGATATTTTATGGCCAGATACCTGGCCTATAATTATTTTTACAATAATTATCCTTCTATTAGGTGTTTTACTTTTCAGAAGAACGTTAGACTAATCAAAATAACACCCTTAAAGAACATCTGATTTTGAAGATATGGATATTCTGACGATGAACGACAATTCAGAACACTACACAAACCTTATTTTAAAACATCCTCTTTTTTGTCTTTTAGACTCTCAAAGTGCACATGAATTAATTGAATATTCACAATCAGAATATGTTGATGCGGAACAAGTGATTGTCAGTGAAGGAGAACCTATTGATTGTATCTATTTGATAGTCTCTGGAACCGCTGAAGTAACAAGAGCGGTCCATACGATGGAAAAGCAGCAAGTCATGCGTATTGCTGTATTAAAAAAAGGGGATATTATCGGTTTGTCCTCAGAAGGATTTGCCTCCCATACGGGTTTACGAACTGCCACCGTGAGGGCCAATAGTCCTATGCATCTACTTAAAGTAAGCCTGTATGATTTCTTACAATTTTTAAAACAACCGCAAGTCAAATATCCCAATTTAAGAAAGCTAAGTGAAGAGTTTCTTTTAATTCAATACATTCGTTCGCATCATCTATTTAAAAATTTTACTCATGAAAAAATTCAAGTTATGGTAAGAACTGCACAAAATATAAAAATTTCTTCAGGGACTTGTTTGTATCAAAAAGGAGATGTTGCCGATGCTTGTTATTATCTTTTGAAAGGGGAAGTGGCACTTCTCAATTATGAACAGAGTGTCTCGACACGAATTAAAATCAATCAAATGTTTGGTGATGCCGAATTTATGTCGGATCAGAGAAGAAATGAGAGTGCTTATGTGAAAAGTGACAGTGAACTATTAATCATAGAAGCGGAACTGGTTAAAAAATTTATTCCTGTCGACACACCATCCTTATTTCAAAAGGTCATTTCTAAAATTATGAGAAAACAAATATGATGGATTATCAATTTTTTTTATTCCCATCCCGATTAAATTTCAATGGCATCTGTTATGGATAGAAGCAATTATATTATCGATGTAAGGCACCTAACAAAAAAATTCGCTGACAACCAAGGGGTTAATAATCTTGAATTGAAAGTGAAATACGGTGAAATATTTGGATTTATTGGTCCCAATGGAGCGGGGAAAACGACTTCAATAAGAATGTTATGTGGTCTTATTACCCCTGACTCTGGTGCGGGAGAATGTGTTGGTTTTGATATTCTCACTCAATCACGCCAGATTAAAACATTGGTGGGT
Source organism: Legionella sp. 227 (assembly GCF_043161935.1). Classification (NCBI taxonomy): domain Bacteria; kingdom Pseudomonadati; phylum Pseudomonadota; class Gammaproteobacteria; order Legionellales; family Legionellaceae; genus Legionella; species Legionella sp. 227. Next base: position 579,440 of record NZ_CP171154.1, on the reverse strand, counting down.
TATATGTCACAGAATTTTGGTTTATATAAAGATCTTACTGTCTATGAAAACATGCTTTTTTTTGCTGAGGTATATGGTGTCATTAATAAAAAAGATCAAATAGAAAAGTATCTTCATAAATTTGATCTGGAAAAACACAAACACCAAATCGCCGGTACCTTATCTGGAGGATGGAAGCAGCGCTTATCTTTAGCTGTTTCTCTGTTGCATGATCCCTTATTGTTATTACTGGATGAACCTACCGCTAATATTGATCCCAAAGCAAGGCGCGAGTTTTGGGAACTCATGCATCAACTGTCAAGAGAGGGGATTACCATTTTATTGAGTTCACACAATTTGGATGAAGTCGATAAATGCGACAAAATTGCCTATATGTGCTATGGGCGCACTCTGATGTCGGGAACGATTGAAGAGATATTAAATTCGGTAAATTTGGCTACTTGGTCGATCAAGGGGAAAAATATCGCCATGTTAGCCCATCAACTCGAAGCAACTGATGGAGTAGATCAGGTCCTACGATTTCATAATACGCTTCATGTGAGCAGTAAGAATCAGGAAGAATTAGCTCAAGCGATACAACCCTATATTTCCAATAAATTTTTCCATGGAGAACTCGTTGATACGACCTTAGAGGATGTATTCGTTTGGCTCTCTACGTTTGCTGACCAGAGAATCGAATGATAAAGGTCGAAGTTTGGCGGATTTTATCCGTAGCTAAAAAAGAGTGGACCCAGATTAAGCGTAATGTTTCTACCTTTTTATTTTTATTTTGTATTCCGGTGATTCAAATACTGCTATTTGGTTTCGTGATTAATACGAATCCTAAGTTTTTACCCACATCAGTTCTCGCTACCGAAGAAAGCTCTTTTACTCGAAACTTATTGGAAAGTTTTAAACACACCGAGTATTTTTCACTTGATTCTATGGCTCAAACTGAAAAAGCGGCTGAGAATTTATTACTGAGTGGAAGGGGATTGTTTGTTATCAATATTCCGCCTAATTTCTCCAGGGACTTATTAAGAGGAAATAATCCTCATGTACTGATTGAAGCAGACGCAACGGATCCAGTTGCTGTCGCCAATGCATTTCGTGCGGTTTCGGTTTTACCTGAAAAAGTATTTGAACGGGAGTCAAAAGGCTCTTTAAGTTATCTTTCTACGCAGCAAACACCGTTCATGTTCGATATCCACCCCAAATTTAATCCTGAAGGTATCTCACAATATTATATGGTGCCGGGGTTAATTTCCGTATTATTATTTACAACACTTACTCTGCTAACCGCAATGTCAATTACGGCAGAATATGAAGCTGGAACTTTTGAGACCTTATTAATTACACCGCTCAGTGCCATCAATATAATTTTTGGTAAAGTAATTCCCCATTTTATTGTCGGGTATCTTATTTTATTTATTTTATTACTTGTTTCTTCTCTGGTTTTTTCCGTTCCCTTTCATGGAAGTCTCCTTCTTTACTTCTTAATTATGGCTCCCTATTCTATAGGCAGTTTGGCTATGGGGCTTGCTATTTCGGCTTTTGCTAAAACGCAATTACAAGCTGTTGCTTCAACGAATGTTTACATCTTGGTAGCCATGATGATATCTGGTTTTCTGTTTCCCTTTAGTGGCATGCCAACCTGGGCTCAATATATAGGTCAAATGCTTCCGTTGACGCATTTTTTGAGGATTACGCGAAATATTATGTTGAAAGGTGCGGATTTTAGCATTCTTTGGCCTGATATCTGGCCCATTTTATTGTTTATGGTTCTTATTGTTATCTTGAGTACTTTACTGTTCAGAAAGACATTGGATTAGATAGGTTGAAAATTTGAGCCATCTAACCCTCAATGCGAAACAAAAAATCAATATTGCTTCGCTGGATTAGATGCAGCTCAAATTGTGCATCCAGCCTTAAATTAAAGCGGTGCGTTAAGATTAGTCTTTTTTACCGGTTAACTTTTCTTTGATACGTGCTGCACGACCAGCTAAGTTACGGAGGTAATAAAGTTTAGCACGACGCACATCACCACGTCTTTTTACAGTAATGCTATCAACAATAGGACTGTACGTTTGGAATACACGCTCTACACCAACACCGTGAGAGATTTTACGAACAGTGAATGCTGAATTCAAACCGCGATTACGTTTTGCAATAACAACGCCTTCAAAAGCTTGTAAACGCTCACGGGTACCTTCAATTACTTTCACTTGAACCAAAACAGTATCACCTGGGTTGAAAGCAGGGATTTCTTTACCTTGCATTTGCTCAGCATTCAGTTGGTCAATAATATTAGTCATGGACTACTCCTCAAATTGGTTCATCCTTTAGGAATCACCGTGTTCATACATAAACTCAGCAAGCAATTGCTTATCTGTTTCACTTAACTGTATTTTTTCAAGTAAATCTGGTCGTTTAAGCCAGGTTTTACCCAGAGATTGCTTTCTTCGCCACAGTTCTATATCTCTGTGATTACCACCTAATAAAACGGGTGGTACCTCTAATCCGTCAACGGTTGCTGGTCGAGTATAATGAGGGCAATCCAGTAAACCATTCATAAAAGAATCTTGTTCTGCTGAACCAAGATGCCCTAGACTCCCTGGTATTAAACGAATTATTGCATCGATAAATACCGTAGCAGCCAGCTCACCGCCACTTAAAACAAAATCCCCGAGAGACCATTCTTCATCAACATATTGTTGAAGAATACGCTCATCAATTCCTTCATATCGCCCGGCAATAAACAGCAAGGGTTGTTTGTCACGTGCCACTTGATTTAAGTCATTTTGTCGAATTACCTTACCTTGAGGACTCAAGTAAATCGTTTTACAATGACTCGGCATTTGACTACGTGCCTGCATAATTGCCCCTTTTAAGGGCTCATACATCATCACCATTCCCGGACCGCCACCATAAGGCTTATCATCGACTTGCCTATAGGGCCTGGAAGACCAATCTCTTGGGTTCCAGTAATCAATCTTGACTAGTTTCTGCTCAATTGCTCTACCCGTAATGCCATAGTTTAATGCATTCAGTATTTCGGGTATTAAGCTGATTACTCCGAGATGAAGTACCACTTAAAAATCCATATCCCAATCAACAGTAATTAATTGCTGGTTGGTATCAATATCTAATATAAACTGGTCGAGTAAATAAGGTATTAAATGTTTTTTATTACCTTCTACAACCAAAACATCATTTGCACCTGTAGGAATTATTTCCGTGACAGTCCCAAAAGATTCACCCTTTTGGTTGATCACCTTCATTCCTATAAGTTGATGCCAATAATATTCACCAGGTTTTAGTGTTTCCAGTTGTTCCTGTTGAACTGCAATTTCTATATTAGTGAGGTGAGCTACTGATTCGCGCTCAGGATAACCTTCAATTTGGGCTATGATGGATTTAGTTTGTACTTCAGCACGCAATAACTTTATTGGCTGCCATTTATTGTTGATAAAGGCATGCCAATTTGTGTACTTCAGCACATTATCTCGAGGCTCTGTAAAGGAGTGAACCGTAACAAAACCTTTAACACCATGTGGCCGCCCAAAACGGGCAATTACTATCCAGTTTTCCTGATTATTCACGTTATTAAGCAGCTTCGCCTTTTTTATTAAACTCTTTGACTAAAGCGCTTACGCGATCAGACAATTGTGCGCCTACTTTTTGCCATTGGCTTAATTTTTCTGCATCAATGTGCAAACGTACTTCTTGCCCACGAGCTACAGGGTTAAAATAACCGATACGCTCAATGTAACTGCCATCGCGGCGTTTGCGACTGTCAGTAACGACCATATGATAAAACGGACGCTTTTTGGCGCCACCTCTTGATAAACGTATAACGACCATTGTTTTCCTCTACTTTAGAGTGGTTACGTAAAAATGCCGTGTATTGTACGAAAATTAATTCAGCATGTGAAGTAATTCTTGCGAATTATTTAAAATCATCGGGTAATATGCCTTTTAAACCGGCCATCCCACCAAGTCCACGCATCATTTTTTGCATTCCACCAGGTTTGGTAAATTTTTTCATCATTTTTTGCATTTGTTCAAATTGCTTCAATAACTTATTCACATCCTGTATTTGTGTTCCCGATCCCAAAGCAATACGTTTTTTGCGTGAACCCACAATAAGCTTGGGTATACGACGTTCTTTGGGCGTCATGGAGTTAATAATGGCAATCGTTTGCGCCATGGCTTTATCGCTAACTTGTTTCATTGCCTGCTGTGGCATCATTTGACTGACACCAGGTAGTTTACTCATCATTCCAGTAATACCACCCATATTATTCATTTGCAGAAGCTGTTGTTTAAAGTCTTCCAGATCAAAGCTTTTGCCTTTTTTCAGTTTTTTAGCAAGTTTTTCACTGGCTTGTTTGTCCGCCTTACGCTCAACTTCTTCAATCAGCGTGAGAATATCTCCCATGCCAAGAATTCTTGAGGCAATTCGCTCAGGATGAAACGGCTCCAACGCATCTACTTTTTCACCACTACCGATAAATTTAATGGGTTGGCCGGTAATTTGTTTTACAGAAAGAGCAGCTCCCCCTCGTGCATCACCATCGGTTTTGGTCAGAATGACCCCGGTTAGCGGCAGGGCTTCATGAAAAGCTTTTGCGGTATTTGCAGCATCTTGCCCCGTCATGCTGTCGACCACAAACAGGGTTTCAATCGGATTAATTTCTTTGTGTAGGCCTTTAATTTCAGCCATCATATCCGCATCAATATGCAATCGGCCTGCTGTATCAATCAGCAAGACATCCATATATTGTTTTTTCGCGGCATCAAGCGATTTTTTTGCAATGGCAAGTGGCTGTTCATTGGCTTCTGCTGGGAAGAAGGTAACACCTATTTGATCCGCCAATACTTTAAGCTGTTGAATTGCTGCAGGTCGATAGACGTCGACGCTGGTTACCATTACTTTTTTATTCTCAGACTCTTTTAAGTAACGAGCTAATTTCGCTGTACTGGTTGTTTTACCAGAGCCTTGCAATCCTGCCATTAAAAATACTGCAGGGGGTTGGGTTTTAAAATTAAGCTCGGCACGTTCATCGCCCATGATATGGATTAATTCATCATGAACGATTTTAACAAAGGCTTGATCAGGATTTAATTCCGTTAAGACTTCTTGCCCTAATGCTTTTTGTTTTACTTGTTCAATAAATTCTTTAATAACAGGCAATGCAACATCGGCTTCAAGCAGTGAAAGCCTGACTTCGCGCAGGACGTGTTGTACATTCTCTTCAGTTAATCGACCCTGTCCCCGTAAATTTTTAAAGGTGCGAGTCAAACGTTCGGTTAAGGTTTCAAACATGATGTGGTGCCCGAAAAAAATTGAAACTATAGCACAGAGAAGCCATGATATGAAACTGTTGGGAACATCGTCTCAACTTAAGGGGATGCAGCTCGGACCAGACCATGCCCTAATCCGCGATTAAGGCCACATTCCCTACGTCTTCTAATATGGGCTCTGTATAAATAATAGTATTGTCCACTTCTCTTGCGGGGGCGAGTGATTTTGTGCATAAAGACAGGAAAAAAGGCAGAGATTTTCTGATTAAATCATGTTATTTTACAGTGCGTATTAAAAATCTGCGGGTTACTAAACAAAATCAAGGAACATTTTGTTTAATTATTACCCTATTATTAAGGGTTTCTTAAGCTAATTTCTATATAATTAAGCTTCTGCATGCCCAAAACTGCACTGAAGGAATGCGATGATCGAGAAAAAACATTCACTGACAATTTTCAGTCTGACTATGATAACCGTTGGCTCTGTAGACAGCATACGCAATTTGCCTGCTACAGCCTTATTCGGTAGTCAATTAATCTTTTATTTTGTTTTAGGTGCTTTATTTTTTCTAATTCCCACCGCTTTGGTTTCAGCAGAGTTGGCTTCAGGATGGGCTCGTCAGGGTGGGATTTATATTTGGGTAAAACAGGCTTTTGGCAAAAAAATGGGTTTCTTAGCCATTTGGTTGCAATGGATAGAAAATGTTATCTGGTATCCCACGATTTTATCTTTTGTTGCCGGAACTATTGGCTATTTAATTAATCCCGAGCTAACAAGCAATCCTGTTTTTCTATGGGCAATCATCGTGAGTTCTTTTTGGGGCGCTACGATTTTGAACCTGCGTGGAATGAAATCTTCTGCCGCATTCAGTAATTTGTGTTCTCTTGCAGGTTTATTGTTACCCATGTCATTAATTATTGGTCTTGGGGTGGTATGGATGACCCAAGGGAATCCCTTACAGATTCAATTTGATATCCCCAGCATTGTGCCCCATTTGTCCGATAAATCCATGTGGGTATCCTTAACTGCGATTATTATGTCCTTTTGTGGTATCGAGATTGCCACAGTTCATGCTAATGATGTCAATAACCCACAGCATGCTTTTCCCAAGGTTTTAATCTATTCGGTAGGGATTATTTTAAGTACTTTAATTCTTGGCTCTTTAGCCATTGCGATTGTTTTACCTGGAAAAGACATCAATTTAGTAGCGGGTATTATGCAAGCATTCGAGGCGTTTTTTTCCAGCTATCATTTATACTGGATGATGCCTGTAGTTGCTTTAATGCTGGTTCTGGGAGGACTGGGTGGTGTGAGTAACTGGATCATTGCCCCCACCAAAGGATTATTGGTTGCTGCAGAGGATGGGAATTTGCCAGAGTACTTCCAACGTACGAATGCAAAAGGTGCCCCGGTCGTGATGCTTTTCACGCAGGCGAGCATTGTCACTGTCTTATCCGCCTTATTTTTATTTATGCCGAGTGTGAATGGTTCTTATTGGTTATTAACTGCGTTAGCCGCGCAATTGTATATGTTGATGTATTTCATCATGTTTGCTGCAGCAATTAAATTGCGTTTTTCTGAGCCGCACCATCATCGACCTTTTGCAATCCCAGGCGGAATAGCAGGAATGTTATTTGTCGCAGGTATTGGCATTATTGGGGTATGTGCTACCTTAGCAGTGAGTTTTATTCCACCCGAAGGGATTAATGTTGGGGGTATTGTACGTTATGAAATGACCTTAATTGGTGGCTTAATTTTAATGTGTTTACCACCATTTATCAGTTCTTGGTCGCAAGAAAAAACAGCAGTATTGGAGGCTGTTCCAGATTAACGATCCTTGCATACGTTTCTTGACCTAAGTTAAGAAGAGGCATTTATGGACCAGAGCATGATGGCCAAAGCAAATGGATAGACCAGCAGAATCCAATGAATTACTAAGCCAGTTAATGGCAAGGTTACCCGAATTGGAATGGAAAATTAGCGAGCTTGGTCCATTTTTTTCAAGTCAACGCTTGCCTAAAGGGTTATTCCGTCTTGATGCAGAGATCAGTGGTGCAGCATGTATTGCGGAAATTAAAGCAGACATCCACGCTTTAGGTAAGCAACAAAATAAGCGCAGTGCGTTTTATTTGGCAGAGCGAATCAGACAAAAAATTAATGTTCTGGTGGTTTTATGTCAAATGCATCAAGGTAAAAATAAGCCAGAGGAAAAACCTTCATTTGGCATTAAGATGTTAAGTACCAGGCGGCAATGGATCACTGATCTTGAGACGGAAGTCAAAACCTTGGAAGAACAGCAGCAAGCAATGACTAAAGCTTTGGAGCATCTGAGGCACAATCCTAATGCCAATGCGATTTTGCATTTAAAAGCAGAGTTAGGGGAAGTAGAGCGTCGCCTCACTTTAGCCAAAGAAACGCTCAACCGAGCGGTTTCTTAATCAATAAGAAATCACGCATCGCAATTTTTTTGTGCCCACCTGCATTAATCCCATGCAGCAATGCGACATAGTTCATATTTTATCACCTAAATCTTCAGCAAAGCGCAACATATAACCATCCGGATCTAAAATAATGAATTGCCGTTGGCCAATTTTAAGCTCACCCGCTTGATACCATCGGTCTTCGATAGGCATAAAGAGATTGATTTTATAGCGTTGAATGTGGCTGTATAATTGATCGATCTCAGTCGTTTTTATTTGTAAATTTATCCCCCGACCAAAAGGGACCTCGAGTGGGGCAGTTAACCATATTCGACCCACTTGCTTTATTTGCTCCAACATCAAGCGCGCTCCTTGACGCTCGAGCATCGCAAATTGTTCTTCGTCACGTTGGTATTGGACATTAAATCCTAATACCTCGGTATAAAAAGACAAGCTACGGTCTATATTAGAACAATATAATTCGGGTATAAGTGCTGTGGTCAATCGTTCGATGTTCATAGACTCAGAGTGTATCACCAAGGGATTAGTTAATAATTTACATTAAAAGTGGATAAATAACAGCAGGCCAAGGTAAGCTTAGTTTTGATGAGTCAGGATTACTTTCCATGCCGAGCCGTAGTCGGGATGTAGCAAACACACATTGGGAGAATATCATGCGATTTAAGGGAAAGACGATAGTGGTAACTGGTGGAAGCAGCGGTATTGGTTTTGCTGTTGCAAAACGAGTTACTGATGAGGGTGGACGCGTGATTATCACCGGCCGCAATCAAACGAAACTGGAAACGGCTCTAAAAATCCTTGGAAAAACGGCGCAATCCCTTGTCTCTGATGCCAGTCGCATCAGTGATATTGAAGCCTTGTTTTCTTCCATTAAAAAAGAGGTGGGTTTTATCGATGGACTTTTTGCCAATGCAGGCACGGTACTCTTTGAACCGGTAGATGTAGTGACGGAAGAGCATTTCGATTATCTCATGAATACCAATGTGAAAAGTGTCTTTTTTACTTTGCAAAAAGCAATTCCGCATTTGGCGGAGGGGGCATCCATTGTGGTGAATGCCTCTGTTGCTGGAAGTACAGGTCACGCTACTTCTTCAGTGTACAGTGCGACTAAAGCGGCGGTGCGCTCCATAGCGCGTACTTTTGCTGCCAGTCTTTTGGAGCGAAAAATTCGTGTCAACGCCGTAAGCCCAGGGCCAATTGATACGCCACTGTGGTTCGTTGAAGGGGGGCTTCCCGCAGATCAGGTGCATAAGGTTTTAGAGGATATCAAGGCAGCCAATCCGATGAAACGCTTTGGATCTGCAGAAGAAGTTGCCGCGGCAGTCGCTTTCTTACTTACCTCGGAATCTTCTTATATTACAGGAAGTGAGCTCTTTGTCGATGGAGGATTGACTCAACTTTAAGCTTTGTGCATGGTCATTGTTTTGGGAGGTATTGATTTAGCAATTAGCCTTCCTTGGCTCAAGTTCGATTTATAGGGCGGGGGTGAAGCTGGTTGATTCCTCCTGCATAAATCCGAATTTATTTTCTATGACATTCGTTCTATCTCTGAATTGTTGCAACGTTGAGGCTATGTTTAACAACTCATCTTGATCTTGAATTTTTGTTGTAGAGGCAGCTAAATTGCTGAAATCCTTATTTACGAATAAAGATTCGTTTGAACGTTGTGTTTTTGCATTGATATTAGTAACACCACCAAAAAATCTGTCCTGGAATCCAAGAGAGATCATGGAGTGAGTCAGAAGATTTAAATCAACATCGTCTAGTTTTTTCTTTTCATCAAGTGTTACTTGCTTGGATTGGCTGGCTTGTTTCTTAATATCCTCAAGAAACTCTTCGATTAGTTCTAATAATTCGTCTGGGTCTTGAATAATCTTTTTTGCTAACGCGTGGCTCAGTTTATTACGACTTTTTGCAACCTGCAGATTTGCTCCCTCAGCGAGTTGTAAAGTACCATTGGTTTGCTCTAATAACATATCGGCAAAAAACTCATTGAGATCTGCTAATTTTGCTCTAATCTCTTTTAATTGTGGAAAAATAAGCGAGAACTTTTCTAAAGACGCCAGAAAAGATTTTGTAGTTTGATAACAATTTTTAACTTTAACCAGAGGGTTTGATTTTATTGCATCAAAAGTTGGATCGAATGCCGCAAAAGTACTTATATAATCAGTCAGATTTACTTTCAAAATGTACTCCAATTGGTTTTGTTTAAATTTAAAAGCATTCCTTGCTGTATGTACTTCAAAAGTTCCCTAAATTTTTTATATTGTCAAAAAATCGCGCGATTGTAGCTTTTGAGTTAAAAATAGTCAAAGTAAGGTAATGACCTTCTTATATTTTTGATCTTAATTGCTTTTAGTGGAATTTTTTGCGGTTTACTGCTGAAAAGCGACTCATAAAGCCTTTTTCTTAATCCCAAAATGATCATTTTTCGAGTCTCAATCAAATTGAATTCATTTAGCGTGTTACATGCTTTTCTGAATATGCGTGGTTTCTTCGTCCTCATTCTCCACCTGAGCCAATGGTGTTGAAGTCGAAAGTGTAGCTGCAACAGATGGGTTTAATTGCGAACTAAAAAAAATAAATTGATGTCGTGAGTTGTCAACTGGAAGAGGAAGCAACCTGATCCTGGACGAGAGGGATGGAAGTTCATCCCTTGGCATAGAAAACCGAGGCCTAGTGAAATTCAATAGTGTATTCTTTGAAGGGGTAGCAGCATAAGGTTGTTTTAATTTCGAGCAACCAAAAAAAGTTAAGTTGTGTGGCGAGTCATTCACTGGAAGGGGAAGCAACTTAAGCCTGGAAGAGAGAGGTGGTTTCTCATTATTTTGTAAAGAAGACTCGGGAATATTCTTTGGAGATTGAGTAGCGGTAGTTCCCTGCCAATTTTCAACTGATTGATTAAACCCAGTTGCAGGAATTTCATTGGGATTAAAACCCAAGTTCTGGACTACCTCATCCAGTGATAATGGTTCTTCACTTAACATATCATTTGGGAAAATAATTGGGTTATTAACTTGATGCTCAATTAGTGTTTTTGTTGAAACAGGCCAATGTACCGTTGCATGAGTATTGGGGTCACTAGAGAGCCTATCTATTCCTGACGAAATCGCTTTTATTCTAAATGTATGCTCATCGATCTTTACCAGGTATACGAAGGTACTTTCGTTTATATCATGGAATTTTTGATCAATGGGATCATAATATTTAGGCATTAGGTTTCTTATTAGTGACAAATTTACAACATCATAGCATTAGTGCTCCCTTCAGTTGTATTAAAATTCCTATGGGTTTGTGAACCGTCTAAATTAGATATCCAGAAATATGTAATTTCCTGTGAAAACCAGTTCGTAAACTCTATACATTAATCAAAGTTCATTAATTTTAACTGATTAATACTTAATAAACTTGTATAGCTATAATCAGAAAAATAAATAGATTTAAAAAAGTGATTGACAATTCTATCTTCTAATAGATAGAATCGGATTATGAAAATTACAACAATGCAAGAAAAAATATTAACCACTGCAGAAAGCTTAATCCAGAAGATGGGTTATAACGCTTTTAGTTACAAAGATATTGCTCAAGTGGTGGGCATTAAAACATCAAGCATACATTATTATTATCCAGCTAAAGAAGACTTGGCTGCTGCTGTAATAGATTGGCAACTATCTCGATTGTCTTTTTTTTTAAATGAGTTGCAATTCAACTCTTCATTGTCTTTGCAGAAAAAGTTATTGAGCTTAGTAGATAAAGTGATTTCTTTGACTTTGCATGATGAGATGAAAATGTGTTTGGGTGGTATGCTTGCCTCAGATGTAATTTCATTAACCGAAAAGGTTAAAGTGAAAGTCCGAACTTTTTTTAATGTTTTGGAAAGATGGATAAAAGAAGCAATCAGTGAAGGGGTTACTGATAAACAAAGACTAGGCATAGCTCAACCTGAGGAACTTTCTAGATATATACTGGTTCAACTAGAAGGGGGGTTGCTGATGTCAAGACTGTATGAGGATATTTCTTATGTTGAAACAGTGAAACAATATATTAAAAAAACATTTTGATTTTTTTTATTTGATTTATCTATCTATCAATAGATAGTCAAAGATGTCTATGAAATTTAAACTATTAATTATTTGTTCTCTTACTTTTGGATTAATAACTTCTAACTATGCGAGTAAAACAACCATGATAATTAACGCTAATAACATTAACAACGCTACTTATATCAATATGGAAAGCAAAAACGAATCAACGTCAAAATTTGAAGAATTTCTTAGAAAGGGTGCTCTACTTGTGCGTCAAACCGAACCTAATACTGCTCTGTGGTTCGCGTTAAAAGACGGCAATCATCTTGCTATTTTTGATATTTTTCTTAATGAAAAAGGAAGGGAGCTGCATTTTGCTGGTCAAGTTGCAAAAGCATTAAAAGAAAGTGCTTCACAATTGGTAATAGGAGGGTGGGAACAAGGAGTATTACATAATATAAGTAATTACGATGTCATTGCCTCTAATAACTTTAATATGGATATGGTTTTGACTGCTCAGGAAGCATCTTATATTGTTTTTAAGGCAAAAACGGGTAAATCTCATGAGTTAGAACTTTTATTAAAAGAAGGTTCGCAACTTATTAATTCAACAGAACCAAAAACTTATTTTTGGGTTGCTTTAAAAACTGACAAAAATACTTATGCTATATTTGATGCCTTTCATAATAAAGCCGCTCAGAATGCTCATTTCTCTGGCCGAGTTGCATCTACCCTACAGAAAAATGCGGAACATTTGATTGCAGGAGGATGGGAAAAAGGAGTTTTAGCCCATGTTCGTAATTTTCAAATTATTGCTTCATCCTAATGTTGCGCACCCTGGTGCGCATTTCTTTGTCGTACTATCGGACAATATATTAAGCTGATTAGAGTACACCTTATTGATATAAATCCTATTGAGTAAAATTTTCACCTGTTTCCATAAAACGATAGATATTAAAAGCACACATATGCACATATGGGGTCAGGCCTTGAATTATGAATTTACTTTTAATTGAAAATTCACAATTCAAGGCCTGACCCTCTAAGTCTATGCTCAGCAAAAAAATTTAACGGAAGTTGTTTTTCTGATAAAGAAAAAACAACTACAAAAATTTTTATGTAAAGGATTATTACGATTTCCAAAAAATTCTGATAAATATACTGCATTTACAGATTGTTTAAAACAATCTATTAATTGCAATGATTTAGAAAGTTGGCAAATTTTATTAGATAAAGTAAAAGCTGCGAGTGCCATACATTCTGATCAAGGATTTAAAGGTTGTTTTAAATGACAAAAATATACGCAATAGTTAGTCCTGCATTTACTATGTCTGGTGATGGTTTCGCAGATATAGCATATTTAGCAGTTGCTCCTTTTCATAAGCTGTTTTATGAGCGAGTTTGCGGCTACTCTTTAGGTCATAATGCTCATTTCTATGACACTATACAAGAAGCTAAAAGTAGGTTTGAACGGGTAATAGCAAGCGATGCTGCATCGATTTCTAGAAGAGTAACTCAAAGTGCTATTATAGAATTAGAATTTGATCAAGGGCAGATCATTGGATTTAATAAAATCTATATTGTGGATGATATTACACAACTCATTAAATCAAAAAAAGATGCCCGTTTTTTTAAAGTAATAGATGTGCCTGTGTGGAAAGAACTAACGATTGGATCTGCTGATATATCAGCTAACGCGCTTGCTGAAATTAACAGACAATATCAAACTAAAGATGGACAACATCTCAGCTCTGCGATGACTAATTAGTTCATTTTTCAGCAACGATTGCACATTGTACGAGGTAATTTAAAGTATACATATGGGGTCAGGCCTTGAATTGTGAATCAACTTATAATTGAAAATTCACAATTCAAGGCCTGACCCTCTAACTCCGCTTTAATAAATAGATGTTAAAATTTTGTTCTTTACTGGCTAATAATAGACCACCATGAAATCTAAAGATGAAAATATTTCTCTCAAAAGAAAAGCAAGCGCAATAGAACAAGTCCAATTAGATGGGCCGAAAAGCCTAGAGGTAGATGGGATAGTGGAAATAGGGAAAGAAGAATTCTATCAGCAAAAAGCGCCTAAAAAGCAAAAAGAGATCACTGATAGCAGCTCTAATGAATTGCTACCCCCTACAATCATGGAAGAGCTACTGAAATTGATGTTTTCTCAACCGGAAGTTTTAACACCCCAACCACTGAATCCTAATTCATATTCATCCATATTTTCCCCACTTAATGAGCCACAACAAAAAGAGGTTATGACTCAAACAGTGGAGGCGAATAATGAAGGGGTACAGATCCTTACTATTGATGATGAAGGCAAGGGGAGAGAGGAAGAGTTGGTGATAGGCGACAACCCTTTTGCTACGACTACTCCTGCACAAAGTCACAGACCAATATTTTATCTTGATGATAATAAATCTATTCAAGAGCTAGAGAATTCAATTCACTTATCAGTCAATGGTTCCCAGGTTAACTTTCAATACAAAAGTGGCAAAAAAGACAAACCCGATCTGGTTTACATTGCTCCTCTGAATATCATTTCATCACCGCAAATTCACTATGGTGTTTACGCCAGGCGTTTCATCAAAAAGGGAACTGTTTTATTCGAGTACACTGGTGAAAAAGTTTCCGATGAGGAAAATCAGGATGAAAAGAAAGACAGAGATTATTTTATGTTTTTGAAAAACAGGAACAAAATACTTGATGCAAAATACCAGGGAAATGTCTCTCGTTTTATTAATGCTTCAACCATTCAGGAAAATGTCGAATTTATAGAAAAGAAAAAAAGAATGTTGGTCATTGCCGCCAGAGATATTTATGAAGATGAGCAATTATTAGTTGATTATGGTAAAGATTATTATTTTTGCTTTAAACCTCTCTTTTTACACCCTGAGTTATGCTCGAATCTGGTGTATGGGAAAAATAAATTAGGTGGCGTATTCTGTTGATTGTTCCGCAAGAACATAATCAACAAAAGGAACTACGCCATGAAGAATTGTAAACTGAAAGAAGTCTCAACACCAGTTGAAAAAATTGCTGATCCCTTAACTGAATTATTGAGAAATGGAGCCCGTGATTTGATTAGGCAAGCAGTAGAAGCGGAGCTCAGTGCTATGTTGTCTGAATATGAGGATTATAAATTACTCGACGGTAGACAGGCTATCGTTCGCAACGGTTATTTGCCAGAAAGAACCATTCAGACAGGCGTTGGTGATGTCAGCATCAAAGTACCCAAAGTGCGGGACCGGGGAGGCTCTGGTATTCATTTTCAAAGCCATTTGTTACCTCCCTATTTAAGACGTACAAAGAGTATTGAGGAATTGATTCCCTGGCTTTATTTAAAAGGATTATCAACGGGTGATTACTCCGAGGCTTTAGGTTCTCTGTTGGGTGAGCATGCAAAAGGCTTATCTGCAAATACGGTGTGTCGATTAAAAAGCCAATGGCTTGATGAGCATCAAAGCTGGCAGCGTCAGGATTTAAGTCACAAGCGTTATGTTTATTGGTGGGCAGATGGTATTTACAGTCAAGTGCGAATGGATGACCGCTTGTGTTTGCTGGTTATTATTGGCGTTACTGAGCACGGTCATAAAGAGCTAGTCGCTGTGAGTGATGGGTTCCGTGAGTCCTCAGCAAGCTGGGAGGAGCTGTTGACAAGCTTACGACAAAGGGGGCTTGCTCACACTCCAAAACTGGCTGCAGGGGATGGTGCATTGGGCTTTTGGAATGCTATTAGCAAAGTGTATCCCGATACCCGTCATCAACGATGTTGGGTGCATAAAACAGCCAATGTCCTGAATAAATTACCGAAATCGGTGCAGCCCAAGGTGAAAGCAGCATTGCATGAAATCTGGATGGCATCAACACGCAAAGAGGCTTATAAAGCGTTTGACAACACAGTGGAGTTATTCGCGCCTAAGTATCCAAAAGCAATGGAGTGCTTAAGTAAAGACCGTGAGGAATTACTCGCATTTTATGATTTTCCTGCGGAGCATTGGATTCATATCCGAACAACAAATCCAATTGAATCCGCTTTCGCTACAGTGCGCCTACGTACAAAAAAATCACGTAACTGTGGCTCAAGAGACAGCACGTTGGCAATGGTATTTAAATTGATGGAGTCAGCTCA
Source organism: Legionella sp. 227 (assembly GCF_043161935.1). Classification (NCBI taxonomy): domain Bacteria; kingdom Pseudomonadati; phylum Pseudomonadota; class Gammaproteobacteria; order Legionellales; family Legionellaceae; genus Legionella; species Legionella sp. 227. The sequence goes on along the minus strand of NZ_CP171154.1, from coordinate 563,546 downwards.
GAAACGATGGATTAAAATTAGAGGGTTTAACCTATTAACTCTTGTTGTTAATAACGTGAAGTTTGAAGACGGAGTACAGGTTGGTGAACAATCAGACAGAAACGCCGCCTAATGCTGTACACCACTTTTGACAATAACTCTTACACCCTTCGGATAATTTTAGATGTGCTCAGGAAATTTTTGAAGAATATCAGGATAACTATCATCCTGTTCCTTACAATTTTGCAAACTGTACATATGATCTTAGCCCCTTAGGTATTACCAAAGAAGATACTGCTTTTCTACCTAAACCTGTTTACGAAATGCTACAAAATAGAAATATCAGAAAATATGATTCTATTTCTTATTTGCCGTTGCCAATTTTAAAAGTAAAAGATGGGCAATTCATGCCGCTGTGGCAGCAGGAGCGTATCACTTTACTTTTGATGGCCGCTTTTCTGGGTAACGTAACGGTATTGAAGAAATTACTCCAGAATCCTAAAATGGATACAACGATTCAGCAATCAATGTCGGGCCGTACCGCATTACATCTTGCGTGCTTGGGTACCTCCCTAGATAGAACACCTCGAGACATAAAAAATCGATTAGCTGCTATAGATCTGCTTATAGAAAAACCGGGCTTAGATTTCAAAGATAGGAATCATAGAACGCCTATTTTTACATTGATTGATAATGGTTCCCCCAATTATTTAAAGCATCTACTGCAGAAAATTAAACCTTCCGTTACTAATTTCCAACGTCATAAAAAAAATCGGATTGACCCATTTTTCTATGCATTAAAAAAGAATAAAAAAGATCATGCTTCAGTTATTATTGATTATATGGATAGTATTGGAAAATTATCTAAATATGCTGAGCACATAAAAGAGTTTGTGCGTAAAGCGCTAATATTTAATAATGGTCGCTATGATCTCAAATTAATCGCAGCGTGTAATGAAGTGCTTGAAAAAAAAGGCATCCCTGGGACAGTTGTTAAAATGCCAAACCTTTTCAAACCTCTAGTATCAATACCTAATGACCAGAATATGATTTGTCGAGGAGATTCTCAATCTAATTTGCCGGTACAGAATACCTAATCCAGATAAGAAGTGGTTTGACAGACACTAAACGGGGACGGTCCGCACATATGGGGTCAGTGCCTGGCCCTCTGACTCCTCACACAATCTGAGCCAATGTTGTAGTCTAAAGATGGAGCTGTCAAAAAGTCGAGTTAAAAACTAATAAATTGGAAATCCTTTTTCAGAAAATCTAGTTTTTGATTATGTAAGATATTTCTTAAATTCTTTTGTCTAGTTAAATTAAAAGCCTCTGTATATAATAACTTATCAAAATGCTAAATTGTGGGTAATTCTGTGATAAAGGAGATATAAAATGGATGACATTTATTTAATAAAAAAATATATAGGTTATGAATATCTAAGGGATGATATTCAGAACAACATTGAGATGGATAACTTAGATAAAACACAATACCCTCATACTAATTCCATATTTGTAATCAATGATAAAACAGATTTTTCAATATGGGTCGATTAATAGTAATTGGTTCTGGTATTAAATCGATAGCTCATTTAACTGAAGAGTCATTAGTCTTATTAAGAAATTGTGAGAAACTTCTTTTTTTAGTAAACGATAAGATTATGTCGAATTTCTTAATGAAAGAGCATAAAAATGCTGAATCATTAGATGAGATATATTTCAACTATACCAATAGACAAGATTCATATAAAAATTTAACTGACAAAATTGTCTCTGATTATTGTTTATACAGTAGTGTGTGTGTAGTTTTGTACGGACATCCTACTTTTTTTGCTGATTTTGCTTTAAATGCCGTTATAAAAATAAGGCAGCAGGGAGGTACAGCTTATGTATTGCCAGCCATTTCTTCACTAGATTGCTTGTTTGCTGACTTGCTTATTAATCCGGGGCAAGGAGGACTTTGTGTCTATGATGCAACTGAATTGTTAATTTATAAAAAAAATATAGATGTAAATTCAAATTTGGTTTTATATCAAGTAAGCAGCTTGGGTATGAACGATATGAACATTTCCAAGTATTTAGATGTTCTTAAAAAATATTTAATGGCATATTATCCACCTGAGCATGAATTAGCAGTGTACACCGCATCACAAATACCTGGCAAAATATTTTCTAATGAAGTAAAAAAGTTAAAAGATCTAGCTATGGAAAATATTTCTCATATATCAACCATATTTATACCTCCTTTAAAGAGAGGAGAATTAAATTCTGATATATTGGAATTATTTAATTATATTATTTGATCTTGAAATTCTTAAACAACCCCTAAAAAACTTAGCATCATTAGATATATCTAATTTATTATATTTGGATATTTGAAATCTTAAGTCATGCTCAGTAATTTGTTTTGCAAGTAAAATATTATCTTTTGGATCCGATGGCTTATTATGAAAAAAAGATAGTTTTATGTTTTGACAAGCCCAATATAAATCGCTGCCGAAAGAATTGGAGTCATCCGAAGAAAATTCCTCTAAATAAGAGAGAAGAATTTTCCTTAGTACAGCTAATTCTTGGTAAGTACTGTTATTCATTCTAATTTTGAAAGTATTTATTTTTTTGCTTGGCTGCTGAAGAGAATAATATATGTGATCCAAGTTATTATTAAAACTAGAAGGAACCATTAAGATCGGAGAATAAGTTAGCTGGTATATTTTATGGTATATTTCTTGTATAGGCTCTATAGGAAGAAGTTTAGAATTTTGTGCCGGAATATATCCAATTCCTTTTCCCATTATTATATTGAAAATATATTTGGCAGTGTCGATGAGAAAGGGAGTAGGTCTATGTTTGTTTACACTATTTGAAGTCATAAATAAATCATTATAAAATGAATTATACAAGTCCCTACTAATTCTTTTTCTCAAATTCTCTGAAAAAAAGAATTTTACACCCAGCCATGCTGGGTTATTTCTTATCTCATCTATCCATTGCTTCGAAAAAAATAAAATCGTGCTATGCCAGTCCTTGTAATATCCTGTTTTATATAGTATTTCTCTAAATAAAGCATAGTGCTCATTAGGATCTTTAGGGGCTTCAGATTCAATACCTAGGGCTAACTGAACTTTTTTATGGTGAACCTTGCATCCTATATTTGGTAACATAAAAATAGATTTTACACCTGAATGGAGAGAAATAGTATTATTTTCAATTGTTTGTTCTTCTTGGAAAATAATTTGTTGATTAAAAATTGTACCTTCACCTTGCACGGCAAAAGGAAATATTTCATTCCTTTCTTCGTAAGACCATTCACAAAAATTCTCCATTATTAAACCAAGGGGAGAGCTATTTTTGCCGTAATCCAAATCTTTTGCTATTTCATTTGGAATGAGATTAGATCCTAGATAAGATTCATTACCAGTATGATCGGGGATAAAGAAATCACTTTTAGAGCCTATTACCTTCCCATAATCATATGTTGCAAGATAAAGTGGCATAGAAGATACAGAAGATATACTTTCGATTAAATTAAAGAAATTTTTATTAATAATTTTAATTTTATCCTTGACTTCATCCCAATTAGTTTTAATTATAGCGCTCAATTTTTTATCCCTAATTTAATGTAAAAAAATCCTAGGTAAAAATTTACATAACAAAAAAGGTAGTTAAAATTATCATACAGAATTTAATCAGTAAAGGATTACAATGTAATGTTTTCATTGAGAAAAAAAGGAATCAGCCTAAATTTACTTCATTTAATCAGCGGGATTGTTACATTTAGCTATGCAGTTTTGTTTTCTTCACTAGTGTTATATTTAACTAGAGGATTAGGTTATACCAAAAATGAAGCCAATTCCTTTATTGGAATGTTTTTGGCTTTTAATTTCGCATTACATCTTGTTGCTGGATATTTGGGAGGCCGAATTATTAGTAACAGGATTCTATTAATCATATCCACATTTTTTCAGGTTATAGGAACATATATTTTAAGTTTTTCAACCTCTACTGGTTTAATGTATGGATTAAGTTTATTTTTGATAGGTTGCGGTATAAATTCTACTTCCTTAAAGTGCATCCTTACTCAGAAGATAGAAAATGATGCAAACAGAGAAATCTCATTTTTCATCAACTATTCAGCTATTAATGCTGGTTTTTTATCTGGGTTTTTTGTTGGTGGGTATTATGAGTTTTGTTCTAATTATACTCGTCTCTTCAATATATGTAATATTTTTAATGTTCTCGCAGTTATTTTGATTATATGCAATTGGAGATCATATGAGTGTGGAATGGAACAAAGGATAGTTAGCTTTTTTAAGCAAATAACATTAGCGTTAGGAATAATGAGCATATTGTGCTTGCTTATTATAATAGGCTTTAGTTATGCATATTATTCAAATAGTTTAGTTGTTGTTTTAGGTATTTTTACATTACTATTCTTAATTCATCAAATTAAGATAACAAAAATCATTACTGAAAAAAGAAATATATATGCGTTCATTTTATTATCTCTATCGTCAATCATATTTTGGACTTTATTTTATATTGGACCAATGGGTATAACATATTTTTTAAAAGAAAATATAAAAGCCCAGATATTCAGAGTTGTTATTCCACCACAATGGTATATGAATCTAAATTCAATATTTGTGATTATATTCTCCCCTTTATTGGGTTATTTTTTCCAAAAACTAAAAAAATGGGGATTAGATTTAAGTCTATCCCATAAATTTATAATTGCCATAACATTTATTGGTATCTCCTTTTTTGTATTTTCATTGGGTATTATTAATTCAGATGATTCTGGTTTTGTATCTCCGTCTTGGGTTGCGCTTCATTTTATTTTGCAAGCATTTGGTGAGGTGTTTATAGCGCCAGTCGGTTATTCTATGGTAGGCGTATTAGCTCCCCAAAGGTTACAAGGTATAATGATGGGTTTTTGGATGATGGTATCTGGAATTGCGGCTTCTTTGGCTAATTTTCTCTCAAATTCGATTCATTATGAAATACAATTAGATCCACTAAGCAGCAATCCTAACTATTTGAGCTTTTTTGATAAATTAGGTGTATCCGCATTGTTTTTTGCGACTATTATGTTCTTCTTTTCAAGGAGAATTGATAACCTTGTTGCAAAAAATTATGAAAACGACTGTTCCTGTCAGGACAACTCATGAAAAATATTGAGCTAGAATAGTAACATCTATCCTCAGTATCTGCTGTATTAAGTAGTATCCTCAATAGTATTTTCCTCGCTAAAAAATATGCTGCATTCTATATTTCACCTCACATTAACCCTCCCTGATTTTAGGGCCAAGGAGGATATTGGGCCATTAAAATGGAATCGTACAATCGGTTAATTAAACTGTTTACAAAAATATCAGTAAGACTTTTATTTTCCATTAAAAATTTACATGTAAAAAAAAAAATTTTTTCATTGTTTAATTACGACTAAATTGCTCATCGATAAGGAATTAATAATAAAAGGAGCAATCATGTTAGTTACAATGTTAAAAGCAAAAATTCATCGAGCAACAATAACTCAGGCAAATCTGAATTATATAGGAAGTATCACTATTGATGAAAATTTACTACTAGAAACTGGAATACAGGAAAATGAAAAAGTTCAAATTGTGGATATAAATAACGGTTCACGATTTGAAACTTATGTAATAAAAGGGCGCAAAGGAAGTGGGGAGATCTGTGTGAATGGAGCGGCGGCAAGGCTTGTTCATGAAGGTGATAAAATTATAATTATTTGTTACTGCAATCTAAATGAAAATCAGGTATCAAAACATATCCCCAAAGTTGTTTTTATGAATGAAGACAATACCATCCATAGTCGTTCAGAGCAGGAACTTCCTAATACCTTATTTGTAAATTAGCTGAATTCAAAAATTCAAAAAACAAGAAATTTAAACTAAATCGTTATCTTTCAAGATAACCAAATTGCATCAATTGGAGAATTATTATGGACAATACTGTAAATCCCAAAATTAGCTTTATCTTTGGTGGTGTTTCTGTTGAACGCGATCTTTCATTGAGAACGTTTCACAGCATTTATTCTGAATTACAGCATCAAATAAAAGATACAAACCTATATCAATATGTCTACTATGTAACTGAAGAAGGTTTTGTTATTAGAAAACCATTTGATTTTGAAAAAGATCCTGATTATTACATGACGAGCAAAAAAGCTCCAATCTCAATTATCGAAGCATTCCAACACATTAAAAAAAATAACGAATATGTATTTTCTTTATTATATGGGAAGTTTGGTGAGGATGGGCATATTCAAGGTCTAGGAAAAATATTCGATATAAAAAATTCTTTTGGCTCGGTACTTTCTTCTAGCCTAACTAAAAGTAAATTTCACTGCTCAAAATACATTGAATCAATGTATCCCGAACTAGAGCCAATACCGATGCTCTCTATCAGAGATGCAAACATCTCACATATCAAGGCAAAGTTATTGCTTTTTTATAATCAAGAAATAGTGATTAAACCTAATTCACTTGGCACCAGTATGTTTACTGAGCGTATGTTACTCAATGAAAATTCAATCGATGCCGCGGTAAACTTAATCATTGATATCTTAAAGATCGATAATATTGCTCTTTTACAAAAGTATATTCCAGGTGAGGAATATTCTTGTGGCTGTATTGAAAATCTGGGAAGTATTGAGGTGTTACCTCTAATTTTGGTAAGAACCCGAAATAGATTTTTTGGTCGAAGAGAAAAACTTTGTAAGTTTGGAGTGAGTGAGCGAATTATCCCCCAATCTTATAATAAATTTACAACTCAAATTGCTGATATCTCGAAACGAATTTTCTCTGATTTAATGTTTGAAAACATGTTTCGGCTTGATTTTATTGTTTCAGAAGGGAAGATTTATTTCCTTGAAGTTAATTCATTGCCAGGATTAAGTCATGCTAGCTTTTTCCCGAAAATGCTCAAAGAAATCAATATCTCAATGTCTGATTTTATTCAGTTGACATTTAAAAACAGTCTAAACAGGAAGAATAAAACAAATCAGTATAATGAAGAAATGGACTTACGAGGTGCAGCATGAAGTGCATTGGTTTACTTGGAGGTGTTAGCTGGGCTTCTACAATGGAATACTATAAGCGACTTAATTTAACCATTAATAGAGCAAAAGGAAAAAATCACTCAGCCAAAATAGTAATGTATAGTTTTGATTTCGAAGAAATTCTGGAGCATCAAAAAAAACAAAATGAAGTAATGGAATTAAGATTAATTCAAGAAAAAGTGATTTTGTTGGATAAGGCCGGTTCAGATGTAATCGCAATTTGTTCTAATACTACGAATAAGTTGGCGAATCAATTGGATGCTAAGATCCACAAAAAATTAATAAACATCATTGATGCAACCGGTGATTATTTACATCATTTTGGTGCACAAAAAGTGGGTTTAATTGGCACTCGTTATACAATGGAGCAAGATTTTTATAAAAATAAACTGCTTAAAAAAGGACTTCAAGTGGTAACTCCCGATGCTTATGATCGGGAGTTGCTTCATCAGATCATTTATCATGAATTATGTCACGGTATTGTCACGAGTAGTTCAAAAGAGATCGTTCTAAATATTATTAATAAATTAGCTTCGAGTTACCATTTAGATGGGGTCATACTTGGTTGTACGGAGTTGCCTCTATTGGTATCAAAAGCGGATGTTAGTATCCCACTGTTTGATACGGTTGAAATACATGTAAATGCGATTATAACAAAAATTGAACGACTTAATTAGGGGTATAATAATGAGATTTTTTAACCCTAATTTAAAGCTGATTTGGTGTTTGCTATTAGGCATTGTTTGCGTGAACTCAGCAAAATTTATGTGCCTTCCTTTTTTAATCTTATTTCTTAATCATAATACTCACTTTTCATTATGGATAAGTGGTTTAGTCTGTGGAATTGCTCCCTTTTGTTCAATATTTGGTGGTTTTATCGGTGGACAATTATCGGATAAATATGGACGAATTCCATTATTATATATTTCGATTTTCACATCAGCCTGTATCTTCCTATTATTAGGTTTAAGCTGGCAAATTAATTCTCGGTATCTTCAATTAATATTGATCGGCACGCTTAATGGAATGTTTGGGTTATTTTCTTCTTTCTTTCAGCCGGTCGCACTCGCATTAATCAGCGAATTAGTTGATAAAGAACATCGAGAGTTATTTTTTAACTTACGTTATGCCGCAATGAATGTTGGTGCTGTTTTTGGACCTTTATTAGCAGTATATCTAGGAGTTACTTTATCTCCCATTGCATTTTATATAGCAGGCTTCATGTATTTTAGTTTTGGCTGTTTCTTATATGCTGTCCTGTTAAAAGAACCAAGACAACTTTGTAGAAACAAACAAAGCAATGTTTCTTTATCGGCGACCTTACGAGCTATTTCTTTAGATCGTAGGTTATTAAATTTCATTCTTTTTAATATAGTATTTGCCTTATGTTACTCGCAAATCGATTCCACATTAGCTCAATTCATATCCCAGCAAATCGATGATGGTGTGCGTGTCTATTCCTTAACGATTGCATTAAATGCATTGTTTGTGCTGATTGGACAGCTTCCTATTTTTCTATTGTGTAGGAGAATACCGAGGCATCAAGCTGTTTTTTATGGTTGTTTTTTATTTTTTCTTGGCTGTTTGGGTTTTTCTTGTTGTGGTAACAAAGCAAGCTACTTTTACTATTCTATTTTAATTATCACCGTGGGTGAGTTGTTCATATTTCCTATTGCATTCTTGTTTGTTGATGATATGGCTCCTTCGCATTTGAAAGGCTCATATTTTGGAGCTTTAGCTTTTAGAGAATTGGGCTTGGCTCTAGGGCCAGTTTTAGGTGGGGTTCTCCTTGAATCTTTTGGAGGTCAGATCCTGTTTATCATAATTGGAGGGCTGTCATTGATTTCATATTTTTTTGTTTATGTAGGTGAGTACGCGAAACCCGTTATGAAACAGTCTTTAGGAAGAGCGTTTAATAATATGGAGTAAATATGAGTAGATCGATTTTATTTGTAAATGTTTCTGATGAGCATAATTTGGTAAAAATAGAGGCTGCGAAAAATCTAGGGATAAAGGTTTTTTTGATAGCTCCTAATTTACCGGATTGGGCAAAAGATATAGTTGATAAATTTATTAAGGCAGATACCACTAATTTTGCTGAGACTATTTCTGTTTTAAAAGAGGAGTATAAAGAGACACCTTTTGATGGTGTAATTACCATACTGGATAAAAGTGTCGAGTTGGTTGCAGCAATCGCAGAAGAATTTAAACTACCTGGTAGCTCACTTGCTTCAGCAACTACAGTGAAACATAAATACAAAATGCGAGAAGCGTTGAAGAGGAGGGAGGTTCCCCATCCAAAATTTCAATTGGTAAAAACATTTAAGGACTTGCAAAATGCAGCAAATACTATCGGATTCCCATTAATATTCAAACCCGTAGCTGCTTCAACAAGTGTTGCGGTTTTTAAATTAAACAACCAAGCTGAGCTCGAAGAAGCATTTGCGCTGATGAGTACTTGTGAACGTGTATCCTTTTGGTTGTACGCTGATGAGTATATTGCTGAGGAGTTTATGGCGGGACAGGAAGTTAGTGTTGAAGGGATTATTAATCAATCTCAAGTTTATTTTGCGGGGATTACTAAAAAATTTGTAGAAAAACCTGGTTTCACGGAATGGATGCATTGTTTTCCATATGAGCCGGAACCAGAAGTTTGTTCTTCAATTTATAAGGTGGTTGAAAAGGCTATTCATGCCGTTGGCATCAACAATTGTGCTTTTCATGTAGAAGTCATGTTGACCGCCGAAGGACCTAAAATTGTTGAGGTAAACTCACGAATGGCTGGGGGCTTTGTTTCAAGCCACCTTGTTCCATTAGCCTCTGGAATTAATTTAGCGCAAGCAAGTATCCAAACCGCACTTGGCGAACCGATTGAGTTAAAAGCAACAAAAAATAAATTTGCATGCGAACGAAATTTATTCGCAACCGAGAATGGTATCATTACAGATTGGAAGTATGTTGAAGAAATGAGTAATCAACCAGGGGTAAGGGATTTTAAAATTTTGCGACAGGTCAATGAGTTGGTTACTGTTCCGCCGCGAGGGTATGACCATTTGTTATGTGCAGTTATCACCGAAGGAGACACGTTTGAAATGGCAATCGATTTAGCGGATGCTGCTTTGAAACGTGTTCATTGTGTTTATCAGTAAAATCTTTTTAAACCCTTTTTTTCTTCTTTTTTAATTGTTCCCTCTTTCCAAATTCACAGAGGGAAATGAAGTGTGACGCGAGGCGAGTGTGGAAGTGGAGTGTGCATGCAAGTACATGAGAGATTTGAGCACTACATCGATGAAGCAAATCACTTTCCTCACTAGCGTTTGGAATGAGGGACAATTAAGGAATGGTCGGGCCAAGGCACGACCTATGTGTGCTCGCAATGCGATATCATTAAACTCGCACATCAAGAAGAATGATCAATCATTTATCACTCAGTGTCCTTGTTTCTGGCATTGTAAATGTATAGAGGATCAATCCAATTGCGGCAATAAAAGATAGTGAAATAAATCCCACATGAAATCCGTAAATTTTTGCTATGAATCCTGCAATAATGTTACTCAGTGATGAACCGATGCCTGCGCACAATCCAAGAGTACCCAATAAAAAATTAAATCGGCCTGTTCCACTTGCTAAATCAGAAACGATAACTACGGCTACCACTCCAAAAATTCCGGCGCTAATACCATCTAATAACTGGATAATCAGTAGATAAAAGGAACTTTCTGTTATTGAAAATAAATAAGGCCCGTAAAATTAAAAAGATAAAGGAAAATAAAAAAATGGGCTTACGGCCTATTTTATCGATTAAGAATCCCAATGAAAAGGCAACTACTACCATAACGATTTGTGCCAATACAATGCAACCTGCCATAAAGATAGAATCACTATGAGGATTAAGTTTTGCAAGCTCTTGTCCAACCATCGGCAATTGCGCTGCATTAGCAAAATGAAAAACAATCACAATTCAAGGCCTGACCCTCTAACTCTAGACATTCCCTCGCGGATGGTAATTTCCGGCTCGTAACGCAGTACTGTCTTAGCTCGACTTATGTCCAGTGAAAACGGGTAGCCAATCAGCCGGACCAACTCTCGCGTCAGTGGCGGATCTCCAGGCAACCAACCGGCAGCCCAAAGCTTTTCCATTCCTCTTCCCATCAACCAGGCAACCGGAGCAGGTACCGACATCCGTGGTACCTCCAGCCCACTCGCATGCAGGCGTTGGGTTATGAATTCGCGGAAGGTGATTTCTTCGTCATCTGTCAAGAAGAACGCTCCGGTCACTTCGGAGCGTAGTGCGAGCGCTATAGCGTGGCACAGGTTTTGAACATGACAGGTGGCATAGGGGTACTCCCCTCGGTTGATCCACGCAAACTGTCGTTTACGGACTCGGTCGCCCAAGTCACCATCGACCGTATCGCCGGGCCCCCAAATGAGAGGTGGACGCAAAGCCACCGTACTGAAACCATCGGAATGCGCGGCTAGAACATGCGACTCGGCGATTGCCTTCGTTGTTGAGTAAGGCAGATGGCGCAACTCGGTCAATGGCCAAGACTCATCAGCATGGGCAATTGGCATTGCCGCCTGCATAACCACGGAAGCGGCACTAACGTGAACAAAGCGCTTGATGCCGCATGCTTTCGCTGCATTAAGCACTTGATCCGTCAAGGTCACATTGCTGACTTCGAAGTCCTCCCACGACCCCCACATCTTCAGGTGTGCAGCAATATGAACGGCAGCATCACATCCATCCATTGCTTGCTCAAGTGCGGCCGGATCTGCATATTCGAGTACAGTCGACGATGCTCCAAGTGCGCGTAACCGTTTACAGGCCACCTCACGCCTAGCGGGCGCGACCACCGAATGCTCATCTGCCAGTAACCGCTTGATGCTATGCCCACCCACAAACCCAGTGCCGCCTGTGACAAAGACTTTCATGCACTACTCCTGTAAAGGATTGCAATAAATATAGCAATCCTTTAATGAAATTGCCATGATGGTGTTTCTTTAAACACCACACTTACAGTCCAATTTAGCCAATAAAATTTTTCTTCTTAACAAACGAGGGTTTAATGGTAGTTGGAATATGGTGGGGTGATGCACAGAGGAGGGATAATTTTTTCCCATATAATTTATAACAATAACTTTTGAACATTAAATTTTAAAATTAAATATCATCCCGAACCACATATGGGGTCAGGCCTTGAATTATGAATCAACTTTTAATTGAAAATTCACAATTCAAGGCCTGACCCTATAACTCTCCTCCAATGTGGGTCAGACATTTAAAAAGGTTCCATAAGCTTTCTGTTCCTCTGTTAAAGTTAACTCTTGAATGACTTTACTGTATTCAAATGTGCCCTTCACTGAATTTTTATATGAAGAATGCCAGGCTCCGCTGGCTGTGATATATAATTGGTCCTCTTTACTGATAAACTTGATATTTCCTTCTTGCACAATATTGTAAGGAGCTGTTTGTTGTGATGGATTGAAATAGTACTTATGGGCTACAAAGTTCCCATTCTCAAAGTTTAAATTTCCTATAATTCTATATTCACCGTAATCGTCTTGCTCGTCATTAAAGGTTTCGAACTCCATCAAATTTTTTTGCTCATTCCATTTAAAGCGTAATTTTGGATGAAATTTGCCAACTAGTCCCGGAATCCCAGAATCAGAATAGGTACCCTCCCATAAACTGTCTAATGTACTTGGATTCAATTTCAAAAATTCAATCAGATCTGAGTTTTCACCAAGATTATTAGTGGCCGAAATAGAACTTACTGCAACTGCATGGTTGAGCAAGAGGTGAGAATTTTCATAAGGGCCGCTTATTAGTAAAGAATTATCTATTTGACTGCTATTTTTCTTACATTTTTTATATATTATTGCCACTAAGCATACGAATAAAAGTAGTACTACAATCGTACCACCTATTACCTTTAAACATTTACTGTCACAGGATCCGCTACCACCACCATATCCATGACCATAACTACCCCCTCCAAATCCACCTCCATGTCCACCGCCCCCTCTTTGTGCTTCGATAAGTGGGGCTGAAAGCAATAAAACTATTAAATTGAATAAGCGGTTATCAGCGCTGACTAAAGGGAGATTTTGAGTGCGGTTGTAAAAGAAGGTAAACATATTAAGTCCTTTATCAAATATAGAAAGCTGAAATTATATTTTCTGGTTGAAAGAATTTATAAGATATTGAATTTTAATACAATCCAGGTGCAGACCCTTAACATATATGGGGGCAGGGTCAGGCCTTGAATTATGAATCAATTTTTAATTGAAAATTCACAATTCAAGGCCTGACCCTCTAAGTCCTTGGTAGCGTTTGGAAAGAGGGCAATAATGCTAGTAATGCGATATCATTAAACTCGCACATCAAGAAGAATGATCAATCATTTATCACTCAGTGTCCTTGTTTCTGGCATTGTAAATGTATAGAGGATCAATCCAATCGCGGCAATAAAAGATAGTGAAATAAATCCCACATGAAATCCGTAAATTTTTGCTATGAATCCTGCAATAATGTTACTCAGTGATGAACCGATGCCTACGCATAATCCAAGAGTACCCAATAAAAAATTAAATCGACCTGTTCCACTTGCTAAATCAGAAACGATCACTACAGCGACCACTCCAAAAATTCCGGCGCTTATACCATCTAATAACTGGATAATCAGTAGATGAAAGGAACTTTCTGTTATTGAAAATAAAAAGGCCCGTAAAATTAAAAAGATAAAGGAAAATAAAAAAATGGGTTTACGGCCTATTTTATTGATTATGAATCCCAATGAAAAGGCAACTACTACCATAACGATTTGTGCTAATACAATGCAACCTGCCATAAAGATAGAATCACTATGAGGATTAAGTTTTGCAAGCTCTTGTCCAACCAACGGTAGTTGCGCTGCATTAGCAAAATGAAAAACAATTACAGCGCTAAAAAAGATTAGAATTGATTTTGATTTTGCGAGTTGCAAAAAGTGGACAGGCCCGGCTTGTGTTTCGTTATTCTTATTTTGTATCAGGGGCATTTCCCTTGCTACAGAATAGTTTATTTCATTGGGATTAATGAATGGGATTGGCATTAATGCCAGGATTGAAAACATGATGGTGCCATATACTATCCAGGAGTGCCCATATAATTGGGCCAATAATCCTATGATGATAATAGCAACGACGGTTCCTGCATGAACGATCGATTCATTAATACTGACTCTTTGGGGAAACAAGTCTTTCCCCACCAACCCCAAGGATATTGCAGCAATTGAAGGGGGGATCAGGCTGGAGGCCAGGCCAACAAGGGATTGTGCTGCAATAATGAGATATAACGAAGTTTGGCTTAACAAAATGGCGCAGCTTAAAATAATACAGGTACATGCAAAGGCTATAAGCGATCGCTTAAATCGAATGGCATCAACTATTATTCCACTTGGAATTTGAAATAATACGCCAACAATACCTGTTGTAGCTAGCGCTATACCAACCTGGCTAGTGTCCCACCCTAAATTGGAGCGTAAATAAATAGAGAGAATAGGACCAATACCTCCTTGGATATCGGCAATGAAAAATATCATTAGGCTTAATGCAAGCAAACTACGACTCGATAATTGTGAGTTCTTCACTCAGTCTCCTTAAAGAAAATAGGCATAGATTAAAAGATTGATTAACGTGGCGGGACTCCTGTTTTTATAAACTCCATGGACTCCTCAAACTCAGGGGACTAGGAGTACATCTTCCTTTAAAAGTTGGGGCAACTTCCACTTGCAAAATAAAGCGTATTTTATTGAATGCAAAGACATAATACTTATAAACCGAGTTGTTTTAAACCACCTTGTTCCATAGCTTCTGGAATTAATTTAGCCTAAAGAGATCTATGGCAATAATGTTCGCTGAAGAGAGTTTGGGAATAATGAAATGACCGTCAACTAAAGAGAAGTTAGGGCTGAAAATTGAATAATGAAATCTGGTAATTGCATGAAAAATAAAAAAATATTAGTATCCTAACTAAAGAAAGTTACCTAAGATCTCTTATAAAGGATAAGCAGTGCCACAATACCCTATTGTTCCTGAAGTATATGATCAGTCTATTCCACAAATTGTAACTACCAAAACTATTGTTTTGGATTTTTTGGAAAAGGCTGATATTCCTGAAGAATCAACTATCATGGATGTCTGTTGTGGTACTGGTAGTTTAGCTGGTTTTCTTGGAAATCATTTTCCAAGTTGCCGCATTGTAGGGTTAGATAATGCAGAGAACATGATTGAGTTCGCTGAAGAGAAATATTCAAAGAACAATGTGTCTTTTCAAGTCGAGGATCTTACTTCATTTAATCCGTCCCTCAAAAATTCAGCAGATTTAATAATATGCTCCTGGGCTGTATCACATATTCCCATGGAGCAACAAAAAACTTTTACTAATAATCTTTATCAGTATCTTAAAAATGAAGGTCAATTAATTGTTCTCTTCCCAGTAATGGGTTCGACATTGTCTACAGTAATTCAAGAAACTGTAAAATCAGAAAAATGGAATAATATATTTACTAAGTTAGATAACAAGCGGGTTACATTTACAGTCGATCAATTTGATAAGATGTTAAGAGAAGTTAACTTTATGGATTGTAAGGTTGATCTTTGTTCTCAAGAAATAATTTTTAAAAATCAGAGTGAATTACGTTGTTTTATTATCACATCACTTGCACGTTACTTGCCTTATGTACCAGAGCCTGAGCTACGTGAAGAATTTATTAATGATATAACAAATAATTATCAAGAGGCGATGCCTAATCTTTCTTACACTGTTACCATTTTATCAGCTGTTGCAAAACGTACCGCCCTTAATTTGCTGCTACAGAAAAGAGGCTCATTTAGCTCTGACTCCAACCACTGTCGAGAAGAGGATATAACTTCCTCCTTATATTCCAAGCTGAATTAAGTTCATTGATTAGGGCTTCAAGGGTTGGTGTTGATTCAAAGTAATCCTATGCTCGTAACTAGCCTTTAGCTGAAAAGGAAATGTCCTCATTCGCGGCAGAACAATCGAGCAGCGTGATGCAACGCTGCACGCACTACAATCACTCAATCAACATGAGCGCGTAAACCTTAAGGACTGATTTGCTCAATAAAATTTTAGGTTAAATTACACAAGATAAATTCAACAGATCAAAGGGGATTTTGATGGAAGAAAAAAGACAATACAAGAAGTATATTTTTGATTTTATTTTAGCGATTTACCAATGTGTTAATCTACTTACTCAAGTTCACTCTTTTTTTCGAAAGAGCATAAGATCGGCGAAAAATAGAAAAATAATCTACTATTTATTTTTTTTTCTATCTCTTGAACCTGGCAGTGCATCATACGCCCATGTTTCATTACTCCCTGAATTGGAAATTCAATTACAGTCTAATGCAAATACTGTAGTTCCTTGTAATCAAGGACTGGGAAACTGTATGGTAACCATTGCACAAAACTCTTCTTGCTTGTCGCAGCCTGGTTCTATAACAATTACCAATACTTCAAAAGTAGTCGCACAAAATATTAGTACATTTTCTAATGACGCAAATTTCTTGACTTATGTGGTGCAAAATAATGGATGCCCGCCTCGCTTATATCCGGGAGCAAGTTGCACTATATCTTTTCACACCAATACTGGAGTGACCTTTTTAATATCCAATGTGGCCGTTAAAGGAAGTAATACCTCAGCAAGATTCTTTGATATGCAAGCCATTATTTGCAGTCCTCCGAACGCATTGATTAGTGCATCTCCTTCCTCATTAAATATGACAACCGTTGGTCCGGAAAGTACACAAAACATCTATGTGATAAACAGTTCCTCCTCACCTGTTAATGCTGAAAATATAAAGGCTAATTTAAATGGAGCTGGCGGGGCTATCAGTGCAAGTTATGCTAATTGCAGCTTGGTTGCTCCGGGAAGTACGTGCACGATTACATTGACTGCACATAATGTATTACCCACCACTTCTATTGAAATACAAGGCAATAATACTAATTCAGTGTCTGTTAGCTTATCCGTTGTATCGCCGACAGTTTCACTTTCTGTACCTTCAACGGCAATAATTCCTGTCAATGATCCAACAGGAGTTGACATTACTGTAGCTAATTTGACACCGAATACAATAACTAATGTAGGTGTGGATTTATCATCTACAGGATGGACAGGAGTTACAAGTACAACTTGCCCTGTGCTTGCAGGAAATGGAACATGCACAGTAAAAATTACATCAAATACAGTACAGCCCTATTTGGCTCAAGGAGGAATAATTTTCAGTGGCGATGGTCCAAATATATCAAACCCAATTGCCTTGGCTTTTTCCATCTATGGCTACATGGTATTTTCTATTCCGGATAGCTCTACCGCTTATGTAGTAGATAATAATGATGCTTCTGGTTCACCTGTTGTTTGGAGTTCAGACGGAACTGGAGGTACTAATCCCGATTTTACGAGTATTTGGGGCGTAGCCGAAAACTCAACCAGTTTAGCTCCTTTTCCTAATGCAACGGAACCATCAGGGCAAACTGCTACTCAATACCCTGGACAGCAAAATTGTAATGGAGGTACTGATGGTGTGTGCAACTCACAAAATATTTTTATTTATTACAATAGCTTTAGTAGCACTGCGCCAGTTTTAACCAATTATTATGCAGCAGGTCTATGTCACCAAATCACTGCTGATAATAGTGGAACTGTATCTGAGGGCACTTGGTATTTACCTGCAATTTGTCAATTAGGGCCGGATGAAGTAGGCAGGGGTTCAGGCTGCACTTCAAGTATGGAAAATATAGCAACCAATCTATTTTTACTGGGCTTTGTTTCTAATTTAGCAACCAATCAATTGTATTGGAGCTCAACGGAGGCTTCGAGTGCTCCAATGAACGCTGCCTGGTATCAGGAGTTTCGGCCAGGGCCGGTTTCTGAACCTTTTCCTAACGTTAAATCTGGAGTATTCGCTGTTCGCTGTGTACGGGCTGTTAACTACTAATGGATGTTTGTCGGGCCAAGGGCCCGGCCTACAATAATTATCCCTAACCCTCATGCGATAAAATATTGATTAAGGTATCAGAATAAGGATTGAGTACCAGTTGCTCCTTTTGGTATTTAGAAAGTTTTTTAATGTAACGTTCTATGCGCATTGCGATGAGTTTGCCTCCCTTTATCTCCCAGCTTTGAGCAATTGAAAGGGGTTTAAAGCTTCGCGTATATTTACTCCCTTTACCTGAGAGGTGCTCTTGAAAACGTCTTTCGAGATTATCTGTATATCCGGTGTAATAACTTTGGTTGTTACATTGTAAAATATAAACCCAATAGATTTTCTCAGACATGTTGCAAAAAATAATACTCAAATTTCCAGGTGATTCAACTATAGAGAGATGCTCATCATTAAGCAAACATTAAAAAACTATCTTGGCGTATAAAGCCTTTTACTGGTTTAAGTATGCTCTTAATCGATAGCTTGCAAATATATTTGAATGATCTGCACACATGTGCACATATGGGGGCAGGCCTTGAATCAAGAATCAACTTATAATTGAAAATTCACAATTCAAGGCCTGACCCTCTACGTCCTCTTCGATTGGGGTACCAATCACCCGAGTTATATGAGGTCAAACAAGTTGCTTAACTTGGCGTCCATTTTTTTCATGCAAGATCAGGGCAAACTTGCCTGACCAATATGGTTAGAAAGTATAATTCCTCTCTTCTTCCTTTTCCGGCTCTTTTTCTTCACGCTTTGTTGTATTGTTGACATTAGTAGTCTTAACTGGATTGAAAAAAAACAATGTTTGACTAGCAGGACAAGGTCTAGATACAGGTTGTTGATAAATATAACCCAATGTCGCTGATTTATTTTCTTTAGGCGGGGGAGCTATTCTCATCTTGATCTGTTGTAATTCAGGAGCTAACCCAATGATTAGGTTTATGTACATAGGATAAAGTGTTTGACTATCCAAAATAGTACGATTAACAATAGGACTGTCTGATTCAGAAGAAACAGCACTCATCATGATTGCATTATCATGTTCAACATAATTTCTTAATCGCTTTAAGTTTGAGTAATTCTCCTCCAAGAAACTGGTTTTTTGATAAGCATGTAATTGACGAATAATTTGCAGGTGTTGCACTAGCTGACCAAAATTATACTCAAGAGCCGCACGCAATATCGGTTTAGCCAGCAGTCTTACAGCAAGGATTTCTCCATGTTTTTGTAAAGGATAATCTTGCAAAATAGATAACTCTTCGGTTAGAAACTCTCTCATGTTATCTAGAGCCTCTATAGCCGCATTAATCCTGTCTAAAGGACTTAGAGTATGACCTTCATCCTGGTGTTTTTTAGCAATTTCAACGATACTCCGAATAGTATCCAATCCCTTCATTTTGTTTTTTTTCTCCATTTCACGTTGTTTCGCCTCTTCCTGTATTTTCCTAAGCATTTCTTCTCGCTGGCTTTTTTTTAGCTTAGGTGGACTTAAGGCATTCCTCATGATCTGACTTAACCTTGTAAAACTCTGGAAATCGTCTTTCTTCGTGGGGAAATATGCTTGTCTGAATTGTCCTTCTTCTTTGGTGGTCAGCGGTGATTTTTCTTCGCCCCGCAAAATTTTGCGCCACAAATCTTCTACTTCTTGCGGAGCATTCTTTCTTATCAGAAAACCTATAAAAAATTCTTCATCTTCTTTGGACGTTAAGAGGCTTTTAGCATTTCTTTTTTGGGATGATGCAAATTGATCCACAGCTTTTTTTTCTTGTGCTTTATAAATATTTAACCAATGTTCTTGAAAGTTTCCTTCAAAAACAGAGGCTTTTTGTTCACGTAATAGCAAGTTATCCAATAAAAAGATAATAAGCTCTTTTAATTCTACCTGAACTATTTGCTTCAACTGGTGAGGGTCTTGAAGCAAAAGATCCACGACATATTTATTATTATCTTGATCCTGATGAACAATAATATTCCTTAAACTGACAAGATCTTCCCAAGAGACCGACTCATTATAGGCACTATAAAAATTTTTTCCTGTTAGATATTCTCCTAGTTTTTGCAAATACCTTAAAGCTGCGTGCCGGCCTACTTTTGAAGAAAAGTAAAGGAACGTATCTTTGTATTCATCTATCTTGGGTTTAGAATTTCTAGCTTTATCAATCGATTGATTAACAAATGACAACAAAGATAAAACATTTTTATACGTATTGGTATCTATTAGACGCTGTGTTAAAGCTTGTATATTAAGTAAAGAAACAGGTTGGATTAAACTATCAGGCCTTTTTGCATCTAATTCGGCTCTCATTTTTTCTACGCATTCCTTTAAAATCGGAAGGTCTTTCTCGATGATATCAGGAAGTGCGTGAATAAGAATATCACCAGTATGAGCCAACTCATTAACCAATCGGTTAACCGCTGAAAAATAGCATTTCTTTTTTTCTACTTCACTTGAACCTATGGAGCTTAGATATTCTGTGTCTATTAGCAAGGAATTTTCCGAGATATCTTCCCCCATTAAGCCACCAAATTGCTCAAATGTTATCCAGGTAAAGGGGGCGGGAATAAATAATTTGCTGTATTTATTCAGGGTGTCATCAGATACATGGTATAGCGTTTGGCACATCTGCAAAAGAAGCTCCCTAGCAGAGCTAACCCCCCAGTTTTCAAGAACCTCTGCATGAAAATCATCCAATTCAATATCGACAGGGACTGCAATACCCCTGTTGCCGCGATATTTTAAAAGAAAATTAATAATTAAAAGAACATGCTCTAATTGTTGGAGATCACGAGGAATATCTTGAGTTCCTTTTTCTTTCGCTCCAAATTTCAAGGCTTTATTCCAAGAGACAAGTAAATCATCAGTGTCATCATCGTAGGATGAGGTAAAATGTATTCGCAAAAAGTCTCTAGCGGACTTAATTTCTCGTGGATTGTTTAGCCTATCTTCTGTGCTAAGAGGTGTTCTTTGTTGAATAACAGAGGCTTTCTGAAATAACTTAAAATTTACCTCTTTTCGTAAATTAGAAACCGCCCGAACTAGAGATTTATTTGTAAAATAAACTTCAGAATCGTGTAGGGGTTCCACCAACTTTAAAGCCGCGTCGTAATTTCTTTTTTTTGTCAATGAAAGAGCCTGCTTACATATTCGACCCATTTCATCATTGCTTTTAGCCAACTTAGTTAGCTCTTCAACTATTTTTTGGTGACGCAGATTAGAAGGATTTGTTTCTTTCTTTGTAAACATAATATAAACCACCGAATTATTTTTAAAAAAAGTATAACCTTGATAAAATTCATAAGAATTGCTTCTGGCAATACTTATGTTTCCATTCTACCGGCTTAAGGCACTGCCGCTAAGTTAACCCACGAGCGGCCATATCTGTTAAGCAAGAATAACATAAGACCTTGACTGATTAATTTTCTTCAACAAGACTGGATTTGCCAACAATTAAGGTTCTTGGGAAGGTATTATTGCCAAGAGAGAGCTGTGAATAGGCTTAAGATCACATCGTACAAATATCTTGTATTGGCCATTAAGATTTTTAAAGGGGCACAATATTCCATAAAAATTCTAATGGGTCAATAAAAAAAACAACATGCTAAATTCCAACTAAAATTTGGTACGAATTAAACTCACTTGCGCCAAACTCTTAATATAAATGATTTACGATCAATATATTAAGTTGGGTAGTAATTGAGTTTCCTATAAGAATCATCTAAAAGGACTAAGACGGATAATTTAAAAGAAAACTATTTTTGGCTTGCATTTATCTACGGGGGATGAGTTTTTGATATTTAGAAAGTTTTTTAATGTAACGTTCTATGCGCATTGCGATGAGTTTGCCTCCTTTTATCTCCCAGCTTTGAGCAATTGAAAGGGGTTTAAAGCTTCGCGTATATTTACTCCCTTTACCTGAGAGGTGCTCTTGAAAACGTCTTTCGAGATTATCTGTATATCTGGTGTAATAACTTTGGTTGTTACATTGTAAAATATAAACCCAATAGATTTTCTCAGACATGTTGCAAAAAATAATACTCAAATTTCCAGGTGATTCAACTATAGAGAGATGCTCATCATTAAGCAAACATTAAAAAATATCTTGGGGTATAAAG
The DNA here is from genome assembly GCF_043161935.1 of Legionella sp. 227. Classification (NCBI taxonomy): domain Bacteria; kingdom Pseudomonadati; phylum Pseudomonadota; class Gammaproteobacteria; order Legionellales; family Legionellaceae; genus Legionella; species Legionella sp. 227. Next base: position 541,372 of record NZ_CP171154.1, on the reverse strand, counting down.
CCTTCTACTGGTTTAAGTATGCTCTTAATCGATAGCTTGCAAAAATATTTGAATGATCTGAACCAGTACTGTTGCAACTGCCATGGAGATCCTTAAGAATTAAGGGACGAACAACTTATTACTTAAATCATAAGGTATAAAATCATATGCCTATAGACAAAATAGTTTGTGTAGGAAAAAATTATATCGAGCATGCCATGGAACTTGGTGATGCAATGCCCGAAAAACCGGTATTGTTTTTAAAACCACCCAGTGTCCTGAGACAAGCCTCTGGTTGGGGTGAGCATCTCTATCTTGATTTTCCCAATGAAGACAACGCCGTACAACCTGAATGTGAAATTGTTCTACGCGTAGCCTGTGATGGGTATAAAATGACACATGATGAAGCCCGCAATGCGATTTCGGACATCAGCCTTGGTCTTGATATGACTTTAAGAGCACGTCAATCTGAACTAAAAAAACAAGGGCATCCCTGGACTACTGCTAAGGTCTTTAAAGATGCAGCTGTTCTAGGCCCATGGATTTCCTATCATCAGTTTCGTGATTATCTGAATACCGAATTTCAACTGCTTGTTAATGGCACGATCAAGCAATGCGCCAAAGGAGCAGACATGATGATGCGGCCTGAAGATTTATTAGTTTATATCAGCCAGTTTTTTCCCTTAAAATCAGGGGACATTATCTATACCGGAACCCCGGCAGGAGTAACCTCAATTTCCAAAGGCACTACAGCTGAATTACACTGGGATAATTACTCATACAACGTAACCTGGGAGTAGTGTTTCCTGTTTTGAGAATTGATTCAACTCCTTTTCCGCGAAGGTGGGTTTGCGGACTATTAGATGCTTAATGGAAATCTTTATTCCATGACGTAGCATCAGGTGGATCTGTATTTTCTGATTGAGGACCTGTTGGTTGGCTTTTGCTTTTATTGAGTGTTGAAAATATCCCTAGCCTTGCTAACCCGAACAGGAGTATTGTCGCTGACTTTGTCTGGAGCTATTTCAGACTCGAGGTCAGAACTCAAAGGTGGCAATGACGTTAGCTCTTGATATTGTGGCGATTTTAATAGTGCATACAAATTTTCAATGTTGGTGTTTAGCTCGATGGGTAGTGAATTTTTTTGTATTGAGTTAGGAGGGGGTAATAGCGTGACCAACTCATTTAACATTAAATTTAATTGATGAGCGTATTCTGCAGACGACATATTGGTTGCATTGGCCATGCTGGTAAAGCTAATGAGGTTGCGCAATAGAGGATTATCAGCAACAAGATGGGCTAATGCCAGTTGGTTTTCGATGGCAATCAATAGCTCTCGTAAACGAATAAGAGTCTGGTTAAATACAATCTGATCGAGATAGGGAAGTACGGGTCGTGCTTCATCAAGATGTAATTCAGTAAATTTAAGGGTTTCTTTTACATCGGTAACAAGATATTGCGTTTGCCCTGGTTTCAGTATTTCTTCTTCACTGGGATAAGCAGACAAGCTGCTAATATCCATTTCATTTGCGTTATTTATATAAAGCATAATGGGCAATTTTTCATTGGCTTCAACGCCTGCAAAATCTTTAGCAGTTTTTACTGAGGTTGAGGTGCTGGTCATCGCATCTTCAGTGAAGGTGTCATTGGCCAAATAGCTGTTCATGATTTCGGGGACGGCTTTATTTTTCATTACCTCTGAAGATGCTTTCATACCTCGCACGGTTTGAAAATGTAAAAGATGTAAATGTTCAGAAGGAATATGATTCATTACCTTATTTGTAATGGAATCAATTTGTTGTCGATAGGATTCCAGTGCACGAGAATCGGCTACAAAACGGCTCAGCTTGTGTGGGTTTGTCGTGCAGCGTGGTGAGTTCATCAGCATATCATGTTCCGTTTGGGACAATTTTAAATCGATACTCAATTTCGTTGTCTTATCATCCAGTTTGATAATGCTTTTGTTATTAATAAAATAAGCTTTATAGTCGAGTGAGCCAGGTGGTGTATTGATAAGAACGATGCCTGGTTTGGTAGATAATTTTTGACTTTTTAAAAAACTGGTTGGGTCCATTTCTTTTTTTGCTTTATCGTCATCACCAATATCTTGTTCTATCTCTGAAATATCATTCGCTAAATAAAGGCCAATGGGTGCTTTTTTATTGGTTGCTTTTATCAAGACTGCTAATGTGGGAAGCGCCTCTTTAAATGCTGCTGCTCTTTGCTGATCATCTTCTAATTGAATTGAAATCCTTTGCTCTTTTCGTGGTAGGGTGCCAAATCTGAGTAATGAATTGAGTTCTAAATACCGCTCAGTGGTATAAGTATGTATCGCTCTCTTTTCGGCATCTAATAGATCACCTGTATTTTCCACAGGATCTAATTCTTTCCTGGCTTGCATAAAACTATCTATGTCTATTGGTGTAGCATCTTTCTTTTTATCAGGAATCTTATTTGACGATTTATTAGCAGGATACATATATTGAAAATGTTTGGTGCTTGAGTAATATTTTTGCAGTATGGATTCATCAAACTCCATGACGCCAAAATCAATATACTTATATGCCTGTGTATAATTGATGACAACATCGCCTTCAATTACAGGTGGTTTACTGGGTGCTTGTGGTTTTGGTTGATTAAGACGTTCTGCTTGCTCACATAATTTAATGTACTCTCTACGGTTTTTTGCATATTCATTAATAAGCAGGGTTTGCATCGTATCTCGAGGTATTTTTATTACATATTCACCTCGTGCATTGATCTCAGTGTGAATATCCATCCCTAAAATAATCGCTTGAATAGCCTGTTCCATTGTTTTTGTCAGCAAAGTCTTCTGTCGAGGCCCTTGGAGTACAGTCGACTCTTTTGCTATTTGTTGTTCTATAGCAGGATAACGCTCTTTATCAGTCTGCAGTAGTTGGGGTTTGAGCCAATCGATGAGGCCTTCTTTCGTTGCTGCTCTGAGGATGGCGATAAATTCATTCGTGGAGTTGAAAGGGTTTTCCCTGCCGTTTTCTCTGCATTGTTCAATGTAGTGCAACAGATTTTGTGCATTTTGTTTATCTGATTCTGCTGCATCTTTTGAATTGACAATTAACTTACAGCGAGTTAACAAAAGTTCTATCGTTTCTTCAATAAATTTTATTTTTACTTCATTGTTATTGTTGCTATCACCGATAAGTCCCCTCAATTTTTTGTAGTGATCACTAGTGGTTTGTAATCTATTCCATTTTGTCCCGTCGGTATCGAGTATTTTTAATACTAATTGCATGTATAAATAAACAGCATCCTCGTACTGTTCTGAGTCAATATTTAATGCTTGAGTTTTTTTATTGATTGTTTCAGGCTTTGCATCATTAATTAATGCTTCAATTTCGAGTGCATGACCGGGTGCGGTGGCGCCACTAACAAGTGAGGTTGCTTTGGCAACCCGAGGCCCATGTTTGCCAATTGGATAATTCTCATTTAAAAACTCTAGGTTCATTGACTCAATTTTATTTATCAGTTCATTGATTTTTCTAATAATATTTGATCTGTCTGAGGCGCTCGAACTTTTGCTGTTCATGTACATATCCTCTTCTAAGCTTATAAAAAAAATTATTGTTTTAGTTGATATGATTATAGTCCACTTGAGAAATAAAAGCCCTTTATGATTATTTATTGTTCTTAATGTTTTCTTAATGTAATGTAGTTATAATAAACAAACGACATATCCTCTCCTTAGGGAAAGCTAGAGGACTGGTACATCACTTAGTTTTAATCATTAAACGGGTTTGTCGCTGAGGCAAAGAATAAGAAAAAGCAAAAGGCTTTTTCTTGAGACTTTAATGCGGCGAAGCAAATCCTGTAACCCATTCGAAGAATTTCTCACTTGCCTCTAATTAAGTTTTATATCGATTTGAGCGATTGGAGATATAATTATGGGCAAATTCTTACTATTCAAAGTGAAGGGTATTAAAGGTACTCCTCCGAAACAAACAGCAAATCTAGAAATGAAAGATGAGGGTAGACATTGGATTGGTTGTTATGGAAATGAAGAAACGCCAATAACAAGTGAGCTTCTCAATGAAGCATTTGATTTGGTGGGGGAGTTGCCGAGCAACAACCTGGATGTCATGATAACAAGTCCGGAAATGGCTGGAAAATTGCATCTGTTCCCCCGCAAATTCACATCGATTATGTTTTCCCATTCAGTGTTTAACGCTTCAGATCTATCTGGAAAGGCTGAGCAGTCCAGGCAGGATTGCATCGAGTATTTAACTCAACTTCCTGACTTTATCACTAAGGTTCATTTTAATGTCTGCCATAAATGGAAAAATCCAGAAGAAGTAATCAAGGCTATTCCAAAACAGGTGACTCATTTCACGATTAATGCAGATGTCATTGAAAATTGCACTCATAAAGAACTGATTTCATTTTTTAGCAGTTTCCCAAATCATGTAAAAGAAATTTCTCTTTTAGGGAGTGACGGAAAAAACCTCGTTATTGATGATGAGGTCTTACGTGATTTAGTTATTAGATTACCTATGTCTGTAAAAACGCTCAAGGTTCCTAAAGCGATGAGCTTTTCCAGTCATATAACTGAAAGGACAATAAGCCTGGATGCCTACAGAAAAAAAGAGTACTTCCCGGATAGTTACGAAGAATTGACCTCAGACGATTTATTTGATAGTGCCGAAAATCTTTTAAATGATTACACCAAAAATACCAATTGCTTCCCTCTTGCTGCACGTTTTTTTACATTACACATGTTTCGACATCATGTAGATAAGGTAAATGAAATAGTGCAAAACAGCACCGGTATCGAGGATTTATTGAAAAAGCTTGAAGCGATAGCGAGCCAAAAAGAGTTCAATCACACAGGTTCTTTGGCACGCAGAATTCACTATATAAAACATTTGCAGTATCAGTCTCAGAAGGAGAATAATGAGGTGGAGCCGTTAAATGATATAACCATGAATATGTAAATTTAAAAATATTAAAAAAGAATCATAGGGAGAACGCTCTTAAAAAGAAGCCATAAAATGATATTTTTTTTAAAGTACCAAAAGGGTTTTGCCTTGTACTTGCTAATCGTGTAGGGAAAGTTTTCGCCCCTGAGTTGTATAACCTTAGGGGCGAATAAATTAGAGCGATAAACTCTTTGCTGAGGTTATTTCTTCTTGGTCATTTTCAGGAACAGGATTTTGGTAAATCGTAAATCGGGTTAATAATGATACTACTGAAACATCAGAGGGTATGGACAAGAGATTACAAACAAAATCGGTAAGTGTCTTGATAAATCCAGCAACTGCATTTCTCATTTCATCAATACTTTGGAATCGTTCCATATCTTCATGTCGAAGGTAAGATAAGTCGACGTTTTGAATGGTGTCCAATAAATGCTGAGGGTTTTTATGATGTTTTAATGCATCTTTCATTAAGCTTGAAATCTGCAGACTGGAGTACCCACCATTGGCGATAAGGCTCTCTATAAAACAAGCCACTTCATGGTCATAGGCTTCCTGATCAAGAGATCCTTTTAACGATTGTAGCTTCAGAACTTTATCCAAAAAATTGGAACAAGTGCTCGTACCTGTTGGATCGATCCACATCCCTGTTGTCTTGTCTGTTGATAAATCCTTTACCTCGAGTAGATGGGTAAAGCCAGAAGAGTTGTTTTCGTTTTTATAACACAAAACAAATTGGTCATTTTTAAAAATTTCAAACATGATTATTCGCCAACGTAAATAATGGGCGGATGTTAGCATAAAATTATCTCAAATGCTTTTTCTATGAACAAATAATTTGTTGTATGTGACACTTTTGATAGCGCTCTAAGATTTTATTTTTAACAAGAAAAGCCTCGATCAGAGACTAGCCTGGCTTCTTGCAGCCAGGCTTTGCTTTTATCGTTTGGAATAAGTACCGATTTAGACTAGTTCATTTTTATGTCGGTCGATACCGCATCATATGGCGTATTGATGTCTATGCCATAGGTATCTTGTCCAAATTTTCTTAACGTTTCCCAGGAATTTGGAAATTGATGCGCATCAAAATAGTGAAAGAAGCGATACAGTTTTGAACCATAGATCGTTTCTCCTTTTGAGCCGGTGGTGATGTCGAAATGAAGTTGTAATGGCGCTTTAAATTGATCGACCCGTGCCAAAAACTCGGTTAATGATTCTGCCTCTTTAACATAGTGTACCAGGTCTTTTTTTAGCGATCGCCAATTACCTTGATTTTTTTGGCTTCGTGCGTCGAGTAATTCAGCCTTACTTTGTATTGGATCGAGTTCAGTTGCTACTATCGCTGATTTGGACTGATTGGGTTTAGATTCTTCTTTCGATTTTTTCAAAGCCAATTGATTCAGTTTTCTTACGTCCGGTAATCCTGAATAAGGCAAAGGTTTTTCCCCAGATAAAACACGTTCCAGATTTCTGAATTGGTGAAATTTTTTGTGTAGAATGGTTTGTGTTTCCCTGGTTTCATAGGTAATCTGTCTTAAGAAGTCATTTTCCTCTTTATACGTTTTGATCCAATAAGCCGCAGAGCTCAAACAATAGCGATGAAGCATTGGCTGAACTATATTTCTAGCATACTCAGAGGCTGTAAGTTCGATGCTGGATTGGACTGTCTCCGTTCCATAAAGATAGGAGGTGTTCTGCTTTGTGGGAGTAAAAGTAGCTTTGACATTAGGATTTGCCCCATGGGCAATTAAGGCTTGAATGATTTCAAGATGGTGATCCATCGCTTCAAACGGATCATCCATTGCACGAGTCATATTGTCCACATAGAAATGCAATACTGACATGTTTCGTGCGGAAAACTCTCTCCCTTGGCTATATAAAGCATCTTCGAAGGGATCCGCAGGGGAATTATAGATAATAGTTTTATCAAACTCTAAACCCTTCTCTTTCAATTTGGGCAATAGGTTGAGAACATCCAATGTCCTCAATCGATTCTCATTTCTATCTAATAATTGAAAGAGCAAGTAATAGGGCTTAATTTGAGCCTGATGATTCAAAGTGCTTGCATCTGCTTTATCTAAAAAGAAATCAAACAGTTTTGGAAAGCCTACGTTCATAGCAAGCATCAAGGGTGTATGGCCATTAGCACTGGTCACATCAAGAGATGCACCGTGTTGAAGCAGTAGTTTGACTATATCAAAAACAAGGCATTCTTCGATATTGCCGGAAAAAATCTTCGCTATGAGCACGTGAATGAGTGCGGGGACGCCGAGTACATCCGAGGTCTGGGGATTGGCTCCGTGTGTCAGTAAGTACTTTAAGATCTCCAGCGAGTTCTTTCCACCCTTAGCCACTGCGTCGATCGCGGTACTCAGAACACTCAGTCGACTGATATCGCCTGCCCTTTGCATGCTTCCTGCGGCGCTTACCACCTCCTGAACCAAATCCTCACGGCCTGCTTGAATTGCGGCGTGTATAGGGAGCTCATCGATATATTGTTTTTTTAAGTCTGCTTTTTTAAATGCTTCATAAAGCTTCTGATTCGATTTTAGCTTTGCCCAGGTAAAGACTGGACTCGCTTTGTCCGTGAGTACCCATTCAAATAATGCTTTTCTTTCGGGGAAAAGGGATAGAGAAAAATAATGGTCTGCAAGAATCTCGATTGCCGATCGCATATCAGGTAATGGCTTCCAACATGGATCAGCCCCGAGTCTAACTAATAATTCAAATACGGGGATGGAGTCTGCTTCTATCGCTGCTTTAAGAAGAGTCTGTATCGAATAAGAATGCTGCTGGAATAAATCAAGTGTTTTGTGTTTTTTTAGAACTTTCTGAGCGAGTTCTTCAATCTTTTTTAATTGCTTCTCGATATTTTTTTTATTTTTGATCTCTGCAATTGCCTCAAATAATTGTTTTACAGACTTACCCATGAGTTTTCTCATTCCTTAAGTTAATTAAAAAAGTCGATTAATCAGTAACTTATTAGTATAAATTCAATTTTTGATCTTAGTGTGCAATTTTATCACTAAAGATTTTTAGGCTCAATGGCAAAGGAATTTACAGGTTAATGAGTCAGTTGCCCGATTACTCAGGCTACAAATCTGAATTTAAGTCTATGCAACAAGGAGGGGTATTGAAATGTCATGCCTTCGAGCAGTATGAGGTTCTAGTTGTTATTCATAATTTTTATGGCAAGAGTACTTGGAGGATATTCCGTTCTTTCACGCATATCTTGCAAACTCTTAAAGAAATTAAATGTCCAATTGCGATCTTGATAAGCTGCTGTACAGCGTCCAGATGTGGTGCCTGCATCACGTTCAAGAAATCCTTTTTCATTAGTAGAATCTGCAATATTAACCAGGGCATGAATGGGATTGGAAGCATCCTTCTTAACCAGACACACGCCTTCATTTAAACCAATTTCAGCAAAATCGCAATCAACAATTTGGTACTTTTCTGCACTGCTTAATGCACGAACCAGTAATTGGATGTCTGCAACTTGGGTGCTTACCTTAATCTCAAAGACCTTTTTTTCCTTATTGTAGGTGATGCTGACATTATTTTGATTTAACGTATTATCGTGTTGGTGGATGAGACTTAAAATTGCTTTTGTTTCAAGGCGGACATTAACGCGCTTTGAATTACTCGATAGGGCAATCAGATACATCACATTCTGTTTTTCTTTAGGTTCCAGCTCCGACTCAAAATCGGTCACTTCATCCTTCATCGCAACAACATGCTCTGTTGACGCCAAACAAGAAACGGGTAGTTTCGGGGCGCTAGGATCACGTGAAATCAAATAATGCTCTTTATCTATTTTTCGTTTTTTTACCATGGACGGATTGACTTCAACTTTTTTTCCCTTGAACAGATAAGCGGAATAACCTGATTCACGGGCTGTATTTGCAGGAGTGGTTGAATGATGCGTTGTCATAAAGGCATCTATTTTTTGTTGCTCTTTTTTGTCGTCGATGACCACAATTTTCTTGTTCACTTCTTTGTAATAGTGCTGTTCGTGCTTATTTAATTCATATTTTCGTTTCAAGGTGCTGTTGCTCCCAATCACACAAAGAGAGTAATAATTGAGCAATATTATATTGGATTAAGATTAAGAAATTATTAACGAGTAATTTCTTGAGGGAGGTTGCAACAGGAGAAATTTCCTGCGATGTAATCGTCAATAGAATTTTTGGTGTGAACGAGGAACATTTTTAGTGCCCCCTGAATAGCAGTTAACCTGCCATCCCCTCTCCACTATCGGGAGAGGGTTAGGGTGAGGGGAAAGTTCCGATCTCTTCCTTAACTCGATGGCAAGTAATCCAGACATGAGTAAATTCGGTATTAGAACAGCTTTTTGCTTTTTGAAAACTCTTTTTGCAAAATTTCATCACTCTTGTCTTCTTCATGTTTAAACAGAGAATAGTATTTTCTTGCTTTGTTTGAAGAGGTCCAAGAAAGCTCCTTCTCTTGGCCTATCTGTAAAAATTCTTTTTTAGCCTCGACATAATTATTATTTTCTCGAGCGCGTTTGATAACCTCTAATTGTTGTGCAACAGTTGCCGGAATTTTCTTCTCTTCACCCTCTACTTTGACGATATGGGGCGTCCATTGGAATCCAACGTTCCAATCTTTAGCAAGCAGATACTGTTCCGCGTTATCCAAAAAGACTTTGGCTTTATATTCTTCCGAGGATTCAATTGTTTTGGTGTAAGCAGTGACTTGTTTCAATAGGGCAGTGATAGACTGACTATAATCAACCCCAGCTTCCTCTCCTTTTAAATGGTGTGCTCTATTTTGGTAAGAAACAAGTTGGGTTAATTCACCACATAGTTGTTTCACAATAGGTAATCGACTAAGGATTTTAAATATTAATTGATCATTTTTTTCAGGATCATTTTTGACCATATAATCCTGAAGGAAATTTAAAAGAGAGGGTAAAGAAGGTGCTACATTCTTTATCTTATATTTATTAATAAACTGTGCTAACTGCTGATCAACCAATGATGCGTATTGCTCAGCGACAAATGCTTTATTAAAAAGCTCCATTTTTTCCACGGTCGGATGAATCGCTTTCAGATAAACACGCGGTTGATTGGCTATCGCTTGCCTATAAAACTTAGCTCGAGTTTTATCATGACCTTCTTTAAATCGTACTTGCTGTGTTGTTATATCTAAATCGTCGGCAATAACATTTCCTGTAAGCATCCCCTCAACCATCGAGCCTAATAGCCTGGCTTCAGAGCCTATGAATGTTGGTGAAACCCCCTGTGCAAATTGCTCATCCTTTTTAATAATTTCAAGGAGAGGTTCTTTGAGCTTTTTTAACTCATCCATAAATTCTGATATTTTTAGTTTAGGAGCAGATTGGATTAACTCTTTGAGTTTTTGATGTGTTGCATTTAAAGCACGATTCGCATCATCATAATAATGAGTCAGGAAATCATCTTGCAACTCTGCAGGTAATTGATCAAAACGCTCAATGGCAGCCTCAAAAAATTGCTCCCTATAACGTTTTTGCACCGCTTCTTTTGAACTTAACTCAGGTAGTTTGGCCACTATGGTTGACATTTTTACCTGCAAAACAACAGGAGAATGGTGAAATTCGTGTTTGGCAAAATTAGGAATGATGCTTAGGTACGATTCTAATGTTTTGTTGATGCTTTTTCGACCATAACCTACAGGGGCATGCTTTTTATCTTCGTTTAAGTAAGCAATTACTCCATTATAGGCACCCATCTCATAATTCAAATCAATGAGGTATCGAAATGAGTCTTTATCGTAATCACTTAACTTAATTGCCCGATAATTACTGAGTTGATGCGCTTGATCGACAAGATCTTGCTCCGCCTCAAAAAATACGATTTCTTCTTCATTTAAAAGAGCCTTGCTTTCATACTCTGATTTTCGCACAGCAAGACGGTCTTGATAAAATGAGTCGATTTTAGGAATGTTTTGAATAAAATATTCTCTATTGGTATTGATTTCATCTATCTCTTCAGACTGGAGACCAGCATATTTATTCTGTAATATCTCGGGTCTATTGGCATCAAAAATAAGATCTTTTAATATGGTTTGTAGTGAAGGCTTAGGCTTAAGCGATTCAGATTCCACTTGCGATTTTGCTAATTGAAATAAATTTTCCCAAGTTTTTTTTCTTTTTTCAAAATCACCAATTCCTATATTTTTTGTCAACTCAGAATTTTCAAAATCCTTTAAAATACCCCCTTCAACCGTTTGACAATAACTTTCTGGGCATTTAGAAAAACCATGAGCATGTCTGATGACGTCTAAATTTAAGAGCTTGCCTGAACTTAATCTAACGGGAACTGATTTCTCATTTAAAGAATCAAGTTTTGATTGTAACTTCTTGATAATCGATTCTAATTTTTCCTTATCTTCTGCTGTAGGTATTTGTTCTTTTAGTCGTTCAATTTCTTGTTGCAATGAAGAGATTTTGTTTTGAAGATATTTAACTATGGTTTCATTTTCTTGGCGCAAAGGAACAGCATTCAAGTAAGTCAACTGACTCGAAATATCAATCTTTGTTTCTTTCGCGATTACCTTTTTTAACTTGGTAATGAGTTCTTGTTCCTCACTATCTGGAGATGGATTGTGATTTGTGGTAAGAACTACTTTTATATTTTGTTTCTTGCCATATTGTAGGACATTGATTAGTTCACGTACGCGTTTCTGTTGTCCACTACTCATATCAACAAGTACATCATCAATATCAAAGACAATGAGTTTGGGCGGTTTAGGATATTGAGTCGATTTAGGGATGTGCTTTTCAATGCGTGATTCAAAATAATCAATTTCATCGAGAGTGCTTTGGGAAGCGCCAGATTTAATGGCTTTAATTCTTAAAAGATTGTCCAGCGATTGACTGTATTTTTCTGTTGCCACGTCAAGGCGAAGCTGTTCCTCCTCATAGAGATCAACCACTTTTTGGATTTGCACTTCCATTTTTGCTATTAATGGCGTTATCACCTCATCGTGTTGGTGGCTGCTTAGATATTCCGATCTCAATGCAGCAAAGCGTGTTTTTAATTCCTGAAATTCAGGAGTTCTCAATTGAGAATGCTTCTCCAGGCGTGAGAAATCTTTATCTAAATTTTCAAGCTGTACTCTAAGAGCATCTGATGAGGTAATTAAAAACGGAACATATTTTGCAACTAACTGAAGAACTTGCTGTCGCGCTTGCTCACATTCCGTTTCAGTTAAAGGTTGGGATTTGCGATATAAATCAAGTTTCTCCGGTGCTGGTTTTTTATAGCTGCGAGCTAAATCATTCATCGCCTCAAATAATTGCAGAATTTCTTTAGAATAAGCACCGTCGGAATGCTCACCAAAATACTCTTTGGGAAGTACTTTGAACGTGGCATCTAATAGAGCAAAACCTAATTCACCTACAAAATTTTCGAGGTTGTCTGTTTTGGTTTGGTTTTGCAAAATAGCCAATTTAAATGGATGCGTGATGTGTTCTCTTTTCCCTTGGAATAAGTTATCCAAAGTGAGGAGTACATCGGGTAGTTCTTCATCGTGATTAATAAAATTAAATACTGTTTTCAGAGCAGTAAACTGTTTTTTTAATTCATCCCACTGTTGCGGACTCAGCTCGTTCGCGACATTTAATTCACCTAATCGTTGATAAATCAAATGCATTTTTGTAATGATATGTTGTGGATTTACCTCAAGATGGTCATAACCTAAAACGAACAACTGCTCTATGACTTGGCTGTGTTGGAGCAAGCTGTCGTCAAGCACTTTATAGTCCGCCTCATCAACTTTTTCTAGAAGCCCAATGCGTTGTTTACAGCGCTCGTACTCTTTTTGTAAATTTTCAAATGCTGTTCTAGTGAACTTTTTGGGATCGTGTTGAATAATCGCATCTAATATTCCAGTCAGTGTTTCTGAAACATGAGCATTTACTGCAATACATGCTTTTTGATCTTCTTTAGATATCTTATTCCAGTTTTTTAAATAAGCGTTTTGTAGATGTGCAACGAATAAAGATTCATATTTTTTTGATTGTTCTTGTTGTTCTCGAGCGTGATCAGGGATTGCCTCACTCTCAGTTTCCTTTGCAATTTCATCCAGTAGAGCCTGATAACCTCCACTGCGAGCCTGTAAATCAAAGAACAACTCCAGCTCATCAGGGTTCCTTCTTTCTTTAAATGCGTGCAGTAGGAATTCAGTAGAGCTATGAATTGAAGAGAATAATGTTTTTGTTCTGCCCGAAATAATTGAGCTTTGGCTAACTTTTGAAACCCAAGCGGCTAATTGTGGAAAAGGAGTGGCGTTTAACTCTTGATATTGTTCTACTAAGGCAAGAAGTTCCTTATGCTCTTCCTTTACCAATTTTTGAGATGGACTCATCTGGTTAAGGTAATGATCAATTTCTTGCTTTAATAAAGTGCCATAAATGATATAAAGCTCAGGATTCTCGAATTCAAGAGAGGCGTCCGCTTCCTCCCTCATCTGCGCAATTAATTCCTCATGATTTACTTTTTTGTGCTGAGGATTTAAAGCGCGTAAAAGATAGGCGATTTGGGCGCTACTTCCTTTCCCGTCTCGGCAATGGGTATGAATATTTTGTTCAGGAAGAGTATTCATCCCTACTTCTTCAACATAGGCTAACTCTTCTCGAGTTAACTTCAAGGGTTGTTTCTCTTGAATCGGAAAATGATGTACTTGGATGGGCTTACTGCCATTGATGCTGATTTCGTAAGTGATAAATCGTCCTACTTTTCCAATGGGACGCGAAGTAATGTGGGTGTCCTTAAGTTCAGGAATATGCGGAAGTGTCACGCGTCCGTGCGCATCAGGTATGAAATAATTGATAAAATCTTTATCTAGACCCCCTTGCATTTGAGCATAGGGAAACACTCTGCCCATCGCAAAAACATGAGTCACATTATTGGCTAATAAGTTGTTTAAAAATCTTGCAATGTCACGTTGTGATTCATAAACTTCTGCACTCTTTGAAGGAATCAGTGAGCGAGCGGAATAAGGGCCAGGTGAAATTGAAACGTTGATGTCTTTAAATTTAAAATAACCCATACCTACCATTTGTTTGGCCGGCACTGCTAATTCCATGCTTGAAGGTTCTGTCAGTTTAAATTCTTTAGCTGCTTCCCCAAATTCAGCAAAGCACTCTTTAGCTAATCCCTTCTTAGGTGGATGAGATCTTATATATTCAAGTTCTTTTCTAATTGCTTCTTTTCTACTTCGTAAGCCAGGGCTCCACTCATTTGCTAAAGAGTTAAGCTCATCTTCGAGCATAATCTCTTTTTTATTGTTTGCGGAAGTGAGATCTTTAATTACCGAACTGATAACCGATTCAAAAATTATCATTTCTCGAAATGAGAGATGTTTGAGTCCATAAGATTCCAGTCGCTTTTTAATTTGCTTTTCATCAAATTGAATCTCATATAGGGCGGCAATCCTTTTATTTATAGAACCGTCTGCATTAAATACCTTATACGCCTCAAGTTCACGCAATGATGCGAACTTATATGTTCCGAATGTACTTTTTATTTTGGCAATTTCTTTGTCAAGAACGACTTTGTCTATCTTATCTGGATTTGCAAGTTGTTTACCTAATTGAACCAAAAATTCACGTTTGTCCCTTTCTGAAAACTGAAGATTTTCTTGTTCTATTTCTTCATTGGGTACTATCGCCACGGGTTTAGTTTTGAATCCTTTAGATAACTCTCGACTTTTTTGGCGCAACACATCGTTTTTATTACCTTGAGTCTCCAACACTTTGAGATAATCTTGATTATAGGCGCTACTCGGAGCACCATGTTCTTTCATTTTTTTATGGCTGTATGCGCAGGTAAAATCACCGCAGGCATAGACATCGCGTTGCGGATAAGTGGGGCCAGTGAGGGTAATCGTAATTTGACTCTCTTTTATTCCACATTTTGCCAATAAATTCAGAGTAAAGGCTTTGATTCCAGATGCACCGCTGGGACCAAAAGGGTCAAACAGTTCAAGCTCATATTTTCCTGCAGCATTATCAGGTTTAGTTAAATAAATGCCTCGCCAATGACCAGGACCTACTGGAATAAAAATATGCTTAATCCCTTCATTTTTTAGGGCTGCCATTAAATAGTCTTGCACGTCAAGAGAGGTTGGATCGTAGCGATCTGCTGAGGCAAGTACTTCGATATTCCCATAAGATTGAGGCATTAACCGGTCCATATCATGGTCTTGCAATTGATCGTGCATAGTACGTTGATGAATATATACTGCATCGTAACTGCCTTGGTCGCGGTGTCTGCGTTGAACTACGGCTGTTTCGCGGTCAAATTGATCGGTGATTTGAGAGTAAATAGAAGCAACAACGTCTGGGAGCGAAGATTCTTCAAAATCGATTTCAAGATTTTTGCTAATAATATTAATTACTTCATCGCTTTGAAAACCTAAAGATATATCACGTGCAGCAGCAAACTCATTAATAGCGGTTAAAAGTTGTTGCTTTTTCGCAGTTAATTTATTTTTGCAACGTTTTTTTAATTCTTCTAGGCACAATTCTTGCCTTTCTTTACTTAATGCCATTTACTATTCCTCTAGTGTGGTCACTACTTCAATACGCTAAAGACGGTAGGATTCCTATATTTGACCGTTTATTTATGAATATCCTCAGGGCTTATGTCTCTTGTTCGCACGGATAAATCCCATTATTAATACAATCTTATCTCATTAACATTAAGAAAGTATGAGCAACTCAGAGCAAACCAATATGGTACATTTTGGATATTTTAAAGACAAATAGCTTCAAGGTAAACATATATTGAACAATAAATTATTTAAGTGAGTAAGAAGTATTTCAAAATTCTTTGCTCAGGATGAAAATTTGGCAGTTATGGAATAACTTGTGCCATGAAAAAAATGAGTGTTAATATCGGAATCATCCTCAGAATAGTTTCTGTCGTTCTCGATATTTAGCCATTATATTGGTGCATTAATATTTGAATTTAATTCTTGACCTTTTCGTTACGTAATCCCTTATCGTGTGAATTGTCGATTTAGAGGAATATCAGATGCCTTACACAGTAAAGAAATTAGCTGAGATTTCAGGAGTGAGCTCACGAACTCTCCGTTTTTATGATGAGATTGGTCTATTGAAGCCTGCCTATTATGGGGACAATCTGTATCGTTATTATGAGGAAGAGCAACTTTTGATGTTACAGCAAATTTTATTTTTTCGTGAACTTGGATTTCCTCTGAATGACATACAGAGGATTATTGGTAGTGACGGGTTTGATAAAATTGAAACACTGAGCACGCATAAATCGATCCTCTTGGAAAGTCTTGAAAGAACAAAAGCTCTTATTAAGACAATCGATAAAACTATTTCACATATTAGAGGAAATTTAACCATGAGTGACATCGAAATGTATGAAGGATTTGATCCTAAAAAGCAGCAGGAATACGAACAGTACTTGGTTGACAGCGGTAAAATAACCCAAAAAGAAATTAATGAAAGTTGGAAAAATATTCGTCATTGGAAAAAAGAGAACTGGGACGAACATGCCAAAGAGGGGGAGGAAATTAATCTCGGCTTGGTGCAATGCATTCTGAATCAAGATAAGCCAGGAGCTAAGAAGGTTCAGGATTTAATCCACAGACATTATAATTGGGTAAAACACTTCTGGACACCAAACAGAGAAAGCTATATTGGACTAGGTCAAATGTATCTTGAGCATCCGGATTTTAAAAATTTCTACAATCAATTTCATCCTGATTTAGTGATGTTTTTAGTTGACGCCATGAAAATTTATGCGAAAGAACAATTGAATTAGCAGATGTAGATTTGAGAGATTCTCTACAAATTGACTCAGTGAGACTCTCTTTATTTTATCAACGTAGACAGGGCTATTTGAGCCCCGTCTCGACTTGTTTGTTGCGCGGGACACAGAAAAACGCTTTGATTACTCCTTTTTTGATGCTCAATTTTTCCCTATACTGTTCTTGACAGTGCCATTATGAATCACAATAATTCGATGGATTTATCGAAAATTCAGTTGCTGCACGGATTGCCGGCCCTAACTAGGAAAAAAAATGAAAAATAAAATAGTTATGTTGGCACTAACCTCTTTACCCCTTACGTTTTCGCTCGATACTTATGCCGATGAGTACCATTTGAATGGTTTGTCGTTAAGTACTTCAGTAGGAATTCTGTCAGGTAAGGCCCACGAATATGTTTATTATCCAGATACAGAGAGTAAGTTAAGCCAGCTGGATTGGCGTATAAAAAATGCCGCAATAATCAATGGGGAATTCAATTATGATTTCCTCAATTGGTTGAGCATCAATGGCAGAGGATGGACAACTCTGGCAAAAAATAAGGCGGCCATGGATGATTATGATTGGTTCAATCCAAATCAGGAAACCTGGACTGACTGGTCACATCATGATAACACGCATCTTAATTACGCGAATGAATTGGACCTGAGCTTACGAGCCTGGTTGATGCAAAAACAAGATTACAAGCTAGGCCTGGCGGCTGGTTATCAATGGAACTCCTTTAGTTGGCGCGCAATGGGGGGGTGTTACCAATATAACAATGGGGCCTATACCGGTTGTTTTTCTAGCGATCAGCCTGGAATTGGATACCAACAAAAATTCAGTACGCCCTATGTGGGTCTAGCCGGAAAATATTCCATCAATAATTTTGAGTTTAATGCGCTTTTAAAATTTAGCGATTGGGTGTCAGCGCGCGATCATGATGAGCATTATGCCCGCAACTTAACGTTCAATGAGCATGGGAATAATTTCACCTATTATGCTGCAACCCTCAATTCAGGCTACTTTTTAACACAAAATGCGAAAATTTTTGTTGAAGCTTCCTACAATCATTATTCAAATGGACATGCTGATACTGAAATAATTGATAACGATACAGGAGAACGCGGCTATGAAAGCAATTCAGCCGGTTTATCCAACAAAAATTATACTGTCGCTCTTGGCATGCAGTATCTTTTTTAAGTGTGGCTGAATCGATTTGAATTAGCCATCATCCATTTGCAAGGACAGGTTGGGCCAAGGCCCAACCTACACTGATGGTGCTAATTGATCCATCTTTCTGGAGATGTGATACGGCTAAAGACGGTGGGACTTTATGATTTCAATCGCGAGCAATTTCTATTTTATATTAGGGTTCGGTTGTGGTTGTTGTGGCATTTCTTGGAAAACTTGACTCACAAAATAATTCATTTTTCCTGATTCAGCTTTTTTTCTAAACAACATATTAACAAAGTCATCGGCTACAAGCGGCCAATGATCTTCAGGATTGGGCTCATTTTTATTTTCTTCATCGATAAGTGCTTCATTTTCTTTTAAAAAAGCATTTACTGCTTCTTCATCATACGCTACAAGGGCTCCTGAACGAATGCTTGCAAAGCCACCCTTGGGAATTACTTTGTATTCCTTATTATCTGCAACATGCACGTATATATTTTTAATGGAATTATAAGCATATAACTCTTCATTAGTAGGATTCGGAATCATAAAAACTTTTAGCCCCTTTTTTTTCAATAATTGATAAACTTGAAATGACTCAAACCCAGAACCACGAATTGTCTCCAGTGGCAAATATCCCAATGCTTTTGTTTTTCCAACCTGAGCTAAATCGCTCATTTCTGGATGGGAGAAAAAGTCATAAGATGGTGGCGGTGTAAACAGTGGCTTACTCATCGGTGCTTCATCTTGAGAACTCACTTCTTTAGAGGTTGATTCACTTTTTTTTTGTGACGAGAGTTTTTTAAAAAGTTCTTTGAATGATTTCATAATTTGCATACCGATTGATATTTATTCAAATTATATGCAAAATATTCTGATGCAGCAAAAAAGTAGATTAAAATTTCTTAAAACATACAAATTATTACTAAAAGTTGAGGATCGAGTTTTACTTTAATTTGGTTCAAGATCAAGTTACATCAACCATAGACAAATTAAGTATTCATAATAAACCAATCGATCTAATACAAATCCCGGAGAAAAGTACTCTTTCTACTTTGCAGGATCTTAAGTTATTTCCTCACGGGGTCACTCGCTATTCCAAGATATATTTATCAGCTCATGGACACGGGGAATTAGATTATTGTGTTTTAGACAAGCGGACAGTGCAAATCTATATGAACTAGATGAAGTTGCTGCATATTTCTCAAAGATATTGGTGGATCAAGAATTTAAAAATCCTGACATCAAGCCGCGGTTAACTTTGGTGATGAGTGTGCGTGAGGGGCTAGGTTTTACAAAGAAATTACAACAAATGTTATTGCAAAACTATGGGGTATACGTTGATGTGATTGCTAATGAAAATGTGATACATGAACAGTTTGAATATAATGCAATTAGCAATTAAGCAAATATTTCTCATAAAGAAACCTCTATCAAAGGATCTGGTAGAGAGCATAAGAGACAGCATAGTAAAGTAATATTAGGAATAGAATACCTATAAAGAAATAAACTACTTTTTAGGCATTCTGATATCTTTTACTAATTCCCATAAAAATGCCTTCTTTAAAGGGCCCTAAATACCATGCATAGCAGAGACGTTGCCAAACTGGTTTTTCGAGAACGCCCACCCGTCGTAAACAGCTGTCTTACACAAAGACTGTCAATAAAAGGTTTCTTGGTCAGTTGTTACCAGTCTTTTATCTATCTCTATCGTTGGTTTCATCCGTTTACGACAGAATTCGCATTGCATTTTCATGGCTTCCCTCTGTTTCGTTCAGGCTATCATTGGGAAATAGCCTGAAATCCTGCTTCATCAATTATAGTTTTAGCATATTGAGCAATTAATTGATGGATGGGCGCTGTTGGGTGAACATGATCCCAGAATATATATCCAGAACACGAATTAGAGTTTGCATTAAGTCGGGGTAGGGTTTGTTCCTGATACCCTACTAACAGAGCTTCTTTTAGAACGGGGTTAGAAAGAATAGCTTGCTTCTTCTTTTCATCCAGCACTAAATGATGTTGCTTGGCTTGAGTTTTTAAATAGTTGTCCAAAAGCTCAGTATTATTAGCCATCGCTCTTAATGAAAACCCTCCAGAGTAACAAGGCTGGGTGATATTGGTGACATTGAATTGATTTGGCTCACTGATTAATTGATTAAATAGAGAGTACACATCAAAATAAGCAATATTCACATTAGGGTATCGTTCTTTTAGTTGATTATATTTAGCTAAAAGTTTTTCATTATGCTTGTTGGTTAATTCACTTAACAAGGCCTGATTATTGTTTTGGGCTGCTTCAGGTGTTTTCCCTAAATCGGGAATATTAACCATTAAAACCATTACCGCTCCGTTATTAATCAGGGATTCAATATCAGTCCCAATGGCATCAACGACAGAACTAGTGATATCTTCTACATTAGTAGGACCATTAAGGTAGTTGTTACTGCCAATCCAGACTATATAAAGAGTAGTATCCTTATTGGTGTATTGATGTAGATAAAGATAATCATTGATTTCCGCATCAAGGGTGTAAGGTAAATTTTCTTTGTAAGATAGAACAGCCCCAGCACCTCCGACAGCAAAATCTTGAAAGTTATCGCTTGAGCCGTTGGGGAAATAGTTTTGATAAAGATTTTCAACCCAGACAGGGCCATTGCTGAAGCGTCCTTGATAATAAGGCGGAGACTTAGGAATAAAATGAGCCATGTAGGTGTATAGATTTCCATTATCTGACAAGCTATCTCCAAAAACGGTTATAGTATCAAATTTGTAACTGTAGGAATTGATGGATAACGCTAAAAGCACTAAGAGAATAATCGTTTTTTTTATCAATTTCGTTCTCCGTAATAGCTAAATAATAAATTTAGTATATAGAATAATTATTACTGTAATATTAAGAGCCAAAATGATAAGTTATATTCTCATATTGATTTACCATGCACAAAGTAATGGCTGTATGCGCATTAGATTAAGTGATACTCGACCCTCAAGTTTTTAATCTGACATGTCAGATAAAATTAATTAAGTAGCCCTCCCATATTTCAAAGAGTCTGTTGGCTCTAATCCAATTGGAGTTCTATTACTAAGGTGTTTACTATAGGGACAAGAAGAATCACTTTTTTAATTTGTTCAGTGCACTGCTCTAACTCATCACAAGGGTCGTGACAATGAATAAGCTGACTAATGAACTGAACAATAGCATCAAAACGCATCCTTTTAAGGCCAATGAAATGCGCGCAAACCTAACAGAGTGTGTTGATTTATCAGAGAGTTATAGTAGTTGTCAAATTAAAAAAACTTGAGGATTGAGTAAAAGGTGTTCTGCTGACTATAATTTAAAGTATGTTCAAACGAGGAGTAATTGTAATGCCTAAACATAAAAAGAAATTACTTCAAGATACGTCGCTCCAGAATGGTGAGGTTCAAGGATATAAATTTCAAGAAGATGATTACGCCAATCAAATGGCTTATCTTTTTGGCGGTGATAAAGGAGAAAAAGCCGCAAAAAAAATATTAGACGATGCGAATGCGCAATTCCCAAATCCATTAGACCTTTTAAAGAAAAAGAAATTTATCGAAGATCAGGTAAAACAAAGAGCCACTGAGGTTGATAGCGGTTTTCATGCTGGAATAAAAAACATTTTTGAGGGCTTAAAGAATATAGATCATCCAGTCAAGGGTGAGGAAGCAGGGAAGGAGGCAATGCTCAGTCTCATGAAGGGTCTTGGACTAAATGTCGATGATGATAATGTGCAGACTCATTATTCACCTGGGCCACCTCAGGTTTTCCAAGTTACTTGGGTCAATCGTCCCACTGAAAATCTCGCGAAAGAAGACTCTAATGTAAATAAGCTTGCCCAATGTTACTCAG
The DNA here is from genome assembly GCF_043161935.1 of Legionella sp. 227. Lineage (NCBI taxonomy): Bacteria > Pseudomonadati > Pseudomonadota > Gammaproteobacteria > Legionellales > Legionellaceae > Legionella > Legionella sp. 227. Next base: position 519,601 of record NZ_CP171154.1, on the reverse strand, counting down.
AATGTTTGTCACCGAAGATAGGCGAAAAACAAGAGTTCGATACTGCTTGGCAAACCCATAAAGCCCATGCGTTGCAGGGTGGACCAAAAATTGAAAAATCCGAATTTCTAAGTCAGGCTGATCAATCGTTTGAAGCTCACTTAGATTCCCTAAAAAATCCAATAAAACAAACTGCACCTCAAGAAGAAGTGGTCAGCGATTCTAGATTAACCCATCATTGATCGATGGAATATCGGCTCCTCAGTCACTAGGGGCCTAGATGCTCATAGTCGGTGGGTTAAGAAGAGTTCACCATGTTGCTGTTAAGTTTAGAATCCTCTCTCCCATTCGGGGGAGAGGGGATATTCCTTTTGTGTTACATATTCGCCATGGTGACAACAAAATTTGGAATATTAGGCGAACCAACTCCAACGCCATCGTTCCAAAATTGATCTTCAGGCTCAAGAGTAAGCGCTGAATCCCAGCCAAACGTTTTATTCTTAATGCTAAATGCCGATGCGGGAGCAGGAATCCCCTGGATCGTTGTCGATGGTGGAGGGGTTGCGCCACTTATAATAAGCGATGGTGGAATAATCAGATTAATTGCCCTGTTTGAAAGTAAAACATCATTCATCTGATACAAATAAGGTGCGGCATGGCCTATAGGTGTTCCTTTATTCAGTAAGCTTCGTGCTTGATTGACTAAAATTAAAGTTGCCGAAAATAAAGGACACGCTAAACTGGTGCCCCCATCTTGCACGGTTACGTCATCGGCAATAATCAGTAAACCTGTTTGCGGATCGCCCAGCATTGCGATATCAGGTAGCGCACGATGCTTTCCGTAATTATTAATTACTCCATAACCACCAGCCGTATAGTTGCTAATGGAGTTCTGCCAAGTCACTGGTCCATAAAAGCGGCTAATGCCCCCACCGGTACCCCCATCAAAGGCATAGCTCCCACTATCGTTTTTTACTGAACCCCAGACAGTTTCAAATGCATAACGGTAATTCGTATCTACAAATAAAGCAGTCGCCCCAACCGCTGTGACGTAAGCAGAGCTGGAAGGATAATCAACTGTTGGTGAGGGAGGGCGGGGTGGGGTGCATTTTTTCGGTGATGTAGGTATTGTCACCACAATCGCCAGAAGAAAAGTTAACACTGATTCCCGCTGCCGCAGCTAATTCCAAGGTGTGTTCGAACGAAGTATCCAAAGTTTCTTGGCCACTCCAACTATTGGAAATGACATAAGCATTAGAAAACCCTGCGATGGAAAACTTATTGTGAATCAGTGTATGAATCACTTCGGTTAATATAGTCTTTTGATCCTTACCTAACACCAAAACAGTATTATCTCCAGGGGCTATTGTATGCGATGATTCAATGTCTAGGGCGATCTCATTACTAAAAGAGGATGCATTCGGACATGTCCTAAAGGGGGTGCCATCAGGATTAATGATCGCAAAATTTTTCGCAGCTCCTGAGGTCACAAAAGGCTTGATATTATTCGCATTAAAATATTTATTTGCATCATGTAAAATTTGATGAGGCGTATTCGTGCCACATGCATCAACGACAACTAATGTTTGGCCCGCTCCATCGAGATGCTTGCCATTAATGCGCGGGATGTTTTTCAAATTATAAGTCTTTTGCAAATTGGCTCCTGTAAAGCCTTGCAATGAAATGTCTGTAGGAATTGCAAAGGGAACAAAAGAATTCCAGATAAAATTTAAATCATGAACTTCTTTCGCGTCATGTTGAAGATTTTCTATGTTTGAGTGAAATTGAGGGATAGTGCTAAGGCCAGTAATTTCAGTAACATATTGAGCAATCTCCCGATTCAGTTGGGGAGGGTTTGTATTTGCATGAACGGTTTCGTTTTGATATTGATAATAGTTCATTTGTACATGAAGAGCTTGCTCAATTTGCGCCACGGTTCCTGTGACACGCACGCTGTGGTTAACCACTTTTGTTTGCATCCCTTGAGAAGAAAAAAATTGTTGTACCGTCTTTTCTGCTTCTTTGCTTGGTGCAAACTCTTGTTCATAAAGGTTTGCAGTTAAAAATTGATGATAACGGGGGCTATTGGGATCATAAACCTCTTGAACAAGCCTATCTAATTCTGCCTTATTCCGTAATTTTAACCAGACAATAAATGAAATTTTTTTCTCAGAGGGCACTGGTTTTATCCAGGTTGCCTGCTTGAGTAAATGTAACCCTGGATTGGGCAAACTCAATAAATCATTTTCTGGTTTTGCATAGGGAGTTGAGGTGACAAAATTCAATGACAATAAAAGTACTACTGCTTTTTTAAGTTTCAACATAATGATCTCCCTATGTTACCCGAAGAAAAATAAACTAGTGATTGGGCTGGATGTGATAAATCCCAAGTCATCGCCAGTGGTCAAGGAGAAAACATGACCGTTTTGTGTCCCGGCGTGCATCAAGCTTGCATCCGAATTAACAAACAAGGTGTACGTTATTTGGGATAAAAGGGTCCAGCTTGGATTTGGATCCGTCAAGCTGTTGGCGAAATAGGCATATTCAAAATTGATGGTTCCAGGGGGTAAAGTACTGTTTGTTGAGGTTTGTCGTGTATTGACATAAAGTTGACCATTCACCGCAAAAACATTTTGCACTGGTACAGGAACACTCGATTCGGGACCACGGATTTGATTCCAGTTCGTTCCATTATCCGTTGAATAATAGACATTCCCATCATTGCTTCCTACATAAATCGCAGAAGAGCTAAAGAATATGCTGTTGATGGGACCGGTACCTGGATTTGTTGTGGTTGCAGTCCACGTCACTCCATTGTTACTCGAATAATAAACTTTTCCTTCTTGAGTTCCGCTATAAATTCTGGAAGTAGTGGTAACAAAAACACTATTTACTGATGAAGTCCCTGGTGCATTTGTCGCAGTCCAGGAAGTACCATTATTGGTTGAGTAATATACTTTACCATCTGCGCTGCCTACATATAAAGCGCTTGGTGTTGCAAAGACACTATTCACCGCATTACCTGGCGATGGTGCAGCGGTCGCAGTCCAAGTTAAACCATTATCAGTAGAAAAGTAAACGAAACCTTTTGCAGTTCCTGAATATATTGTGCCGACGCGGGTAAAAGTTACTTCCACGGTATGATTGTCATCAATATTGGCGAGGGTAAATGTCGTTCCCCCTTTTTGGGCTCTACCGCCGTCGACTACCCATTCATCCACTTGATAACCGGTGTTAGGGGTTGCTGTAAAAGTCACACTGCTTCCTGCAATAACGGTTTGTGGGGTATTGGGATTAATTGCCCCATTGGCACCAGCACTTGGTGTAATCATATAGGTTGTGATTGGAATGAGAGTAATGTTTAAAATGTTAGCTAAAGCAGGTTGATAGCACTCCAGTACCCCTCCTTGCTCACAGACAACAGGGCCCTCTTTAATATTATTTTGTAGGGCGCTCCCATTGACGAACAAATTAAGCGTACAGGATTGATGGCCTTGCAATGTAAATGGATTGGGGCAATTTCCCGCTGAAGTAACCTGGGTAATCCCGGTAATGGACTTCATAGACAAGGTATGTGTTCGGCGAGATTGATTGGTAATCGTGTACTTAATCGTTGCCGATCCAATTGATGTGACCGAAACTGTTGGTGGATAATTAGGATCAGGTGTGAAAGTCCATACGGGTTTAACTGCATGACTTAGTGTAAAGAATAAAAAAGCAATCACCGCGATGAAAAGCTGGGGCAAAGTCATTTTAAATCGTTGCATCTTCAAATCCATTTTCAGGTACATTTTTAGTGAACTTTATCTTAAATTGAATACTTAATAGAGATCAATAAAAATAGAGGGATAAAAATACTTTTTTTTCAATGAGTTAAAAATGAAAAATCATACACAGATTCTTAATTGGGCCACTGATTATCTACTCTCTAAAGGATATTCCTTAACTCGTTCACCCGAAATTGTATTAGAAACACCTTGGTCTAATGTGATTCGATTTCCAACTTCAAAAGGCAATGTCTATTTAAAACAGCCGGCACCCTTAATCGCCCAAGAGCCAAAAATCACACAACTATTGGCCACTCAATTTCACGCCAATGTACCGATTGTGATCGCAATGAACGAAGAGCTGCATTGTTTTTTAATGCATGATGCTGGGCAATCACTGCGTGACTATCTAAAAAATGAATTTCAGCCGGTTCTATTACGTCAAGCCATTAGGCAATATACCGCGATGCAGCGAGCGACAGAAAATCATCTGGAATCTTTATTTGCCCTGGGAGTCCCTGATTGGCGATTGGATAAATTACCCCAACTCTATGAGTATCTAATCAACCAGATAGCTTTTTTAAAAGCTGAGGGTATGAACGACAACGAACTGCAAACTTTGCACGATTTAAGACCACAAATCGCATCAGAAATTGAATCTTTATCCCGGTTTCAGATTCCTGAAACTCTAGTTCAATCTGATTTTCACACGAACAATATTTTGATTCATCCGAAAACCAAAAAATTAACTTTCATTGATTTGGGAGAGATAGTTATCACCCATCCATTTTTTTCTTTACATACTTTTCTGCGTCAAGCCATCATGCACCATGGCCTAAACGAGCTCGATCAAACCTATCATCAACTTCAAGAAACGTGTTTCGAAAACTGGCTGGACTTGGCATCAAAAAAAAAGCTATTTGAAGGATTTATGTTAGCCAAAAAATTATGGCCCATTTATTCCGCGCTTGTTTTTTATCGTATCCTACATAGCGTGGATCAACAGTCCTTTAAATTGTTTTACGCCAATAGACCTAATCGACTTGCAGGTTTTTTTAGAGAATATACGGCAGCTAGTGGTGCTTAGGTTTATCTGATATTGGGGCTGAAGAATTAAATAAATTTTAATATGTGACGTTTGTCAAAATTATTGGTAATGTGGAAGGCTTTTAAAAGTAGAAAAAAATTTTACATATTTTCATGTTGCTAAAAGTAATAGTACTGACGGTGAAAATTACCGAAAACTCGAAGTAACTATTTATGGCAGGAGCTAGATAGACTATAGGAGTAGTAAATGAAAAAAATCACTATAAAAGAAGCCCTAGATAACTATGATAGTAGTAAGGGTTATAGAAGAACCTATATCAAAGAAGAGCCTCATATTAAAGAATTGCGAAGTTTTTATGAAGACTTGGAGGAGGACGATTTATCTCCTTCCTCGTTACTTAAATTAGCGCTGATTTTAATTGGTAAAAATACACGAACTGAAGAGAGCGCAAGCGGTAAAACATTCGAAGGACTGGTTAACAAACTAGGAGGATATGAAGCACTTGACACTTTATACGCTGCAAAACAATTAACTGAAGATAATGTCGTATTTTTGGAAAGACACCCCAATGAAGCGAAAGCTTTAGCTCCTCTCATCGTATCTATCGCTAAGAACCCAATAGGCGCCGATTTAAAAAAGATAATTTCTATAGCCGAAAAAATAAAAAATCCACAAGAATTAATGGCTGTCTTTAAAGAGTTGGCATTAGTTGCACACTCTAATTTTACCATTAATATTTTATCTCTATTAAATCAACACAATTTAAATACTGATGAGGTAATGCTCCTACTCAAAGGATCTGAGCAACATTTGATAATTATTTACCAAATACTGGAAACATTGGCAATAAATCCATCGCTGATTACTCTACCTAATCTGATTAATATTTTAAAAATAGAACACCTTTATGATCTCCATGCTTTATTAAAAATCCTGCCGCCAGATCAGGAAACCCTGGATAGCTTATTTCAATCAGGCGTTTCCTATACCTTGGGACAATATTATTGGATTGAAGAACTCGTTACCCAATTTAAAAACGCAAGTTGGGACCTTCACCCCTATTTAGGGATCATTCTAAGTGGGAAAATCAATGGCGGGGCAGTAAAAAAAGCCATAACAGAACTAATTGAATTGAAAGTAAATTCTGAACTTTTACCCCTAATCATACCTACTATTTTTAACAACTCTCATGAAAGTGCCCAATTAATGGAGGCGTTGAAAACACTGCATAAAGAGGGTTTAGATGAAGGTTTTCTTAAAATTGCATTTGCAATACCTAAATTTTCCAACGAGCTTGCGGCAGCTCTTGTGATGCTGCAAAAAGCAAAATGTGTTAATGAGGCAACAAAAGTATACATTGGTTTAAGTCCAGAATATGCTTTGGGTTTGGCTCAATTTTGGATTCAATTCTCGAATGCAGGATGCGTCGACTTATCCTATCGCGCCGCGATGTTGAAACAACCACAATGTGCTTCCTATACTGCTGAAGTGATCGAGTTTTTACAACAACATAAACTTCATGATGAAAAGAATATTATTGCTGTTTGTAAAGCAAAATTAACGAGTAAAGCATTGCTTAATTTGTTGAATCTTATGCTTGAAGCAAAAATTTTAAATCAGGACAGTTTAGATATCCTCTTGCCAAGATTATCTTGGGTTAAAACCTTGCATCATGGGGCGCAGTGTCTGGCGAATGGTGATAAATTAAATGCATTGAATTTTGATTCACTGGTTTCTGATCCTATTAATGCAGTTGCCTTAGCGGGAAATTTAGGGGGGAAACTTTATCCTAAAGACAAACCTTCCTTTAAAAATCCCGGTGCTCAGGATTTTGCCACCATTCGTAGAAATGCCTTAGTATTGTGTCAAGGTTATCGACAAGGGCTTTTTTCCACCGGAATGTCTTCTGAGCAGAGACAGGATTTCGAAACGAAGCGTGGTAAGACTGTCGAGCAAGCACAAAAAGAGGTTTTAGTAAAAATTGCTCAATATACAGGTAACCATGCATTAGACGGGGCAACCGAACACAATATTGCTCAAGAAACTTATTCTTCCATTTTAAAAAACAGATAGATAGTCGTTATCAGAAGCTCCATATATATCAGCCGCTCACAGAGGTGAGCGGTTTCTATCTGAAGATCCCCCACAATATGGAACAATTTCAGTCTTAACCCAGCACCTATCGTCCCCGCACACCCTGAGCCGCGTTCAATGAGACCAGTTGCGCCGTTCTTGTGGGATTAACCCGCTTTAAATAGACATTCAGGGTACGAATTTTCGTTTGGTTATTTCAATCCTACTATTTTTATAGTAGGATCTACTAAAAAAATAGTAGAGAATGCTCTATTTCGTTACTGGAGAGGAAAATGTCCGTAAAAAAAGTATCGTCAGCCCATGATCGTCTGCTTACAGAAGTAGAGCTTGAATTAATGAATATTATTTGGAGTCTTAATAAAGTAACGATTAAAGAGGTTGTGTCGCATCTGTCACAACAAAGGCCTTTAGCTTACACCACCGTGGCGACGGTGGTAAAAGTGCTTGAACAAAAAGGGTTTCTTGAATGCCAAAAACACTCCTATGCCCATGTGTTTGTGCCAATTGTTACAAAATTTGACTATGAAAATACCTGTCTTGATCATCTTGTTGCTAATGTTTTTGATGGAGAGCCTGTTGCTCTTGTCCAAAGACTCTTGATGGCCAAAAAATTACAACACGATGACCTGCAAGCCATAGAGGAGGCACTGAAACAATTAGCCCCGGACGCCCAAAAAGAAGGGGTGGAATAATGTTATTCATAGAAATTTATTTGAGCATTCATTGCTTACTCTTAATTAGCTCATACTTTATCGGGGGGCGTTGGTTAGCAAAACAGCCTTCTTTTAAACTGAAACTGGCCCGTTTTTTATTAGTCAGCTGTGTGGTTTCTCCATTAATTGTTCATTGTGTGAACTTTAAGCAAATGCCGGAGCGCCCTGGCGCTGTTTCATTTGATACGCTGCAAGAATATATGAATCAGCCAATTTTAAAGCAAGAACCGGCAAAACGCGTAAACGAATCCGCAGCTGCGTTACCCCTGGAAAATGTCAGTTATTGCCAGCTGTTTTATTTAATATTGGGTTTCATTATCTTATTTCGTGGTTATCACCTTTTATCAGGTTTGGGTAGCTTACGCGCATTGTTGCATGAAGCAATTCCTTATCGGCGCTCTGGAAAACTGATCATTAAAGTCTCTGCTCGCTGCCATATTCCTTTTTCAGTGTTTTTATTAAACAAAGCTTATATTGTATTGCCCGTGTCCTTATTCTCTTCTCCCAAAAATGTGAGCATTGCGATTGCGCATGAAGGGCAACACCATCGTAATGGAGATTGCCTATGGTCCTATTTTATTGAAACCTTGCGCATTATCTTCTTTGGAAATCCTGGTGTTACTCGATGGCATAACACTTTAAATGAATTACAAGAATTTTCATGTGATGAAGTACTGGTTGGCCACCCAAAAATTTCGGCACATGACTATGGCCACTGTCTGTTCCAAGTGATTCAGACAGTATCCCAAAGTTCTCAGTCACCTAATCAAGAATTTGCATGTGCGGTGGGCATGGCTTTGAACAATGAAAACGAAGACTGTACTTTCATCATAAGGAGAATTTCAATGTTACCAACTTATCCATTTAATGCATCTAAGCCGCTGTGGTTAGGGATTGCATTTGTTGGGTTATCTATTTTGGCACCCATGTGTGTGGCTTATTCAGCAGTAGGATCCTTGAACAGTCCTAAGGTAAAAGGTGTGGATACAACTCATTTAGATCCTAAAATGCAAAACATCGCGGAGAAAGAAATTAGCGCAGCGGTCAAACGCTATCACGCAAAATCTGGGGTTATTGCTATTGCTGATCCCAATACGGGCAATATCATTGCATTTGCTGAATCAAATCAGCAGGGGCAAAACAGTTGGAGGTCACGTGTTTTTTCACCTGGCTCGACAATAAAACCTTTTATTGCAGCCGCGGCAATCGATTCTGGTACAAGTTCTGCAACCAAAAACTATGATTGTCATTCACCTTATTCCCTAAAAGGTAAAACATTTGCAAACTACAATTCTGATGTAGGTTCTGCTTCTCTAACAGAGGCGATTGCACAGTCGATTAATGTTTGCCTTATTAAGGTGTCACAAGAGACTGGAGCACCAATAATCCGAAAAAAACTTGCTGAATTTGGTTTTGATATGAATTCGTGGTGGCAAGCAAATCAGGATGACGAGGTGCAACTGGCAATGGCTTCGCTGGGTGAGAATATCCCTGTCACCATTGAGTCGTTAACAAAATCCTATGCTGTTCTTGCGAACAAAGGACGTCCATTTGCTCGAGGAGATAAACCTGTTATCTCAGAAACCACGACAAATTCAGTGAATCATATTCTTAAGTACGCCGTCGATAATGGTACAGGGAAACGTGCAGTGATTCCTGGTGTTGCCGTGGCAGGTAAGACCGGAACGGTTATCGAGAATGGGAATAAGCATCTTGCTTTATTTGCTGGGTATGCGCCAGCCGATAAACCTCGTTATGTCATGTTAATCGTAATTGAAGACGGTCATTTAAACATGAAAGGCAAGACATTGACCTCGGGCGGGGAATTAGCCGCTCCTGTATTTCATAATGTCGCGATGAATAGTCTGTATGGGGCTAGCCAATAGCTGGCTCTATGGAGCACTGATTTTACTTCGGTTTAGTCGTGAGCTTAATGCAGATCAGATGAGGGTTGGGCCAAGGCCCAACCTACTAGACTGCCTATACCTTTTCCTCTTGAGAGAGGAGGAAAATTTCCTAATCTAATTAAAACAATTTTGAGGTTGTGATGAAAAAAAATAGTGTATTCCTATGTATGGGGTTGTTTTTTTGCAGTCCGATTTGGGCTCAAGGTACCTGCTTCTTGGCCTATGAAAATCAAACTGTGTTAAAACATGAAGGTGATGAGTGTAATCAGCGTTATGCCCCTGAATCGACCTTTAAAATTGCATTAAGTCTTATGGGTTTTGATTCAGGGATATTAAAAGATGCCCTTCATCCTGAATGGCCTTATAAGAAAGAATATGAACTTTATCTCAATGTATGGAAATACCCTCATAACCCGCGCACTTGGATAAGAGATTCTTGTGTTTGGTATTCGCAGGTATTGACACAACATTTAGGTATGAAGCGATTTAAAAATTATGTCGCGGCATTTCACTACGGCAACCAAGATGTAACCGGTGATAAAGGTCAGGACAATGGACTAACCCATGCTTGGCTTTCAAGTTCGCTTGCCATTTCGCCCACAGAGCAAAATAAGTTTCTACAAAAAATAGTCTATAAAAAACTTCCAGTGAGCAAAAAAGCGTTTACTATGACTAAAGACATTCTCTATATTCAGGAATTAGCTGGTGGTTGGAAACTGTATGGAAAAACAGGAACTGGTCGACAATTAACGGCAGATAAAAGCAAGAAGCTTCCTTTACAACATGGATGGTTCATAGGATGGATTGAAAAGGATGGTCGGGTAGTTACTTTTGTGAACCATATTGCTGACAGCAAAGAAAAAGCGACTTTTGCGAGTTTTAGAGCGAGAAATGACGCACTTATCAAATTACATTACTTGATTAATGAGCTGGAAAAATAAGAGATTCATGTCGAAATGCTCCTGCAGAGGACCACTGCGTTGTCGGTAAAGTGCACGTATCCTCATGAGACTAACACTCCGGTTCTGCGCTGCGTTCCTCTGAGCATTTGTTTCTTCGCAGCGCGTTTCAAAAGAGGTCTAATGACTCAAAAAGTTGAAAAAAATGCTTGACCCTATTGTTGCTATATACCTTACCTTTGTATTTAAGGAGGGAACATTATGACCCAATGGTTCGTTAAAGACATAAGCAAATTAACCGGTGTTTCAGTACAAACCCTGCACCATTATGACCGTACAGGGTTACTTAAACCTTCATTGCGACGTGCCAATGGGTATCGTGTTTACTCCGAGAAGGATTTATTGAAGTTGCAACAAATTATTGCTTTGAAATTTTTTGGTTTTGAGTTGTCACAAATCAAAACCTTACTCAATGAAGAGCATAGCGTGCTGAAAAATTTTAACAGCCAAGCCCAAGTCTTAGAACAAAAAGCAGCTGCTTTACTTGAGGGTGCCAAAACTTTGAGAAGCATAATTGACTCTGTTGACAACCATCAATCGATTCCTTGGGAAACCATTATTCAACTTATTGAGGTATATAGAATGACAGCGCATCTTGAGCATGATTGGGTTAAAGAAATATTCACACCCGATGAATTAAAGCAGTATGTAGCGTTTGAACAAGAAATGAAAGCCAATGTGACACCGGAACAACAAGCCGCTTTTGAAAAGAATTGGAATCAGCTGGTGGATGAGGTGAGCCATCATCTTAAGCACGATCCCAACTCAAAAATAGGGGTTGAGTTAGGAAAAAAACTTATGGATTGGGTTAATGGAGTATACGGTACAAAATATGCTCATTTAAGAACCAAAAAATTTGAAAAAGGTTTTGGGGAGGGAAAAGGTCTTGAGGAGGTGGGTTTGACACCAGAAATTGTATCATGGATGGATAAAGCGATGGATGCATACTGGCGAGAGCGAATTTATGGGATTCTTCAACAGCTAGGAAAAACCTCTTCTTCAACCCTGTTAACACTTTGGAATGAAGTATTGGTTGATATGTATGGAGATGAGACTGCACGCCAAACAGGTATATATGACCTTCTTTTTAAGGACGATAAGGTTAGTCCAGAGGCAAAAGCTTGGCTTAAAAGTATCATCAATCCTTAAAAATTGATCCCCTAGTAATAGCTTATGCGCAGTTAGCGATACAATGAGTAAGCCGGATCAGTAATAGTACCGATCCGGTGACTTTATGAATAAAAGTGGAGCGTTGACTTATTTTTTTGATTCATGAAAGAAATTGCACATTTCGTCCATAAATGCTTGATGCACTTGTTTTTTCTCCATTTTATTTTTCCAACGGTGATGATTTCCTTCGGCAACTATTTTAGCCAATTTCTCCATACGATCATTTTGAGTTTTTAAAATGTATGCTTTAATTTTGTCTTTTAATAGCTCTTCCCATGCCTCATCAGCAAGTTCTAAAAAATAATTTGATTGCATCTCTTCTCCATCGGCATGATCACAATGGCCATGTTCTCCATGATGGTGTTCTTCATGCATATAATGACAAGGACAATGGCATTGTTCTTGAGCGCATCCATAGCTTCCCATATTTTCTCCTTTCAGATTTTTTCAAAATTTAAACCATCGCACTACATAAAAAGACAACCTATCTAAAATAAATGGCAACTTAATTCATTGCAAGGGGGGGTAAGCGGGCATTAACTAACCTAACGAAGTTGGATAAGCATGCTGTCTAATTTTGGATGCAGATGATTAGTTTGCTGCAATGGAGTATTTTTTAGATATCACTATTACTTTGTGTTCTTAACAAGAAATCCTCATAACTATTAAATTTAAATAGGCAGATTTTTTGAAACTACTTTACAAGGTACGAAGAACTACTCATTTTGAAATGAATCATCAGTTTTTAAAACCATCGCTGGTTTTCTCCTATTTCCTATACATTTTGAATTAGTCTTTGTTGCTCTGCCTCATCATGAGATTCTTGCGAGGGATTTATGTCTTTTGACAAGGCACTGGATGCCAATCCTACTGAAACGATACCTGAATAGATCAACAAAAGTAAAAACGAAGCAATACACATATTTTCTTGAGAAGAAACATTGCATTCTTGCTTATCAAACATTAAAGCAATTGCGAGTCCAAATCGAGCTAAAGCGATAAGTCCCTGGAGTAAATGCAAAAGCTTTTCTGAAACATGGGAGTCACTATGGGAAATCGCATAAATGGAACCTATTGTTTGTGCCACGGTGCCGGGTATAACAATTGAGGGGGCATAGGATTCCACGGTTGTAGTAAGTATCTGAATAATGCTATTAGAAACTTGTACATTATGGTGAACAGTTGAAGTCTGTTTCGAACCACTAAAAAATCTGGGCATGTTTTTTCCTTAAAATCATGAGTTACGACATTACTATACTCTTCATCAAGAGATCATCAAGCGCTGCTTGTTAGATTCAAATTTATCTTAACCAGGAATTAATATACATAAGTTGTCGGTTGGCCAAGGCCCAAGCAACATCAACTCAGCAAATCTCACCGAGAAAACCTCTAATCGCAGATGAGCTCAGGGTGATTACTAGATAGAAATTGAACCCATAATCCATTTCTGAGACCCGGGTTTGCTAATTATGTGCATCATGGAGTATCAGCTGCATCACATTTGAGTTAATTGACGTTTGTAAAAATATATAATAGGGTATTCAAACTGCATGACGTCATCGATCAAATTGTTAAGGATAATTATGCGTTTACCTAAAATACTCTGTATTAGCTTTGCATTACCTATTGTTTGTTCTGCAGGGACTATGGGCAATGTAAGTCCTTCTAAACTTTGGTCTGTCCCTATTCAAGGAGGCTTTTTTGGAGCATCTCAGGGCAAAGATCAACATATTGATATTGATGGGTTGATAGGTAACCAATATACCTTGGATAACAATTCTCAAATTAGTGGACTTGTTGGTGTTGGGCTCTATTTTAATGGTCCTTCTAACCATTGGTTTCAGCTTTCATATGGAGTCGACGCTTTTTATTTAGGTCAAACTAAAGTCCGAGGTGATATTATTCAAGAGGACTTGTTTACTAACTTTTCTTATCAATACAGTATTCAAAACGTCCCTGTCTATGCCGCCGCTAAGGCACTTATATCGACGAACAACCCAAAGTACAATATTACGGTTGATGCAGGAATAGGTCCCAATTTTATGTGGACTTCTGGCTATCATGAAACACCATTAGAAGACTTTGCAATCCCTGATAATGCATTTGAGGGGACCTCTACAACCCATTTTTCTGTAATGGCTGGAGCCGGTATTCGTTTAAACAATATTATTGGTCCAATGCCTGTTGAATGCGGTTACCGTTTCTTTTATTTAGGTAAAGGTCATTTAAATGCGGTTAATGATCAATATCTCGATAATTTATCTACTGGCGATACTTATGCCAATGCATTGGTGTGCGCAGTAACACTATAATTCTTTGGATGTTGCATGATAAAAAAGATACCTATTACTCCCTAAGCGAGCGAAACATCATCTTATCCAGTATAAACGCAACTCCAATCTTGGTTTTTTCAAGAAACACAACTGTCTAAAATTATTTAATTCGAGACAGTTGCTCTGTTTGCGCTGTGTTAGGCTAATTTCATTGCAGCCAAAGTAGGTTCTTCCAGTTGAGTCTCTTCTTTTTTTAAGTTTAAAAGATCTTTTCCTAATTGATCGCGTTTCACTTTAATATCCCAAATTTTGCGATGAGTTCCATTATCTATTTCTCTTTTAATCACATCAATTTGTTCTTTAGTGAGTTCCCCGGTATAACGATAGTAAGCGTAAAGTTGGGCACATATCTCCTCAATTTTTTCTTCATCACTTAATTTTTCATTCTCAGGTTGTAGATGAAAATCAATCACACAACATAATGTGGCACGCACCTTGTTAAAATGAAGCCCCGATAAAAATGCACGATAAGCAGCACTGTTGCGAACAAATAAAGGAATAAGGGGGTTTTCTAAACTCCAGAAACCATCAAGTCTGACAACATGAATCGGGGTTTTATTCATCAATGCAAGTTTGGCTGCCCCAGTGTAGACTCTAGGTGGTTCTTGGCCTATTCTTGCGAAATTACCTTGAGGGAAAAGGGCGACGCAGCCATTTTCATCAAGTGCTTTACTTGCCAGTTCGAGCGAGCCAGCATTAGCAGTTCGTCCATTATTGCTTTTAGCATGTGCATCTACTGGTATCGTGTTAAACATTTTCAAAAAAGAGGCAACACCAGGCACAGAATTAAAAGAGGTGGTGGCAAAAAATCGAGGTGGTGTCCCCTTCATTTTGGAGGCAACAACGACGGCTTCCCACCCCGTTCGATGTGGACCTATCGCAATGAGTTTATTTTCAGTTTCTTTATTGGTAATTTCTAAATCATCACTTTTGGTATGCATCATACGCATCATAAGCACTAAAAGACCGGCTATTATGCGGGCAAAACGATTGTCATAGTTCAGGCGATTATTGGACTCAGCGTATCGCGCAAGTGCGCAAGTTGCTACAGCAAGACCAGTGAGTAGGAACAATATAGTATAAGCACTTGATATAGGCTCATCAGAACTATTGCATTGATCTAAATGGCTATACATGAAAATTACTCCTTTAAAATCAGATACGAATTGTATTCTATGATTCGTTAATTGAATCACACTCCGTTAAGTATTTTGGCTTTGCTGTGCGTCAATGAATCAATAGAGCTCGCTTTGGCCAAGATTTGCTATAGTACCTTTAAAATGGATGTTGTCAATTAAATGCTGATGCAACTGATTGAATACTTAACTGATCGATTCAAGTCAGTTGCTCCTTGTTTGATCCAGCAGGACAGCAATTTTTAATTGAAGGCCAATAAAAGTTCTTCTTCTTCAATGGGCGCAATTTCATCACAGAACTGATCAATATTTTTACCTAAATTATTTAATTGTTCTGTCATAGGATTTTTTTGTGAAGAATAGATTCCATAAGAAAAACCACCAACACATAAAGCAGGAATTCCAATACTTGCGAGAGCGACTGCAAGGTAATCGGTAAAGAAACTTGCAGAAAGATAACCAAAATACCAAGCACCGAATGCTGCACCGATGGTCAATGCGAGACTGAATAACAAGATGTACATACAAACAAGGGCAAGCTTATAATTTGCGCTGGGTAAATCAGTAGGAGTATGGATTGTAGCGGGGATGCTTAACGCATTAGTTTGTAGTTCTTTGCATGCCTCTGAAATTTTTTTTTCATGCTCGGACGACTCTTTTGCTGAAGCTTCTGCAACTAATGACATCAGATTTGTTGTATTACGAATTATCAAGTTTAACTGCTTCTTAGAATAAGAATCATCGGTTAATGCAAGAATACTTTGACATTGATCGATGATTTTAGCCCCACATTTTGCGATTTTTTTGAGATCTAGAGTATCTTTTTTCTTTTTTTGGGGTTTTAAAAACCAATATTTGGATAATCGAATTTCTACATCATGTTTCATCGGTAAACTCCTTATTTTTAAATATCCAAACAGAGTAAGCTGAGTCAAACGACCAACTTAATCCATTAACAAGCTGCTTGATACTACAACAAAAGAAGATGATCCAATCTGGATTATCCTGTTGTCAACATCCCACAAGAAATTCCTGTGACCGTTTTTCTTAAAAGAGGCAAATCCTTTCTTTTCATCGCCTCGATTTGAATGAGATTCAAAGGATGAACCAGAGTTGATCTTAATTGAATGCTTTCCCCAAGCCAGGGTTGATGAAAACAAAAATCTTGCTCACCCGTTATCTGATGGAAAAATAAGATGGTTGACTCGAGTTCTGATTGAAAAGGCTTGAGGTATTCATTGGATCCAGTCAATTGATCCAGGTATTGTTCCCAGATAGGGAGGTACACTTTAGAAAGCGTTACGCCTAATTGTTTTACAAAGGCTGCCAAAAGAGCATTTTCCTTATAAAGCACCTTAAGTCTGTTTTTTCCAGATGCATTGAGCTCTAACCAAGTAGATCCAATACCCCACCAAGTCGGGAAAAGAAGTCGGGTTTGAGTCCAGCATAGGATCCATGGGATGGCTCGAAGTTTTCTTTGATCGGGTCCTGATTTTCGTTTGGTCGGACGAGATCCAATCTTCAGTTCGTTTAAAAAATGATAAGGTGAGGCCTGTTCAATGGTTGGCCAAAACCATTCGCTTTGTATCAGTTCTTTATATTTCTGACTGACTTTGGCGGAAAATAATAATAATTCTTCGGGATAATTATTATCTGTGTTCTTCTCTTTGTGTGAATAGATATCTAGAAATTTATCAATCTGGCTTTTAAGTATGGAACTGGAACCAAAAAGTCGGGCAACCATTTCACCTTGAATGGTCACTTTGTAATTACTCATCATTTCCTTGGACCAAGAAGCAGTTTGTTCCTTGATATCTCCACCTCCTCGTTCAATGCTGCCACCCGATCCATGAAAAAATATGGGCCGAAGATTTTTATTTTCCAAGGTAGCCTGAATACGTCCTAGGCTTTTCGCAATCATCAGTCGGGAAGGCAATACTCCGTTTTCTTTAGACGAGTCGGAATAGCCCAGCATGACCTCATAATTTCCATCCCACTGTTGCAGATGCTTCTGTCGAATATCTTCAGTGATTGAATCATTTAATATGGTATCTGCGCTGGTAAGCGCGAGTTGATTTTCAAACAAAGGCACAACAGGTAAAGCGTAACTTTTAAAAACTTGCTTCACCAGGTTAATTCCATTTTTTATATCCTCAGCAGATTCAACCATGCTGAGAATAAAACCGCGTATATAGTTTTTGGGATCCGTCCCCTGAGTGATAGAGTAGACTTGCTCAAGCATTTTGGTAATCGTTGTTTTTTTGATGCTGTTTAAGCTTTCTTTTACTACAGCTGAATCTTCTCTGAGCTCTAATGGTATCACCAGAGTGGGGTAGAGCTGAAAAATACTGGAGATTATGGAAAATTGTTCGAGTTCGAAATTTAAAAACTGAAAGGTGTCTGTTTGTATCCCAGTTAATTCCTTTTTGAATGCAGCTACTGTTTCATGATCTCTTGGTTTTATTTTCTTAAGATTGTTCGCTTTTTTGATAACCTGATTGAGCTGATTTTCTAAGACTTTATTTTCATTTAATGCGGTTGAGAGTTTGACCGTTTCCAGTACTTCTTTGAGGCACGCCTGGATATAATCGATAAAAAAAGATCGGGAGAGTTCGAGGCTTTTAACCATTATTTTTTCATTAACCCCGGAATGCCCATCTTTATCACCTCCTACCCAAGTGCGTAATTGAATAGGGACACCCTTAGTTAAAAAAGAATGATACAGTTTGATGTTGTAAGGATTGAGTGCGTATTGATAGATATATTGAGCCTCATCTTCGACGCTTGGTTTTTCATAAAAGGAAATATTAATCTGCAGTGCGATTTTAAGCATTTGATCAAGATAAGACTCATTCATCAAATAAGGGGATTTAAGTACTTCGACAAGATAGTCACGAATCGCTTTAAACAGGGTTAAAAATTCATTGGTGCGCGCTTCTGTCGGATGTGCTGTTAAGACATAATGAATTCCCTGAGGTTTGTCCGCGTAGATTTTTTCTTTCCTTTGATCAATACGAAAAATGCGGTAGGCATTCTCGCAAGCATTAATGAGCTCCATCATGAGAGAAAAACCATGAGCTATTTGATAAAGCTGAGTACCATCAAGCTTGGAAAGCTCCATTTGAAGACTAGAAAGAGCAGTTCTAAGTGAAAATGCTTCATTCCCAATGGTGTTTTGCATGGATAGTCGCATGAGCTCAATTCGTTCGAATGTTTCTTTTCCATAAACTTCTGCAATGGCGTTCCCTAAACGAGTAAGGGACCAGGAAACCATATGACCGAGTTCTCTTGGTAGATGGGAGATGTTTTGTTTCATCGAAAACTCCGATTTTTAAAAGGTGTTCTGAATGTCTTGCGGGCTGATTTTCCCTGGTTTAGCGAAAAAATCATCATTGGCTCACGCAGATCATGTATACGTTAACCTTCTCTCGTGATCTTACGCCGACTAGACACCTTTATACGCCTTTTTTCAGTTTGGTAATTTACGGAAACTAACTGATAGGCGGTTCCAACTATTTATAGCAATAATTGCCATTGTAAGATCAATGAGCTCCTTTTCACTGAAACAAGTTAAGGCTTCCTGATAAACATCATCAGGAACATGAGTTTCTGATAATAAAGTCACGGCTTCGGTCCAAGCTAAAGCGGCTCGTTCACGAGTTGTGAAAAACGGAGATTCTCTCCATACGACCACTGAATGGAGACGGCGTTCGGACTCACCTTCTTTTTGTGCTTCAGTACTGTGTAGATCGACACAATAGACACAGCCATTAATTTGAGAGGCGCGTAACTTAACCAGATTAAGAAGGGTCTTTTCTAATCCACAACGATTAACGTACTGTTCAACACCTAACATAGCCTTAATCGCATCAGGTGCTGCTTTATAAAAATCAATTCGTGAGTCCATTATGATTCTCCCTAAATTTTTAATCTTATTTATAGCATGTCCTTGCATTTTCTAGTACAAAGTTGAGTGTATTTTGTGAGCTGAACGCAAGCATCACTTTATTTGCTATTCATCCATAAAGAGAAGAAATAATTTTTGAAAGTGCTCCATAGGATTAGCGGAGAACATGCTGTTGCCACAATCGCTCTACATCATGCCTCTGATTCAACATCAATCACTTTTTTTAATTCGTGGCGTTAAAACAGCTAAAACAAAAGCAACGAGAAACAAAACCGGGACATCACCATATAGATGAGCAAAATGGTTAGGGTAGTACAATGCTTGGACGGTCATGATGAATCCATGTACCACACTGGACCAGACGGTAAACCAAATTAAACTTAACTGCTGAGTTGGATTTTTTGCTGCCAGGATTAAAAATACGCCTAATGTTGCATAAATTCCCAATATCATTTGTAAATAGACGTTTTGGCCAACATGATGCCAAGCCCATCCAGAAGGCCATAAAAGGGTTAATGGATATAGAGCAAAAATAAAAAGTAGTCCGATGATAACCAAAACAACGCGAAGTATTTTATAATCGTTTTTGGTGTCCATGATTAAGCTCCATTCCAAAATACGTTCTCATGTTTTAATTATAGCAACTCTGGATGAAGCAACGTCTTATCAAGTGATCATTTGTTCGATTAAACGGAGTTACCCCGCCTAGATGGACCTGAATGAGGTTCATCAGGCTCTGGTTGATCCCGTTTTAAAAAAGACTGCCTCGATTAATTTATCAGCTAAGGAGTCGTCTAAAAAAAGTTTTGGGACGTTTCTGAGTCATTTTCTTTAAAACCCGCTTCGATCTGATTTTTTAAATCATCGAGAACAAAGGGATTTATTGACGCTACACTATCATCCTCTATGAGAATTGGCTCGGGAGCCAAATTGCTATTCCTAAATTTTGTTTATGATTCATAAAAATCCTCAACCTAGGATAGGCTATCGTGATGCCTTAGCGTTACAATGAGTAAGATACGCAAAAGGTGTGTTCTCCCTCGGGTAGAGAAAATAATATGATTCAAATTGAAAAAGTAAGCGGTGAGTTGGCTCAAACTTTGTGTCAAACAATTACCAAAGATTTGCCTGAATACTTTGGTCTACCAGAGGCCAATGAGCACTATGCAATAGGTGTGAAAACACGTACGAATTTTGCAGCGAAAAAGGGTGGCAGCTATATTGGTCTTGTTTCGATTGATTTTCCTTATCCTGATAATGCCACTATTTATTGGATGGGTGTAAGACGGGACTTTCATCGTCAAGGTGTGGGTAAGCAATTAATCGAAGCGGCTTGTCATTTTGCTAACACCCAAGGGGCAACGACTATAACAGTTGAAACATTAAGTCCTTCTCAAGCGGAAGAGAATTATCTTAAAACATACCTATTCTATCAAGCCGTTGGTTTTAACGCTCTTTTTGATTTAAAACCTGCTGGCTATGAATGGAAGATGGTATATATGGTGAAAAAGATTAAGCCTTTGACCGTAAGCCAACACTCAATTGTTATAAAGGTACTGGAACTATCTGATATCCCTATTCTGGTCGATGCTTTTCAAAAGGCAAATTGGCAAAAACCGGCATCATTGTTTAAGGCGTATTATCAAGAACAACAGCACTCTGAGCGAGTGATATGGATCGCTTATTTTCAAGACCAGATTGCTGGCTACGTTACTCTAAAATGGAGTTCACAATATGAACCTTTTGCTCAGCAAAAAATCCCAGAAATTATGGATTTGAATGTATTACCTTCTTTTCGCAAGCTTGGAATAGGAAGTGCTTTACTGACTGTTGCTGAAGAACAGGCAGCGAATCGGCATGATAGAGTAGGCATTGGTGTTGGATTATATGGAGGCTCTGATGGGGGATATGGACAAGCCCAACGTCTTTATGTAAATCGAAGTTACATTCCTGATGGTTTAGGGGTAACTTATAATTATAAGCCAACAGTTCCCGGGCAAACATACCCCCTGGATGATGATTTAATTTTATGGTTTACCAAAGAGCTAAATAAAACTACTTAACTCTGACGCTCTAGGTTCTTTGTTTCTTGTTAGGTACGTGATTTAATTGTTGCTCCTATTCTCAAGACAAGATCAGTTAATAATCAATTTCTAGGTGAGCTCAAGATTGGACGCTGGGTTTTTGTAGCCAGGCCTCGCTCGCTCAAGATTAATGATCTCGGTTTTAAGCGAAGTATGGTGCAAACATCATAAAAACAATGGTAGAAAAACTACAAACAATATTTCGAAGGGCAATTCAATTATGCGAACCAGATATTAATTGAAATTTTACTAAAAAGGTAAATATTTTATGTCTATTTTTTTTTATCCAAAGAAGGTTAATTATATCAATTATGTCGATGGGTTAAGGGCTTTTGCAGTTATATCGGTTCTTTTTTTTCATTTGAATTGTGGATGGTTCAAAGGCGGCTTTGTTGGTGTCGATGTTTTTTTTGTTATCAGTGGCTTTCTCATTACTCGATTAATCATTAAGGAAATTGAAGAAACAAATCAATTTAATTTTACAAATTTTTATTGCCGGAGAGTAAGAAGAATTTTCCCGGCCCTATTTTTTGTACTTATAAGTTGTTGGGTAGCAGGCTTTTTTCTATTCTCGCCCAATCATTTTCAATCTCTTGGCAAATCCTTATCTTACGCAGCTGTTTCTTTATCAAATATTTTCTTTTGGCAAGAAAGCGGTTATTTTAGTGCGGCATCTGAGTTTAAACCATTGCTTCATACTTGGTCATTGGGAGTTGAAGAACAATTTTATTTGATTTGGCCCTTAATCATATTAGCGACAGCCCGATTTAATAAACGATTGTTACCCCTAATAATAATCCTCTTAGGATTAATAAGTCTTATTCTTAATTTTTTTTACCAAAAAAATCATCTTGAGGCTTTATATTATTTGATGCCATTTAGAATATTCGAGTTTTGTATTGGCGCACTGATGGTTTGGCTGATTCCTTATCGATTTAAAGTAAGGCTACTCGATGAAATCATTTGTTTCATTGGCTTGGCGCTGATGATCTTCGCAGTAATCTATTTTAATAGTCATATGGTCTTTCCTTCTTATCATGCTTTAATCCCCACAGTAGGGGCTGCTTTAGTTATTTATTCAGGAAATGCGCGCTGTGTGGGTTTGATTTTTTCAAACAGAATATCAATTGCTATAGGACTAATAAGCTATTCTTTGTACTTGGTTCATTGGCCGATTATCGTATTCTTTTCCTATATTACTTCAGAAGCAATAACATCAGTATTCGCAATAACTATGGTAGTATTTTTATCTGTGTCTGTTGCTGTGTTGATGTATAATTTTATAGAGCAACCCTTTAGAAAATCGATTCCTAAAGATAGTAAAGCGCAATATGTAACCCTAATAAAATGGACGCCTTGTATTTTCCTAACATCATTATTGGGACTCACTGTGTATTATAACAGTGGATGGTCTTGGAGAGTTCCTGAGTATGGTACATTAAGTCAAATAAAAAATCCTGAAGAATATCATACTAAATATTTTGGCGGAGAAGGATTTCCATACCCTTTTGGATGGACCTATAAAACAGATGATACGAAACCCGATATCGTTCTAATGGGTGATAGTTATGCTCAAATGCTTCAATATGGTTTAGTAAATCAAATTGCAAAACCTTTTAATAAATCGATTTACATTGCCGGTCAAAGTTGTTTGATTTTGCCCGAGATATACAGAAATACACCTGGTTATGATTGGAAGCAACAATGTGTTAATGTATTGAATGAAGCATTAGCAAAATTAAATGAGAAAAACGATTCTATTCTTATTCTTTCTCAATCATGGTTCTTTCAGATATCTTATGCCAGTGATTCAACAAATGATCAACCGTTAAACATTAATCTATCTAGCGCCAACGCAAGTGATTATCAGGCTTTTCTGATTAAACTCGATAAATTGAGGAAGCTAATTGGTGACAGAAAATTAATAATAATAGGTGATGTCCCTGGTGCTGGGAGTAATGATACTTTTTCTTGTCTGACAAGACCGATATTATCTAAAGTAAACTGCATGTCTAAAAATAACATCTCGAGAAACACTAACACCCTAGCAATTAACGTCAACACCATATTAAAAGGGTTTGCTAAAGAAAATAAAAATACATTCTTTTTAGATCCTTATTCTGTTCTTTGTGATAATGAAGTGTGTCATTCGATTAGCCCTAAAGGTATGCCCTATTATAGTGATGGGCATCATTTATCTAAATTAGGTTCAAAGTTTATGATGGCAGGATTTAGAACGAAGCTTGAGTCGATAATTTCTAATAATATTCTAGAGCAAGGTTAAGAAAATCTTAGCAAGCATATGCTGGGCTGCAAAGCCTACGTTGGATGAACCTCAAGAAAATGGATTTCCCCACCAGATTACTTTAAGATAAATTTCTGTTGATACCAGGGAGTTGGTTCATCATGAACAATACAAAAATGATTGCGGCTATCTGTATTGGCAACGCCATGGAGTGGTACGACTTTATGATTTATAATTTCATGCTGCTTTTTATTGCGCAAACATTCTTCCCCAGTGATAACTCCATTACTTCGTTACTTGCCTCAATTCGCTCTACCTGTTTAGCGATAAGCTACAACGGAGCGGTTATGCTCTTTGGTGGTTTTGCTCCTTTTATTATTACTGCATTTATCGAACAGAGTAAAAACCCAATGGTTTTTAGTTATTATTTAATGATCGCAATAAGCCTAAGCTTCGTTGCAGCTTTGTATCTTGCTAAAACAAAGAACTATGATGACAAAACCAGAATGGTTAACGAAATTTATGGTTCTGTCGAAAAATTTGAGCACAATTAGGTCTAGCAAGCGTAGGCAGGGCTGAAAAGCCTGGCAAATGCGGCGAGCATCAATACAAAAAATAATCTTCACACATCTTGTCTATGGCAAGTACTTATTTTTAAAAGCTGCTTAAAAATAAGTTATCTCCTATGATAAAATTATGATCATTTTTTAATGGTTATCAATGAGGGTAGAGGGTGTTTAATACATTTCACATAGCTGGAGTAAACGCATTTGATGAAAAAAAATATGAAATAGCTAAAGATTTTTTTCTGCGAGCAATTAATAAAAATCCAGAAGTAGCGGAAAGCTATTTTTATTTAGGAAAATGTTTCTTTTTTCGTGATGAAAAACAACAAGCTATTCCTCCTTTAAAAAGATTCATTGAATTGAGGCAAAGTAATTCAGATGAAGTTGCCAACGTTGCTTATGCATTCGACTTATTAGGTCAATGTTATGAAACGGAAAACAGGGACACGGCTGCACTCAAATGTTACGAGACGGCAACTAAAATTTATCCCTCTGGTGCTTCTGCTTGGAATAACATGGGTTTGTTTTATATGAAATCCGCTCAGCATTATCTTGAGGCAGACTCGACAAATAGCGCGAAGCTGTTTAAAGGCGCATATGCTTTTATCAAAAAAGCCTTGGAAATATGCAGTAACAACCCTGTATTTTTACACAGTCTAGCCAGTTGGTATGAACAATACGTTGAAGTTCTTGAACGAGTGGTTGAAGACGAAGAGACTATTCAGAAGAATACAGCAAGCAGTTTTAATGATGCGATAGACTATTACCGAAAAGCATTATCAGCATGCACCGAACAAGACTTGGCATTAAGAAACATTATTTTATCCAACCTAACCGAATGTCTCGCGCAATATGGCCATCATTTCTATCAAAATAAAGAGTATAAAAAAGCGCAAAAAGCTTATTTGGAAGCACTTTCTCTTGATCCAGAACATCTTGTTGTGATTAATCAAATTGGAATGACGCTTTCTAAACAGGAGAATTACTTAGAGGCACGACAATATTTTTCTGCGATTTTGGATAAAACAGAGGATAAACAAGAAATTGCGGATGCTTGGTTAAATATAGCGTGTACTTATCGCTTAGAGAAAATATGGGATAAGGCGGAAGAGGCGCTAAGTTACGCTAAGAAATTTGCACCTGAGGACGCATCTATTGCCGAAGAAGAAATAAAGTTGAATGAATCAAAATCAGCTGCTCTTCTTGTATCGACACCTCAAACCCTATTTGGCAACTCGAATCCTGACTCTCGAATTGTAATTAAAACAGTTCCAGAATCAAGTTTTTCAATTTGAGTTTTAGCATATGTTGGGTCATTTGACCCAACATAATTGCTAATTTTGATCAAAAGAAGAATTTCTGCTTAGTTAATTGTTTTATTTAATCAATAAATCTTGGATTGAGTGTATTGTTGGGGCCTAATGACCAACGCAACTCTTGCGTAACAAAATATTAAAATTAGCTCATTTTTATAGGTGGAATTGATTTTTATTTGCAAAAATAGCCTTATTAGAAAACATTTAGTAAAATAATTAAATAGGGCTGTTATGTTTTTAGAGGTTAATCATAAAATATAAACTTGAGTAAGTTATAACCCCCAAAAAGAGTTCACTGGATATTAGCATTAAACGTATCTTGGCAGTATCCAAAGAGAGGAATTTTCTAATGATCGCAGAAAAGTTAAACATCAAGTTTGATATTGAGCGCATTCAAAATTATTTTAATCAATACGTCAAGCATCTGCAGCCCGTCCAACAAAATGAGATGTTCGGTGGTTGGAGTATACTGAGTACAAGTGGTGATTATCGAGATGGTTTTCAACAAACAGAAAAGCGTTTCTACCTTGTTGATGAGGCTAGTGGCGAATATAAGTTTGACTATGAAAGAGCCCATCGTGAAATTGGTTATACATGGCCGAAGATGCACGTGAATCCCACTCAAGTAGCTACTGGATATATTGCTGACATTATTGAGACTATTCGCAAATTAGGATTACAACCCCACCATGCTCGTTGGACACGGATTTCGCCTCGCGGAACCACTATTTGGCATCGAGATACATGGGAAAATTCTTATAAAGTTCGATTGCATATTCCTGTGATCACCAATCCTGAGTGTAAATTCGAAACTGAAGAAGGTGCAATTCACATGCCAGCAGACGGTTATTGCTATCTTGTTGCCGTTAATTGCTTGCACAGAGCATACAACCATGGCAATGAGGATCGCATTCATATCATCATGGATGTGATTGATGATGTGGGTATCAGCCAATATCACCGGACCCCCAAATGTCTGCAAACCAATAATCGTTTTATCAATTGGCCCATTCGCGTAATTAAAAAGATTTGGGGCTCTTAAGTCGCAGAAATGATGACTAAACGTATGCCATAGTTCAAACTATGGTTATTATTATGATGATAACAAAAGTATGAGTATCACAAATATTAATCACATTACGCTTGCATGCGCTGACATTAATCGGTCTTTCTTGTTTTACAAGGATGTTATGGGGTTTAAGCCTCTCGTAAAATGGGATAAAGGAGCCTATTTTCTTGTAGGGGATTTTTGGTTCTGTCTCAATGTTGATTTAGCCAGGAAACCACAGCCTTGTTATACTCACTATGCCTTTAGTGTCAGCAGCGAAGACTTTCAATCTCTGGCTAAGAAGATTACTGAATCAGGGGCATATCTATTCAAAGACAACACTTCGCCAGGTGACTCACTCTATTTTCTGGATCCAGATGGACATAAACTCGAAATTCATGCTGGCAACTATCAAACTAGAATTGCAGCTAAAAAAATAGATATGGGTAATTGGAAGAATGTGGAATGGTTTGTGTGATCAAAATTGATTTTTTAAGAAAACATCCACACGCCACACCCGAACTTTAGAGCGAGTTATGTGGGAAAAAATAAAATCTTGGTTTGCATCTCAGTGGAATCAAATAACAGCAAGCGTAGGCTGGGCGGCAAAGCCTAGCAAATGCTCTGACGAATAGACTGATCTTGGAGTTAATAAAATAG
Source organism: Legionella sp. 227 (assembly GCF_043161935.1). Lineage (NCBI taxonomy): Bacteria > Pseudomonadati > Pseudomonadota > Gammaproteobacteria > Legionellales > Legionellaceae > Legionella > Legionella sp. 227. The sequence continues at coordinate 492,669 of NZ_CP171154.1, read as the reverse complement.
ACTGCATTTTGACTCATAAATAAGGAAGGTTATGAAATAATCTTCCTTATTTATTAAGCAAATCTAAGGCATTAAGAAATTAGGTCGAATCTTTCGTTGCGTACCTCATTATCTGATTCATTATCTAATTCAACCTTGGGTGTAGGTAAAGATCTCATTGGCTTTGCTGTAAATATACTTAATGGCCATGCAATGGATGAACTGTTGGGAATAGCCCTGGGCAAAGCCATCATGGAAGCCTGATTCTCAAGACGAGTTAAACTCAATGCTACGGGTAGATATAAGCTTGCCCCAGGCAATTTAACGGGTCCAGTTAACAGCTTCTCCAGAAGAGTATTTCGTTCTTGAGCATCTAAAGGGATTAATTCATGTTGGGTGGTATGTTCACTTGCATCTTTAGCCTGATTGGAAAGAAAAACCTGCTGTAAATAACTACTATGGCAATCAGCATAAGAAGGAGCAACAAACTCGACGGTTCCAATTGGATTAGACCCGGTCTTTCTAAATGAAATCGAGGTAATTTGTGGTTTAGAAAAGTTGAAGCGTAATTTATTTGTCCCTTTAATTCCCACGAGCTCTTCTTCTAATTCAGTGGCAGCGGTTTCAACAACCAAATTACTTCCATTATAGAAATTTAGTCTTTTTTCTTCATCATGAGCTTCTAGAAAACCGCCTGGAACCGAATATAATCCAAGAGCTGCTCTTTGTAATAACATCGACATGCCGTTACGAGTTACCAATGGAGAAAGAACACCTGTCTTAAAAAAATTATGTTGATAAAGTGAACTATCCTCAGGGAATTTTTTATTACTCAGCGCGACAATAAAAGAATAAGGTACTTTTTTTGCCTCCAAATAGAGCGTATTAGTGCTTTCATTGTATGTTACGGCAGTAATAACCATCTGTTTGCCATCATAAAAACGTGGATTTTTGATTTTTTGTTCTGCAACTACTTTTAATCGAGCATCTTCTTCTGCCTGAGTCAGATTAACTTCTGGTAAATCATCATAAAAATCAGCCGGTTCTAAAGTTGAACTATTTTTTACAAAAATAACCTTCGGGCTCTTCTTAAATTCAAAACTTGATTGAGTTGTATTCGCATCAAAATTAATTGCGGCTTGTTTTGTATCAGTAGCATAAGAACGAGATAATTGATCGGTACTGGTGTGTTGAGATACAGTTTTTTCCCACAAACGAATAAGATCTAACATTTATAAACCTCACGAAATACTAAAAAAATGCAATTGTATTATAAATAAACATTAATGAATATCATGCCGTTCAAAACACCATCAACTATTAAAATGAAATGATGGTAATCGGAAAATCAATTTTATTTTTTCTTACTCATAGTTTTATGAATTACCAGTTGCCATCAAAATATAACTCATATTTCTGATTCGGTTTGATTCATTCTTCTAAGATTTTGTGTCGTTTCTCCAATAAGGTTGGGTCAAGAAGGACCCACCTTATTGCATTTTATCTGGACTTAATTTAATCCTGAATTTAAATGAGATTTTTGGAGAGGCAATTGACTGTCCTCATCATTATGAGTTTGAAAAAAAGAGCTTGCCGATCTTTTTATTTTGCTTAACTCTTTATCTTTTATCCCTTCTGGGAGCATAAAAGAATTATTTTTTTTAAGAATAGGTCTACTCTGATCTAATCCTTTTTTCATAAAGAATCGTTCCAATAGATTAGGTTTCTTTTCTTTGGCTGGCGTTTGCTGCATCGTATAACTACGTGTTAGACGCGGAGATGGGGTGGGGCTGTATGTTGAGGGTTCTGAAATGGTATCAGTACGCTCTCGACCGTTACTATGAGAAGGAGATAACTCACTCTTCTCAGATTTATCATCTAATTTTGCGCTGTCCTTTTTTATCGTGCATAAAAGCGATAAATCTTTACACTGTTTCTTAATCTTTTTATTTTCGATAGTACCTAACAAATGTATCGTCGTTAAATATTCTGGTAAATTAACAGCATCGATGCGTTGTGTCAGATTATTTTTAATATCTTCTAATATTCCTCTTGCTATGCCTTCAAGAATGAGTTGACCTTTTCCGGAAGTGCCATCCATTAATTTAGTAACAAAAACCCGCAACGCAAGTTGTAATTTTTGTTCATTCACCTCTACACCAAGATTTCGATATCCCTTTCCTTGTCTTGCACTATGAATTTGAGCCGCTAAATTACTTATTGCCTCTTCCTTTCTTGGCTCTTTTTTCATTGCTCCTATTTCTAAGCTACGCGTTTCCAAGCCTTTTACTAAAGTGCTCATCTCATCTTGAAAATCAAAATAAATAGTTCCCTTTTCTGGATTACTTTCTGAACCTAAAAAATGTTCTAGAGTATTCCAGGCATTATTAATTATCGTAGTAAATACAGCTACCTTAGCAGTCAATAGGTTTCTTCGTACCAATACTTCAGTACGTTCCGATTCAGTGAATGCACCTAGGAGATCATCAGAAATCTTTTTGTTTTGTTTGTTTAACCAACTTTGTTGTATTCTATAAATAATGGCACTGGCAATTTGATCATGTATCTTTTGGATTTCTTTACTTATCTCTTCTTTGGTGGCTTCGCCGCCTAGCTCAGTCTGAAGCCGCTCCCCGATTAATTGAACTTGCTTCTCCCAAAAGTTATGCCACGCTTCGCTCTCTTGAAAAGGCTCGAAAAAAATTTTATAAAAAATTGCTTTGGTGTCATTAAGATTCGTTTCATTCACTCGAGGCTTCCATTTATCGAAGAGTTCGCCAAATGTTTCGAGTACTTTGTCCTCACATAATGTTTCTAATAGTGCCGTGGGTTCTTTTATTTGAACATTGCCCAGCGACGGTGTAAAAAACAACCTTCCATTTAATTTATTTAACAGTTCCCCAACATCTTTACCCCCTACAGGGCTGTTTTTCAGAGTATCGGATACATACTCTAAATATTCGACTAACATTTCCGCAGCTTTTTTCATTGCAAGAGTCTCTCTTTTAGTTCATGTTGTTCTATATTTGACGCCATAGTCGCATTGTATTCCAGAAAAGGTCAGCCATCTCATGCTCCACATGAGATCAAACTGCTCCAATAAGTCTAATGAATTTGAGGAGCTCAATGCGGTCATCTTTAGAGGCCCATCATGGATTTCTAATTGAGCATGAAATCCATTCTTTGTACATATCTTGAATCAGATTCCTCATCCCTTTGTTGCAAAAAGGACTGAGAAGTATTTTCATTGGCAAAAAAAGAACACAAAGTTTCTGATACTCTTGGACTCGGAGTATCATCCATTCTGGATACAAATTCTTGAGCTGCGGAACTGGTATCGGTTGTCTCTTGACCATGGGTATCATCATCAAAATAATCATCGCTAAACCAACGGCTGGTCAGCCTCTTCCTGATAGAGGTAGATGCTGATTCAGTATCAGGAGCATCTCGTTGACTACTTGGACCAGGCTTTTCAGTGTCTGTCGCAGGAGGATCTATAAGTTTTACTTGCTCTAGATTGCCTAGTTGCTCTGCAAAATTAGACGGAGTTGCCCAAGGGTCGTTAGTTAAAGACTTGCCACCAGCCTCTAATAAATGTCCTGTAAGTGTCACGCAGTTATATACTTCGGCGTTCTTGGGATTCCTTGAGAGAAGTCTGTGGATAAAGTCAGATGCTTTTACTCCAGGAAGAAGTTGGTAGCACACTTCACCCGTATCCAAGCCCTCTTTTATCCGAGTGAACTCATTTTTCATTTTTTGCTTGTCGAGGCCATGAACGACAAATACTTTATCGGGTTCTAATGGTAAGATTTCAACAGGCTGCATGAGATTTGCGAAATCTTCCTTTGGCCTAACCGCTTCTTGCATGCAATCATCTGCTAATTTTGTCGCTAAAGTGGCTGTTAATGGCCATATTGACGTAAGGCCTCCAGCAGGGGTTGATTTGGGCCAAATACTCCAATACTGATCATCGCTAAATTTCATTGAGACATGACCAAGGCTATTAAATCCACTTGACCAAACATAAATAGTGACTGAATCGTCTTCCAATAGGACTGGTTCTATACTCACGCTTTCCTTTTTAGATAACATAAAGGACTCCTCCCTTTATTGGTTATTTAGCAGCAAACCAAATCAATGCTGTTGATGCGAAGAACATCTTTGTTAAAAATTGCTCAAGTGATTATATGGAACAATGGAGTTGGTTGCAAGGCTGTTGCATACCGTAATTTAGGGCAAGCTTTCTTAAATATATGAAAGATATTCTCAATCCAGAAACCTACTACTCTTTCATAAAGAGAAGCAGGTTTAATTAACGTACAAGACCTATTAGTTGACCATGGACTCATATCTTGAGCAGTAATCTAAATCCGATTCATCGTCCTTTTGTGCGGTAATAGGTTCACTACTAAAAAATGAATCAGAACATTCTGACGGTCTTGAAGAGGGTGTATCTTCACTTCTAGATGTTGGCTCGTCTTCTGGTGAAGATATTTCTACCGGCGCATCTACTTTTTCAGGCTCCTCTACAGATCCACTATCATAAGTAGGCCAATCATCATCATGGCTACTAGAGCTTTGCTGTATTGGTTGCGTGTGGGATTGAGTTTCTTCCGAAGTTTCTTTCCAGGTAAAAAAATCTCTTACCGAATTGAACATGCTTCTCAGCAAGCCTGGAGCTTCCTCAGTTGCAGTCGTTTTACTTTGTTCTGTCGCTGTAACTGTATCTTCTGTTTTTTTAAACTGAGAAGCAAAATGACTATTAATGCTTGCTGGTGCAGCAAAGGACATTATGCCCTCAGGTCTTTTCATACCACCTGCTTCTAGGATTCTGCTCACTGCTTCAGCACAATTAATTACGTCAACTTTCGCAATTTCAGATTCAATGATGTCTCTATCGAGCATCTTCAATCCCAGCAACATATTTGAGGTGGAAGAATTATTGTTGAAAACTGCTGTTGCAGCTTTTGTTACTGAACCTGGAGTTAAGCTAAAGCTGGCACGGCCTGAATTCATTAATTCGTTTAGTTCGTCTATCTTTTCAATAACAGCATCCATATCTTTTATCTGGTCAGTAATGTCATAAGATGCATGAACAGGACTGTCTGACGTAGAGGGGGTACTATGATTTACTGCTTTTGTAGGAAAAACGTACATCGAGCTAATAGCAAGTGGCGTAAATGCAGATAACTCCGCGCTTGGATAAACACTAATTACGTGTTTTTTACCCTCATGAGTGGCCTCTATTGAAACATGTCCAGTACCACCAACTTCGGGATGCTTGTGATAATTGAGCACTACTTTGGAAGCGGTTTGGACAACCTCGAGTTCAATTTTCTTTTGCATAATACACCCCGCAAGTTTTAAAAGCATGAAGTGTATTATAAATGAACAACATTAAGAGGGTATTAAGTGATATTGCTTACTCTTATAAATCATCATTCCTGCGTCTAGCGATATTGTCTTATTGAGTTCAATAAGCTGATCAGCTTAAGATAACCATTTGGTAGTTTTAAAATATAGAATAAATATTGACCAACAAGTGGATTTATAATGCAATCAGAAGAACTAATAAATAAAATATCCAATGAAGAGAAGCCAACTCTCTCTGATGAAGCACTGCATGCTCAAGCAAATCAGTATATCGATGAATTTAAACAACTTATCTTTCAGTGTCTTCCCTCAGTCATTTCCCAGATCATTGAGCGGGAAGTTTGGAAAAAAAGAAATAATCCCTATAAAAATTTTGGCGAATATGCTCTTGAGAAATCATCAGATGGCCTGGGTATTACTAACAATGAAATGTTGTGGTTATTGCGGGCGGCTATGGATGTAAATAGGCAGCATGTAGCCCATTGGGGTGATGTGCTGAGTATGGTGGATAACAATGTCAGGGTTTATGCGAAGGAAAATAAAATCTCTATTAAAGATTTGAATCACGATCTCAGGGAGCAAGATAGTACAAATCCTAGTCTGCCTCAGGAAAACAATATTACGTATTTACCCTCGCATTCAAGATCTATTGATGGACAACTTATGAAGTTAAAAAAGAAAGATCCCATCGCCTATGAAAATGTGATGCAAGGAAAAATGAAGATAAACGAGGCTTGGATCAAAGTTCCCAGAAAGCAACAACAACCTATTGAAACAATAAAAAATAAATTTTTTAATTTGTCTCAATCAGATCGCGAAGCTTTTTTGGAGTGGCTTGAACAAGAAAAGGATAACCTGCAAAAATAGAGTCTATGGGGCAGGGTTTCAATTTTGAATCAGTAATTAAAAATTAGAAAATTCACAACCCAAGCTTTTGCCTAATATAAAAGTTGCTGCTCAATTGAATAAACCCAAGTAGGGGAGGGGAGCTCGATTTGAGCAGTAATCAGTAATAGGTCATGCATTGCGTTAAGTGCTCCCATTGTTTGAGCTCCGCAAACTCCATACCAGCCTGCATCACCACGTCCTATGTCCTAAAAAAGGTATTAGAACTATTTTTTCATTATGGATTCGGGCTCCACTATTGATTAATTTGAGGTGATTAATTTGAGACAATTAGATCATTATTAAAACTTTTTATCATGCATTTGGGGTTTTCGATAGTTTAAAGATTTAAAGAATAATTCTTAATATGATTTATAATTAAACAGAATATTTTAAAATCTCATTACTAATAGTCAAGGAGGAGTATTGATGAGTAAACAGAACAGAGCAGTATTGCTGGCGCTTGTAATTTCTTTATTATTTGCTTTTACAGAAGTTCAAGCTGCTTCTGTAAACGTTGATAATCTATCTCAATGCATGGCAAATTGTAAGGGAGATAAAAGCTGTGTCAATAAGTGCGTTTCGAGTAACACCCCAAGAGGGATAGGCAAAGATGTTCTACAATGCCTTCTTGGTTGTGGACTGGGAGTTATCTCAACAGCCGATAATGTAACTGTAAAGGAGCAAATCAAAGCATGCTGCGATGGTTGTCTCAAAGCGATGCATTAACTCGATTATTTTACCGAGATCACCTGAGCTGTGATCTCGGTAAGTTCCTTTGATATAACATCTTGCTACAAGAATAGCTCAGATATTTTGCTTACAGTCGATATTTGGCACCGCAAATGGGTCGTTTAATAAGCATCGATTGATTGTACTCATTTCAATCAATCGACACTTACCTTGTCGATTAAAAAACCTCATTATTTAGGACTAGGAGGAGGTCAAAACTCTTCTGCTCTCTAAAGTCGGGTCATCATTGGCCCCTTCACTCAACCGTTCATCAAAAAATCTTGGCCCAGTTTGTCTCATTTTAGAATGATTGGTTTTGGGGGATTTTTCTGATGTTGGTAATAGAGTTTTAGATTGAAATGCTTCTGGAGTATGGCCCTGTCCCGTTTTTTCTATCAATGGCTTCTCTATCGGTGAAGGAGCTTGAGTGGTTTTTCTTTTATTAAAAACGGTAGGCCAGGTAAAAGCAATCGATACGAATACTAAAATGACTGGAGACAATATGGCCATGGTAACGGTTAATGCAAACTTCTCCCCTATTGCTTCTCCCAAGGTTTCTCCAACATGAATTCCGCTTCGGATTCCACCAGCAACAGAATAAGCAAGAGAATCGCCTATCAATGCGCATAATTTGAGCATATTGAGAAAGCCCTGCTTTAACTTTTGAGCCTCTGTTTGGTTTTCTTCTGGTGGTTGATAAATTGATTCAAATTTTTCTTTTAGATCGACATAAGTTTTCGGGTTAAAGACTTTATATACTTGTGAAAAAGTATTAACAAACATGGTTGTCGAGGTACATATCATCGCAATAGCATATGCTAAAAGAGTTTCAGGAGTGGCACCTATAGCATTTAAAAATTTATTTACCCCTGATACAGTAGTAAACCAGGTTAACGTCGCATAAACAGCTAAAAAGATCGTACTTACGAGTCCTAATAAGACACATCGCAAGAGACCATAGGGTTTTTTATAATCTTCAATAAAAAGATTTTTAAATTTTGTATAATTCTCACGTATGCCTACCGCTTGAAACGAATAAAAAGAAATCGCTGCAATCACCGATAATCCAATCGTAACTGCCATAACCAGCGGGTTAGAGATGAGCAGACCTGCCCCCAAAAAAGTGAGAAGTCCTACGAGGCCAGCATATCCAGTAATACCGGCAGAAATACAGGCCAACAAGGTCACGATACCAAACAATAATTTCTGACCTTTGTCGAGTATTGTTTTTTCCCTTGCATTTTCTTCAGCAGTCTTAAATGTTTTCTGTTTGCTCGGTTGAAAGCCAGCACTATCCAGCATGGCTTGTCCGCGACTTAATAAACATACTATTCCGTTACATAAGGAAAGTACTATCGCTAAGCCGAGGCTAAAGCCAAAGGGAGCTCCTAAAGTACTTAATAATCCCAGGCAAAATACCATACATAGCGCCATGGAGGTAACTACCTTACCAATGACTAATGGCACACCTTTTATCAGCCTATTTGTATTTTGCTCGGGGGTTCTTGTAAATTCTTGGCCGTTGCAAGAGCAGGTAGCAATTTGTAAGACCTCTTGCTTGGATAATCTTTTTCCACCCGAAAGTATCTCTCCCCACTTAAAGGTAAGGAAACTCCAAAAATAGTGGGAAAATGGACGTATTAGAATATCTGTTATTCGAAGATCCCCATTGAGAATGGCTTGTTGGACTTTAGCCGATTCTTTGGGGTTAAATTGATATTCGCTGAACGAGGCAATAATCCAATCTCTTTGGGTACGAAATTTTCTTTTTAAAACCATTATGACTTCTGGTTTATAAAGAGCAGAATCGATTTGATCTTGTTCTAATATATCAATTATTTCATTCATTTCGACAAATCCTTTTTTAATACAGGTTGCGTAGCTTATTTATAATTTCACAAGAATTCCATTTAAATTTTTAAAAAATTAATTATCAATAGGTATGAACCTTTATCATTTTCGTTAGAAAGGATTTGACATACTGTCCAAGTTACATTCTAATCGTATTTTTTATCATGATATGGACAATCATGGGCTTTTTGAAATTTCTAAAACCTGCACCTTATCTTCATGAAATTCAAGATAAAAACATTGTGAAACAGCAGTACCGCTATTGGCGTATTCGTACTTTTTATGCAATGTATATAGGCTATGCTTTGTTTTATTTTACGCGCAAAAGTTTTACCTTCGCGATGCCTGCATTACAAAGTACATTGGGGATGACCAAAACAGAACTGGGAATGATTGCGAGCATTTTGAGTTTAAGTTATGGCATCAGCAAATTTTTGAGTGGAATTCTCGGTGATAAGTCAAATCCTCGTTATTTAATGGCGATTGGACTCATTTTGACAGGTATTTTTAATATTTTATTTGGATTGTCTTCCACCTGGTGGTTATTTGCTATTTTTTGGGGATTGAATGGGTGGTTTCAAGGTTGGGGATGGCCAGGATGTACTAAATTATTAACCCATTGGTATTCTCAATCCGAACGTGGCCGTTGGTGGAGTATTTGGAATACATCACATAACGTTGGTGGTGCATTAATTCCATTGATTGTTGCTGTCTGTGCGCAGTATTTCGGCTGGCGTTCAGCCATGTTTGTGCCTGGAGTCATCTGCATTTTAGGCGGTATTTTTTTAATCAATCGTTTAAGAGATACTCCGCAATCGCTTGGTTTACCTGCGATAGAGGAATATCGAGACGATTTTTCTGGTTCATCAAGCCATCACCCGGAAAAAACAGAACTTTCAGTCAAAGAAATTCTTTGGAATTATGTGTTAAGTAATCCTTATATTTGGATACTGTCCATTTCTTATTTGTTTATTTATATTGTTCGCACGGCACTGAATGACTGGAGCATGTTGTATTTAACGGAAGTGAAGGATTATTCCTTAATCACAGCAGGTAGTTGTATCATCTGGTTTGAAGTGGGTGGCTTTTTCGGAAATCTGGTTGCCGGCTGGCTTTCTGACAAAGTATATCAAGGTAAACGCAACCCGATTAATATTCTCTTTACCGCAGGTGTATTTGTCACTTTGTTGTTATTTTCGTTGACCAAGGCATATACCCCATTTCTCGATTCATTATTTCTCTTTTTCTTTGGTTTTTTTATCTTTGGTCCCCAAATGATGATTGGTATGGCCTGTGCGGAGTTAACCCATAAAAAAGCAGCGGCAACTTCAACCGGCTTTGCGGGATTTTTTGCCTATTGTTTAGGTGCTGTACTGGCGGGTGCTCCTTTGGGTGCGATTATTAAAAACTACGGCTGGGATAATTTCTTCCTTACATTATTTATTTGCTGCCTGATTCCATTTTTTATGATGCTGCCACTCTGGCACGTGAAATCACATCCACGAGTTCGTAAATCAGAGTTTCCAGGAACATCTGAGTTGGTTTCGTGAGGCGCCTGCCTGGGTGATCCAGCACCAATAAAGGATGCTGTAATTACACGTAGGCTGGACTGAACAGTCCAGCGTCCTAAACGCTTCTACAATCTTGATAGGCCGGAATACGTGATATAATCCAGTTAATGGAAAATTTAAATTAAGTCATCAAGCGATGGGATACCGGCGCTCAAATATCCCTGGCATGACCCATTGTAAGCTTATAATGGAAATAGTCTATGATTGAGACAACATATTGATAAATGGCAGTATTGTTTTAAAGCCCAAAAAACGTGTGCCAGGTTGATACTGGGTGTTATTTCGGCACCGAAAGAGAAGAGCATGTCACTCATTTCCTTTTTATCCCATTTAGTCCATTCATTGAAAAGTATTTCTAGCACCAATGATTCGAAGTTTTGATGATTTATTGCAAGATTAAATTATTCAATGAGATAGAAAATTCTTCTTATTGCTCCTAACTGTCCAAATTTATCTTTGAAAATATAGGATAAAGGGACGGGACAACTTTGATTCCTTTCAAATTTTAGCCTTATCTTAAACTAGTTCCATACTCTAGAAATTTATCTTATATGTGTAACGCGTCTATTCTTCCAATTTAACTGCTATGAGTCTGCTGCCAATGGGCGTAACGTATTGTACGATATCGTACTCTATGCGGGTTCTCGAAGGGATATCTTCACCTAATCATCAGATCGTCATTATTTATAGGCAGCTATATATTTTCCTACAAGCTGAGCAATAAAAACGGCTAAATAGGCTTGACCACAAAATGCTTCCATCCAGGACAAGCATTGCATAATAGAACCTGTAGCTACTACATCGCCAAATCCTACAGTAGTTAATGTGATAAACGAATAATAAATTGCCCTGGTCTCCGGATGGGGCTCCAAACCGGATATCGATTGAGGATACAGTATATAAATAAGTAAGTATAAATAGGCAAAAGTTAATCCAATAAAAAGATAAGCAGAGAGGGAGCCAAATAAGGTTGTAATACTAATCGTTTTATCCTGCAAAGTCAGTTTGATACAACTTAGGGTCATTAGCAGGAAAAAAAGCATTCCAAATAGTAATTTTAGAATATGTTCGGGAAGATTTATTATCCATAGGTCAATTATAATCAGACATATTTCGAACAATCCTAACAGGAATAGATAGAAAAGAAATTTTTGCTTGTGTTCAGCGATGACAATCAAGCTCATAATAATAAGGGTAATTAAGAACAAATCTGCAATTGGCCGGATGCCAGTTTGTGCTTCAATAGCTCTGAGCATACAAAAAATCAAAATCACAAAGAATAAAAAAAGGAAACGTAATCTTTTTATCAGCGCTATCATCCTCAATAGTCCATTAATTAAACTCCTGTCTATGTGAAAATTATAGATTCTAATCAGCAAAAGTTTAACTTTGCATTATCCATTTGTAGAATGAAGACTAAAATGTTTGAAAAGTTCGAATCCCTTTTTTCATCCCTAATCCGGAAAGTGGCAAAAACTTACGCATCAGAAATGAGCAATAATATCCATTGCACCTAATACTGTATATCGTTTGCTTGGTGGAATCCCTGCATTCGCATTACCATTGAATGCATTTCTATCCAGTGCATAATCGTAATCAACTTCTGGACGCAGTTCGATTTGTGGCGATAGCCAATGTTGCCAACCCAGCCCAAAGTTCAGATAGCGAGTTTTTACACCGGTACGTTGTCCCTGTTTGTCGTCATAAAATTCAGGTCTAAATGAAATATTATCGAGAGGGGAGAATTGATAATTAATGTAGGCCACAGTAGCTAATACCGACGCCGTACAAGAAAGAGCAGATGTGCTATTGCATTGTGCAGCATTTGGCGCATTAAAAGGAATATATTGTGGCGAAAAAGGAGTTCCTCCAGCGGCAATGGCGGCCGCCGCAATGGGATTGTTACTATTAGCGACGTTGTTTTGATGCAGTGTATAAATTTCATAGGCAATATGCCACCGGTCGTTGAATTTATGGTAAAAAGTGAATCCATACCATTGAAGATTATTGTAACCCCATATGCCATTATTGATGCCATCCATACATGGATAGAATGTATCTTTGCCATCATTCCAGGTAAAGCGAGCACAAGCAACGGCTGACAATCTAGCTCCTGGATCTTTCAAAAAGGTTGTATTTGGATACAACGGATTGGGTGCAGGATTTTTTACCTTCTTCCCCATATTCCAAATTGCGGTATCTGTTCCTCCAACTAAACCTAGTTGGAAAATGACATTTTTAGCAACTGCTAAACTCGCAACGACCCCTTCATTGGTATAGTTATCAAAAGTGTAAGTCATAGAATGCGAATACATATAATTATTGGGCGCAAGTTGCGCCTCAATATCAGGAATGGAGATATAACGCCCAACTCGGAGCAGTAATCCTTGAGCTACATTAGGTATATATAATTCACCATAAACCATTGGGAAGTCATAGCCATAAACCGAGTTGTTATTTAAAAGCTGATAACTGGCAATCCCATATGCCGTGGTATAGCGGTAGTTTTCCCCATAAATTCCTGATAGTCTAAAACCCCAATCGATATGGTTTGTTTGAACTGTATCGGGAACGCGTTCAATATAGAGAACGGTTTGATCCAGTTGAACGGTATTAGGTGTATATAGATAGGCCATAGGTGCATTGCCACCAGGTTTTACCGTGTTGGTACTTATATTGCCTCCGCCATTGACCCAGCCGTAAACTTGAATATGATTTTTTTGTAGCCATTTTCCGGCAGAAGTATTCGCAATGCCAACCATAAGTGGGCTATCAACAGAATTAGGTAGACTTACCCCTAAAGCCGTAGCAGCACCATAAGGCCATTCAGTAAAAGGCATTGGTGGTGTAGACTCTGGGGTTGCAGGCCAGCCTGTTCGATGTGAGGATGGGGCATGAGGATCAGAAGGTGCTGCAGCATGTCCCATTTCCAACTTATAATAACGAAAAAAACGAGTAAAAAAATCTTCCCCTAAATAGTTATCCAAACACGCAAAGTTTTTATAAGGATCACATTTTGATGTGGTTTGATCTTTTGCCCAGACTGAGGGAGTAGTTGTAGCCAAAATGAGACAAAAGAATACTTCTAAAAAAATAATGTTTCTCAAAATTAACATCCTGTTAAAACATATAAATTAATCTTTTTAATAAATTAACAGAGTAATGTATTGAATAATAGTTAATGCTCAAACAAAAACAGTGATAAAAATACTTGCAGTTCAAATTTTTATCTTTCTCGAGTGAAGGACAATTAATCCTCTGCCTCTACTTGTGTATTCTTATAAGAAAAATAAGCAGGCGTAGCCTGGGTGAAACTCTAAAGGATTCAAACCGGGGTTACGCTTGCCCTATCAGCTTTTAATGTTGCAGAAATAATTTTGGGTGTCAGTTTTACAACTTCTTTTTTTAAGAAATTATTTTTGCAACACAACGGATAAATACAGTTCGTATTGACCATTGGTATTGGAGAGTAAGAATTTTTGAGGTGTGTTGATACCCCAAGTCACTGGTTCTGATTTTTGATTAGGCACACTCCATTGCGAATGTAAAATTCCTTTTTCATTTTTTAATTCAATACGAATTAATCCAATAATATCATCTGGATTTAAAGGTTTTGAGTCTTGATCCATCAGAGATACAATCAAAATAACTTTTTCGTCGTTCTTGATGGGTTCAGACCATAAAAGAGTTGACTTAAGAGTATTGATTTTTGATGGTGGCACATGAAGTGGAAACTCTGGGATTCGAATATATTTCATTGGCTGTTTGGCTCGTAATACACTGATATCAAAATATAAATCATCGCCCAACCACTCTCCCTTTTTTATCATTTTAATTTGATTCAAGATAAGCTTAGGAGATAGCTCCTGATTATTAACTGCGAAAGCCATGGATGAGAAACAAAAAACAACAAGTACACACCAACGTAGCCATTTCATTTTCTGACTCCTTTCAATAATTTTTTGCATACCCATAGTCTTTTGCAGGGGCAGCTAATATTCAGTATGGTATAAACCAGTAATAATGGCTATAAATCAATATACAATCGCATAATAAATAATAAAAAATACCTCAAGCATTAGAGTTTTTGGGGTAATTGGCGACGGCGTGATTAATATAAAAATTAAGCATGGATAGGGCTCGTTGAAAAACCGAGATGCGCAGAGTGGTGGATGGAGTCGTTTACCAGATGTGGATTAAAGGGACATGTTAAGAAAATCCGATTTTTTACGAAGTGAAGCTGCATAAGCAAGCATAGCGTAGATGAAGTGAAACGAAATCCGGCTGTATTAAAGTGGCAACTGTATTGAATTATATTCAAGACAGTTGCTACGCTTGCTTTTCTTCTTGAAAAACATCAAGAGTGAATTGAATCGCCTGCGTATTTGTATTAGCTCATGTTCGATGAGCATGAAACCTTAAATGATGATTTTGGACCTGATACTCAATCCAGGTGTTTGTTTACCCACTTTACTAAATCTTGTGAACTTATGACGCCGGCATTCCTCGCAACTTCTTTGCCCTGATGAAAAAGAACGAGCATGGGGATACTCTGAATGGCAAACCGTGAGGCTAAAGAAGGTTGCGCTTCAGTATCAACTTTGGCGAGCCTTACCTTAGGTTCAAGAAGACGTGCTGCAGATTCGAATTGTGGTGCCATCATTTTGCATGGGCCACACCATTGAGCCCAAAAATCAATAAGTACAGGGATATCATTCCGTTCGATATGGCGATCAAATTGATCATTTTCCAAACTTATCGGTTTACCATTAAAAAGCGACTGTTGGCACGTTCCACAATTGGGATGTTCACTCAAACGCGAAGCAGGTACTCGGTTAATTGTATTACAATGAGGACAAACAACATGCAAATTTGTATTCATGAGTTAAAATCTCATAGCACTAATTAGTGAATTGGTATTGTAACTTATCATAAAATTCCAAAGCTATAGAACTAGAAAAGACAAAATGCAGAGACAAAAGAGACTTGTGGGGCACCCGTTTCCGTTGTCCTCGCCTTACTTTGCCTATCATTTTGCTTATGCATCACTGCCGCGCACAAGAAGTACTGGTGTTGTGGCAATTCGAACAACATTCTCCGCCACGCTACCTAGAAAGAGACGACTAAAGCCACGCCGGCCATGCGTGCCGATCATTAATAAATCAGCAGGCCATTCTTTTGCTGCGTCAACAATTACCTCAGCTACTCTCCCCTGAAATGGCTTTAATTCCAAAATTAATGTTTCAGGTTTGATAGATGATTGCTTCGCTATTTTTTTTGCAGCATTATCTAATATCTTTTCTCCATCTTCCTTCCAAGCAGCAATAATTGAAAGATAGTCAAAAGAAGGCCCACCATAACGAATACTGCTTTCATCAATAACATGGATAATCCGCACATTGGGGCTCTGATCTTTAGTTAGTTTAATTACTTCGTCTACTACGGAGTCAGATATCTTACTCCCATCCAGTGCTAGCATGATATTCTTATACATTATTAATGGCTCCTTGCTCGTATTCACTTCAGAGAAATTGTAGCAAGCGTAGGCTGGGCTGAAAAGCCTAGCATCTGCAAACCTCCTTGCGTTCTTGAAAGAAATGGAAATGTTAAATTAAGTCCAAATCTTCTGCAGCGAGTTTGGAATGAGGTCTATAATACATGTTGGGGTCGTGACTCGCCTTTTCAGTTATAGGCAAACGGCAAGACGCGACCCTATTACATAAGCCCAATTAGACTTAATGAGGGTTGCCGGTTGCACCAAAATTGTGTTTTTCTTATGGTATAAAGATCTTGTCAAAAGTTTACCATAAGCGTAGAGCTTATCTTTTTCATAGGTTGATGCATGCCAAAGTAGGGGGGATAATATGGAAAGACCCAAAATAGGACTAGTCCTTGGCAGCGGGTCAGCACGCGGCTGGGCACACATAGGGGTCATCCGTGAATTGGTGAACATGGGCATAAAACCAGATCTTGTTACAGGCTCATCGATAGGTGCTGTGGTCGGAGGCGCTTATGCATCAGGCCACCTCGACGAATTTGAAGAATGGGTTTGCACGCTTAGGCGTCTGGACATTCTAAAATTATTAGATGTTCGCATGGCTGGTGGTGGTTTTATCCAGGGTAAACCGCTGATGATTGCTATCGAAAAACGCATTGGCAATCCTAATATCGAGGATCTGAAAGTTCCCTTTGCGTGTGTTACAACATCGCTCTTGAGTGGTAAAGAGCACTGGTTGCGCGATGGTTCCTTACTCGATGCTGTGCGATCCTCCATCGCCCTACCTGGAATCTTTGCACCTATTGCTTTAAAACACGATATTATGCTGGATGGCGGCCTAGTTAATCCTGTACCTATTTCACTAGCACGTGCTATGGGTGCCGATTATGTCATCGCCGTTAACCTAAATAGTGATCTCATCGGCAGACATTTCTCCCAACATCACAGTGATGCAGCAGCAGATAATCAAGATAACAAAAAGAAATTGGAATATGCTGAAAAGCTTGATCCAAACATTGCTGTGTGGGCGTCCAAGCTGAAAGTTGACTTCGGCATCAGGCTGGATGCATTTATTTCCTCCCTGCATAAGAAGAAAATCCCTGAACCCGGTCTCTTCGACGTGATCGCGGGCTCCATTAACATTATGCAGGATCGCATCACTAACTCGCGCATGGCAGAAGATCCACCGGACGTTCTCATCACACCGAAGCTTGGCTATATCGGTCTTATGGAGTTTGATCGAGCGCAAGAAACGATACGAGAAGGTCATGAAGCAACTCGACGTGTGAAAGACAATCTGGAAAAGCTTAAGCACACATCATAATTTCTACAGAAGGAATGCACTACAAATGTCCTACAATGTATCACGGTGTCGTACTCAAATTCCCCAGATTTTGAAGTTGGTTAAATATGCCGTCAACTTGATGTGAGTCGATTTTATTAATTATGGCAAACACAGGTGCTTAGCGATACTGTGAACCATTGCACGTAACCAACGATGCCCAGGATCAAGATCATCTTTTTGGTGCCAATATTGATAGCAATTAAAACGGTCAACCTCAAAGGGTACTGAAGCAATACTTAATGGTATCAAATGAGAGAGCTTTTCAGCTACTTGGCGAATACTTAAGGTCAGATAATGAGAGTCAGTTAGAACAAGTAAAGGCATGATACCCTGTCCTAAGGTAATAGAAACCCGTTTGTCATGTCCTAGTTGACGTAAATAGCGATCAAAATAATTGTAAAAAGGAGTTTCGCTTAATGAAAATTGAATTAATGGGTACTTAAATAGTTCTTCAATGCAAATTTTCCCTTTTTTGATTCCTGGATGCTTACTGCTGCCAGCGATGACGGCTTCATCCTGAAACAATTTTTGTTGCTTTAAGCTTTCTGGAACTCCCTCAAACATACCAATCATTAAATCAATATCACCCGACTCAAACACTTCCGCTGTATTTAAATAACTAGGATGTTTGATGTTCAATTTTACTCCGGGAGCTTCTTGTTCCAATCGTTGAATCAAGCTTGGAGTCAATAAAATAGACACCAAATCAGTCATACCAATTGAGAAGCTTCTTTCTGCAGTTAAGGGATTAAAGATTTCTGTAGTATTAAATAGTGTTTCAATCAGTGAGAGTGCTTGTCGGGTTTTGCCGATTAAGGACTGCGCTAAGGGGGTCAATTGCATGATGTTGCCTTGGCCACGAACAAGCAAATCATCATGGAAATGCTCACGCAGTTGCTTCAAATAAATACTCATTGAGGACTGGCTTATACCCATTTTTTTACTAGCAAGAGTTAGATGACGACAGGTTAATAGTGCATGCAGTGCGCGAAGTAAATTGAGATTAAGTTTATCCATAAATAGCGAACCTAATAGGCTTTGAACTACTATTTTTACCGGCTTCTTGTTTGAGGTATAGTCGAGAACGATATAGTTTGCAAATAAGCTTGAGACTAATCGGAATGATGAAGGATATTAAAAAAGCTCGCAGGTTTTGAACCTCGAGCTTTTTCTCGGTTTATCCTAATAAAGATTAGAGAAGACTGCATTGCTCTGAGAACTTGGGTTTGTAAGTCATCTCTGGTTCCCCATGTAACTTACCCAAAGCTGTTTGTAGATAATCTTCGATTTCAGATTGATTGCTTATTTTCTCTTCGCAAGCGATCATAAATACTTCTTTGAATTGCTCGAATTCTGATCGGGTGACTGATTGTTCGATGTACTCATGTGATCTCATTCTTAAGGCTCGAATCTGCGCTGCTTGATCCACCGTACGTAGTAATTGATTATGCACCCAAGTTCCAACTAAGGTATCAGTTAATATTACCGTATCAAGACTGTTTCCTCGATTTATAGAGAAATGTTCGATTCCTGCAGATGATTCAGCATAAATTGATAAATCACCAGCTTCTCTATAAATTCCTATCACGCAAGTTTCATCAGTGATTAAATGATCATGATTGATAACTGAACGTTTACTGCTCAAATTTTCTGTTTTGCTCTGCATGGATAACTCCTAATTTACAATGGTTTAATAAATTCATCACCTCAACATGAACAACTTTTAATCTTATTGAGTTGATTTTTTATATTCTATCGATGGAAAATTAGCCTTTTCTTAAAACTCTTAATAAAACTTTAATAATGAGTATTAGAATTCTGGATGATGAGTGCTGATGTGGAAGTTCGACTTATATGGGGAGGTCACGACATGTGCAAGTTTTTAGTAATGATGGTTCATTGCTATGCAGAATTCTACTAATTATCGATCTTCAAATTAGGAATTGCCCAGTTAACCTAACAATAAACCAGGCAAATGAGATCAAAAAAATCAAAGCGATGCGAGTATGATCGTTACTAATTGTTTGTTTTGGTGTTTGAATTAGTTTTATTTTCATCCAAAGGCTGAGTGCATTTGCATCGAGCATTTCCGTGTTCATCGCAATAACAACCGCATCCTTTACCGGGGCAGTCAATTTCATCTGAAGACTTTGCACCTGTACAGTTGTCTACGTTGCAATCATCGGCAAACAAAATGGTCGGAGTAAATATTGCGAAACAAATGGATGAAGAAAGTAATAATGATTTAATAATGTTGCTCATAGTGAATACTCCTTTTCTTGATCCTTAAGTTAGAAAATACAGATTACAGATCGAAGAGCACATATGTGTGATAGTAAGTATAGTATATTTTTTCAATATCGATTCATTCCAATTGCCATGTAACGAATCAATTCGCTTTGCGAGACAAAGAAAAAAGGAACGAGGAATATGATAGAGACGTTATTAGGAGCATTGTATTCGAGATGAAAAAGATCATGAACGTCATTTAAATTACATACATTACAACTCTGTGAAACATGGTTAAAAAAGCCAGAGATTGGCATTATTCGAGTATCCACCGATATATCGAAGCTGAGATATTATGCAAGGAGAGGGGGGCAGTGATGAGGGTAGGGGATTTGGGGAGTAGGAATTGGTTGTATAAGGAAATTTAGCGTTTGACGCACATCGCATGTTGAATTACGGTTAACGCCTAACCCAACCTACCTCGCTGATTAGTAAAAATAGGTACGGGTTGCTCATGCATCCATTTTACACAAGAGACGATACCCAATACCTGGCTCGGTTATTAGATACTGAGGTTGTGCAGGATTTTTCTCCAATTTGTGACGTAATTGATGAATGTAAATTCGTAGGTATTCCACATTTTCAGTATTATTTTCTCCCCAAACAACCCTTAATAATTCTTTATGGGTGACTATCTTATTTCTTCGGCGAATTAAATTCGCCAAAATATCGTATTGTACTGGTGTCAGTGACACTTTTTCATTATTGGTCCGGACTTCACGATTGATTAAGTCAACCACAAAATCACCCAATCGAAAAGATGGAGTTTCCTTTTCAATAGATTGTTGGGCATGACGTAAGGCCACACGAATTCGTGCATGCAACTCTACCACACTAAATGGTTTGGATAAGTAATCATCTGCGCCTACATCAAGAGCGATTACCTTATCTCCTTCTTGATCACGAGCAGAAAGAACGATAATGGGTATGGAGATCCATGTACGTAAATTTTTGATGACATTGATTCCATCCATATCAGGTAACCCCAAATCCAATAAAATGACATGAGGTTTCATATCACGAACGATTTCTAATCCTTCTTTACCTGTTTTTGCCTCTAAAAACTGATAGCCTTCACTGACAATCGATGTTTTTAAAAATCTTCGAATGGGCAGTTCGTCTTCAATTGCTAGAATGATGTAGTCCTTATTGAGCATATTTATCCTAATGGTAAGGTAAAACAAAAAATGGCTCCGCCTTTATTGCGCGCTTCTGCCCATATTTCACCTTTGTGTGCATGGATTATTCCTTTGCAAATCGCAAGTCCTAAACCTATTCCTTTTGTATCTGATTTTTGCCCTTGGTAAAATTTATCAAAAATTTTATCGATTTCTTTCGGATCAATTCCCGGTCCTCGATCAGCAACTTTTATAATTGCATGATGCACTTTAAAATCGGCGGAAATTTCTATGGGTGAGTCTTGCGGCGTATGCTTAATCGCATTTTCAATTAAATTAATAAGAACTTGACCAATTAACGTATTATCAAAAGGAATTAACGGCGTATGCTTTGGAATTTCAATAAGAACTGGCCTATTGGCAAGTTGTTTTTCCAGTTTATTCAGTGCAATACCAATGACTTCTTCAAGAGCATGCGATTGTTTTGTCATCCGAATTAATCCGGATTCTATCCTGATTATTTTTAAAATATTGTTGACTAAGCTATTTAGTCGTTCCGATTCATCATAAATATTTTGCGCTAATTCTCGTTTTGATTCTTCATTTAATTTTTGACCTGATTGCAATAAGCTGCTTGCAGAACCAATAATCGCAGTTAACGGTGTTCGAAGATCGTGGGAAATCGATGAGAGTAAAATATTGCGAAATCGCTCCTCCTCCATTTCCATTTGTGCTTTTCGTGTTACTTCAATTTGTCGTTGACCATGAATTGTAAGTATACTGATTAATTGCCCAACGAGCATCATGACAATCAGAGTAAAAAGTGATTGAATGTCTAAAACAGACAAGCTGAAAAAAGGGGGAACAAAGAAAAAATCGTACATAAACACACTGAGTATGGATGCAAAAATCGAAGGTCCAATTTGGCCAAATAATGCTACAACAGCGATCCCTAAAAGGTAGACCATGATTAGGTTACTGTCTTTTAAATGCGGATAGAGTAAAAAGCATATAGACGTGCAAAGAGCAATAATCCCAAGTGCTTCTAAATAAGTTAATAAACGGTTTTTAGAGTGGGGTAGATACTTGAAAAAAGGTGATTCAGATACCTCTTTTTTGGCTTTTGGATTGCTCATAGGAGTATTTTTTAAAAAAACGATGATTACTTGTTCCAACTTGTTTGCTTTTTTCTTCCTTGTATTGCTCATATTTTTTACCGTAATAAATTTTTAGGCTTCTATTTATCATATTATTTTACGCCTTGAAGAAATAAAGTGAAGCATATTCCGACATCGAACGGTATGTCGGAATATACTTTTTGCTTAAGACTACTTCTTAACTGGATTTTTAGTTGGGGTAGGTTGTGGGTTTTTGCTGGGGTTATTTTGTTGGATCATTTATATCTCCTTGAAATTAAATGTATAATCGCATCCCGTTATTGGTAATGCGTGCAACTAAATTAATTCCAAATGGCATTAAAATTCCATTAAGATAAAAAATAATTTTTATAAAAATAAAAAGGGAATAAAAAGCAAGTAGGTTGGGTTAGGCGTTAGCCGTAACCCAACAAGTGCACTCCCCCTCACCTCATAAATTATTGTAAAGATATCTGATACAGAGTTATAAGCTTGGTATAGGAAAGTAACAACACGAGTCCAATCGCAATGTATTATCGAAGAGTCTTTAGACCAGGATCTACCTATTTTTTTACTCTTAACTTAAAAGACAGGGCCAGCAATTTGTTGGTTCAGAATATTCATGTACTGCGTAAAACGATGTCACAAATAAAGAAGCGCTATCCATTTGAGATTAACGGAATTGTGATATTACCAGAACATCTTCATATGATGATAAGTTTGCCGAAAGGTGATAGTGATTACCCTTTAAGAATTCGTTTAATTAAAAGTAATTTTTCCCGCCAATTGCCATGTAACGAATCAATTCGCTTTGCGAGACAAAGAAAAAAGGAAAGAGGGATATGGCAGAGACGTTATTGGGAGCATTGTATTCGAGATGAAAAAGATTATGAACGTCATTTAAATTACATACATTACAACCCTGTGAAACATGGTTATGTGAAAAAAGCGAGCGATTGGCATTATTCGAGTATCCACCGATATATTGACGCGGAGATATTATGTAAGGAGTGGGGAGGTTGCAGTGATAAGGATAGGGGATTTGGGGAGTAGGATGCGGGGCTTTTTAGCAGCCTATGCTTGCTGATAAAATATTTCAAGGAAAACGCAATCCAATCAATGTTCTCTTTACTGCTGGTGTATTTGTCACTTTGTTACTATTGACGGTGACTAAGGCATATTTCTTAAAAAACGTTTTACATTAATTATTAAATTGGCAAAAGAAAGCAAGTTTTATTTCCCGGATGAGGATTATATAGAATATTGCCTTAAAAAATCGTTCAAAGATTCTTCGGCTTCCTCGTATTTTTTTGACCAACTATCTACCACACTCTTTATTTGGCTTTGCTCTGCTTTTGAATCTTCATCAAATTTTTGCATTTCTCTTTCGATATCTCCTTCCGGGTCAGAGCTTTGGAGTGCAGCTTTTTTGACTTCTTTCAATTTGTCCTCCCTCTGAAAAGGTTGATAAAAGCCTAAGTTACCGTATCTGAATTCTTTAGCTAATCCATTATTTAATTGATCATACTCATTTAGCATTTCTTCCTGATGCTCCAATAAGTATTCAAAGCGAAAAATTCCTTTTTTAATTTCTTTTATTCTTTGTTCTTCACTAAAAAGGTCAATTCGATTGGGGTTATATAAAATTGTCCATTTTATATCATTAGATATTAATAATAAGTTAATCAATAAATAATTCGTTCGAAGATTTACATCATAATATAAATGTAGAATTTCTAATTCATGGGCTAGTTTATCAATTGCTCTGATTTTATCGTGAACAGTAATTGCTTCATTGATCTCATGATTATAAGTTTTAACAGCATTTAAAGAATATTCATAAGCTAACTTAGGTTCTGGAGTTAATATATAGACGGGTACTCCATTTTTAATTTTTTGATAAATGTTTTGGGCGAGCTCTTCTATTTGTTCATCCTTAAAATTTTTAATGTTTACACTTTTGTCTGAAGAAGTTTCACCAGCACATGCCAGTGCATTTTTCCTCGCTTCTCCAATTACATCAATAAACTCTTCTCTATTAGAAAATTCTACTCGAGAAGGACTGCCAAGCATAAATCCCTCTGCATTATTGTCTTTTCTAATTCGAAATAATAATTCTCTAACTCCTTCTATTGTTGATGTATCTTTGAAAATTGGAAATCCGTTGTAAATAGTACGATATCCTTTAAGACCTTCCCCTTCATCATCCATTTGGGCCAAACCTTTACTCAGCTGAAGATGCAATCTGTCTATTATCTCAAGTGTTATATTTGTTTTGATCTTTGGATCAAACCTATATAACTCTAGAATTGTGGTAGTGGTATCAAACAAGTTCTTAACACATTTTCGCTCTCGAAACTCATAATCAATCCAGTTTTCTTTGCAATGGTGAAATAATTCAAAGTCAACAAATAATAAGTATCGTAATTTATGAGGAATCGCGGAAATATCTTTTATAATGGACTGAGTTTTAAATAGTTCTTCCTCGACATCGCTCTTATACGACAAATTTTCTTCTTCCTGTTGTTCGTGTTTTAATGGGTCTAGTTCTGCTCTGGTTATGATTATTCCACTCGGGTGAGTTATCGATTCTAATCCATCAATAAATTCTTCTCGGGTTAATTCTTCTCCCATCTTTTTTTCATCTATTTTTATTTTAGCAATCCCAGTATGGAATAATTTATGAGGTTGACCATTTCGCTGTAATTCTATTCCTGTTTTTTTAAATAGTTTTTTAGAGGCAAATGCAGCTCTTTTGAAATCTTGGTAAGCCCTTACGTGAGTTTCTGAAATGAGTTTGTTCTCTGCAAAGGTTATGTTGGCTATACTTTCCAAGGTTGCACTAACTCGTAACAACCCAGGAAAGTCATTCACAAGGACGTAAACATACTGTTCTTTTAGAGTGCTTTTCTCTTGCATATATTTTTCCTCTAAAACAAAAATACCTTTAATATTTATAATAATAGTGTATTTTAGATTCAATTTGGTCTTTTAATATGCCCCAACAGGTGTCAGCTTGGAGGTTGTATAGTGATTAACGCACTGCAGACTCTGGGTTTGACTTGCTTAGGGATAGAAATACGGGGACCTATTACAGAAATAAAGGCGCAAAGAAATTACCTGATTGTGCAAGCGGATAATTGATTAGCACGGTAGATTGGTTGTTTTGGACCCAAGCTATCGCGCTTAAAAGTGCCCTAGAGGTTAAACCCTTGGTTATTTACCTGGTAAAGCTTTTAGCCCTGTGCGACGGGAAGTTTCTGAATCCGTAATAAGAAAGATAATAAAAAAACTTTAAATAAGCTTTGAAATTTGTGAATTAATCAATTTTACGAACCTGTGTCTTTGAACATTTAATTGATTACAATAGTTCTGAAATGTAAAATTCCCTGCTTGATTATAGAGGGAAATATAATGAAAAAAATTGTTCTAACTGCTTCTCTTATAGGGATTATCTGTTCTGGTTTTCAATCTTACGCATATATTCCAAGTGATGTAATCCGTTTTAAAGAAGATACAGATTGCATTCGGTGTAATCTTACTCAAAGTGTTTTTTCATCCAAATGGAAAAAGATAGAAAAGTCAGGTGGAAAATTTGATGGTTCTTTTTTTACTAAATTTTCATTGTCTGACTATAAAATTAGTGATTCCAGTTTTGCTGATACCAATTTTGTCAAAGCAACATTGGATAATAATGAATTTAATAATTCGACATTTCAAAATGCAAACCTATCTTATTCGGATTTGACCAATGTAACATTTATTAAGTCAGAATTTAATAATGTTAATTTTAATCGTATTTCAATGAGCGGATCTTTCTCTTCTTGCTCTTTCAATAAAGTTGATTTTACCGATTCAAAGCTTGAGAAAGTTTCTTTTTCAAGGGCAAAAATGGTAAATGTTAATTTTTCAGGAGCGACACTAAAATCTGCTGATTTTAGCAGAGTAAATATTGAAAATGTTAACTTTAATAATGCTGATTTGAGTTATGCATTCCTGATAGGTTCAAATATTACTGAAGAGCATCTTTCAAAAGCCAAAACCTATAAGTGCGCCACTCTCTCAAATGGTGATCTATACACTAATAATGGCGAATTTGATTGCAGATAAACAAAACACGCAAGCTTTTCCAGGAGGAACTAATGAAGAACTATAAAGCAGTAACACTATTCATTTTAATTGGTTTATCTTTATCTTCTCAAGCAAAGGTTTTGGCTGACCCGGAAGATTTGAAGGTATTTGCTGAGACAAATTATTGTCAGTCATGTGATTTGAGTGGCGCTAAAATTTATGACGATCATGAAAACGGTTCAATACTTAATTCATATGCTATTAAGACCGAATTTTTAGGTGCATTATATAAAATGAACTTCTCGGGAAGTATAATGACTTATTCAAAATTTTCTCACTCTTCTCACCGTGTTATGAGGATTCAAGAAGCAAATTTTGATAAAGTAAATTTGAGCTATTCCAGTTTCCATAATACGGATTTAAGTCTTTCAAATTTCAGCGATGTAAACTTAAGTTACTCTGATTTGGATCAAGCCAATTTTTCGGGGGTAAACTTTACAAATGCGAATTTGAATAATGTAATCATACGCAGCTCTATTTTGATAGGGGCAAATTTGACCCAAGAACAACTGAAACAAATCAAAAGTATTGAGTGCACTGTTATGCCAAATGGTGAACTGAACACCAATAGATGTTAATTTTTTCTCTCAACATGAATCAGTGCCCTTTGATGTTTTGCGGAAATTTAGAAATTTATCCAATTGCCGCAAAACAAATTGTAATTAAAAAATCGACACAACATTACTCTTGATTGGCAGAGGCAATCGATTGTATTTTTTAGCATATTCATTAATCTTTCGTTTAAACTGCCCCCTTAAATGGGAAAGAGCCGCATTATTCGAGTATTCACCGATATATCGACGCTGAGATATCATGCAAGGAGTGCGGAGGTTGCAGTGATTAGGGTAGGGGATTTGGGGAGTAGGAATTGGTTGTATAAGGAAATTTTAGCGTTTGACGCATATCGTATGTTGGGTCACGGCTAGCGCCTAACCCAACCTACCTCGCTGTCATTTTTTGAATAATGAAATGGATTCAAAAGGAAGTTCAACGGGCTTATATTCAGACGAGGGGACATGAGTCTCATCTTTTCGCTGAACATAATACTTATGATTAGGTTCAAAGGAAACTCTGACGTGATGATATCTATACAGTAAATGGATTAGTCTTTCATCCACCTGCTTATTAATGGATATAATGGACGACCGTGGTAGAACTTGTTGTAAAAGTAACGTATCTTTAATGAGTTTATTAGTTCTAAAAATTCCCCCAAAGCAACAAAAACCAAGTAGAAGCACACCTGCAAGACAAGTAAAACTTATACGAATGAAACGTTTATATTTAGTAGATTGTAAATCTATTGCTGCAATATGAGCTTGAAATAGCGGTGTTAATATCTCTGCAAAAAACAAAGCCCAAAAAGGGAAGGATTGCGCAATATAACGGCTAGATTGTCGAGGAGAAATCGCCACGGGTACGGAAGAAACTAAGGCAAGTAAGAGAAAAAAATAGATCCAGGGGTAGTCACGCAGTTTTAACAGGATATTTTTGAACCATGCAATGTTTGCAAAAGAAAGGCTCTCTTTTTTTATAATTTTGTACATAAATAAAGTGAGTGCAATGATCAATATTTGATTTTTAAAGATCAACCAGAAAATATGTATAAATCTTGGAACATGGATGTTAACACCATAAGCACCTTTAAACGTTCCTACTATTTGTTGTTGAAAATAAGCGATGATATTTTCTAATATCACTGGATAAAAAAATACTATAAGTGCAAAAAGAATAACTGTTAAGAAAGTAGTTAACAGACTTGATTGTATTCCTTTCTTTAATATGAACGATGAAGGAATTGTTAATGAGTAAATGATTGGTATTGTAATAGGGAAAAGAGCTTGAATACCTTTAGTAAGAAATCCTGCGATAATAAATATTGACCCAAGCAATAGGAATGCAAACCGCTTTGATAAATCAGAGGTTACACATGCGTTTAAAATAAAAAGAGAAGCTGTTGTTGTGAATACAACTAATGTTGCCTCTATATTTCCCTCCCATGCTGGATGAAAAGTCCCAACTGTTAATAACCATGAAAGGATGGGGATCCATATAAACGTATGTTGCAGCTGGGGATGACGTTTGTGCCAAAACAATGTAACTAAAAATAAAGATAATAATCCCATCAAGAAAAAATAAAATTTATCTACAAAAACTCCCTCACCAAATAATTGAATGAATAATGAATGAGTATAAAAAGATAAAGGAGGATGTTCATGGAATATTGAAGAAACAGACCAAACTGAACTTAAAGGTTTCCAGACGGTACTTAAGTGATTTGCAATGTCTAATGCAAAACAAGCATATAATCGTCCATCACTTGACAATCCATGCATAGTAAAAGGAATGCAAAAAAATAGAAATAACGTTATGGTTAAGACAATATAAGGTAGATTTAAACGAAACAAATACACACCATGCTCCTATAAGATAAATTTGTATCATTAATTGGTCAGCTATTTAATGGTTTTGTGTTCATTGTCCTCTTCCTTGAAAACTGTCTAAATGGCGTCTAGATGACTTTTTCGAACTTTCTGAAAACTACCGTAACTACTTGATTTTATTGGTGTGCCCACTAGGACTTGAACCTAGGACCAACGGATTATGAGCCCTGGTCCTTAAAAATAACACGTTGATTTTAAATAAATAATTCGCAACGGGAAACCACTACAAATGCCGTACAGAGTATAACAATGTCGTACTCAAACACGCAAATCTCACGCAAGGATATTTTAGCTAATTTAATGGCATTTTGCTAGGCAAGACATTCGATTGTCATGAAAATGATTATTTGAGACAACATCGGGAATAAGCGTGTAATTTTCAAGCCTGCAAGAAGAAGTATATTTCTTCAAGGAATAATTGATATAGTTTATTTATTAAATTTAAAGTTCTTCTTGAAATAATTGTTTATATTGGAAATATGTTGAAAAAAGAACATATAAAATCGCAACTAATGAAATAATTAAACTACCATAATAAAATAATCGGGTGGATCGAAAACAAACGGTTATCAAACCTCATCAATTAGCTGACTGGTATAAAGCAGTCATTGTGTTGGTGGAGACAGACAACTACCGCAACGCCTTACTGTGGCATGATTATTTTTTATTACTCTTATTCACCGGTATGAGAAAGATGGAAGCTGCCTCTTTGCGCTGGGAGGATATTGATCTCAAATCCAAAACAATCACCCTCCAAGACACTAAAAACCATGAAATCCACACATTACCTATGTCTGACTTTGTTTATGAGTTAATGGAACGCAGAAGCCGAAATAAAACTAGTGAATTTGTATTCCCAGCGGAAAGTAAAACGGGTTATATCTATGAACCTAAAAAAGCGGTGAATAGGGTAGTGGAGTTATCTAGCGTAACATTTACTTTGCACGACTTAAGACGAACTTTTGCTACTGTTGCCGATAGTTTGGACTTACCGGCTTATGCTTTAAAACGTTTGCTGAATCATAAAATGAATAATGATGTTACAGCAGGGTATATCATGAAAGACGTTGAACGATTGAGGAAGCCCATGCAACAAGTAGCTAATTTTTTACAGGAACACATGACAGCGGTAGTTGAGATATGAACATCAATGAATTGATAGAACATTGGAAGCATATCTCACCGGTGATACGTGAGCCCCAAAATGCAGATGAATATGATCAGTTAGCTGGTTTTCTCGATAAATTGCTGGATATTGTTGGGGAAGATGAATCTCATGAATTAATCGGCCTGATAGATGTTATAAGTGCAATGGTCTCCAAGTATGATGATTCTCATTTCTAATTGTTACGCCAGCTACTTTTATTTATTAATTTCATGAGCCTAAATCAATTTACAAATACCAATCTAAGCTCATAGATTATAAAGTTATGGTTGCTGATAAGACTCTATACGACTGGCTAATGCAATCACATTCTCTTTAATCTGAGGGCTAAATTCCATGTTTGCACACTCAAGCTCACGACTAAACGTTGGGTCATACCATTTTATTTTATAGAGATAGCCACTTTCTTTGGTTCCTTTGACAAGTATAACCGTCGGTCTATTTTGAACGTCATAAGAAACCAGCTCTTTAATGAGCTCAACACCTAATCCCGATAATTTTCTATTATGCTCCGAAAACGCGCAGCTACCAATTCCATTTTTATCAAAAAATTGTACCGCGCCATCCCATCCATCGCCAGTATCACCATTTTTTACCGATTTATATGCACCATAAGGAGCAAAACCAATGCTCATGTCCATGTCTTCCGGTGGAACACCAACAAATGTATATGCAAGTTTTAGATCAGTACTGGAATCTCTTATATGAGTGCTTTCTGCGGAAAGAACTCCATTGTATTTTTTCTTTTGGTAAGCTGCGGTATTTTTTAAATCTAGTAATTCCTTTGCTCTTGGTTCATTGTCATTAACATAACCATTTTTTTGTTGTTCATCGTTCATAACTAGATACTCTCGCATTTTCTTTGCCAAATGAGCATCGTTTGCATCTTTAATATTCATGCTATTAATATATTTGTTTGCAGTGACAATATTTATTTCATTATATTCAGGTATCTCAATACCTGCTTTAGCAAGAATTTCTTTGTTTTTTTTATTTATTTCTTCTTTTGTTAAAGCTTGCTCATTGCTTGCTATTACACTAAAAGAAAATAAAGCAGTGATCCCTGCTATTAATAATTTGCTATTCATTTTTATTCCCTTTATGCCTGTACTTATTAATAATCCCACCAGCCATTATAAATGCTACAGTCGCCAACAGATGTTGTATCAAATGGTACTCTTCCGTTGCCATAGTCACTTAAATAATGATACCCGGAAACAACCCATCTGTGATCGTTTAAGGGGGCTTCATTCCAATGAACAGCTGCTTGCCTCCAAGTAACAGCATATCCTGTATCAATAAGATGACCTCCTCCATAAATATTGGTATGAGTACTTACAACACGCCAATCATAAGCGTGACCAAGCCACCAAGTTATAGATTCATTATTGATACAATTTGCTCGACTATGGACAGTCGTAGCGGCTAATCCTGCATTTGCTATATTAATTTGTGATCCAAATAATAAAGCTAAAACGATTATTTTGCTTTTCATCCATCTTCCTTTTTCCATTTTAAAGCGTGGATAGGATAAAGCAAATTTATAAAATGGACAGTGTGATCAAACTATATTTCCTATTCAAATGGAATTAAATTCATTAAAAAAATACTTGGGACGAAGGGGACAAGTGGGGCATCCGCATCATTTCTGAGCTAGAAATGTCCCTACCTCATTTTGCAATTGTGGGACGTATGGGACAAAGTACATTTTTTCACATAAATAATAATACCAAAAGCGATTATTGATTCGCAGTTCGCGATTCGCGAATTGCGAATTTGTGCTATACTCTGTTTATATAGGTCACATTGGAACGATACATGTTAAAGCCACAAGACATCGTGATACTGTTAAAAATATTAGCTAGTGAGCGACCTGAGCAATTACTTCAAAAAGATTTGGCAACTTATCTTTGCATGAGTGCTTCTGAAGTTCATGAAGGGATGAAGCGATTGGAATTATCTGGATTGATTGCACCTGTATATCGCAAATCTGAAGATTCTAATTCAAGTAAAACTATTCGGATGCCCATACAAGCCGCTTGTGAGGAATGCTTGATTTACGGTGTAAAATACTTCTTTCCGGTGCAACTAGGAGTATATACACGGGGTATTCCTACAAGCTATGCAGCCCCCTCATTTAAAAAACATATCGTGTTAGGAGATGATCCCATACCTGTATGGCCTTATGCTGAGGGCGATCAGCGAGGGTTAGCTTTGGAACCATTGTATCGATCGGTGCCGGAGGCGTTAGCAAAACACCCGGATCAATCTTTTTACGAGCTACTGGTTCTCATTGATGCGATTCGTTCAGGGCGAGCAAGAGAGCGTAAGATAGCAATAGAGTTATTAAGGGAGTTTTATGCATCAAAGAAACGAAAGAGCGACATCCAATTTAAGAATGCTGGAGTTGGTTGCGAGGAAACTCGGGGAATTGAACGATGAAGTGGTCTATCTTGGTGGCTGTACCACGGCTTTGTTTATCAATGATCCATTATCATTAGATGTTCGCACAACATTGGATGTGGACTGCATCATCGATGTTTTGTCGTTAGGCCAGTATTATAAGTTTGAGGAAAAACTAAAAGAGAAAGGCTTTTATCGTTCGATGCAAGATGAGATCACTTGTCGTTGGCATCTTGATGACATCATATTGGATGTAATGCCTACAGATCAAAAAATTTTGGGTTGGGGAAATGAGTGGTATAAAGAAGCAATCAAACATGCTGTTGATCATCAGATTACAGAGGACATTACCATCAAATCTGTAACAGCCCCCTATTTTTTAGTGACAAAAATAGAGGCTTTTAAATCAAGAGGGAACTATGATTTTCTTGGAAGTCATGACTTTGAAGACATGATTACGGTGATCGCAGGATGTATTGATATTGCGGAGCAAGTGTACACTTCAAGTGAAGATTTAAAGAAGCACTTAAGGTTGGTATTCAATGATTTCTTAAAAAATGATGAATTCATGCAGTCACTCCCTGGCCATCTTAATGATGGGCCAGTGACAGCGCAACGAGTTCAAACTGTCATAAAACGAATAGAACAATTTGCTCAAAAAGAATAGGGTACATACAAATGAAACTGGCTTGGTTAACGGATATCCACCTCAATTTTCTAGAGGTTGAGTCTCGCCAAAAATACTATAAGGACATTCTAGCTACTGGCTGCGATGCAACATTGATTAGTGGTGACATCGCCGAAGCTCCTTCTCTAATCAATCTTTTAAATGAAATGGTTGGGCAAATCAAAATGCCCATATATTTTATTGTCGGAAACCATGATTATTATCGTGGAATTATTTCGGATGTACGTAAGGCATTGACTGAATTAAGCGCGGCTCATGCTGACTTATTTTGGTTGCCTGCGACCGGTTTGCAACACCTTCCTAATAACACAATTGTACTAGGTCAAGACGGATGGGCAGATGGACGATTAGGTGATTATCAAAACAGTCCAGTTTCACTTAATGACAGCCGAATGATTGCGGATTTGTTTCAGGAAAAAATGCTAAGTCGACAGCATCTGCTACAAAAAATGCAAGAGTTAGCCGATCTGGACGCTAATGCATTGGAAAATGACTTATTACAAGGAGTAAGGCTACAACCCAGAAAAATAATAGTTTTAACTCATGTTCCGCCCTTCAAGGAGGCTTGTCAGCATATGGGGCAGGTCAGTGATGATAATTATCTACCTTATTTCAGCTCTAAAGCGATCGGTGATGTACTGATGCCTTTTGCTCTTGAGAATCCTTTAATCGATTTTTTGGTGCTTTGTGGGCACACGCATAGTGATGCTGAATATCAGCCTACAAATAACTTAATAGTAAAGGCTGGCGCAGCAGAATACTACAAACCTACGATACAAGAATTAATAACACTTTAGCATCTTGAAGGCGGTAGTTCTATTTGGCTTCGTCCAATATGGATTATAAGTTCGTCTATTATGGATTATAGAAATGAGAAGGACGAAAGGGACAAGTGGGGCATCCGCGTTAATACTGGGCTAGACACGTCCCTACCTTATTTTTCAACCATGGGACGCATGGGACACCTTCATTTTTAAAGAGATTTTTAGTATCAATCAATATCATTTGATAACACCTCTTTTAATTCGAGCTTTTTTGCTTGACAGAGTTTTAGCCAACCAGCAATACTCTGGTCGAGCTTTAAGTTAAAGCCAGACCTGCTAACCATTCCTAATGGGCAGGAAATAGTCGCAAGCATCGCTCAACTGTTTAATACAGTGTGCTGTGTTTGTTAAATAATATTAATCAAAGGATTGCATAATGAAAAATACATTAAAAAGTCAGCTTTATGCTGAATGTATTATGAAACGGAGGTATTCATGTCTTCACCAAAAACATCTCGGTTACACCTATTAAATGAATTTGAGTTAGCCCCCCAATCAGCTCTCTTTAATCAACACACCATTGCCGCAGTTCTTAGTTGTTCTACTCACTTGCTTGAACGTAATCGTTGGGCTGGTGGCGGTGTCCCCTACATCAAAATTGGTCGTAAAGTTCTATATCGCAAAAGCGATGTACTCGAATATATTCAACAGAAAATTTATAGCTCAACAAGTCAACAAAGCTATTCATAGCACACATCAACTTGTCTGGAAGTAAATATCAGCAAAGGTTGCCTTGTGTCGTCTTTGCAAGCATATGTTGGAGAATATTATGAGCAACAATCAAATCATCGCCTTTGATGTAAAAGTCAAACAAGCCGACCACCAATCGCAAATAACCTACTGTGACTATGCCGGTGGCAAGTTTCAGATAAACAATAAAGGCGTATTTTATTTGGGTAGGGATAAAGATAGCAATGAACTTGCACCACGGTGGATCTGTTCGCCACTGCACGTAACTGCAAAAACGCGTGATGCGCATAATGGCGAATGGGGTCGCTTATTAGAATGGCAGGATGATGATGGTATAACACACCAATGGGCAATGCCACTGGCCTTATTGCAAGGGGATGCCTCAGAAGTACGGCGAGAGTTAGTTCGATTAGGTTTAACCATTTCGCCAGGTCATCATGCACGGGATTTATTAACATCATATGTGCAAGTCTTTCCTGTAGAAGCGCGAGCACGTTGTGTAGATAAGCTAGGTTGGCATAACAAAGTATTCGTTACACCTAAGCAGGCTATTGGCCAATCGGAAGAAAAAATTGTTTTTCAAAATACCAATGCAATTGAATCATCACTATCAACATCAGGAAGTGCCGAAGAATGGAAAAACTCTATCGCCAAGCTTGCCATAGGTAATTCAAGACTGGTATTTGCTATTGCCAGTGCCTTTGCTCCAACCATTGCACGACTTGCTGGTGAAGACTCTGGTGGTTTTCATTTTCGGGGTGCTTCATCTTCTGGCAAAAGCACGGCACTGAATGTGGCTGCATCGGTATGGGGTAAACCTAATTCATATATACGCTTATGGCGTGCCACTGCTAATGGCTTAGAGGGATTGGCAGCAATGCATAACGATGGTTTATTGATTCTTGATGAGCTTAGTCAGCTCGATCCTCGTGAGGCGGGTGAAGCGGCTTATCTGCTTGCAAATGGCCAAGGTAAAAATAGAGCTTCAAAGTTAGGTATGATCAAAGCAGCGAATAAATGGGCTTTGATATTTCTATCAGCAGGTGAAGAGTCTCTTGCTACCTTAATGGCACGAATTGGCCAGCGTTGTAATGCAGGGCAAGAAATTCGCTTAGCGGATATTGAAGCTGACGCGGGTTGCGGCATGGGATTATTTGAAACCTTACATCAACAACTAAGCCCAGCTAGCCTTGCGCTAACGCTTAAGAATTATTCAAGCAAGTATTACGGGGCAGTTGGGGATGCATGGCTACAGCAAGTAGTCACAAACCAAGATGTTCTTGCTCGGTTGCTTAACCAAGGGATTCAGCAGTTTGTCGATACGGTTATTGATTCGGATGTAACCGGTCAAGTTATCCGCGTTGCTAGACGTTTTGCTTTGGTGGGCGCGGCAGGTGAGCTTGCTACTCAATTTAATCTGACTGGTTGGCAGAAAGGTGAATCCTACGCCGCGGCAAAGAAATGCTTTAAAGCATGGTTGCTTGCTTTTGGTGATAAGGGTAATCGAGAAGACCGTGCCATTAAAGCGCAGGTAAGGGCATTCTTTGAGCTACATGGTGCCAGCCGGTTTGATAACGCTAACGCTCCTAATAATGAGAAAGTAGTTAATCGAGCAGGCTTTTATAGAACTGATGATGAAGGTTTTCGCCGCTTTATGGTATTGACTGAAGTGTATAAAAATGAGCTTTGTCAGGGCTTTGATCAACGCACAGTAACCAAAATATTATTAGAGTGTGGTTGGCTGATTCCAACCAATGATGGTAAGGCATCCCACAAACCAAGAATCAAAGGGGTAGGTACGCCACGATTGTACGTCTTTTCTAAAAAAGTATTGGATGCTGAATAGTTAATTATATGGGCACTTTTTGGGAGGATTTTATGTTTTATACATTGAGAACCGCAGGTGCGAATAAGCTAAGTGAATTAGGTAACTTGCTTGCAGGTTAGCTAACTTCACCTATCTTGCCCGGTATTTTGAAAATTATTTTGGAACACGATTTGGTAATTATTCGTAATTGTTCGTTATATAACGATTAGTCACGAAAATAATCAAGAATAAACAGAAATAAATAATAAATTACCAAAAGTTACCAAAAAGGGCGTTACATATGACCTAAAAAGTCGAAAATAAATAGAAATAAACGATAAAACTCAAAGGATTGGACAACCAGCAATATGGAGACAACGCCATGAAAAAATCCTTAACAGAAAACATAATGATTTCTAAACAGAGCCAACAAAGAACGAACGCCAGAAAAAATAAAGTGGCATTCCTGGCTATGCGCGAAGACATTTCCGAAGCCTTGGAAAAGGGGTGGTCGATTACTATCATATGGGAAACGCTTAGAGATGAGGGTAGCTTCACAGCAACGTACAATACATTCAGGTTATACGTATTGAAATATTTGAATGGTCAAAAGCCTGGGTATTCACAAAAGGATGCCAACGTTCAGCAACCGAAGAGGCTGGCCGAAAATCAGGATAAAGAGAAAAAGCCAACCATCATGCCTTCATTTAATTTTAATCCTATACCCAATTTAAAGGAATTATTATGATGAAATGCATTTTTATTGGTAGATATAGTATTCAATAAGTCCCACATGCCCCACCTTAATTGCAAGGGGTGGGGACGGCTAAAACCTAGTAGTGACGCTCCTGCCCCAAATGTCCCCTTTGTCCCCGAGATATTGGACAACATGCTTATGTGAATTTACGTTCAAAAATTATATATGATTTCAATCGAGACCCCATTGGTTACACTCTCAGCTAATTCATTCCAAAATCCTACAGTAACCATGGAGTTGAGATGGCATTGCTCCGATAATTGGAGCATAAATGTGACGAGAGGTGACCGCAATATAGGCTTTTTGAAAAAGAAATGTATCTTTTTGAGGTTCAGAATTAATTTTTTTATCACCCAAATATGATGGGAAAACAGTTGTGTATATAAAATTTCCTGTATCAGTAACTTCAATAAAAGTAATTCCAGATGGTGACATAAAAGCTCGAACATCCGTAGCACCTAACTTCGCTATCATCCTAGCTTGTTTTTTATTAGAAGTATCAATATTGTCAAAATGAATCGCATTCGACATATGATCTTCTTCAAGTTTCATTGATTGTCCTCGCCAATTTGCAAACGAGCCTTGAGGGAAATAGCATTCTATACTTTTTGCAGATTTGAGTTCATAGAAGGCTGCGTCGTTTTCTATGGATTGTTTCCCAAGACCAGGTTCCTCAGCTATAGCTAATACTGGTGCAATTAAAATAAAAAATAGAATACTCAATGCGGGCTTAATCACAAGCTCTCCTTAGCTTTAATACTTTTAAATATAGCATAAGAGCATAAGGATCGGGGCTTGAGTTGTGAGTTAATGGAACCAATGCGCGCTAATTCACAATTAAAGCCCTGACCCATCCCTGTTAATAAATAATTAGAAAGAATTAGGCAGTTTAAAGTTGCCCCATCTGTCCCATCTTGATTTTTTAGGGTGGGGGCGCTTTTAGACCAGTAATGATGAGGGTGCTCACTTGGTCCCCTATGTCCCAGTCATTTTATAAGTTTGTAAACAATCAATTTTGTCGTTTAGGAATTACGAGTTAGGTAAGCAGCCGGGCAGTATAATTTAGCAGTGGCTAAGAAAAATAGAGACTTATTCTATACTTAAATAACGTGTTATGGATAGATAGGAAGATAAGATGGAAAATAAAACACGAAACCCATTTGAGCTGGTTATTGCGCTTGTTGGAGGAGTCGGGACTGATTTTCAAATGGTATTTCATGAGCTTCAGTCATCCTTTAAATTAGCTGGATGTAATGTAGAGAAAGTCAAAATTACGGAATATTTGAAACGAGAAAAAAAAACTGATTTTTTGTCGGACTTAGATGAAAAAATTCATAAAATGAATGGAGCCAGAGAAAATGGTAATAAGGGTATTGCGGCATTTTTCTCAATGATGTTTATATTTAACAAAAGAATAAAGATTGTAGGTAATAAAGCATTGTGCCCAACAGTATACATTATCGATTCATTAAAAAGTCCTTATGAATGCGATGTATTACGTAATGTTTATGGAAGAAATTTTATATTGCTATCGATTTACGATACAAAAGACTCAAGAAAAAGTAATTTGTTGTCACTTCAATTAAACTCTCTTACATCTTGTGAAAACTTAACTGCCCCTGAAAGAAAACATATTGATGAGATAATGGATACAGATGAGAATGAAGGAAAAAGTCATGGGAGAGACACAAAAGGAACATATCATAAAGCTCACTATTTTATCAATATGGTTTCGTTAAAAGATGAAGTTAGAAGGTTAGTAAATTTATTATTTAATGAGCCTTTTGCTACTCCGACAAGAGATGAAACTGGTATGTTATATGCCTATTTTTCTTCTTTACGGTCAAGTGATCCCTCTAGACAAGTAGGTGCTGTTATTATGGATAATGATGGTAATATTCTTTCATCAGGATGTAATGAAGTTCCAAAATTTGGAGGTGGTCTTCATTGGCATGATACACACCCGGATCTTCGAGAGTATAAAACGATTGATGAAAATCGTATCCCACTTGGCGAACAAATAAAAATTAATCGAATAGAAGAGGAGAAAATTAATATTCTGGAAGATTCTTTAGAATTTATCCGTGCTGTACATGCAGAGGAGGCAGCAATTTGTGATGCTGCACGGAGAGGAATTTCTACACAAGACGCAATTCTATATTGTACGACTTTTCCTTGTCATCTGTGTATTAAACATATTATTGCAGCGGGGATAAAAGAAGTTGTTTATATTGAGCCTTATATTAAAAGCATGGCAAAGGAGTTATTTAATGGTCTTATAAAAGATAAGGCTACTTCTGATGATTCAAGAATAGTTAAACTAAGACCGTTTACCGGGGTATCACCTAAAAGATATAGATATGTTTTTGCTAAATCAAAACAAGATAGAAAGGACAAAATTTGTAAGTCAAGGATAATTAACTGGTGCTTACAAAATTCTTCCCCAGTCTATCTTAGTCATTCAACACCTATTTCATATTTCTGGACTGAATTTTATATTTTTGAAAAATTTAAAAATTCCTTAGAAAGATATTTTAATATTAGTGAGTTTACTAATATTAGTTATGATCAAGATAAAAACAATCATCATTTTTCGAAACTTGTTGATAAATACAAGGAATATTTAGTCAATGAAGAGTAATTTTGAAATTATAGGAAAAGAATTAGTGCGTTATTTCCTTCAATAGTATTCTTTTAATATCATTAGAATTTTTATTGTTGAATGATGAAGGATGAGTTTCAATTTAGCTTTGTGACTTATAATTGTATGGATTATGTTGTTAGAATAGTTTTTAGACGTTTAAAGAGCTCATTACTTAGCTCTCGATAACCTTCTTCATTAGGGAGATATTTCAATGCTCGATGATGACCCAAGTCTGAAGGTATATCATCAAGAGATTGTATAATTGGAATTACTATTTTCCCTAAGGTATGTGCAATTCCTGTTTCATACATGACATTTGAATTTCTGCCTGTAAAGTCAACTATTACAACCTTTGCACAAAATATAAGATCGAATATATCCTGTATGAATGTTGAATTATCCCAGATATCATCTGCTCGTAAACAATCGAGTTTTCATATCCAGCTGTGCGCTTAATTGCATTATATGTTTCAGAAAATGCTGTATTGAAAGGCATCATTACTGAAATTAATTTTTCATTTAAAGGCTTATTTGGCACTTGAAAGATACTAGGTGTAAAAGTAATTAATTTTTCAGTAGGTGGAATAATTTCATGTGATGTTGATACAAATTCTCCATGAATCGGGCGCATTTCCACTTGACCTTTTTCATTTCAATTAAAGTAAGGTTATTATTTTTTAAAAGAGTTCGTATGGTATCCAGGGCGCGGTTGCGATCCGATTTATCGGTTTGTATAAAATGATCAGGATGAAGCAAATATTCTACAACTTTGATTACTTGTGGAGAAGGCATTTGTGGCGTAAGAGGTGGATTATTATTTAATTCTTTTAAAACCTCAAATACCCAATAGCGCCTTGTAGAACCATCATGAACATAATCAAGATCAAGATCGACAAAAAAATTTGTTAGGTTTGATGAGCTTCTATAAGGGAAGAATGAAAAAGGCTCATCTCCACATATCATTTGAGAAAGCTTTGTTAATCCAGCTGTACCAATTTGCATT
Source organism: Legionella sp. 227 (assembly GCF_043161935.1). NCBI lineage: Bacteria > Pseudomonadati > Pseudomonadota > Gammaproteobacteria > Legionellales > Legionellaceae > Legionella > Legionella sp. 227. The sequence goes on along the minus strand of NZ_CP171154.1, from coordinate 452,340 downwards.
CTCTATACCTCAAGAACTATTACTATCATTGATGATAGCCGAAGATACTGTCTACATTGCGTCTACATGACTTTTTCGATTTTTCTGAAAACTACCGTAACTACTTGATTTTATTGGTGGGCCCACTAGGACTTGAACCTAGGACCAACGGATTATGAGTCCGCTGCTCTGACCAACTGAGCTATGGGCCCGGAGAGGTGGTCATTTTAAACTTAATTGGTTTAATGTGCTAGTTTTTTTTGTTTTTTTTTAGAGATTTTTATCTGTGTTTGAGGAAAAGGGGAGGAAATTCTTTTATCTTTGGGGATAGGAAGAAACCCGCATTATGCATTGCGCAAATGCGGGCTTTGTTTCGTGATAGGCTTTTAGCCTTCATCGCCTTCTAAGAAGCTTCTCAGTTTCTCTGAGCGAGAAGGGTGTCGCAGTTTGCGGAGCGCTTTGGCTTCGATCTGACGAATTCTCTCGCGAGTTACGTCAAATTGTTTGCCCACTTCTTCCAGGGTATGGTCGGTATTCATTTCGATACCAAAACGCATACGCAGTACCTTGGCTTCTCTTGGGGTTAAAGTTTCCAAGATTTCCAGAGTTGCTTCGCGTAAACCTTCAGCGGTTGCCATATCAATTGGCGATTCGATGTTGTTGTCTTCAATAAAGTCACCTAAGTGCGAATCGTCATCGTCACCGACTGGGGTTTCCATGGAAATAGGTTCTTTGGCTATTTTTAAAACTTTGCGAATCTTGTCTTCGCTCAATTCCATCTTTTCCGCGAGTTCTTCAGGGGTGGCTTCACGGCCAGTTTCTTGAAGAATTTGTCTGGAAATGCGGTTGAGCTTATTGATCGTTTCGATCATGTGTACCGGAATACGGATGGTACGTGCTTGATCGGCGATGGAGCGGGTAATTGCCTGTCTAATCCACCAGGTTGCATAGGTAGAGAATTTGTAACCACGACGGTATTCAAATTTGTCTACTGCTTTCATGAGACCGATGTTACCTTCCTGAATCAAATCAAGGAATTGTAAACCACGGTTGGTGTATTTTTTCGCGATGGAAATAACCAAACGTAAGTTGGCTTCAACCATTTCCTTTTTGGCGCGACGTGCTTTGGCTTCACCAATAGACATTTTGCGATTGATGTCTTTAATTTCTCCGATCGTCAAACCATATTCCACTTCGAATGCGACCAAACGAGATTGGATGCGCAAAATTTCGTCGGTGTTTTCCTGGATACGAACCAAATCGAGTTTTTTGCCGTGTTTGGCAATAATGCCATTGAGCCACTCCATGTCGGTTTCTTGACCTGGGAATGTATCAATAAACAGTTTACGTGGGATACGCGCTCTTTCAATACAAAGACGCATAATACCGCGCTCGAATTCTCTAATGTGGTTACGCAATTGACGGAAATGACGCGTTAAGCGATCAACTTGTCTGGAGGTGAGCTTAAGCTTTAAGAACGATTCAGACATTTTCTCCATAGCTTTAAGCGTTTTGGCATGTTCTCTCCCATGCTCTTTTAAGGCCGCAATGGCCTCTTCAAACGTATCGCGTAAGTCATCAAAATAAATTTTGGCTTGCTCTGGATTGGGACCATCATCGACTTCGCCAATACCGCCTTCGCCATCTTCATCTTCTTCATCAGACAACAGTAAGTCATCGATTTGTTGCTCTTCCAGCATGGAGCCAATGCTTGCAGCGGGAGCTACTTCATCTTCAACGTCAGAGAAGCCACTAATAATTTCATTGAGGCGAATTTCTTGGGCATTAAAGCGCTCGTAATCATCAAGTACTAATTGAATCGTCTCTGGGTAACTTGCCAAAGATTTAAGTACTTGGTAAATCCCTTCTTCAATGCGTTTCGCAATGCGGATTTCACCTTCGCGGGTTAACAGCTCTACTGTACCCATTTCACGCATATACATGCGAACTGGATCCGTTGTGCGTCCAGTTTCTTTGTCCACAGAAGCAAGTACCATTGCGGCTTCTTCGATATCAGGTACTTCTTCTGTATTAAGCAGAAGTGCCAGTTCATCATCACCGGGGGGTAACTCAAATACCTTGATGTTCATGCCTTCCAGCATGCTGATAATGACATCAAAATGTTCTGTGTCGACTATATTAGGCAATAGGTCATTGATTTGGCTGTAAGTCAAGTAACCCTGCTCTTTTCCCAAGCTAATGACTTTGGTTATCTGTGAGCTTTGCTGTTCTTGATCGTTCATGGTCATAGGCACTTCTCTAGGGACAATTAGACACAATCCTAAAAAACAAACAAACCATGTAGTATTTAAAACACCAGTTTGAAATGATTGCTTCTTTAGGATTACAAAATCTTACAATTATAGACCGGTAGTTTGCAACATACTAGTAATTTTTCACTGCTTTTTTTAGAACATCCTATTTATGGGGCTTGGGTTCATTATGATCAAGCGTCGCATTATCATATTTTATACAAAATGCGCAATAAAATCCATTTCGGTGGTTGTTGACAGATCAATTGTCAGCATTTAGAACCCAGGTGCAAGAGAGAAGATAGCGAAATATTTACACGCCTCTGTTTCAAATATGTCGTTCTTTTAACATCTCTTGCAATTGTATTTTTTCTTCCTCATTTAACCCTTGCTGGCGTGATTTATTAATTAGCTGGCGGATGGTTAATTCACGATTTTGTTTTTGTAGAAACAGGATAATATCAATGAATTCTTTGACTAATTCTTGTTCGGGAACCAGATGATCCCAGGCCGCAAGTTTGTTCATGGACTCAAAATAAGGATGATTACGCCACGATTCAATTAATGTTGCCGTAGTGGCTTGCGGGTTTGCTTCCAGTTGTTCTAACACGCTCAGTAAAATTTCATGTTCTTTAGCATCGAAAAGCTCAAGGTTGATTTGTTGTTTAATCTGGGTATAAATTTCCGGATGTTGTAGGAGGAGGGCAACTGCAATACGCATCGGTGTACGGGCAATGGTCATGGCCTGTTCTTGCAGGGGTGTTTTAGACTCCTCAGTAACTAACTGAGTTAATCGGTGGGTTTCGATATGAGTTAAACGCGCCAGATCTTCAATGAGGAGTTGTTTATATGAACCCTCATCCATTTTTTGTAAAAATGGTTTGGCCAAATTAATGAGCTGGGTTTTGCCTGCGGGTCGTAGCAAATTGAGGTCTTTGGCTAAGTTATCAAAAAGAAATCGATGCAATGGGGTAGCTTGCTTGAGTCGTTTTAAAAAATTATCTTTACCTTCCTCACGAACCAAACTGTCCGGATCATGCCCATCGGGTAAAAACATAAAACTGGCATCCAGCCCTAAATTTAAATGCGGCAAGCTGCTTTCAAGGGCACGCCATGCTGCTTGTCTTCCGGCATTATCGCCATCAAAACAAAAAATTAATGACTTGGTATGTTTGGCAAGCAGTTGAATGTGATAGGTACTGGTCGCAGTACCTAAGGTGGCTACCGCATTCATAATTCCATGTTGGGCTAATGCAATCACATCCATGTAGCCTTCAACCACAATAATGTACTCTACTGCTTTTTGTTGGCTTAGAATTTGATGTAAGCCATACAATTCTCTGCTTTTTTGAAAAATGACGGTTTCAGGAGAGTTAAGGTATTTGGGTTTTTGTTCCTTATCCAGCACCCGTCCACCAAAGCCTATAATGCGCCCATGGCGGTCATGAATAGGGAACATGACGCGGTTACGGTACCGATCATAGATTTTTCCGTCTTCATTTTTAATCAACATTCCTGTGGCAAGCAATTCACGTTGATTACGGGGGAAAGCTTTTTCAAGATGGTGCCATCCTTCGCTTGCATAACCTAATTGATACAGTTTGGCGATTTCTCCGCTTAAGCCTCTACCACGCAAATAATCAACGGCAGGTTGCCCCTCATGCTTTAATTTTTTTTGATAATGCAGGCTTACTGCCGACAAGAGCTTATAAAGATCCTGAGAGGGATTATTTTTCTCAGTTTGTTTGTCCCGCGGAATTGTTAAGCCTGCCCGAGTAGCCAGAGTGTCCACTGCATCAACAAATCCCAGATTGAGGTAGTTCATAACAAAACTGATGGCATTTCCTGAGGCACCGCAACCAAAGCAGTGATAAAATTGCTTTTTGGCAACCACATTAAATGAAGGGGATTTTTCATTATGAAAAGGACAGCAAGCAAGATGGCTGTTCCCTCGTTTTTTCAAGGGAACATAGCTGTCAATTAATTCAACCAGATCCGTGCGGTGGAGAAGATCATCAATGAATGGCTGCGGGATTAAGCCAGACATAGGGATCCTTAGCTTAGCTTAGCCTTAATCATGGCACTGACTTGCGCCATATCAGCACGTCCTTGCAAGCTGGGCTTTAATATTGCCATAACTTTTCCCATGTCTGCCATCTTTTCAGCGCCAGTTGAAGCAATCGCCTCTTGCACCATATTGTCAATTTCTGCAGCAGATAAAGGCTCAGGCAAATATTTCTTCAGGATATCCAGTTCAAATTGTTCTTGGGCAACCAGATCATCACGGTTGGCTTTTTCATATTGCGCAATCGATTCTTTACGTTGCTTACTCATTTTATCTAAAATAACCAACATACGCTCATCATCTACTTCAATACGTTCATCGACTTCAACTTGTTTGACGGCAGCAGTAATTAAACGAAGTGCGGCTAACAATTCTTTTTCTTTAGCTCGCATTGCATCTTTAACATCATTATTGAGACGTTCTTTAATAGTCATTTTTTATTCCTTAAAATCGAATGAGCGGCTCGGCCCTATGTAAGGAAACCTCTCTCCTCACTACAATGAGTTTTGGAAGAAGTTTAATCTATTCTAAAAAGCGAAAGGCCACTAAATACAACATCATAATCATCTATCAAATTGTGACTATGCGAAGTACATGTGGCCTAGTAAAAAATACAGGACAGGCAAAAATCCTATTTACGTCGGCGTTTGCCGCCTTGTTGTTTTGCTGTCATATCACGAGAAATTTTCTTCAGATGACGTTTTACTGCAGCAGCTTGCTTGCGCTTACGTTCAGCAGTTGGTTTTTCATAAAATTCACGACGGCGTAACTCGGTTAAAATACCGGCTTTTTCACAAGAGCGCTTAAAACGGCGCAGTGCGTATTCTGGATTTTCGCCTTCTTTGACGCGAACTGTAGGCATTAAATAGTCCTCTGGTTATTTGATCTTAATAGGTGGGCAATTCTAGTGCTAGTTGAAGCACTCGTCAAGTTTTAAATCAACAATTTTATTTTTTAATAAGTACAGCTTGAATATTGGGTAATCTGACGAAAGCACCGCTCTTAGGCTACCCCCCGGTAAGCGCGGACATAGAAGATTCGGGAGAAGTCAGCTGCAACGAGTATCGAGCAGTGAATTTCCGTCTCCGCTGCGTTTCACCCAGTCTCTATGATATATGGTACAATGACTGAATTTTTTTATCAGGTTCTTTTTATGTTGGTTTTGGGTATTGAATCCTCTTGTGATGAAACGGGAGTAGCGATTTATGATTCCGATGCTGGTTTGTTAGCGCATGCGTTGCATTCGCAAATTGATACCCATCGAGTTCATGGTGGTGTGGTACCTGAGCTGGCTTCCCGGGATCACATTAATTATTTGGTGCCTTTACTCGATAAAGTATTACAACAGGCAGGTCTTGATAAAAAAGCATTGGATGGAATTGCTTATACAGCAGGACCAGGGCTAATTGGCGCATTACTGGTTGGTTCCTGTTTTGCCAAAAGCCTGGCCTATGCATTACAAATTCCTGCGTTAGCCATTCATCATTTGGAAGCCCATCTTTTGGCGGCAAAAATGGAAACTCCTTCACTAGAATTTCCTTTTATTGCGCTTTTGGTATCCGGTGGCCATTGCCAATTAGTTGAAGTCAGCGATTTGGGGAAATACAGTATACTCGGCGATACTCTCGATGATGCTGTGGGTGAGGCGTTTGATAAAACCGCCAAGTTAATGGGAATACCCTATCCTGGAGGTCCGGTACTCGCAGCGCTTGCAGATCAATGTGAATCAACTCCATATCGCTTTCCACGTCCTATGACCGACCGCCCCGGCCTTGAGTTTAGCTTTAGCGGCTTAAAAACATTTGCCTTAAATACTTGGAATCAAAGCGCAAAAGATGAACGGGCACGCGCTGAAATTGCCAAGGCATTTCAGCAAGCTGTTGTAGACACCTTAATGATTAAATGCAAGCGCGCGGTACAAGAATCTGGGTGTAAGCAATTGGTGGTTGCAGGGGGAGTTGGAGCGAACAAAGCGTTACGTTCAGGCTTAAGTGAATGGATTCAGAGTATTGGCGGGACGATTTATTTTCCAGCTTTGGAATATTGTACCGATAATGGTGCGATGATTGCTTATGCCGGGTGTTTGCGGATGTTAAGGGGGGAAAAGGATTCAAGTACTGGAGTAGAAGTTAAGGCACGATGGCCTTTGGCTTAATTTGTTTTTCTATTTTCCAATTGGGTTCGTCCATTCTTTAATCTCATGGACGAACTTTAATGAGCATTTCTTTATTATTCGTCTTTTGGCGTCTTGGTTTTTGTTTTGGACGCAGTTGCTTTTTTAGTCGTCTTGGTTTTCTTTTCAGGTGACTCGGCCTTTTTGCTGGTTGTTTTTGTAGTTTTAGGTGTTTTTGTTGCTTTAGGTGGAGTCACTACGGTTTCGGTAATGGTGATGGTTTCTACTTCAATCTCTACTTCTGGGGCAGATGGCTCTGCTGTTCTAGCTGGTGTCGCAGCCTCTGGCGGCTCATCCTGCATAATCTCGTTAATCACATTATTCTTTAATTTAATTTTTGGTTCTTTTTTATCAATAAGTCGCACAATATTGTCTTTGTGCTTGTAGAGAACTAAGAGGGCCATGATGAAAATAGGGGGGAAAATATCCAAACGTTGGATAAGTAACAGCGAATAAAATGGAGAAAAGCCTATAGCTGTAATGGATGCTAAAGAGGAATAGCGGGAGAATTTAGCAACCAACAACCAAGTTGCTGCGACTAAAACACCGACAAGAAAATGAAAACCCAAGAGCGCTCCAATTGCCGTTGCAACCCCTTTTCCTCCTTTGAAGTCGAAGAAAACCGGGTACATATGGCCGATAACTGCTGCTAAAGCAGTAAACCCTACTGTAGCAGGGCTGGCATCCAAGAGTTTGGCGATGAGTACGGGGATAGTACCTTTGAGTATATCGGTAACCATAACCAAGGCTGCATATTTTTTTCCTGCAAGCCGCAAAACATTGGTGGCGCCAGGATTTTTTGAACCCTCAATCCGTGGGTCAGGTAAAGAAAACGTTTTACTCACTATGACTGCAGAGCAAAAAGATCCCATTAAATAAGCAAGAACTACCAAGAATATGAACAATATCACCGATTGCTCCTTTTTCGGAAAGTCACTTATTATTGAATAATCTTTATTTTCAAGCAAGTGGCTGCGTTATAGTATGAGTGTAATTCGTGGAGTTATGAGTTTAGAGTACAGTTGCCCTCACCCCTGTCCCTCTCCCAAAAGAGGGACAGGGGTGAGGGCAACTTGAGTTAAAGAATATCTTCTCTCTACCAGGGAGAGGGTGCCCGTAGGAGGGATGAGTGAACTTATGCGGGATATACTCTTTATAAGTACAGAGCCTGTAAATCATTGGTGTAACGTCTTCCTAAAGCAGTTACTTGCCAGTGGGTGTCTGTTAACGTGATGAGTTTCTTATTTGCCGCAATTTGGAGTTTAGGGAGCAGATGACTCAGTGGCAACCCCGTGGTTTGAGTAAAGAGTGCTAAAGGAATGGCTTGTTCCAAACGCGTTGTGTTGAGCATAAATTCAAAAAGAAGATCGGGAGTGTTCACTTCTTCTAGACTGGCTAAAAAGGGTTTTTCAGAGTCGAGATACTCTCTGGGTTGACGGTGCTTGCGCGTTCTTATTATTTGCTCTTTCGTAGTGATTTTGCCGTGGGCTCCGGCACCTATGCCTAAGTAATCGCCAAATAACCAATAATTTAAATTATGTCGGGCTTGTCGATCTGGTTTAGCAAAGGCAGAAATTTCATAGCGTGAAAAACCAGATTCTTTAAGTAAAGCGAGTCCTTCTTCCTCGAGAAGCCACGCTTCATCTTCAGAAGGTAATGGAGGTTTTACTTTGTAAAATACCGTATTTGGTTCTATGGTTAATTGATACCAGGATAAATGTTCGGGTTGATGCGCGATTGCCGTACGTAAATCATCGATTCCTTGAGCTACACTTTGTTTGGGCAAACCGTGCATAATGTCTAAATTGATATTATTGAAGCCGGCATTACGGGCGGATTCAATTGCACGATGAGCTTGTTGGGCATCATGAATCCGGCCTAAGGCGTGTAGATGCTCTGGGTTGAAGCTTTGAATGCCCAAGGAAAGCCGATTAATACCAATTTGTCGGTATTCAGTAAAGCGTTGTTGCTCTACAGTACCTGGATTGGCTTCCATGGTGATTTCTATGTCCTTGGCAAACGACAAAAGACGCCTCAATTCACTAAATAAGATGTCGTAGGCTTGAGCAGAAAAAAGGCTCGGGGTGCCACCGCCAATGAAAATAGAGTAAATCTCACGTGCTTGAATGTGTTGCAAATCAGTTTCTAAGTCAGCAATAAGCGCTTGAATATAATTTTGTTCTGGCAAAGTTTCAGGACTTTTGTGGGAATTAAAATCACAATAAGGGCATTTGCGGATACACCATGGAATGTGAATGTACAACGATAAAGGGATCATTACTCTTTTATACTGGCTTGTTTGGGAATGCAATAGTATCATGTTGCGAGTTTTGTAACAAAAAATGTAATCATGCATTGAGCTTTCTTTCCCGCTTCGTAAGAAAGACTGTGCAGCGGTTACCTAAAAAATAAGAGGAAATCACATGGCAAATAAACGAGTTAGAGTTGCTATTACTGGGGCAGCTGGACAAATTGGTTATGCATTATTGTTTCGTATTGCTTCCGGACAAATGTTTGGTGCAAACACGGAAGTAGAATTAAATCTGCTTGAGCTTGAAGCAGCGCTTCCTTCTCTGGAAGGAGTTGCAATGGAGCTTGATGATTGTGCCTTTCCTTTATTGAAGCGTGTTGTGTGTACTGCAGATATGAATAAGGCAATGGACGGCGTGAACTGGGCATTACTGGTTGGTTCTGTGCCACGTAAACAAGGGATGGAGCGCGCTGATTTATTGGAAATTAACGGCGGCATATTCACCAAACAAGGCCAGGCAATTAATGATCATGCAAGCGATGATGTGCGCGTTTTTGTAGTAGGTAATCCTTGCAATACAAACTGCTTGATTGCAATGCATCATGCCAAAGATGTACCTAATGATCGTTTTTATGCCATGACTACTTTAGATGAATTAAGATCACGTACTCAGTTGGCTAAAAAAGCAGGTGTTGATATCACTGCAGTCACTCAAATGACCATTTGGGGGAACCATTCTTCGACTCAATATCCTGATTTTTATAATGCGAAGATTAATGGCGTTTCTGCAGCTCAAGTGATTGATGAGTCTTGGTTGCAAGATACTTTTGTTTCTACGGTACAACAACGCGGTGCAGCAGTAATCAAAGCACGTGGTTCTTCATCTGCTGCTTCAGCAGCTAATGCCATCATCACCGGTGTGAATCATTTGGTTAATGATACTCCTGCAGGTGAATCATTCTCTATGTGTCGTAGTTCTCAAGGTGAATATGGTGTGGATGAAGGGTTAATCTTCTCATTCCCTTGCCGCCGCGAACACGGAGAGTTAAGTGTCGTTGAGGGATTACCTTTTAATGCGTACGGTCGTGAGATGTTTGACAAGACATTGCATGAGTTGAGACAAGAGCGTGATACCGTTAAGTCTTTAGGGTTGTTGGATTAAGGATCATTTCCTTTCTGTATGTTTTGCCCTCACCCCTGGCCCCTCTCCCGATAACGGGAGAAGGAATTTTAAAATGCTCCCTCTTTAGAAAAGGGATAGGCTTTTTTCTTTTTCAAAGGGGTAGATACTTTTGAATCCCTTCTCCCCTGGCGGAGAAGGTGCCTGTAGGGCGGATGAGGGTCACTTCGGTATATTTGTCATACTGATCGAATTAAAATCATTTTCTGCAAACGAAGAATGTTCTTGACGATTTTTATATTCTTCACTCTGATATATTCTAAAAAATTCTGAAAATTCTGATCGAGTCAAAATCTTTTCGGCTACCGAATTGCGTAAAAGTGCAGAAATAGAGCGTCCATTAGATAATATTCCATTGAGTTTATCCATGAGTTGCTCTACTTGGACTAGGGGATCTGGATGGTTTTGCAGCAAGTCAGGTATGTACTTAACTATTGCTTTGGCAAGTTGTTCGTCGGTTAAGTAGAGAATTAAACGTGTGCCAGCAATCTGAATAAAATTTTCTTTAGATTCCATAATCAAACGTGATAAAAATTCCGGATCTTTTTTCAAATGAGAATTTAGTCTTTTGCTAAACCCCAGAAAATTCCTATGCGCAATTAACATTGCGGGTAATTCAGGCTCTTGTTGAGGGGAAGTTCTTTCAGATATGGTGTTTAGCCAGGGGATAAGCTCCACATCATGTTGAGGATTTTGCAAAGCATAAAAATGGAGTCTGGATGAAATTTTAGGACGGTGAAGGAGGTATTTATTCCAGTCAACAATGTCCTTATGTTGCTCAGCCAGCGAATCAACGGATTTTTTTATAGGCTCAAAATTAATTCCCCACTTTTCAAAATGGGGTAAAGCAGATCCTAAAGCTTTTACCAATTTACGGAAGCTTGTTTTTTCATTAGCCTCATAGTTATCCATCGCATCTTTGAGCTGTTGAATTTCATCATAGGTGTATTTTCCATTTCTCATGGGGATCAAATGAAAAACGGCTTCAATGGCTTCGTTTAAAGAAGCAAAAGGGTCATCCATAGATTCATCCTCAATAGGAGCAGGCCCTTCTTTAAAAGTAGTTTATAAAAAATGAAAATGCCAAGCTTTTTTACATATTGCACTTAATAAATTGTTATTTCGTAAAAAAAAGTCTTAAAATCAATGATTTTGTGCTGCAACGCAGCATTTGCACGCTTTAAATTAACAGTGAAAATCAGCGGTTTGGGCGTGCTTGAATTATCCTAAAGCGACGTGATTGTATAGGATAATTCAGGTACAATAAGTCCATTATTTTTTCCCAAGCCAGGTGCGCAACATGCGGTCGTTCAAGGTAAGCTGTGTCATTATTATTGCCATTGTTTTTTGGGCTTCAGCATTCGTTGGAATACGTATTGGTTTAGCGGGCTACTCTCCAGGAGCGCTTGCTCTTTTACGATTTATTGTTGCATCACTGTGTATGTTGGTCATTTACTATAGTTTAGGAATTAAGAAACGAGTGGTATGGAAGGATCGTATTCAACTGCTGCTTGCGGGGATGGCAGGGATAGGTATTTATAATATTTGTTTGAATTATGGGGAGTTGAGCGTCTCTGCAGGCATAGCCAGTTTTGTTATTGGTTTAATGCCGGTGATGACCGTACTTTTATCACTGGTTTTTTTACGGGAAAAACTGACGCGCGGTGTTTGGTTCGGTATCTTCATCAGTATATTGGGTCTGGCTTTATTGGCGATTGGAGAGAGTTCAGAGCCTGGAATGCAACAGGGAATTCTGGCGATTTTGGTATCTGCATTAATGGGTGCGATCTTAACTATCATTCAAAAGCAATTTGTGAGTGTCTATCATCCTGTGGCAATCATTGCTTGGGTTATGTGGGGTGGCACTTTATTGTTAGCCCTATTTTTGCCTGACATGCTCCAGCAAATTCAAAGTGCTGATTTTCAAACTACCGCCGCTGTTATTTATATGGGTATATTCCCAGCCGCTCTTGCTTATTTGGCATGGGGCTACGTGTTGAAATATTTATCTGCTTCCAATGCATCCATAACACTTTATGCGCTGCCTATCGTATCCACCTTAATGGGTGTTTTTTTCTTAGATGAACACATTTCACTACGCTCCCTTGCTGGATGCACGATTACTCTGCTAGGTGCTTTTGTTGCCAATCACTTCCAGATGCGTCGAAAAGCCAATTTGGGCACACAAAGCTGAATTTTCCTCTAGATTTTCTGCATCGATGATGCCATAAGTTTGTTACTTATTCTCTGTGAAAAGATGCCAACAGGGTTTATACTTTTATTTTTCGTTTTGATGTCTTTTTGTGAGAGCACTCATGGAATTGAGAATTGATAATACCCCGTTTAAGGCCTTATTTCAGCCTTTAGATTTAGGTTTTACCCAATTAAAAAATCGTTTGTTGATGGGCTCTATGCATACTGGCCTTGAAGAAGATAAAGAAAGTTTAAATCGTTTGGCACAGTTTTATCGAGAAAGGGCACTTGGCGGGGTAGGATTAATTACCACAGGTGGCTTTGCACCCGATCGCGCAGGACGTTTAGCACCATTTGCGGCTAAATTGACGAACAGTAAAGAACAACATCGACATGAATTAATTACCCACACAGTCCATGAAGCCGGAGGCAAAATTATTCTGCAAGCCTTGCATGCAGGTCGTTATGGCTATCATCCATTTATTGTGGCTCCCAGCGGTATCAAATCGCCCATAAGCCCTTTTAAGCCTTGGGTAATGAGCCAGTATCGTATTAAAAAAACCATTAAACACTTTGCGCGTTGCGCTCGTCTTGCTCAATTTGCTGGTTATGATGGTATTGAAATCATGGGCAGCGAGGGATATCTGCTGAATCAATTTATCGTCACCCATACCAACCAACGTCAGGATGAATGGGGTGGCAGTTATGAAAATCGTATCCGCTTTCCCATTGAAGTGGTTCGCAGCGTGCGCGAAGCCGTAGGTGAGAAGTTTATTATTATTTTTCGTTTGTCGTTGCTTGATTTGATTGCGGATGGCAGCAGTTGGGAGGAAGTAGTGATTCTCGCTAAAGCGATTGAAGCAGCGGGGGCGACGCTCATTAATACGGGGATTGGGTGGCATGAGGCGCGAATTCCAACAATAGCAACCATGGTTCCTGCTGCAGCGTTTACTCATCTTACCCAACATTTAAAGCCGGAAGTTAAAATTCCAGTCATCACTTCCAACCGGATCAATACCCCTGAATTAGCGAATGAATTAATTGAGTCTGGAGTTGCGGATATGGTTTCCATGGCTAGACCCTTTTTAGCCGATCCATTATTTGCTGAGAAGGCTAAAAGAGGAGAAAGTGAAGCGATTAATGTGTGTATTGCGTGCAATCAGGCGTGTCTTGATCGCGTTTTTGTCAACAAAACCGCTTCTTGCTTAGTGAATCCCCGTGCTTGCAATGAAACAGAATTGATTTATGAGGTCACTGCACAACCCAAATCGATTGCAGTTGTGGGCTCGGGCCCAGCGGGGCTAGCATTTGCAACAGTTGCTGCAGAGCGAGGTCATCAGGTGACCTTATTTGAAAAAAACGATCAAATCGGCGGTCAATTTAATTTGGCAAAACGAATTCCAGGAAAGGAAATTTTTCAACATACACTGGATTATTTTAATTATCAGCTGCAGAAATTTAAGGTTACTATTCGTCTAAATACCGAAGCAACATTAGAGCAATTGCAGGATTTTGATGAGATTGTTATAGCCAGTGGGATTAAACCACGTATGCCCATGATTCCTGGGATTGATCATCCCAAAGTGGCGAGTTATATCGATGTGATTACGGGGAAAAAAGAGGTTGGCCAACGTGTAGCGATTATTGGTGCAGGCGGAATTGGTTTCGATGTGGCTGAATTTTTAACGCACCAACACCCAGTTCCCAGGGAGCAGTTTTACAATGAATGGGGAATTGATATTTATGGAACATTTCGAGGTGGACTTAAACCTGCTGAAATTACTCCAAGTCCTCGCGAAGTTTATTTGTTACAACGTAAAAAGGAAAAAATGGGCAAACGCTTGGGTAAAACCACGGGATGGATTCATCGTGCCAGCTTAAAGCATAAACAAGTCAAAATGATTTCTGGGGTACAGTATGATGCCATTGATGATGAAGGCCTACATGTACACATTAATGAGCAATCTCAGATTTTACCTGTAGATACAGTAGTGATTTGTGCTGGACAAGTCGAATTGGCTGAATTGTTCGCCCCCTTAAAAGAGGCAGGAAAAGTCGTACATTTGGTCGGTGGCGCTTATAAAGCATTAGAGTTGGATGCGCGTCATGCAATTGATCAGGCATGCCGTTTGGCGGCTTTGATTTGAGGGACCTTTCATCTGATTAATTTTAGAATCCCCTCTCTCACTGGTGAAAGAGGGGAGGAGGGAAAGTCTTTCACTTTAATGGCAGTTACCCTAACGGGATTATGATTTCTCAGCTCATTTTTTTGAGAAGCAAAATATTGCGTCGTTGCATTAATATTCGAAATAAATGGTTAGGTGATGCAGGCGCTAATCTAGGCTATCACTCTTTAAAATTACGGTTGAGTTTCTTTGATAATTTTATAAATATAGTGCATTATTTTGTTTATTTTGTTATTATACTGTTCAATTTTTATATCACTTAGCCTTTTGTAGGTTATGTTTTAATCGATCAGGATTTTTATGTCTCAAGAAATAACAAGCTTCGCGTCCTTTAATTTTTCAGATGCTTTAAATAAAGCACTAGAGGATATGAAGTTTACTACTCCTTCTCCAATTCAAGTACAAACGATACCTTTACTGATGGAAGGTCGAGATGCGATTGCTTTGGCGCAAACAGGAACAGGAAAAACGGCTGCTTTTGCTTTGCCTATATTGCAAAATTTATCTCCTAATGTGCAAGGTACTCAAGCTTTAATTTTGGCTCCAACTCGCGAATTAGCGATTCAAGTTGCCGAGCAGTTTGAATTATTAAGTGCTAAACAACGGGGTGTTACTGTTGCTGTTTTATGTGGTGGGCAAGATTACGGCCGTCAATTAAAACAATTAAAAGCAGGTGCTCATGTTGTGGTAGGAACTCCTGGTCGTATTTTAGATCATATCGACAGACGTACTTTGAATCTCGATAATTTGCGTACATTCATTCTTGATGAAGCGGATGAAATGTTGCGTATGGGCTTTATTGAAGATATTGAAACCATCATGGCAAAACTGCCTGAAAAGAAACAAATAGGTCTGTTTTCAGCAACTATGCCTTATCGTATTCGACAAATTGCCAACACTTATCTGCATGATCCTGTGTCCATCGAAATACGAGCAGAAACCGCTACTGTGAAAAGTATCGAACAACGATTTTTATTTGCTTCTGGACACCAAAAACCTGATGCCCTATTACGTGTATTGGCTGTAGAAGAATATCAAGGAGTGATTGTATTCGTACGTACTAAAAGCAGTACTGAAGAAGTTGCCGAAATCTTGCAACAACAAGGTCTGCGGGCGATGGCCATACATGGTGATATTACCCAAGCATTACGTGAGCGTATTATTGCGCAATTCAGACAAGGAGCTATTGATATCCTGGTCGCTACTGATGTGGCTGCTCGCGGTCTGGATGTGGAGCGCGTAACCCATGTAATAAACTATGATTTACCCCATGATAATGAAACCTATGTTCATCGCATTGGAAGAACAGGTAGAGCAGGGCGCTCTGGGGTAGCTGTTTTATTTGTAACCCCTAAAGAATCCCGTTTAATTAGCAGTATTGAGCGTCATACGCGTCAACGTATTACCAAAGTGGCAGTGCCCAATGACCATATGATTCAAACTGCACGTCAACAACGTTTCATGGCAAATATCACAGAACGTTTAGAACATGCAAACTTGCCTTCATACAAACGAATTATTGAAGAATACATTAAAGAAAATGATGTTTCTGCAGTAGATGTTGCGGCAACACTTGCTCTATTGTTAAACAAGGATTTGCCTTGGCAAAAAGAGCAAGTATTACCTAAATCTCCCCGTCCGGCTAAAGAAGGTCGTGCTGAGCGTGGTGGCAAATTTGAACGTTCTCGAACAGAGGAGCGAAAAGGTTTTGCTGCGGACAAGAAAGGTTCACGTGATGGACGTAAAAAATTTAATGATGAAGTAGCAGGACAGGATTTATTCCGAATCGATGTCGGTAAAATTCACGGTGTAAAACCAGGTAATATTGTAGGCGCCATTGCGAATGAGGCGGGTTTACAAAGTAAACAAATTACTGGTCTTAAAATTCATGACGATCATTCAACGGTGCGCCTGCCTAAAGGCATGCCTAAAGAGGTAATGAGTGATTTAACCAAAGCTTGGGTCTGTGGACGTCAGCTAAAAATTACTTTAATTGGCAGTGCATAATCTGTAACCTGGGTGCTTGAGCCCAGGCTCTCTATGCTTTATAAGCGAATAAAGCTGCTGTTGTCGCTGCAGCAGCTAGAACGACCAAGCCTGCGGTGACCGGGGTAAAAAAAGCATGAGGATTTTCAGCGTGTTCTATTTCCTTTTTCAGATTAGTTTTCATACGTACAATCTTTTCTTTCACGGAATCAATTCGTTTGTCAGGATCAGTATTTTCAGTCAGGGCCGGTAAAAAATGTTCTTGAAATGCTGTATTGGCTGAATGTATTTCATAGGCTCGTTCCTCGTTTGTTGCGTAAAAAGATAAAGAAGTACGGGCAATCGCTTCAAAAAGAGCAGCGCTTAAGCACAACTTATCGTGTTCGTTCCATTGTGAGGAGTCAGTAATTTTAGAGTTTAATTGATAGCGCCAATTATCTGCTTTATTTTCGGTAAAATGACTAATCGCTTCTGTTAATTCTTTTTCATCAGAAAGAATTTGCTCCATATAATCAAGACATTTGAGGATAAAATTTTGTTCAAAAGCCATTGTACGCGCCTCCTTGGCAAAAAATATTAATATAAATATCTTTTGCTTAGGGTGCAATCGAAAGACCTTAAAGTCTCTTTTTTGTGCATGAAATAAGCATATTTGCATTATTGTATTGTTTCCAAGAAGGGTTATATTGCATTTAACTATTTGATAAATAATTAAAAAATACAAAAAATGCGTACACTTAAAAAAATTGCTTATAAAGGATCTTTCATACTATAATGCGGAAGGCTTTTGTTTTTAAAATAACCAGATAAACTCTTCAAAATTCAGTGCGGTAGTCCTCTTTAATCAAGATGACGCTGCTTTTTTTAGGATTAGAACTTAAGGGTATTCATGAAACTGTTAGCAACTATAGGGGCTTTTTTATTCTCTGGGATTGTATGGGCTACACCTCTTCATAATATAGTTGTATTTGGTGATAGTTTGTCTGATAACGGTAATTTATATAAGTTTATGAAATATCAATTACCTCCATCTCCTCCTTATTATGATGGTCGTTTTTCTAATGGACCCGTGTGGATCGAACATGTAATCGCTTCTTACTTTCCTAAAAATGCTGGCGCTCATTTATTAGATTATGCTTTTGGTGGCGCGGGTGTATCTGAGGAAGAAGGGGCTGACGATGTTTTATTTACCCTAAGAAGAGAAGTGAACAATTATTTATCAGAACATCATGATAAAGCAAGTGAAAACAGTCTTTTTGTTATATGGATAGGTTCAAATAATTATCTTGCATTTCCTTCTGAGGTTGAGCAAACATTACACGATGTACATACAGGAATTATCCACAGCGTACAACGTTTAGTTGAAAAAGGTGCGAAACATATTTTAGTCGTTAATTTGCCTGATTTAGGAAGAACTCCTGCAGCAATTGAATTTGGTTCCGTGAATGAGATGACTTATTTTGCCAGAGAACATAATAACATGCTCAGTAAGTCGATTGATGAGCTAAAACAAGCGCATCCTGATGTACAGTGGTTGTATTATGATCTGCATCAAGCTTTTGAAGAGTTGATGTCTCATCCACAAGATTATGGGTTTACCAATTTAACGGGTACTTGTGTTAATTCAGTAGTTGAAGACATCACCAAAACATCCATTTTGAAAATGGTCGCATCAGTCAAACCTAACGCACCTCAGGATGCATGTACAGGTTATTTGTTTTTTGATTTAGTACATCCCACTGCATTGGCACATAAAATTCTTGGCGATAAAGCCAGAGAAATGTTGGATCAGGCGGGTATCGAGTTAGCGGACTAGATGCAGTAGATCATCAATACAGTCTGGATTTGCTGAAGTGCCTATAATTTGCCGTTAGCGCGAGCCAAGTCATCCTGAGCATAGTGAGGGATGACGGCCCGCTTCGCTTAACGAAGCGAATTGAGTTCATTTTTAATCGATCAGGATCAAATTTATCAGGATGATATGAAATATATTACAAGGATAGTTTTAATATTTTTCTGTTTATTTTCCATGGCTTTTGCTGACAAACTCCAAATTAAAGTTGATGGCAAAAACATTGATTTACCTTATTGGCCCGCAAAAAAGGATAAATATGGAGCCGTCTTGCTCATTAATGGTGGTGAGCAGGCACAAGCCACCGCATTGCTCGATAATTTGGCCAATCAATTGGCGGAAAATGGATGGCAGGTTGTATTACTCAATAATGACACTAGTATTACTGTGCCTTGGATCAAACAATTCCCAGAAGTGATTACTGCTTTACGAAAACAAAAAAACGTGCGTGTTGTACTTTTACATTATGGGGAGCAATTAAAACAAACATTTGATTTCTTAGGCAAATCTCCTGTACCCGAAATTGAAGGCTTGGTCCTGTTGTCTGCTTACGATGTCCCTCCTCCAAATAATACAGATAAAAAAACCGAATTAAAGATGCCTGTTTTTGATATTGTTGGGCAGTTTGATTATGATATGACCAAACAAGAAATGGCGGCCAGAAAAAAAGAATTTGGACCGAATAAAGATAATTATCTAGCTCTAGAGATACCTGGCGCCCACCATGATTATGAATATTCGCGGCAGCTACTTTTTTCCTTTATCCATGGGTGGATGGTAAAGCTTCCTGAGTTTCAACCTAAACCTCCTCCGGTTATGTACTCTTATTTGGCTCCAATTAAATTGTTTTTTAAGGAGCAAGTAGCAAAAAATCAGGAGTCTGATTGGAGCGGATATTTTGAGCATCCTCTTGAGATCGACTAAAATGGGTATTCATCTAAAAAATAAGTTGTTTTTAGTTGGCTTTGCATTCTAACAACATGCAAGCTCTTATTTCGTGTATAAAGGACATTGATAAGTGGCAATACAACGATGAACTTCGCTCGAATTTTTTAAATTATATTTATCAGCATTATCTACTGCAAAGCAATTTGAACAATATGAATGAGCAGTTCATCGAGAATATTCGACGCAGAATAAGAAAGACTGATACGCATTAACAGTTTATATCTTATTTTGAAAAAGAAGCGGAATTACCACCCTTTACTGGTGCAAATTAATTCATAAGCTTTCACAATCTTTTGGGTTTTTTCATTTGCCATTTTAATCATTTCCTGCGGTAAGCCTTGTGCAATTAATTTGTCGGGATGGTTGCGACTTAATAAACGTCGATACGCTTTTTTCACTTCTTGCTTGCTGGCATCCGGTGACACTTCCAAAAGAGCATAAGCATAATCCATGTTGGTTTTAGTCGGTTGATAATTATATCGGCTGTAGGATGAGTATGAATGGGATGAGGAATACGATTGTTGCGATTGTTCTGATTGTTGCTTGCTGTTATTTTGTGACTCGGATGAATAATTTGTGCCAAAATCTTCATAAAAGCGATATTGATTGTGAAGGGGGGCAAAGCCGAGCCTGGAAAAAATTTTATCCAGTACTTGGATTTTCTTGGCATCAAGCCCATCTGCTTGTGCTGCACGATATTGAATATCAATAAATAACCGTAATAAGTCACGGTTATCCTTACAGGTTTTTTTTAACTCTTCAAGCATTGCATCGAGATTGAACTTGGGTTGTTTGCCCTCATTAAATAAATGCTTTGCCCGGTTTTTTTGTTCGTTGTTCAAACGCATTTCGTCCATGAATAAACGCGCCATATCCAGTTCTTGTTGTGTAACGCGACCATCGGCTTTGGCTAAATGCCCCATAATCGAAAAGGTGGCGTCAAAAAAGATTTTTTGGATTACTTTGCGTTTTTCAGCGTAATACAGCCAATGAGGATTGGAAAAATAGTTGTATAAACCGCGATCAAAAAAGTTACCCACCAAGAGGCCGAAAATTGCTCCTGTAGAACCGGCGATTAAATAGCCGAAAAATGCGCCAATGATCTTTCCCCACCAGGTTGAGATGATAAAGAAGTCCCGAAGAGACATTAAAATGATTCCTTAAGTTCGTTCATTAAACTGATTTTATCGCTTTATACCACATTTTAAGTATATACTGTCGCCTTTTGGGTTTGGTTTTATATGCGATTTTTTTACTCTTTTTTGATGTATTTGCTCACTCCTTTTATTCTAGTCCGTTTATGGTGGAAAGGAAGAAGCTTACCTGCCTATAGGGAACGTATATTAGAACGTTTTTTTCTTGCAAAACAGGAATATAAACCGGTTGACGTCTGGATTCACGCCGTCTCTTTGGGGGAGGTTATTGCTGCTATTCCATTGATTGATGCGATGTTGGAAAAAAATTGGTCTTTATTTGTTACCACGATGACGCCAACAGGTTCTGAGCGTGTACAGGCACGTTTTGGTAACAAGGTAACGCATCAATACCTCCCCTATGATCTTCCCGGCATACTGAAACGCTTCTTTAAACAAATTCAGCCTCGGGTTGGGGTGATTATGGAGACTGAGTTATGGCCGAATTTAATTTATCAAGCACGGGCAGCAAAAGTACCGTTACTGCTCGCTAATGCACGGATTTCAGATGATTCATTAAATGGCTATAAAAAGATCAAATTTTTAATTAAACCGATTTTGAATCAATTCTCTGCTATTTTGGCGCAAGGAGAAGAGGATGCGCGACGTTATATCACCTTAGGAGCAAGAAAGGAGATAGTGCATGTTTTAGGAAATATGAAATTTGACCTGCAAACTAATACAATCGACAGCAAACGTTTTAGTGATTTGAAAAGTCATTGGGGAGCTGAGCGGGTTGCGGTGATTGCAGCAAGTACTCATGAGAATGAAGAGGCACAACTTTTAGCTCATCTAAAACGATTGCAACAAGCAATTCCTGGCGTGATTTTTTTAATAGCTCCGCGTCATCCAGAACGTTTTCAAACCGTATATCAATTGTGCCTTCAATCGGGATTTAAGACTGGGTTACGTTCTGATTTAAATACCTTAAGCCCGGAAAATGAAATTGTGGTGTTAGACAGCCTGGGTGAGCTTTTAGGCTTATATCAAATCAGTGATTACGCTTTTGTCGGTGGTAGCTTGGTTCCGGTTGGTGGACATAATGTATTAGAACCCATCGCGATGAATGTCCCGGTGTTAAGTGGCAGCCAGGTTCATAATTTTAAAGCCATTTGCCATGATCTAAAGTCAGCCCAGGGTATTTTATTAGTACAACAAGCAAATGAAGTAATTGACGGAATCATTAAGTTGCATACGGATCCCACCTTTCGTCAGCAGATGATTAAAAATGCTAATGCGGTTTTTGAAAAAAATAAGGGATCGGTCATGCGGCATTTACAGCAAATTGAAGGGGTGATTTAGGGCAGATGTTCGTGCCCTATTCACCGAGCGGCTGCACCTGGCGCATCTTGCGCGCAAAAGATACTCCAAACACCTCACACACAAAATACTGTCGGTTTCCGGATAAGAAATTATGGTTCTACACCCCGGATTTCGCTTCGCTCCACCCAGGGCTACATCAATTAAAAAATTGTAGGTTGGTGCTAAGCGTAGTGCAGCCCCCAAAATGGCTGCTTCGCGTTTACTCTGACTAACGTTTGATTTGAGAATGATTTAAATAAGAGGAGTAGAAGAGACCTCTTCCCGGCTTGCGGGAGAGGTACACATGATTAGGAGCCTTGATTTTGTTTTTCTTTAATCTCAGACAAAGTTTTACAATCGATACATAAAGTCGCAGTGGGTCTTGCTTCCAAACGTTTAAGGCCGATTTCGATACCACATGCTTCGCAATAACCAAAATCTTCATTTCGCAAGCGCTCTAATGCATCTTCAATTTTCTTAATCAGTTTGCGTTCACGATCACGAGTACGCAATTCAATACTGAATTCTTCTTCTTGGCTCGCTCTGTCTGAAGGATCAGGGAAATTAGCCGCTTCATCTTTCATGTGCGTTACTGTACGGTCAACTTCTTCCATCAATGATTGACGCCAAGCGAGCAATATTTTTTCAATATGTGCTAACTGGTTTTCATTCATATATTCTTCACCTGGGGTTTCCTTGTAGGGGGTGATACCCATACTACCTATTGCGTCGTTTTTCACGTTGTGTCGTCTCTCATTGTTTTTATCAATTAATTGTTCGATCATTTTAGCCTCCGTACCCAACTCGTACAACCTGGGTTTACAGAAAGCGGTTAGGTATACCAAAAAACTATTCTATCATCAATAAAATTATCGCCAACCCCCACTTACTCTGTCATTGCCCTCAATGTCTTGCCAGCAGGTTACGTTCTTATATTGTAATTCATTAAGTATAGCTTGTACTTTTAATTTTTGATCGTACCCATGTTCCAGCAAGATCAAGCCACCAGGTAAAAGGTACTCATGACCTTCTTTAATAATACATTGTAGATCACCTAAGCCTTCTTGACTACTCACCAAAGCATTTCGTGGTTCAAAACGTAG
Source organism: Legionella sp. 227 (assembly GCF_043161935.1). Lineage (NCBI taxonomy): Bacteria > Pseudomonadati > Pseudomonadota > Gammaproteobacteria > Legionellales > Legionellaceae > Legionella > Legionella sp. 227. Next base: position 429,677 of record NZ_CP171154.1, on the reverse strand, counting down.
ATCACCTTGTTGTAAGTGCGGATCATGTTCTGCAATGTAAGGAGGGTTAGCAACAAGGGCATGATAGGGTCTTTGTGGAATGTTATCAAACCAGTTCGATAAATGAAAACTGACATTCTGAATTTTATGATTTTGTGCATTTTCTTTAGCGATATTCAAGGCCTCTTGACTGATATCTCCAGCAACAATATTCCAATTGGGCCTTTCTTTGGCAAGCGCCAAAGCAATTGCTCCGCTTCCTGTACCCAATTCAAGCACATAGGTATTGGGTTGATTGGGAATGAGCGCTAAGGCTAATTCAACTAATCGCTCTGTTTCATGTCGCGGAATTAACGTGTGTGGGGTGACTTTTAAATTGAGCGACCAAAACTCACGCTCTCCTGTGAGATAGGCAATGGGGATCCCTTGGGCTCTTTGAGCCATTAAATTTTGAAAGGTCTCCCATTGTAACGAGGTTAATAATTGCTCAGGATGGGCATAGAGATAAGTTCTGGTTTTATTTAATACGTGACAGAGTAAAATCTCTGTTTCCAGATCCGAAGTTTTTCCCAGAGCTGTACGGATGTTAATCATTTCGTCCCAGCTCTGCGAGTAATTCGGCATGGTACTCACGTTTTAATGGATCGATGACCAAAGTTAAATTACCTTCCATTACGTCACCGAGTTGATAAATTGTCAAATTAATGCGGTGATCGGTCAATCGTCCTTGTGGGTAGTTATAAGTACGAATTCGTTCGGAACGATCACCTGTACCTACCAGCGATTTACGGGTTTGCGCCTGTTCTTTCTTCTGTTTGCTTTGTTCTGCATCCAGTAAGCGGGTTTTAAGTAATGACATTGCTTTAGCACGGTTTTTGTGCTGAGAACGCTCGTCTTGGCATTCTACTACGACACCGGTTGGAATATGGGTGATGCGTATGGCCGAATCGGTTTTATTGACATGCTGGCCCCCAGCGCCTGATGAGCGATACGTATCAATACGTAAATCATCAGGATTAATTTGGATGTCATCAATTTCATCAACCTCAGGCATAATCGCAACCGTACATGCAGAGGTATGGACACGACCTTGAGATTCAGTCTCAGGAACACGTTGAACTCGATGTGCACCGGATTCAAATTTAAGTTGTGAATAAACCGAATGACCACTAATTCGTGTGATAATTTCCTTATATCCACCATGCTCACCATGATTGGCGCTGATTAACTCTTGTTGCCAACCTTGAGTTTCCGCATATCGACTGTACATCCGATAAAGATCGCCAGCAAAAATTGCGGCTTCATCGCCACCGGTTCCGGCCCTAATTTCGAGGTAAACGTTTCGTTCATCATCTGGATCTTTGGGAATAAGATGCCATTGTAGCTGCTCGTCAAGTTCTTCCACTTGTTTTTGGGCGCTTTCCAATTCTTCTGCCGCCATTGACGCTAATTCTTTATCGTCACCTTCGAGCATTTCGCGCAGTGATGATAAATTATTTTGGGCTTCAATATAGGTTTCATAACAGGTCGCAACAGGCTCGAGTTGGGCGTATTCTTTTGAAAGCGTTTTAAATTGATTCTGATCCGCAATTATGGAAGCTTCCGATAGTAAACGACCCACTTCCTGATATCGCTCCAGCATTTGCTGTAGTTTGAGTTCAAGAGATTTCTTCATAGGATGATTGATGTGTTGTTGTATTAAAAAGATATTGCGCTAAAGTAAATAAATCTTCTCGCCCATCTTTGGCTATTTGTCGTAAACCCGCAGTAGGGTTATGCGTCAGTTTATTTACCAGGCGTTCACTAAACTCATTTAAAACGACTTGCTGACATTGTCCTGCGGAAAGTTTTTTTAAAGCGCGCTGCAGTTCCTTTTGTGCCAAATCGTGCATTTGACTGCGGTAATCACAAATGACTTTTTTGGCTTTAAGCGAACGATGTTTGCGGATGTACTTATTCAATTCCTCATCGATTAATTGCTCTGCATGTAATGCAGCATGGCGTCTTTCTTCCATTCCCTTATCGATCATGGTTTGTAGGTCATCGATATTATAAAGATGAACGTGTTCTAATTCTTTAATGCTGTCTTCAACATCTCTAGGAACCGATAAATCCAAAAAGAACATGGGGGCATTATTTCTTTGATTTAGTGCCTGCTCAACCCAAATTTTATTAATAAAATGGATGGGACAATTTGTTGCCGACACAATAACGTCTGCTTGTGGTAGATATTCGGCAATGTGGGTGAGCGGTATGGTTTGTCCATTAAATGAGTTGGCAAGTTTCTCAGCATTTTCTAATGTTCTGCTTGCGATCATAAAACGCTCAACGCCTTGTTGGCGTAAGTATTTAGCAACTAATGAGGCCGTTTCCCCTGAGCCAATTAAAAATACATTCAATGATTTATAGTTTGTAAAAAGTTGACCTATTAATTGTGTTGCTGCATAGGCAACTGATACGGGGTTTGTCCCGACGCCACTTTGAGTGCGTACTCGTTTCGACGCACTAAATACATATTCAAAAATTGGTCTTAATTCGGTTTTTATGGCGCCAAGATTGCATGCCTGTTGGTATGCTTGTTTCATTTGTCCAAGGATTTGAGGTTCACCGATCATCATCGAATCCAAACCACTGGCAACGCGTAAAAGATGTTTGATTCCCTGATGTCCTTTATGCATATAGATAAATGGAGACAGTGATTCTGCGGGTAATTGATGTTCTTGGGTAAGCCAGTGAGTGATGATTTGTGGATCTTCAGTATCACAATAAATTTCTGTACGATTACAGGTAGATAAAATAGCGGCTTCATTGACCTCAGGAAGACACAACAAACTATCGAGTACGGAATCCTGGGTAGCAGGAGATAATGCGACTTTTTCACGCACGTTTATTGGAGCAGTTTTATGATTTAGTCCGCAAGCAACAAACACCATAGAATATAAATTATTAGAATATGAATTATTGAGTTAATCGTGGGATTGTAAACGATTAGCCACTAAATTTGTAGTGTACGCTGCCTTATTTCTTTCTTCTGGCCCACGAAATTGCGTTCTGCGGCTGAGAAAAGTGCCCTGATCATCCCAAGTGCAGCGAAGAGTTGCTACTTCATATTCCGGGCAAGTAAAACCGGAGCTCCTCGCTGCACCCAGGTTGATGAAAAAAACTTCTTGTAAAATTAAAGTACATCTTTATTCAGCCGCTAACAAGAGTAGAGGGTTTTATACAAAAATCCCAAAGTTATGGGGAGTCGATCATGGACATAATCCTACAAGGTGCTCACAGTGGCGAAGAGGCAGCAGAAAGTTTGGCGCGTGTATTAGAATTGTTTAAAGAACGATATCATATCGCTGGATTTCGTGAAATTCATTTAACGGTTACGTTAGTTGATGAACAAGGCGATGATGTTGAATTAGTTGATAGTGAGTCGAATCAAGCATATCGGATTTTTGAAGTATATCGTAAAGGTTATGAATTAGGTGGTAGAAAAGGAACACCAGTACTAGAATTGATCGTAGATAACACTCGCCCTCGGTGAAGGAGTAACTTATGTTTTTGGCAATTATCGCCATCATACTGACATTAATTTTGGTAGTAGGCATTCATGAAGGGGGACATGCATTAGTAGCACGCATTTTTTCAGTAAAAATTAAAAAAATTTCTATAGGCTTTGGTAAACCCTTATTGCGCTGGCAAAGCCGAAGCGGTTGTGAATGGGTATGGGCATTTTTTCCTTTGGGAGGGTATGTCCAATTGGAAAATACACGCATTAGTCCCGTGGAGCCTGCACAATATTCCGAATGTTTTGATAAAAAACCTGTTTGGCAGCGTATCCTCATTTTATTAGCTGGGGCTGCCGCAAATTTGATTATTGCTTGGTTTGCTTTTGTTTTAGTGTACAGCATTGGTTTGACGTACACTTTGCCTGAAATTAAAGAAGTACTCCCTAAAAGTACCGCAGCCCAGGCAGGAATGCTTCCAGGAGATAAATTCATCTCCATTGATGGCAGGGCTACTCCAACATGGAGTGATGTGGGTATGCGCTTAGTGATTCTATGGGGGAAAAAAAATATTCCAGTAACTCTGAGTCGCGCGGATGGGAAAGAATCCATCGTTGTGCTTGATTTAAGTCAAGAACACTTTCGAGGGGTAAAATTATCTTTATTGACTCAGCTAGGGATTCAACCCAATCTGGCTGCCGCCAAAAGTACACTACAGGCTCCATCACTCTTAGATGCAGTCCATCAAGCCAATGAGTTTATGGGGAATATGGTTTATTTTTTTATAATGACCTTAAAGCAATTATTCACTGGGGTAATCCCTTTTTCTGTGTTGTTAGGACCAATAGGCATCTTTGCCGCCTCGGTGTCATCCCTGATGCAAGGAACCATTGTATTCCTGTTTTTTATAGCCAGCTTAAGTCTTGCCGTTGCGGTGATTAACCTCTTTCCTATCCCTGGCTTGGATGGAGGTTCAATTGTTTATGCACTTATTGAAAAAGTTCGTGGTAAAGCGGTCTCTGTGCCCATGGAGCTCTTATTGCATCGACTGGTTATTATTGTGTTCTGTGTACTCTTGGTGCACTTATTGATGAATGATCTGCAACGACTGTGATCTTCAAGGTGCGGCATTTGTTGCTGCACTCATAATAATTGCATAATGCGAAATTTTGAGTTATTATTGCACAGTTTAGTCAATAAAAAGGACCTTCTATGATAAATCAAATGCCTATCCATACACCAAAATTTTTTAATTTTAAAATTAATAATGATAATAAAAATAAGGAAAAAATTCAGCCTTTACAAAATGATATGATTCGAATTGTATTTTTTGGTAGAAACTTTGATATTAAGAAAGGTGCATTTGAAGGCAGTTTAGAGCTCGCGCAAAAAGCTATTCAAGCTTTTGTAGATGATAAGCTATTACCCGTTCTGCAAGGAATGACCCTTCAAACGTTGATTAACGAGCACCCCCTAGGGGACACTATTTTTTCCCTCGATAAAATTGATATTCCTACGGTGTTGGAGATTTTTGGGATTGATGAGTCTACACTGACGCATCAGCTAGGTATGAAGTAGTATAGGGGCCTGCCTTTAAAGAAGAGTAAAGAAACAAACCTGGAATCAGAACCATGATTCCCATTTGCTCAGATAGTTAGGCCTAAGAGGTAAATTCATCTCTATTGAGGGCACAATTTAGTAAAAAAGGATGTTCCATGAAATTGCAACTATATAAAACCACGGCAAAAATAGAAAAATTATTTTCTACAGAACAGCCGATAGAAGAAAATTTAATACAAGATGATACGATTCGCATCGCGGTAAAAAATACTTATTTAAACGTCGAGAAAGGTCAATTTGAAGGGAGCTTAGAGCTTGCTCAAGAAGCAATTCAGGCTTTTTTAGATAAGAATGTGGCAACTTATACCGCGTACGGACAAGGTTTTGGTCTTTTACAAATTAACGACGCGACGCATGATATTACTCCCTATGGAATTGATATTCCGATGATGTTGGAGTTTTGTGGGATTGACCAGTCAACACTCAGTAAGCAAATGGGGATGAAGTAAGGTCGTATCCTTGGCTGCACGGAAACAGACGACAAAGCTGCCAAAGTATAATTTCCCTCCATTACTCCTGATGCAACGAGGAATCTCCCAGTGTGCAAACTGTTCTACAACGAGGAGATTCCTCAATTGTTAATGTGTCTACAATTTACCTACGGTTCGTGCACAACACCAAATATCCACCTGTTTCACCCCTGATTTTTTTAAAGTGAATGCCAGTTCATTTGCTGTGCTTCCTGTTGTTAAGAGATCATCAATAATCGCAACATGCTGCCAAGGAAGTTTTTTACTTTTGAAGGCATGGCGCAAATTTTTTTGTCTTTGTTCTCCATCAAGACTTGCTTGAGGCTCAGTGTTGCGAATTTTTTGGCAACTGGTTAAGTCGTAAGGTAAATCTAATTTTTTTGCCAATAAACGAACTAAAACTGCAGCCTGATTGAACCCACGTAATTTAATTCGTTGTGGATGCATAGGAACTGGGATTAAACATTGAGGTAGATTTTCAAATTTTGACAGTGAATTAATCATTAAATGACTTAAAAAAGAGCCTAGATAAAGTCCCTCATGATATTTAAATTGATGTAAAAGATTGCGTAGCGGTTCTTCAAAGGTGTAATTAATATAGGCTCGATCAAAGTGAGGTGGTTTTTTAATACAACGGCCACAGATTTGCAGATGGGTATCCGGTAAAGGATAAGCACACTGTCGGCACGCAGGGCCTAGATAAGGCATGAATTCAATGCAAGGGGTACAAACTGCCATTTTATTATTATGAAATTGATTGCATAAAGTACATATTGAGTATAAGCGTAAACTTTGTGTTAAACTCCATATTTTCTGGCGCACAAGTGTTGGATTCCTTTAATTTTTCCTGGTTTTATAATGGCTGTTATCTACGAAATTAGCAAGACATTTAATCAACATGCTTCTGAATATGAATTTGCTGCCAAAGTACAACAAGAAATTGGGGTGCGTTTATTAGAGCGTTTGCAGTATTTGAACATTAAGCCACAGCGTATCCTGGATCTTGGATGTGGACCTGGCTTTTTTTCTTATGAATTGACCAAGATCTATCCGAAAGCACAGATCGTAGGTTTGGATTTAGCACAGTTCATGTTGATTCAGGCGCAAAAAAAGCAAGGCTGGCGGCGAAAGTGGCCTTTAGTGGCTGCAGATATGCGAAGTATGCCTTTTGTTACAGGTACGTTTGATTTAATTTTTGCCAATCAAGTGATTCACTGGGGTGGTTCTTTGACACCTGTTTTTCGTGAATTGAATCGAGTCATGAAAGCCAATGGCTGTTTGATGTTCACTACTTTGGGGCCTGATACATTCAAAGAATTGAAGCAGGCTTGGGCGGGAGTGAATCATTACGCTCATGTCAATGAATTTGCTGACATGCATGACGTGGGTGATTGCTTGATGGCAGAGCATTTTTTAGAACCAGTAATGGATATGGAATTATTGTCGGTGCATTATGAAACGCTGCCTAAGCTGTTGCAGGCTTTGAAAGCTCAGGGAGTAAAAAACATTAATCCGCAGAGAAATCAGGGGTTAACGGGTAAAACGGCTTGGCGACATTTTGAGCAAAATTATGCTACCCTGCAAACGGATAGAGGAAAATATCCGCTGACTTATGAAGTGGTATACGGTCATGCCTGGAAAGGGGAGCAAAGAAAAACCGAACTTGGAATCGAAACCATGATTCCCATTTCCCAGATAGTCAGGCCAAAGAGATAAATACCTAGCGGTTTACTGGTGCATTGGATTTCGATACTTAGAATCCGCAGTTGCACCAGGTTACCTATCCAACTTACTACGTTCTTGTAATTTTTTGGTTAAGTCAATCAAGGTCGATGCTTTTTGATCAAATATTTTTAATGCGTCCAGAGCAATTTGATAATGTTTGCTGATTTCTTCTTCTAATTTATTTTGAGTATAAAGCGCTGCAAAGGTGGTTTTTTGATTCGCCAAATCAGAGGAGCGCCCTTTACCCAATACCTCAGCAGGTGCATAACGATCGAGATAATCATCTTGCATTTGAAAAACTATGCCTAGATGACTGGCATAAGTGCGTAAAGCGGCCTTATCGGTCTCAGAGATGGAAGAATGGGCATTAAGCACCATTTCAATACACGCTAAAATAAGTCGTCCGGTTTTAAGATAGTGAATTTCTCTCAGTTGTTCTTCACTAATCGATGATTTGGATAACTCCGATAAATCCAAACTTTGCCCACTCACCATGCCACTAATGCCGCTGGCTTTAACCAGCTCCAGCGTAATGGCAATCACTTGTTTGGGTTGCAGCAGAAGAGAAAGATGATTTAATAATACTTCAATGGCTAAGGCTTGCATGCCATCACCCACTAAAATGGCAGTTGCCTCATCAAAGGCCTTATGACAACTCGGCTTGCCCCGACGGAGATCGTCATTGTCCATAGCTGGAAGATCATCATGAATTAAAGAATAGCAATGAGTCAATTCTATAGCCGCAGCAATCACATCCAGAATTTTCAGATCCAGATCAAGCAGGCTCCCGGTTAAATAGACCAGGATGGGGCGGATTCTCTTTCCGCCAGGGAAAAGAGAGTAATTGATTGCAGAACGTATTGTTGCTGCTGGTACCGAAGATTCATTAATGATTTGACTAAGAAACTCTTCATGCCGTTGTATGTAATTACTGATCACTTAATTGTTCATCCGAGCTGGGTTCAGCAGAGGTTAATATTTCTATTTTTTGTTCGGCCTTTTGTAACACATCTTGACATCGTCTGGCCAGACTAATTCCTTTTTCAAATTGTTTGAGCGAATCTTCTAGGGAAAGCTCTCCTTTTTCGAGTTGCCTGACAATTTCTTCTAGCTCCATGATCGATTGTTCAAAATGCATGTCCTGGCTCATAGATTTTGTCCTGATTGTTCAAAATGTACTGATTATACTGAGTTGTTCTCAGGATTCAATGTACGTGAATTAATTTTAATGAAAATTGGAAATCTTGACGAAGGCAAAGCCGCAACCGAAGCTCTTTTTTGCTTTTAGATAAATCGTGTATATTAGCGCCAACAGAATTTGATGGAATAAGCATGAAAACAAAAAACCAATTTGTATGCAGTCAATGTGCTGCGATTTCTAAACAATGGGCGGGACAATGCACCCATTGTGGCGCATGGAATTCGATTGCGGAAGAAGGTATCCCGGTGAATCGTAACTCACGCAGCGGGTCTTGGGTGAATCAACGCTCTGTAATTACTGCAGTAGAAGATGTCGTTATGGATAAAGAAGTACGTATGGATTGCGGTTTATCAGAGCTAAACCGAGTTCTTGGGGGTGGTTTGGTTTATGGTTCAGTGGTTCTTATCGGAGGCGATCCAGGTATTGGTAAGTCTACTTTGTTATTGCAAACCTTGGCTAATCTTTCCATGCAGGAAACTGTTTTATATGTCACGGGTGAGGAATCCCTACAACAAGTAGCCATGCGAGCCAAACGTCTTGGATTACCTTTAGCGGGATTAAGGCTTTTAGCAGAAACACAGGTTGAATCGATTATTGCACACGCACAAAAAGAAAATCCTAAGGTGATTGTGATTGATTCCATCCAAACTATCTTTACAGAGACGATAAGCTCTGCTCCGGGTGGGGTAAGTCAGGTACGGGAATCGGCAGCTCAATTAGTTCGTTTTGCTAAACTCACCCAGACTGCAGTGTTTTTAGTCGGTCATGTGACTAAAGAGGGAGCTTTAGCCGGGCCCCGCGTTTTAGAGCATATGGTGGACAGTGTTCTCTATTTTGAAGGCCAAAGCGATAGCCGTTTCAGAGTGATTCGCGCCATTAAAAACCGTTTTGGCGCAGTCAACGAACTGGGGGTATTTGCGATGACCGACAAAGGATTAAAAGAAGTAGCAAATCCGTCAGCAATTTTTTTATCGCGCCAACCAGAACCTACTTCAGGGAGTGCCGTGATGGTAACTTGGGAAGGGTCACGCCCGATGTTAGTCGAGGTACAAGCTTTGGTTGATGAGGCACATGGGCAACAATCCAAACGGGTGACCGTGGGTCTTGAATCCAATCGTTTAGCCATTTTACTTGCTGTCCTACATCGACATGGAGGAATTGCTACTTATGATCAAGATATTTTCATCAATGTAGTCGGCGGTGTGAAAGTGACAGAAACTGGCTCAGATCTTGCATTGTTAGCTGCGGTAGTATCCAGTTTGCGTAATCGGATTTTTGACAGGGAAACGATTATTTTTGGTGAAGTGGGTCTTGCTGGTGAAATCAGACCAGTACAAAGTGGGCAGGAACGCTTAAAAGAAGCAGCAAAACATGGATTTAAACGAGCGATAGTCCCTTTTGCTAATGCGCCCAAGCAACAACACGATTCTTCAATGGTTATCGAACCCGTCAAATATTTACATGAAGTGTTGGAAAAAATGTAAGTCCTATCTGCAGCTGGTATTAAAGCGAAACGAATAATCCACTGTGATTCCAAGTGCAACCAAGGATTCCTACTGCAGCACCACGCTAGGATGAGGAGATTTCTCCTTTGCACTCGGATGACGGAGGCATTCATCGTACCCAGGTTACACAAGCAGTCTTCGTTGTAAACGTTTTAAGAGTTTTAGACACAGTCTTTATCGTATTGAAACTAACCAACATAGGAGCAATGATGACTTTTCCCACCCAGCTAAAACGTGACTTTATGGATATGTTAACTCGCAACAAAATTTCTCACAGTCAAGGTTGGTCCAATTTTATGGGGAATGTGAGGAATCCCGCTGCGGTGGTTGTTGATGTTGAGAGTGAAGCGCAAGTTCAACTCATCATGAAAGAAGTTAAGAAGATGAATGAAAAACGGACGCCACAGAATAAGATTACCTTAAGAGCGAGTGCCGGTTGGGAGGATAAGAAGAATGCAGATTGTTGTTTATTTCCTTGGTCTAAAGTTCAGGATGAAGAATATGGAGGCAGTTTTTCTTTCTCGGAAGTAGTAGGGGGGCGAGCATCGCCGCAAAGCGAAGGGACGGACATTATTATTCGTTTTAAAAAGAAATATCATAAAGCCAAAGTATTAGGTCCTCTTGATACCAAGCCGTCATGGATTAATCCTGACAATCCGATTCATCAACTTCCAGCCATGCTCGTGGAAGTAAACGCAGGAACTCAGATCGCTGAATACGCAGAATTTTTACGAAAGAATAATTTATCTTCATCGACACTCAGTATGCTGAGTTGGGCGAGTCTTGTAGGATTATCTATTCCTGGTGGGCATGGAACGGGGCGTGATGAACCTGCTGTAAGTGGCCTGATTGAATCAATCAGAGTGTGCGATCTGGACGGAACCATTCGTGAACTGACCCCCGAGCATCCCGATTTTGAGACCTTACGTGCGGCAAACAGTGGTTTTTTAGGGGTTGTTCTGAGTGTGAAGTTGCGTGCTGTGAAGGCCTTTAATTTACGTGAAACGGTAGAGCTGTTTCATAACACAGAAGAAACGAAAGGCAAACTGGGAGACATATTAAAAAACAATCAATATGTGAGTTTTATAGGAATGCCCAGTTCTGCTGATTCTGAACTGAGTGAACACATTCACCAATGGCAAGTTCGCAAGTGGAATTTTACTACAGAGAAACCAACCCAATCCAGCAAAGCGACTTATGCGCCCTCAATCACTTCCTTTGTTCAAGAATTGGAGTTAAGGCTGGGAGCGGATTTGATGAATTTTTTAGTGAATTCAGAATTAAGAAGTTTATTACCCCAATTCATGTTAATTGCTGCCGCTGAATCGATTGAAAGTCGTGGCACCAAGCCCATAGTTGATTTTGAAAACCATATTACCCATCCACAAGTCGCTTTTCCAAAGGTATTACGTGATGTGGATTATTTTATCCCTGTACAGGATGACAAGGCCGGCGAACAGTTGGAAGAAATACTGCAGCAAATTGAGCGTCAGATAAAAAGTGCAGCAAAACAAGGTGAGAATCCGGTAACTTATGCGATTTACGTTCGCTATTTGAAAGGTACCAATGGAGGATTGTCTCCCACGAGTACTCAGGCACCTGATGAACGGATTATTGCTTTGGATGTGGTAACTCACCCGCAGGCGAGAGGAATTGCTCGTTTTGAAACGACGTTTATGGGCACATTAAAAGAAAAAGGATTTGAAGTCAGAAATCATTTAGGAAAAGAGTTTCCCGCGGGAGTAGTTCGTTATGCTCAGTTTTTAGATCCTAAAAAGATAAAGGAATTTATTGAAGCAGCAGAGCGTTGGAATGCAACGCCAGGTGAGAGTGATGGGGCAGAGCGTTTGGCCATGGCTCCTTATTATACGAATTACTTTCAAGACATGCTTGATCTGAGTCCTAAATTGGCAAGTGAGGAAGAGAAGAGTACAAAAGAGGAAATTCTTCCACCCAAACAGACATCTATAGAATATACTAAAGAGGAGCATACAAAATTTTTGACTCGCTTTTGTGAGATCGTTAAGTTAATGCCCGTGCATCATGAAGCCGCAAAAAATGCGAAGGCGGCTTTTTTACAGGCATGTGAAAGTGAGTTGGAAAATCGAAGAATACGTGATTTGGTGATTAGTTAAATGGATTGATGGAGCCTGGGTGCAGGACAGTCGTATTGCCTATAAGTTAAGAAGAATCCCCCTTATTCCATAAATGGGTGAGGGGTGGGGTGAAGGTTCATTCGCTGTAGTCAAAACCCTCATCCGCCCTGACGGGCACCTTCTCCCCATGGGAAGAAGGGAATACAACAGTGTTCCCCTTACACCCAGGCTACGTTTCTAATGATACAAAGGTGATATATGGACATAACTCCTTTTTTTAAATTAATGGTCGATCGAGGGGCTTCAGACTTGTTTTTTAGTGTGGGTGCACCACCTAATATTAAAATTGAAGGAGTTATTTCTCCGGTGGGGCAGGCACCTCTCAAGTCGCAACAAATGGCTGAAATTGCTTTATCGCTGATGAATGATGATCAGCGTAAAGAATTTGAGGCCACTATGGAGCTGAACATGGGGCTTTCTATTAACCAGGTTGGACGCTTCAGAATCAATCTATTTCGTCAGCGTGGTGATATTTCAATGGTGGTGCGCTACATCAAGAATAAAATCCCTTCAATTGAGCAGTTAAATTTACCTCTTATTTTAAAAACAATCGTGTTGGAGTTACGTGGGCTAGTTCTTGTAGTGGGTGCTACCGGTTCGGGAAAATCAACCACTTTGGCCGCCATGATCGATTATCGGAATGAAAATCAAAGCGGTCATATTTTAACGATTGAAGATCCAATAGAGTTTATTCATCAACATAAAAAATCTATAGTGGATCAACGTGAAGTGGGCATTGATACGATGAGTTATGATAATGCTTTAGTCAATGCAATGCGGGAGGCTCCAGACGTGATTTTAATCGGTGAAATACGAGAACGTAATGCCATGAAACATGCCATTGCCTATGCAGAGACAGGGCATTTATGTATTTCAACTTTGCATGCCAATAATGCGAACCAAGCGATGGATCGTATCATTAATTTTTTTCCAGAAGACGCACGAAAACAAGTCTTGATGGATTTATCCCTTAATTTGCGAGCTGTTATATCGATGCGGCTGGTCCCCGGGGTGAATAATCAGCGTGTGGCAGCTGTGGAGCTCTTATTAAACACTCCTTATGTATCTGATTTAATCGAGAAAGGCAAAATAGATGACATTAAGGAAGCGATGGAGCGTAGTACGGAGCAAGGTATGCAGACGTTCGATCAGGCTTTATTAAAATTATATCGAACTGGGGCAATTTCCAAGGAAAATGCGATCAAATATGCCGACTCGAAAAATAATGTAGGTTTACAAATTCGTTTGAATAGTGCTGGAGATTTTGATTCACAGGATGACAGTCTAAGCATCGAAGATAATTGATATTTTTTGGACTTATGTTAAAATTTCACACAATTTGATTTCCTTATGTGATCCTTTGGCTTCCTTTGATGTATGGCAGAATTTTTTCATATAAAAGACATAAATAAAGGTCCAGCGACACAAGCAACCGCGCATGTGGCGTTTCTCAATGCCATATATACTCCTCCCGATAACAAAAATTTGCCCTACAGAATTATTTATAAAAAGAATAAGTACGGGTTACCCGAATTGTCGCGTCTTGAAGTAATGTTTGGCCAATTGGCTCGTCTTTTTCTATTACCTGAACTCACTCCTGCTAATAATCTAGTGGTTAATGAAGACCATCGTATTCTAGGTTTGGCAGTCCAGCATCTGTGTTATGTCATCGCCAATAGAGAAGGCTTAGAGCATCATTTTTATACCTTAAAAAAAACGGATGATGGGTGTGATTGCTCTCCTAAGAAAGTGGAAGACTCCACCAAAATACCTATTTATTTCCTGGATAAGCTCCCGCAAGGCTTTTTTGCAGACTTAGTGAACGCCGAGGAGGCTGAGCAATTAACCATTGATTATGAATCACTGGCCAGTATCTTTGCGACTTCTTATACCCTGGAAGAGGATGATTTACATAAAGGAAATTATGGTTTTTATTTGGTAGAGCGTGCGGGTAGCCCCCATGCGGTATTTTTCAAAATTGATCATGATTTAATGTTTGTAGACAGCATCATGGGATTTAAAACCAGAAGACCTTTCCATTTATTCCATGGTCCTCATGCGTTTGATATCACTGTGAATGATCTTGAGTCGCTCATGTGTTTAAGCACCTCATGCAACGCCTATTGGCCTACGAAATTTGGTTATCTTGCTAATCCTTTTGATAATAAGGAGTACCGTAGTTATGCTGAAATCAATGCTTTTTCTCAATTAGGGGGTAAGCCTAATTTTATCAGGGCGAAATGGAAATCCTTTTTTAAACATATTCTCATGCCTAAAGAGCTTATTCAGCAGACCTTATCTGACTGTGCTGATATGAACAAAGCCTCGGAGCGCGCACAAGTTGCCTTAATGATCCAGGCCACTACTGCCAGGCTTGCGCGTTTGCGCGCTGTATTGTTTTCCAGCCAAGAATTTCGTAATTATGTGAGTCAATTAGATGAACAACAAACACTTGCTTTAGTAAACGAAATCGTTCCCCCGCGTTGGGCAACAGAAAGGGTCCTGCAGCAAGTCCGGGACTCAATTGTTCGTTTTAAAGAGTTATCTCAAAATGAAGATGGATTTGATCCTGAAGATACGCCGCTACATGTTGCAATTAAGCTTGGCGAATACCGGTATGAAGAAACCTTGGAGATGTTTGGCCAATTCCTCAATGTGCGAAACAGAGCGGGCAAGACTCCTCTTGATCTTGCACTGGAACGTGTGCAAGCGGAACAGATAGATCACGACACGGTACAAAACAATGGGGTGTTAATCGCCAAACATTTATTGATACACGAGGGGCAACACGCAAAAGAATACAAAAGTGAGTTCTTGTTAACCATTAGATCGTATCATTTTAAAAACCCATATTTAGAAGGAATTAGAGAGAATATGGATTATGGAGATTTTAAACAGATTTTGAGGGATATAGGTGAAGATCATCAGTTTGGTTTGAAATTTAAAAAGGATTTGGCGCTTGGATGCATGAAACATTTTATTAAGTTGAATGAGGGACGCCCTGATTTTAATGACCAATTACAACAATTAAAGGACGATATAAATGGAAACTCCTCTGAAGAAGAGGCTGCTGGCGTGAAATACATCCGCCAGTTACGTAGCAGATTATGGATTATTCGCCAATTACGCGGATTATATGGTTGGACTTCAACCCAATGGGAAGCCAATACCATGATTAACCAGGCTATGGCGCAAAATAAGCCCAAGGAGCACAGTTTATTTTCATTCTTTTCTTGTTCTTCTGATAGCGAGAGAGAACGGCGCATGCGTTTTGAAGAGCAAGAGCTATGTTGCGCAGGCACCACTCCGGTTCGCTAAAAACGATGAAGCTTAAGCCTTAGGCTCAAACTACATCGAAAGCAGATGTGTAGTCCGACTTTTTGCTAATGAGTTTGCATTTCCCCCAAGTGGAAGGGGTAATCATGACGGCAACGGGCATATGCGGCGCCAATTTTGGCGGGGTTAGGGTAAAAGGCGTAATGGGTGGCCTTATAGGCACAACAGGGGACGGCGCTGACAAAACAGCCTCTTTTCGCGTTCCAGCGGTAATGACCGTCTTCTGCAAGTTGCAATGTTCTGCCATCAAAACACACATAACGCGGTTGGGAGGGAATTTCACCAATGACACAACCTTGAGCATAAACACCATTTATTACTGCAAATAATAGTCCAGTTAGTATGATTTTCACACTTAATCCTTTAATCTTGCTATAATAATGTTATAACGTTAGTCCATCTTACCGCCTTTATTCAAGCAAGATATGCTTGGGCGATGAAATTTAAGGTTATTTTAATAAAATAAGTTTAAAATAAAAACATAATGGTTTGCGGAGTGTGTAATTATGCCAATGAAGAACAAAGAGTTTTTAGCCGCGTTAAACAATACCTCAGCGTTACGAACTGCAACACCGAGTGATAGAGATAGTGCATTAGAAGCGATATTGTTAGCCGATGAAACGAGTCAAACAGCTTTTGAAAAGGCGGCGGTTGATCATAAAACATTTTGGGGCACAATCGATACGCCAAACCTTGCAGCTCTGGTTGCGAGACCAAAACTCATGGGCGGCGACTATTTAGAATTGAACCCCAAAACTCCAGATACTTTTAAAAGCATGAGACAAGCCGCTGCTGAACAACGTGTCAAATTTGCATTAGCCAGTACAACACCCGATGTTTTAATTGGTCTTTTAACATCTGATTACAGCGATAATGGAACAATACTTAGAACCTATTTAGAATCAAGACAAAATGATCTTAACCTTAATCTCAGCGGGAAAACCGGATGGAATACAGCCAATGAAGACATCCTGACTAAAGAGGCCGTGCTTAGAATTAGAAAAGAAGCAGCAAACCAGCTATTAATTCAATTAATGGCCAAACCCGGACTTACTGATCCTAAATTATTTGATGATTTAGTCAAGGCAAAAGATAATCTAGCAAATTTCAAAGCGGCTGCGGACAAGATTATTACTGCTGCAGGAGGGCTTCCTCCTCTCCCTCCAGGAAAAACAGTAGATGACGTTCTTCAGGGGTTGGCATTAGACTCAATTGATGTAGTTGTTGAGGCAGCTAAACAACGCCATAAGGACTTGCTTGATGCACCGGCTATAGTTGAGTTTGAGAGACAACTGCAAAAATTTCGAAGTAGTGTTACAGATGCACAGCTTTTGGGAATGCAAGATACCCTCAAAAAAGATGAAAAACTTTTGATAGAGGGATTAGCTGGGCATGCCAATTTAAAAGAGGATCCTCAGAACCCATATAAGTCCAGAATAGCGAACTTGCCTGAGGACAAAAAAAAGGCCCTTGCAACGAGTCATAAACAACCATTATGTGAACAATATCTGAAAGCAAGGATATTAACTATAAATAAAGGTGTCGGCGATGCACAGTTAGTCGCTGCATTGAATGATACAACTTCGGCTAACTTAACAGGACACTTAAAAACCTTTATCAACATTGCTGATGATAATGGCATCATCGAAAAAGCTGTAACAGATGCTAACCTAGCCGAGTTTAAAGTAGCTTTAACGAAGAATGCTATTAAAGCAATAGGAGCAGGAGGTACCCCGGCTGATCTTACTTCTTTAAAAGAACTTGAAACAGCTGCTAAAGATCTAGAGAGTTTCCGGAAAGAGCTCGCGAAAAAGGTACCTGGAGTTGCTTCTTTTGATTTTGTTAAGGAAAAGGATCTACCTGAGTTAAGAAAAGCACTGGGTGAGCAGTTAGGGAATTATGCTCGAGCTAAACGCGAACTGGATTTTGCAGCAGAAGTTAAAAAAACTCGTTTAGGCGAAGTTGCACATCAGAAATTAATTGCAGTTTTTAACGATTTACCCAATGAAAAACAAGAAGAGATAGTTAAAACATTACCCGATGGATCCAATGTAGTAGATACCCAAAAACTTGAGGTGCTAATCCAAGCAAAAACTGAAACGGAGCTCAAGTTCCATTTGGGAAGTAAAAATGTCAAGGGCGAGGTACTTGGTGGACTTGTCGATTTAGTCGCTGAAAATGCTCGGGCTGCTGCGTTTAAGCAAATCCATAATCCCACAATTGCGAAGGTTATGGCCGGGTTTACTCCTCGCATAGCCCTTACCCCCGTTATGATTGATACCATAAATACAGCACTAAGAACTAATCCGATATTGCCATTGGATATATCTACTAAAGCCAATTTTAAAACTGTTGTTGATGCAATTAGTACAGCATGTTTTGCCAGAGCGAACGACCCTCAGGAGGCTGCTTTTTATCAAGCTTTTGGTTTTACAGATCATAACGCTAATGCTTTCACTACTGACCCTAATGCTCATCCTATTGCTGTTGCTGCTCAAGACGAACATACACGCAATAAAGCAGCACTTGAATATTATGCAAAAGCAACCACTGGAGCCAGAGCGAAAAGGTTCTTAGATGCTTTTTTAAGAGTGGCACCTGCGGGAATGGTAGATACCAGCAAAAAACTCGAGACTGCTGGAGAAGCTTTTGTTGAAAGTAAAAATGTTCAAGACTTTCTTGATAAATTAATTCCAGAAACAGCAGCGAATGCGGATCCAGTAAAGCGAAATCAAAAAGACGCACTAAGCAGAGAGTTTACATCTGATGTATACAGTGATATAGAAATTTTAGGTATTAAATCTGATTTAGCTGGAGATGAGGATGCGCAAAAGCGAGGTAGAAGTTCTATTGATAGAAAATTAGAGCAAGTACAAGAAACAAAATCTACAATTGAAAAACATAAAGGATATTTAAAAAGTCTTAATGCAGAGCTTGCGGCGTTACCCGCTTTATTTAGCGGAGCAAATGATGTAAAAGCGAAGAACAAAGCTCATGAAGTGAAAGAGAAGTATCAGGATTTGTCAAGACAATCTAGGCTGATCGTAGAGCATTTACATACCACAAAACATGATCTTCAGAAATACTTAGCAGCAATACCTTCGCCTGCTACGGCAAAGTCAGAAAAACAACGTAAAGCGTTAGACGCGGAAATAAAGGCAATTGATCAGCAATTGGAATTTTATAAAGGACTACAAAAACAAATCAATGGAGAGGATGGCGCCATAGCAAACATTGATAAAGTGATGAAAGGTAAGGCTACTGTTCAGGTGGAGAAAGCAACTGTTACTTATTCAGTAATTCCCATAGGCCAGGAAAAAACAGCAATACTTCAATCAAAAAGCAGCGCAAATGTAGGCACAACGAGCGTCACCACTAACGTTGATGAAAGTTCTCCTAACTATAAAGTTCACGAAATACCTGAAAAAGGTAATGTCTTCAGTGCTGATTTAGTTCACAAAAAAGACAACCCCGCTCGCGGTCAACCTGGTCAACCTGATGAGATAGAAGACCCCAATGGTAAAGCTCGTGTTACTGTAAATTATCATCCAGAGGGTAAACCTAGCACCACCGGTTCTAAGCCTATAAGTGTCAGCCTGCCAATAGTCGCTAAGGATAAAAACTATCGGGCAGAACAATGTATGGAAGCAGCAAAACAGCTGTTAAAAGACTGGGATGGTAAAAGCCCTATTAAATTAAGAGGGGTGCATGGAAAGGAGACAGAATTAGCCTATTTATGGACCGCGGTGTGCGTTCTAGGAGAGCATCACCCAAAATTTTCAATGGATAAGATAGAATTTAGAGGTTCTTGTGCGTGGAGACCTGATCAGGGTAAGGATAAGCAGTTAGGGGGGATACGCGGCAAAAGTTTTGCTAAAGACTCTCTTTATAATACAGTATTCAAAGGTTCAGCCAGAGGGCTTGTTGAGGAGATTGAAAACGAGTTTAAGGCTATGGTTAATCCAAAGAAAAGAGATCAAGTCGATAAAGGTGTGGTAAGTGCCACCAGTCTCTTTAGAGATAAAATGAGTACAGGCAGGCAGGGTATTGCAGACCAAGCGGAGCGGAATATTAAAGCGCGAGGAGAGATGGAAGCTACTATTACTCCCGTTCCTGGTGGAAATAACAACCCGTAACAGCTAAAATAAGGGGGATTCAATTGAATTCAAGCCAACTGGCGATTGGTGTATTTGACTCAGGGATGGGCGGATTAACGGTTCTGCGGGCATTGCGAGAGGGCTTGCCGCAAGAATCGTTTATCTATTTAGGGGATACAGCCCGGCTGCCTTACGGTACTAAAAGCCCGGATACTGTAAAACAATATGCAATGCAAATGGCAAAATTGCTGGTAGAGCGGCAGATTAAGGCTTTAGTTATCGCCTGTAATACTGCAACTACTGCGGCATTGCCGTACTTGCAGGAAATGCTACCCGATATGCCGGTGCTTGGTGTGGTGGCTCCAGGTGCTGCAGCAGCTGTTGCGGCAACTGAAAACAAACGTATTATTGTTTTAGCGACTGAAACCACGATTGCATCCAACGCATACCAGAAGCTCATCATCCAAAAACTACCGCAGGCAGTAATTAATACGCGTGCGTGCAGTGTTTTGGTTGCCCTGGCTGAGGAAGGTATGGTGGATAATCAGGTTGCACGTGAAGCGTTAAAACATTATCTTGATGGATTTACTAACGAAGATACGGTTTTGTTGGGATGCACCCACTTCCCGGTATTTAAGCCTTTGCTGCGCACTTTATTGCCGCAAGGGGTAACTATAGTGGATTCAGCACATGCCACATCGCGGGCATTGCATCAGTTGCTTGAAAAGCAGGATTTACTGAATGATACCCCTTCCTTGAATCGCAAAGTCAATTATTTAGTAACCGATTCCATCAAACGTTTCCAGATTGTAGGCGAGATATTTTTGGGTGAGCAGTTGGCATCGGAAGATATTGAGCTTGTGGATGTTAAGAGTTAAATAGAACGTATCCCTCATCCGCCTTGACGGGCATCTTTTCCCCCTTGAGGAGAAGGGAAATTAGTGAGGCCATTACAAAAATCCCCTCTCCCGTTTCGGAAGAGGGGCAAGGGGTGAGGGAATTAAAAAAGAATTATTCTTCCTTCGGTGGACGACTCATTAGATTTTGCACTACCTGTTTTGGAGTAATTTTTCCTTGTAACAGCGCGTTAATTTGTTCACATATTGGCATTTCCACTTGATATTGATTGGCGATGAAGCAGACTTGTGATGCATTATATTTTCCTTCCACAACTTGGCCAATTTGCTTTTCTGCATCGTTGATGCTGATATTTTGCCCTAAAAGTAAACCAAAGCGACGGTTTCGTGATTGATCATCGGTGCAGGTCAATACTAAATCGCCAACGCCAGCCAAACCAAGAAAAGTCTCTGCACGTGCACCTAAAGCAAGCCCAAGACGCTCCATTTCTGCCAGACCACGCGTTATTAATGCCGCTTTGGCATTAGCCCCATAACCTAAACCATCACTGATTCCACAGCCAATAGCCAAGACGTTTTTTATCGCACCACAAATTTGCACTCCGATCAGATCATCGCTCAGATAAACACGTAGGTTGTGATGATGAAGTAGTTCGCGGATATCTTTTTGATATTGCAGATCGTTGGAGGCTAAAGTGACTGCTGTAGGTAAAAAATGAGCCACTTCTTTGGCAAACGATGGACCTGAAATAATTGCTTGTGGAAAAGTAGAACCAAAAGTTTGACTCACCAGATCACTTAATAATTGATGGCTTTGTGGGTCGATACCTTTAGTTAGCCATGCTAAACCTTGGGGTGATTTTTTAATTTTTGCAATAATTTCTGCAAATGCATGGGAAGGAACAGCAATAATGACGTAATTGGCTTCATTGATACATTGATCCAAATCAGCCAAGGGTTCCAAAGTATCAGGAAAAGCGATATCCGGTAAATAATTTGGATTTGATCTTTTTCCCTTCATCAGGGCAACGTGCTGTGGATCATGCCCCCACAACAAAACACGATGACCCGCTTTGGCTAGGTGAATTGCAACGGCAGTGCCCCACGAGCCGGCACCTAATATAGCAATGGTTTTTTGGTTCATTTTATGTTCTTGAATAGGGGTTAAATAGAGCTGGAAGCAGGGTTTTGACTATCATTAAATTAAGGAATCCCCTCTCCCGAAGCGGGAGAGGGGCAGGGTGAGGGTTAATTATACCTCATCTGCCCGCATAGCCCCCTTCTCCTCTTTGTCCTCGTTATCCCTCGTTGAACTGGGGATGACTGGGGCAGGGGAAGAAGGGAAATTCCTTACTTATGTTATACAATTTCGCCTGCACCCTGTTTATCTTATTAGTGCACTTGTAATTTTACGCTTTGCCTTCTTTTTGTTTTTCTGCAAGTTGTTGCATGTACAGCGCATCAAAATTAATGGGTGCCAGTACCAGTTGTGGGAAACTACCACGAATTACTTGAGATGTAATTGCTTCACGAGCATAAGGGAATAAAATATTGGGGCAGAAACTGTTTAACAAATGATCCAGTTGATTCGCTGGAGCGCCTTGAATGGTGAAAATACCCGCTTGTTTTACTTCAACAAGGAACGCAGTTGTTTTGTTATTGGTTACTGTGGCAGTAACGGTTAATACCACTTCAAAAACACCTTCTTCCAGTTTTGTATTGGTAGTATTGAGTTCAAGATTAAGTTCAGGTTCCCATTGTTGCTGAAATACAGCCGGGGTATTAGGCGTTTCAAAAGATAAATCTTTAGTATAAATCCTTTGAATCATGAATTGTGTTTCATTTTGATTTTGTTGCGCCTGGTTAGCTTGATCGTTCATGTTATTATTATCCTCTTAGTAATTTATCGAGTTTCCCCTGACCATCCAGGGCATATAAATCATCGCAGCCACCCACATGTTGGCCATTAATGAAAATCTGCGGAACAGTACGTCTGCCACTTTTGCTTATCATTTCATCACGTAATTCGGGTTGCACATCAACACGAATTTCGGTGAATGAAACCTGTTTTTGTTGTAATAACTCTTTGGCTCGGACACAGTAAGGACAATATCCGGTACTGTAAATAATGACTTCAGCCATAATTTATTTTCCTTTAACCAAGGGTAACTCGGCATTTTGCCAAGCAGCGATTCCACCACCTAATACATGAGGCTGGTAGCCCTGAGCACGAATTTTATTGGCAACAGTCTGAGCATCAAAAGCTCGTGAGGCGATTAGAATAAGGGGTTTATTTTTATATTTATCCATTTTCTGTTGTTCAAAATCTTCGCTTTTAGCATGGATCGAATCAATTATGTGTCCTTTCGAAAAGGCTTCTTTGTCACGCAAGTCAATGACCACCGCATTTTCATGATTGATTAAATCGACAGCGGCTTGAGGGGTTAATTCCTTTGCTTTCCTTTTTTGGGTGATTAATTCGTTGATAAAAGTTAATAATAAAATCACGATAAAGGCCAGCCATAGCTGCCAATGATGAATGATAAATTGACTAAAGTGTTCCATGTTCTCTCTTGGATATTTTATTAATGTGGGAATTATCACCAGAATGAGGCATTAACGCAAGTCACAGAACTATTTTCTATGTACCCGGGGGCGCCATGTAGCGAAACCCGGAATCTTTTACGGTTATCTCGAGAGAAGCGAGAGATCGCTTCATGGCAATAGGGTGCTGCATGGGGGGCTTTCGGCGGGCTTGGGATGACGTAATTATCTGTTTCTCTTAAGCAGCACATAAACTGCACCACTTCCTCCATCCCTGGGTAGGGCACTGTGAAAAGCCAAGACCTCGTCTAACTGGGGTAGCCAACGATTGAGTAAATTTTTAATCACCGGGGGTGCACCTTGGTAACCGCCCTTACCGTGAATAATTAAAATGCATCTGCTGTTGTTTTCTGCCTGGGTTTGAATAAATTGGCATAAGGTATCGCGGGCATTTTCACTTTTTAGTCCATGCAAATCCAAGCGGGCTTCCCATGGGATTTGCCCATGCCTTAATGCTTTAAATCTTTGGCTGGCAAGGCTGGGATGAGAATAGGATAAAATGGTTTCTGAAAGAACCGTGTCCACAATCATATCGGATAAGTAATACTTCTTTTTTTCCTGTGTTACTTGGGGTGTATTTTTTTTAGGTGGAACTGAAGGCTTGGGTTGAGCCACTTTGACCTGGTTTGTTTGTTTCTTCAAAGGTTTTACAGAACGCATATGTTCGCGAAACAAGGCTTTGTCTTCATCGGACAAAAAATCGTCAGCCATAGTTTAGTAAAAATAATAAATGATATTTGAAGTATAACCCGGGTTCCGCTGTGCTGCACCCCTGGCTATGAAATATAAAGTTTATGAAAGAACCCGCCATCCCTGATGAAGCGAGGGATAATGGTAAAAGAATCTCGTTTCGACTGTGTTGCATTCAAATCTGAGTTTTCATCAAGGCAAACATACAACTACTTTTGTTGATTAACATAGGGTACAATTTGTACTTTTTCTGGATGAGAATTGACCCCCTATGAGCAATTATATACTTAAGGAAACGGAAGAATTAGTCACGATTTTGGATTTTTTACGTTTTAGTGTGTCCTGTGCAACTCATGCGAATTTATATTATGGCCATGGCACCGATAATGCTTGGGATGATATGCATTCATTAATCCTGAGAAGCTTGTCTTTGCCTTATGATTTAGACCCCAATTGGCTTAATGCACGTTTGACTACCAGTGAAAAAAAATATTTACACCATCAATTGGAAAAGCGAATTAATCAACGCGTACCAGTGCCTTATTTAATCAAAGAAGCTTATTTTTGTGATATTCCCTTTTATGTGGATGAACGAGTTCTTATCCCTCGTTCACCAATGGCAGAACTGATTAAAAATGAATTTTCTCCCTGGGTCGATGCGGAAAAAGTCCATCGTATTTTGGATTTGTGTACGGGCAGCGGATGCATTGCGATTGCCTGTTGTTATGCGTTTCCTGAGGCAGAGGTTGATGCAGTTGATATTTCTAGTGAAGCGCTTGCTGTTGCTGCGCGAAATCGCGAACAGTTGGGGGTTGAAGACCAACTAACGTTGATTGAGTCTGATTGTTTTTCCAAAGTACCAAAGGTAGGCTATGATTTAATTGTCAGTAATCCTCCCTATGTGGGTAAGGAAGAGATGCAGACTTTACCTGATGAATTCCGTCATGAACCTGTTTTAGCTTTGGAAACTGGTAATAATGGATTAGCTATCGTTGAAACAATTCTGCAAAATGCATCTGAGTATTTAAATGAAGCGGGTGTCCTGATTGTAGAAGTAGGGAATAGTGAGGAGGCTCTATGCGAGGCCTATCCCGATGTTCCTTTTACTTGGCTTGAAATGAGTCATGGTGGACAAGGTATATTTTTATTAACCAAGCAGCAGCTAGACGAGTATTTTAATGTCCGGTAATACATTTGGAACTTTATTTACGGTAACAACATTTGGTGAAAGCCATGGCCCAGCTATTGGCTGTGTGGTCGATGGTTGCCCACCCGGATTAATGTTGCAGGAAGAAGACATCCAACCATTTCTGGACAAACGTAAGCCAGGCCAATCCAAATATACAACACAGCGCCGTGAGGAAGACAAAGTACAAATTCTTTCTGGTGTATTTGAAGGTAAAACGACAGGTGCGCCTATTGCCTTATTGATTCATAATACCGATCAACGATCTCGGGACTATGAAGAAATCAAAAATTTATTTCGGCCAGGCCACGCAGATTTTACTTATCATCATAAATACGGACATCGAGATTATCGCGGTGGCGGACGTTCTTCAGCGCGAGAGACTGCGGCACGCGTAGCAGCTGGGGCGATTGCGCGTTTGTATTTGCAACGTCATTTAAATTTGGTAATCGTGGGTTACTTACAGCAAATGGGCGATTTGATTCTGGACTTTGTTGATGAGGCGGAGATCCCTAATAATCCTTTTTTCTGCCCAAATAATACTCAAATCCAGGATCTTGAGGAGGCAATTGAGCACTTAAGACGTCGAGGCGATTCAGTGGGCGCCCGGGTTAAAGTGATCGCAAAAAATATGCCTGTAGGATTAGGTGACCCTGTATTTGATAGACTGGATGCAACATTAGCCTATGCTATGATGTCAATTAACGCAGTTAAAGGCGTCGAAGTGGGTGCAGGGTTTGCGGCGGTTAATCAGTTAGGTTCTGTACATCGAGATGAAATGACTCGTCAGGGCTTTCTTAGCAATAATGCTGGTGGAATTTTGGGGGGTATTTCTACAGGACAAAATGTCGAAGTAAGTATTGCATTAAAGCCTACTTCAAGCATTATTACCCCAGGAAAGACGATCAATACTTCTGGGGAAGAAGTGACTGTAGTGACTAAGGGACGACATGATCCTTGTGTAGGAATTAGGGCTGTGCCTATAGCTGAGGCAATGATGGCTTTGGTGCTGATGGATCACTATTTGAGAAATAAGGCATTATCCTAAACTCCCCTTAATTATTTCCCTTTTTCCCCAAGCAGGAGAGGGAGTTTTTTCTCTTCTCCCATGGAGAAAAAATGATAAAAGAATTCAGAAGAGGTTAATCATGAGTAGAGAATTAAATATAGCTATTGTTGGTGCTACTGGGGCAGTCGGTGAAACTTTTCTAACCGTATTGGAAGAACGAAATTTTCCTATAAAAAATCTTTATCCATTAGCAAGTTCTCGTTCTGTGGGTAAAACAGTAGAATTTAGAAATGAACAATTTGATGTTTTAGATCTGGCTGAGTTTGATTTCAGTAAAGCGGATATCGCTTTATTCTCAGCGGGTGGTTCTGTATCTAAAGAATATGCACCCAAAGCTGCTGCAAGTGGATGTGTGGTGGTCGATAATAGTTCTTGCTTTCGTTATGAAGAGGACATTCCTTTAGTCGTTCCCGAGGTCAATCCTCACCGTATTATTGACTATAAAAATAGAGGTATTATTGCCAACCCCAATTGCTCTACGATTCAGATGGTAGTTGCCCTAAAGCCTATATATGATGCGGTAGGAATTGCTCGAATTAATGTGGCGACGTATCAATCCGTTTCTGGTACGGGAAAGAAAGCGATTAGTGAGCTTGTTTCGCAAGTAGGGGATCTTTTGAATGGTCGGCCTGCCAATATCAATGTGTACCCACAACAAATCGCTTTTAATGCGATTCCGCATATTGATCAGTTTGAAGAGAATGGATATACCCGCGAAGAAATGAAAATGGTGTGGGAAACACGTAAAATTATGGAAGATGACCGCATTATGGTCAATCCTACTGCAGTTAGAGTACCTGTTATTTATGGCCATTCTGAAGCCATTCATTTGGAATTAAAAAAGCCTTTAACTGCTGACGAGGCGCGTAAGATTCTTTCTAAAGCTCCAGGAGTGAAGGTCGTTGATAATGTCGGTAAGGCAAGTTATCCCACTGTTCTTAAAAACGCTATAGGGCATGATGAGGTGTTTGTTGGGCGAATTCGGCAGGATATTTCTCATCCTAATGGATTAAATATGTGGGTTGTTGCGGATAATATTCGCAAAGGTGCGGCATCCAATGCAGTACAAATTGCTGAAATTTTGCAAAGAGAATTTTTGTAAGATATTTTGTGCGGTATTGTAGCCTCGATGATGGGCCCGTCTTCCCGAACGCTAGTTAGGGATCTCCGCAGTACTCTGTATGATGACGAGAGGTCCCTGGTGCTACTCGGGATGACGTCAAAAGAACCCGGATTACGCTGCGCTAATCCGGGCTAAAAAACATCCAGGCTTCAAGAATCACAGTTTTTGTACAATAAGCAGAACTTTAAAAAAATCCTCCTACTTT
This sequence comes from Legionella sp. 227, assembly GCF_043161935.1. Lineage (NCBI taxonomy): Bacteria > Pseudomonadati > Pseudomonadota > Gammaproteobacteria > Legionellales > Legionellaceae > Legionella > Legionella sp. 227. The sequence goes on along the minus strand of NZ_CP171154.1, from coordinate 402,357 downwards.
TTGCAACCTAAGTTATACTTTGATTAACATGATTGGATTTTAAACTATGCTAAATGAATATTATTTAACCGATGATATTGAAGAGCCTGTTCTTGCGAGTAGTATTTTAGCTTATGTTACACCCAATGTTTCTGGTAAGCGGTTTAATGAATTAAAAACTGCGCAAATTCCTTGGGAAGCAAAACTGGATCTTTCAAATTTAAAGCCAGAGGATGCGCGTCAGGCTTTGCTGGAATTTATTCAAAAACAAGTGAAGAAGAATAAACAATCCATACTTATTGTTCATGGTACACAAAGCACTAGAAATGCTCCTCCGCTGCTAAAGAATTTAGTGAATCACTGGTTACCGCAAATCCAAGAGGTCATTGCGTTTCATAGCGCGAAGCCTAGTGATGGTGGTGTTGGAGCGGTGTATGTCTTACTTAAAAGAGTATCGGATCTTCCCGTATTCACTCGTACGGAAAGCTCTTCCTTTTTAGTTGTGGAAACTAAAGCTATGGAGCGACAGAGACGTTTGGCTGAACAGCAAGGCGAGCGACGAATGGCATCGGTGAAAGCTCGTGAACACTCCAATAATGAGGCTCAACCGGGTCTTGAAGGAGAGTTGCAAAATAATATTTTGCAACATCCAGCCCTAGACAGTCAGCGTTTTGATGGCATTGATGCACCTTTAAATCCTGAACCTCCGTTAAATACGGATGCGCGACGCGAATACGATAATGAACGACGCAATCAGGAGCAAGAAAAACAACTGCGTTTAGGTAATATGCCTCGATTCACTAATACGCCTAAACCTAGAGGTCCTTAATGACAATTGCAAGTGACATAATCAGCCATCGAATGCCTGATTTTGAAGCTTATCTTCGAGCAGGGGAATCGTTGGATGACATTGATGAATATGGTTTTACACCCTTAATTGAGTGCGCTATTACACGCCAAACTCACATTGCTGAGCAATTAATTGTTCGTAAAGTCAATGTGAATAAAGCCGACGTGACCGGGCGTACTCCTTTACATTGGGCGGTGGATAATAATGATGTCGAAATGGCGCAATTGTTATTAAACAGTGGTGCAGATCCCAATGCATATACGCGCAATGGACTTTCTGTATTGGTTTATCCCGTATTGCGCAGCCAAGAGACGCTCAAACGTTTACTCTATCAATATGGGGCTAAACTTGATTTTGCCCTTGATTTCATTAACGGCAAACTTATTGGGCATCGTTTTGAGTTGCAAGGGGATGTTGATATAGTAAATGCCAAGGGTGAATTTATTGAACTGGATTATGAAGGTTTTATCCTTGAATTTACTGTTGCCGTGATAAGGGATGCTTTAAGACGTTTTATCAGCAGCTATTCAACACGCCATTTACGCGACTATTTTCCATTGGCCTACGTTATTATCGATGGCTTTACGCTTGCAGAGGAGCTTTTACAATATCAGCACTTGCCTTATTTGAACGAACAACAAATGCGACGGGTGCAGGAATTTTTAAAAGCACCGATGTTGATTCTTCCCGCAGCCAGTCGTGGACATGCCATGGGATTTATTCGTTTTGGTCAATGGTGGGCTAAAATTGATCGCGGTGAAAACAGCTTACAGGAGGGGAGTGTTAATATCTATAAAATGAGTAATCCCGAAGCCTTGAATGTTCGTTTTCTGCAGGATTTTCTTTATAAAAAACAACCGAGACGTTATTTCCATCAAGTAATTAACCAACAATTAGGGTTGATTCCCATCGCCAAAATGCCAATTAGTTCGCAAATTAGTGGCAATTGTTCTTGGGCCAATATACAGGCGATTGTTGCCGTTGCTTATGCCATTCAAGAATTACAAAAAAATGATTTTATTAATTTCGAACCTGCTATGACCTTTTATAATGAGTGGGTATCTTGGGATAAGGAACGAGCTATAGATGAATGCATCCAACGTTTTTATCTGGCTAATCCTCTGCGTAAAGCCAGTATTGCCGCAATGCTAGGTGGCGTTTTATTTCAAGCCTGTAATTATAACAATGCGCGCCATTTGGAAATGGCAGAAAAAATACTCAAGATTCTCACCTTGCCTGATTATGAATACATTTTAAAAAGTTATCTTGAAGAGTATTGCATCAAACGGTTAACCAAAAAAGGGAATAATTTACTCAAAATTCTTGATGATTGCGGTATCAATCCCAATATTGGTGTTAATCCCATTGCCACCGATTTATGATTTGAATTGGACGTACCGAAAGCTACCCCTCGTCATCCAGGGCATATGTAGCACAAACTATACAATAGAAGATGCTTCGCTAAGCTTGGCATGACAGTTTCGCTATAACCAGCCTACATCCTACAGTCTTTTCATTATCCCCGCTTTTTCGACTATACTCAAAATGTAAGAATTATCGCTTAAGATAAGGAGATCATCATGTTAAAGTGGGCGCTCATTTTTTTGGTAGTCGCCATTGTTGCAGGTTTATTTGGTTTTCGCGGCATTGCGTCCACGGCAACCAGTATTGCCAAAGTACTCTTCTTTTTATTTATCGTTATTTTCCTGGCATTTTTAATTTTGAGCTTATTTGGAACTGCCTCGCTTAATGCGGTACCGTAGCTTGGGTGCGGTACAGTGGCTCCCGTCATTCCGAATCTTAGTGAGGGATGACGGGGCACTTCAGGTTACAAATTCAGAGAGTGGCAATATCAATGACAAAACGATAGCGGACATCGCTTTTTAGGACACGTGCATACGCTTCGTTGACTTGTTGTATGGGAATTAATTCAATATCCGACACGATGTTGTGCTTGCCACAAAAATCGAGCATTTCCTGAGTTTCTTTAATCCCTCCGATGATTGACCCAGACAGGCTTCTACGTTTGGCTATCAGGGAAAATGCATTGATTGGGATAGATTCTTCCGGAATCCCAACAACAACCATAGTTCCATCGCGTTTGAGTAATTGGATGTATTCATTCCAATCAATTTTGGCGGAAACAGTACAGATAATGAGATCAAAATAGTTGTTTAACTTTTGGAAGGTTTGAGGATCTGATGTAGCAAAAAAATGATCGGCTCCCATGCGTTTACCATCGGCTTCTTTACTCAGCGAATGACTCAAAACGGTAACTTCAGCTCCCATTGCATGGGCTAGTTTGACTCCCATATGTCCAAGTCCACCCAAGCCTAAAATACCTACACGCTTCCCGGGACCAATATGCCAATGCCTCAAGGGTGAGTAGAGGGTTATTCCAGCACACAGTAAAGGTGCTGCTGCATCCATAGGTAAGTTCTGGGGAATTTTTAGTACATAGTTCTCGTCAACAACAATTTTGGTAGAGTAGCCGCCTTGAGCCAAATTGCCACTGCGCTTTTCCAGATTGTTATAGGTTAAAGTCATTCCTTCTTCGCAAAACTGTTCCACTCCTTCATGACAGCTTTCGCAGTGTCGGCAGGAATCAACAAAGCAACCTACACCAACGTGGTCGCCGACCTTAAACTTATTCACCGATGGACCTACTTGACTGACTACACCAACAATTTCATGACCTGGAACCATTGGAAATAAGGAGCCTCCCCATTCATCTTTTACCTGATGAATATCGGAGTGGCAGATGCCACAATAATGGATGTCAATCAGCACGTCATTTTTTCCAACATCACGACGCTCAAATGAATACGGTTTAAGAGGGGCTTTTGCACTTTGAGCCGCATAACCTTTTACGGGTATCATCTAAAACTCTCCTTGTTATGTCGAATAATTTTACTTTTTACTATTGAAGGTGAGTCCTTTATTCGTGGAGTATCCCTTCCTGGAATGGCACCTGAGTTGTAGCCAGGGTGAGGACAAGGCCGTAAAACAGGGGACTTTTGGCCGTCATCCCGAGTGCAACGAGGGATCTCCCGTCATAACATTGTGCTATCGCGTGAGATCTCTTGTGTCCTCGGGCTGATGGGGCAGCTTTATTCTTTTACTGCAGACTCTCTTTTTTTCTGGCCATCTCCTTTAGCAGCCGGTTTGATATTTCCTTGTTGCTGTTGGCCTGTTCTTCTACGATTCTGGTTAGAAGCAGTTGGATTATTACCTGCACTGGCTCTTTGTTGTTGGTTACCACTGGGCCGACGTCTTCTATTTTGCGATCTGCGGTCACCGCCAGAACCTTTAGGCGTTTTTGCCTGAGCTTGATGACGACCTGGTATTCTTTTAGCCTGACTTTGTGGCACTGAAACCGAAGCATCTGCATGTCCACCAAATAAACTGGACCATAAGCGCTTGATAAAGCTGGTTTGCGCGCTTTTTACCGGTTGATGTTCAGTTAATGGTTTGACTGCAGGTTCATCTCGTAAAGAACTATCTGCCTCACTACCGGGAACATGTAATTCAGGCTGTTGGATTAGAGAATAACTAGGCTTTTTCGATTTACCTACATTATCTTCTTTTAGACGAGTGATTGAGTACTGAGGTAAGTGCATGTAAGGATTGGCGATAATCATTACTGAAACACTATGCCTTTTCTCAATGTCTTTAATGAAATTACGCTTCTCATTCATAATGAACGTCGCCATTTCTGCGGGAAGCTGTACTTGGATTTCAGCGGTCTTTTCCTTTAATGCTTCTTCTTCAATAAGACGTGTAATTGCCAATCCGTGAGACTGAATGTTACGAACAGTTCCTCGTCCTTCACAACGTGGACACACTTCCTGAGCACTTTCCCCTAGTGATAATCTCAGACGTTGGCGCGACATTTCCAAAAGACCAAAGCGAGAAATTCGTCCGACTTGAATACGTGCTCTATCAGCTTGTAATGCTTCCTTCAGGCGATTTTCAACATCCCGTTGATTTTTACTGGAGCTCATATCAATGAAATCGATAACAACTAAACCACCCAAATCACGTAGACGTAACTGGCGAGCGATTTCGTCGGCTGCTTCAATATTGGTATTGAATGCAGTTGCTTCGATATCTGCTCCACCCGTTGCTTTAGCTGAGTTGACATCAATTGAAACCAGAGCCTCGGTTCTGTCGATCACCAAAGCACCTCCAGACGGCAACATCACTTGACGCTGGAATGCAGTCTCTATCTGACTTTCAATTTGATAGAAGTTAAACAGAGGGATGCTGCTGTTATAGAGCTTCAAGTTAGGTAAGAATTCTGGTTTTACTCGCTCAATATATTGCTTGGCTTTAATGTAAGAAATCTGATCATCGATGATGATTTCGCTGATGGACTTACGTAGATTATCACGAATAGAACGAATGATGACATCACCTTCTTGATGAATCAACGAAGGGGCAAGTTCGGAATTATAAGCTTGTTTGATGGATTGCCATTGATTGCACAGCATATCCAGGTCATCTTGTAATTCTTCTTGGCTTTTGCCTACACCCGCTGTACGGATAATAAGTCCCATGTCTTCAGGTAAAGTCAATGCATTGAGTGTTTCTCGCAGTTCGTCACGCTCTTCACCTTCGATACGTCTGGAGATACCGCCTGAGCGAGGATTATTAGGCATCAGAACCAGGTAACAACCTGCTAAGGTAATATAGGTTGTTAGCGCCGCTCCTTTGCTGCCACGTTCTTCTTTATCAACCTGAACCAACAATTCCTGGCCTTCTCGGATTAAGGAAGTGATAGGTGGTTTTTCATCGCCAAATTCTTCAGGATTTTTGCTTAAATATTCAGGTGCGATTTCTTTAAGTGGCAAGAAGCCTTGACGTTTAGAACCATACTCTACGAAAACAGCATCGAGACTCGGCTCTCGTCTGGTGACGGTTGCTTTATAAATATTACCCTTTTTTTTCACTTCACCAGGACATTCAATATCCAGGTCAAATAAATAACGATCTTTAACAAGTGCAACACGAACTTCCTCAGTTTGTATCGCATTGATTAACATTTTTTCCATCTGTTACCCCATAATTAAGGGCGCCATCATTCAAGTTGAGATAGGGTCTCTTTACCTTTCTATTATCATGTCCAAAATGTCTTGATTTTCTGCGTTTCGATGCGCACCTACTTCGTATAGGCTACGCTTCGATACTCGAAAATCAAGCCATTTTTGGCTCAATCTAGCGAAACGTGAAAAAAACCTAATATAAGGCTCAAAATACCTTAGAGGTTCAATTGGATTTACTGATATTTCGATGCTTTTGGTTGAGGTCTGGATTTTCTGTGCTTCATGGCATACCTCAGTATGCTGTGTTGCAATATTGGAAAATCCGGGGTTTTCACCGCAAGTAGGTAATCGATCAGTAGCACCTGGGATTGAACAATAAGCGATGTGATCTTTAGGCGAACCCATGGCCCTATAAACAGACGTTACACATGTACCCTGTTCAACAGAATCCTTATGTACGTACATGTACACTGAGGTTCTGTGCTCCGTTCCTCCTAGCATTTGTCGCTCTGCAGCGAGTTTCGAAAGAGGTCTGATGAGAGGTGCATACTGTGAGATATACTGATTACAAACCAAACGGGTTGAAATAGGAAGCCAAAGGCGTGCGAAAGCCCTGAAATAATTCGTAATCGGTATAAAGCATGTCTGGCATGCGTAGGTTTCTGTCAAAAATATGGTCAATTTATCTCTGGCATTGGGTCGCTTCCTTATATCTTATGCTTAAATGGAAGCGCTATTTTTATGTAACTCTATTTAACAAATAATCACTCATTTAGATGGGCCAAAGCCCTTCTTCCTCAATGATTAGCATATACTTTAAAGTAAATAGTTACGCTTTTTTTATTTAAATGCGTTATAATTCGGTTGCATGGAAATTTTCCCACGCTACAGGCGATCATACCAAAAAAATCACGCCCAGCAAACAGGTTTATTGACAAATGAGTGAAGTAAGTTATAGAGAAATCAGTAATGAAGAAGAAGGGCAACGTCTGGATAATTATTTGATTCGTATTTTAAAAGGTGTTCCCAAAAGTCATATCTACAGAATTATTCGTGGTGGTGAGGTTCGAGTTAATAAAAAAAGAGCACAAATCAATTCACGATTACATGCCGGGGACAATGTTCGTATTCCTCCGGTTCGGGTTTCCGAATCAAAAGAGGTATTTGTGGGCGATGCTTTGGCCAAACGATTGAAAGATTGCATCATTTTTGAAGACCCTTGTTTTTTGGTTATAAACAAGCCTGCAGGTATTGCGGTTCATGGTGGAAGTGGTTTGAGTCTTGGCGTAATCGAAGCGTTGAGAAAAACCCGAAACGATTTAACTTATCTTGAATTGATCCATCGTCTTGATAAAGACACTTCGGGATGTCTTTTATTAGCTAAAAAAAGAAGTACCTTGAGGGCAATGCATGCATTACTTGAGGCACGTGAGGTGCAAAAAACATATTGGACCTTATTGACTCATCGCTGGGAAGGTAAAAAACAAGTCACCGTGCGTGCTGCACTTGAAAAAAATACTTTAAAATCAGGTGAGCGCATTGTGTCCGTTAAAGAAGAAGGAAAAGCTTCTGAAACGGTATTTAAACTTCTTGAAAATTATCAACAGGCATGTTGGGTCGAGGCCAGTCCTAAAACCGGGCGTACGCATCAAATTCGTGTACATAGCGCCCATTTAGGACATGTTATAGTCGGGGATAAAAAATATGGGGCACTTGCAGGAGATGTAGAAGGGATAGATAATCAACATCATCGTCTTTTTTTACACGCACGATCGATTCAATTTGAATTAAATGGCACAAAGCATTTGTTTCAAGCTGATGCAGATAATCATTTTTCTACCGCACTAAAACAATTACGTGCGAGGAGCGTAGTGAGCAATGAGCAATCCATATGATTTGGTAGTATTTGACTGGGAAGGTACTATTGCGGATACTTTGGGAATAGTTTTACATGTTGTTGCTACAGAAGCGAATTTGCTAGGATTTGGCGATTTTGACCCCAATCAGGCGAGAAAATTTGTTGATTTAGGTTTGGTACAGGCTTTAAAAAAGACTTATCCGCACTTGACTGCACCACAACATCAACAATTATTACAGGCAGTGCAATTGGCTATGCATTCTCGTTCCGCAGATGTCTGTTTGATGCCTGGTGTTCGTGAACTGATCTATCAATTACATGAAGCAGGGATAAATCTGGCGGTTGCAACCAATAAAGGACATCAATCCTTGTCTCGTGCTTTGCAGGCTGCAGGCCTTGATAAACTATTTAAAGTTACTCGCTCTGCGGGACAAGTACCAGCAAAACCTTGTCCCCAAATGCTAGAAGAAATTATTGAAGAATACGACGGAACTGCAGCGACGACTTTGATGATAGGTGATTCTCTTACCGATATGGAAATGGCAAAAAGTGTTAAAGTAACCGCGGTAGGAATAGATATTTATCATCAACAAGAAGAGGCTGTCCTTATGGCAGCTGGAGCAGTAGCCGTATTTGATGATTATAAACAGGTAGCGGATTTTTTAAATTTATCCAAAGAGAGTTAGCTGCATCTATAGCTATTTGTTATTGTGTGGGTATGAAAAATAAAAACTGCAGAATTCCAGGTGTACGTTTTTTGCGTCACCTAGGGTACGTTTTTATATGGACACTCATAGGACCATTGTCGTTAAGCTAAAGGATCCCTTCTCCCACTCGTGGGATAGGGGACGGGGTGAGGGTTCATCGGTCGTCATCATACCCTCATCCGCCCTTGAGGCACCTTCTCCTCATGGAGAGAAGGGAAACTCCTTAACCTAATGGCAGTGATTCATGGAAACGGGAGTTGCTTTATTTAGTCATATGTAAAGGGAGTATCAAACCTTGAGTACATTAACCAGTTTACCTAATTTATTAACTTTGCTGCGTATCGTGCTGATTCCAGTATTCGTTATCGTATTTTATATGCCGTTTTCATTTGCACATATGTTGGCAGCCAGTATTTTTGCTGCAGCAAGTTTTACAGATTGGTTAGATGGGTACTTGGCACGCAAACTGAAGATGATGTCCCCCTTTGGTGCTTTTCTTGATCCTGTTGCAGATAAACTATTGGTTTCTACGAGCTTACTGTTGCTCGTAGGCGCTAAGGAAATTAATTATATTACTATTCCCGCTATTGTAATTGTTGGACGAGAAATTGTTATTTCAGCATTAAGGGAATGGATGGCTGAAATTGGTCGACGTGCCAGTGTGACCGTCGGTTATGTCGGCAAGATAAAAACTTTTTTACAAATGGTCGCTTTATTTTTATTGTTGGCTTTTAATTCGTTAGATACTTGGGGTGGTATTTTTGGTTTTGTCTTACTGTATGTGGCCGCAATTTTAACGATTTGGTCGATGATTATTTACTTGGCGATTGCTTGGCCAGAATTAACGAAAAAAAATTAATTTTATTATTGACAGGGTGTTAAATTTCGGTAGAATCACACCCCGTAGAGACGCGGGAATAGCTCAGTTGGTAGAGCACAACCTTGCCAAGGTTGGGGTCGCGAGTTCGAGTCTCGTTTCCCGCTCCAAATTAAAGCGACACAGAAAGTCGCTTTTTTTTTAAGAGCTTTAAGAGATAGACGTATTAGAAGTATCAAATGAGGCTGTGTGGCAGAGTGGTCATGCAGCGGCCTGCAAAGCCGTGTACGCCGGTTCGATTCCGGCCTCAGCCTCCATAAAGTAATTGCCCAGGTGGCGAAACAGGTAGACGCAAGGGACTTAAAATCCCTCGGGGCTTAACCCCCGTGCCGGTTCGATTCCGGCCCTGGGCACCAATCACCAATCATTCTGTCGCAAGTAAGATTAACGCAAGAATCGCAAAAACCATTCCCAATCCATGTTTGAATGTTAATCCTTGCTTTAGAAACACGACGCATAATAATAGAGTAATCATAGGGTACATCGATGTGACGAGCACTACGGGCATCGTCGGTCCATTTTGTAGCGCCAAAATGAAAAAAATACAGGCAATACCACTCGCTAAACCGTTTAATAACCCATACGTTCCCCCGCGGGGACAAAGATCCAATTTAAAATCAAGTAATACCAAGGCGATGATGCCTGAAATTAATACGCCGATACTGGAATAAAAGGTAATGGAGAGAGGATTGATAAAACTTGATGCTCTGGTGCCCCAATAGCCCCAGGCACCATAAAGACATAAAGCAATGAGTGAAGGAAAATACCAAGAGCTAGGATTCATACAAATTACCTTACCTGTTAGCGGGTTTACAAAATGTTATATAGGATAACTGGTAGTTTATTAAAAAGACACTACTCAGTATTTTCTTCTTATTCCTTGGTGCGGTAAACCGTGGAAATGAAGTTTCCGCTCTCCCATGCATGGGAGAGGGTAAGGCTTGAAGGTTCATGTGTGGCCATTAATCCCCTCATCCGCCCTGATGGGGTAGGGTCTACACCTCTCTTAACCAGGAGTTGAGCGAGCAGCTGCTGATTGACCGGCTTCTAAATCCAATTCTCTTTGTTTTCCTAGCCATTCAATTAATCGATTACGAAATGCTTTAAAAAATAAGTTAAAACGATTAGAGGAACGAATTTGAGCTCCCTCATCGCTTTGATACATATCCATGATCTCATCGGAGCTGGTTAATTTTAAATTTAAGGCTATTTTATCTGCATGAAAGGCAATATCGGTTAAAGCAGAATTTTTTAATTTGAAATTATCTTCAATAATTTCATGCCCCTCTATTTTGAAATCAACGAGGGTAAATTGGTGTTTTGCGAAATAGGTGCTGCTTTTCCCATTTGCGGTTTTTATTTTTTCATTGGCGCCTGCAGCAATAAGTTCCATAGCTAAATTATCGAAATGGTATAATCTTGCCCAATGAAGCGCAGTCATCCCGTGGTGATCCGCCTGATTTACATCACAGCCTAATTCGCGCATTCGTGCCAAAATGAGCTGTGCAGATTGTTTATCAGCCAGTTTGCATGCCAATAGCAAGGCTGTATTTTCATATGAAGTGGCTAAAAGAAGTTTGGAATTCGCTAAGCCTAATGCTTGTTTTAGACTCAAAGGATTACGTTGGATAACCGCCAGGTGTAAGGGGGTGTTTTTAGTCACCACATCATCAAAATTGCCGGCATCAGGAAGAGAAAGTTGGCAATATAGGGGGAGTTTTTCTAATGCTTCTCGATATGAGCTCGCGGATTGCAGTTCTTCACTATAAATGGAGAAGAAATTCTTAAGCACATCTAAATGATGTAACCAAGGCAGTGCATTGTCTAAAATTTGAGGATGGAGCAAATCATTTTTTTGTAAAAAAAGCAGCAGGGATTGGAGCTTCTCTATGTTCCTTTTATTATTTAGCTGGGGCAGCATCACGGTTACTATTTCGTAGTGTAACAGCTTGAGTTTATCTAAATGATTTAAAAATGATCTAAGAGCTTGAAGATCCTCCGCTGAAGGATTCGTAGTGCATAAATATTTTGCAAATAAGGGAATTAATTCATGAGGTAGATTTTTACAAAGCCCAAATAAGTCAAACAGCAAATACCATTCATTGCATTCTTCCTCCACATAGGTGGGCTCCCTCTCAGTCCCGGGTTTATTTACGATCATGGCAAAACGCAGTGGGGTAACATGGGCTATGTCGGTGTAGCGTGCCAGCTTTTCATTTTGAGCTAAAATACAGATGAGCTCATAAATTTTATCATCTTCTGCTGGGGCCATTCTAATCGCTTTAACGAGGGCTTTTGCTGTTTCTGGAGTTGTATTTTTATCCGCAAATATTTGTAGCGCTCTAATAGGATCAGAAAAGTGTTTTAAACGAATGAACGTAACTAAATGAATGAAATCAGTTAATTGATCGAGTGCTTTTCCTCCTGGAACAGTATTGAGTTCTGCATCCAAAACTGCATTAATGTCATCAATGCAAACGTGAGGGGTGTTAATTAAGGTTCTAAGCTTATCACTGAGAATGATTTTTTTTACCTGGAATGGTGAAGAAGCCATTAGATACTCCTTTAATTATTTTTGATAAAACAGTTTACTGTAACTCAATATAATTAACAATTTGTAGAATTAATGGCTTAAGAGCATCCCTTAAATCGTGCCTGACTGCGTATAAATATCCACAAATTCTGTGGATAAGTATGTGGGTTATCTGATGACGAAACAATAAAACAGCAGAACTGCTTATGAGGTATATCTCTTGGATGATTTTTTCTCTACAATAAGACTTTAACTCTAACTAATAGCAATTATGTATAAACCATTAGCTCTTTTTATGGGCTTACGCTATACGCGTTCTCGAAAAAAGAATCATTTTGTCTCTTTTATTTCTCTGAGCTCCATGCTGGGTATAGGCCTAGGAGTGATGGTTCTTATTACTGTTTTATCAGTAATGAATGGTTTTGATGAGCAAATACATAACCGTTTTTTTGGTATGGCCCCTGAAATCACGGTATCTGGCCCCAATGAGCGACTCAATAATTGGCCTGAGGTAGCTAAAAAGATTCAAACGGTTCCCGAAATTAAAGCATTAGCTCCTTATGTGGGGGGGCAGGGATTAATGGTGCATGAAGGGCAAGTTTTACCCATTGTCTTAACGGGAGTATTGCCCGAAAGAGAAGAAAAGATGAGTCACTTACAAGATAAATTGCTGGCCGGGAGTCTAAGCAATTTAAAAGATTTTGGCATTATCTTGGGTAGAGGTCTCGCAGACAGTATGGGCACGATGATTGGTGATAAGGTCACTGTGATGATCCCTCAAGCAACCGTGACTCCTGCTGGAATGATTCCTCGTTTTAAGCGATTTACAGTAGTAGGTGTTTTCTCTGCGGGCTCTGGGTTTAATTTTGATACCAAGTTGGCATTTATCAATATGGGAGATGCCCAAAAGTTATTGCAAATGGGCGATGATGTCACTGGAATCAAAATGAAAATAGATAACGTGTACCAGGCACCCGAATTGACCTCTCGATTAGCTCATTTGCTGGGTGAAGAATATCAGGTCGGTAATTGGACACAGCAATACGGTGCGTTTTTTCAGGCTGTCAAAATGGAAAAGACAATGATGTTTATGATTTTATTGCTCATTATCGCCGTAGCCGCTTTTAATCTGGTCTCTTCTTTAGTGATGGTTGTTAATGACAAACAAGCAGAAATTGCCATTTTGAGAACCATTGGTGCGACCCCTTCTACTATATTATGGACATTTATCGTACAAGGAATGATGGTAGGAGTCGTGGGGACATTTTTTGGTTTGCTGGGTGGATTAGTATTGGCTAAAAATGCGACCACAATTGTGAACCATCTGCAATCCTGGTTTCATTTCAAGGTCTTGTCATCCAGTATTTATTTTGTTGATTATTTACCTTCCAAGATTATGTTAAGCGATCTATGGACCGTTTGTGTTATGGCTTTATTAATGAGCTTTCTAGCAACAATTTATCCTGCCTGGCGTGCCTCAAAAACAGTGATTGCGGAGGCTTTGCATTATGAGTGATATTATTTTAAATGCTACAAAATTATGTAAATCATACAATGATGGTGCTTCTAAAATAGAAGTGCTGCGAGGAATCGATTTAGCGATTGCTAAAGGTGAACGTGTGGCAATTATTGGTCCATCAGGATCTGGAAAAAGCACCTTATTGCATCTAATGGGCGGGTTGGATAAACCAACCACAGGTGATGTATTAATTAAGGATGTGAATTGGCAAAAAGTAAATGAAAAACAACGTTGCCGATTACGTAATCAAGGTTTGGGATTTATCTACCAGTTTCATCACTTGTTACCTGAGTTTACCGCACTTGAAAATGTTGCTATGCCTCTGCTGTTAGCGAATATCTCGGTAAAGGATGCTACTGCTGAAGCAAGTAGAATGTTGGATGATGTTGGACTTAAAGAAAGAAAAACACATAAACCGGCTCAGCTTTCAGGAGGCGAGCGGCAACGCGTTGCCATCGCTCGAGCTTTGGTACATCAACCTTACTGCGTGCTAGCCGATGAACCTACAGGCAATCTCGATCAGACAACGGCAACAAAAGTGTTTGATTTAATGTTGGAGCTGAATAGAAAAATGAATACGGCTTTGGTTATTGTGACTCATGATCAGCAGTTAGCAAAACAAATGGATCGTGTTTTAGTGCTGGGCGATGGTCTTTTATCTGAGTTTATATAAATTTTGAATTAGTGGATTGTTTTCCTGAATGAGTACTGATTCAGGTTTATCAAAAGAAAAAGGGGTAAACAAGTATGTATAAAAAAAAGGAGGGGGTTAGTAGCCTTCAACCAGCTGCAGCCAAGAAAAATTTATTCGATGGAATTAGAGAAGATAAAGTAGCTTATGATTTGGTCGATATGGGGCACTCTGTAAATCCTCATCGATTTTTAAGAAATAAAAGTTCAAAAATTAAAGCCCCTCAATTACCGATCATTATTGAGGAAATCGAAGGAGTAGAGTATAACCTGCCTGAAAATAGAGCTCCTTCAAATTTATAATCTGAGCAAGTATAGACCTTCGTATGTAGCCTGGGTGGAGCGACGCGAAACCCTGGTTTCTGAGCCAAGCGGGATTAATATTTCTAAATCAAGGAGCCTAATTAGTTCCATCCAAATCCCTTGGGTTCCGGCTAACGCCTTCACCCAGGCTATAAATCACCCAATGCAGCACGTGATTTATTTAATAGTTTGCATGTCCTGGTGTGCGTGGGAAAGGAATGACATCGCGTACGTTGGCTAAACCAGTAACATAGCTTACCAAGCGTTCAAATCCCAAACCAAATCCTGCATGGGGCACCGTACCATATCGACGTAAGTCTCTATACCATTGATAGCTTTCTTTATTTAGATTGCATTCTTCAATACGCTTATCCAGGATATCCAGGCGCTCTTCACGTTGACTGCCGCCGATGATTTCACCAATTCCAGGTGCTAAAACATCCATAGCAGCAACGGTTTTTTCATCATCATTGAGGCGCATATAAAACCCTTTAATTTCTTGAGGGTAATTAGTCAGTATAACCGGTTTTTTGCAGTGGATTTCCGCCAGATAACGTTCATGTTCTGATTGTAAGTCCAATCCCCAGCTTACAGGGAATTCAAATGATTGGCCGCATTGTTCCAAAATTCTAATGGCATCAGTATAAGTCATGATTTCAAAATTAGAATCCGCGATGTGCTCTAGCCGTTCAACACATCCTGGAGCAACAAACTGATTGAAAAAGTCCATATCATCTGCACGCTCATCCAGAACTGCTTTGCATAGGTAACGCAACATATTTTGGCTTAAAGTACAAATGTCATGCAGGGTGGCAAAAGCGATTTCAGGTTCAATCATCCAGAATTCAGCCAAATGGCGGCTTGTATTTGAGTTTTCGGCACGAAAAGTCGGTCCAAAAGTATATACTTTCGACATGGCCATGCAATACGCCTCAAGATTTAACTGTCCTGAAACGGTGAGAAAAGTCTCTTTTCCAAAGAAATCTTTACTGAAATCAATTTGACCGTATTCATTTTTAGGGATATTTAAAAGGTCTAAGGTCGATACCCGGAACATTTCACCAGCACCTTCACAATCACTGGAAGTGATAATGGGGGTATGTATCCAAAAGAAACCTTGTTCGTGGAAAAAGCGGTGTATGGCTTGTGACAAACAATGACGAATTCGCGTTACCGCGCTTATCGTATTAGTACGTGGTCGTAGATGGGCTACATCACGCAGAAATTCAAGTGTGTGCCGTTTGGCTTGAATAGGATAAGTATCTGGATTTTCTACCCAACCTACTACTTTAATCGAGTCAGCCTGAATCTCAAATGCTTGGCCTTTACCTTGAGAGGCTACCAATTTTCCTGAAGCAATGATAGAACATCCAGCTGTCAGTTTAGTGACTTCATCCAGGTAATTGTCCAAATTATCAGTTGCTACGATTTGAATGGGAGCAAAACAAGAACCATCATGTAAGCTAACAAAAGATAAACCCGTTTTGGAATCGCGGCGAGTCTTAACCCAACCTCTAACGGTAACGTGTTCATCAATGCTGATTTCACCATCTAAACACTGCTTTATGGTAAAAACTTCACTCATTTTTTTACTCCTCACTCTGAGTATACTTTGCGCACTCACAAAGGCACAGTTAGGGTGCATTTAAATTCTATCAGTCGATATACGCTATTAATACAGCGCAAGTAGTTGCGTTACACCAAGCATTTCCCGATTGAAGAATTCGTTTGGTTAGCGAGACTGGGCAATGCCAATCCCCGATTTGTGGCTTCACGAAGTATAGATACCTTTAACTAAAAATGAGATGATACACTGGGGTTATCAGCATTTCTACTATCTGAGTGCTAAAACATGTTGATTTTCTTGCTTCATTACGATAATTCCAAATCAGAATGAAAGTGCTTTGATCTCAACTGCTTTTTCTAGGTTTATCATTGAGGAAACATTATGTTGCGAAAAGTGTTGTGTATCTCATTGTTTTTTTGCTCTTTAGGGGCTGCAGCAGATGATACGATATTAAAATTATATAGACCCTTTGGTGACGTGACGAATCAAGCGATTCCGCAAGTAAAAAACACACTCATGGGTGAATGTTATTCTCAATCCCAATTAATTGTGCGGGAGGATGCTTGGCGTTGCCTGGCAGATGGCAAAACTTATGATCCTTGTTTTGTTAAGTCAGGACCAGAGCGGACAGAGGCATTATGCCCTCAATCTCCTTGGATTGGAGACAGTGTCCTGATTAAAGTGAAAGAACCTTTGCATAATGAGCAAAATAAAACATTAGATATGTCGCTTACTTATCCTTGGGGCATAGAGCTGACTAATGGTGAGCATTGTATGGCGATTAATTCTGGAAAAATTTATGACCAAATGCCTGTGCGCTATCAATGCAGCAGTAAAAATTATCTAGTTGGCCATTTACAGCGATGCAAAAATGTTTGGAGCATGCTGCAGAAAACGCCGCAAGGTGTGGTTACGGTAGAATTAAAGAAGGCTTGGTTTTGAAACAGAATCTTATTGACAAAAGACTCAGTAATCTAGGTTGGGCCTCGTCCCAACCTAGAACAACTATTGTATCTCGGGAACTGCTTTTTGAAAGGGTTCCAGTGTCAAGCAATGCGCGTTGATTTCATTGATAAGCGGGTAGTTGTCCATAGCAAAATGAAAACGATGTGCATTATAGACTTGGGGGATAAGACAAAGATCGGCCAAGGTCACTGTGTCGCCAAAACAAAAAGATGGACTGCGTTTTATCTGTTGTAACTTCATTTCAAAAGCGTCAAATCCTGCTTTAAGCCAATGGTGATACCATTCTGTGACTTGTGCTTCATCTGCTTGAAATTGTTCTTTTAAGCGGTTTAAAACCCTTAAATTATTCAGCGGATGCATGTCACAAGCAACAATTAACGCAAGGGATCTTACAATAGCCTTATCCCAAGGATCGGGAGGCAATAATGCAGGCTTAGGGTAGGTTTCATCCAAATAGTCGATTATGGCCAGTGATTGACTAAGCACTCGCTGATTGATTTCTAAGCTGGGCACTAATTCTTGGGGATTAACCTCTCGGTATTCTGGACTATGTTGTTCCCCACCATGATTCACCAGGTGAATATTTATTTTCTCATAGGCAATATTTTTTAAGTTCAGAGCAATACGGACGCGATAACACGCCGTGGAACGAAAATAATCATAGAGTTTCATCGCTTATACCTGCTTCACAACTTGATCGATTGCGCCAAACAGGCTGTTGCCTTGTTTATCGAGCATTTCAATACGAATTCTGTCGCCAAAACGCATAAAAGACGTTTTTGCTTGACCTTGCTCTATGGTTTCCAGCATACGCTTTTCAGCGATACACGATGAACCTTTGCTGCGATCCAGATTAGAGACTGTACCCGAACCAATAATGGTTCCTGCACGCAGGACTCTGGTTTTTGCAGCATGTTCAATCAGTTTTGGGAAGGAAAACGTCATGTCGATTCCCGCGTTGGGTTGGCCAAATAATTGCTCATTCAGATGACTTAATAAAGACAGATGCACTCGTTGACCATCCCATTCAGACCCTAGTTCATCAGGTGTGATAGCTACAGGAGAAAAACTGCTGGATGGTTTAGATTGGAAAAAACCAAAACCTTTTGCCAGTTCATTGGGTATTAAATTACGCAATGAAACATCATTGACCAGCATGAGTAGCTTAATATGTTGTCCTGCGTTTTCATGGTTTATGCCCATGGGAACATCATCAGTAATTACTGCAACTTCTGCTTCAAAATCGATGCCATATGCTTCATCTGCTGCCAAGATGGGATCTCTGGGGCCCAAAAAGGAATCAGAACCTCCTTGATACATCAAAGGATCAGTCCAGAAATTCTCTGGCAATTCTGCACCACGTGCCTTACGCACCAGTTCGACATGGTTAACATAAGCACTGCCATCCGCCCATTGATAAGCACGAGGGAGTGGTGATTCACAGTGTTGTGGATCAAAACTAAAGGAATTCTCCAAAAGTCCTTCATTAAGCTGTTGATACACTTTTTGTAACTGTTCTTCTACTGCATTCCAATGATCTAGGGCATATTGCAAATTGGCTGCGATTTGAGGTACCCGTATTGCACGAGTCAATGATTGATTGACCACGCATAATTCTCCATCGCGTGATGATGTTGATTTTAGACTGGCAAGTTTCATAAGTTCCTCATTTAGTTGTAGTCTGGGAAAGTTAATCCCCTCTCCCATTCATGGGAGAGGGCTATGGGTGAGGGTTCATTAGCCTAAACCAATACCCTCATCCACCCTAACGGGCACCTTCTCCCCAAAGGGAGAAGGGACTCTTTACCCCATGTGCCCAGGCCATATTTTTCTTAGGCGGATTTTTCTTTCAAAGTTCCACGTTTGATCTGATCTCTTTCAATCGCCTCAAATAAGGCTTGAAAGTTACCTTCACCAAATCCTTGATTTCCTTTGCGTTGAATGATTTCAAAAAACACCGGGCCAAAGATATTTTCAGTAAAGATTTGCAGCAATAAACCATGTTTGGGATCGCTTTCACCATCAATCAAGATTTTCTCTTCTTGAAGTTGACTCACTGACTCTTGATGCCAAGGAAGGCGTTCATGCAACATTTCATAGTAGGTATCTGGAACATCAAGAAATTTAACCCCTTGTTCTCTTAATGTATGCACCGTATGGTAAATGTTGTCAGTAGATAATGCGATATGTTGGATGCCTTCACCTTTGTAATCATGTAGAAATTCTTCAATTTGCGATAAATCATCTTTAGATTCATTCAAAGGAATTTTTATTTTTCCACAAGGACTACCTAGAGCACGGCTTAATAATCCGGTCATCTTCCCTTTAATATTAAAATAACGAATTTCCTGGAAGTTAAAAATGGCTCCATAGAACTCAGCCCATTTATCCATATTGCCACGAAAGACATTATGGGTTAAATGATCAATGAGTACTAAGCCATTACCGTTTACTTTTTTATTAGCTTGATTTTCCCAATGCGTTGAGAAGGGTTGATGTTGATCGTCAACAAAATAAATGACACTACCACCTATAGCTTGGATACCTAGTAAACCATGATGTGCGTGAGTGCAATCTTCAAATGCTTTGGCTCCATGTTTGAGTGCATATTCGAATGCTGCCTTGGCATTCGTTACTTTAAATCCCATGGCGCAAGCACCCGCTCCATGCGTTTTGGCATGTTCTTCTGCTTGGCAATTTGTTGCTGCATTGACAATAAATTGAATCTCGCCTTGTTGAAATAAGGTGATGTCCTGGTTTTTATGATGCGCGGTAGCTTGGAAACCCATATCTATGAACTGTTGATGGAGGTGTTTTTTATCGGGACCTGAAAACTCTAAGAAAGCAAAACCATCTAATCCACAGGGGTTGTTATTTGTTTGCATTGTTGATTACTCCTTTAAAATGATTCGGTACTTAAAAACTCCTTTCTCTATAGGAGATAGGTAAAGTAAGACTACCTTGCCTGGCTCGTGGCCACTGTCATTTACTTCAGGAATTTACCCTTTCCCAGCCCGTCATCCTGAGTGCAAGCAGGGCTCTCTCCAGGGTGAACACTGTTCTAAAATGGGGAGATCCTTCGCTATGCTCGGAATCACGAAGACCAAAGAGAAGGTACCCGTTAGGGCCGATGAGGGTATTGATTGGGTTCATGACTCCTCATCTCTCCCCCTCTTCCACCAGGGGGAGGGGATTCCTAGCTACATGTTGTCTCTAAGATGGTTGTACTAAAAATAATCCATCTGCTATAGGTAACAAACTAACAAACACGCGTTCATCGTTTTTAATCAGATCATTCAGTTTTCTAATTTCTCTGGTTTGTCCGCCTAGTTCATTTTCATCAATTACTTTACCATCCCAGAAAATATTATCTATTGCGATTAACCCTTTGGGTTGAATCAGTTTTAATGCCAATTCGTAGTAATGCACATAATTGGTTTTATCGGCATCAATAAAAATGAAATCGAACTTTTGTTCCCAGCCTTCATTGATGAGGTTATGTAAAGTATCTAATGCACGGCCAAGTCTTAATTCAATTTTATGGTCTTGCTGTGCTTCTTTCCAGAAAGGATGAGCTTTGCTTGTCCACTCGGAATTGATATCACAGGTAATGAGCTTTCCATCATCAGGCAAAACTAAGGACATGGCTAAGGCGCTATACCCCGTAAATGTTCCTAACTCCAAAACATTTTTGGCACGGAGCAAACGTAGGAGCAACTGCATAAATTGTGCTTGTTCCGGCGCAACTTGCATGTTCGCCAGCTCCATAGTGGAGGTCACTTTGCGTAGACCAGTTAGGGATGGATGCTCGCGCAAAGACTTGTCCAGCATGTATTCATAAAGTTCGGAAGTCAGGTTTAAATGTTTCATAGAGTCCTAAGTTCTATTATTTTGGGCCAAAATGGCAATGGAAGTGTCCAATGCTTATCTACTACTCCGTCGAGTGCAGGAATCTCCTGTCATAACACTATGCTACAGCATGGAGATTCCTCGTCGCATTCGGGATGACGTGCCCCCTAAGATAACTTCTCTTTTGCCAAATTATCTGCGATTTCACTCGTAGGTAAATTTTCATGAGCAGATCGCACAAAAATTTCTGTTAAATGGGTATAAATCGCATCGATTTGTTCGTTAACTTGTTCTTCTGGAGTATGGAGATATTTAGATGCTGCAAAAATTAATCCTCCAGCATTAATGACGTAGTCCACTGCGAATAAAATGCCTTTATCATGTAATTTATTACCATGATAGGTATGCGCCAACTGGTTATTTGCCGCACCTGCAACAATCGTTGTTTGCAATTGAGAAATGGTTATGTCATTGATAATTGCACCCAAAGCACAAGGAGCAAAAACGTCACAGGGAACTTTATGAATTTGATCAGTACTTACCGATTTAGCTCCAAATTGGGTCACTGCGCGATCGACTGCTGCTGGAGAAACATCCGCCACTGTCAATGTCGCCCCTAATTCATGTAAATGTTTAGCGAGCAAAAATCCAACATGGCCTAAACCCTGGATGGCCACATGAATTCCTTGCAGGCTTTCTTTTCCCAGTTTAAATGCAACAGCTGCTTGAATGCCACGTAGAATCCCTCTGGCAGTAGAAGGTGAAGGGTCTCCATCATATTTGGATAAACTGGCTACGTAGGGTGTGTGTTCTGCAATGATGTCCATATCAGGTAATTCAGTTCCGCTATCAAGAGCAGTAATGTAGCGACCGTTTAATTCATTAACGAATCGACCAAATTGATGCATATATTGGGCACGATCAAATGGACCTTTGGGTTTAATGATAACTGATTTACCGCCTCCCAAGGGTAAGTTGACTGATGCTGCTTTAAAGCTCATTCCTCGGGCAAGACGCATGGCATCTTGAATCGCTGCATAAGTATTTGGATATTCAATAAAACGACAACCACCTAAAGCGGGACCTAATTTGGTATTGTGGATGGCGATTATTGCTTTCATTCCAGTCTTAGGATCTACTTTAAAGTGCAAGTCACCAAAATCATGAGAGAGAGCGTAATCGAGGAAATCATCTTCGGTTGCTATTTGGTTAGTATTTGATATATTGTCGACAGAAATCATTGTTAATGCTCCTCTTGCAAATAGTTGCAGAAGTTATATTCCTATTTTTTGATTAAATCAATGGTATACCCCAAGAAACTCTAAAATGCTCTTTTTATCTTATTGCTTTTCTCGCTCCGGAAGTTTTTAACAATTCGCAATAGAAAGTGGCTCTTCCTTCTCATTAAAACGTCCAAGACAAAAAAAATAAATTGCCAACACGCCTCATTATTTTAAAGTTCCTAGGTACAGTTAATAATTTGGTATCTTAAGGCATGCTGGTATACACTAATTTGATTATTCATCAGATCGGAGAGGGTTATGCGTCAAATCGTCACCAGAATCCTGGTTTTATTGGTTATCACACCGCTTGCTTTTGCTGAAGATGTTTTACCACCGCCTCCTCCACCGCAACCTCAATTGGTTCTTGATAAAATTGATTTTCAACTTTCCGCAAAACAGTGGGTTACAACGCAAACTGCTTTATTAGGTGTGAGTATTAATGTGACATTGACCAGTGCTGATTTAGTGAAAGCACGTGCTGATATCATGGAACGATTAAATAAAATTGCGAAAGGGGATTGGCATTTAATTGAATTTGACCGTTCTCAAGATAGTTCAGGACTTGAAAAGCTCTATGTGCAAGCACAAGCGCGAGTCAATCAGGAAGCATTAACCGAGATTTATAAAAATGCCAAGGATGTCAGTTTGCCAGGTGCCAAATATGAAATATCCAGTGTAGATTTTAAACCGAGTTTTGATGAAACCCAGACTGTTTTGAGTCAAATTCGACAACGGCTTTATCAGCAGGTGAATGATGAATTGGCTCGTATTAATAAGGAATACCCAAACCAAAATTACAGTGTGAGCAATTTGGTTTTTGTTGAAGGAAGTAATCCATCGCAGCCAAGACCTTTGCAGGCGAAAGCAATGAATACCATGATGGTGGGCGAAGCATCTGCTGCGGCTCCCGCTTTAACGGTAAGTAATGAATTAATTCTAACGGCGCTCGTTGAGGTTGCTTCGAATCGTAAACCCATTACAAAGTAATTTATTCATGAAAATTCCCTCTCCCATTAATAAAAGAGGGGAAGGAATGAGGGATTTTCGACATCATCCTCATCCGCCCTGGGCGGCACCTCCTCCCTATGGGGAAGGGACATTACATTTTACAAAAAGGGGAATAAATTTTGTTGGTTGTTGAAAAAATTATTGGGCACCGAGGCGCATCCGCTTATGCCCCTGAAAATACATTAGCTTCATTCGACAAGGCGCTGACTTTAGGATGTCATTTCATTGAATTTGATGTCATGTGCAGTGTTGATGGGGAACCTTTTGTAATTCATGATGATAATTTAAAAAGAACAACAAATGGACGTGGTGACGTAGGCTTAGTGGAGTCAGCCTATTTGCACTCTTTGGATGCGGGCTCTTGGTTTTCACGCCAATTTAAAGGCGAGCATATTCCTCATTTTAAAGAGGTATTGAAGTGGTTGTCTTTTTCAGGTGTACAGGCAAATATAGAAATCAAACCTTATCCTGGTAGCGAGGAACAAACTGCAGTCGCGGTGATGAGCCACATTCAACGTTATTGGCCACAGGGAAAAGAGTTACCTTTAGTTTCCAGTTTTTCTTGGGATGCTTTAGTTTTATGTCGAAGTATTGCTCCAGAAATGCCATTAGGTTTACTCCTGCATGCTTGGGACGAACAATGGTTGCAAAAAGCAAAGCAATTAGACTGTTTTTCCATTCATTTTAACCGTAGGGTTTTAACTGAGGAACGTGTTAAAGCAATTAAAGCAGCAGGCTATGTTCTTTGTGCTTATACGGTGAATCGCAAGCGTTTGGCTCATAAGTTATTTGGCTGGGGTGTTGATGCGGTTTTTAGTGATTATCCTGACTTATTAGCATGAAAAAAATTATTCTTTTTTTATTCGTCATTTTTTTTGCTCTCTCTGCCCAGGCAAAACGGATTGAACTGGTGTTTTGGCATGCAATGGCCGGGCATTTAGGAGATGAGGTCCGATTACTTGCTGATGATTTTAATCAAAGTCAAAAAGAATACTTGATTAAGCCCGTTTATAAGGGCAATTATGTTGAGACATTAACGAGTTTTGCTGCTGCATTCAGAGCACATCATCCGCCGGCGATCGTACAAATTTTCGAAGTGGGAACGGCTATTATGGAATCCCCGAGAGGAACCATCAAGCCGGTAGATGAACTGATGCAGGAACAAGGGATAAGCTTGCCTAAAGAAGACTTTATCCAATCTGTTCGTGAGTTTTACAGTAAAGAGGGACAACTCATGGCGTTGCCTTTTAATCTCTCCGTCGCAACGCTGTATTACAATCTAGATATTCTTGCTAAAGTAGGTTACTCCCCAGCTAACTTTCCACGCACATGGGCTGAGATGGAAGTATTGGCTGAGAAATTAAAAAAAGCAGGCTATGATTGTACTTATACAACCGCTTATCCAGGCTGGGTCCTTTTTGAGTCTTTTTTAGCGATTCATGGGTTGCCGCTGACTCAAGATAATCCTGCGCGCGCTGTTTTTAATACGCCACAATTAGTGAGCCATTTCGCACGTTTGAAGCGTTGGCATTTATTGCATTATTTTCGCTATGCCGGAAGGGTCGATGATGCCACTATTTTATTTACAAGTGGTGTTTGTCCTTTGTTTAGCCAATCTTCTGGGGCTTATAATAGTTTGTCTGCTTTAGTTCCCTTCCGTTTAGGAATTGCCAGCATGCCTTTGGATACCGAGGTGAGTCAGGTAAGACATGCCAATGTTGCTGGTGGTGCGGCATTATGGGCTGTAGCGGGACAAACAAAAGAGCATTATAAAGGAATCGCCCAATTCTTTGCGTTTATCACCAAACCTGAAATACAAAAGCGTTGGCATGAGCATACAGGTTATTTTCCTATAGGTTTAAACGGTATTTATGCTGATATTTTGCACAGTAGCCACCATCCCACTTTATTGATGGCCCGTACTGATTTAGCTGGGGCGTTGCAAGAAAAACCTTTACCCCGTTTTGGTCCACAGAATCAGATTCGTGGGATTAACGATGAAATTTTGGAGGCGATGTTTGCAGGATTTTTAAGCCCAAATGAAGCATTGCGGGAATCTGCGGTACGTACCGATCATGTCTTGTCACGTTTTGTGAGGAATACTACAGGATCATGATGATAAGAACATCAAAAATAATATGTATTCTGGCAATTGCTTTTTACTGTTTTCTCGTGGTTTTGGGTAATGTTACCGATTATAAAAACAATTATGTACTGGTAGAGCGTACGTTGATGATGAACGACCTCTTTGCAGACTCTCAAATTGGTTATCGAGCTATTTCTAATCCCACAGTACATTGTGCAGCATACCTTATTATCATTGGCTTAGAAACCTTAACCATGGTGCTTTGTGCAGTAGGTGCTTGGAAGTTATTTAAAGTGAGGCATGCAAGTGCCCTGATTTTTAATGGTACTAAAAGTTGGGCAGTAGCGGGCCTCACTTTGGGGTTTTTAACCTGGCAAGTTGTTTTTATGTCCATCTGTGGTGAGTGGTTTGGCATATGGATGTCTTCCTCGTTAAGAGGATCTTTAACCATAGCGTTTCAAATATTTATTACTTTCTTAGTGCTTCTAATCTACTTAATTATTAAGGATGAGTGACGGTTGATGATGAGGCTCGAGAGTGATTCGCAATGATCGTTGGGAATTATATTTAACCCGGTTGATGATAAAAAAAAACCTCCGCTGAGGCGGAGGTTTGCATGAAGTACCTAGAATATTAAACTGTGAATTGTTTGCTGATTTCTTCCATTTTTTGGAGCATTTGCTCTTCCTCTTTTTTCAGTTTACCTAGTTCCAAGCTTCCATCTTTGATCGTTACCTGAAGTTCACGTATATCTTTTTCCAGAACCTCTATTTCGATTTCAAGTGCCTTAATAGCTTTTAGTACTTCCTTTGTTTCCGATGCGAGTGTCGCTCTTTTAAGAGTTGCTTTTACCCATGTTAAATAAAGGGATGGGTTTCGAGAATACTCAGATGGAAGTGGGATTGCTCCATCCTTATCTTTTCTTCCTGGTACAATATACAATTCTTTATCAAGAGCATCGATTTCTTTAAGAAGAGACTCCTTGCTTGACTCATGGTGTTCGGAAGTTTTAACCAGTTTATCCTTTTGAGTGTCAAGAGTTTTCTCTTTATCCCTTAATAAATTCACGGCAACATCCAGTTTTTCGATAAGTCCCTCAATCCTTTCATGTAAAGGTACACATCGTTGAAACAATGTAAACGCGTCGAATCCTTTTAGCTCAGCCTGCAGAAGATGAAGAACCTTGGCTTCTTTTTTAGCTTGTCGCTCTCTATTCAGCATCACTTCTCTTGTTTTTTCAGCCGAATTTTTAGGGTCAATGATATCGTCCACAGTAAGAATAAGGCCTTTGTCTTCATATCTATTATCAATATACTGTTGCGCACGAGCTTCCACATCTTTATTTCGTACACAACGTCCCGTTGCTTGAGGTCCTGATAGAATTCCATTAATCGCATTGATATTTGATTCAATCACTGGCGAATTAGAATTAATCACTTGTACGTTCAGGATGTCTCGAATACTTACCCCTGTGGCAATCACCTCATCTGCTACGATATGCGTTCTTAGTCCTGCTTCAATTTGCGCAAGCTGTGCGTCAATTACATCCTGTTTTGTTTTCATATCAATTGCACTGGCGTAATTCTCCGTTGCTTTTAAAACAGCTAAATCGACAGGAGCAGCCTTTGTAATCACATCAGATACAGGTTGTGATGTCTTGATTTTAGCGACCATTGCTTCTGCTCTATCCAAAATCAATTTGACCATGGCTTCCTTTTGCTCAGGAGGCAATTTAGAAATAGGCGCTCCCAATTTTGTCAACGCTTCATTTAATTTTACTCTATTTGTTTCTTCACAAACTTTGAGCTTGTTTAAAAACGGAGGAGGTATTTCTACATCTTTTGTTTTGTATTTCTTGATATGCTCATCACATTCTATTAGATATTCTTCGAGTTTATGAGTTCTGTCTTTCTCAGCAATATCGGTGAATTTTTCATTGAAGATCAATGCAAGAGCAAAACTATTTATTGTTCTTTGAATGTCTTTCTGCTGTTCTTTGCTGATATCATTTTTTAAATTCACTTCACGCAAAGGAACCTGACCACGCACCGCTACTTCATCCACAGCCCCAAATCTTTTGGCTAATTCTACCCTGGCTCGCGCTTCAGATTCTTTTCTGAGTTCTGCTATTTTTGCTTGATATTTTTCAAGAGTAGCTTCATCCCCATTCGCTAATTTCTGATAGGTCTCCGCCAATTTGTCACGTGTTGCTTTGTCATCAGAAAAGCCCATGTTGCGTTGAGCACGGATACGGTTCAATTCTAAAGCGCGATCAATGGCTTGTTGTTGGGCAACAGAGTCCTCAATGCCACTGTTTGCTTTTTTGATCTGTTCTTTTAATTCGACTGGATCAACATAACCATTCATTCCCTCTTGGAGATAATAATCATCAAAGTAATGAATTACTGCTTGATCAACCAAATCTTTTTCTTCCAAATAAGCCACTTCCGGTTTAATTGGACGAATGGTCCCTAACTGAATTGCAGCACCAAGACTTAAATCATCCAAAGGAGTACCAGAAAAGAGATCGTACAACTTGGAAGTCGGTGTAGCTGTTAATGCCAAAATGGAATTACGCCCTTTTAAGCCTTCTAAAATTTTTGTGTCTTCTTCGTTAAAGGTATGACGATGGCTTTCATCAATTAACACCATGGAATCTTTGATTTCGCTGGCAATGATCTTGAACAAGGGATGTTCCGCTTGTAAAACAATTTGATCAAAATGTTCGCTACCAGCAATTACTTTAGCAAAATATTCCTTAATTTTTAGCTTATCCTCTTGTTCCATATCACTTAAATCGTCCTTCAATCCATCCCAAAACACATCTACCTTTGATTTAATCGTTTCTAAGGTAAAAACAGTAGGAATATGCGAGATGCCATTGACTTTTCCTGCACCTAACATTTTTTGGGTTTCACCAGATTGCTGATCGACTAATGTCTTATCAGGAACAATCATTACGGTGCGTCCAACAGCTTGAGCAATACCTGCCATTACAATACTCTTGCCTGAACCGGTACCCATCACTGCCAGACGTTGTTCATTTCCTGCACTTAGGCTGTCAGTAAATTTGGCTAATATTTCATTTTGATATGCATGTGGAACAAAAGATTTCGTATCAACAGCTAACCCTTTATTAGTCACCGCACGCAGATCACCTTCTTTATCGTAGGTTAATTTAACAGTTGCTGAATGATCGTGATCGAAAAATAATTTACCTCGACTCACTTCTGCATTTAATTTGCTGGTTATATTAACAGTGTATTCTTGTTGATCTTCTTTTATGCCATTATAAGTAAAATCTACTGTATAAACCGCGCCGCCAATAGTAATGGCCGCTTCAAGATGTAATCCGTCTTCTTTTTGAATCCATTGACTTCTTTCTTCTCCGGGCTTACCTGCTTTCGCTAAAATCGCTTTTACGACATTTCCAATCTTAGGATCCTTTTTTGAGTTTTCTACAGCAATTATCTCTTTTGCTGAACCTACTGTAACCACTGCTCCATTGGTTACAACTTCTTTTAATAAATGAACTGCTGCAACGGTATCTGTGTAATCCTTAAGATCTGCAATCTGTCTTTTAACAATTTCGCTATTTGCGCCCATAAGAATCTCCCCATAGAATAATTTTTAAAAAATAAAAATATAATCCAGATCCTTATAAATTATATTTGGGTATTTAGGTGACAAGTCGCCTAAGGTTTTTGATTATACAAAATGAATATTAATTTACCATTAAGTGATTTTATTATTTAATTTGTAAATTAAGTCTCACAATGTACTTAATATTTGCGATTATACAAAAAGAATATTAAGTGGCCATTAAGTGATTTCGTTGATGTCAAATTGATCATATAAAGGGGTATATGGTATATAGTAGATATACCTACTGTATTTTAAATCCAATTATTTGATAGTATCTTGACCTTGATGAATCTTTTTTGATGATAAACTCAAAGATAACAGATAAAAATTTTTACAGCAGATAGATGACACAGGAAAGTGAGGCGGCAAATGGCATTTATGAAGTTCAATCAAACAACTGAGACAAGAAGTAAGATCATGGCACGTATCGATAAATTAGGTTTGAAGTCTGATCCACGGATGATCCAAACTCTTGAGGAAAATTTGCCCTATCTCAATCGATTGACCTCCTTATTCAATGTGTTAAAAAAATGCGACATTACATTGGACGAAAGTCGCCATCAAATCATTGCAAATAATGTTTCTAATGCCAGCTATGTGGTAAATCTATTAGAATTTATGCGCGAAGAAGGAATTGATACTGCGATTATTCCACTGGAACTTTTGTTTCAGGTTGCAGAATCAGAAACAACACTAAAACATGGAATGCGCCAGCTTATCAAACATAAATCGCTTGATGCAGCTACTTTAAAACTTATATTTTCTTATCCGGAGCAGTCTTACTTACTTGCCGATTTAATTATTAATTTTCAAGCCCATGCCTATCCTACTGAAAAAATAGTTGAAAAGTTGGGACAATTCTCGGCCCCAAACATGAATGCAGTAATCGAGATACTTACTTTGCTTTTAAATAACAACCTCTATTATTTCGACTGCCTCGACATTTTTTTAGGACAGCAAGGATATATAAGTAAAATTTGCGAGGGAGCAAAAAAACTTGCTGTAGCAAATAAACTTTCATCAAGTTATTTTGATGCCGTTGGAAAAAATCCAAAAAATGCCAATATTCTTGCAAATATCATTTTGCTGCTGCAGAACCTTTCAATTATCGATTATAAAAAAACCGAAGATCTTTTAATTGCAAGTAAATTGGGGGCTGGTGCATTTCACTTCTTGACGCATCTGCAACAATCCGGAATGTTGAATGCTGAGAACTATAAAAAAGTGTGTCAGCATAATTCCATACTGAATACGCATAAAGTCATTGAGGCTTTATGTGGTCTTCCCTTATTCGCCGCGTTCGAGAAGGGAGAATTAGAACACATGCTCAGTTTAATTACTAAAGAACCCAGCTCGGATAATGATCAAAATGAATTAATTGAACTGATTCAAAAGCATGATTTAACCAGCAAACTCCATTGGTAAAAAAAAGCAAAATTGATTTAAGACAGTCATTTATGTTATATTTATGCCCTTAGAGATCAATTAAGGGACAATTATGGCTGGAACAGACAGCAGCACCAACAGAATGATTACAAGCTTAAAGCCTAATGGAATCAATACCATATCTGAGACACCTTTAATGCCCGTGGTCCCAGTGGTATCTGTGGCGCCTGCAGTATCTGAAGCACCTACTGATCCCTTTATTAGTCGCCTGCAAAAATTAAATTTAGGAAACAATACTCGAATGGTGTCTCTGATTCAGGCACATTCTAATTTTGGTAATCGTTTGATTTCTTTATTTAAGGCACTTAAAGAATTTAAAATCGATTTGACTGATGATCTCGAGTGCACGATTAAGGAAAATATTTCTCAAGTTGGTGGGGTTGTCAGTTTATTAGAGTTAATAAAAAAAGATGTTCCTATTAACCTTGAGTCTCTGCCAATAACGCTTTTATTTAATGCTGCAAAATTTGAAGTATCCATAACACAAAGCATACGAGATTTGGCCCTTCTAGGGATGCTTGATTCAAATATTTTTAATTTATTGCTAGCCTATCCTGAGCAAGCGCTCAACATCTCACTATTGCTGATTAAGCTTCAAGAACGTGCTTATTCGCCTACAATTTTAGTGGATAAACTTAAGGATGTCTCAATTGCCGCTGAGCGTATGGATACAGTGATCGCTTTGCTTGATTTAATATTAGAAAATAATCTCTTTTACCCTGATGTGGTTGATATTCTTCTAAGACAAGAAAAACATATTGATAAAATTTACGAAGGGGCTCAAAAGCTCGCCGCAGAAAAGGCTCTATTCCCTAACTATTTTACGATCATTGAGGACAATCCTCAAAATGCCAATATCTTTGCTAAAAATATTTTGTTACTCAAGAGCGAATCACTGATAAATTGTCACAATCCTGAGTGCTTATTTGAAGTAAGTCATTTAGGGGCTGGTGCATTTCACTTTATGAAACTGTTACAACACGCCTCTATGTTAGATGAACATAATTTTAAAATAATCTGCGGACAAAAAAATAATATACTAAATCGAGATGAGGTCATTGATGCACTAAGCAATCTTCCTTTGATTGTTGAGTTCCAGAAAGAAGAATTAGAAACGATGTTGAATTTATTGAATGAAGCAGCAGTGTCTGCTCAGGATATTCAAAAGTTCAATGGAATAATAGAAGAACATTTTATTCCTGAGATTTCCTGTCAATTCTCCCGCGCATGTATTTAATAAACAAACCCATGCCATACCCACTTGCTTTCATCGATCGCTGCTCTTAAATTTGGCTAATGATCAAGGATGAATAGCCATTGTATTGAGTTGTAGTTGAATTGCTTGTTGCTGAGCGGCTTCATTTTGCTGTTGGGTAGCGGCAATAGAGTCATTCATGGCATTGATGGCATTTTCTTGTTCAACAATCGCAGGACTATCTATTGAAGTATTTGCATCTAAAGGTACATCGGGATAAGCAGCTTGCGGGGGATTATATCCAGGAGTAAAAGTGTAATTGGCTGGTGGATTTGATGTACCTACTACATAAGCAGTTGGAGCGCATCCTGCTAAAATAAGTATTGTTCCTAAAAGACTAATAGAACAGGTGGTCTTTATCATAAAAAACGCCCTTAGGAATACAAAAATAAATTGTATTACCTTTTTGTCGGTATTGTATAATTATAGGACAAATTGAGTGTAATTTTATCTGTCATGGTCGGTGTAGACGATATTTTTAGCCTTGGGGCAGTGCAGAGAACGCCGGCTCTTTGTCACCTTCTCAAGTGCAATGAGCAATCTCCTATGGTCAGAACCCTGCTACCACCTGGAGATCGCTCATTGCCCTTGGGATGATTCAGGACATGAATAAATTATAATGGCTCTAGGAAATTGCCTAAATTAGGTTTTTGGCCCAGGCGGTATTGGTAAACTACATAAAAAGCCATTACGTTTTTTAGGTAGTTGCGTGTTTCTTGCCAAGGTAGAGTCTCTATCCATACATCAATTTCCTTGGGCGGATGCGTCCTTAACCAATAAACGACTTGTTTAGGGCCTGCATTGTATGCCGCAGCAATCAGTATGGGATGATTTCCGAATCGCTTTGCAAGTTGTTTTAAATAAGCAACACCGATGTTAATGTTCTTTTGGGAAAGAAATAATTGTTTTTGATCATTATACTGAATCTTATCTGCTCTTGAGACAACTCGAGCGGTATAGGGCATGACTTGCATTAATCCTCGAGCTCCTACAGAAGAGGTTGCATCATCTCTAAACCCACTTTCCTGACGAATAATGGCATAAATAAACTCTGGGGCAACAGCATATTTTTTAGAATAGAGTGAAATACTGTCTTTATAAGCCAAAGGAAATCTTAACGAAAGTTGATTATTTAAGGTTTCGTTACTACTTAAATAAACGGATTTACCATGCCATTGCAGTTTCTGATCAATCCAATAAACTAATGCACTTGCCTCGTCTTTAGGTAACTCACTAATGAAATCATTGAGTAAGCGCGATGCTTGCAGCGTTTGTTTGGTCATGTAAAGGGTTTGAATTTGATCAATGAAGGTTTGGTAGGGTTTCAATACGTCCAGATTTGTTGTTGGTGTTTCATTGGTAAAACTGGGTGTTTTATTGAGGCGAAGACTGGCAAGAAATCCATAATATTGCCTGTTTCTGGCTAAAGGTTCGTAAATGGCTTTGGCCTCTGCTTTCTTTCCCTGTTCTTCTAAAGATCGTGCTAACCAATATTGCCAACAAGGTTCATCTTTATTCTTCGAATCATTAATTAATGTGGTTACTTGCTTCCAGTCTTTTCTTTTTAATGCAAAACGTATTTGCCAATCGAGTAACACATCGTTGTAATATTGAGGTTTGACTTTAGCGAACCATTGCAGCGCATCGTCATGATTGCGCATGGCTCTATAAAGTGCTACATGGGCTAAAAATGCTTGCTTTTGTGCTTGGGTAAGCATTTTTTGAGTTTTGCTTTGCTGCCACAACAGCAACGCTTTATTCATATTAATTGAGACCATACGCTTCAAGCCGTAAAGGTATAGGTCACTATTTAAACCACCAGGACTCAGCTTGCTAATGTTTGCTGGGTTTTGATAAACGAGGTTTAAAGTATTTAACTCAGATGTATGGGGTGTTCTGTATTGCTTCAATAAATATCGGGCCAGTTGGATATTGCGTCGATCCAAAGCCAGAATGATTCGTTGAGTAATTAAGTTTTGATCAAAGTTATTATCTTTTAAAAGCAAGTCAAATAAACTGTTGCATGAAGGGGGCCTTGAATCACCGCTTAGCCAGAGTGGAATAGATGCTTTTAATGCTTCTTCCTGCTTGCCTGTATTGTAGTTTGCGATTTGCTCATAACAAACCAGATTCAAATCATTAGACGGTTGATAGTATTGACTAAAGGCCATCCAATTCTTATTTTTTGCCAGTTCATACAACCATTTTTCGCGTAGTTTTGTGGATAAAGGGGCGGTTCCTTTAATAAAATCCAAGAAAGAAGCACTAGGTGTCGTTGTAGGAAGATTTTGGCTAAACGACAAATAAGTATTAAAGCGTTCCATGTACGCCTCTCCCGAGAGGGCAATACAGGCTTGAGAACTAATGAATCCACATAAAAATAAAATAATTTTTTTCATAACCTTTCTTACATTAAAATTTAAACAGTCCCTAATTGTTTTCGCATGGAGTCAATTGTTTCTTTATAATTCTTACTGTTGAATACAGCAGCACCGGCCACAAATTGATTCGCTCCTGCACGTGCCAAAGTTGCAATATTTTCTATGGTTACCCCACCGTCAACACAAAGATCAATTTGGGGGTAGAGCTTGCGGATTTGAGGGATTTTATCAATAATTTCAGAGATGATTTTCTGTCCTCCAAAGCCAGGATTTACCGTCATGACTAATATAAAATCGAGTTTATGAGCGCACCAAGTCAATACCTCAATGGGTGTTGCTGGATTTAATACAAGACCTGCTTCACATCCTAAATCTTTGATCAGCTTTAAGCTGCGATCCAAATGGATTGTTGCATCGGGGTGAATACTAATTCGTTTTGCACCTGCTTTTGCAAATGCTTCAATTAATGCATCAACAGGTTCTACCATGAGATGAACATCAATGGGAAGTTTAGGGAAACGTTTGAGCAAAGCCTCACAGAACGCAGGACCAAACGTTAGATTAGGAACGTAATGATTATCCATAACATCAAAATGTATAAAATCAGCTCCTGCATTCATTACGGATTCTACTTCATTGCCTAGGCAAGTGAGATCAGCAGACAAAATCGAGGGTAAAATATGATAAGTCATAGAGTATTTTTTTAATTTGAAGGAATAGGTATATCATATTCTGTCTTGAAAAAACATTCCACGTGTTATGTAACTAAAGTATGTGTCTGCACAGGTCTTGCATCTTGAAAATTTGGTCAAAATATGAGACAATATGCTCCTATTTTTGCTCTTGTAATTTGGAAGTTATCTCAATATGATAGCAAAATTACAGAGATCCTAATCATGCTTTATAGGGAGAATAATATGAATCAAAACTGGCCTACCAGAGACAAAGATTTACAAGCCGCCCGCGTGATTATGGAGGAGTATGCTAGTGATCGCGAGAGTGATACCTTAGGTCTTTTTGAAATAGTTGTGGATCAAGCCGAAAAAAAAATGAATTTTCGTTTGTCTGGTTGGGTGGTCATTTTGGCAAAGCATTTTAATTCAATGTACGGAGTGAGTCAGGGGGATTTTATAACCCGACAAATTATTACTCGTTGTTTGACGCAAGGACAAACACTCCATTAATTTCACGGTTTACGGAGCGGCAGTATTTGGTGCATCGTGCACGACCTGTGCTCAAATCCAGCCGCTCTCCAGAATTCAAGCACAGCCTCTAAACTGCTGCTTCCATCGTTTAGAATTCAAGCAAATATTTATTATAATTTTGTTTGTATTCATCTGAATTTTGAAATTTGACTAAGGCTTGGTTTACTTCGGTTAATAAATTTGGTTTAGCAGGATTAATGACTATTCCATATCCCGATCCATACATGTAGGGTGGTCCTATCAATTTAAATGCATCTGATGAGTTAGATGCCCAATAAATGGCGGTTGCATTATCAAGTAGAATTATGTCTACGTCACCCTTACTTAAGGCCGCAAGCTGATCCTCAATACCGGAATATTCTTTAATATTCGGATTATTTACACCCATCTCCCTAAGCTGATCTAAAAATACGGTACCGGTTTCTAATCCTATTTTTTTACTGTTCAAAAGATTTAGACTGAACGTTTCTTTTGAATTAGACTGTTTTTCTAAAAAACGAGAGTAACTGAGCAAATAGGGTAGGCTGAAATTTACTATTTTTGCGCGTTCATTAGTAATCGTGATGGAGCTTATCGCAATATCTAATTTATTATTAATTACTGCATCGATTAATTTATCAAAACGCATCACATGAAAGACACAGGTCTTATTCATAATTTTGCATAAACTGTTCATCATATCAACATCAAAGCCGTAGGCTTCATTACGGGTTCCTTGCATGACGAATGGGGGATCAAAACTTTCAATCCCTACATTGAGCGTTTCGCCTTGAGCGAAAAGCGAGGAGGTGAAACAAATAAATGCAATTAGAATTAATCGAGTCATTTTTTAATTATAGAATTATTTATTGATTTTTATAGATTATAACGAGAGTATTAATTTGGGAAATGAAAAATATAAATATATGACAATGGAAATCCCTAAATTATTGGAATCAAAAGCATGGTTCATTGAAAAGCACCTGTCGGATGTGCATCATCCCTTGTATGACCAGGTCGTTAAGTTGCTTCTTGTCAGTGATTATGCGTGCCGACAGATTCAAATATTAAAAACCTTAGTCAAAGAAGATGACTGCTGTTCTTTGTTGTCTCGCGAGGATTATTTTCATAGGGTGCAGGATGTGTCACTTAACTTGCCCCAGGCTGCTTATTTCCGTGCATTGCGACAATTTCGCAATACGCATTTCTTGCGGTTGCTTCTTCTTGAACTATCCGATATTGCCAGTACGGCACAGATTATGAGTTCTTGGTCTGATTGTGCTGATGCACTTATTTTGCATGCGCTCAATTATTGCAAACAGGGATTATCTTTACGTTATGGGATCCCTCGCGATGAAAAAGGGAATGAGGTCGAATTATTTGCTCTGGCCATGGGTAAATTAGGAGGCAGGGAGTTAAATTTCTCCTCAGATGTGGATCTTATTTTTGCCTATTCGGTTGTGGGAGAAACTGACGGTGAGGAGCGCATCGACAATCAGCATTATTTTAGTAGGCTAGTGCAACAACTTGTACAGACTTTACAAAATGTAACGCCTGATGGGTTTGTTTTTCGAGTCGATTTACGATTAAGACCCAATGGAGACAGCGGCCCACTGGTTTCTAGTTTGGCTGCAATGGAAACTTATTATCAAGAGCAGGGGCGCGACTGGGAACGTTATGCAATGGTTAAAGCACGGGTGATTGCTGAAACAGCGGATGAGGTGCATCCCTGGTTTGCCCGGTTGATCGTGCCTTTTGTCTACAGGAGGTATGTAGATTTTAGTGTGATTGAATCGTTACGCAGTATGAAGGCTATGATTGAACGGGAGGTGCAATTAAATCCTCGGTTGGATGATATAAAGCGTGGCAAAGGCGGAATCAGGGAAGTAGAGTTTGTCATTCAAAATTTTCAGTTAATTCGTGGTGGTCGCTTACCGCAATTGCAGGTACAGAATGCTTTGCTTGCACTGACAGTTTTAAAGCGAGAAAAACTGTTATCGCATACGGATGCTTTAAAACAGGCGTATTTGTTTTTACGCAAGCTTGAAAACACACTTCAGAGTTTAAATGATCAGCAAACTCACTCGTTACCCGATGATTTAGTGAAACAAGAGCAAATTATTTTAGCGATGGGATACATGACATGGGATGATTTGCTTAATAAATTACATAAATATCAGAGGATTATTAGCTATGCATTTCATTCCGTGCTCGGCAAGGTCAAAGATTATGAAGATGAGAAACGATTATTAGCGAATCAATTAGCCAGTCTTTGGCAAGGACATGTAGAAACCAGTATGGCAATTAATTTGCTGACTAGTTTAGGCTTTACCAATGCCTCTCATTGCTATCAAATGATTCATTCTTTTCGTCATGGCCCTCGTTGCCGACGTCTGACGCAAGGTGCACGGATGCGATTGGATCGGTTCATGGTGATGTTGCTGGCAGAGTTAACCCATGTTGAAAAAACCGATGAAGTTTTATTGCAAGTGATGCATTTACTCGAAAATATAGTAGGCCGTAGCGCTTATCTTGCTTTATTAACTGAAAATCCTCAGGTCTTAACTGAGTTATTGTTTTGGTTTGCCCAAAGTCCGTTTATTACCTCCTTACTCGTAAACCAACCATTTTTGTTGGAGGTGTTGTTGGATCAGGGGGAAGAATGGCGCCCCCTGTCGTTGCATCAATTACAAGGGCAATTAATTGAAAAACTAACCCATCATCATGATGTGGAAGCACAAGAAGAAATATTGCGTCAATTTAAGCTAACCAATTGGTTAATGGCTGCACGGGCAGAGCTTTATGGTTTATGTAATGCCGTGCGCATTGGACAATTTTTGTCGGATGTGGCTCAAGTCATCGTAAACCAAGTGTTAATCATTGCGAGTGATCAATTGTGTGTGCGATATCCGGAAATGAAGCAAGCAAAATCGCACTTTGCAATCATTGCTTATGGAAAATTGGGGAGCCGGGAAATGAATTATGCTTCTGATTTGGATTTGGTTTTTTTACATTCGGCACCCCTTTCTGAAGAAGCATTGATTACCCGTTTAACGCAAAAAATTTTGCATATGCTGACTACTCGTTCCCAGTCAGGGGTCCTCTATACTGTCGATACACGTCTTAGGCCTTCTGGTGCGGCGGGATTATTGGTAAGTCATGTGGATGCCTTTGTCGAATACCAAAAAAATCAAGCATGGACATGGGAACATCAGGCTTTATTGAAAGCACGTATCCTGAGCGGAAATACAAAGATTAGAAATACTTTTTTACAGTTGAAAAAATCGGTATTGTTAATGACGCGTGATAAACCAACGCTGCTGCAAGATGTGTTGGCGATGAGGTCCAAAATGGAGCAACATCAAGATCGAAATCCTATTTCTGGTGGGTTATTGGATTTGGAATTTTTGGTGCAGTTTTTAATACTTCATTTGGGAGCCCCTTCTTTATCACGATATACGCATACCTTAAGCCAACTCCACCATTTGTTTTTAGCGGGTGTTTTAAGCAAAGAACACTACAATTTTTTAAAGAAAGCATACAAAAAACACCATCAGTTATTGCATCAGAATATATTGCGTCCAGGGGTTGTGAATCATGAAAACAAGCAAGGTGAGATATTGAGTGTGTGTAAAGAACTTTATAATCAGGTGAAATAGTTTTTTTATCTGTAGCCCGTATTCGATTATTACAGGCTACAGATCCGGAGGTGCAACTTATCTTTTACTTGAATTCTGCATAGAGATCATAATCATCACTATCGGTAATCAGAACTTCCGCAAATGATCCCACTTTAACGCCGGGATTTGGTGGCAGAATAACAAGCCCGTCGATTTCCGGGGCATCACTTTGGCTTCGGGCAATAATTTGTTCTGCGTTGACTTCATCAATTAATACCGTTTGTATACTGCCAATTTTATTTTCTAATTTATCGCGGCTAATTTCTGCCTGTAATTGCATAAAGCGATGATAACGTTCCTCTTTAACTTCTTCCGGTACAGGGTCGCTTAATTCATTCGCTTTAGCCCCTTCAACTGGTGAATACTTGAAACAGCCTACGCGATCTAACTGAGCTTCCTCAAGAAAGTCGAGTAACTCCTCAAATTCTTCCTCTGTTTCTCCGGGAAAACCAACAATAAAGGTTGAACGTAATGTAATATCGGGGCAAATTTCTCGCCAAGAAGCGATACGCAGCAAGGTATTTTCACTACTTGCAGGACGCTTCATTGCTTTAAGTACTCGCGAATTAGCATGCTGTAATGGGATATCTAAATACGGGAGAATCAGACCATCTCTCATTAAAGGAATGATCTCATCCACATGCGGGTAAGGATAAACATAATGCAGGCGAATCCAAATGCCTAACTCCCCTAATTGTTCGCATAAATCATAAAAACGAGTATCAATGCTTTTTCCTTTCCAGGTTATAGGTTGATAGCGCGTATCTACTCCATAAGCACTTGTATCCTGGGAAATCACTAAAATTTCATTAACCCCCGCGTCTTTTAATTTTTGCGCTTCGGTTAATACTTGGGTCATTGGGTAGCTTTGCAATTTTCCCCGCATAGTAGGAATAATACAAAACGTACATTTTTGATTGCAGCCTTCAGATATTTTTAAATAGGCATAATGACGTGGTGTTAATTTAATTCCTTGGGGAGGAATCAACTGGGTAAACGGATCGGCGGGTGGAGGCAGATGCTGATGAACGGCATTCACTACTTCCTCATAGGCATGTGCACCACTAATATGCAAAACATCGGGACACGCTTCTTTGATGATCTCGGCCTTGGCACCCAGACAACCTGTAACAATAACACGTCCGTTCTCTGCCATCGCTTCTTTAATGGTATCCAAAGACTCCTTGACGGCGCTATCAATAAACCCGCAGGTATTAATCACTACAACACCTGCATCCTGATAACTGGATACCAATTCATATCCCTGCGCACGCAGTTGGGTAATGATGCGCTCGGAATCTACCAGAGCTTTGGGACAACCCAAGCTAACAAATCCTACTTTATGATTCATAAAACTCTAACTGTAAAAAAAGTGAACGAATTATACCTCTTAATGAGTATTATTGTCGACAAGATTATGGAGGTTTTAATTATTTGATTGCATTTACGTAAATGAGAAGTTCTTTCAAAATGTAGGTTGGGCCCAAGGCCCAGTCTACACGCTCTCCTGTTTCGGGAGACCCTCATCCGTTCTTAAGGCATTTCATTTCTGGCGGGGGAGGGATATTTTTTTCTGCTAGTCTATGTGCTGTAAGATTTTTAAAAATTTATTTGCAGAGACTTCGCCAACCAGCTTGAGCTTATTAAGTTCTTTGCCTTCCTCATCGAAAAATATAAAGGTTGGGGGCGCTACAACATGAAAATAATTGAGGAGGGCTTTATCTTCCGCAGAGTTTGCGGTGACATCGATTTTAATTACCGTAAAACGCGCCAAAGCTTCTTGTACACGAGGGTCTTTAAATGTGGTTGCATCCATTACCTTACAGGATGTACACCAGTCAGCATAAAAATCAAGCATCACTGGATTGCCTTTGGCTTCAATTAACGCTTTTTTTATGGAGCTCAAGGTCTGATCTTGTTGTGTTTTAATCGCAATATTAACAGGAGCCGCATTTGCTGATTGGGCTGTAGTTAGGGGTTGCAGCGGATTTGTTGCACCCATGCTTGCTCCAACCAAAATCAGGAAACCGTAGACCAGTAGAATGAGGCCTATTCCCTGATTGAATTTTTCACGATGGGTTGCTGAGTAGGTGAGGGCGCCACTGTAGATTCCTGAAAAAATAAGCAAACTTGCCCATAACATCATACTGACCAAGGGAGGAGTGATTCGCGAAATAAGCACAATGGCAACCGCAATGAAAATAATACCAAACAATGCCTTGATGGTGTTCATCCAGTTGCCGGTTTCAGGCAACCATTTGCCTGCAGAAGTACCAATAAGCAATAAAGGCGTACCCATTCCCAGGCCTAAAACAAATAAGGTCAGGCAGCCTAAAAGGATATTCCCGGTTTGCGCAATGTAGGTTAATACCCCAATTAATGGCGCTGTAACACAAGGTGAAAGAATCAGGGTGGATAAACAACCCATGATCGCAGCCCCAAGATAGTGGCCTCCTCTTTGATTGCTGGAACCGTGTATTCTTGCTTGCCAGGAATGCGGTAATTTGAATTCATAAAATCCAAACATGGATAAGGCTAACAGCATAAAAATCAGGCTAAATATACCTACGGACCAAGGTGATTGCATGCTTACTTGCAGATTGGATCCGAGTAAAGCGACAACTGCACCAATAATTGAATAGGTAATCGACATACTCAGTACATAGCTTAATGAGAGAAAAAAGGCTTTTCGCGTTGTAATTTCCTTACCGTGACCCACAATAATTCCAGACAAAACGGGCACCATGGGTAAAATGCAGGGAGTGAATGATAAAAGCAAACCAAAGCCATAAAAAGTTATCAAAATGAGCAACCAATTGTGGCTCGAAAAAACTTTTGTGATTCCCTCATTTTGGGTTTCTTCAGCAACCGCAGGTTGCATATTGTTGCCTTGATCCAGGCTTGCTTGGGTTAACGCCAAACTGTCATCTATAGTTAACTGAATTGTTTGGGTTTCTGGGGCATAGCAAAAACCATCGTCAGAGCAGCCTTGATAGTGTAAGTTCACCAAAGCTTTTCCAGGTTTATTTCCTAAGATACCTACTGGTATGGTGACGTGATTACGATAGACAGGATACACATGCCCCTGTTTATCTACTTTTTTCTCTGTGGAGGGGAACCGAAGGGTGCCTATTTGCACCGTACTGTTCGTTTTGGTGGTTAATTTAATTCGATCGCTGTAGAGAAAATAATTAGGCTTTATCTGGAAATTAATGGCAAATGTATTCGGATCGACTGGAGTTACATTGACTTGGAATACTTCTGCAGCAGGAAGAGGGGTTGCATGCAGAGCAAATGTGGTTATGCAACAAAATAACAATAAGAACCATTTTCTCATTCTGAAACCTTTATTACAATGAAGCCTGGGTGGAGCGCAGCGAAACCCGGGATTAGAAATTGATCTAAGAAATTCCCGGGTTTTGCTGCGCTCCACCCAGGCTACAGAATTTTACTGATATATAGTGTAACTATATCAGAACATCGAGTGGT
Organism: Legionella sp. 227; assembly: GCF_043161935.1. NCBI lineage: Bacteria > Pseudomonadati > Pseudomonadota > Gammaproteobacteria > Legionellales > Legionellaceae > Legionella > Legionella sp. 227. Next base: position 360,157 of record NZ_CP171154.1, on the reverse strand, counting down.
GTGAAAAAAATAAAATTAAAATTTTTTTTATTTTAACCCTTGAAACTCTCTTCCTTGTCCCCATATGGCTCTCAGTAACATTGCAAATTGACTTTTAAAGATTAATTAATCAGGAGATAGAAGCATGAAAATTCGTCCTTTACACGATCGAGTTGTTGTTCGTCGTATGGAAGAAGAACGTACCACAGCGGGTGGTATTGTTATTCCAGATAGCGCTACTGAAAAACCAATGCGTGGTGAAATCATTGCTGTTGGCGCCGGTAAGGTATTAGACAACGGTGATGTTCGCGCTTTAGCTGTAAAAGTCGGTGATATTGTCCTGTTTGGCAAATACTCAGGTACTGAAGTGAAAATCGACGGTAAAGAATTAGTTGTGATGCGTGAAGACGACATCATGGGTGTAATCGAGAAGTAATCGTTTCATTTAGGAGATAGAGATAATGGCTAAAGAATTACGTTTTGGTGACGATGCGCGTCTACAAATGCTAGCTGGTGTTAATGCATTAGCTGATGCAGTACAAGTAACTATGGGCCCACGTGGTCGTAATGTTGTTTTAGAAAAAGCTTATGGTGCTCCCACTGTAACTAAAGACGGTGTATCTGTAGCGAAAGAAATCGAATTTGATCAACGCTTCATGAATATGGGCGCACAAATGGTTAAAGAAGTTGCTTCTAAAACTTCTGATACTGCTGGAGATGGTACTACTACTGCTACTGTATTGGCTCGTGCGATTGTTGTTGAAGGGTACAAGGCAATTGCTGCGGGTATGAATCCTATGGATTTGAAGCGCGGTATCGACAAAGCAGTTACTGCAATCACCAAAAAATTACAATCTATGTCTAAGCCTTGCAAAGACAATAAAGCAATTGCTCAAGTAGGTACTATTTCTGCTAACTCTGATGAAGCAATTGGTTCTATCATTGCTAGTGCAATGGATAAAGTAGGTAAAGAAGGTGTTATTACTGTTGAAGACGGTAATGGACTTGAGAATGAATTATCTGTTGTTGAAGGTATGCAGTTTGACCGTGGTTATATTTCTCCATACTTCATCAACAATCAACAAAACATGACTTGTGAGCTTGAGCATCCATTCATTCTGTTGGTTGACAAGAAAATCTCCAGTATTCGTGACATGTTGTCTGTATTGGAAGGCGTTGCCAAATCAGGTCGTCCATTATTGATTATCGCTGAAGATGTTGAAGGCGAAGCTTTAGCAACTCTAGTTGTTAACAACATGCGTGGTATTGTTAAAGTATGCGCAGTTAAAGCCCCTGGCTTTGGTGATCGTCGCAAAGCAATGTTGCAAGACATCGCAATTCTAACTCGTGGCCAAGTTATTTCCGAAGAAATTGGTAAGAGCTTAGAAGCTGCTACTTTAGAAGATTTAGGTACTGCAAAACGCATCGTGGTAACCAAAGAAAACACAACTATTATTGATGGTGAAGGTAAAGCTTCTGAAATCAATGCGCGTATTACTCAAATTCGTGCTCAAATCGAAGAAACTACTTCTGATTACGACCGTGAGAAATTACAAGAGCGTGTTGCTAAACTTTCTGGCGGTGTTGCGGTCATCAAAGTGGGTGCTGCTACTGAAGTTGAAATGAAAGAGAAGAAAGCTCGTGTTGAAGATGCATTACATGCTACTCGTGCTGCTGTAGAAGAAGGTATCGTAGCAGGTGGTGGTGTTGCTTTAATTCGTGCCCAAAAAGCTCTGGATTCTTTGAAAGGCGACAATGACGATCAAAACATGGGTATCAACATTCTTCGTCGTGCTATTGAAGCACCAATGCGTCAGATCGTATCAAACGCTGGCTATGAAGCTTCAGTAATTGTAAACAAAGTATCTGAAAACAAAGATAACTACGGTTTCAATGCTGCTACTGGCGAATTTGGTGACATGGTTGATATGGGTATTTTAGATCCAACTAAAGTAACTCGTATGGCATTACAAAATGCTGCTTCTGTAGCGAGCCTTATGCTGACTACTGAGTGCATGGTTGCTGATTTACCAAAGAAAGATGAAGCTGCTGGTGATATGGGCGGCATGGGTGGAATGGGTGGTATGGGTGGTATGGGCGGCATGATGTAAGCCTCTCTCCATTCCTATTCCTTTAAAAACCCGCCGTAATGGCGGGTTTTTTATTGGTAAAGAAGACCATCATTCCTCGCTGCGCTCAAGATGGCGTGCTATCATTCAAAATAACTGTAATTTATAAAGTCAGGAGTCATAATGGGAACAATAATTAAAAAATTGGAAGTAGTTTTGGCCGATACTTATGCTTTATATCTTAAAACGCAAAATTATCACTGGCATGTTAAAGGCGTGCATTTTAAAAGTTTGCATGAATTATTTGAAATGCAATATAAGGAATTAGCTGAAGCCGTGGATGCGATTGCCGAACGGATCTTAATTATGGGGCATAAGGCTCCTGCTACATTTACCGCACTGAATCAATTAAAAACAATTAAGGACGGTGATTCCAGTTTCGATGCAAATCGAATGGTGAGTGATTTAGCCCAGGATCATGGAACTTTGGTTAAGGATTTAAATACAACAATTAAACTGGCTCAGGAACATGGGGATGAAGGGACTGTGGCCTTACTCAGTGAACGCATTGCGGCGCATGAAAAAGCACGCTGGATGTTGAATGCTTCTTCGGTCTAGTTGTTTCAATGATATTGATAAGCACAATTCTAGCCTGTGTAGCGAAGTGGTTGTACTATTAAATTAGATTCCTCTCCCACGAGTGGGAGAGGGGTACGGGGGTACAAACCGGGTAGACTGGTAACACTTTAAACCGGGATGATAGGTAACACTATTCTAGGAGAAAAAGGTGTTACCAATGAATTGGCTGAATACAAAGGCTGAAATAGAGAAATTAAAATTTATTGGAGATTGGTTAAAAGGAGAATTTAGTTTTAGCGAGTTGTGTAAGCGTTATGGAGTGAGTCGAAAAACAGGCTATAAACTAATAAATCGCTATAAAGCAGAGGGAGAGGCTGCGTTGAAACCAAAATCCCATGCAAGGCATCACCATCCAAATGGAACACCTTATGAGAAGCAACGACGATTAATTGAGTTGAAATATCGTTATCCTAAATGGGGCCCGGACAAATTAAGAGATTGGTTATTAATTAATGAGTCCGAAGAAGTGTGGCCGGCAGTAAGTACTATAGGAGATATTTTAAAGAAGCATGGTTTAGTTAAGCCGAGGAAATACAGGAGGCGCGTATCAGCGTGTACAGAACCATTTAGGGAATGCAACGATTCAAATCATACCTGGAGTGCTGACTTTAAAGGACAATTTAAGGTAGGTGGCACCTATTGTTATCCACTGACGATAACGGACAATCACAGTCGTTTCTTATTGTTATGCAAAGGATTAGTTGGTCCTCGACAAAAAGAAACAAAAGAAGGATTTAGGCAGGCATTTATTGAGTATGGTCTTCCCGATGTAATTAGAACCGATAATGGACAACCTTTCGCTGGAATGGGGATTGGTGCCTTAACAACACTTTCAATCTGGTGGTTAAAACTCGGGATAATGCCTGAGCGCATTGAACCAGGTCATCCAGAACAAAACGGAAGACACGAAAGAATGCATAGAACTTTAAAAGAAGCGGTGGCTTCACCTCCAAAATTAAATTTTGAGGAACAACAACACTGTTTTGATGCATTTAGAAATGAATATAATCAAGAACGACCTCACCAAGCACTTGATGGAAAAAGACCTGCAGATATCTATCGCGCTTCATCAAGAAGTTTACCCAATAAACTCCCAGAAGTCAGTTACCCTTGTAATTATGAAGTGCGGAAAGTGAGAACCAACGGTGAGATAAAATGGTTTGGTAAAAAATATTATGTTTCTGAATTACTAAGAGGAGAACTTGTCGGCTTGCAAATCATTGATGATGGAAGAGCCTCTTTATTCTTCTCGAAACTAAAACTAGGGATGATTGATGTGAGACAGAATAAAATTTCTAGGCCCTAAAATTTTAATCTGTTACCTATCATCCCGGTTTAAAGTGTTACCCATCATTCCGGTTGCACACGGGTGTGGGGTGCTTGAAGTTTTTTTTCTTTTATTAGTCACAATCAGCCCCCTCATCCGCCCTAAGGGGCACCTTCTCCCCCTGGGGAGAAGGCAGCTTGAATCTAATGGGTGTATTGCGTCCACTGCAGGTTACTTCTTAATTACTTTGTTTTCCGCCCCTTTTTTTATGACAATAATGCTAATTCTTCGGTTTTCGGGACTGAAGGGATCTTTTGTATTGAGAAGCATGGTTGATGAAAAACCAGAGACACGCAAGACCCGATCAGGATCTAAGCCGGCTTTAACCAAAGCACGACGGGCGGCATTGGCCCTTTGGGTCGATAATTCCCAGTTGGTATACTCTAATTCATCTGGATTATGGTAGGGATGGGCATCAGTATGTCCTTCAATAGTGATTTTATTGGGTACTGTCTTCAGGAGTTTGGCAATCTGGGCAAACACAGGATCCATTTCCGGATTGAGTTTGTCTGATCCTACATCAAACATGGGCTTTTTCTGATTGTCAATTAATTGGATTCGCAGCCCATTGTTTACTACCTCCATGAGTAGTTGATTTTTTAATCCTGCTAATGAGGGATCTTTTTGGATGCTTAAATTAATTTGTGATTTTAATTCTTCAAGTTTTTGGGTTTCCTCTTTATCCGATTGAATGACTTGAACGTCTTGGGCTTGTTTACTTTGCGTGGATGCCTTATCAGTTGTAGAAACTTGACCATTGGTGTCCTTAAGATTTGGTCCTCCACCTTTAAGATTTAATTGTTGATTGCCTACGTTTTTACCGCCAAAAAAAGTGATTTTCATTGGCTGTTTAAAATATTCGGCAATACCATCTTTTTGCGCTTTATTCAGTGATGCAATCAGCCACATCAACAAAAAGAAGGCCATCATGGCGGTCACAAAATCGGCAAAAGCGATTTTCCATGAGCCGCCATGATGCTTGTGTTGATTTTTTTTAATTTTTCGAATTATTGGGCTTGAACCCGCTTTTCCTTTACCACCATTTTCACTCATGCTGTAACCTCATTAACTCGGGGTAGGTTCAGCAGCAGAACCCTCAGAGCTGGATGAGGATGCGGCCGGTTTGAAATTTTTAATTTCTTCATTAAGCTGAGAGAAAGAGGGACGTTGGCCCGAAAACAATACCTTCCGCCCAAATTCAACGGCAATAATAGGAGGATTATTATGTAAACTCGCTAGTATTGTTGCTTTAATGCAGTGCAGCATCAACTGGGTTTGATTGGCATGATGTTCCATTGCCGATGCAACGGGACCAATAAATCCATAACCGATTAAAATACCTAAAAAAGTACCTACCAGAGCATGGGCAATGAGTACTCCAAGTTCAGGGGGAGGCAAATTGATCGATTCCATCGTATGGACTACACCAAGAACTGCAGCAACTATCCCAAACGCAGGCATCGCATCAGCGAGTTTCGATAAGGCATTGGCAGGAATCATTTCTTCTTCATGATGTGATTCAATTTCCATGTCAATTAACGCCTCAAGTTGGAAAGGTTGCAGGTTCGAGGTGATGATCAATCTTAAGTAATCACAAATAAACTCAATAACATGATGGTTTTTCATTAACGAAGGATAATTATTGAAAATAGGGCTTTCTTCTGGTGAGTCAATGTCTGCTTCCAAAGACATCAATCCTTGCTGCCGCGCTTTATTCAGCAGATTGTATAAAAGGCCTAATAAATTAGTATTGCTCTCCTTAATGGATTTCTCACCACGAAATACTTTAGGTATGGCCTTTAACAGGGATTTTAAAACTGAGGCACTGTTTGCAACAATAAGTGAGCCTATGGCTGCCCCAGCGATAATGAGCAGTTCAATAGGTTGAAAGACTGCTGCAAGATGGCCTCCAGCCAAAGCAAATCCTCCAAAAACACAGAGTAGTATGACTATATAGCCGATGATAATTAACATTTTTATTCGCTCTCCTAACCTCTATTTAAGATAATCGTGAACAACGCGACCATAAGGCAAGGTGAGATCTGTTAATAAATGGACTCCATTTACTATGCGTCGTATAGGAAGATTCGCTACAGGAGCCAAGGCATGGTGTGTTAATTGCAGTTGAGCTGGTCCTTGCCAAGCCCCTTTAATCACAACATCTTCAAGATAATACTCAACCAATTCACAAATTCGCACACTACCGTCCACATGAGGAATTATCTTAAGTAAATAATTGGGTGTGCTCATTGATTCGGCTACCTTTTTTACATCAAGTGCTTCATATTTATAGCCCATAGTGGCTGTGGCGATACGGCAAGGTCCATATTCTAAGGTACCTAACAAAGTTTCATGGACAATTTCCAGTTTGGGTTGAGCCAGTTTTTTAGGGAATCCCCATATTTCACGGCCACCTGCTATGGGAGGGAGATCATCTAAGAACATTGCATGGGTGTAATTTCCCATTTTACCTTTGTAGCGAACAGGGATGACTTGCCCAGACTCTGTATAGTCACCAAATCCAGTGGAATCAGGCATCCGAATGAATTCGAATTTGACTAAAGGCTCTACTACCTCCAATGGGGCAGGAACTATTTCCCGCAACACATCCATGTCGGTTTCATAGGTAATTGTTAAAAATTCCCTATTAATAAAACGGTATGGGCCACGAGGATAAGATGGACTGACGAGTGGCATGGCAAATGCCTGTTTTTTTACCTCAGCTTCATTCATTTTCAAACTCCGATTTTAAATGTTTATTAGGGGACATATCGTAAACAGCAATCCCTGTTGTTTGAGAGACCTTTTGATTCCAAGGTGATTTTTTAATGGCTCTTCTTCCATCTAAGTAGCCATTATTTATGCGTTCTAAAATACTTTTTTGCGAAAATTCATAGTCTTTTGAAGAAAGTTCTGACTCATCGTGCTCATATAAAAAGCGCACCACGGAGACTGTAGATTGGTGTCCACGTGCGATACAAAGTTTTAGTTCGGGGTTTCCTCGTTCCTCTTCTGGAACATAGCGAGAGAGAATATGAATGGTATTCTTTAATGCATGGATCTGTTGATACATGTTAATCGCTTGGGAAAACCGGCTGGAGTATTCTATATCTTTTTGTCGCTTCATCACTGCATCGAGAGAGGTTGGATACAAACCATAAGAGTCAAATAAGTGAATCGCAAAGCAAAGTAAATCGCGAGGGCATCGATTTACTGCTAATACATAGGTTGCTGGTGAGTTGCTGGAAATTCCACCATCCCAATAATATTCTCCTTCAACCTCAACAGCGGGAAAACCAGGGGGTAATGCACCACTGGCCATAACATGTTCGGGTCCGATTTTGGTATCTTGTGAATCAAAATACACCATTTCCCCTCTGCAAATTTCAACAGCACCGATACTTAAACGAGTTGCTTTGGAGTTGATGCGATCAAAGTCGATAAATTGCTCCAGAGATGATTTTAAGTATTGGGTATCATAAAAACTTATGGTATCGGGTTTGTCATAATATCCCATGAGCAAAGGAGGGAAACGAGGTGTAAAAAAACCCGGTTGTCCCCAAAGTAAAGCGGATTGAGCTGATAAAAAATGTTCAAGTTTTCGACTTTCATCGTCATTAGGTAGGAGGTCAGGCTTGATGAAAGAGGGGGTGGCAATCTTTTGCCAAAATTGCTGCATTTTTTCGACACGTACCCCTGGCGGGTTACCGGCTGCGATGGCTGCATTTATTGCGCCTATTGAGGTGCCAACAAACCAATCCGGATCATAACCTGCTTCATCTAAGGCATGTAAAACACCCACTTGATAGGCGCCTAAAGCGCCTCCACCTTGAAAACAGCAGGCAACATGTCGATGCTTTTTCGATTTACTTTTTTTTGCCCGGGTCATAGGACTACTCCATGAACCATCCGTGACTCACCACCAATGATTGACCTGTCAGCGCATTGGATGCAAAAGAGGCAAAAAATAACGCGGTTTGTGCCACATCATCTGTAGTGGTAAATTCGCCGTCCACTGTATCCTTAAGCATGACGTTTTTAATGACTTGGTCTTCAGTAATTCCTAGTTCTTTAGCTTGCTCTGGAATTTGTTTGTCCACTAAAGGTGTGCGTACGAAACCTGGGCAAATGACGTTGGCTCTGACATTATGAGCAGCCCCTTCTTTGGCGACCACTTTACACAAACCAAGTAATCCATGTTTTGCAGTGACATAAGGTGCTTTCAATTTAGAGGCTTCTTTAGAATGGACTGATCCCATATAAATAATACTGCCTCCCTTACCTGAAGCATACATGTGCTTTAGTGCAGCACGGGTGGTTAGAAAAGCTCCATCCAGATGAATGGATAATAATTTTTTCCAATCAGAAAAAGCCAATTGATCTATGGGGTTAATAATTTGAATCCCAGCGTTACTGACTAACACATCCACGCCGCCAAAGTATTTTGCAACCTCATCAACACCTTTATTGACTTCATCTTCATTGACGACATTCATGGCAACTGCCATGGCTTCTCCACCCTTAGACTTTAATTCTTCCGCTGTATTTTGGGCTTGTTCGAGATTAAGATCGGCAATAGCAACCTTAGCTCCTTCCTTGGCATAAACAAGGGCGATCTCTTTACCTATTCCACTGGCCGCACCGGTAATTATTGCTACTTTATTTTTTAAGCGCATGATTACAATCCTTGTATTTTTTGGGTTAATGATCAATCGGTTAGGATTAACCTGAAATTCCTTTTAAAAAGTATAGCAATGGAAATTTGATATTGCTTTATATTATTGAGTTTTTTTATTGGTTAAAGAAAATTCCATAAAAAATGTTCTAATTTTTTGCAGAAAATAGTGTATTTCACTTTGATTATTAAAATAAAACACCCTTAACCTCAAAAAAGGTTAAGGGTGTTTGGGGTTGTATTAGTAATAGTAATAATTGTAACCAGGACGATAGTAGCGGTGATGATAATAGTATGCTCGTCGGTCTTGATCTTGGCCGATTGCATTGCCTACTAATGCGCCAGCTCCTGCACCAATCACAGTACCAACCGCACTGCCTCCAGTTACTGCATACCCTATACCAGCTCCTGCAGCACCACCAGCAGCAGTACCCACTTGAGTGTTAGTGCAACCCCCGAGCATAAAAGCGGATAACCCGACAAAACATAAGGGAGCAATAATTTTTTTCATAGCGAACTCCTTTTTATAGTTTTCAGGACTTCTGCATTGATAAGGCAGATTCACGGCAGGAAAATCCTGGTTTCTTCATCTTCACTATGATTTTAGTACAAAAAAAATATTTAATGTAAAATAAGTGATCATATTTTGCTTTTGAAGGCGGCTTTTTACGTTCAGATTTTACTCTTACCCCCATTTTCCAGTAGTATTAGAAATATAAATAATAAGAACAGAGGATTGTATGTTTAAAGGAAGCATAGTTGCTTTATTAACACCCATGAAGAATGATGAAGTTGATGTTCCACGTTTACGGGAATTGGTCGAATTTCATATCGAAATGGGCAGTCATGGTCTTGTTGCGGCGGGTTCTACCGGTGAATCAGGTACTTTATCTCATGAAGAAAAATTATTGGTCATTAAAACAGTAATAGACCAAGCAAAAGAGCGAATCCCAGTAATTGCGGGTACTGGCATGAATGCAACACGGGATTGTATTCAATTAACCCAGGAGGCGATGGAGTGTGGCGCGCATGCAGCATTAATTATGACTCCTGCATATATTAGACCTACCCAAGAAGGGTTATATTTGCATTACAGTCAAATCGCCAAAGCCGTTGCGATGCCGATTATTCTTTATAATGTGCCAACGAGAACGGCATGTGATATGTTACCAGAAACAGTAGCTCGACTTGCTAAAATTTCCAATATCGTGGGAATAAAAGATGCTACAGGACAGATGACCCGGTTACAGCAAATTTTGCGTCTTTCAGAAGGCAGCATTGATGTATTTAGTGGTGATGATTTCACCGCAGCATCCTGGATGCTGGCTGGAGCTAAAGGAAATATTTCCGCAGCAGCTAACGTGGCTGCAAAATTGATGGCCAAATTATGTGATTCTGCTTTAGACGGTGATCACGCTGCATCCTTACGCATCAATGAACAGCTTGCACCTCTATATGAATTATTGTTTATTGAAACGAATCCGATTGCGATAAAATGGGCCGCAAACAGAATGGGGTTAATGGATAACGAATTAAGGATGCCATTGACTTGTTTGTCTAAAGAGCATCATGAACCCTTAGAAAAGATTATGAAAAGTTTGGAGTTGATTTAAGTGAAAAAATTGTGTTTTATTGTTTTTGTGGCGCTCGTTCTCTCTGGATGCAGTCGTTATGCGAGTAATGGAGAGAGTCTTTATTTGAGCAGCCGTAATGGTCCTTCATTAGAAGTGCCGCCGCCGTTAACGAGAGCAAATATTAGTAATTTTTATGATTTGCCTCAACAGAACCAAGATGCACGTGTGAGCATTTCACCACCTGTATCATAGGGGATTTATTATGACACCATCAGAATCAGCTGAATTGCTTATTGTACAGGAATTATCACAGCGTATTGTGGATGCGCAACGCAAAATCAGGATTCTTGATAGTATCAAATGGGATGAATCAATAAAAAAGGAATTTTTTAAATATAAAGGTAAAAGGCTTCCCCCTGTTGATAAAGAATATTATGAAAAAAAACCTTTGCCCTTTGATGTACATGAAAAACAAGAAGAGTTTCGGATTATTTTGCGCGATACCCAGAATCAACTCGGGCAATATTCTACCTTAACTCGTTTAATACGTCGCCAGTGTGAAGAATATAGCCGTGCCACCCAAATGCTTGCTGTGCGCGGCACTCCTGCATTTTCTGAACTGGCGATGGAATTGTATGGTAGTCCCAATGATGTGTTTTACGCAGGTGGGCCACGCATGTCAGAGATGGGTACTTTACTTTTTGATGTGTTAACAGGTCTTAGTGTTCAATTACAATCTGAAGCGGATATCAAACGTTATACCCCACAGCAGGCTCAGGAAATTTTGCAAGCGCGTTTAGGGCAGTTTTTTGATAAACATCCTGGCAAAGTAACCGTAATGGTCAGCGACGAAATGATCGCAGATGCCTCTGCTGGTGCGGACAATATTAAATTAAGCCAGCAAGCGATGTTTAGTGATCGCGACCTTCGATATCTTGAAGTACATGAGGGTTGGGTTCACGTTGGGACAACCTTGAATGGTTCGATGCAGCCCAATTGTTTTTTTCTTTCTAAGGGTTCTCCTTCGAGCAGCGTCATTCAGGAAGGTTTGGCAGTGATTACCGAGGTAGTTACTTTTTCTTCTTATCCCAGCCGTATGTTAAAGATTACCAATCGTGTTATTGCGTTGGATATGGTGACGCAAGGGGCTGACTTTCTCGATATTTATAATTATTTTATGGATTGTGGTTTGAGCGAAGAGGACAGTTATAATCAATCAGTACGAGTTTTTAGAGGAAGTACACCAACAGGTGGTCCTTTTACCAAAGATTTATCTTATGCCAAAGGCTTTGTATTAATTTATAATTACATACGTTTTGCAATCAGTAAAAAGCATGTGGATTCGATTCCCTTATTATTTACTGGGAAGTTGGTTTTGGATGATTTGCCTTTACTCACTGAACTCAAAGAGCGCGGTGTTTTAACCAATCCCGTCTATCTTCCTCCTCCATTTCAGGATTTAGCGGCTTTAAGCGCATGGATGAGTTTTTCTTTATATTTAAATCAATTTGATTTGAATGAGATTCAAAAGAATTTTCGATTCTTAATTGTTTGAATTTCCCGTTATTTCAGGAGTAGCCTGGATGCTTGCAAACAGGCTACCTTTTCAAGATTAAGCGTTGCACGCTACAGTGTTTAATAGCTCCATTGGTTCTTCTTTTTCCCGTTGTGACGTGAAGAAACGATGAGCAAGTCCATAACTTAAATGAGGCTTCGCTTGCTCTTGCATTGTTTTTGCTAACTCAGAATATTCAGCTAAGAGTAATTGAGCCTGATCTTTGATGTATGGATCGCCCGATTTATTGATCATAGTCATATAATGGGCTGCTTTTTTTAGATCGCTCGCATCATTGGAGTTGCCTAAAACTTGCACCATAACCAGCATCGCGCTAGTACACCCTAAGTTAGCTGCCTGGCGCATGGTTTGTTTGTACTGAGAAGAAGTGGGCGGATAAATATGAGCTAAATGGTATAAAGCCATAGGGTTATCTTGAGCTAAAGCCATCATTTTAGGTAAATATTGAACTACAGCCTGTTTCAAAACAGGATCATTAGGTGATTGATGTAATTGCTTTACTAAAGCAGCAAATTCATTACTTGAAGTGGCCATATCCTACCCCCCCTAACTTTCATTACGTTCACTTGTAGGATAAAAGATGAAGGTTAAGACAAAATTAAGGGGGGAGGGCTTTACGATCTTTTTACATTTTCCAAGGCGGCCCATCCCAAATGAAATAACATATGGGACAAAATCGCAGCAATAAGTCCATACTGCCAAAATAGATAGCCAAAAAGCACGGATTGGTACAAACTCAGTATAATAACAGAGTAAATGAAATTGCGGCTTCTGGTACAACCGGCAGCAAGATAAATCGGAATTTGGCTCACGGCATAAATTAAGCCGCTAATAAAAATTGAAATCCAGATAAGCAAATTGGGAAATTGTTTCGTAAACAGCAAGGCAAAAAAAGTAGCAAGATTCAATAATCCCCAGCGTCCAATGACTTCCTCGACTACACCGCCATAAAGAACACAGCCATCAACACCGAGAGCGGTACGAATATTGGCCATGATTTGCATGTTTTTTTTATCGATAATACGTGCAATCAAGCCATAAAAGAGTACTAAAAACACCACTAACCCAAAAAAGGCATACAAGACGGTGGGTAATATGATAGGAAGTAATGCTTTTACCCGGGTGGTTCCTTGTAATAGCCCTTCAAGTAGGGTGTCATGTAACCCTGTCATTGGCGATAACATCGCACCGGCAAGACTGAGGATAAAGACCATCAATAAAGTTTGCAAAATGGCAAAATTGCTTATCCTTTTTTTTAACGCTTCAGAGTTATCAGGCAATAAAAAAAAGATTAACCGTTTTATTGCGATGAGCACCCCAGGAATGGATAAGCAGAACAAAACAGTAATTAAAGGCCAGTTGATAGTCATTTTTCATCCTTAAAAAGTACTGAGTAGAAAAATCCGTCCATACCTTGTTCGCCTGGCAAAATTTGTTGGCCATGACCTGTTGCATGTCCCCAAGTTCTGGGCTCTTTTAATTGGATACAGTCAGGGTGAGCAGCAACAAAATTTGCGATTTGTTGTTCATTTTCCACCGACATTACGGAACAGGTTGCATAAACCAGTAAGCCACCTTTGGCTAACAAAGGCCATAAACAATTCAGCATATCACGCTGTAGATTGGTTATAGTAACAATTTCTTGGTTATTGCGTAATAATTTAATGTCAGAATGACGGCGGATAACCCCTGTGGCGGAACAAGGGGCATCTAATAAAACGCGGTCAAAGAGCTGTCCATCCCACCACGAAGAAGGAGTTAGAGCATCTCCTTGAACTAAAGTTGCATGTAAATTAAGCCGGTTCAAGTTTTCTTGAACACGTTTTAATCGTTTGCTATCCACGTCCAAAGCAATACATGCCGCCAGGTTGGGCTCCTTTTCTAAAATATGACAAGTCTTACCTCCAGGAGCGCAACAGGCGTCAAGAAGACGTAATCCTGGTTTTAAAGACAATAAAGAAGCCGCCAATTGTGCAGCGCCATCTTGAACCGATACGCTTCCTTCTGCAAAACCGGGTAATTGATGTACATCACAGGGTGTGTTTAAAGTAATTCCTTCAGGTGCTACAGGATGGGGTTCGGCAGCAATCCCTTCACGATTTAAAATCTGCAGGTATTCTTGAACCGAATGTTTTTGGAGGTTCACTCGCAAGGCCATAGGAGGATGTGCGTCGTTTGCTTGAGCTATTGATTGCCAGTCATTGGGCCAATCGACTTGCAGGCGTTCTACCAGCCATTGGGGTTGGCCATGAACAAACAAAGGATCTTTGCTCAAACGGCTTATAATTTCTTTTTGTTGGCGACAGAAATTGCGTAACACGGCATTAACTAAACCTTTAGCCCAAGGTTTTTTGATTTTTTCGAGCAAGGCAACGGTTTCTTTAACTACCGCGTAATCAGGTTGCTGCATGAAGTGTAGTTGATAAAGGCCTATCAGTAATGCAACCCAAATTTCTGGTTCTTTGGGTCTTTTTTGCAGCAAACACTCTGCAATGGCTTGCAAACGAAAATAATGACGGCAAAAGCCAAAGCAGATCTCTTTGGTCATTGGGGATACTTCTGTAGCCGACATCAGTTGGGATAAGGATGATTTTTCAGCCAGTAAGCGTGTTAAAATTTTTAAGGCATGTAATCGTTCATTCTTGTTCATTAAAACACATATCCTACGCACGCGTGTGACTTTGAGGAATTTAACCAATCGGCTATAGAAATTACTTTACCTCCTGGGAACTGAATTTTTTCTATAAGCAAACCTTGGTCACCCGTAGCAACTAACATGCCCTTTTTATCAAGGTGAACTACTGTACCTGCAGCGTGTTGCGCTGGCAAAGCAACAATTTGTGCTTGGTGAACTCTTAAAATTTCATGCTCAAAGGTTGTATAGGCGATTGGCCAGGGATTGAATGCGCGAATGCGTCGATCAATTTCTATTGCAGAGTGGTGCCAGTTGATGCATGCATCTTCTTTATTAATTTTGTGCGCATAGGTCGCTAATTCATTATTTTGAATTTCAGGTTGAATGGTTTGGTTGGCTAATTCGTCCAAAGTTTGCAATAAAGGCTGAGCGGAGATCTGAGCTAACTTGTCATGTAAGCTTTGTGCGGTTTCTGATGCAGTTAGGGAACAACTTACTTTACGAAGCATTGCTCCGGTGTCCATACCCACATCCATTTGCATTATAGTTACCCCAGTTTCAGCATCACCGTGAAGAATTGCCGATTGTATTGGAGAGGCACCACGCCATCGAGGTAACAAAGATGCATGGACATTAATACAACCTAAGCGTGGAATATCAAGAACTGCTTTAGGTAGAATTAACCCGTAGGCAATTACAATCATGACATCGGGTTTTAATGCGGCGAGCTCAGAAATTGCCTCAGGATTTTTAAAATTCAGAGGTTGATAAACCGGAATTTTCTGCGTCAAAGCCCATTCTTTAACTGCAGAGGCGTGAAGTTTACGACCACGTCCCGCAGGTCGATCCGGTTGAGTATAAATGGCTTGAATATGATGTCTAGAATGCAGTAAGGCATCAAGGCAAGGCAAGCCAAATTCTGGGGTTCCAGCAAAAACAATGTTCAATTGACTCATGGTAAGTACTCACGTAAATGGTCACGCTGTATCAAGGAACGGCCGTATTTGGCACCTGTGCTCAAATTCAACCGTTCACCAAGATTTTTATCCACGTATCACGTATTACGACCAAAGAACGTCTATAGGACATATCTTGAATGAAAACCTTGTGAAAACTGCAAATTACTTGCGTGCGTGTTGGCGTTTTTTGAATTTTTCTAGTTTTTTGCGGGCCATTGCTCTTTTCAATGGAGAAAGCAGATCGACAAACAGTTTGCCATTCATATGATCAATTTCATGTTGCAAACATTCAGCGAGTAGGCCATCGGCTTTAATTTCAAAAGGTTTTCCATTTCTGTCTAAGGCAGTTACGGTAACTTTTTCTGCGCGGGTCACTGTATCATAAGCTCCAGGAACAGAAAGACAGCCTTCTTCAAACTTTTTTGCACCCTCAGAGGCAACGATTTCAGGGTTGATAATCACTATTTGATTCTGTTTATCCCCTTCAATGTCAATCACTGATAAACGTAAGCTCACCCCAATTTGCGGTGCTGCAAGCCCGACACCATGGGCGTCATACATTGTCTCAAACATGTCGTCAATTAACGTTTGCAAATTATCATCAAAATGAACAACAGGTTTTGCTACATCTCTTAATCGAGCATCAGGTAAATATAGAATCGTATGAATAGCCATCGTTTATCTGGTTCTCTGCGTAAAAAACATGTTATATTATCCTCTATATATTGCAATGCTGCAAGATAGTAATGGGTTACGCGGGATGTAAAAGTCTTGATGAGTGGTCGAATTATCAAGATATTCCAACAAAGGATTGACTCTAATGAGATTTATTCTCTTAATAATCTTCTTTTTCTTTTCTACATTGAATTATGCTCTAAGCTTACGCACAGATGCACCTGAGCGTTATGTTGTTCAACATGGGGATACTTTATGGAGCATCGCCAGTCGTTATCTGCATAATCCCTGGGAATGGAAAGAGCTTTGGCATGCCAACCCTAAAATAAAAAATCCCAATCGATTGTATCCTGGAGCGGTTCTGGTTTTAGCCTATTACAAAAATAAACCTTACCTTAAGGTACTCTCGAATGGCACTATCAAATTATCGCCTAAGGCCCGTCCTATGCCCTTAGAGGACCCGGTGCCTCCAATTCCCTTAAATGAAATCAAGCCTTTTTTAAATGAATCCCTTATTTTGGATCAGGATGTCCTCAGTCGCGCCCCTTATATTGTTGCTTTAGTAGGGGAACATATGATGGGGGGGCAAGGGGATCAAGCTTGGGTTCAAGGTCTGCATCCTTCTCGAGAATTACCTACTGGGGGTATTCCCGCTTATTCTATTTTTAGAGGGGGAAAAAATTATGAGCATCCAAAAACCAGAGAGCTCTTGGGATATCGAGCAGATTTAGTAGGGTATGCTGAGTTAGTTGCGGGAGGAGAACCTGCCACCATTTTATTAACCAGTATTAATGAAGGAATTAAAGTTCAAGATAGTGTTTTAATAAATGATAGTCCTGAGTTTAATTTATCATTTGAACCTAAAGCACCTAGATTTCTGGTGCGGGGATTTATTATTGATATGCCTGATGGGATGCCCAATGGGAATGTCCAGGAGGCAGTTGGTGGTGTGGTAGTGATAAGTTTGGGAGCACGTGACGGATTGGAAGCAGGAGATGTACTGGGAATCTATAGAGATTCGGGTACTGTCAGTGACCCTAAAAATAAACTGTTTCCTATCAAATTACCGCCCGAGCGTATTGGCGAGGTCATGGTGTTTCGTGTATTCACTAAAACCAGTTTTGCCTTAATCGTTCGTTCTACTCGCGCTGTTTATTTATCAAACTTTGTGACTAACCCATGAATAATTTATCGTACTACCTCGCATTAAACCGAATGGAAAGGGTGGGTCCGCGTACGGTTGCAACATTGCAAAAACGCTGGCCTGATCTGCAACAAATGTTCCAACTCTCAGCAACAGAGCTTGAAGAAGCGGGACTATCACCTACTTTGGCACAAACCATAGCGGGTTTTGATTTGCATTTGATTCAAGAAGATCTCAGATGGCTTGAGGCTGCTGATACACATCATATACTGACTTGGGATTCGCCTGACTATCCTTCTTTATTGAAGGAAATTATCGATCCTCCTATTGTTTTGTACGTAAAAGGACAGCTTGCCTGCTTAAAGCAACCGCAATTAGCTGTGGTAGGCAGCCGTAATCCAACAATAACTGGCAGAGAAAATGCCCGCCAATTTGCAAAATCTATCGCCGCCCATGGAGTGACCATTGTCAGTGGTTTGGCTTTAGGAATTGATGCTGAAGCTCATGAAGGATGTTTGGAGGCCGGAGGACAGACAATAGCTGTTTTGGGGACCGGAATTGATCGGATTTATCCTTACCGACACCAGGCACTTGCGCAAAAAATTGAGCAAAGCGGGCTATTAATGAGCGAATTCCCTCTAAAAAGTCCTCCGACTGCTGGACATTTCCCACGAAGAAATCGTATAATAAGTGGTTTATCATTGTGCACTTTGGTTGTTGAGTCAGCAATAAAGAGTGGTTCGTTAATCACAGCACGAATGGCCCTGGAACAAAATCGAGATGTTTTGGCAATCCCTGGTTCCATTCATAACCCCCTGGCTCGAGGGTGTCATTACCTGTTGCAGCAAGGAGCTAAATTAGTCACTTCAGTTGCCGATGTTCTTGAAGAGTTACGGATTGATTCAGAACAGCAAACAACTGATAAAGCGATTTTACCTCTTGCCAGCGGGAATAAAAACCTAGTAAAGTTCATTGGCTTTGAAATGACAACTGTTGATCAGATCATTTTACGTAGTGGATGCACCGTTGAGCAAGTCACTAGTGAGCTTGCAAAATTAGAATTAAATGGGGCTGTTGTATCTGTGCCCGGTGGCTATATGAGGTGTTAGTATATGAAAGATAACTTATTTGAAATGTTATTGAGTTTATTTGAACAAAGTCTTACCCAACTGCAAAAAAGCCATAAAACCGCTGATCAGGATGCAACGGAACTGAACGATGAAGAGAGTTTGGCTTCGGAAGAACAGGTTTTGCATTTGAAGTTACAACAACAAACATCAATGCGAGTATTTACTTACGATGAGCAAATGAAATTGACTAAAGCCAGTTATCAATTTCTCATTCGTATGAAACAATGGAAAATTCTTAATGAAGAATCATTTGAAATGATTATGAATCAATTGCAATTTTCTGACTCTCGAATCGTAACGCTTCAAGAAACTAAATGGACAATTAGAAATACTTTAGCCAGTACTTTGAATGAAGAACAATTGGCTTTTCTTGATTTAGTTCTTTATCAATCAGAAGATCAATTGACATTACATTAAAAGATCATCTATTCCTATACTACTAGAAGTTGTTGATATTTCATATTCAGCACCAATCCCCCATTTTTTTCTGCAATAGGGGATATTTGGTGGCTTAAGGATGAAGTGAAAAGGATAAGGTTAACGTTACTATGAGTAAACATTTGGTGATCGTTGAGTCACCCGCCAAAGCGAAGACGATTCAAAAATATTTGGGCAGTGACTATGAGGTTGTTGCCTCTTATGGACATGTTCGTGATTTGCCAGCACGCAAAGGGTCGGTTAATCCCGATAAACACTTTGCTATGACTTATGTTCCGATTGAGAAGAACTCAAGACATATCGAAACCATTGCAAAAATGCTGAAAAAATCAGATTCCTTATTACTGGCAACGGACCCTGATCGCGAAGGCGAGGCCATTTCTTGGCATATTTATGAATTAATGAAAGAAAAAAATCTAACCAAGGATAAACCGATTCATCGGATTTTTTTCAATGAAATCACCAAATCAGCAATTCAGGATGCAATCAATCATCCTCGTTCAATTTCTATGGATTTGGTTAATGCCCAACAAGCACGACGCGCATTGGACTATTTAGTGGGTTTTAATTTGTCTCCTCTGTTATGGAAAAAAGTCAGAAGAGGGCTCTCAGCGGGTCGAGTACAAAGCCCTGCACTGCGACTTATTGTCGAGCGAGAAGAAGAAATTGAGCGTTTTGTACCCCAGGAATATTGGAAGATTTTGGCTCAATGTCTTCATACTAATGTGTCTTTTGAAGCACGGTTGACGCACTTCAAAAATGAAAAATTACAACAATTTACCGTAAATAAAGAAGATCAGGCACAACAAATCAAAGAACATTTGCTGCGTGAGGCAAAAGGATATTTACAGGTCAGCCAAATTGAGAAAAAGCAGCGTAAGCGTAAGCCTTCACCTCCGTTTATTACCTCAACCTTGCAACAAGAAGCAGCACGAAAATTAGGTTTTACTGCGCGAAAATCAATGATGGTCGCCCAACAATTGTATGAAGGGATCGATATCGGGACAGGAACAGTGGGTCTTATCTCGTATATGCGTACCGATTCGGTTAATTTATCGACGGAAGCTATAGAGGAAACTCGACAGTTTATTACAGAGCGGTATGGTGCCGACAATTGTCCTTCAAGTCCAAGAATTTATAAAACCAAATCCAAAAATGCTCAAGAAGCCCATGAGGCGATTCGACCCACATCGATTAAGCGTACGCCTGAAATGGTGCAATCGGCTTTGACTGCGGATCAATACAAACTCTACAGTCTGATCTGGAAGCGAACAGTAGCTTGCCAAATGGCCGATGCAATCCTTGATACGGTTGCTGTTGATTTAAGTTGTGGGGAGGGGAACATCTTTCGCGCGAATGGTTCTATCATTACTTTTCCTGGCTTCCTCTCTGTATATGAAGAAGGTCGTGATGATACCAAAGAAGATGAAGCTGAAGGTTCATTACTCCCGGCATTCGTTGTAGGTGAAAAAGTTAAGGTACAAGACATCCTAGCCAATCAACATTTCACTGAGCCCCCTCCAAGATATTCTGAAGCAACTTTGGTTAAGGCATTGGAAGAATATGATATTGGCCGCCCATCAACCTACGCGTCCATTATTCATACCTTACAACAGCGTGAATACGTGATTGTGGATAAGAAAAGATTCTTCCCAACGGATGTTGGCCGTATTGTGAATCGTTTCTTGACCGGTTATTTTACGCGTTATGTAGACTATAAATTTACCGCTGAGCTTGAGGACACATTAGATGCGATTTCGCGCGGTGAAAAAGAATGGGTTCCCGTTTTAGAAGAGTTCTGGAAGCCCTTCGTACAACAAATAGAAACTACCGATCAGCAGGTACAGCGTAAAGATGTCACTACGGAAGTTTTGGATCAACAATGTCCTAAATGCGGAAAGCCACTGTCCATAAGATTGGGTAAGCGAGGACGATTTATTGGATGCACAGGTTATCCTGAATGTGATTACACGCAGGATATTGCTGGTCAGGAGCACGAAAAAAATGAACCCGAAGTGGTTGAGGGAAGAGCCTGTCCAGTTTGCTCCAGTCCTTTACACATAAAAAATGGGCGTTATGGCCGCTTTATTGGCTGCAGTAATTATCCTCAATGCAAGCACATGGAACCTATAGAAAAGCCAGCTGATACGGGCGTGGAATGTCCCAAGTGTCATGAAGCAAAAATTTTGCAGCGTAAATCAAGAAAGGGCAAAATTTTCTATTCTTGTGGCAATTATCCTAAATGCGATTATGCTTTATGGAATGAACCGATCAACCAACCCTGTCCCAAATGCAATTGGCCGATTTTAACGGTGAAAGAAAGCAAAAAATTTGGTCGACAAATTCTTTGCCCACAAGATGGATGTGGTTACTCGGCCAAGGATGAAGAAGAATAATTTAGTGGGACAAGCGAATCACCTGTCGCTGCTGCAAATCCTGGGTTACGGCTTTTGCCTTCACCCAGGTTACAGGGGTTAGATCAATAAAAATCAATCGTAGTTGTCGTTACATCCACAGGCCCTACAGGATAAGAATAAACTGTTACTGGTTGCACAACGGGGGTAACAACAGGTCGAACAACAACTGGTCTGTAGGATACTACAGGTTTGTATGCGACCACTGCTGGAGCATATGCTGGTGTGTAGTATACCGTGTTACAACAACATCCAACCATCAAAGCCATACTTCCTAACAGAATAATCCATTTCATTATGAAGCCCTCTTAGTGGATTCTTACGAAAAGTGTAGATTATTTAAACAATAATATCCAGAATTGATCAGTTTGCTTTTCATGTATTGATGAATGCCCAGGATTAAATAAAAAAATTCCTCTCTCTCCTTCTCGGTGAAGAGAGTAGGGAGTAATATCAACTCATTCTTCCTGTTCATTTTGAATCGGTATATACTCATCATCTTCTATTAGAAAATAACTCAAACAGGATGTAGTGATGTTAGACAGGACCATTGTAGTTGATGAGCAATTTATAAATCGAGTCCAACAAGCAGACTTTCCAAAACCCAATAGTATAATGAGTCCAGAAACGGCGGAATTGGATAAGAAAACTGCCATAGAGCTTTTTGATTCACAAATCAAATCCCGCCTACTTGATTTGATCGCCAGGCAGCTTAAGGAAAAAGGTTTGTCTTTTTATACCATAGGCAGCAGTGGACATGAAGGAAATGCGGTTTGGGGACAGGTTTTTCGTCCAGATGATATGGCATTTTTGCATTATCGTAGTGGCGCCTTTTATTTACAACGTGCTAAAAAAATAGAGGGGACTGATGGGGTTAGGGATATTTTACTGTCTTTGGTTGCCGCAGCAACCGATCCCATTTCAGGAGGACGCCATAAAGTTTTTGGAAGTGTTCCTTTAAATATTCCGCCACAAACCTCAACTATTGCATCGCATTTACCTAAAGCCCTAGGCGCTGCCTTATCGATCACTCGTGCAAAAGAATTAAATACCCCCAGCAATTTAAATCCGGATTCCGTCATCATTTGCACGTTCGGTGATGCATCGACCAACCATGCATCGGCACAAGCTACTTTGAATTCTTGCTCATGGATTGCACAGCAAAATTATCCTTTACCCATTGTATTTATTTGTGAAGACAATGGAATAGGAATTTCCGTGCCCACCCCATCAGGCTGGATAGAACGTTCCGTCAGTGCTCGACCTGGTTTGCATTATATTGCGTGTGATGGTTTGAATCTTGCTGATGCTTATGCAGCGGCACAAGAAGCAGAATATTTGGCACGTGTAAAAAAGCAACCGGTATTTTTGCATATGCGTTGTGTGCGTTTGCTAGGGCATGCCGGTTCAGATATTGAATCCCAATATTGTACGCCAGAAGAAATAGAAGCCAGAGAGGCCCAAGATCCTTTGCTGCATACGGCAGGCATTCTCTATCGGGAAGGCTGGATGAGTATTCCTGACATGCTGAACCTTTATCAAAGTAATAAAGATTTGATCGAAGCCAAAGCAATAGACGCAATAAGACAACCCAAACTCTCCAGTGCTGATGCCGTGATGTCGTCGCTAATCCCTTTGGTACCTAAAAAACCAGCACTTCCTCTACCAACTGAGGAGCAACGAAGCCAACTTTTTGCCAATGCCTTCCCGCAATTAGCCCAGAAACGAAATTTATGCCAACAAATTAATTTTGCTTTGACTGATTTAATGATGCAATACCCCAACATGTTGGTATTTGGTGAAGATGTAGGTAAAAAAGGCGGCGTATATCGAGTCACTGCGGATTTGCAGGCACGGTTTGGACAACGGCGAGTATTTGATACCCTTTTGGATGAGACTACGATTTTAGGTACCGCCATTGGCTTGGCTCATAATGGATTTATCCCGGTTCCAGAAATTCAGTTTTTGGCTTATTTGCATAATGCAGAAGATCAGCTGCGCGGAGAAGCCTCCACCTTATCCTTTTTCTCCAGCGGTCAATATCAAAATCCCATGGTTCTGCGCATTGCATCACTAGCTTATCAGAAAGGATTTGGGGGGCATTTCCATAATGATAACTCCATTGCCGTACTCCGTGATTTACCCGGAGTGATCGTTGCCTGTCCTTCAAATGGCCCAGACGCTGCAAAAATGTTACGTACTTGTGTACGCATGGCTTATGAAGAAGGCAGGGTCATTGTCTTTTTAGAACCGATCGCTTTATATATGACCAAAGACTTGCATCAACCGGGGGATAATGGGTGGCTTTTTAATTATCCTGCACCTGATACGGTGATTGCTCCAGGTGAGGTGGGTGTCTATGGAGAGGGGGCAACGGTTATCTTAACCTATGCTAATGGTTATTATTTATCACGACAAGCTGCAAAGGTCCTGCAGGAAGAACATAATATTTCTGTAAAAATAGTCGACTTACGATGGATTAGTCCCTTACCTGTCGAAGGGATTTTGAAAGAAATCGCCAAAGCGAAAAATGTATTAATTGTAGATGAGGGCAGACAAAGTGGTTCGGTCAGTGAAGGCTTGATGACTTTGTTATTGGAAGAGGCCTCAACGAGTTTAAAAATCAAGCGAATTACCGGTAAAGATTGCTTTATTCCCTTGGGTAATGCCTGGCAATATTTGTTACCCAGTAAAGAAAGTATTATTGAAGCCGTGATTGCGTTACAGTCAGATAAAAGGGAGAAAGAAAGTGGACGACTTGTTGTTTCTTGATGAGCAGTTGAATGGTGATGAGCGCATGATACGTGATAGCGTAGCGCGTTTCGTCAGCAATGATGTAATGCCTTTGATGGCTGAGTCTTTTGAACATGCTCAATTTCCACAAGAGCTTATTAAAAAATCCGCAGAAATGGGTTTATTGGGTTTGACTTTGCCCGCAGAATACGGTGGTGCTGAAGCGTCTTATGTTGCGTACGGTTTAGTTTGCCAGGAGTTAGAGCGCGGTGATAGCGGCTTACGTAGTTTTGTTTCCGTGCAAAGTTCTTTATGCATGTATCCTATTTTTCGTTATGGTTCTGAAGAGCAACGCGTACGTTTTTTACCCGGGATGGCTGCTGGTGAGATTATCGGTTGTTTTGGTTTAACTGAACCAGATTTTGGTTCCGATCCGGCTGGGATGAGAACCACTGCGAAGAAAGTGAAGGGCGGCTGGAGTTTGAATGGGGCTAAAATGTGGATCACCAATTCACCCATCGCTGATATCGCCATTGTTTGGGCAAAAACCGAAGACGGGGTCCGTGGTTTTATTGTGGATACTCAATCTGAAGGATTACGTCGACCTGAAATCAAATTAAAAATGTCACTACGTGCTTCAAATACAGGGGAGTTGGTGTTTGATGATGTTTTTGTTCCCGATGAAAATTATCTTCCTGGAAGTGAAAAAGGTTTGGGTGCGCCTTTAAGTTGCTTAAGCCAGGCACGGTATGGCATTGCCTGGGGGGCGATGGGGGCTGCAATGGCCTGTTTTGATATCACTCGAGATTACCTGTTAGAGCGCAAGCAATTTAATAAACCTTTAGCAGCGTTTCAGCTTATTCAAAAAGACTTAGCAGATATGTATACTGAAATTATTAAGGCACAATGTCTTAATTTACAAATAGGCCGATTAAAAGATAATCACCGAGAGAATCCTGTGATGATTTCTCTTGCTAAAGGCAATGCCTGCCGTGAAGCATTGAATATTGCAAGAAAATGCAGGAATCTATTGGGAGCAAATGGAATCAGCCTTGAGTACCATGTGATTCGTCACATGCTTAATTTAGAATCAGTCTTTACCTACGAGGGTACGGACAATGTCCATACGCTAGTACTTGGAAAACATATTACAGGAATTAATGCTTTTGCTTAAATCAGGCAGCAAACGGTTAAGCACCAAGAGCAATGACTAAAAGTAACCTGGAAATTGGAACCAGGTTACTTTTTGTTCTATAAGTTATTGGCATCGCTAGGGTTTAACAGGAGTTCTTTCTCAGATTAAAACTTATTCTTCATGCATCAGGATTGTGTGAAGCGAAGCAGATTTATTCGGCAACTTACAGGAGTATCCCTATGTTTAAAATGACTTTAAAAACAGCGTTAATTTTAACTTTACCTGTATTCAGTATGAATGTGCAGTCCGGGCCAAGCAAAGAATTTTTAGCCAATCAGTGCTATGAGCTTTCTCGAGTGATTGTTTCTTTAGCTGATAATCAAGACAAAAAAGTCTGCATTAACAAACTCTATATGGCTTCAGTACAAATGAGTTCTGCAGCTTATTTAATCATGCAAGATTCTTCTGATGTGGCAAAAGAGCTTTTGAATAATGCAGTAGCTGCCTTGCAATATGCTGAGCTGTTGAGCTGCAAGCAATACATTCAAATTTCACATTCTAAATTTGAAGCCCATAAGATTAAGACATTATTATAAAAATAAGCCTTCTCCTCAGGTATTTATTACAGACTTGAGGAGTTGGGTAGCAGGAGCTTGCACGTGTACCCATTTTTAAAAAATAGTTTATTCATCCTTATCATTTTTATATTAGGTATTGCTGTTGGCAGCTATTACAACGCATCAATTCAAGAGTTAATAAATAGGGCATGGGTAAAAAAAGAACAAGAAGAAAAAACTCAAGAACTCCACTTTTGTCCTCCAGCAGCAGAAGTGATCAAGAATCAATACCACGCCCAAGCGTTTCAAGTTGGGACATTATATTGGCAAATGGATTATCAAGAATGGAAGGCACCAGATGATGTAGGATTTATGCAAGCATTGATTAATCCAAACAATAATCTGGTTTGCTATTATCATTGGCCCAGTCCAAAAGAGAAGGGCACCTACCTATGGATGACCATTCACTTATCACCTTCAGTGAATCAAATAGTCAAACCTTATGGCGCCTATTGGGCAAAAGAAGAAAAGCAAATGTTGTGTACCGCAGGAATTAATGCCTGTGCTTTTACTCTTTCAGAAAGCTCAAAGCGAATCATTCCGCAACAATAAATGAAGCTTAGGCATTTTCCTTTGTTTCGTGAGCATAACCCGGGAGATCGGCACAAGCATAAAATCAAATCCCCGGGCTTCGCTGCGCTCAACCCAGGCTACAAAGAAAAGGATAAACTCTTGTTATTTTCCCCAGACTTCGCTATCATTTGCCACCTAATCGGGGCGTAGCGCAGCCTGGTAGCGTACTAGCATGGGGTGCTAGTGGTCGAAGGTTCAAATCCTTCCGTCCCGACCATCAAATTCCCTTTAGAATCAGTCAGTTGCATCTTCTTAGTTAAACCCTTTAAAAATAAAAAATTTTGCTAGGTGTACTTCTGGGTGTACTTTGCCTTTTATTTCTGATCAACTGCATTATTAATCATTGTATTAATGTCTTTTGCATAATGTGACAAAATACTAAAAAACTTCCTACGCCTATGAAAAATAGGTATTTCAATCACTGGTGCATTAGGTGTAAGTATATTTTCAGGAAATGGAGTGGTGGGGTGGAGTTTATTTAAGTGTTCTAACTTTTTAGGAGGTATAGCTATTTTAGCAGTTTTTAAGAGGAACTCAGTGAAGTCATTAATATATATATTCTCCCAAGCATTCCTATTAAATCCTATCTTACTTCCCATTGAATCAGCAATGTAAGCTTCTGCAAAAGCTAAATTTGTTTGTAATGCAGGGATATCAATTATTTCATCCTTGTAGTCTGTAATTGGCCAACGCTTTCCAATCACAATAAAGGTACGACCTCCAGGACCTACCTGGTTGTCATGATCATTATTTAATGTGAGTTGATGTAAATTTGCTGCACCACAAATAAATTTTAATACCTTAAGAACAGTAGATTCTAATGGTATTTGAGATCCAATTGATGCTGGATCAATATGCATTGAATTAATTTCAAAATTAATGTCACATACAACTGTTGCTGAATCATTAATTTGAAAGAAGGTTGCATCTGGAGGAAAGTTATTTTTTACTTTACCAAGCGTTTCCCTAAGAGTATCAATACGTTTATGCGCGATTTTACCAACAGCAGAATTTAAGTTGCCTCCGGATACTGAAAGCATATCGCCAAATCCTAATAAATCATGGAAGCAAACAATAGTCGTAATTTCTTTTGAATCCATTTCTATATCCTTTTTTTATAGATTCTGTTTTATTGTAGTGATAAGTGTTAATTTATTCCATATAACCAACCAGGAGTGTAGACTAAGAGTATAACCCCTATTAGCCTAAATAAACTCTGGTAATATTTAATCGAGAATGCCCCAGTTCACGGCTAATTATTTGCCGCACTTGCCTATCAATTTTCCTTTCTTCTTGATTTAATTCTTTCGTTGCTTTCCCTCCAGCTATTGGACAGATTAATCCTATTTTTAAAGGATCAAGCTCTTTGGTTAATTCAGCATATCGGCGTTGGGCATAAGCATGGCGCAAGCCATGCAATTTACAGACTCCCATAAACTTGGCCTGTTGCTGATAATGGCTTAAATGCTGTTTATAGGTTCTTTCTTTAGGAATTAATGACTCACGGTGTTTAATCTGTTGTGAGACTTTTAACAGCCATTTCATTTGCTCCTCATTAGTAATTTTAAGCAATCGACCAATACCACCTTTTGTCCAACTGGGCTTGATATGCAAACAATCACCATGCCAGGCATCACTGACTATAAACTTCATGGATTCTTCCCTCCGCAAACCAAAAAGTATCTGTGCTTCAAGTGATAGGCGAATATGCGGGTCAGTACATAAGCTTAAATCGATATGGTGAATGGCTTTGTTTTGAGTGGGAATATAAGTGCGTTTATCAATTTGATAGGAATCATTACCTCTTTTAACCAACTTGGGTTTATCAAGAAAATAAGCGAGTTTACGCAATTTAGACATATAATTTTTGATTGTCGCAGGGCTTTTGCCTAGCTTTTTCCAATGTTCAACAAGTACATAGATATGCTTGGGCTTCAAACCATTTAAATGATCTTTCATGCAGCGATTAATCATATGTTTCATATCTGCCGTGCTGGCATAGCACTAATGGGGTCAGGCCTTGAATCGTGAATCATTGATTAAAAATTCACGATTCAAGGCCTGACCCCATCGGTTTCGCAAGGCCTGACCCCATCGGTTTTCGTGTGGCATCATGACACACTATCTGCCCTGGTGATTTTTCTTATTACCGTCAAAGCCACCATAATAGCCACACTAAGCGCTCCTGTCTGCAGGATCTCAAACGGCCATAAATTGTGTGAAGAAGGATCTGCTGAGATATCGATGAGAAGCCGCAACACTACAAATGCCATTAGTGCTGCCGGTACAAACGCAGCAATACGCCAGCCTCCCCTCCATTTCCATACACCCAGTAAGGGTGTAATAATTCCCAGAATACCAATTGCGAACATGCTGAGCATGAAAATAAAGGCCAGCATCATGTCACCAAAAGATACTGGTGTATTCATCAGCCTCTTATAATTTTCTTTCTGCGCCGCAGCATCGAGTGCACTCAATTGTGTTACCCAATCAGGCTTGATATGAACTGTATTTTGTTGGTCGCTGCCAGTAACTTGAACGGGATAGGTAGCGACAACGGGAGTTTCTCCTAAAGAACCATTCCCTGCAAGGATTCTAACCTCGTCTACCTGCTCCCCAGGTTTGAACAGGAAAAACCAGCCAAGTGCCCCTCCACTGCCGGGTGGGTAGACACGGGAAGGATTACTCCCAGCAGATACCACTTTACCCTGAAAATAGGGTTTGACCCAAATTTTAACGGGTTGGTCGGACTCATAGTGCAAGTGGAGATAAAAGTTCTGGTCTCTACCCAAGGTAACCACATTTCCAGCCGGATCGGTATCGACTACTTCTACCGTGGTTTTAGCAAAAACATGAGTAGAAAAAGTCAGCCAAAATCCTAGGAATAAAAATATAGCCCCCACTAGCCTGTCCATACCGAATTCTCTTGCAATTCGTCGCTTAATCACACTGAGCTCTCCACTGATAGAACTAGTCAATAAACTCCATTTAAGGGCATGATGTAAAATTAATAAAATTTATGGCCATCATACCTACACATTGGGCAGTTTAATTGAGTCCGCTAAATCCTTGTTCTGCAAAATAAATGCTTATAAACAAGCTTAAACTAAATTAACCCCCATTTTCCACTAATGGGGGTCAGGCCTTGAATTTAAAGGTTTTGATTAGTCTTATAGTTACAATTCAAAATTCAAGGCCTGACCCCATAGGTTCATAGGTTTTGAGGTGGCTAAAATGGCTATCGAAGAAATTCGCAAATTTGATCCTGACAAAAAATTGTTATCGCCCTTACTAAAAAAAGTTACCTTACTATGACATCGTAGTGAAAGATAAGGAGCTTAGAGAGCTCAAACACTAATGGGGCAGGCCTTGAATTGTGAATCACTTATTAAAAATTCACGACTCAAGGCCTGACCCTGAGATACACTGAGATACATAGCTAAGCTATGCACACACTATAGTTCCATGAATTATGTTCATCATAGAAATGGGAAAATACGATTACATTGTTTTGTAAAGGAGGTTTTCCATAGGTTCAGGTGCCTTGGTAGAGACTAATTGCGGTGTATTATACTTGGTAGTGAACTCGCTAACCTTAAACATATAACCGGTCCCGGTCTCATTTTTCACCATCTCGATTTTTGCTTTTATTTCGGCGATCGGAACTATATTGTTTTCTGTTTCGCCTGTAACTTCCCTACGACATTGCTCCATGGTTTTCGCCAGTTCATTGTCATTAAGCTCTATCAAAGAAATACCATCACTAGCCATCGCAAAAATTCGTTGAGGACTATTTGTGTCACTAGGATCCGCATAAGAACACGAGAGAATTTTCAAATCAACGGTTGCATAGAGTGTACCGTTACTATCTTTAGACCAATTAATGTGTCCAGTAGTTCGTCCACGTTCTAAGCCTTGAATATTACCCTCAGTCAACTTGGTTGTATTAGTAAATTCTCGCAAGAGGCTGCCATGTAAAAATTGACCACCAAAATGATAAAGTTTATTCGCTCTTGAATGAGGTGTATCAATCTTATCTCCAGCAAAATTTTGTATGGCTTCTAGAAGTATTCTGTCTTTATGATCATCCACATTCCCCGGAATAATCGCAGCACCATATATTGTTACTCCTTTTCGGACAAGATCTTTAATAACCGTATACTTATCGCTCGTTTCCTCTTCTTGAGTAGATGTTTCTATATCATAAATAGCTTGTGACTCTTTGAGATCACTTTGGCTATAAGTAATTTCGCTGCAGGGAATTTCACCTTGCGCATGAAAATTGGCCAATTCATGATAACTGATTAAGACATCATGGGTTTTGAGAAGTAAACGAAATAATGCAGAGTTTTCTGGTATTGAATATTGAACATCTTTTTTATCCGAGGGGCGTTCATCTTCTCTCTTCTGTTCAATACCAATGTTTTGAGAGGTCCGATAGCGATTTTTATCTAACCAGTGCGCAAAAGAAACTTTTTTAGAAGCTGCATTAGTAATAGTTAAATGTTCTAAAGCTTGCAACGCCTCAGCCAATTCGCCAATAGTCATTGGCTGGCGATCAAGTGCTATCAGATTAAAAAAGTGATCAACAGCTGTTAAGCTACCTCCGCTTTTAAAAAAACTCTTCTCTTGACTTCTATTAATCAACTTTCTTAAGTTGTACCATTCACTTGCAATCTGTGCGAGTGCGGTTTGCTCTGTTCTCATATCATTGTTTCTCATAAAAATTGATCATTATGCTTATTTTATGATATAAAAATTAAGTGTATATTAAATTGAAGAGGTTTATCTTAGGACTTGATATGAAAAAGCTCCTAAGTTCCTCTAATTTAAGGATATTTTTTGTGTTGTTTCGACAGAACTATTCCTAGATAAATTTAAAATTATTAGGAAGTTTGCCGATTCATTCGGTTGTGTCTGCTCTGAATTTGCTATTTTAAAAGGGAGAATAATATGTTTTTTAACCCAACACCCAAAAGAACTAACGAAGATGAAAAAGTACATTGTTATTTCATTCCCATCGTGGAACAAATAAAATCTAGTGATTACAATAAAACATATATCTGGAATTTTGCGAAAGAAACCAATATAACACGCAAATTTTATTCTTCTCCCGAGGTACTCGCTCGCATGGAGTCCGGACGCTTGGGTCCACACACTGTCTTATCTTGCTATAAAGTCTCATTGACCGAAGCGCAACACCAACAATTAAGAGCAGTTAGTGGTAGAGATAATGTCTTTCTAGGCTCTATGAATTTTAGCTGCACTGATATTGAAAGCATGATCCATTTTATTCAAGGCGAGCAACAGGAACATGCGAATCCTTTCTATGAACAGAATACTACTTTAACACACCCGGCTTGTGCTGCTTAACTAATAAAACAAAAAATATATTACGAACGTACGGAAAGAGCCAAGCTTAGTTTATCCTCCGCACATCCTGGCTGGTTTGTAACTTCATTAATTCGGGCAACCCAGTCAGCCACAGTATGTACTAATAATCCTTCCAAGGTTTTAGCAGGAAGTGTATCCAATTTAAGAATAAGATTATTATTAATCAAAATATAACAAACGAGGCGACAGGCTTCGATGCGAATATCAGGACTTTCGTTTTCCAGCAAGTTTTCATTTTTAACTGCATCGATAAGTTGATATAGCATGTCCTTGTCCATCGCTGGGATATAAATTAACGGGGTCAGGCCTTGAATCGTGAATCATTGATTAAAAATTCACGATTCAAGGCCTGACCCCATAGGTTTACGATTCAAGGCCCATAGGTTTATTTTATGCCAAGCCTTAATCCACGCTTGCTATTACTAACTGCCGGTCAATCCTAATCCAGACTCCTCTTTGGGTTTATTCAATTCAGCAGCGACTTTTGCTATATTGAATGTTATTTCCGCAGTTGATTCTAAATTGGATATTATCCCATCACCTGAAAGCCCTCTCTCTTTTAAGACTTCCTTTGCTTTTTTGAAAACTTCTTCAACCTCTGCGGGTTTGCCTTTAAAGCTTATTAGATCTGCTTCTATTTTAACTGCATGCATAGACTTCCCTTCAAATATCTTAGCGACTAAGCCAGCAATGTTTTCATCTTCTAGCGCAGATTTTTTTGAGGTTTGATCATAGAAACCAAAACCTCGTGTAGAGGCTGGCACTGGAGAAGCTAATGACATAAATAGTTTCATATCAAACGGACCATAAAGACTTTTAAGCTGTTCTGATTTCTTTAAAAGCAAATCTAATTCTGCATCAGTATTTTTAGAGAAATAAGCTACTCCATTAAACTCACCGTACCTCAAAGCAGGTCTTACATATGTGAAGTCTTTAAAAAGTTCTTTTATTACATTCTGGGCCTCTCCGGATTTCATAATAGCAAGAAATCCCACTCCCGCAGCTCCATCTGGGCTCATTGTTAAGCCACTCTTGGGTCGCTTTGAAGAGGCTACTTGAATACTGCTGGATTTAAAAAATTGATCGGGATATTCTTTGAGCAGCATATCCATAACGGTTTGTATATTTTTAACGCATATATTTCTTTTTTGGTCTAGAGTTAATGGAGATTCTTTCACTTCTTTTTCATGCTGATCTTTATCTTGCATAATAAATCCTTTTTAATTCGGATCGAATTAAAAAAAACCATAGATAATTTAATTATAGCAAATTGCTATTTTGTTATTATTTCTGGTATTGCCAAACTTACTGTAACAATAATGGGGTCATAGGCTCTCTCTGCTTTTTACTGATTAAATTTAAAAGACAGAATTAAAACAGGATGCATCTTGGCTGAGATGTGGATAGCTGGTTTTCAAGCAAAGAAGCACTTTGATTTATCAAACGTAAAATCATCTGTGCTTTACTTTCAGTGGGGCTAAAGCTAAAAAAGCGTAAATTACAGCCAGATGTATTATCGAAGGCATGTTTTATACCTGCCTTGAAATCTTGCATCATCCCTGTAACAATTTCATTAAAATAACAAGTTTTGATGTTTTTTTCTGGGTTTGGGCCAGTAAGAAAAGCCAGCATATCACCTACATCGTCTTTGATCTTATCAATGTCTTTTTCTGAAATAGGGGTTCTTAGAGCATCACTCTCATCATTATAAGTAATCAAATAGGAAACTGCCAATACTGAACTCTCTACTACGTCGGGTTCGCGTGGAAGCGTAAATTCAACTTCGTTATGGTTGGTATAGAAATACAGCACTTCATACAATTGTAATAATAAGATACCGATACTGGCCTCTTTTTCGTTTGGATCGGATATTTTAGGCAACTCATCAAGCGCAAATACAGTTATAAGATGTATTATTTTTAGAGGGTTTACTGAGTCAAAGCGTATAGTTCTTGTTATTAGGTAGTCGTTAAATAACTCTTGCGCTTCATTTCTGGTTAATTCTCTATCAGCTTCCAGAAAGCGTTTGCATACTAACATGCCGTGATGATTGGTAAAACGGAGCAAATAGCGCAGTATTTCATTGGGCAAATTATCAAAAGGATTTATAGAGTTGGATGTTAACATTTTAGTCGTTTTCATTTAGTCCATCGTTCAGGAAGTGTTACAGGTTTCAGTGGAAAATACTACCATGGTGAGTAGTGATTGTGCATAGGCACTAATGCACTAATGGGGTCAGGCCTTGAATCGTGAATTTTTAATCAATGATTCACGATTCAAGGCCTGACCCCATAGGTTTTTGGTTTATACATAGGTTTACGCTTGATTCATGAACTATAATTAAGGGGGTTATTTTTTATTCAGGAGGAAAAATGTCTATCAAGTCATTAATTGCTATGGTTAGCTTTGTTTTGTATTTTAGTCCTCTTTTGGCTGCAGCTGCCGAAACGAAAATGTGCAATACAACCCAGCAAGGAAATTGTGGGCGTTTTTGCCAAGCACATCAGGGAATGAAGTCTTGTATCATTGATATTACTACTAGGAGTGGTACTTGTACTTGTGCAGATGGAGTCAGTCATACAAAGCATAAGTAAGCTAGCACCAATACACCAATGCACCAATGGGGTCAGGCCTTGAATTGTGAATTTCAATTGAAGATTGATGAATCTATTGACGCTCGGAATGGAATGGATTAAAAACATGTCAAGGAAAAGATAATTAATAGTCCAACATGGCAAGATCGCTACGAATAGAGTTTCCAGGAGCTTTTTATCATATTACCTCAAGAGGAGATGGTCAGGAGCGTATCTACATTTCAGATGAAGTTAGAAATTTATTTTTAAACACATTTTCTGAGGTATGTTTGAGATGTAATTGGGTTTGTTATGCATACTGTCTCATGGATAATCATTACCATCTGTTAATAGAGACCCCAGCTGGAAATTTAAGTAAAGGGATGCAATTACTTAATGGTGTCTATACCCAAAAATTTAATCGAACCCACAATCGTGTGGGACACGTTTTTCAAGGGCGATTCAAAGCAATATTAGTTGAGAAAGAGAGTTATTTGCTTGAGTTATCAAGATACATTGTATTAAATCCTGTACGCGCAAAAATGGTTACTTCACCACATGAATGGAAATGGAGTAGTTATCTAGCTACGACATTAAAAGAGTCGCAACCCAATTGGTTGCATACAGATAAAATTCTTTATTTATTTAGTGAAGATGTGGCCGTAGCCATTAATAAATATCGAGAATTTGTAATTGATGGGATAACGAGTAAGTCACCATGGAGTGATTTAAAAAAACAAATTTATTTGGGAAATGAAGAGTTTATTAATGAGATGTTGAAAAAAATAGACCCTCAAATGAATCTAATAGATATCCCGAAAACTCAATATGAAACAGAGAATTACACTTTAAAAGAGATAGAGCAAAAGGCTAGTACAAGAAATGAAGGAATTCAAGTTGCGTACCAAAGTGGTCAATTTAGTTTAAAAGAAATTGGGGACTATTTTTGCTTGCATTATTCTAGTGTGAGTAAAATAGTCAAAAAATTACGACTATAGTTTTGAAAATTCACAATTCAAGGCCTGACCCCATTGTTTCATGGTTTCATAGGATTAAATCCGCAGCAAAAAGATGTCACTGACTTATAGTGAGCTAGCGTAGTCTTGCGGTGATAACAACCTCATAACAAAACAAAGATATAGACTATAATTATTGTATTAATGGTGTTCTGAGGTATGACTAATGGAAAAGAAAGAAGAGTTAGTTCCTATTCGTAATTTTAATATCTTTATTCAGGGTAATATGGATGTTGAACTAAGTGCCTTAATCGCGAGACTAAATCAAATCAGTGAGGACTCCGCCTTAGATTTTAAGAAATTTCGATTTAATTTTATTGGAAAACCAAAAGAGATTTATGCCAATAATTATAGGAACAAGCAGCTCTGCATGATAGTTTGTGATTTGGATAATTACAACTCAATAAAGGATTTAAAGCTCTGGATGAGGGAGCTTGATCGATTTTTAGATAATAAAGCCATTCGCATTATTGTTGCGAAGGAAGGTAAAACTCACCTGGAATCAGCTAACTGGGACTTAGTTCAAGAGTTTTGTAAAGAGAACAATATTTTTTTTGCTAAAGTAAATACCGAAACAGATGTCGGGATGAGTGCTTTATTCGAACAAACAGCCTTGTTACTGACGAATACTAAGTACAGAAATATGTTAACAAATCAGGGAACTTGTCTGACTGAGTTAGAAGAAGGCAAAGGATTGGGTCTTGTAATAAAACGGACACTGTTGGCTAACGCTAAAGAAAGGCTCAACGATAAGGAATGGGACACCAAAGAAAGAGGCTTTTTTAGCCAAAAAGCACCTGCTGATATCGTAAAACTAAGAAAAACACTCGATGTTTCTTTAGATACGTTAACACCAGAGATGACGCAACAGTTATACAAAAAATATTCCGATCAATTGATCGAAGCTTTCAAAAAGTCCAAAAGCAGGGATCCCTTAGTAGTAGAACTATACCGAGAACTTCATTTGGTTCAATATCTTCCAGAAAGAAAGTTGCATCAAGCGGCCAGTACTTTACTTCAACAATCACCATTACCACCAGAAATTATTGAGCAAATTATTGTTTTAGCAGGAGGAAATTTAAATATATCTGAAAGTGATGCCATCGAAAATCTTGCGGATGCTCAAACATATGAATTGAGTATGGGAAATATGAAAAATTTTTGCTTAATAATGAAGCGAATTTTAAAAGACATGAATGATCAAAAAGATAATCCCTCTATTATTGCGCTAAGATCAATTGAACAAACGTTCATTGATGAGCGAAGTCAGGTAAAACGGCAAACCCACAATGTACATCAATTAAATTCTATGAAAAACGAGTTAGTCCAACAACATAAGAAAGAGATTATAAAACATTATGGTGAGGACGCACGCCCAATTATTCAAAAACTATTGAAAACAAGCATAGTTGATCATGAAAAGTTCAATACTTTATTAGAGGATTTTAATGAAACTTGCCCACCAGAAATACCTGCGATAAACAAACGAAATTTGTGAACAACTATTTACTGATGTTGGCTAGTAGCCAATGGGGTCAGGCCTTGAATTGTGAATTTAATTAATGATTCACAATTCAAGGCCTGACCCCGTACGGTGCTACTTACTCATGGGCACCTCTCTTAAGTGTTGAAATTATAACAAGTTAAAAGAGATGACACAGTTATTTAAACACTACCGCCCTCCTACTCGGACAGGTTTCATTATTTCGTCCATTTTAGGGTTGGCCGTTAAGGCCGCACGGATTTTTTGAAAATCACAACAGCTTGCTTTTGCAAATGCCTTGATGATCTCATCAGCATTTTCATTGTAATTATTGTCCTTGTTTTCAGCTATTTTTCTTTTGATTTCAATAATGGCATTGCTTATATTTTCTTCTTTTGAAGGGTCGATATTCACCACTATGTCTCGTATGGTCTTGATAATAGCTGGAACCGATCTATCGGAATTTCTCAGCAATTCATCATTCATTAATACCGTGTAGACCGCGAAGATATTTTCTTCTCTTTCATTCGCAGGTATCTTCATGATACTGATAGTCACTTTATTTTTATTGGGTATAGTGAGGCTTTCTTGTTTGCTATCTTTAGGTTCAAACGGGACTACTCTCTCTGGTTTCCCTTTTTTTGTTTTAGCATCTTGTTTTGCCGCTTGTTCACCGGGTTCAATTGTTTTTTTGTCCTCATTTTTACCGCTTGCCAAAAAATCCCCCGATTCTTTCTTAGCGGGTAAAGCATGTTCATCATAGGAAACCTTGCTTTTAGTATTCTTTAACCATGTTTTATCGCACTTTATTGTCACTTCACAACCAGCTAATTTAACTGCTTCCTCGTAATCGCCTGGTGCTTGAATGGTTTTAACATTAGCTGCGAAATTCGATTTAGTTAATTTTTCAGGAGAAAATGCCGCAAGTTCCTCATCAGTATAGGGAGAGGAGCCATTAGGTTCTTTATGAACTAAAAAGGCTTCAATAGCTTCACAAAAAGAATTAATACTGGCTTCACAGGTATTATGTCTTCTTTTATTTCGATCGTTGGTGTCTTTAACGGCAAATGGATACCTTTTAGCATCCATTTCTGTTGCACCCTCATATCCTAAGTTATAGGTTTCTTGATGTATTTTAATTTCTTCTTGGACGTATTTAATTAACTTTTTACTTAATTGTTTCATATCTTCATGAGTAAAATTGTCTATTTTTAATTGCTTGGTATATTCAGCAATTAAATGTTCAATTGAAAGTAGTGTTTTTTGTTTCTCTTTTGCAACTTCACTTGGCGTACGTTGAGAAGAATTTTTTAATTCCATTTCATTAAAATTTACATTATCCAATAATCGTAACTCAAAACATTGATTCAAAAGCGATTTTATAAATTCAGTTTGAGTTGCTTTATCCTTATTTAACTGAGATACAAAGTTTCTTTCAAAAGGAGTGAGAACGTCTTTTATTCTATCTCCAATTTTTTCAGCACTAATGTCTTTTAATATGATTGGTTCAACATCTTGCTTCGCATAGGTGGCAAGCATCTTTTGGATAGCTACTCGTAAAATGGGATGACGGGGAACAACCCCAAAAGCATCATTATTTCCATCCACTTCTAAGGGTAATGGTATTTTCAACAAATTAGCTAGATAGATTCTCTCTTTCGGGAAATTTTGTTGCCGTATATGACCAATCATTCCTAACGGCGGTTTGTCTGGCACAAGTCTTGTATCGCTATTAACCGCAGGAAGTAAATCAGTATCCAGGTAGTATCCTCCATAGTAATACAGACTACAATATCGAATTAAATCACTAACGGCAGCCAAATTGCGATTTCCAATAGACTCTCTTAATAAGTTATATAAATAGGCATTTGTCTCTTTATCAGGGAAAATAGGGTCATTTTTAAGCTTGTCCAGCAATTCATTGATATTTTTTATTTTAATATGGAAATTTCTCGCGTGAATGGGGATATCTAAAGTTTCTGCAGACAAAGGTACTTTTGAATCGGGTTGGTGCGCTGATTGATGATGTTCATTTTCAACTGTATTATTTTTTTTCCTGCTCGAATTATATTTATTCGAAAGTGACTTTAAATCTGCACGTCTTAGTGGTTTATTAATGTATTCTTCATTATCGGTCCAAATAATGGTTTCTTCAAAACCACTGCGAAATGCAGCTGCCGATATCTCTAGTACGGTTGACAAATACTCAGGCTTTATTTCACCACCCACCCAGACATATTGAAACATTGGTGGAATGCTATTTGATGAAGTTATATTGCTGTCAAGCTCTTTTTTCATAACAAATGATCTCAAATTATACATTTAGTAAGTATAATATATTTCTCAAGAAGTAAAGTGTTTCTCTTAATATCGGTAAATTGAGAATAAAATTTTTCTCGGAAACTTTAATTTCTTTTCCATAGCAAACTGTGGGGTCAGGCCTTGAATTGTGAATCATTGATTAAATTCACAATTCAAGGCCTGACCCCATTGTTTCTTAAGGTTTTTTTAAGCTTTCCTTGTTATATTGGGTCCTGTTTTTATTCTATAACTAAGCCAAGGGACTAAATAATGACAATAATAAAAAAAACAACTGTATACATTATGTGCTTGTTTTCTATGCCAGCCTTGGCCACTGGAACAAGTACAAGCTTATATGAAAAGATATACCAACTGTCTACTAAGTTATGGTACGTTGAAACCTCATTAAATGAGGAACAAAAAAGAATGGTAGATACCTTGGCCAATCAAATTGATATGATCATCACTCTGCCTAATGAAGCAAGTTGTGGTACACAACTCGAAGTATTTCAAGACGCTAACAAATGGGCCTATAGCGCTAGTGGTTTAGATTTGACCGCTTCAGAGGCAGAAAAATTTGCTAGCCAGGTAACCCAAAAATTTTGTCCTGCAGCATACCTTAAGGTATTTAAATTATCCTTTGAATTTGCTTACAAATCGACGGGACTTGATAAAACAAAATCTGAAGCACGTAAATTCGCGACTACAATGAGTGATTATGAAGCATCAAAATATTACTCCAAAAACAGCTTACAATGTTTTATTGACAATTATAACTATGCATACTCCAGCAGCGGCATGAATAAAACTCGTTCTGAAGCGATTAATTTTGCTAATGAGCAATGCCTCATATAGAAAATATCTAATGGATCTTATGCCGTTACGCAATAGGGTTGTCGCATAACAAAAGGACTTGTGAACTCTATATATTTAGTAATTTAGCAGCATTTAAGTAACTTATTTTCATTTTATCTTCATCATCCAATTGTAGAGAATCTAACCATTGGCTTGCCTTCAAATTATCTTCATAAGGGTAGTCAACTGAGAACATGATTCTATCTACGCTAACTGTAGCAATTGCATGCATCAAAGATGGGGTATCAAAAAAGCCACTTGTGGTTATGAATATATTAGAATTTAGGTACTCTGTAATTGTTTTATTGCATTGCAATTTTTCAAGCCAACCTTCTTCTTTGAGTCGATGATCGAGTCGCCAAGCCCAAAATGCTAACATTTCTCCCATGTGTCCAATGATGATTTTAAGGTTTTGATACCTATCAAAAAGCCCTGACAGCATTAAGCGCAAAACATGTTCGGCCGTTTCAATATGAAATCCCCATGTGGAGCCATGTAACGCTTGATATGGTGAATAAGTAGCTACTCTTCCCTCAGGAATCCCTCGGGGGTGAATATAAACGGGGATGTTGTTCTCATTAATGTAGCCCCAAAATTCGTCATAGGCATTGTCATCCAGGTACTTTGCAGAGGTATAGCCACTGCTATCATATCCATTAATTAGGCAGCCAACGATTTCTTGAACCCCTTTAAGGCGTTCAAGCTCACTGATTGCAAGCTCTGGGGCGTAAGTAGGTATGCAAGCAAAGGCCCGAAATCTACTTGGGGATTGAGTGACACATTCTATTAAATAGTCATTCCACTTTTGGGCGCAAGATTCTAGTTGTGATGCTAAAGCCAATGATTGTAGCCCTGGAGTTGTTACGGAGAGTACGGATAAATCAATCCCTGCTTCATCCATACTCTCA
Organism: Legionella sp. 227; assembly: GCF_043161935.1. Taxonomy (NCBI): domain Bacteria; kingdom Pseudomonadati; phylum Pseudomonadota; class Gammaproteobacteria; order Legionellales; family Legionellaceae; genus Legionella; species Legionella sp. 227. The sequence continues at coordinate 319,335 of NZ_CP171154.1, read as the reverse complement.
ATTCTTAGTTTATGTATATCTTTTAAACGAACTAAGTTTTGACTAAACTCGGGATGGCTTTTGTGTTCTAAAATTAAATCCCGGCCAGGAACAACAATAGCTTCTTCCAATGCAATTTTTTTCATCTCGAACCTAGATCATCCGTTAATATAGATAAGTCTAGTATATTATTCCTCGTAATGTTTGGCGCGCCAAAACTCTATAGTTTTTGTTCGTAGGAGATGGTAAGTCAGTAAACAAAACTCACATTTATTTTACCTGGAAAGCAAGGCTTATTGTAATGCTCTCAATCTGCACGCCCTAAGTTAAATTTCAATATTGTGATTCAAATTTGGCGAACTGCTCTTCCAATTTCCATTGAAGTTTCGCTTTTGAGTTAAGATTAAGAAAGTTCTGGCACGTGGGCGTTGGCTGATCTGTTTCTGATTTAATCGCGGTACACTCCCCATTCATTGACGTGTATTGAGAATTTTGCCAAAGATTTTCGCCGGGTAAAAAAGCAAAATACAGACTGTTTCGTGCTAACTTTTTTAGAGTGAGATAAGAAAGCTTTTGTTCTTCAACAGCACGCTCGAATTGACGAGTTAAAGGTTCACGGCTTATTCCCTCATCATCAGTTGATAAACTCACAGGCACACCATATTTTAAATATAAAGCCAAGGGATGTTCTTTCCCTTTGATGCCTAAAATATAATCGTTACTGCTTAAATTGACTTCAACCATCACTTCTTTTTGTGCCATTTTATTTATTAATTCGGATGCATGATGTTCATATTCAATATCAACACCATGTCCAATTCGTTCTGCAGAAGCAGTTTCTACCGCTTCATAAATATGAAATGTAAGTCCTTCTGGCACTACTAATTCAGGATTAAGTTCACCAGCATGTAGCGAAATATGGACATTGGGATAGAGTTGATGCAAAAAAGCCACCATTTGCATATGTAATCGATAATCGCGCATTGATATTGGACCATCTTCTGCTTGAACCAAATTAATGCCTACAATACGTGAATCCTGTGAAGCAGATTCAAATCCCGCGAGTAATTGAGCAAAAACCATCTCTGGAGGTTGTTCCCTACGAACTTGATACAAATAACGAACCGTGATGTAACAACCTGCTTGTTCGTTATGAGTACCGCATTGTTGTAATGCATTCTTTTTCGCCTCGTCCTTGTCCAAATTCTGGGAAATATGAGTCACTATTTGGTCAAAATGAGCATTTAATAATTGATTGCGCAGAATTTCTAAATTAGGATCCCACCCCAGTCGTTTTCCGAGTTCACTGGCTTCATTCCCATCGGGTGTCGTCATGATTTCTAAATAGAGTTCGTTTTGGACCGCGGCACGCTCTGTTATTTCAGCTAAAATTTCCCCTCCATGCATTTTGGTAATGAGGCTGAATTTTCCAAAAGCATTAAAAAAATGATCATGTCCTGATTCATTTTTCATTGTATCGAAATGGCACATCGACCATGCGTCAATCAAAGAATGATATAATTTTTTATTCGCTATGGCGGTCATTAAATAATCTTCTGAATTGCATGAAGAATTGATAGACACCGACAAATTGTCTTTATCAATACATAAATTATCCATCTCTGCATAATGAATTAAATTTTCAGCGAATGATGAGCCGCTGACGTGCATATGCAGATCCCCACCTTTAGGCATATTAGTTAAAAATTTTTTTAATATACTGGGTGTCGTTTTAATGGAGTCAAAATAAGCTTGAGTATTTTCTTCAGGGCTAGCATACGCAATTTGAATTATTAATAAACAGCACAAACAAAAAAACTTATTCATATTAAGATCAATATGTTTAAAATGAGGACTATTTTTGCATGATAAAATCATTTGGTCAAATAAATTTGTTTAAAAAAAAATAGTAAAAATGCACTAGAGCTGCTCTACGGTCCCATTAGTTTACTTCACCAGCAAGCGTAAGCTGGCTGCAAAACCCAGCAAATGCTCTGATGAATAGATTGATACTTGAGTTAATATTATGTTTTCATTAGTAATCAATTTCTAGTTAACCCTCAAGATTAGACGCTGTATTGATTAATCAATGGTTCAAAATGAATACCCAAATAATTAACTAATGGGGGAAACCTGGTGGTTTCTTTGGCTTGGGAGATGATAAAAAGCGCAATAAATTCTGATGAATTATAAATGGCTATGGTGAATTGTGTTCCGAGGAGGGCAGACCACATCCTTGTGGCAGTGCACCGTCCTTGATGCGTTCAAATAATCCTTATTAAGACATCCGCTGTCCTTCCTCGTACTGATTTAAGCATAGCGAATAATTTTAATGAGGCATATTCAAAATAGCGCATAATCATGTAAGAAATTTCTTAATTTGAGTTTGATGCCCTCAAATGGGCTGCGCTTTTTAATTCAGCTACGCTGGGTGGGGTACTTCTAATTAAAAGGGTGCATTATTATTTTTCAATAAGATCAGCTATTCTTACCAATTTTGAATTTAGAATTAAGGGCAGTCACCAATGAGTGAGTTGAATAAAATCAAAGTTTATGAAGTCTATGATGAAATCATCGATTGGTTCGACGATGCTCGTACTAAAAGTCTTATGGAATCTGAATATCTTAATTTAATCGTGAACACAATTCCTCCTGAGGGCACAATTTTAGATTTGGGTTGTGGCACTGGGGAACCCATGGCACAGTTCTTTATTGAAAAAGGATTCAAAGTTACTGGAGTAGACGGTAGTCAAAAAATGATTGCGCTGTGTAAAAAGCGTTTTCCAAGCGAATGCTGGATAACCTCAGATATGCGCGATATAAATTTACAACAACAATTTGATGCCATACTGGCCTGGCATAGCTTTTTTCATCTTGATCATGACAGTCAACGCAACATGTTCAAAGTATTTGCATCACATATTAAGCCAGGTGGTGTGCTTGCATTTACCTCTGGAGAGGAAGAAGGCGAGGTCTGGAGTGATAATGGTGGTCAACAACTTTATCACGCATCTTTATCGACAAAAGAATATAATAGCCTTCTCAAGGAATTCTCTTTTAAAGTGTTAATTCATAAAGTCCGTGATCCTAAATGTGGTGAGGCTACAATTTGGGTAGCGCAAAAGAGCTAAGCTAAATTCTTCCTTAGGTATCGTATTAGAATAACACTAGTGAGCATAAGTCCGGCCAGGGCCCGACCTATGCATGCTCGTGATTGATACTTTTATTAAGCACCCATATTAGATAAAACAATTTGTTGTTTCATGCCAACTCATATTTTTCCATTTTAGAAAATTGATATTTCGAAAATTTCATTTCTATCCGAATGCTCATTTAATGCCGCATTAATATTGAATATATATGATGAATTATTTACATACCAAATTGATTTATTATGACCCAGCGTATTATTTTAAATAAATTTATTAAATTCTTAGACATCATTGAAATTCAGCTCATTAAGGAATTAAAAGAAGAGTTTCCCAGCAATTATCAGGATAAAGTAAAAGCAACGCAACACGATTTGAATGATTTACGCCTAACCCTCAAAAAGGGGCATTGTCTGGGTTTTAGCGTCATTGATGGAGCGATGGATCACATCGGGAAATTATATTGGTGGGATCATGCAAGAATAGCTGTTGCAAATTGGGATGAACAGGAATCAACCCTTGATAAACTCATTGAATTACCAGACTCCGAAGATGATTTTTTTGGGCCAACTAAAAAAGAAAAAGCAGAGCAATCGATACAATCTCCTCTTGTAGACAAGAAAAAAATTAAGCTAAAAACGCTTTTTTCCCGATTATTACCTTATGTAATCTCGACCCAGGCCTGCTTTGATAAAAATTTTAAACCTAATAATCTCAATCAATATACGCTCTTGTCTCCCACAGAACATCATTTTGAAATTCTAAGCAAAGAAGGTGTCGTCAAAAGCATTCAACAAAGAAGAATAACAGCAGGTAACTTAACTACAACCGAACTATTGAAGTTACTTGACGAAAATGACTTCACGGATACAATCGCCATAATCCATTCACCACGACATGCAATTCGAGTAAGCTGCAAAAATGGGTTATGGTCTGTATATAACTCTAACTATGATCAGACTTCGCTTACTACATGTCGTAAATTCTTTCCGATTAAACTGGGTGTAGTGAATGCAATTTTTGGAATTCTAGGTCAATCAATAGCAATTGAAATTGCCAGTACGGATTCACTCAAGAAAATATCTCTTCCTCTTTTTAGCGAGCTTAAACCATTTGAGATGCTCGATCGATTAAGGGAAGATGGCCTCTTTGTTATTGCAAAATGGTGTCCTGATATTTTGCTGAATGTATTAGAACAGGTTGAAAATCTTCCCTCTGCAGACAAAATTATTGCACAAGGTCTTCTACGTAAGAACAATGGAACAGGATTACAATTCATTGCCAAGTTTGCTCCCGAATCATTGTCGAAAGCTCTTGAAGTAGCCGCCAAAGCAAAAAATGGGGATAAACTGATTGCCCGAGCTCTTTTAGCTCAAGATGATGAAGAGGACAATAAGAGAATAGGATTAAAAGCAATATTATTACATGCACCAGCTTCTTTAGCGCTCGCATTAGATCTGGCGTCTCAGACATTAGAGGGGTGCGAACTCATAGTACAAGCACTTCTATTTAAAGATGATGATGATTGGTCTGTTTTACACTATATTGCGGCAGATTTACCCGATCTTTTGCCAAAAGTTTTTGATTTATTTACTAAAACAGCGAATGGACCTCAACAGCTCGCAAAATTTATCGTGGAAAAAAATAAACATAATTCAACACTTATCTATCTTGTTGCACGTTACGGACCCAATGCCTTATCTCAAACATTAGATATCGCCAGTAACGGGAATGTACATGAGCCCGAATTTCTTGCAAAAGAAATTGTTAATAACCTCAAAGTGATTGCCCAATATGCGCCGCATACTGTATCAAAGGCATTGAATATCGCTACGAAAGCACCTAATGGTTCCACTCTTATCAAAGAAGCACTGTTAGCTAAGAATAAGATGGGGTTAAAAATAATAGAACGTCATTCACCCCAATGCCTGACTCAAGTACATCAAATTATTCAAGATAATCCATGCAAACCAGTCGAATGTCAGCAATCTCCCAGCATTGTCCATACAAAAATGAGCTTCTGGGAACGGAACCGAATTTCGACCACTGTGCTCACTGCAACAGTTGTTGGAGTCACCGCCTGGTTTGCAACCAAAAAATAAGCAAGTACCGCTTTATTATTGAAATGAGATACGATTTCAATAATAAAATGAAATAGCTTGTCTTCTTGATTCGACTGGCTATGCAACCTACTGAATTTAAGTGTTATGGTCAAAAAACACACTAGGCATTTTAAATTCCAAGTATGGTTCTTTCGTTAAGAGTAATTACTAGCCAAGTTTGCAGTACAACTCTTGGTGCTTTTGGACAGAGTTGTCTTTTTTTTCTATTATTAAAATTATAATGACTCATAAGTTTGAACGTGAAATTATCTCTAGATCAAATATATATAATTCTTGCCGCGATGCGGGATGTTGCAACAGCACAAGGAAAGCAATCTCTAACGGACCTACAAGCCAGATCAATTAAAGCACTATATCAATATGTTTTTTCCCACAAGGATAAATTAGCTTTAAATAGCCTCCCTTCAATTAAACCTGAAAAATTTCCCAGTTATTTTTCTTCAGAAGTGATTGCTGAATATGCATTACGTTTTCTTACCATTGCGTCATTAATGGATGGGGAAATTGATCAGGAAAAAATTAAAACCTTGTTCCAATATGCCGAAGCTGTCGATATTTATCCCCATTATTTACTGCAATTACAAAAAACTTTAGAGAATGATATCAATTGGTTAATCAGAGACATAACTCTTAAAAATCTTGAAAGCTTCGATTTATTTCCTAATTTACAAAGAGAGGAGGACATTGACAAATGGCTCTTTCCCTATCGTGAGCACCCTGATCCTGGTTTAGTAGCCAGGTATGAGCGTTTACAGAAATTACCGCAGGAATCTTTTGGTTATAGGATTTGGAAGCAATTTAAAGACAATAACTACTTCTTTCCAGGAGAAGCAGAGGGTGCAAATTATGCCTTTATTATGCCTCATGATTCACTTCATGTTTTAAGCGGATATGATACTACGCCATTCGGCGAATTATTAGTTTCTACTTTCACATCAACCATGCTTGAAAAGAAGGCGATGGAAGGACATATCATCCCGGTATTTTATTCTTTTTATTTGGGGATTAAAATTAATAATCTTGCAGGGGTATCAAAATGCAAAATGAATCCGGAAGCGTTTTGGGAGGCCTGGCATCGAGGTTCGCAAATGCAAATTAATCTATTTGCGCATGACTGGTCTTTATGGGAAGTTGCAGAAATAGCATTAAGTACACTTCGCCAAAAATATGGTGTATTACCCAAAACTATTGAATAAAGCTAAAGAAGATTCCAACATCACAAAATAAAAGTCTGCATTGATCCACTCTGTTTCAGTAAATAGCGATTAAGTCTGATTACTTGTTTTATCGTATCTTTTGTTTAGGAGCTTTTGGATCGTAGTGGTTTCGTTGGCGTAAGATGATAAAAAGCGCAATGAATTCTGATGACTTATCATGGCAATCGCGAATTGTGTTCCGAGGAGGCAGACCACATCCTTGTGGCAGTGCATCGTCCTTGATGCGTTCAAATTATCCTTATTAAGACATCCGCTGTCCTTCCTCGTACTGATTGAAGCATAGCGAATAATTGTAATGAGTGATATGCAAAATAGCGCATAATCATGTAAGAAATCTCTTAATTTGAGTTCGAGACCCTTAAATGGGCTGCGCATTTTAATTCAGCTGAGTAGTGTTGAAGTAAGCGTAGGCTGGGTTGAAAAGCCCAGCAAATTCCTCTGATAACTGGCCGGATACTGAGGCTCAAGATAGGTGCTGGGCTTTTCAGACCAGCCTACGCTCGCTGTCTTGGATTAAAAATTGAAAGTTGCTACGCTTGCGCTAGTTAAATCAAAATCTTAGCCAAATTGGCAAAAGACAAGCATTGATATTCAACAATATTTGTCGTTGCGCGATGCAATCGTTTTAAATTGGAACAAGATTGATTGATTCTGTCGATAAGCCGCGAAATCTAGAAGTCATGCTTTTTTTCTTGGGTAGGCCCTGGGTGTCATGTTCTTTAAGTTTGTTTTGCTATCAATTAGATTGATGATGTCATAAATGGGTAATGGCGGTGAAAAATAAAACCCTTGCATTTCATCGCATCCCTCATCGAGTAAAAATTGTAATTGCTGGGCATTTTCAACCCCTTCAGCAACTACTTTTATATTTAAGCTCTTACATAATGCAATAATCGATTTAACAATGCCTGCATTTTCACGGTCGTAAGGTAAACCATCAATAAAAAATTTATCTATTTTTATTTTATTAGGTTTGAATTGTTTTAAATATTGAAAGGAACTATAGCCAATACCAAAATCATCAATAGCGAATGATAGACCCATTTTTCGAAGTGATTTTAGAGCGTTTGTGGTATGCTTAAGATCGTTCATCAGTTGTGTTTCAGTTAATTCGATTTCAAGTAGCGTAGGATCCATAGATAGTTTTTCTAAAAGTAGTTGAACAAATTTTACAATATCGTACTCAACTAGAAATTGCCGAGCGGAGAAGTTAATCGACACCGGAACGTGCAGATGCTCAAATGGGAAATGTCGACAAACCTCAAGCAAAACCCATTCACCAATGTAAACAATCAAATCAGATTCCTCAGCTAATGGAAGAAACGATCCCGGTAACATCAAGCCGTCATCAGGATTTTGCCATCGTAGCAATGCCTCCACTCCGACAATATTCCCTGATTTTAAATCTACCTTAGGCTGGTAATAGAGTCTGAAATCGTTTTCAGTGAGCGACTTGCGTAACTTATTCTCAATCTCGATGGAGTGGGTGACCGCTTTTTGCAATTTTGTAGAAAAATATTCCACAGAGTTGCCTCCTGAGATTTTAGCATGATTCAGTGCTATATCTGCATTTTGCAAGAGCGATAAAAAATCAGTTCCATCATACGGATAAATACTTATTCCCATGCTAATTGTTAATAAAATGGTTTGATGATTAATAATCAAGGGTGTTTTAACAATCGACCTTATTCGTTCAACCACTGGTGAAATATCTTCGGGTTGTTTCATATTGCTTAATGCGAAAACGAACTGATCGCCACCAATATTTGCGATAATAGAGCATGAATCACCTAAGTATTCATTAAATTTGGTAGCAATATTCTTAAGGACCGCGTCTCCAACATCAAATCCCATAGATTCATTGATTTTTTTGAATCGATCAAAATCAACCATGATGAGCGCAATTAACGATTTTCTATTTTTATTAATTTCGGTTTCGAGAAACTCTTCTAAACCTGACCGATTGACTAATCCAGTCAATTTTTCATGGTGAATAAAATGGATCATTTGGTCTTTATTGAATTTATTTTGAATCAGGCTTCCTAGGACATTGGATACCTTTTCTAAAGAAAGGATTTGGTCATGAGTCAGTTTTTTTTCTTTTTTTGAGAAATACATCAGCACGCCTAGGGTTTGACCTTGATATGCTATGGGCAAGCCAAATGCACAGTTTAATCCAGCTTTTACAGCAAGATCACCACGAATATATTCTTGATGTTCACCATAATTTGTTACGAGAATGGGTAGATTATCTCTTATCACCTTTCCTTGAAGCCCTTCTTTGATATCAATTTTTAACAGATAAGATTTTTCATAAAATTCCCTGATTTCATCATGAAGACTATGCCAAATTTTGATGCAATATAATGAACTAGTTGATTGGTCGATTAACCAAACTTCACCTTCATCCCATGCAAATGATAAGCAACTTATTCTTAATATGGCTTCGACAGCAACCTCTATACTTTTTTCATTATGAGCCACATTCAAGATTTGATCATAAAGTAAGAGTTCTCGCTTTGCATTAAAAAGCCCAGACAAATTTGTAATAAAACCCATAATACAATTTTTATTACCTTGTTTGTCATAAATCAGAGTGGGTCTATCAGCGACGTAGGCAATTGTTCCGTCAGGCATTTTAACCCTGTATTCAAATAATTTTTCATTCTCTTTCTGGTTCACTGCATCGCGTAAGGCTTGAATTACATTTGCTCTATCGTCTTCATGAATCGATTGAAACCATAAACTCGGATTTTGGTAGATCTCTTCACGAGAACGACCGAACAATTTTTCTGCTGCTGGATTAATATAGCTAATTTTTGCTAAATCAACGGAAAATTGATAGAAGGGAGTAGCAATCATTTCGATGTATTGAAGTATTAATTCAGGCGCCCCCTTTAGTAGCTTCTCATACTCGTTAATTTTAGAAATTAACTCATCTCGCTGTGCAGCAATCTTCTCTAATTGAGAGGACATTTCCTTTTTAAATAAGGAGGTTTTCATTGATGGAAACTCCTTTTAACCATTGAACACAGACATTATATTATCTAACAATAGCACAAAGAGTCCGCGTGCGGTAAATTATGGAGTATTTTTAAGCTTATCCTGTGATTAGATTGACAATTAATTTAACCATAATGTATCCGGGATACATCAGAAGGCTCTGTCAAAATTTTATAAAAGACACAGGCGTTCTTTGTTTAGGAGTAGCTGTGCTGCTAGCTCATAAAACTGCCTCCAAGCAGGCAAATATCCTGCATTTGCCATTGCTTCAATCAATAAATGCCACAGTCCATAGATAAATCACAGGATATTGATACGCTCCAGCGCTGCTGTATTGGAAAATTCTTAATTATTTTTTAGAAAAACCTCAATTAGAGTCGTACTCGATGAATTCTATTTAAATGCTTGACTGAGTGTGTAATTTAATGACACAATGTTTTTTATCTTTGATGTTTCTGTTATCTGAAATGCAACAAACACGCTTACAACAAATGATGATGATGCGCTGCCTGGACACTGTTGTCGAGGTTGGGCGGAATTATTTGTAAAAGGCGCTAACAAACTAATCCTCTCCAATACCAGTGTCCAGGTTTCCAGACACTCATTCTAAATCTTAAAAAGCGCTCAAATTGAAATTTGGTGGTAAAAATTCAACTTAATATTTTTTGCTGCTGAATTTAAGCCCAACTTACATCCATAAATCAATGTGGGTTAATTGGGGGCAAAATGAGGCAATTATCATGAACGTAGCAGACATTCAGTCAAAAATTTTTAACGTAGAGTTTGTATTAAAATCTTATATTCAACGTCATGTCAAAGGAGTTGCACCTAAATATACTTATGCTGGGGAGGTAGGAATAAATCCAGCTTTTCAACGTATTGAAGAGGTTGGCAGTTTACTTAGGTCTAATGAAAAACGAATATTTGCTTTGCGCAGTGATTTTGTTCTAGCGACTGGAGTGAAAAACGCAGAACAGCAACACGGTTATTACGGGTTAAAAGAAGCCTTTGAAGAATCACAATATTCCTATTTAAATTGGAGCGATCGATACGGCCATCCCTCTCTTGCCATAGCAGATAATAATTACGATGGTACTGTCCTGTATGCTGGATTTATTTGTCAACGTGACGGACACCTGGAAGTTTTTTTATCTTCGGGAAGATATAATCGTTGTAATCGAATTAACGAGGGAATCTTACCACTAACAGAAGAACAGATTTATGTTGTTGAGTCCTATTTAGCATTAAAATTTCAAAAGGCATATGGGATTCAGAAGGTTGTATTTTATGATACAACGCCAGAAGAGGATGATGTTGATTCATCATTATTCTTTACAAATACGCCATACTCTAATAGCAAAAAACCTAGGACATACACGCCCTCATCAATCGCTAAAGCGGTTAGGATTTCACACGATGATTCACATTATGTAACAGCCCAAAACTACATTAAAGATAATATTCCTTCGATTAAACCCAAATACAGTTATCCTGATGAGGGTTGCATCAATCCAGGGTATCAAGAGATTACCAGTATTCAATATCCCTTGCTTCCACGGGAAAAGCGAATTTGGGCTTTACGAAGTGATTTTATTTTGGCAACTGGTGTAAAAAATGCTTATGAGAAAGAATATGGATACACTGGTTTTAAGGACAGCTTTAGTGAATCACTTTATCCATTTATAAATTGGAAGGATCGCTATGGGCATCCCTCACTCACCTTACCAGAAGGCGAGTATGACGGCTCTGCATTTTATGCAGGTTATATTTGTCAACGAGATGGCTATTTGCAAGTTTACCTTGTATCTGGACGATTTGAGCGCACGGATTTGAATGAGGAGCAAACTCGTATATTGGAAGCCTATATCGCCGCTCAGTTTCAGACAGCTTATGGCGAGCAAGATATTGTTTTTGATTATGGGGACTCAGAGATTCCAAGCTATCATGCTACTTTTTTTAGCGGAGGAAAATTTGACAAAACGAATCCTCAACGACGTTACAATCAATCATTGATAAGGGATATTTTGCAGAATATCCCTGTGGCGCCCAATGATGAGGAAGATACATTCGCAGCGACCAAAACATTTTCAGTTTAAGATAATTGAAAGGGTAGTGAAGTAGTTTGGAGAATAATATTGCTTGGGGTGTTTGGTTGTTTTGTCGGGCTATTTGTAGCCCGACGTTGTGGCCATATGGCTGTCATTTTTTTGCAGTGAATGATCCTAGACCAAATGCGCTTGTTAGCATTTCATCTGCACTTATATCTTCGGTTAGATCAGCGCTTCTTTCAAAAAATCCCAGTTTACGTGAGGGAGTTGCATCAGATTTTTTAGTATGGCTCATGTCTTGCTCGTGGTTCATCATTTTGGACTCAAATAAGGCGAGCATTTTTCTGGAGTTGACATCATAGGGGTTCTTATCATTTTTTACTGGGTAATCAAAGACCTTATGTTGAGGATTGAGTTCAATAATTTTCTTAATTACCGCAACTGAAGGATGGTCCGGATCAGCTCCATGCTTAATTAAGGCGTCGATCAGTCGTGAGTCACCGCCACGTAATAATAAATAAGCGATAGGATTAACCGAACAATACACGGGGACACCTAAGTAGGTTTTAAGGTAAAAGGTACTGTTGAAATCAACATGATGCTTTTTTAGTAACTCTAGATTAATCAAGGTATTTTGATGAGCATAACTTTCCTGGATGGCATTAAAAATAAGAGACCAACCTTTAAAAGTTGTAATTGAAGAGGACAAAGTAGTCGATCCATGTAACATTTTTTTTAGACCATCCGTATTTCCTGAAAGCAATAACCTCCGGAATTTCTCATATTCTTTACAATATTTTATATGTACTCCTATGAGTTTTTCTGCTGCTTCAAAATGTTGCGCTCGAGCAAAAAGAATAGGCTTTTGAAAGCTAGTATTTTGAGTATTCGCCCTATTTTGAAGAAGACATTGAACAACCGCTGTTGCCGGCAAAGAATCACCGTTAGAACGGGACAATTGATTATTGATGGCTCGGTGCAATGGTGCTTTTTTCATATGGTGATCCGGTGCATCCAAATGGGCACCTAAGTCAATCAGTTTTTGGACTACCCCAATATCTTTACCATACTCACAGGCCAAACCTAACATGGTATAGCCATTGTGATCAAAAGCATTAGCAGCCATATAAACTAGTTTAGAAGAATATTTTTCCGGTTTAAATGACATCAATTTTTCTGGCCAATTTTCCTTATCTTTGTAAGGAAAAAAAGACATAATTTCTTTCAGTTGTTCGATTTGTTCTGCGGAAAGTTTCTCGCGAGTGTCGATATAATTTTTTGAATTATTAAAATAATAACGCATGATTAAGTCCCTGTTCTTGTTTTTATTAGTTTGCGGGCATTATATACACAATTTTCATATTTTTTAATTTTTTCACTTCAAAGTTCGACCTACGCGTGCTTCTCTTTAAATCTGCAGGTGCTCAAAAAGCAACTGCTCTTTTGCTTTTTACGTATAAAAAACTTTATAAAACAAGGCTCTTTTTCCTTAAAGACACAGCAAATTATCAGATGATTAGAACCTGAATGTTTATGAACTGAATGATAGAAACCTATAATCTCGGAAAAAATTCCCTAAAGATAAGTTAAAGCATCGTTATTCTCGGGAGAGTAATGTTTTCAGCATCATCTTTACTCATTTGATAAAACGATTGATAGCTTCTAAAACTTACTGGGGAAGGGGCTACATGCGAAGAACTCGCCGTCAGATTAAACGCCTAGTTCAGCTCAGAATGTTCGCAGTCCAGTAACCCTTGCAATTCAGCTAAAGCAGTTTTATCGTCAATTCGAATTAAAGTAACCCATGCGGCTTTGATCTTATTGTAAGTTAAGATGCGTTTGAGTAATTGTTTCTCTTTTTCCTTTTTAGCAATAATGTCCTGTAATTGCTGTTGTTTTTTGTCCAGGGATTGATAGTAATTTATCGCATAAACCAAGGTTGGATTATGTTGTTCTTCCGCCCATTGTTTGATAATGTCTAACCGGTTTTTTTCATAATCTACTAAGTCCTTATCATTGTTTTTTGCAGATAAATACTGCAGATAATACATATCCAGTTGGAAAGGATGTTTATATATTCCTTGCTTAATAATCGCTTGATAGAATTCTTGTTCAAATTGATAGATCTTGGAATTTAAATTGGTCATTTGATGCTGTTTTAAGCTTTGATTCCATTGTGCATTGATTACATTATTATAAAGATTCATCATACCATCCCAAGTTGACTCTAACTCATCACCTTGTTCTTTAATTTGCTGCTCTAATTCAGTTATTTTCTTCGTTTGCTGCGCTATATAAAGCCCTACAAATTTTTTCGCTTCTGGAAGAAGGGAAAGAATTTTAGTTTCATTGGCTTTGCATAAACCAACAAATTGATCTAAATCTGGATTTTTGATTGATTGAAGTTCATTCTGATATTGGTTAAATATTTTTTGGATGGCTAGTTGATTAAAATTCACTATGCGAGAGGGAAAATGGTCCTTCATAAAATAATCGGCCCATAGCAATAGATAATAATCAGAAGTACTGATAGGGACATCTACGGTCATGTCGTCTAATATTGCTTGCTGATGCGCAGTAAATAGATTGTTTGTGGGTTCTTTTAATTTCTCACCGGTCAAGATGCTAATTCCAGTATACGCTTCGGTAAACGAGCGTTCATAACCTTGATAAGTAGCTCCATCAGCATCCGCGGTGCAACCTGAAGCATAATGGTCTGGAGTTGTGGCTGTAAACCCACAAATTTTAGGATTAGCACTGGGATAACTATTTTTTAATTTGACCGATAATTGATGAAAGCCTCCGGAGTAACATTGCGACATCGCAAACACAACGTGACGACTTGGAACCTGTTCGAGCAGTGAGCCGAGTTCATTTTTAGAAAGGCAGGCTTTATTAAAATGGTTCTCGTTAGTAAAGTTATTGATAAAAGGTTTTTTATAGTGCCATAAATCGATGCAATTGTTACTGTAGGGATTGGTATTTTTATCTTCGAAAAAACCATAAGGCATTCCATGGTCGCTAACAAAAAGGAACAAGTCATCATGAGGTTTTAAGGAACGGATTTTGGGGGATAAAAAATAAGTACTGACTTGTCCTTTTGTGGCACTCTGATTGTTGGTAATGATACCCGTCAGCATAAGATCCGTTTTATCGTATTTATCCTGCTTGGTATTAATTTTTTTATGCACGTCTAAAGGTATGGGTTGGTGAAGTTCATTGTTTCCTGCTCCAAAAAATAGGCTCACTCTGTCCTGACCATATTGATGCGCTAGGAACTCATAAAGAGTTTTAGTTTGTAAATATTGTGAATAATGATTCAGCCCAGGATTATCACCCCCAGAAAGAACCAGAATTTGACTGGCCGTATTTCCAATCATGGTGTGCAAATAAACAATGGTAAAGAGTAAGGAGCGTTTCATTAAAATTCTCAAATACGATCGCTTGAACAATTATTAAATAGTAGCACGAGTAGGGTGGGGCAAGCATTTATTTAAAAAACTACCATTCTTTACAGCAATAGTACTCTCTTCTTCTAAAAGGTATAATGGATGAACTCCTGTCAACGGTAACTGAAAAATCTGATGAAACAGTCTGTATATATATGTTCGGTTTGTGAGAAGTCTTTTCCTCCCAATAGACTGATTTCTGGCGAATTAATTCGGCCAGAGATTAGCAAAGAGATTATGCATCTCTACCCAGATTGGAATGATCAACACTTCATATGTCATGAAGATCTCGCGCTAATGCGCTCACGCTATGTCCGTCATTTGCTCACATCTGATAAAAATGAACTGACAACCTTGAAGAATAAAGTGCTTGATCGGCTGGATGACAAAGAGTTATTGTCTATAGATATGGAGCCTCATCTTAATCAAAAATTGTCACTAGGGGATCGTCTTGCAGACAGCATGGCCAGTTTTGGTGGCAGCTGGAAGTTTTTAATCTCTTTTTCCATTTTTATGGCGTTTTGGTTAGGAGCAAACTCATTAATTTATTGGTGGCAACCCACTGATCCATACCCCTTTATTTTCCTAAATTTAATTCTATCCTGCCTTTCTGCAATTCAAGCACCAGTGATTATGATGAGTCAAAATCGAAAGGAGGCAAAAGATCGCATTCGCGCCCAACATGATTATCAAATTAATTTGAAAGCGGAACTTGAAATTCGTATCTTACATGAAAAAATCGATCATCTTTTATCACACCAATGGGAAAAAATGATGGAAATTGAAAAAATACAACTTGAGCTATTATCTGAATTACGCGCAAACTGAATTAATTTTCATTTCCGCCTAGGGTATTGATGGTTATGACGAAAGTTTTATTAGGCTAACTTGTTCCTATGCTGTTTTTTTATCTTGCATTAACCATAGGGCAGGAAGAGTCAACAAAGCCATCGCGATCAAATAAATGGAAAAGGCAAAATTTATGAAAATATAACTTAAGAGTAAAATAATCAGCGGTGCTGTACCCCCAAATAAAGAATTGCTTAGGTTAAAAAATAATGTAAAACCACTGGCTCGTTCTTCCAGTGGTAATAGTTCAAGACTGGCGGTAAATACACTCCCAATAAAAAGAGAGATAATCATCGCTAAAGCACTGCAAGCCAAAGTAATCTGGACTAAGGTTCCTGCGTTAATTAAATAATTGATCAGGAGACTGGCAAAAACAGTGGCAATCAAACTGACTGCTAAAGGGAATTGTCTTCCCAGAATATCCGAGATAAATCCTGAAAGAAGCAAGCCTATGCCGTAACATATCATTGCCACCATAATGACATCCATCGCTACGCTTAGTGCTAATCCGCGTTGTTGTAAATACGAGGGCATATAAACAAAAAGTGTATAAAAACTACCATTGCAAAAAATTGCTAGAAGAAAAATAGCACTAATTGCTTTTTTCCGATAATGCCAGGCACTTATTAATGGATGATGTTGTCTTTTTGTCATTACTTTTGAAAAATCGGTCACTTCTCTGGTCTTACTTCGCAAATAAACTCCAGCAAAACCAACGAATATTCCCATTAAAAAAGGGAAACGCCAAAGGTAAATGAGTTCTTGTTTGGTAAAAAATAACAAAGTTATTTTGCTGATGATTATTGAAAGTAACAAACCACAAATAGAACCCAAAGTGACAAAGCTAACGGCGAACCCTTTATGACGCATACTGACATTTTCATAGATGTAAATACTTGCCAAGGTCATTTCCCCGGCTACGGAAATACCCTGTGCTAATCGACAGAGAGTGAGCAATATGGGGGCGATAATGCCAGCGGCTTTATAGGTAGGTAATAAACCAATAAAGCTTGATGAAAACGTCATCACTAAGAGCGTGAGCGTCAATGTTTTTTTCCGACCAATAGTGTCACCTAGGTTCCCTAACCAGTAGGCGGCCAATGGTCGAATTAAAAAGCCTGCTGCAAAAATAGCAAATGTTGCAATTAAAGCAAGGTGTTGATTGGCAATAGGAAAAAAAAGAGACGCTAAAATTGGCGCCATAAACCCATAAATAGCGTAATCATACATTTCAAGCAGAGTGCCTAAGGATGCTGCAGCAATAATTTTTTTATTCATAATCCAAACGACGGTGTTTGTTTTGCGGGATAACCCAGCAAGCTGGATTGGGAAAAAATGACCCAACCTACCTGCTAGGAGTTCGTCTATGTCTTAGGAAACACAGGATACTAAACCATCCTTAATCTGTTTTAGTCCTTGCGCTACTTTTTCCATACTCAACGCATAACAAAAACGTAAGACATGTTTTCCTTTATCCGGGTTTAAATAAAATGAACGTCCAGGAACCACAGCAACTTTGGCTTGATCCAATAATATGCGCGTCATGGTCGCATCATCTTTAAAACCCATGCCAGAAAAATCAGCCATAATATAATAAGCTCCTTGAGGAACGGTCACATCAAAACCAATCTCACGTAATTCTCGAACTGTATGATCACGTTTTTCCAAATAGGTTTGACACATTTTTTGATAATAATTTTCTTGTAATTTAAAAGCGTCAATCGCCGCATGTTGTAAGGGGGTTGCAGGACACACGTAGACTAAGTCCTGAACCAGGGCCATTTTCGCAATGACATGTGCCGGACCGCTGGCATAACCTAAACGCCATCCCGTCATATTATAAGTTTTTGAACATCCTGAAATGGTGATCGTGCGTTCTTTAAAATTTTTCAAATGAGCAAACGACACATGTTTATAGCCAGGATAAGTAATATATTCATAAATTTCATCCGTGATTACTGCTAAATCATAGTGTTCTGCAATGTCACCAATGGCTAATAATTCCTGCTCTGAAAACACTTTGCCGCAAGGATTACAGGGGGTGCAAATGATAATTGCTCGGGTTTTAGGGGTAATCGCTTGTTCAAGATCCTCTATTTGAATGCTTAAGTCATGTAAATTAATGGGTACCGCTTTAACATGAACTTGATACAGCTCCAAAATATTTTTGTGGTAGCCATAGAAGGGTTCAAACAAAATCACTTCATCCCCTGGATTAAACAAAGACATCGTCGCACAAATAAATGCACCGGTAGAACCGTGAGTTACCAGAACTTCTGTTTCGGCCTGAACAGGAATTTTATTAAAGGTTTGAATTTTATGAGCAATGGCATGACGTAAATTAAATACTCCTTCACACGCGGAGTACACATTTTTTTCTTGTTCAATCGCACGTATTGCCGCTTGTTTAATGACCTCAGGTGTAGGTAAATCACAAATACCCTGACCTAAATTAATGCCGCCAATTTTTTCACACTCCGTGCTTGCCGCACGAATACCAGATTGCCGTAAAGTTTCACTCACTTGACTTGTTTTCAGCATGTTGCAGTTCCTCTTTGATTCTTAGTCCTGTATTAGAAAACGCTCTCTTCGATTACCATTAAAAATCGTTGCAATGTCTCAAGATGCTCATCCGCAAAATTTCTGTTCAAAAATAGAGGCATATAGGCAGGAAAGAATATCATTTAAAATTCCTTCACCCAAGAAGCACTTACTCTTAGCAATAGATATTTTATAGTTGGCAACAATTGGGTGTCTCTTTGCATCATGACTTATAACAATAAAGTCGTCCAGCTGAATTACAACATGAGCATGGCAAAGTTAAAGGTGGATGTATCGCCGCCCCTGAATCTAAATGACCATTCCTGTAGGGGGAATTTCTTTATTTAATTCATCAAAAATACCATTTTTAGAAAAAAGATCGTGTTCAAAGGTTTCTAATTTTCTGAGCGAGTCTGTTTTAGTATTAAAGAAAGTTCCAATATAGCCCTGTTCAGAGTAGATTGCTGTCAACACGCCTGGAATCACAGTAAGACCCGCAATAATTCCGGCTATTGCTTTGACACAAACGATAATTGCTTTCAATATGGGATTCAATTCATTATACCACCTTCCTCTGCCGCGAAAGTTGGCAAAATCATCTTTTGCGCTTGTTATTGCACTGTGACACTTTTGTTTGAAATGCTCAAAGCTTTTTTGTGAAATAGGATTATTGAAAAAATCAGCACCACTTTCGCTTAAGGTAGTTTTTAATGATTGAGCAAGTGGAGCGACACTCAAGTAATTTGGGTCAAACTCATGATTCGAAACAGGTCGTTCATCGGCAAAAGGAGATTCATAAGTAACCGTTCCTTTATGAACCAGCTCATGTAATTTATGTTTGAGCTCCCGTAGCAATTGATTATATTTATATTCTTCTCTTCTAATGGCCAACATCGCTGCGTATTTTTTTTCTACTTTAGGTAATGCCTGTTGAACTAAAGGTTGATCAAAGTGTTCTGATATATGGGTATTGATTCTTATGGTTAACCTATCTACCAGGGCTGAGAGATTATTATCAGCAATTTTATAGAGATTAAGTTTCGTTCTTACTAGAAGAAGTGATTCGAGATCAAATTCTGATAAGTTACCGGCTGCTACGAACAAAGAAGAGGATTGGATCGCTTTTTCAATATGGTGGTCGGGAATAATAACCGCACAGAGCGTATTATAATAATTATAAAATTCATGTTCCCCATCAACAACACTCCCTGGAAATTTATCAGCAATCGCATTGGCAATTAGAGAAAAATTAATTTGCTCTTCGTCGCTCATCAGAGCTTCGTTCCCATTAAAGGCAACGTCTTTAATGCCGAACTCCAGGGCTGAGACTTTTTGACCAACTGGAAAAAACACATTGCTGCTATGACCTGGACGAAAGACACATTTGAGCGACTTACCTTGTAGCAAAGGCAATACGCCTGCTGATTCAAACACTATGTATTCCATGATATCTAATTGTGCAAGTTGCTCTTCTTCGTAATGAAAACCTGCTTGGCTCAGTTGGCGATTAATCAGTTGATATAAGGACATAAGTTGCTACACCGAAATGAATAAAATAATAAATTGGCCAACTTTAACACGTACACAAGCCAATTTCATTTTAATTTCATTATTTATCATTGAGTTAACTATTTGTCTGGAATAAATACACACTATTCTTTGTAAAAATAATATTTTCTTAATAATTAAAAAGTATAATTTCGACACAATTTGTCTTTTATAAGATCTTATATGAGATCAAAATCGGAAATAGAAAACAATACGAATCCAGCTGATCAGTCAGTGATAATTATCAACCCTACTCAGTTGAGCCAAGAGCAGGTACCCTTCCTAAGAGATTTTTTGGAGGGTGATGATAATCTCGAAGTGTTTTTAAAAGATACAGTTTATACACATGAGCACATCCGATTTAAACTAACCCACGAACTGAATTGGCGCTTGGGAAAGGACGGTATCAGTGAATGTTTTGAGGTAATGAGAGACGGCCATGCAGCCAGCGGAAAATATGGACGTATTGACCTGATTGAGGGGAAGTTAATTTTTAACGAAAAGGGGCTTGAATTTATACCGACATCTTTAAAACCACAGAAAGAGAGAGTTAGAAAATTCATTTTCTTTAAGCAAGATAAAGAAGAAGCAATATGGCGTAAAAGCATAAAAGAGGAATATAAACGAACCAAACAAGCGGGTCATTTAAAAGTAAGGCAACCTGTCTTTTTTAGAGATAATGATGGAGCACTTTGTGCGTATTTAATCATTAAAAAAGCACCCGGGATTACCTTACATGATCTTTTGTATGGGGAGCCAAAGGAACCACTGGACACGCCAACACGAAAAGCAATCTCCCGCGCCATTCTCGAGGCATATTTAGAACAAGTATGGGGGAGAGGATTAGTACACAATGATATAGCTCTTAAAAATATAATGGTTGATCTTTCTAACCCTAAGTTGCCCATTGTGACTTTTATAGATTTCGCTTTTGCCAAGAAAATACAGGTTAACGATGCTGGCCCAATGATAAGGGGTACCCCGGTATATATGGCTCCCGAGCGATTCGAGGGAGATGGGAGTAGTACAGCGAGTGATGTGTTTGCTTTAGGGCACATTCTCGGTGAACTTTGGGGAGAACAAAGAAGCAAACCTAATCCTAAATTAGGCATAAAAGGAGTTTACCATGCAAGTAAAAAGGGTTCATTTGACAGCGATCTTATCTATCTTGAGGATTCCGAACTCAGTGAATACGAAAAAGATAAGATAATGCGTATGTTACTCCCAATGTTATCTCCGAATCCTGACACTCGGCCTAGACCTGAAGAAATAAAAGAAATTTTTATCATGAATGATGAGCATCTTGATGAACCAGTAGACGTTCATTCCCAAAATTATTTACCCTGAAAAGTTGACTCAAGTCATATAGCTGCCAAGCTGAGAATAAAAATGGCTACCCTCACGGTACAAACGGGTAGACTGTTAATACCTTTTGCTCCTTAAATGGTATGACCCATCATACCGGCTGCATATGACACTCAATTTATTCTAATAGCTGAAAATACCCTGTCCCGGGCGAGAGATTTGATTAAACAATAACGAACACATTCCCTGCAATCAAGTTTTATTATAAAGTCACTTGAATAAAGCTGCTGATTTTCTAGCTGATAAACTCTTTGATTGCGGCAATTGTAAATACTATATTATTTTACAAAATTACCCGAACCCTCTAAGGAAGGTCCCATGCGTCAGTTATTGATTACGATTTTTATTTTTTTGTTGTCTGATGTAGCATCTTCTGCACCCGTGTTCGAAATTATTCCTCTTGGGGTCTATGGCGGTTTAAAAGATGGAAATTTATCTGCTTACCTATTAAAAACAATTGAGAGCGAAAATTATACAGCTCTTGATGGGGGGACTTTGATGCGAGGGCTTGAAGTTACCGCCCACAAGCAATCGGTATTTAATAAAAATATTGACGATTTGCTGCAAAAACATATTCCCGCTTATCTCATTTCTCATGCACATCTTGATCATCTGATGGGGCTTGTAATGGCTCAACCCGAATTGCGAGAGCAGCAGACAATTATGGCTCGCGAAGAAACCATGCAGGCATTGCAGAAAAATATTTTTAATTGGTCTGTTTGGGGAAATTTTGGTGATAAGGGTGAAATTCCGCACTTGAATTATCAGCATTATCAAACCATGCCATTACTGCAATGGACTGCTATTCCTAATACCGATCTGCAGGTAAAAACGTTCCCTTTAAGTCATGGTGGAATGGCATCAAGCGCATTTTTAATACGTTATAAGACAGAATATATCTTATATTTTGGGGATACGGGTGCTGATCGCATTGAAAAATCGACAAATATGGGAACTATTTGGAAGGAGATCGCGCCACTCATACGAAATAAGCAGCTTCATGCCATCATGCTAGAGTGTTCCTTTTTAAACTCACAACCCGATGACAAATTATTTGGGCATTTAAAACCAAGTTTATTTATGTTTGAGTTGCGTCAATTGGCGTCAATTGTTGATCCTTTAGATTTAAAAAACGCACTACGAGGATTACCAATTATTGTGACTCACATCAAACCCAGATTAGTGGACTTTTCAAATTCGAAAGAGGATACAAGAAAGCAGGTTATTAATGAATTGTCCCAGGAAAATGATATCGGTGTCGAATTAATTAAACCTGAGCAAGGTACCATGTTAAGTTTATAATAGAGGTGATTTCACGGCGGCCGGGAAGTGTGCCGAATGTCTTAAGAAATCGTAGGTCAGAGACTGAATTTTGCAGGGGCTGTAATGCAAAATTCAAGTTCCAGCCTCCTTTTGTACTTTGTTGGATTGATTGTTTTGTTGGGAGCATAATGCCCAATCTCAACCCATACTTCTTTTGAATTATTCTATACTCTTACATATGCTAATTAAAGGAATGAGCTATGACACATGGAAGACCCGAGCCTGAAACAATTGATGATGCAATCATAAAAACTCTAAATAAATTATTAGAGCTTGAGATGGCGGGGGTTGTGCGCTATACCCACTACTCTTTTATGATATTTGGTTTTAATCGTATTCCTATCTGTAAATGGATGCGGGATCAGGCTCAAGAGAGCTTAAGTCACGCTCATTTAATAGGGGAGCTTATCACCCATTTTTCCTATCACCCTACACTTAAAATTGGCACATTATTAGAGACTCATGAGCATAATATCAGAACTATTTTGGAGGAGTCTCTTGAGCATGAGAAACAAGGTTTGAATTTGTATTATCAACTAGCACACCATTCAGAAAAAAAGTCAGTATTAGTTGAAGAGTTTGCCAGAAAAATGATTCAAGAAGAAGAAATGCATGTTGGCGAAATATATAAAATGCTTATGTCACCTGAAACCTTGAAAGATTAGGAGGTACTATTGAATAATCAAAAATTCATTTCTAGATGTTTTAGTGTTTAGGACCAAATTAATAAAGGATTAAATTATGCGATTCACTAAAAATGTAGGTTTTATTCTTCTCGCTGTTTACCTGATTATCGTAGCTCTTGGTGTTTTGGCTCCTGGAGTTGCAATTCCCAACACCATAACCGCTGTGGTTGCTTTGCTGGCTGCAATTTTTATACTCATAGGTAAATAAAGAAGCCCATGTACCCAGCCATTTTTATTGCGGTGCAGTAAATCAAGCAAACGTAGTCTGAGAAATGCAGTGGGAGCTGGGGTGGGGGTGTATGAACCTGCTCACAGGCTACGTTTGTTCGCTTCGCCGTCATTGCCGTTAATAACGAACTCTCGATTGGGAATTCTCAGCATAAAAGTGCTGGGGTTCTTGAATTAGCTCAAGCAATAAAGTCCAGTCAAGCTCTTGGCTCCATGGTTGTTCTTGTCTTGTTTTTATCAAATTATCATTTTAATATACCATTGGTTTATCTACATGCCTTAGTGTTTTTAAATGAATCATTGCGCATGATCAGAGTAGGTGGAAACCGCAGAACCAGTCTACATGTTGATTGTTAAGAAATCTCAATAGTTTCTAATCTCGGGGGGTACACATGGGTTTAGATTTTCAAAAATTTAGAGTGATTGAACTCACCTTAAATCGTGGTAATGGCAGGACTAAAGATTCCATACAGCGATTCAAAGACTTGGTAAAACCTATTCACTCAGTTTCTTGTGTCAGGCATATCTTTATCTTTAATGATGTTGAAGATCAAAAAGCTTTTGCTGAATTATTAGAAGAACTCAAAGATAAAAATAAAGCCTGCAAACTCATGACGGGCGTAGAGGCCTATAATTTTTTATTAAGCTGGATTGTAGGTGGCGAATATCGAGTTGCTAAGCCGGGATCTAAATTATCTTTGTATAATGACAATCATGTATTAGGGAAATTTAAAAAAAATTGGGCTTACTTTTTATCCACTCAAACAGATACTCAGCTAAAGCGGGAATACACCAAAATTATCTCCCCATTATTAGAAGAAGCTCATGAAATTCGAAAACGCATCGAGCAGGGCCTTTATGGTGTCGATACAAAACTCAGAAAAACGCTCGATATGGTGATCAATAATATTTGCTTTTCAAAAGAAAATGCACTTCCCGTTGCTTATGATCAAATGCATGAAAACAGAAAGCAATATGTATTGTCAGTGATGCAAATACTGCATAAAAAAATCAGATTAATTACCAATACTCTGCAAAAAGAGGCGTCTCCCTCTCAAAACGAGAAGTTGGCAAAAACAGGACATAGCAAACAAATGGCTTGTTCAAATCAACTCGAGTTGCTTAAAACGAATGTAAAAACCGCAGTCAGCGAAGGTTTATTAAAATACTCTAATAAAACAAACCGACAAATTCATCTTTTTTTCAAAAAAGAAGGTATGTTTTGCTCTGAGGAATTTAGAAAACAATCTTACAAAAAAGCTTGTGAAGAAAGCAGAGGCGATTATAAAGAATATTTATCAACTCAATACAGCAAAACGCTTTGAATCATTTTTAGGAAACCCTTGCGCTAAAAGATACCCAGATAATTAAAGTAAAACAAAATTTGATAAGGATAAGCTTGCACATTTTTAAGAAAAAAGGAAAATAATAAAAATTCTACAAACCTTTATAAAAGGCCATCGAGCGATGTTAATTATTTTTGGTGGGTTGCCGGGGACAGGAAAAACTACGATTTCTAAAATCATAGCCCAGCGTATAAAGGCAGTTTATCTCAGAGCAGATACCATTGAGCAGGCTTTAATTAACTTAGATGGCTATCCTGATTCATTGATAGTAGGTTCAGAGGGGTACTTTATCAGTTATGCAGTCGCTCGAGAGAATTTGGCCTTAGGTTTAAACGTGGTGGCCGACTCGGTTAATCCGATTGCAATAACACGCCAACATTGGCAGCAAGTTGCCAAACAAGCGGGAGCAGATTTTATAGAGATTGAACTCATTTGTTCTGATACAAGAGTTCACCAAAATCGGGTAGAAGGACGTATTGCTGATTTAGACGGGCACAAACTGCCTACATGGCAAGATGTTTTGGATCGCCACTATGAACCTTGGGAAAGCAAACAAATGGTGATTGATACGTCCCAATATTTAATCGATGAGTCAGTGGAGCTCATTATGAATTTTATAGTGAACCTTTGCGGGAGAAAGTAGCAACTGTCCTGGGCTTTTGTTCAAGACCGTCGGCTACGATGAAACATAGTCCCTATGCAGAAACTTGAAATCAATTATAGCCAGATGAAATAGAGCATCTAAGGACAGGGCTTTGATTTTTATTATGGTGTTCCTAATAAAAGGTCCTAGTTTCTAATGTTTCATATCTTGATTGGCGGAAGGAACCGTGCAATCTAGGTGTAGATAAAACCGATCAGTATTACAAAGAGCCAGATTGGAGCCACGATTTTTGATATACCATCGTAGTTCTTCCCTTTTTTCTTCATTTAAATGATTTGATTCTTCATATTCAGTCATTAATTCATTGAGTTGCTCTTTTAATAAAATGATATGTTTCCGTTGCGATGTAGTTAATGGATTTTTAAAAAAGGCAAATAGATTATCTACAGTGGCGTGCCGTTGAGTATATTCCTTTGAATGAATTATTTTTTCATAACATGCCTCAAGAAAATCAAGTTTTTCGCTCATAGTTGAGAACGTTTGAATCGAAGCTTCCAGTGCTTTTTTTGAGAAAGTACTTTCCAGATAAGTGCTTTTGAATTGCTTGGCGATTTGTTCCACTTCGTTCCTTACTTTTTCTGGATTCTTCTCGCCAAATTTAAGCTGCATGTCAATCAGCATAGGAATTATTTCTTTTACTGAGTTTTCATCAATTAATACTTCTTTGCCAAAATTTTTGAATTTAAGTATGGTTAAATTCTTATCCTCTCCATCAGTATATTTTCCAAATATCAATTTTTGAACGTTGTTAGTGATTGTATCTTTTTCAGGAATTAACTGGTCTTGAAGTGCATCAATTAATTGGCACATTTTTTTGAACTCAGTAGGAGAGGTTCTACCAAACAAACGATACTTCAGTGTAAGTATTTCAGTGTGCTTATGATGACTGGCTACTTCTTTCTTCTTCTCCTTGTCAATACCATCAAGCGTCTTTTGAAAAGCCTTAATTTGCTTGATTAACATACCATATGGATAGCCCAAACGATTAATATCGACGTGATAGAGTTTTTTCCAAACATCACTTTGATTCACCATATGCCAAACTATGGCAAATCCATCATCGCTGAACAGTGGAGGGTCGTAGCTTCTGAATAAACGCGCTTGATCCCGATCTTTACGATGAAGCATTTCAATGAAACGCTCTTCACCACTTTTCAATTTCATCTTTTTTGTGGGATGTACAAAGGCAAGAAACTCACGGTCTATCAATTCCCACATGGTTTTTGACCATTTTAGTTTCGTATGTTGAGAAATAATCTGATGCATATGATTTAACATCAGGTTGAAATCTGGTCTGAGGGTGCTTTGTATTTTCGCATGATACACATCATGCTCTGTTATTACTGGCATTGGAGTGTCAGCATAACCATGGATATCTGTTGTATGTGTTTCAACGCCACTATCATTGAGACTAATTGCTGTCGGCCTATAGTTATATTCAACGGCCTCTTTGACTGCATCAATTCCTACCTTTCCTATTTTGGCACGATTGGCAGCAGCTCCATGTGCTCCATACCTTGCAATTTGCAGTGCTTCAATAACACCCAAAGATAAGTAAAGATCATGTTCTTCTCCTTGATATGTTGCCCTATGCCAAGAACCATTTCTCAGTAGAGCATCTCCGAGTTGGATACGCGTGTTCGGTGGAGCAATAATTTTCGGATTATTTTTTGAAATAAAAAAAACTTGTTCTGATTTGGGGGCTGCTAAAATAAGGTAGCATAATCGTTCTTTCTGCTCCCTAGTCAGTGGTTCGCCATAGATGCTTTTTGCAATGGCTGGAAAGAGTAATTCAATAGCTTCTTGGGTAAGTTTCCCATCTTTAGCAAATATAGGAAACGTTTTCTCCAGAGGATATTCTTTAGGAATTTGAGCTCTGGCGAGTATTGTAGTCATTTGTTGTCGGGTGATTTTGTTCTGTTTGAAAAGCCATAACGCGTAAAAAGTATGATCCTCTTCGTTTAAGGCTGGATCTTCAAAATCACCAAGTGCAATTGCTTTTGCAACTCGTTCCAAGCCTTCTGCATTAAGAGTGATATGTGGCGGAATAGTAATTTTATTGCCATTTAAAAAGTCATCAAAATCATCAGAATGTAGGGTTCTTTCTGGATCTACAGGAAACTGCTTTGTATTGGGGTCTATGAACCCAGGATGTTTGTATTTAGCATTTTTATTTTCTCTAGGAGCAAACACGCGTAGTGTTGGATCAAAAGTGACATCAACACCTGGTGGAATTTCTGGCGAGAAAAAACGACCAAAAAATGATTGCCATACAGCAGTGGCATCTTCAATAGTACTAATTTCAGCGAAACCAAAATTATCAGGCATAAAATTTAATCAACTAAAAAAGAACACTTGGGTTGGTTATTATACTAAATAATTATTAGGATATGATTAACACTACGTGAATTAGCAGCTGGATCTGAAAGTATTGTCAATTTTTTAGCAATGATATTGAGTTTAATGGATAACTTGATTCAATCAGGTCTTGTGAAGGCGGAAATTTTTTCATTGAGTCAAGGGTAAAGGTGGTCCCAGAACCGGCAGTGGCTGCAGCAAATCCACTGGCTATATGGTGGTAATAAACAGTGAATGGTTTAATCTGAACTATAGCCTTACTCATAATCTATGGAAAAATATCTTTTATGAATGAAGTGAAGTACTTATGAAATTTAAATCTTATTTTGAGGTGTACTAACGTTCAAGAGTGTCGAATCCTCAGCCCATTCGCTCTTAACAAACTTAACCTCTTTAATTAAAAAATCAAGGCAATTAAACGAGGTAGGGCCAGATGTTTGACTCATGGCAAATTTAAGTTCCAATTTTGCTATTTTAAAATTAGGTGGATTTTCATTTAAAGCAGCGGTAACTTGATCTAATTTTTCATCAATAATTTTTTTATTTTGGCTACCCATTCGATACCTAGCAAACCATTGCCCCTTTATGTGGGCAGCATAGGCTTCTTTTATACCTGCAACGGCTTCTTTCAGAGTGTTCAAATCCCTGTGGGCTTCATCGGTTCCGCCTACTTCTAAATTTTTTACAGAGTCAGGAAGAACGTCTCTCATTGCCCTTAAAGGATGGGCTGCGAGCCTGTTTATGTCTGTGCAAAAAGAAAAGGTGTTTCCATAATATCGTGGAGTGGGTAATCCACCTAAATTTTGTGGAACGCGTAGCCCACTGACAATATCCATGTCTAGTCTGTAATTACAAAATTGAGCAAGAAGATTAGGGTGATTTTTAGTCAATGATCGGCCATGGAGTGAATCGATAGAGGCAGTATTGAATGTTCTCACATGTAATTTTCTTGAGTCTCGCAAGTCTTCATCTGTGTCATAGGCTCGAGCTCCGACATATTGAGCTATGTGTCCTCCTAGAGAATGTCCGACGATTATTATCTCTCTATTTGGAAAATCTTTTTTTGCTTTCTCATAAAAATCAAACGCTTTTTCCTGTAATTTTTTTCCTACTGTGCCAGTCAAGGTTAAATTAATATCAGAATACACGTCCTTAAAAGACGATGTTCCTCTATACGAGATGATAATAGGAGATTTGTCATCGTCTGGTTCAAGACAAACAGCCGCTAGACCTTCAGAGTTTACTGCTTCGGGATTTATTTTAGCTTGTATCTTATATCCTGCTTGAGCGATACCCTTTGTTAATCGCTTTGTATGGACGTAGCCTTCACTCGTTTCGTGTTCGTCATCGCGAAGCTTATTATCTTTTCCTTCAATACGATAAGCGAGATGTGCGGCATCGAGTAATAATCTAATAGTACATTTTGGCATAACAAATTCCACCCAACAAAGGACATTTCGTTTGTGAGAAAAAATACCTAATCGCTCATTATTTATTCTATCATCAGTGTTCGTTTTTGTAAAAATATTATACTTTTACTATATTTATTGTATCGCTTCGTAAATGGAATTTAAGAATGCCTCGACAGAAAGGAACACAGGAAGTAGCGATGAATTTAGAACCTTTTCATCATCCCAAAAGTAAGGCCTCAATGGAGAGTAGACTTCGTGATATTCTCGAGGCTATGGAGTCGGTGAGGCGAGGCGACCTGTCCAAACGCTTAAAAAAAGACCAGTATGATATTTTTGGCGAAATAGCTGATTCCTATAATAGTATGATGGAAGGATTAAGCAGTTTTACTTCAGAAGTAACCCGTGTTGCCCGTGAAGTGGGTACCGAAGGTAAATTAGGTGGTCAAGCACAGGTTCCAGGGGTCACGGGAACCTGGAAAGAACTAACCGATAACGTCAATGCAATGGCTGCAAATTTAACCAGCCAAGTACGTAATATTGCCCAAGTAACCACCGCCGTTGCCAGTGGTGATCTCAATCAAAAAATTACTGTCGAAGTAAAAGGTGAAGTATTGGAATTGAAAAATACAATTAACAAGATGGTGGATAATTTAAGGTCGTTTTCAGGAGAAGTAACACGGGTGGCAAAAGAAGTGGGTACCGAGGGTAAATTGGGTGGTCAAGCACAGGTTCCTGGTGTCACAGGCACCTGGAAAGAGTTAACGGATAATGTGAACGCGATGGCTGCAAACTTAACAAACCAGGTGCGCAATATTGCTCAGGTGGCAACCGCAGTGGCTAAAGGTGATTTGAATCAAAAGATCACCGTTGAAGTTCAAGGTGAAATGCTGCAACTGAAAGAAACACTGAATAAAATGGTAGATAGTTTGACCATCTTTGCGTCAGAAGTAACACGGGTAGCCAAGGAAGTGGGTACGGAAGGAAAACTCGGCGGCCAAGCACAAGTGCCAGGCGTTACGGGTACTTGGAAAGAATTAACCGATAATGTGAATGCGATGGCTGCTAATTTAACCAGTCAAGTACGTAACATTGCCCAAGTCGCGACGGCAGTCGCAAAAGGTGATTTAAATCAGAAGATTACAGTAGAAGTACTTGGTGAAGTGTTGCAATTGAAAGAAACAATTAACAGGATGGTCGATAGCTTAACCATCTTTGCTTCAGAAGTAACTCGGGTTGCAAAAGAAGTGGGTACCGAAGGAAAATTAGGTGGTCAGGCACAAGTACCCAATGTTACAGGTACTTGGAAAGAATTAACGGATAACGTTAATGCGATGGCTGCAAATTTAACAAACCAAGTGCGTAATATCGCGCAAGTTACCACCGCTGTTGCCAGCGGCAATTTGAATCAAAAAATTACCGTTGAGGTGAGAGGTGAGGTATTAGAATTAAAAAATACCATCAACGACATGGTCGATAACTTAAGATCATTTTCAGGTGAAGTAACGCGGGTCGCGAAAGAGGTGGGTACTGAAGGTAAATTAGGCGGTCAAGCACAGGTTCCTGGGGTAACTGGAACATGGAAGGAATTAACCGATAATGTGAATGCGATGGCGGCAAATTTAACCAGCCAAGTGCGTAATATTGCTCAGGTCGCCACGGCGGTTGCGGATGGCGATCTGAATCAAAAAATAACCGTTGAGGTCAGTGGAGAAATTCTTCAACTTAAAGAAACACTGAACAAGATGGTGGATAACTTAAATCTCTTTGCTGCTGAAGTAACACGTGTTGCTAAAGAAGTGGGTACCGAAGGAAAATTAGGTGGCCAGGCTTCAGTGCCGGAAGTCGGTGGTACCTGGAAAGAATTAACCGCCAACGTTAATGCGATGGCCTCTAACCTGACGGATCAAGTACGTAATATTTCAAAAGTTGCGATTGCAATCAGTGCAGGGGATTTGACGCAAAAAATTACTGTTGAGGCTAAAGGGGAAGTGTTACTGCTCAAAGAAACCATCAACAAAATGGTGGATGACCTTAATCGCTTAGCGAGTGAAGTATCCCGTGTGGCGCAAGTAGCGGGTAAAGAAGGCAGATTAAATGAACGCGCTAATGTTGAAGGTGTTGGAGGCAGTTGGAAAGATATTGTTGATAAATTAAATAACCTCCTGAATTCCATTGCTACACCCGTGCAGGAAGTTATTCGTCTTGCGGTCGCACTATCCATGGGCGATGTGTCGCAACGAGTCAGTATTGAAACCCAGGGTGATATCAGAACATTATCTGATGCATTGAATAAGTCTTTTGATGATTTAGGCGCATTAATTCGTTTTGCTATGGACAGTTCGACTAAAGTTTCTGGGGCGTCAGTACAATTAGCGGATATCTCAAAGCAGGTTAGTAGTACTTTGCAACAAGCGGCGAGTACCACACAGCAAATAGCTGTTGGGGCGAAAGAACAGGCGAAAAAACTGGAATCAAGTACGCGGATTGTTACAGAACTGTCTAAATCCATTCAACAAGGGGCCACAAATTCACGTAGTGCAGCGGAAGTAACCCAAGAAGCCGCAAAACTGGCAAGCAGGGGTACTGATGCAGGAAAACAAGCGGCAACCAGGCTTAAGTCTATTGATGATATTGTGAAATCCAATACGGATACAGTAAAAGATTTGGATAAGCGAGCCAAAGAAATTGGGGTTATTGTCGGTACGACAAAAGGTATTGCCGATCAAACAAACCTTTTAGCATTAAATGCAGCAATAGAAGCTGCTCGTGCCGGCGAAGCAGGTCGAGGATTTGCTGTTGTGGCCGACGAAATTAGGAAGCTTGCTGAAGGGACTAAAAAAGCAGCAGTACAAATTGAGGGTATGGTGAATACCATTCTTGAGTCGACCACACAAGTGGTAGAAGGGATGACCACTGGTACGCAGAAGGTCACTGAATCCATCGATATTGTCAATGAAGCGTTAAGAATTCTTAGCCAAATTAGTTCGGGTACCCAGGAAATCACAGTTAAGGCTCAGGAAATTTCAACTGCAACATCGGAGCAAGCCAAGGCAGCCCTTGCTGTTGCAAAAACAACAGAAGAAATCTCGGCGACATCAGAGCAAGCAGCAGTTGGTGCCGAGCAGATGTCCTCGTCAATTCAGCAACAAACTGCCAGTATGCAACAAATGACGGTGTCCGCTTCGAATTTATCAGTTCTGTCTGATGAGTTAAGAACGGCTCTGAAACGATTTAAAGTAGCCTACATGGCTTCTGAAGCACACGTGCTCAGGGGTGAATAATGCCGAATAGATCATCATCAACTCTTAAAACAAAAGAACAACAATTAGTGCAACTCATTGTCTTTCGATCAGGAAATGAAGAGTTTTGTATACCAATCAGTGACGCCCAAGAAATTATCAAGGTCGTTCCTATCACTCCTATTCCTGATTCGCCATATTTTATACGTGGGTTGATCAATGTGCGTGGCGATATTGTAGCGATTATTGATATTAAGAGCCTATTTTTTCTTCCCACTGCCGTTAACGATAATCCAAAGCATATCATTATTACAAAACAAAATAGTGGGATTTTTGGTCTAATGGTTGATGAAGTAGTGGAAGTTTTACGTGTAAACGGTGCGGATATTAATAAAAATCCTTCCAGCATAATAAATATTCATGAAAAATATGTGGGAGGGGTCGTGATTGATGAAAATCGTCTAATTATTTTATTAAATTTAGCGAGTATTTTAGCGCAAGAGGAACTTATAAAGCTATCCGCCTTAGAACGTTATTAAACGAATGATTGTAAGTGTTCACGACGATACGTCACCCGAATGTAGTGAGGGAGCTCCAGCATATGGTATGAGCATCAATGTGAATAAGATGCTCAAACAAGAGCTCCTTCGTCGTAAACTCTTCAAAATGACGAGATTGTGAACGAATACGAAATGATTTCTCGGGAAACTCTGACGATCGGGATTTCGAGAGAACTAAATCGATCTCATTTGAGGAGAATACGATGGGTAAGAAGGTGATGATTGTAGATGATTCCGATTTCATGCGGACAATCTTAAAAGATATTTTAAATAAACAGTTCGCAGATCTCGATATCACAGAGGCTGATGGCGAAAAAGCTGCCTTACTCTTACTCAAAAAAAAATCACCCGATCTCGTACTACTCGATGTGATCATGAATGCAAGTGAAGTAGAAGGAATTCAGCTCTTAGAAAGCATTCATAATCAATATCCACACATCATTGTATTCATGGTGACATCCGTTGGTCATGCTTCGATTAAGGAACGGTGCAAATCTCTGGGAGCAAGAGGATACATTCAAAAACCATTTGAGATTGAGCAAATTAAAAAAGAACTAAAAAAATATTTATAACTCACCATAGGATGTCGTTAATGAATGATGACATGAATAAATACATAGAGGATTTTCTTATTGAGGCAAATAATCATATTAAAAATATGAACTTAGCACTTATTAATTGGGAAAAAAAACAAGATAATAAGAAAAACCTACAAGACATTTTTCGCAGCGCTCATACATTCAAAAGTATTTCTGCAACTATGGGATTTCAAAAAATAGCAAAATTAAATCATGCTATTGAAGATTTACTCGATGCAATTCGTACCCAAAAAATTCCACTCAAACTTTGCGTTAATCTTTTATTTAATTGCTTTGATTTTTTAAAAGAAGCCTTAAAAGAAATCTCAGAAGGAAAGCCTGAGCCTGCTACCGAGACAATGATTAAACAAATTAACAGTGTTTTATCCGATGATGAGAAGCACACTGCTGATCTATCTGCCATCAAATCATTGGGTCCCTTGGAATCGGTTACCAGCATCGAAGTTAAAGTTGACCGCCTAGATAAATTGCTCAATCTGACTAAAGAATTGCTTATTAATAAAATGAGATTGGACAGTTTAAGTGAGACGATTCAATCCCCTGAACTAGCTACAACAGTAGCTATGCTGAATCAAACACTCAATGAGTTACAGTATTACGTCATGCAAATTCGACTGGTGCCTATAGGATTTGTATTCGATCGTTTTTCCCGTATGGTCAGAGATCTCGCGAAACAGCAAAAAAAGCAGGTAGAATTACGCACAGAGGGCAGAGATATTGAGGTCGATCGTTCATTAATCGACGCTATAAGCGAGTCTCTGGCTCACCTAATCAAAAACGCAATTGATCATGGTTTAGAATCTTCCGACATTAGAAAGGCAGAAAAGAAACCGACAGAAGGAAGCATCAATTTAAAAGCAAAACGCCATAAAGAATCAGTAGTCATTGAAGTGAGCGATGATGGTGCTGGACTTAATCTCGAGGCCATCAAAAATATTGCGATAAGGCGCAATTTATTACCTACAACAGCTTCAAAACCAGAAGTAACAAACGCTATTTTTTATGGGATTTCCACTACAGAAAAAGTCACAGATATTTCAGGAAGGGGTCTGGGTTTGTCTATTGTTAAGCAGACCATTGAATCCATTAACGGGAGGATTGAAGTCGCAACTGAAAAGGGAAAAGGGACTCAATTTACGATAAAGATTCCTTTAACCTTAACCGTTATTCTTGTTTTATTGGTACGTCAAGGCAATCAGATTTATGCACTTCCTATAAACAGCATAGAACGTTTAATCACGATATCGTGTCAGGAGACAGCCGCTCTCTTGCATCAAGAAGCTTTTGTGTATGAGCAAATAAATGTCCCTCTTTTGCGCTTGTCCGTTCTTTTTAAGGAAAAGGTAGCTGCAGAAGAACGCCAGTTTATTGTTGTCTTAAGAAAAGAAGAAGAGTTATTAGGTTTGGTTGTAGACGCGCTGCTAACCACAGAAGAAATTATTACTCAACCGATTAATCCAATCATTCGAGGTAGTAAGTTGTTCTCTGGGACGGCATTATTAGGATCAGGTGAGACGATTTTAATTATGGATGTCGACGAGCTTTTCCTATGTTTAAATCAAAAACATACAGGATAAATCATGATGAAGATAGAGAAACGATTCAACGAATTAATGAGTTTCGCAGCAACAGAAGCGACCTTTGCCCTATCAAAATTATTAAGCCAACAGATGACGTTAACAAGTGCCGATGTCAGCGTCAAAGTCACTGAGGTACAAAGCATCATCAAAGAGAGTATTAAAGAGGAGATCGCTCAAATTAATCCTGACTTGGGAGGAGCAATAATAATGACTACTCCTTTGCTTGGCACTTTAGAGGGCTTTGGTTCCTATATTTTACCAAGAACCTCCGCTTTAAGAATCTGTGATGTTCTTTTACATAGACCACTTGGTTCAACAAGACAAATAGAGCGTCTCGAAGAATCAGCCCTCTTGGAGACGGGGAATATAGTTGTAGGTTGTTTTTTAAATGCTTTAGGCTATGTATCAGTACTTGATAATATTTTGCATAAAAAAATGACTCTGACGGTGAGCAGCAATAATGAGATTCCTAATTTTAACGAGATAAGTTCTAATGATGTATATAGAGTTCGTATTAACTTTTATATGAAACATATTGTTGAGAATCAACATCAGCCTATTGATATTAATGGAATATGTGTTTTTTTCTTTGACAGTGCTAAAGTTACCGCACTATTAAATATGCCGCACAATCCTGAAAAAAGCTGTTGAAATCGGCGTCGATTTTACTGCTTTTTTCAGCGTTTTTGTCAGACATTTCTCTGAAATAAATCGCTTTGCACAACCCGTCTTTTGCTTATTCACTACGAATTTACCAAGAAAAGAAAAAAGTAAAGGCAGTTAATAATAAATTAAGATTAAAATGGTACTATATTGTTGTAGCGGTATTAAGTCTCCTAGGTTATAAATCACATTTTTATCGCTACATTTAACTTCTTCAAGAATTCTCCTGCCGCAAATTCAATTCAAAAAACCACTACGACTTCATATTAGAAAACTATTATATTCGTTGGCCCGGATTAGCACAGTGTAATCCGGCCTTAGCGTTAAGGTCGTTGCTATTAACTTTTAGTGCATGTTTGGGTGCCGGTGTCTTTTCCGGATTGAGATATCCAGTTGCCTTGCAAAGACCCGTCTGGTTTTATTGCAAGAGATAATACACCTGAAATCGTGTTATCGGTGACGCCCCAAAAAGAAGTAGTCAAAAAATTATTGACATTCGAACTCATTAATCCCGTACCATAAAGTACTGGATTACCGGTACTATCATCCCATTCTGAGTTATAAGTATCGCCAGTCTGCGATATAGTAAGGGTAAAGTTTTTATTAGCCAATAAAGAGCCATTCCATTGGCATTGATAACTCCCAACAGGAGATGGAGATGTGCTGACAGTTTTATTGTCAGCATAAACTGTTGTGATAATGAAGTATAATATGGCTGTTAAAGAGATACCTGCCAATGCTGCTTTCATAACAAACTCCTTTTGTTAATTCACCAAAATACATCAGTCACTTTATGATGATTTTTTACAACTAAATGTAGCGGCCTGATTCTTATTATTTTGTACCCATTTACCCTCCAGTGTACCATCTGGTTTGATGAGGAGGTATTGGGTAAAAGTAGTTGTGAGATCTTTAGACCACCAAAATATAAATGAGAATGCATTATTTATATCTTTGTTTTGCAAACCAACCCCAACAATACTTGGTGTGGTGTCATGTATTCCTTTTTTGGACATTCTATAATTATTGTCACTGCTTTTTTTAATGGTAAGTACTTCTGTGCCATCTGTCGGGTTAGAAAAAGGATCACGAAAATTGCATAAATAGGTGCCCGAAATATCGGGTGTTGAAGTTTGAGTTGCAGGTGCATCTGCAAAGGCAGTAGGTAAAAATGAGAGACAACCTAATGTTCCAAGTATTATTTTGAACGAAACCCTATTCATAGAAATCATAACAAACTCCTTTTAAATAATCTGTTCAACATCCCTGCATTTAGAAATTGAGTCGTAAAATATTATAGATGATCTTTCATAAACGTGCAGGGTAATCATTAATCAATATGAAAATACGAAAACGTGGTCAACCCTCATAGGTCAAATCAAGGAGAATTAGACCGCAATGGAGATGCAGAGAGCAAAAAGAAAGCAGAGGATAGGGAAAGGTCTACAGGTGAAGAGTACAAAAGTTTTCTTAAAATTATGGATGAACATCGAGGTCGAGGATTGGGGCCAGTTTCTCATTCTAAATGCTATGAGCATTTTTCCAAACATGGGCTAAAAGATAAAGGGGCAATGAGGATTTCTAAAAAATAGTATTCATTAAGTAACTTTATATTTTCAAAACTATTTTTAACAACCATATAATCCCAACTTAGAGCTATAATTAATCATTATGAGCAAAAGAGATTGAATATGCCCTATACAACAAAGCTATTAAATGCAAAAAACGAAGAATTGGCTTTTCAAACTGTAGTGAAACCTTCACAACGAGGTAAAAAGCATCAGGTTTTTGAAGTTTATACTGGTGAAGGTAAAGATCGTAAACTTGTGGGAGTGATGGATTATAATCTGAGGCCTCACTGCATTCACATTAATCGTATGGATAACTTTCAAAATGGATTTCCTCCCACAGATACTGGCTTTATCAAACACATGGGCTATTTATTTCTTGAGCATGCATTTCGTGAGAGTTTTGCCAGGGGATTTCAGGGGAAATTGGAGTTAGAAGCCATTGAAAAATCGCCTATTGTCTATTTCAAATTTGGCATGAGAAAAGACAGTCGCATGGCCTGTGAAATGGCCGATTTATTCAATGCCATCAATATGATAGAAAATTTTAATGAATCAATGCCTCTGGATCAACGAAAGTCATTCCGCACTGAACTTTTTGAACGCTTGTGTTTTGGAGATAAGCTGTTTAACAAAGATGATCTGGAAACAAAGAAAGCATTTGAAAATGCAATTGATAAAATGCTTGTAGGCGAAACGAAAGGACAGATAGTCGAAGCCAAAGAAGAGTTACTTCAATTGATTGAGAAGCGAATGAAATTAATGAAGGAAACTTTCTGGGGTGTGCCTTATCAATTATTACTTGATAGTGCCGCGTTACACTTAGCGATTCCAAAAGATCAAAGTGATACCCTCACTTTTAAACAAGTGATTGAGTATGGCTGTCAGGATGCTGAAAATATCCAATTTTCTAATTGGTTAACAAGCCCAGAAACCGCAAAATTATCCGCAGAAGAATTTGCCTCTCAATATTCATTGCAACTTATAAAGTCCAAAATGCAAACCTCAATGCATCTTCCTGAAGCATGGAGGCAAAAAAAGATGCTTGAACTTAAGATTGATCCGCAAAAACCATTTGAGGGCATAGAACATCATGAAGATAAACGGCTTCCAGTAATCGAAAAAATGATTGAAAAAAGTAACAAAGTATCTTCGTTAATCCAAATAAGTTTTCTGCTAGAGGATCTTAAAATGAAACTTCTTTCAGGAAAAGATGACCATTCTGAGTCTTTAATAAAAGACATTGAATTAATAAAAACAAAAATTGAGCAGAAAAAAAAGACGGCTTCCAAAGTCGATAAAGAAGAAGAGTCTGAAGCGAGACCATTTTCTTTTTGGACAAAGCCACCGGACGTTTATGCTGAATTGGTGGACTTGGTAGGGCAACTTGAGCAGATTGCAAAAAGCTCATCGAAGTTGACGCCAAACTAAGCAAAAAATCAATTAACAAGCTCGTCCTTCTCAAGGTGTGCAAATACCGATATAATTGCACAACGATTAAATATATTCTGCAATAGATAATCGTCTACTATCTCGATTTTAAGAAGAAGTCATTATGACAGCCACCAAATTTCAGCTACCGCTTGTAACTCTCATTGTTATCTCCCTATTAGGATGTTGCATGGAAATCGATATTTCCTTACCCAGCTTTCCTAGCATTATGACTTTTTTCGGTAGTACAGAAGCTCAAGTCCAAAGCACTTTAAGCCTTAATTTTTTAGCATTCTGTCTCTCGGGTTTGTTGTACGGCCCATTATCGGAAACTTTGGGGCGACGTGGTTTAATGATTTTTGGAGCAACCTGTTTCTTAATTGGAGCAGTGGGGTGTGTGTTTTCGTTTTCTATATACCAACTCATGTTTTGGCGTTTTATTCAAGGTTTAGGCGCCAGCAGTACTTTAGTGATAGGTTTTGCGATGATCTCTGATCGGTATAGTGGCGAAGTGGCAGCACGTTATATTGGTAAAATTAACGCCTATGTTACTATTTTTATGGCAGCAGCTCCTATTTTAGGCAGTGCCATTATCAACTATTTTACTTGGCGAGCGAATTTTTCCTTCATCGCAATTATTGCCCTGATTTCATGGTTTTTTCTGATTTGGCAATTACCAGAAACCAAATCGGAAAAGCAACCTCTAGAGATTTTGAAGATATTAAAAGACTATTGGACCGTTTCTACTCATGGAAAATTTTTAATCTATGCCAGCATGCCCAATATGTTAGTGACAGCGTATTTAACTTTTGTCGGTAGTGCGTCGTTTTATTACATAAATACGTGTAAATTATCTTATTTCCAATTTGCCCTGCAACAAGGGATAATTGTATTGTTGTTTTCGCTGACCAGTTTTTATGCTGAAAAAGTGATCGCAAGAATTGGCAGTCGCAAAGCAGTCCATTTTGGGATGATGTGTTGTGCAATATCCATTGTGTTGTTTACTTATTTTGCGTTCCAATATCCCGACTCACCCCGTTTGATTACCTTTTCAATGTGTTGGATGGCGGTTGGTTGTGCATTTCCAATGAGCGTGACTTTTGCACAATCTTTAGAAATTTTACCTCATCACAAGGGGGCCTGCTCTTCATTCATTATGTCAACACGTTTGTTTATTTCATCCGGAGCCGTTGCTTTAACTGGTCTTCTCTTCGATGGTTCGATGCGTCCTGTTGCCCTTGTTATTGATGGGGCGATCATTCTAGGAATTGGCATGTATTTTATTATTGAGCGAATGATGCTTCCTAAGAAAAGCGTATTGGAAGTAGCTTGAGATTAGTTGTATAGGCTGCACAATTTAAATGTTGGGTCTTAGCCTATCGCCGCCAAGCTCAGGAACCATGTACCAAAACCCTCACCCTCTCCCGCCATTTAATATCCATTTTTAAATCAAATTCCTCTCGCGGAGGAGTTTGCCTTTATTTCTTAGCTTGACGGCTATGAGCAAGGGCCCCCCTTAAATTGAGTGACCACTTGAATTTTTCATCCTGAGCTTGTTTGTTTTTATTAGATGATTGTG
The DNA here is from genome assembly GCF_043161935.1 of Legionella sp. 227. Taxonomy (NCBI): domain Bacteria; kingdom Pseudomonadati; phylum Pseudomonadota; class Gammaproteobacteria; order Legionellales; family Legionellaceae; genus Legionella; species Legionella sp. 227. Next base: position 278,828 of record NZ_CP171154.1, on the reverse strand, counting down.
TTAAAAAATCATCTACCTAAGGATGCAATAAAATTGCGAATATCCTTTATTATCAAGAGATTTTCATGGACGAAAATAATAGTAAATCCCTAACTTTCCATGTTTGGATAGTTTGTGCGCTGGGTTTGTTCATTGATGGTTATGATTTATATATTGCTTCGGTAGCTGAGCCGTTCATTAATGCGCAATACCATCCTTCTTCTCTGATGATTGGTCTCACTCAGGCTGCAGCACCTCTTGGCGCGGTGTTCGGTGCAGTCATTGTTGGTCGATTGGCGGATATGTTGGGTAGGAAAAGCATGCTCATTATCAATCTTATTTTTTTTGTTCTTATTGCCATTTGTTCTGCTTTTGCCTGGAGTATCACCTCTTTGTGTGTGTTACGATTTTTACTTGGCTTTGGTGTTGGTGCTGATTATCCCATTTGTGCCGCCTACCTGGCTGAAATGATACCGGCTCGTAAAAGTGCTCAATTTATTGCAACTGCGATGTTTATTAATTGTCTTGCTTCCCCAATAGGCGTCATTGTTGCCTGGTTTTTATTTAAATTGCATCCGCAACTCGATGTTTGGCGGTGGATATTTGCTTCGGGAGCAATTCCTGCGCTCATTGGGTTGTTATTCAGAGCCAAGTTACCCGAAAGCTTTTTATGGAAAGTGCATCAAGGTTTAAAAAAACAATCAAGTCGTTCAGTCTTTAAGCATTATCAATTGATTTTTTCTCCGCGCATGATAAGAATCACTGTTTGTCTGTGTTCTTGCTGGTTTTTATTAGATATCTCTTATTATGGAATAGGGCTATTCACCCCTTACGTCTTACAAGCGTTTAATCTATCGCAGGAGGCCAATTTTTTAAGTGCGCAAACCGAAGTACTGAAAAGTACTTTAGTAGTTAATGTTTTCGTGTCCTTAGGTGCTTTTGCAGTGATTTTTTTTGTTAATCAGGTATCGCTGATTAAACTTCAGATGATAGGATTTATATTTTCATTTTTGGGATTATTAATCCTTAGCATAAGCTATTTGTTTCCAAGCCTCGGCCTTATTTTCACCGGGTTCATATTATTCAACTTTTTTATTAATTTTGGTCCAGGAATTACAACGTATCTCTTGCCCGCAAAGCTCTATAATCCTGAATTCAAAGCTACAGGACATGGATTAGCAGCGGGGACAGGAAAATTGGGCGCGTTTATTGGAACTGTATTCTTACCGATGTTCCAAGCTCAGTTAGGGATCCATCTGACCTTAGCCATTCTTGCAAGTACTCTTTTGCTTGGCTGGTTGTTAACAAGATGGTTAGAACACGAAGAGAATAAATTGGCTAAGCTACCGGATTCTATTTCCGAAAGTACCTTGGTATCAGCGTCTTAAAAGGAGAAGTTATGGATTATCAATTGCGTGAACAACAACACCGTTTTTGGAAAGAACAAGGATTTGTCATCTTGCCCGATTTTCTCTTTTTGGATATGAAACAACATCTGCAAACGTGGTGTGATGAATTAACTTCCTGGCCTGAAACACCCGGAAAGTGGATGAAGTATTTTGAAAGGAATGCTCAGGGAGAGCGCCAGCTTTGTCGTATTGAAAATTTTATTGATTACCATAAGGGTATGAATGAGGTTGCCAACAGCGCGCGTACTTTAAACTTGATTTCCATCTTAATGGGAGAGAAAGCTGCCATTTTTAAAGAAAAAATTAACTATAAATTTCCCGGTGGTGGCGGATTTAAACCGCATCAAGATGCTCCCGCATTTATTAGTTTTAATCAGAAATTTCACATCACCATGATGGTCGCTATAGATGATTGCACTTTAGAAAACGGTTGTTTGCAAGTCGTTCAAGGTGGTGCTAATCAGCCTACAATTCTTCCTCAAGAAGTGGATGGTTCAATAAAAAAAGAGATGGCTGCAAAGTTTCAATGGTCGCCAATTGAATGTAAAACTGGAGACGTTATTTTATTTGACTCCTATTTGCCCCATTACTCTGAAGCGAATCGCAGTAATAAACCCCGGCGTGCGATTTTTATTACCTTTAGCAAATTTTCTGAAGGTGGAATTATGCGTGAGGCTTATTATCAAGATAAGAGAGAAAAGTTTCCTCCAGATTGTGAGCGCGATCCCAATAAAGATTATTCTGCAGGCGCTGCAATTTATAATGTTGCTAATCCTATTTCCGAAATGATGCTATGACTACTATGAATGATATTGACCAAAAAATTAATAGGGCTTTTCAGTATTTGTATTCTGCTCAAGACATGGAATACATAGGAGAGCCTATTTCACAATTTGAACATGCATTACAGTGTGCTTATTTTGCAGAACAAGCAGGACATAATCTGGAAGTCATTCTCGCTTGCTTATTTCATGATATCGGTCACTTTGCTTTAGATACCCACCAAAATAAGATGGCAGATTTAGGTGTAGTGCATCATGAATGGATAGGTGCAAATTTAGCTTATGAGCTGGGATTTTCTGCAAAAATTGCTTTGCTCATCGGCAATCATGTGAATGCCAAACGTTATCTAGCGGGAAAGAAAAAGGATTATTTTGCACGTTTATCTGAAGCAAGTAAGAAAACCCTTTTCTTCCAGGGCGGAGTAATGTCTGAAGAAGAGATGCTTCTTTTTGAAACCAATATCCATTTTAAAGACATCTTAAGAGTGCGTATTAATGATGAAAAAGCCAAGGAAATAGGTATGGATGTTCCCGACCTTGCTTATTATCGTCCTTATTTATATAAACATTTTGAGGAAACAATGAAATCAACTGCATGTAGAAGGTTGATTGATTATGTTGATGAGGTATGGGTTGAGCAGCTTAAAGTGTTTCTTGAGAATGAATGCAATGAGAATGGATAATGTCGCCGGTGGAAGGGGCTCCCACCGGCGCGGGAGGGTAAATCGAGATTAAAATGCCTCATTCTCATTACTGCAACAGAGGATTTATCACTTCGGTTGCAACAGGCGGCGCTGGGGTTACGAAATAAATAATCAGTAATATCAGAAAAAGAAATGTCGCAACATAAAATACAATTTTTGCATAATATAGTGATGAAGGATCCGTTCCTTTATATGTGATGTATCCTGAAATGATTGCAATAATTAAAAAAATAAAAGCTCCAGTCAACATTTTATCTTTCCTTCTTCAGAGTACTTTTCATTGATCCGAATGGATTAACAACATGGAGCCATAATTTTATTTACTTTAAAAATCACAACTCATTATAATGATTATAGCATCTCCAATTTCAGAATAGATTTATTGGATGGTTCTATGTCAATTTCAGGTGCATCAGCATGAAAGAACGCATTGGGGTTGGATTTATTAATCCATAAAGCCCAAGTATTTAATTTTTTTACGACAATACTATGGTTTTTCGAATTACGTATTGATTCCCCGAATTCTTCTGATGCAGCCCAATATTGCATTCGTTTAGGTAATTCTTTAAAGCTTTTAATCATACATGTTGAAGCCATTTTTTCGGCATCTTCAGGATATAGAGCCGTGTATTTATTGAAATAATAAGTGTATTCGCTTTCATTGATTTTATTGGTTATTTTCTCCATATACACTTGATATGTTTTTAATTGTTCTTTAGCGGGTGGCTCATTAAATTGAGAAAAAAAAGCAATTAAATTATCAACAAATAAGTGAATCGCTTCATCTGTTGCACGCAAGCCTTCATGGCCTGGTATCGCGCGCATTTGTTTAAAATCCATATCCAAGATGTTTTGCAGGTTTTGAAAATGAGGCATGGTTAATGTAAGTGATTAAAAATATGATGCGTTATTTTACAGAATTTTTTTAAAATTTTCTGCTTTATTTTCGCTCCTGTTTCATTCTCCTTGCTATACTCGAATGACGGAAGGAAGGGCAAACGTATTCGCAGAGGCGAGGGTGGCTCAATAATTGCTCTTAATGAAAAAATATCGATCATTTGAAAAACATGTTACAATGATGACTGAACTTCTAAGTCAGTTGCCCGATGCTCCAACCAGGGTCTAGAATAAAAATGCAGCAAACAACTCGTGAAAAAAAACAACTGTGGATTATTTTACTCATTGTTTTAATCAGTTTTATCGGTTCATCGATTGCTTATCCCATTCTACCGCCTCTTTTTTTACAAGCTACCGATCAGTTGATTATTTCTCCTGAATGGAGTGAAACCGGCAGACGTATTTTACTGGGGCTTACCCTTGCAATTTTTCCTCTGGGGCAATTCATTGGTTCTCCTATTTTAGGAAGAAATTCGGATTTGTATGGGCGCAAAAAAATACTGATCATCAGTCTGGCTGGAAGCATGCTAGGTTATGTATTGACCGTTATCTCGTTTGAGATAAACAGTTTCTGGCTTTTATTATTCAGCCGCTTTTTAACAGGATTCATGGAAGGGACTTTTGCTGTGGCCAGGGCATTCGCATCAGAGCTGACGACCATTAACAAGTATGTAAGTTTTGGTAGGATCAACAGTATGGCCGGTATTGGTTACATCATTGGGCCGATAATTGGTGGTTTATTGTCCAATTCACATATGATTCCTTGGTTTTCCTGGTCATTTCCTTTTACTGTTGCCGCACTCGCATCAGTGATTACCCTAGGGCTTGCCTGGTGGAAATTGCCAGAGCATAAAACTCTGGGGACCCCTCAGAAAGAATCCATTTTGAAACAACTCAATATTATTCGGCAATTCAAGCTCTTATTTCAGTATCATCCGCATTTGAAACCTTTGCTCATCATCAGTACGCTGTTTACCTTTGCAGTAGATATGTTTTATGAATTTGGTCCGGTGTATTTGGCTGGAAAATGGCTTATGTCTCCCAGCATGATTGCAGTTTATAATGGTGCTTTATCCGCATCGCTTGCTATAGGTGCTTCCTGGCTTCCCCACCATCTTTCAAAACATCTGCCCATTCATAAAATTATTATTTTGGCGATGCTGACAACTACTTTAATTTTTGCTGCCATGATCACCTTTCAAAATCCCATAGTGATGTTTATATTTTTTGCACTCATTGGGTTTAGTATCACTAGTGTAGTCACGACTCTGACGATTCATATCTCTAATAGCTCGCAAGCGACCATGCAAGGCGAAGTCATGGGGGCGCAATTAAGTTTGCGTACCCTGGGCGATGCCATTATATGCTTTGCAGGCGGTTTAATGATTGTTTTATCAATTATCTTGCCCATTGTGCTCTGTTCCCTTACAGCATTGACCGCGAGCATTCTTTGTTTGTTTTTTTTAAAACCGAAGTCATAAATAATCATGATCATTAATTTTTTAAAAACTAATTGAATATAGGACTTATTTCTGTTTCGGTTCGGTTGCTTTCAGTAGGTAAACGACTCGATAAAAACCCATAATGAAGCATGCTTGATATTGGCCATTGCAATTGCTGATGCTCAATTATTTGACCATGGCATGAACTCAAAATAAGTTGTCCCTGATTATTGAATATAGAAAAATTTCGTTCATCGGGTAAATTTTTTATCGCCGCCATTGATAAAGAGGTTATTCTAGGGTTTGTGATGAGCGCCGCATATAAAGAGTCCATACGACTTTCCACTGGACCCTGCATTAATTTAAAATATTTTTGTGCGCAAAGCGATAATGAGGCTGCACTGCCTGCAAGAGTTTTTACCAAGCCTTTTTCCCCAGTAGGCAGTTTTCCTTCTTTCATCAGAAAATGGCCTTCACTATCTGCCAAATAGAAACTATCTAGTTCTTTACGAATATTCAAAGTCCCTAGTTTATAGGCCCCATCTTTGCACCCTGTGGGGCCTAACGCATCGGTTACAAGAATAATTTTGTTTTTAACTGTATTGTGAATTAGCGAAATAAATGAGTCAGATAAATGAACCCCATCCGCAATGAGTTCCACACCAGGAGGACAACGCTCAGGGTTCTCAAGTATCCATTGCACGACATGACTTTTGGCATCATTTCCAGTAAGTTGCCGTGTTTCTCGACTGCACGATTCTTGACACGCATTTCCCACATGCGTGAATCCACATGCACCTGCCGCAATTGCACGATCAATGGTCTCCTTATCCTCGGGATTGCAGTGGCCAATAAATACTTTTACAAAAATACCTTCTTGCTCAAGATCTTTGGTCTGTTGAATAAATTCTTCAGCTCCTGGCAAATCAGGTGCAATGGTTATTTTCCAGTGTTTAATATTGGGTGCAACGCGAATAATATCCCTAAATTGTTCCATACTAATTTTCTCTTGGAGTGCCTCTTGTGCATGAGCTCCCTTGCAACTCTTTGAAATAAACGGGCCCTCTAGATGCACACCAATAATTTGAGTACAGCCCGGAGTAGGATTTTGTCCTTGTTGCGCTACAAAATTATTAATTTGTATCAATGATTTCTTTAAGGAGGGAATTGGCATGGAGACTAGGGTCGCTAAGGCATAAGACAGACCAGTATTTCCAAGCGCTCGGACAATGCGCTCTAAGTTCTCAGTACTCTTTTCTTCGCTTAAGTCAGCGAAATCAACACCACCTTGGCCATGAACATGAGAATCGAGCATGCCTGGCATTAAGAAATAACAGCCCTTAGAATCAATCATTTTTTGTTCTTGCAAAGACGTTAAATCATCATCAAGATTATAGATTTTCCTTAAGCCATCACCAGAAACGTACACATGTTTTAATTCTTTAATCCCAGCATCGTTATAAACATAAATATTTTTAATAAGCATATTCAAATCCTTTTAGGGAACAATACCGGAAATCTTAATCTACTTGCACTCAAGCTCTAATACCTACTTAGAGCTTACCCTCAGAAAATGGTCTAGAGTTTCGCTGATAAATTAGCTAAAATCGCAAGGCTATAAATCAAGTTTTCTTTATTATTCAGTGGCATCCTGCACAAAGTTCATTGTAACAAAATATGGAAAAGAGATGAATGAGGTAGTGCATACTGACCCTCTTTATTCTGAATTCTTGTTTATGTGGATATAACCTTTAGAATTCATGGAGAAAATTTTATGTTGGATCGCATTTTTGTTAGGGAAACACCTGAAGGTATGGCAAGTAGAGCCGCGCGAGCAATTCAAAAAAAGATAATGGAAAATAATGAGAAAAAAATACCTACTGTTTTGGGACTTGCAACAGGCAGTACTCCTGAGCCCGTATATAAAGAATTAGTGCGTCTGCATAAAGAGGAGAATTTGGATTTTTCATTAGTCATTACCTTTAACTTAGATGAATACTTAGGTTTAGAACCAACTCATATACAATCTTATAATTACTACATGCATCATCATTTTTTTAATCACGTTAATATCAAAAAGGAAAATATCCATTTGTTGGATGGAACCGTACCACTTGATCAAATGGAACAGCATGCGAAAAAATATGAAGAAATGATGCAAGAGGTTGGTGGAATCGACATTCAAATTCTAGGATTGGGCGTGAATGGCCATATTGGTTTTAATGAACCAGGCTCTGCATTGGATTCTAGAACACGAGTGATTCAATTGGATGATAAAACTCGCGAAGCCAATAAACGTTTTTTTAATGCAAAAGATGAGGTACCGACTCATGCAATAACGATGGGAATTGGAACGATTTTGCAATACAGCAAAGAGTGTTATTTGTTAGCATCAGGTTCCACAAAAGCAGGGATTATTGCTGCTGTAAATGCTGCTTCTTCACCGAATCAAGATATTCCTGCAACGGCTTTATATGCACATAAAAACGTTACCATTATACTTGATGAAAAAGCCGCATCCAAGTTACCCTCATCAGTGAAACCAATAAAATCACCCTTATTATCTCGAAGTATCTATGTTGCCAATACTTCTGAGGAAACAGAATTACATCCTGTTTTAAATTCTGGCTGTAAGTTTCAGCCACAAAAGTTATTTCAATAATTCCGATTCAAGAGTAAAAATATTTTTGGGGCTAAATTACTGTCATTCCCCATCCGAATGACAGTATAAACAATAGGTAGTTCAGGAAAGGTGATGATATCTCAATGCAAAAGAAACACATATGCTTAAAAAATATCTTCATCGATTGAGGATTAGGTGCTTTAAAATTCATACTTTATCTTCCAAAGTGATCTAATATCTATATTAGGTAGTGATACTTGGAGAAAAGAATGCCTACTGCTGCCGAAAAAAATTTAGAGCAAGCAATTCAAAAGAGAGATAGACTGCAAAAAACTTATGAAGAGCAAAGTCTGAAGTCGACTGCCGATCAAAAAGAAACACTAAAACTTTATGATCTAGTAAGAACCTCTCCTTCACGTAGTGGTATTGAGAAGTTTGGTCAAGTTATGGAGCTTTCCAATAAAGCAGCTTATAACACGTATTTGGCGAAGAGCGATTTAAATGACGCCAAAATTAGTGTCGCTTTGGCAGAGTATAAAAAAACGCAAGAGGCGATAGATGCCCAAAGAGACCAACTTTCGAAAGAGGGTAAACTTACTGATGAAAAATCGAACGAATTGAATCAAAAGCGTGACGAGGCTTATAAAAAATATAGGGATACAAAAGATCTCATCGATGAAGACACTAAAAAAGCCTATGATGTATATAAAAAGACTGCTCTTGATAATAAGGAAAAATACAACAGGTTTATAAATCCCGATGAAGAAATGACTTTATCCGCACCGGGAAAAACTCAGACAGCACCAACAGTAGTTACCCCATTACCGTCTACTCCCAAGAAAGATGTGACTGTTGCAAGTCCGTTAAGTGAGGCCATTTTTAAGAAATTTCAAGAATTATATAAAGACGATCCATGGTACAAAAATAATCCATCGAAACAAGGCGAGGATGGCAGACTTAATTTATCTTTTAAATCCGAATCGGATATGAACTCATTTTTCCAAAAGATGGCTGCAGAACAGAAGGACTCTAGCTTTCTTATAGTTGATTCAAAAACCAACCAAGTGATGGGATATGGAGATAAAGGAAAACTGTATCATGCAAACGGAGAGGAATTTAAGTCTGGAGATAAAATGAAACCTGGAGGGACAGCGCTTGATTCGTTTAAAATACCGGAGCCGGAAGAACCGAAGCAAAGCCAGACATTATCCTAGTTAACGAAAGATAAAATTAGTTTTTTAAGCATTGTATTGCGAATGAGCTGGTTCAAATAAGGAAGTGCATAAATCATGGATGAAGAAGTAACAACAACCTCCTGGTTTTCCCGATTAAAAGAGTCTTTCGCTGATATTCTTATTGGAATTGCGTTAATTGCCGGCGCAATTGTTCTTGTGTTTTGGAATGAACGACACGCGTTGCATATGGCACAGTCCTTGGCGCAAGCAGAAAATGTTCTCATTCCTATACCCAATGCTCCTATCAATCATCAAAACAATCTCAAAGTAGTTTATTTAAGCGGTCTTGCGACAACTAAAGAGAATTTGGTCGATGCTTTATTAGGGATAACAATCAATGCTATTTGCCTTAATCGTAAAGTTGAAATGTATCAATGGGAGGAAAAAACAGAAACAAAAACGGAATCACTTTTAGGGGGCTCTGAAAAAAAAACAAAAACCTATACCTATGATCAAACTTGGTCTGAAAGTTTAATAGACAGCGCTCATTTTGAAAATCCCAAAGGACATCAAAACCCAGCGTCCATGCCGGTTCAGTCGCAATTACAGTATGCGAAAAGGGTGACTGTAGGTGATTTTTTACTGCCTGATGATTTGATTAACCAGATTCATGCCAGTCGACCAGTCAATTTATCCCAGGTCAATAAAGAAAGGCTCAAAGACCAATTAAATAAGCCAGTTGGGCTGAGCAACGACAATGAATTATATGTGGGGCAAGATTCCCAAAATCCCCAGTTGGGTGATTTACGAATTTCTCTGGCCGTTGTTGAGCCCCAAACTGTCAGTATTATTGCGCAACAAACTGGAAATACTCTGCAAGCATATCGTGCACCCGCAGGGCAAACAGTCATGTTATTATCCACAGGCCAACATTCATCAGAGGAGATGATTCATCAGGCTCAAGCAGAAAACACGTCACTTGCCTGGGGGTTGCGTTTAGTTTCCTTATTTCTATTGGTTTGGGGATTTTCTAAGCTTGTGACCCCATTGGTCATTTTAGCCGATGTACTGCCTTTTTTAGGCTCCATTGTAAGATCCAGTAGTGGATTTGCTGCCTTTCTATTAGGGACGAGTGTGTGGCTCATGGTGACGGCAATCGCTTGGTTTGCTACACGACCCCTTATGTCGGTTAGTTTAATTGTGATTGCAGTCGTTGGTAGCTATATCATGATCCAATTAAAAACCAAAAGGTCTTCAATTCCTGTCACCAAAACGCCCCATAATTAGCTCATTTATCAGTTGATGAAGCGAATGGACTAGGAAACTCTTTAACTTGAGACATTGTGTCATCATCCTCTTTTGTGTCTTCATGCACGGGAACGTGTGTTTTTCGATGAAATAACGGATTGAAATGGGTGATTTCGGGCTCAAAAGATATCTTTTCTATAACGACCGATTCAAGACCTGGATCCTGCGATAAGATACTGTAGCTGTGATTTATTCGTGCTTTTCCTTGGTCTGAATTGAGTCGATCTGCAAGGCTATTTATTGCCTTTTCGGCACCGTTTATTATTTTTTCGGAAACTTTATAAGCGCCAAGTATGGTCATAGAGGGCACTAGTAAAATGGAAATAAAGGCAGCAGCTACTACTGAGCCCGCAGTAACTGGTAGGATGAGGAATGGGAACAAGATGAGTGTTGTTGATATTGAAGTAATCAAAGGCCCATTTCCAGGGTCTAATGTTTTATTCATATCAGGATACCGCCAATCAGTGAATTTTTTTGACAATTCTCCTGCGGCCATTAGTGTACCGCCGAGAATAAGTGGTATCGAGCAGACAGCAAGCATGGCGAGCATTAAAGCAACGAGCGCTACACTACCTACCGCAGTTAAAGGCAACAGGAGTATCGTCAATAAAACAGTCAATGCCCGTTTCATCTCGTCCCCCCCAAGAAAAACAACATGTGTTTTATTTTATCACGTTGATATTAAGTGATGCTTAAGTGTTACATTATGAAAAAAAAAGTATTTTTTTTGTCTTTCCGTAATCGTTTAAATGAGGAGGGGAAAGAAAGGTTAAGCCAAGGTCGAACCTTAAGGTATCAACGATTTTTTGAACACCATTTTGCGTCCATTTCTTCATTGGGTATCAATTGTCATCCCTGCGAAGGCAGGGATTTTTTCATGAAGTGGCAAAGTGCACCAAATAACAATACATTCGTGCTTTTCGCAGAAACGACTCTCCTAATCACTCGATTCCTTAAGGCCCAACTTAGGAGAGTGTGTTTTTTCAGTTAGACTTCAACAATTGCGGTATGTTTATCAGATTGTACATTCATTGAGTTCTTAGCCGTTCTCTGGATTAAATATACCAATAATGCACCCAAAAGAGCACAGATTGGTATCAGTAGTAGGGCATGATGGTACGATTGAAGGCTGTATTGTCTTAATCCATTTGCACCAACGCCACCCTCCCAGTAAGAGTCCATGATTTTACCGATTAAAGTATGGAAAAATGAGCCACCGAACATATTGATACAATTTAGAAAAGCGATAGTTATACCCAAATGTTTATTGGATACAAGGGTAGAGCCTGCTGCAAAGACAATTACTTGATAACAGCACATCAGTCCAATCGTAAAGAAAAGCGCACTAAGTATCCACCAATTGCTTACATCCTCAGTAAGAAGTACCAAAAAAGCCAGGGCTAAGCCGAGGCCACACATTCTTATTACAGTGTAATTTCCTAATTTTTTGCTAAGAACAGCAAGTACTGGTCCGCCAAATAACATACCAACGAAAATAAAAGAGACCAGTAGGGCTGCATCCGATTTAGTAAAACCGTAGGCGGTAGTTAAATAGGGGACTCCCCACACATCAGCAAAACCTTCCAGCGCACCAACCATTAACAAATTAACCAAGGCAAGAACCCATAAGCTTTTTAAAGTGAATAAAACAGATAAGTGGGACCGGCATATGTTGCTCGATTGTATTGTTTTAGGATTTTTTGGAGTACGCAAGATTAAAAAAGTTGAAAATCCTACACCTATAGAGCATAGAGCTAAGATTAATCCAATATGCTGGCCGCCGTAGGTTGAGATCAATTGATTTAATGGCTTGCCCCCATAGATCGCTCCTAAAAGTCCCACACTAAAAGAAAAACCGATCATGTGCGAATATTGATTGCTACTAAACCATTCAGAAACCACTTTGGATACGCCTAAAAAACCAACAGCCGAAGCAGCTCCAATTAAAAATCTGCTGAATAATGCTAAGTGGAAATTATTGGTAGAGGTAAAAAGTAGGGCACCTAGGCCGCAAAGGATGGCAAAGATAAAAACTACTATTCTGGCACCAAATTTATCTAACAACAGCGCCATAGGGATTTGCATTCCCGCATATCCATAATAATAAAATGCTGCCAAGAAACCGAAACTGGATGCATCGATTGAAAATTGAGCCATTATTTCTTGCATCATTAATCCCGGCCATAGGCGCAATATAAATTGAAGAGCAAAAAAAGAAAGTGGGAAAAGCCACATAACAAAAGGCAATAAATTGTTTCTTAAGCTAAAAGAATTGGTTTGAGTCACAGTACCCTCCAGTATTCAAAATCAGTTATTTCTAAAAACCCGATATTTCCTCCCTAGAGAGGTTCGGGACAAGAAATAGCTGACCGCTCTAGGGTAAAGAGGGCAAAATAATAATAATAATAGTTTCTAAGGAGGTTGATGAAGGTAACGAATCAGGGCATAGCAACGCTTTTGCAGTGAGAACTGCAGGGAGCGTATTGCTGTGGTTACTATGGCGATGATTCATATTGAGTAAGATTGATTAAATTTTATCTATTAATTGCTTAACATATCAAATTAGGCTTTATGATGTCAATTGAATTTTTTGCGATTGTACTGTTTATCCTCTCATTTAAACTAAGAAATCTCCATATCCCGTCATCCCTCGTGACAATCGGGATGACGGGAATAGAGGAGAGGGTATTGATCATGACTCATCGGCCCTCACACTTCCTCCTCTTCAACCTGGTGGGAGGGATTTCCTTTTAATCGCAGTCAGGGTTAACCCACTCTGTAAATTAAGTACTAAAATTAGCATATGGAGATAAAAAGCTGGCTGATATGGACATAAATTACAAACTCGCAAAGACTTCAATTGTCTTTAGAGATTACGTGAATAAGTATGCTTATATTGGATTATGCATTTCGGTTACTAGCATCATTATTGCATCACTTATTGTGTCATACCAAATAACAGGATTTATCAATCTAAATGGTTTTGTTAGAGCTCAAACAACAAATCCTGCCATTTGGGTTCTTGATCTGAGCCCATTTCTTTTCGCTTATTGGGGGCAGTCGTTTTGCTATGGATTGGCCAATACGGCAGAAACACTTGTTGCAGATAAAACTCAGGAGCTTCTTTATAAAAGTGGCGATCTGGAAGCGAAACTAAAATATGAAAGTGAACATGATTTTTTTACTCAGCTACCCAATTCCCTGCTTTTTCACGAGCAAATTAAGCAAGCCATTCATAAGATTGAGACCCCGAATGAGTTGGCAGTTATTTTATTAAAATTGAATGATTTTAAATCGATTCACAACAATTTTGGTAATTTTAATGCCAATAGTGTCTTAATCCAGTTCGTAAAAAAATTAAAAGATATGTTGCTTTCCCCTTTTATGCTCCAGGCTACCATGGGTATTAATAGTGTGGCTCGAATGGAGGGTGATGAATTTGCGTTATTATTGCCCAGATTGAATAAAGAGATTAATTGGGACAAACTGCTGAATGCCATTATAGAAGCAACTACGCTTGATTTTATCGTGGACAATATTCATATAAACATCTCTACCACGGCAGGTGCTGCCGTTTATCCCGAGGACGGGGATGACGAAGTCACATTAGTGAGTCATGCTCGGACAGCCGTTTTTCATGCAAGAAAAAAGGACAAACCTTTCGCTCTTTATCATCCCAATATGGAAGAGGATTTCACTACCAACCGCATGGTGATGAATGGGTTAAAAAAATCAATAGAAAATCAAGAGATGAAGATCTATTTTCAACCCGCAGTGGAATTGGCAACAGGTAAAATTATAGGTGCCGAGGCTATGGTAAGCTTTGTGCATGAAAAATACGGATTAATTAGTCTGGAAAAATTTATTTCCCTGATTGAGGGCTCCAGTTTAAGCCAACAATTAACTTTGTTTATGTTAACCCATGTCACCAAACAATTGGCGCTTTGGCATAATGCTGGGCATAAGATTTTTGCATCAGTTAATTTATCCGTTCAAGACGCGATTGATAAAAAATTACCTGTTTTTATAAAGAAGTTGCTTCATGAAAATAAAATTTCTCCCGAGTATTTAATCCTCGAATTTAATGAACGTGCTTGTTTAGTAGATCAAGCAAAATCCATGGATGTATTAAACCAAATAAGTCACTTAGGTGTTAAAATAGCAATACATGATTTCTGTAGTGGTTATGCTTCCTTTATTTATCTGGTCAATTTTCCTATTAACGAAATAAAAATTGAGAAATCCCTTATTTTGAACATGGTAAAAGATAAGAAGAAGGCTAAAATTGTCGAAGCGATTATTAATCTGGCTAAAACCTTTGAGTTAGAGGTTTTGGCCGATGGGGTAGAAAATCGTGAAATTAGAGAGCAACTCAAGCAGTATGGTTGTAAGTATGGACAGGGACTTTATTTTTCTCGTCAAATGAGTCCTTATGAATTTATGGCTTTGTTAAATTCAGGCGTTACGAAATAAAGGAAGTTGTTGAGCCCTTGGGCTCAACATTTCTTAATTAGTTAGGCCAGGTGTTTCTTCTGTGCCTTCTTTATCTTGTTTTTTAGTTGGTGCTGAAGTGGTTTCAGAGGTCGCTGGACTAAAACTTCCAAATTTTCCTAGGGCATCAGATAAAACATGGGAATCTTGAACAGTAACACTGGATTGTGCCAGTTCAGATGTTTTTGGTTTTGGAACTGATACATCCATTGCACGCTCTTCTTTAGGATAGGTTTTAGAGAGTTCTTGTCCTTTGGGGGTTCCATTTTTAGTTTGAATCACGGCGTCGGTAAATCCTATTCTGTCTGCGAAATCTATTGCACCCTCTACATATTCTTTATTGGCTGACTCTAAAATTAACTGCACCTCTTTTCCAGCAAAAAAGCGATTAATTGTGCCATCAAATAAATAAGGTGCCAAATCTTCTTTGCGCTTTGTACAGAGGTTTAAATCGCCTCTATAGGTCACTCGATTAAAATCTAGACCCATATTGTTAATGTCAGTTAATAATTCTAGCAGTTTGGCTTTTACAATCTCATTATCGTATGCTTCAGGAAGATCTCCCTCTAAACTTTGCAAATCTGCTGATTTTAAACCCTCCGTTTTAACCAGGGAAAAAGCATTAAGTTTGGACTGGACTTTTTCATGATAACTTGAAATAACCAGTGCTCCGCTGGGAGTGGCTGCATAGGTGATATAAATTTTGGGCATAATATCCTCTTTCTTATTCGATAAATAAGATCAAATGACTTAATTATAATATAGACTATTTGCTTAATTATTGACTAGTTAATGCGGTAGTGCACGAGTTGTTTGAACGGACTGAAGTAACGCATCATATTGATTCATAAAAAAATCTTTTGCTTGGGACGGAGATTCGAATCCTAGAGAATTACTGTATTTAAGGCCTAGTCCCATACTTGCATTTTGTATGCTGTACTGGCTATCCTTTAAAATGAGCTGGGCATAATCTAGCGACTCTAAAACATGAATATAGATTTCCCGGGCTTTTTCCACTTCAAGATTCTGGAGCAACCAAAAGCAGTAATGAGCCATTGCTTCGGCTAAAACCATATACCCGTAACTGCCATAATAGGGAAGCATGAGCTTGCTATTGGAGATAAGTTTTTGGTACAGCGTTTCCGACTCTTTATTGTTTGCATGTTGTTGTAGTTTTGAGTAAATGTATTCATTATAACGCTGAGTTGCATGAATAGAACCGTATCGAATCGCCATCTCAATCGCTTCCATCTCAGAAAATCCAAAATCAACGTTCATTTCTTTTCTTACTTCTTGGGAAAGATAATAAAAATAGGTGCCTCGGACCAAATTAAACGGATTTAATTGAGGATGAGAGAAAAACAAAATTAAAGGGACATTTTTTTGCTGAGATAAGACCACACCAGAGGCAGACCAAATTTTTTCCCAATAATCCTTTAATTCCTCACGATTACAAAAGGCTTCAAAAACAGGGTCGTGATGAGCTATTCGAGTAATCGTTTCAATTTTTTGGTTTTTAATTAATGCCAGTTTTCTATTATCATTTTCCTGATTAAAAATATGAATAAATAATCGGTCCTGAGCTGTTAATTTTAATGCCGTATTGAACGTCTTAAAATTAAAAAATGAGTACATACTTTTTATGCCTTCTAAATTTTTACCCTGTGGATTGACACTGGTTTCTATTGCGTAGGTTGGGCCAAACATTATGGAGCATTGCTTCTCAACGTCGAGGATTATAAAAGAAATGTTGGGCCAAGGCCCAACCTACGCTTGATAAAAGTGAACAAATTATTTGCATTATACAACTGAAAAATACCAGTTTCTACGTTTTTAGGCCTAAAAATAGCAATTGAGTGCTAATGCGCCAGTGACGAATTCAGCCGCATGTGGTCCTGTGACAGAAAACCAAACACCGCCAATAAGACCCAGATTGGGAGTAAAATTATATTCAACGGCTGGAGCCAACGAAACCTGTTCATTTGCTCTTCCCCCTATACCGGCAACTGTTCCGCCTGGGGTAAATCCTGGATTACCGTCAAAATTACTTCCTGGACTGTGTACATATAAAACTTCGAAAACAGGAACCCAGTTCTGTGTGAGTGTGTACTCAAATGCCAAGTCAGCAGAATAACTGTTATCAAGCTTTACCTTACCTACCGTATCGGGAGCACCGCCAAAAACGTTCACTCCATGTACTGTTACATCACTAAATTTGGCACCCACCAGACTTAAACGGGTGCGTAAATAATGTTTATTAGGCAACAGAACCAATTTTTGAAAGTTGAAACCAAGATAGGTTTGGAATGAGCCTAAACCTGTTTGATCAGTACCCAATTTTTTCGAATCTAAATTTTCATAGCGTCCAGTGGGAAAAACTTCTTGGACTACTACACGAAGATCGGGGATCCAGGTATTTTCTTTTGCGCGCAAAACTTGAACCCCTAGAGCTAAGCTATAATCTCCGATGCCGTTTCCATGTTCGTTTTTATCCCAACTGTAATCATAAGGCAAAGCAGTTTGTAAATCTAAAAAGCTAAGCACCCCTAAACTCACAATAGGCGTCACTTCAAAATTTCTAAATCCATGGGGGTAGCCGCTATAAAACGCATAAGGTTCGAAATTAATATGGCCCGCCGGTATGGTTTTTCCAGCAGGGGCAAGCAAAGGTCCTGTGAACCATGGATCTGCACATGCTGCATTGACAAAAAATAATAATAAAAAAAAGAGTTTTGATTTCATAATGAATGGATTAGGGTAAAAATTAAAATTTAAAACTTTTTTCCTATTAAGGGAATTTATTTTTAACGAACTGCTATGCTTTTTATAAAAAATCGTGTTGCCAAGCATGTTTTTGTAAAATCTTTTTACACTTTGATTTTTTAATGCTTTTCGAGAAAGTAGGGCTAGGAGGTGCGGATGTGCGTCGACCTATGAGGAGTTATCAAGAGACTCTAGTTAAAATGCTTTGTAGTCTCGGAGCACTTGGCTCCGAGTGGACCATTTATTTTGCAGGAACTTCTTTCCACCAATTTGTTTGGGTTTCTGTTGCCCAGTGTCCTTCACGCATACGAGCAACAAAAGCCTCTGCCTTTTCAGGAGTTGATGATTTTTGATCTAATTTTATGCACCAATCCCAGTCACCTGAAGTTGACCACATTTTTTCCACGCCATCCCATTTTGCCATGGCATTCATGTCAGACATTGATTTATTACTTTTCATAAAAATTACACTGTTCCATGCATTCATTATTTATATCCTTATAAAAAAATTTAAATAGTTGCTTGAATCGATGACTCAAGTTTTTTAAGAATAGAATAGTTTCAGAATTCTTTCCAATGTATCTAAATGTTTTTTATTGTCGATTTTGATTCTAATTTCTGAGGTGAGAGCCGAGATCGGCAGGGTACTTTGTGTAGTAGGCTTAACCAATTAATTTATTTCCAAAATGTTTTGCGGCATAGGTCGGGCAGTCAATTGCCCGACCTATTTGTAACGCAAAGAAGAATATTATTCTAAAGGTAGTGCCATTGGATCCTGGCTCCCACAATCCTTTGGGTCTTAATTTTAAGCAGCAGGAGCGGCAAGTAAAGGAACCTCATTTTCATCCTTCGGTTGCAGCTGTTGGTAGTCGCAAAGCCATTGGTTTTTTAACTCAATTTCTCTATCTGTTTTTGCACTGCTAAAAAAGAAAGTTTTTCCTGCGGCTAAACGCGCGAATCCTGCAAAAACTCCGATAACCGTAATTATCATCGCAATATCAGCAATCAGTCGGCGCGTATCGTGACGATGACTAAATTCATCTTTGGCCGCCTTCATTAAATCATCGGCTTGTTTTTGTATGGGGAGGCCTGATAAGCGTATGTTCAATGCTTTTTCATAAAATTGATTGATGGATTGATCATATTCGTTTCCATATCCTTGCTCTTTGCTGAGTTTCATTTTTTTATCGCGAAACGTCTTTAGAATGAGCAAATCATGGATCACTACAGAGGAGAGTTTTTTATCTTCTATTTTTTTCAGAATTAGTTCTCGAAAAATGGCATCATGGAGCGCTGCGCCTATTAATTGGCTTTGAAGAGAGGCGGCAATTTTGTCTAAAATTGGTTCGAACTGCGTTAAAAGTTTATCTATAGGTTCAACTAGGGACTCTTGGCTAATGACCTGAGTTTCAAGAAGCTTTTCATAAAGTCTTTGGTCGCGTATCAATTGTTTATGCGTTTTTTGAGAATCCTCAGAGGTTAATGTACTACTTAAACTTTCAAAATCCTCGATGGTTTTCGAAAAAATAGGATCATCGAATACTCTTTTCTTATCAGCCACTGAGATGGCTTTTTTTAAGCGGTCACATAGCCCATACAAAATATCTTCTATTTGTCGGGTTTGATGTTCCTCCTGGAATTGTTTTTGTACATCAAGAGGCAGTTTCACAAATAATTGATTTAAGATAAGAAATATCTTTTTTCTCTCTTCAATATTTTGCGATAAATTGATTTGCCCCAGATAAAATTGATAAATCTCTTTTTTTACTTGAGACAATTGGGAGGCATAGTGATTTCGCTCATGTTCTGGAAGCCTATTATATTTTTCTTCCAATAAGTGCAGTGCAGCGGGTTTATTTTCCTCTTTTGCTAAATTAAGTCGTTGCTGCACGTATTCCTGCAGGTGTTGCAGCTCCATTTGCGCATTTTCAATCGTTTCAGCAGCTCCAAAGATAGACTTAGATTCTGTCGCTGCATTCTGCAGTTTCGCAAAAAAGTCCTTCTTTGCTTCCAGATCAGAATGTTCCTTAAATTGCTGGACTAATTCCCAAAAATGCCGGATTTGACGCAAGGTGATGATTTTATTCTCGACATCTTTATGCTTTGTAAATGCTTCATTTTGCAATCCTTGATCTATGGTTTGCCACAGTGCTTGATCCTTCATGATGCGGTTCACCAAAATACTCGGTGAGCTCGCATTCAGTTCTTCCAGGCATACAGTAGCAAGTTGCACCCCATTCATTTGTTGCAGTGTTTCATCGTTAATGGAGTAGAAAAAAGGACTTTCAAAAACTTCAACAGAAGATTTTTGGAAAGTACTGCGGAAACGTTGTAGCTCGTCATTTGCTTTTTTAAATCGCAGTACAGCCTCTTGAAATAAAGTGACTGTAGCGCTCATATCTTCCCAGGAAGACTTAGTAGTCTGTTGTATTTTTAAAGCACGGAGCATAAGTAGTACATCAGAGCCTGCTGTAAGAAGTTCGTTGACTTGGCACCAGTATGAATTAGGGTGATGTTTCTTATATTCTGCATTAAGATCTTCATAGGGTTTAAAACCCGATGGACTAAGCTTTGCAAGATCTAAAGAAAATAAGCGCTTCAGGAGCGTACTTTCACGGTATTGTCCAACAAGAGTTTGCCCGCGTTCAAATTCGGGTTGTTTCATGAAGAAGTCAGCGAAGATATTTGTTGTTTGAGAGGGCTGATGTTCCCAAAAGTTAAATAGCTCTGATTGTTGTGCTAAAGCATCCACATAATCATTAAATTGTTGCGCCAAATCGTTCAGGTCTAATTCTGCATAATCAATAAGATTGATTTGAGCAAAAGGCAGGAGTTGCTCTTCCCAGCTTGAGATGAGATCAGGGAAAGCCATTGCGTCGTTGCCTGTTAATGCGATGGGTTTCGTAAATAATTTAGCGCGTTCAATGATTTTCTTTAATTGCTCAATAGAGTCGGTGGTGATGGAAACAGGATAATCACACATTACCCAACTTGAAGATAAATCAATCTCTACTGGAAAAGTGGAGAATGATTTTTGCAGCTCCTTAATGTGCATGTCAATTTGCTGGAGAAAGTGGGTTAGTGACTCTGTCTCCTTTTCATTAGATAGCTCTTGGAAATGCTTTTGAATTCCCAACAGTTTTTCCAGGAGAAGTTTGCTTTCTTCATGTAAATCGTCGTATAGATTTTTTAATAAGAGTTCCTCATGGGTTTGCTTCAGTATTGGATCAATTTTAAGTTGCATTTCAAATAATTTTTGAATACGAAGAATAGCCTGTTGGTATTCAGGTGGCGTATTTTTTGTTTGAATGATTTGAGTAATTTGATCGTTAAAGGTTTCATATTGCTCAATATGTCCTTGTTGCAACTTTTTAATCGTCGCTAATAATTGAGATTGTAAATTAAAGAGAGTTAGTTGATTTTCAGCATCCAATTGACTTGCTGTAATAAAAACGTGATAAACACGTTTCAAATAACTATCGAAATCAAGCGCAATATAACTTAGGCACTCTCCTTGATCAGGGGTTGCTGTTTTAGGTTTGCTTAATAGTAAATCTAACAATTGCTTTTGATGACTTTCATCTTCAAGACTCGCTTTTTTTAATTGATCTAAAAATTGCTTGATATATGGCCAATTTTCGTCAGTAATCGTGACTCGCATTGCGCCATATTTATCTGGTGGAAAAACGCCTTTTTCTAATAGAAGTTTTGCTTGATAAACAGGGTCGCTAAAATATAAAGAACCGGCAGCAGTATATGTGTCAGAAGCTCCTTTTAACGAATGACCTTGACCAAATTGATCGTGATTTTGTTGTACCTCATCAGGATCTTTTTTAGTTCCTAACAGGAATTCTAAGGCGGAGGCTGCAGGTGCTGTTTGTTCCAATCCCAATAGAAGCAAGCTATGGTTATCATTTCGGTGAAAATAAAAATGGCCGCTGCATCCATTGTTTGCTATTTTTTTTCCATAAAAATTCGTTTTTCCCATGCCACCCATGGCAATATTAATACCAAAATCCAGGGGTGTTTTAATCATTACGGGTAATTGTCCCATAATTCCCAGAAGAACCCCTTTACCTTCAACCACTGAACCATCAATACCGCGAGTCACATTATGAGTGGCTGAGCGGGAAAAAACAGTATTTTGTGAGCTTGGAGCAGGGAAATAATCTAATAATTCTTTCCTATTCGAACCATTGAGCTCTTGATAGTCAAGAATAATGCGGCTTGCATGGGATACATAATCAGCGATGGTTAATTGATCTGATGGAGCTTGCAATTTAGATGACTTGGATAGATAAGAACGAGTCTTGAAGTCACCGCAAGCCAAACAAGCCAGTAAGAGCTGAGTCATATTTACTGCAACATCATCTTTTGAATTATATATAAAGGTATCAGCCCATTGTTTGGCAACTACCATTTGATCCTCATCAATGGTGCACGAAAGAATATCGAATTTCTTATCAGACATTTTTTTTAAACTTAAATTAAATTGCCACTATGGTAACAAACAAGACTCTCTTGTTGCAAAAATAAAGATATAGTTATTTTTTTGAACATCGATATTTCGATCGAACGCATGAACTTCAACCTGCAGAATATGAATTTTTCATATCCATGAAAAATTGAGCCAAGTACTATACTTATAGATGTAAGAGCTGAGTTGAAAATCACGGGTTGTATGTCGCATACTCCGTACTACATCAATTAACGAAGACTGTTATGAATAACCATCAAAAAATTATCTGCCCTACCTGTGGGAAACAAAATACCTGGTATCCAGAAAACCCGTTTAAGCCATTTTGTTCCGACCGATGTAAACTCATTGATTTAGGTGAGTGGGCTAGTGAAAATCGAACAATTCCAGGAAAGCCAATGGATCTGGAGTTTATCAATTCAACCAATGAGGATGGTGGCAACGACTATACTTAAGTTTTTAAAGAAAAAATTTAGGAGTTAATTTTAAAATATGGGATAAGGAGCTGCTATGAGAAATCAAAAGTGTTCTGCCTCGAATAGCATTACTATGCGAGTTCGCATAAAAAATGCTCCTGGCACTTTTGGTAAATTAGCAGCTGCTATCGAAAAAGAAGGTGGGCAAATTGGTGCGATTGATATCGTTCGTGTTGAAACAGATGCCCAGATACGTGATATTACCATTTACACCTGTGGCACCAAACATGCAGAAATAATCGTCGAACTACTGCGCACCATCCCTAATTTAGAAGTGATTCATGTTTCTGATCGAACTTTTCTGGCTCATCTAGGCGGAAAAATTGAAATTAAAAGTCGTATTCCATTAAAGACACGTGACGATCTCTCCATTGCCTATACCCCAGGGGTGGCGCGAATTTGCACGGCGATTTATAAAAAGCCAGAAGATGTCTTTAATCTAACAATTAAAAAAAATACAGTCGCGGTAGTCTCTGACGGGACTGCAGTATTAGGTTTGGGAAATATGGGGCCTTATGCTGCCATCCCTGTCATGGAAGGGAAAGCCTTATTATTTAAAGAATTTGCAAATGTCGATGCGTTTCCTATTTGTTTGAATACCCAAGATGTGGATGAAATCGTTGCTACTATAAAGAATATTGCTCCAGTATTTGGTGGAATTAATTTAGAAGATATTTCTGCACCTCGTTGTTTTGAAGTGGAGGAGCGACTCAAGAAAGAATTGAATATCCCGGTATTTCATGATGATCAACATGGAACAGCAGTAGTGCTGGCTGCTGCAATGATTAATTCACTCAAATTGGTTAAGAAGCAATTGGAACAGATTAAAGTGGTTGTTGTTGGTATTGGGGCTGCAGGGACGGCATGTACCAAAATGTTACTCAACTTAGGAGTAAAAAATATTATTGGCTGTGATTGTGAAGGGGTGCTCTATGCCGGGAAGCCAGGGTTAAGTCCAGTCCATCGGTGGTATGCGGAACATACCAATCCTAATCTTGAGAAAGGTACCGTACATGATGCGATAAAGGGCGCAGATGTATTTATTGGTGTTTCAAAACCTGGTGTGATTGATGCGAAAGACATAAAAAAAATGAATCAAGATGCAATTGTTTTTGCAATGGCTAATCCCATACCCGAAATAATGCCTGAAGATGCCAAAAAATATGCGGCCATTGTCGCAACAGGGCGAAGTGATTATCCGAATCAAATTAATAATGTACTCTGCTTTCCTGGTATTTTCAGAGGTGCACTGGATTGTATGGCTACTGAGATTAATGAGGAAATGAAGCTCGCTGCAGCATATGCTATAGCAAATTCTATAGAGGAACAGTATTTAAGCTGTAGTTATATTGTTCCTAGTGTTTTTGATACGACGGTGGTAAAGAAGGTGGCTCAAGCTGTGAAACAGGCAGCCATTAAAACCGGAGTGGCGCGTAAAATTAAAACATAATTGGCAACTATTGTATAAAGCACCGCACTAAAAAATCTTAAATTATTTTAAATTGTGCGTCTGTCTCTCAGTTCTAGGCTGCAGGACTTCCCTAGGCTATTTATACTTTAAATTATGCTAATAAATTCTTTCGCAAAAAGTCAGACAATTCCTTTTCTGTAAAATGAATCACATCGTTTTTTAAATTATGAGTTACCAAATGAGTGACATGCTTATTGATATGATGAAATAAAAGCCCATTCATATGCGGTGCTGCAATTACAATAAGATTGTCATAATCATGAGCATTTCTGGAATTATCCAATTCTTCTGCAATTGTTCTTGCAAAATTATCGATTTCTATTTCTTTTGGATCAGATTGTTGTGTATATGTTCCATGGGTTGTGGTCCCTGTATTATAGCGACCTGGTTTTCCTGAAGTTAATTCAATATCCCTAAGTTTACTTTGAGGATGTTGCAATTCTTTAATTAAGGTGAGGTCGTAAGGCTTTGTGGTTGATTTATAAATTCGGCAAGTATTCGTGTCCGCCGCAAGAACCCATGTAGTTTGGTGATCAAATTTCATCGCTATATCCTTATATTTGATGGGTTCTTAATTATAGCAAAAATTAACCAATATGATTTATTCGTTTGATTCATTTAGTCTATCTATTTTAAATTTAATTTTCCTCTTGCAAGTCCGCATCAAAACTTGGTAAGAGTTCGGTTTTTACCGCATATTTTTTCAATAGATACAATACGAGTCCCCAAATCCTTGGGGACTTAGAGATTTATATTAAGTAGTCGCAACCGTTGCTTTTTTGTACATGCCGGCCTCAAAATGCCCCGGGATATTACAGGCAAATACAACATCATGTTTGGGATTCGATTTAAATTTCCAGGTTAATGTTTTTGTTTCACCAGGATTAATGGTAATTGTATTACCGTCTTCATGAACCATGCCTGGCATTGCGCGCATCATTTCTTGATGTGCTTTTTGCTCCTTTTCATCGCCAATCGAGAATTCATGAGGTACTTTTCCAATATTGGTTACTTGAAAGCTTATAATGTCACCATCATGAAGTTTCAGTTTTTGTGAAAAGTTAAAACGCATGTTATCCGAAGCAGTCACTTGAATCGTTTTGGTGGCTTTTGCTGCATTCCCTGGACTTCCTACTGAGCTTGTTTCATGATGAGCGTGTGCCAATGCTGATTTGCTTAAAATCCCTGAGCACAGAATAGTCAAAATAATTGTTCTTGGAAATGTACGTATCATATTTGAAAACCTATGTTAATCGACTTCTAATGAGTGGGTGTAGATTAAACGAACAGCTCGATTAATTCTACTGCTTTGGTAAAGTAAAAATATACCAAGCACCAATAGTTCATTCCCGCGCCCTAAATATGAAAAGGATGAAAAACGGACCGCTGTTTCATTTGTATCATCCTATTTTTTCAAAAGATGGAATAATTCATACAGATCAAAAGGTTGAGGCAAAAAAGTTGCATGGGGTTCATTCAGGCAGTAGTGGATTCAATAATCTGGTTATAAATCAGATTAATTTTTATCAGCTCAGCTAACGATTTTACCTGCATTTTTCTCATGACATTAGCACGATGAACTTCAACAGTGGATATCGATATATTAAGTTCGTAGGCAATCTGTTTATTAAGATTGCCTTCAACAACCAAATTCATGACCTGTTTTTCACGTTTGGTTAAGCTATTCATTCGTTCCTGAAAAGCAGTTTGAGACAGCGTTATATTACTTTTAATTTTTTTAAGGCACCTTTGTGATATTTCCAATAAATTCTGGTGATTGACTGGTTTAAGAATGAAATCTTCAGCTCCTGCTTTCATAGCGCGTATGGCCATTGAAATATCACCATAACCTGTAATAATGATTATGGGCAATTGGTTTTTTGACTCATTCAATTGCTCTAGTAATTCTAAACCGCTCATCACAGGCATACGTACATCGATGATCAAGCATCCGCTTTGATTCTTATAATTATCGAGGAAATCTTTGGCAGTTTCATAAGTTTGAACTTGAAGATTTATTGATTCAAATAACCAACGAAATGATTTGCAAATCTCTGGGTCATCATCGACGATAAAAACGGTGGTATTTGTATAAGGCTTATCCATTACCGTTCCTGATGTATAAGTTCGCAACCACCTAAATAGGTTTTCATTGCTGTTAAAAGCTGATTTATCTCATGGATTAGTTTTGATATTTTGCACGTTTGAGAATTAGTTATCATTATTTTCCATCAATTACGTCTCAATACGCTGTCTAAGTGATACAACTTAAGACTTCTCATTTTGAGCTGCATTTCAATACAGAAATTCATTTGCTTTATGGTATGCGAAAAAATTAATCTGTACTTTATTGTTTTCTTTTATATGAAAGATAGTTCATGTTAATTCAGATGGACTCTATAGTTTATTCTGGTTAACCTTAGTATTGGGTTAAAGGAAGAAATGAAGTGGTTATAAATCTTTTATATTTCATTTAACCCACTTAATAGTCATCTTTATTCACCCTGAAAACAAATGTGCTCAAAAATGAAGTATTCAATCCCATTAAACTATGGATGCAGTGCTTTATAAATTGTATTTACTACCCTTTTCAGGGTAATTTATTATTTAAATACAGTCTATTATCAACGGGCGATGTTATGGTTAATTTGATTATTTTGGCAATGCGCAATGTCACATTGACTTTTTTGATACTTGGTTTGATATGTTCTCTTCTAGAATGGTCACTCTGCTCCAGACCGAAGAAAAAAGCGAAGGTTATTGAAATCATTTTTTCTTGGTATTTATTGTTTAATATCGGATTAGCCTATTTATTTAACTTTATAATGCATGTCTTCTTGGGTGATTTTACCGCGCAGTTTATTGGTTGGCCACAAAGTCCATTTCAAATGGAAGTCGGCTTTGCCAGCCTGGGAATTGCCGTGAATGGAATAATCAGCTTTAGAGGTTCAATTGCTTTTCGTGCCGCAACGATTATTGTTCCTGCCTTGTTCTTATGGGGGGCTGCCGGCGTGCATCTTTATCAAATGATTGTTGCTCATAATTTTGAACCTGGCAACGCAGGTAGCGTATTTTGGACGGATATCTTCATGCCCGTTATTGCCTTTTTATTACTCTGGATGCAATACCGACACCCGGTGAGACACGTGATGCAGAATGTAATTGTCCATTAAGTTAAAGTGTTTGGATTGTGCAAGATCATAGCTCATTCATTCTCGAACATACCCTGCTTCGCACATACCGTTGTCCCAGCGCAGGGATGACAGAGTATTAGGGGTGTATTAAATGGCGCAATTTGATTGATTTTTGATTTCCTGGAGGTGACCAATTCAACAATGAACCAATCCAGCCTTCATTTGACAAAACTGGTTTATGTACCAAAATTTTATTAGATGCCATAGATCATATGGAGGTATATCATGAGCAAAGTAACGCAATTTAAGAAAGGAACTCCCAGCAAAGGATCGACAAGCAAGGGAGCTTCCATTCAAATTAATCGTTCACAAAATCCATTTTTAAGTCTGCAAAATGAAGTGGATCGATTATTTAGTGACTTTAATGATTTCTTTTCACCAACTAAATTCAATTGGGGACAATTTGAAAAACTGGCTCTTGCTCCCTCAATGGATGTTGTTGAAGATAAAGATCATTTTTGTGTTCAGTTAGAAATGCCAGGTTTGGACGAAAAAGACATTAAGGTTTCCATATTGGATAATGTACTCACTATTAGTGGTGAAAAGTCCAGTTCGAAAAAAAATGAAGGTAAACGATATATTTCCCGAGAAATCAGCTTTGGGAAATATGAACGCTCCGTTTCTTTACCCACTAGCGTTGATTTGACTAAGGCGAAAGCGACATTTAAAAAAGGAATGCTTTGGGTTGATTTACCTAAAAAAACGGAATCTAAAACTGGAACTCGAGATATAAAAGTGGAACAAGCCAAGTAGGCATCATGATCACCATGGGGCATTATTTGAGCATGGAGTAACTCGCTCTCCACCGCGTATAAGGTTGGGAGAAGTCAGGGTGAGGGTGTTAACCACACCTTCATGCCTAAGCTTTTATCCAAAAAATACGAACCAATACATATAAAATCGTCATCCCTAGAATAGGAATAATGAGAAAGGCAAGGAAATTATAAAATCCTATTCGATTTTCAGCTGAGGCATTATAAAATGCTTTAAATTTTTTCCATAGGGACATTATGAAATGGCCTCCCTTTTTGATTGAGCCCCATTTTATAAGATTTTGGACCTTAATATAAAGTGATTTATCGTTTCAATCAGCGTGTTGTCCTATAAAAAAACTTCAAATTTTAAAAAAAATGAGTACCATACTTAGCCAGTTTGGATTCGATTCAACTCAATGACCAGCATGAGTTACTTGCAATGAGGATGTAACATGTTACTTTTTAGCACTGCATTATTTAAACATAAATTGGATTTTGCTCAATTATCTGAGTGTATGGAGTATTTACCATTGGTTGCCGCTTGGGCAGAAAATGAGTGGGGCTATATTCGTAACAAAGGGGTTGAATACCGTGAGCAACTTCTTAGCTCTTTGAAGGAGCATGTCTATGTGGGAACATTTAATGGTCAGCCTGTGGCTTTATTTGCTTTATTTCCCAAAGAAATGGCCTCTGAGTTTAATGAAAAGAAGTTCAAAGCACCCACTGTAAGTGAATTAATGTATGTTTATGTAGATAAACCCTATCGTGGATTAAATTTTGGCAAGCAAATTATCGAAAAAGCAAAGGAAATAGCAAAATCCAAAGATGCTGAGTTCATTATGTTGGATACATTAAAACCTTCATTAAATCGATTTTATCAAAATTCTGGGGCACAAATTATAGCGGAAAATCAATTGTTCTCTCATCCTACGGATGTATTAACGATTAAATTATAGAGATGATTCTGTAGGTTGGGCCAAGGCCCAACCTACATCAGCATTACTAAAGTTTCTACTTCAGGAAGTTTATGGTTTAGCAGACCCTGGCTTACAATTTAAAAAATCAAAATCACCTAGGTTGGCGCCAAATCGTGCACTTGCTTGAACTAAGGTATCTGTCGTAACAGCCTCTATAAGTTCTGCAAGAGGAGTTTCTTTATAGCGTCTCATGCAGCGAACGCGTTTTTCCAGATTCTGTCCGGCGACAGTAAGGCGATTGGAATGATTCAATTGAAATTGTCCTAAACCAATTTCACTGGTTATTTTGTCCAGTGCCTGTTGATGCGAGGCAGTCATACCGGATTGAATCGCTTGGACTACCAAATCAACAGTAGATCCTTGTTCCAGTATCTGCGCACAGGCATTTGCCAGTTGGTTGATTTCATTAATATAGCCTTGTTGATTACCTAACATAAGTATCTTCATGGCTGAAGCTGCTGTAGATTGGATTTGGGGTAAATCTACTGTTTCCCTGGTATTTTCTTCAAAAAGGGCATCTAAAGATAACGTCGCTTGATTTGTTGTTGGCTCATGTTTACTTTGCATTGCGGACTCCAAACTAGGATTAAGAAGAATAATTAGGGTTGGAATGAAACCATTTGATGAATAAATAATTGGCCATTATGTAATGATTTTATTCATGCGTAAAGAGGTTTACGAATAGAGATTTTGAGGATTTTTTTTGATTTAGTCATTCCTGTCTGTGCGTGAATGCCAACACCTCATTGCTACAATGTAAGTCAAAAACAAAAAATGCCCAAACCCGACCTTAAATTCCTATGGTATAATTAGTCCTATTTTAAAATGTTTTTTTAGTGAGTCGTGCAATTGATTACCCATCATGTTGATCTTCGCTCCTACCATACTGAAAGCTGCAGTCACTCTCATGATTTTGCGCAATTGGTTTTACCTCTTGCTGGCTCCATGGAGTTGGAAGCAGGTCATTATTCTGGAGTTGTGAATCATCAGGTTGGTGTTTTTATTGCCCCCAATGAACGGCATTGTTTTTCGGGAAGTCAGGAGAATCTTTTTTTAGTGGTTGATGTAGCAAACCAAAATAATCTCTATAGGGAACACAACTCTCATGCCTTTAATTTGACAACGAGCATTAAAAAACTCATACAATTTACACACTATTATTTAGCGGCGAATGAGGGAGATTTTTTGACTGATTCTTTAATTAATCAATTACTCGTGCATTTTTCTACAAAATCGTTCTCACCAGAGTTGGACCGAACGGTGATTAAGGCAAAAAATTGGATTGATTTTCATTTTGCCGATACTGTAAATCTAAGCAAAGTGGCGCAGCATTGTCATCTAAGTGTCAGTCAATTACAGCGTCGGTTCAAGCAATCTCTAGGTTGTAGTATTGCAGAGTATTGGCGATTTAAAAAATTAAATCAGGCCAAACAATTGCTTTCTGCCCAGCATCTTTCCATTGAAGCCATAGCTTTTGCTGTGGGTTATGAAAATTTACCCGCATTTAGTCGACGATTCAGTCAAGTATTTGGGGTATCGCCTTCCCAGTGGAGAACAAAAGCGTTATCTGCAAAGAAAATGCGCGAAATGGATAACTCGTACTGATCGCAAAATTGATAAACTGCAGATTGTTTTCACGTTGCAATTTGGCTTTGTTGAAAAACAGTTTGAAAAAATACACTGACCAAACTACCTCATTCACGGGAATGACCTCCGTTTTTCAACAAAGTCTTTCGATTTAGAGAAGGTATTAATATGCAAAAAACTCATGTTGATTTACAGGGGATGGTCTTCCTTATCTTGGCTCAAATTATGGTCGGTGTGAACATTGTTTTTTCCAAGTATTTGCTTTCTTCAATTCCGGTTCTATTTATCTTGGCTCTGCGCTTTACGTTAGCCGCTATTATTTTATTACCCTTGCACTGGTTAACTCCTGCTAAAAATAAGTCGTTGAGTTATTATTTTTCGCAATTAAAACAACGCGATTGGTTTTTTATTGGGGCTCAGGCGGTTTCTGCGGGGGTATTGTTCAATTTCTTAATATTATGTGGATTAAATTACACTGATGCGAATGTAGCGGGTATTATTACCAGTGCTTTACCTGCGATCATTGCCATTATGTCCTGGATCATTCTTGGTGAAAAGATTTCCGGTAAGAAGGCTATTTGTGTGGGTTTTGCCACCCTTGGATTAATCGTGATTGCGTGCGATAAGCTCGTGGGTTTGCACGTGAGCCATTCTTTTAAGGGGGATGCGCTTGTTTTAATTTCTCTTTTACCTGAAGCGACTTACTATATTTTAAGTAAGATGCATGCGAATTCGCTTCCAGTATTTCTAATTTCCTCTTTACTCAATGCAATTAACGCCATTTTGTTATTGATTTGTTTGGGCTTTAATTCCTGGGGTGGGATAACCATCCAATTTTTAGATTGGATGATTTTGATTATTTTAGGTTTAAGCTCGGGTCTTTTTTATGTTTTTTGGAATTTTGGTTGTCAGAAAGTGGATGGGGTAATGGCTTCATTATCAACAGCAGTGATGCCATTGGCTACGGTGCTCATTGCCTGGATACTGTTGGGTGAGCGACTGACTTTAGGACAAGCAATAGGCATGGGCATGGTGATCCTCTCAATTACTGTTTATGCAAAGCGGTAAGCAGATGGTTTTGTAAAATCAAGTTTATGTGAGATAAAGTATTTTCTAAATTTTTATCGACCCAGGTTATGCTCCATGAGTGCTATAAAAAGGTGGGAACATTTTTCGCATGAGTCAGATATCGGAGTCAGAGGTTATGGATCAACGGTGTCGGAAGCTTTTGCAATGGGGGCGCTTGCCTTGACGAATGTCATTACTCGCTCGCAATTAGTCCATCCCCACAAGAAAATACATATAACCTGTGAGGCACCCAATCAGGAGATTTTATTTGTCGATTGGTTAAATGCCATTATTTATAACATGGCAATCCACAACATGCTGTTTCGTGAGTTTGATGTCGCCATTAAGGGGCTGAAGTTAAATGCTATAATTGCAGGTGAACACGTAGATATTAGCCGGCATCAACCTGCAGTGGAAGTCAAAGGAGCTACGTTTACTGAATTAAAAGTATACCCAAGCAATAACAATTGGGTGGCACAATGTGTTGTTGATGTGTAAGACAGCTAAAGGCGGAAAATCCATGGACTTGAACCTATTAGAAAAAATCAGTGATTTTGAATGGCGAATTCCCCAACATGGGAAGATGCGTGTACCGGGGATTATTTTTGCCTCAGAAGAGTTAATTCTCAATATGGATATGAAAGTCTATGAACAAGTGACGAATGTAGCTACTTTACCTGGAATTGTTCGCGGCTCCTATGCGATGCCTGATGCACATTGGGGATATGGGTTTCCCATTGGGGGAGTTGCAGCATTTGATCCCGATAATGATGGTGTTGTCTCAGCAGGGGGTGTGGGTTTTGATATTTCTTGTGGGGTCAGGCTCTTATCTACGGGGCTTAAGCGCGAGGAGTTTGAACCCTATAAAGAGCAACTTGCAGATGCTCTATTTGCTCATATTCCAGCGGGTGTAGGGAGTAAAAGTCGTATTAATCTGACCATGAATCAAATGGACGATATGTTGCATGGCGGTGCTGTTTGGGCAGTAAAACAGGGCTATGGAGAAAAAGAGGATTTAGAGCGAATTGAAGATTATGGTCGTGTAGAGGGGGCCTTGCCTGAGCATGTTTCAGAACATGCAAAAAAACGCCAAAAAAATGAAATGGGTACCTTGGGTTCTGGTAATCACTACTTGGAGGTTCAGGAGGTATGCAAAATATATTGCGAACAGACTGCTGCAGCATTCGGTTTATCCCTAGGGGATGTGGTTGTGAGTATCCATTGTGGCTCACGTGGCCTTGGTCATCAAATAGGAACTGATTTTCTACGTTCTATGTTAATACACGCACAACAGCATGGGATCCAACTCGTTGATCGAGAGTTAGCTTGTGCTCCCATTCGTTCCTCCATGGGGGAACAGTATTTAGGCGCTATGCGTTCAGGAATTAATTGTGCGCTGGCTAATCGTGAAATTATTACTCATTTTATGCGTGAAGTATTTCAGAATGAAGTGCCAGGAACTCAAATAAGACTGATTTATGATGTATCCCATAATACCTGTAAGGAGGAAACCCATCAGCTCGAAGGTAAACCCAAGCGCCTATTTGTTCACCGCAAAGGGGCGACACGAGCTTTTGGACCAGGCCATCCTCAATTAACAAAGGCGTTCCGTCATGTAGGACAACCTGTAATTATTGGCGGCAGCATGGGAACGGCGTCTTATGTCTTAGTCGGTACAGAAAATTCGGAAAACAAATCACTTGGTTCTGCATGCCATGGGGCAGGGCGTGCAATGAGCCGGCATCAGGCAAGCAAAAAATGGCGTGGGAGTGAGATCATTGAGCAATTGGCGCAACAAGGAATTTTAATTCGCAGCAGCTCTTATCGTGGTGTGGCAGAAGAAGCGCCCGAGGCATATAAGAATGTCGATTCCGTTGTTGATGCCGCACAAGCGTCGGGTTTAACCAAAAAAGTTGCCCGACTGGTACCTATTGTTTGTGTTAAAGGATAGTCTATTGAGCTATTGAGTATTGTTTATTAATGAAATACACATCACCCGCTATAATTTTTTGTTCCCTATTGTCCCAATTAAAATCTATTAGTTAAATAAATATACTATACTTTGGGAAAGTGTTTTCAAAAGTAAACCATTCACGACCCTTGTTATCTTGAAGAATTCACGACAATGGCACTCCTAACTTGAGCATTTTATTCATGCCGAATATTGGAGGTCACACACTATGTTCGGGAGGTGAATGCTTTCAAAAGGTGGAGTGTAGTTATGCCATTGAGTAGACGATCCAATACAGGTTCAATTAAAAAATTAAGTGGTCCCTCAAATCATGTTAATTATCAAACTCAATCAGATAGTATCGATGTAGTTGCTTTTGATAGAGAAGGAGATGAA
The DNA here is from genome assembly GCF_043161935.1 of Legionella sp. 227. Classification (NCBI taxonomy): domain Bacteria; kingdom Pseudomonadati; phylum Pseudomonadota; class Gammaproteobacteria; order Legionellales; family Legionellaceae; genus Legionella; species Legionella sp. 227. The sequence continues at coordinate 244,903 of NZ_CP171154.1, read as the reverse complement.
TGGGGGATTTTTTCTAATTATGCAGAAATTCCCATCGAAATGGAGACACCTTTTGGAAAAAGGACGTTTCCTACAGTGGAACATTATTTTCAATATCAAAAAGATCCTCAGGATAAACAATATCTAGACAGGATTCTGCAAGGAAATGCGCAGAATGCGAGAGATGAGGGGCAAAAAAAAGCATGGACGGATTTTCGATTAGCTGACGAAGCGATGCAACGAGCAATTCAAGCAAAATTAAAAAACCCTGAAGTTCAAAAAGCGTTAAGAGCAACAGGAAATGCGTGTCTTATAGAAGATACTGGAAGTAGAGCCACTAAAAATCAGGATGGTAATTGGGGTTGGAAAAAAGGGGGGGCGATTGAGTCATTTTCTGACACAGGCAATAAACTCGGTATCTTATGGATGGAGGAGCGAAATCGTTTGTACCAACGAGATGGCCATTTTTCAACGATTGTGCAAAATCCAGGTGACTTATCAGAACGAGCTCGAGGAATTATGACCCGGAATTACAGCAACATGGATCTTTTTCAACTCAGTAAACAATTGCCAGATTCTTCTATATCACCCCAAAAAGATAATTTTGCTTCCTCGCGCATGAAAAATTCTTTGTATGAAATGACTCATAAAAACACTTCAAGCGTAGAGGTCAGCACAATGATTCGCACCATGATGGCGTCAAGCGCACCTACAACACCAGAACTGCCCATAGTGAGTAAGGGTTTACAAAATGGTACATTCAAAATCGCTTTCGACAATCCTCAAGAGGCGGCTGCTTTTAGAAACTTACTGCAACAAAAAGGTTTCGAAACGTCCTATTTTGGGAACAACGAACGTTATCCTATGGAGTGTTCAGGAAAAACCTTAAATCATATAGTTCGCTTTGAGAATCACGGTTCAAAAACAGAAATTCCTCAAGAGGCATTACAGTTTCTTAAACAAAAATTTAATGATGAGCATAAAGTCGCGAGTATAGTTGAGCAAATGGGATTTGAACGACCTAGACCCAGTCAATCACTACAACCATAAGAATAAGTGTTCACTTAATGGCTTCAATGTTAAGGTTTTCTGGCCTGGGGTTTGGACTAAATTCCTGATGAATTGTCCTAAACTATATAGCAAGGTTGATTCAACACAAAGGTAATTTGAGATGGAAACTTCTTTTACCTTACATCCAGTAGCTCCGTTTCGATTGGATTATACTGCTTTAGCTTTACGGAGACGAAGTAAAAATAATGTCGATCTTTGGGATGGCCAACGTTACACAAGACTATTGGTTATGGAGAACGTGCCCGTTAAAGTAGTGGTTGAACAAAATAAAAATTTCAACCAATCCGAGCTGGTATTATCGATTAAAGGCGAGGGCTTAGAAGTCTATCAAAATCAAATTGTAAATGAAGTAGAGAGCATACTCGGTTTGAAACGTGAGCTGCATGATTTTTATCATATCGCACAGCACGATGCCCAATTAAATCCTATCGTCCTGCAATTTAAAGGGCTCAAACCCCCTCGATTTCCTTCTGTTTTTGAAGCGCTTGTTAATGCAATTTCTTGTCAACAAATCTCTTTGGACGCCGGATTGCAAATTCAAAATCGATTGGCTGAATTTCTGAGCCTAAGGATTAAAGAAGAAGAGCACCTGTTTTATGCATTTCCAAGACCCAATGAAGTGGCAAATTGCTCGGTTCCTGAATTAAAGAAAATAGGCTATAGCACCTCTAAAAGTGAGACCCTTATACGATTAGCAACAGCAATCATGCAAGATGAGTTTATTTTGGGAACCCTCGAAAACAAATCAAATGATGCGATCATCAATTATTTATGTGATTTTAAAGGCATAGGTCGCTGGACTGCGGAATACGTTTTATTACGTGGTTTAGGACGAATTGATATTTTTCCTGGTGATGATCTTGGCGCACAAAATAATTTATATCAATTTTTGCATCTTGATAAGAAACCGGATTATAAGAAAATCGCAGAAATCACCGCAAAATGGCATCCCTACGCAGGTTTGGTTTATTTCCATTTGTTATTAAAGCGCATGCATGAAAAGCAACTCTAGGCAAAGTCCAGAAATTTCTGAGTAATCCCTCTCCCACATTTGGAGAGGGAGGTTTGTGGTTATTGTTAAAAAAGTAAATTCCTCTCTCCCATTTGTGGGAGAGGGGTAGGGGTGAGGGTGCATTCCCCATAATCAAGCGCTTCATCAACCCCGGACGGGGATCTTCTTTTCTTCCTGAGTCATCCCGAGCATAGCGAGGATCTCCTCATTGTAAGACCGTGCTACAGTATGGAGCTTCCTCGCTATGCTCGGGATGATGGGAACAAAAGTAAGGAGGCTTCTTCTTAACTTACTGACATAGAGGATCTATTTTTTGCGATAATTCTTCTATAAAATTAAGCGCTTATTTTAAAATTTAAACCCAAAATTGTTCACACAAGGAACGTGCCGAATGGATAGTACCCCCCAAAATGTTGTTGCTGAGCATCTAAGCTCGTATAAAGTAGCAAACGTGTTAAAATGGATTCTTCTAATTACCGCAATTATCTGTTTTATGGTATTGATTTGGGGTACCTATAAAACCTATCAGCTTGCCCCTCCTTTACCGCAGCAATTTCTATCTCCTTCTGGCCAAATCGTCATGACCGCAGAGGATATTATTGAGGGCAAGGCCGGTTTTCAACGCGCCGATCTCATGGATTATGGAAGTCTTTACGGAATGGGCTCCTATTTTGGCGAAGATTACACTGCAAAATATTTAGTAAGCCTAGGCAGAATTATAGAGGATAAAATCGCCCAACAACATTTTGGCAAACCCTTTATGAAATTGGATGTTGGGGACCAATATGTCGTGCGGCAAACAATGCAACAGGCTCTACAACGTACCGATTTGAGCCTGCAAACCAGTATTTTGTCGCAGCCAGTCGCAGATGCAATCGCGCAATTACGTAATCAAATTTCACAAACTTTACTGAATCATGATCCAGAACGAGGTTGGACTAAAGCGTACAGTTTGGATGAGCAAAGTGCGCTACACACTGCAGATTTTCTTATTTATTCTTCGTTAACTACGATAGCGCATCGACCTGGAAAAAATAGTTCATATACCAATAATTGGCCCTATGAGCCTACTATGGGCAATAATCCAACGCCCCATACTTTTTACTGGACCTGGGTATCATTTTGTTTTGTATTCCTGGGTTTTGGAGCTGTACTTTTTATTTATCATCGCTATTTGAGTGCTGCGGATGATGCGTTTAAAACACCTGTATTTCTGGGATTTGAAGCACTGACCCCCAGTCAACATAAGGTAGGGCAATATTTTGTAGTCGTAGCACTCGTTCTTTTGATCCAGATTGCTGTGGGGGCAATTATGGCACATTACTATACAGAGCGTACGGGATTTTATGGGATTAATATTAATGAATTTTTACCCTTTAACTTTCTGCGCGATGTCCACATTCAAACGCCAATCGTTTGGATTGCTCTTTCCTGGGTAAGTTCTGCTGTTTTTATGGCTCCTCTTATCAGTGGAAAAGAAGCCAAAAGACAAGGCTTTTTCGTTGATCTTCTATTTTGGGTCACATTGTTTATTGTCGGTGGTGCAATTGTGGGTAATTATTTAGGAATTATGGGCTATGTAAACGAATCCTGGTTTTGGATTGGTAATCAAGGGTTATCTTATCTGCAGCTTGGTCGTTTATGGCAAATTGGATTTTGTATAGGGCTTTTCCTTTGGAGTTTTATTGTTTTTCGTGGCATGTGGCCTACCTGGAGTGGTTTAAAGAGTGCTACGGTTGAGTTTTGGACTGGGCGTATTCGATTAGAGCATCTCTTTTGGGCAAGCACTATAAATATTGCAGTTTTGTATTGCTTTGGGATGATTCCATTAACGGGGATTGAAAAATCGTTCACGATTACTGATTTTTGGCGTTGGTGGGTAGTTCATCTTTGGGTGGAGCAGTCTTTTGAGTTTTTTGCTGCAAGTGCCACTGCCTATCTTTTAATGGGAACCGGCTTAATTTCGCGCTCTCTAGCAGAACGAACAATGTATTTTGAGACAATTCTTGTATTCTTAGGCGGTATCATCGGAACAGGACATCATTGGTATTGGACAGGGACGCCGGATCTCTGGGTGCCACTAGGATCCATGTTTTCATTTATTGAAGTATTGCCTTTAGTGCTGCTGATTATTGATGCAATCGAAAATTATCAACTCATCAAACGTCAATCTGCATTTACTTATAAGCTAGCTTTTCTTTATATTTTGGGGGCTTCTTTTTGGAATTTTGTGGGCGCAGGAGTATTTGGTGGAGGAACACTCAATGCCCCCCTTGTCAATTATTATGAGCATGGTACCTTTCTTACTTTAAACCACGCACACACCGCATTATTTGGCGCTTTTGGCTTATTGGGTCTGGGCTTAATTTATTTTTGCTTACGTTATGCTGCAGGTGAGCGTTTTCCTTGGAGTGATCGTTTGGGAATTTGGGCATTTTGGCTCTATAACTTAGGCTTGGTTTTATGGATAGTGTTGAATTTCTTCCCTGTGGGTTGGGCGCAATTAATGGATGTATATGAAAACGGATTCGCTCATTCAAGGAGCCTTGAGTTTTATAATACAACGTTGATATGGCAGTGGTTACGATTGCCTGGCGACGTGTTATTTGCGATTGGTGCGTTATTTATGGCCTATGATTTTATTAAAAAGCTAGGTCCTTTTTTTCCAAGATGGGTGAGGGCGAAGAGTTTAGAACAACACCCTGCTCATGATGTTTAGGGCAACGAAACCCAAGGGAAGGTATTATTATGCCTGAGCTTTTTACGATTGGACATTCAACGCATACGTTGCAAGAATTTTTTGAAATAGTCCACGCACATCAAACTACCCATCTCGTTGATGTGCGGACTATTCCAAGATCGCGTACCGTTCCTTGGTTTAATAAAGAAGAATTCAAAAATTTTTTTCGGGTTTCATTATCAGGAAAAGTTAAATTAATATAAAGACTTATCGTTGAAGCAGAGGTAATTATTAACCACTTTCTAGGAAAATAAAATGTTAAGGAAGATTTATTGGGGAGCTGTGGTTTCTTTCGTATTGGTTAACCCTTCTTTTGCTGGATTTTATGTTGGTGCTGGTATTGGGCCTGAATATGCTCAATTTACGCAAAAATCTCATGTTTTTGATAATCACGGTAACTTTAATGTGATAGATGAACAGAATTTTTCAGGGGTCGGTATTTTTGGCACTTTTTTTGGAGGTTATTCCTGGATACGAAATCGATTTTATTTTGCTGGTGAAGCCAATTTTAATCCAAGCTCAGTTCAGTATCGATTGGTTAATAAAGAGTATATTCATCATGATTTCAAGAAAACTTCTTTTACTGTTCACTATAGTGAGGGAATAAGCGCATTACCAGGGTTCCTTCTCACCGATAGTGCTGTAGTTTATGGACGAATTGGTTATGCGAATGGTCATGTTGCACTTCATAACTCAGACAATACAGTACGTAGTTCAGTAGCAAATCGTAGTGGCATTCGTTACGGTGTTGGAGTTCGCTATAATCTGACCACTCAATGGACATTGATGGCGGATTATAGCCAAACCAATTACGAGAAATTCACCAGCCACACTTTTGAATCTTTTGGTGGTGTTACAAAAAATACTCGCATTTATCCTGTTTCTGCACAATTTGCATTTGGGATTATTTATAATTTTGAAAAACCTAAACCAGTTTTTGTTAAGTAATATGTAAGCGCGGCCTGTTCTCGGGGCTTATTGTTTTAGCGTAGTTTCCCGAATCCCGCGTCCGCCGGAAGTGGGGCTGGATTAGGTTTTCAGCGATGAGTAGAAGAGTCAGTTGCTTGCAACCAGGAGTGCCGCCTCATTATTAGACCTGGCCGCAATACTTAACTATCCTCAAAGATCTTTACGTGACTTAGGGATGTTGCTTAATCCAGGCTGATTGTGCTTTGATCCGTATCATCTTCCTCCTTATCTGTTTTTTTGATTCCATTTGAACTGAGCGGTGAAGAAGAAGTGCCATAGAGTGATATGTTTTTAAAGAGGGTAAGGAGATTAGGTAATTTATAGGTTGATAAAGAAGTTGCCTCTTTCTTTTTAAAAACGGTTTCAATAGACTGGCAATGCTCTTCAGGTTTTTCCTCAAAATTTCCTACGCCAATAACTAACAAAATAAAATCTTGGGGGATTAATTGGAGCCAGTGATAAAATGATAATTCACATTTGAAATAGTGTTCATCAAGCGGATAAACACATTTCCCTTGATTATAGTTTTTCTCCGTTAATAGAATCACCTGTTTCACTCCGAAAGCGCTTAATTGATCCCATGAAGGTAATTTTTCAGCATCAATTTCAGTGAACCCATGATTGGGTTCAAGTATTAAACCTAATGAAGAGTCATGTGATACAGAAGCGCGTGCTAGCAATTCATCACGTGGTAAAGAATCTTGTAATTGGTCCATAATCCGCGTTTGCGAGGTTTCATCACACAGGATGGATAGCTGCCAAATGCAATCAATTCCATTCATATACAATGCACTTGCAACAGGGGCTTCATGCCCCGTAAAGTTAATGAACAGGGTATTATCCAGTCGATCTAGGTCATCTAATTTCGCCAGTACCCTATTTGTCGTGTCTTTCATATTTTTATCAATGCTTTTGGTTATAAAGTGTCGCCCTTTGGGTACTACCTCGTGTGAACTATTAAAACGAATATAATGCATTGGCTGCCCAAGCTTTGAGAGCAACTCTTGGGAGGGATTTAAAGTGTGTAATAACGTCCTCAAGTCATGATGATGTGTTCTGCTGAATTCATCACTGGGTATCGAGTTGGTGTTGCGAACGGCGGGATTTTGTAATTGATTGATTTTATCGATAATAATTTTCCGCTGGCTTAATTCATCGACTGAGACTAAGAAGGCATATTCCCCTTCCAGGTTGACAGGTGTAACCCCTAAATATTTTTTAAAAAAATTATCGCGTAGCGCATATTTGTTTGTTCTGCTTGTTTTACTATCCCCTTTGACAATTTGAGTCAAAATCAACAAGCGGTTCTCTTCTTTTAAAAACTCGATTTCATCCAAAAAACAATTAAAATCTTCTGTCTCGTCAACAATCGCTTTTAATGCATCTATAACAAGTTGTGCATCAGGTTTCATAGTGATTTCATTATCTCAAGATAGAGTGTATCAAGCTCAAATTAAGAAACATGATTCGCACACTCTTTGCATCATAATTACAATTATAGGCTATAAAAGAAACAGAATTTTTTGCAAGGCATGGGTAAAAAATTCATAACAGGATCGAAACAGCAGGGAGATTACCATCCCCCTTCATATGGTCTATGTTTTTTCATTTGGCTTTCATTATCACCCCGATGGTAATGTAATCTCCAAGAGGATTGTTTGGTCTTATTATCCCAAAAAGGATGATAGTCAATGGCAAAACAACGTTTTAGTTTGCCATTAGCCTGCTCCTTATAAAGATTCAAACCACCCCCGCCTTTTTCATATAAAAGAAAAGCGGCGCGGAAATTGCCTTTGCGAAGCAGTGCATACATTGCGATAGAGGTTGATAAAAAGCCGACTGCAAAATTAATTCGTTTTTGATTTTCTGGGGAAATTTGTTCGTGTTTCTCTTCCATTTCGGGGCTATACTTATGGTTGCAGTCTGGTTTAACACCAGGCTATCAAATTATTATTGGGCGAGATTTTATATTATTTTCAGGCAACATGCCTCTTTTTTAAAAGTACATAAAATCATACAGTTAAATGAACAGTTCACTGAGCCGATATTTTGATATACTTTTAAGATAAGCCCTCTGAATCTCTATCGAAAATGTACATCGAATCCAGCCATTTAGTCTTCTCACCCTCTGATCTGACTCAGTTTATGGAAAGTCCTTTTGTATCCTGGATAGAACATCTTGCAGTGGTGCATCCTGATTTATTACCCTCACCTGATGCAAAAAATGAATTAGTAGATGTACTGCAACATTTGGGAAATCAACACGAGTTGGATCTGTTGACTCTTTTTGAAAAACAAGGATTAACCATTGTCAATTTGCATCAACAGGCAAACTCTTATGATTCAACATTAATTGCAATGAAAAGCGGCGCTGACGTGATTTATCAAGCGCATTTACAATTGCTTCCATTTCAGGGATATGCTGATTTTTTAATAAAAATACCAGGGAAGAGTCGATTTGGGGATTATTGTTATGAGGTTTGGGATACCAAGCTCGCAAAATCAGTGAAACCTGGTTTTCTGTTGCAATTATGTTGTTATGCAGAAATGCTTAAAGCAATGCAAGGCGGTGGAACTGAATTCATCACCGTGGTTTTGGGAAATCAGGAACAGAGACGCTTTCGCACGGCAGATTATTTTTATTTTTACCAAAATTTGAAGCAGCAGTTTTTATTGGCGCATCAGAATTTTGATGCGACTGAGTGTCCTGATCCTGCTGCATCGAAAAATTGGGGGAGATGGAGTAATTATGCCGAAGAGTTATTAACAAAAGCGGATCATTTAATCCAGGTAGCAACCATTACCTCAGGACAAGTCAAAAAGTTGCAGCAAGCGGGTATCAATACGATGACCGAATTGGCTCATACCACATGTTCTTGGGTAAAAGGGATAAAGCCAGAGCGTTTTGTGCGTTTGCAAGAACAAGCCAAAATTCAAAAAGCAAGCAGCGGTAAGGAAATCCCCTTATATCAATTAATTCCTCATGTTCCAGGACAAAAGCAGGGCTTGGCGCTTTTACCTACTGCATCACCGCATGATATTTTTTTCGATATTGAAGGTTTTCCTCTTGAAGAAGGGGGGTTGGAATATCTTTGGGGGATTACTTATTTTGATGAAAAAGCGCAACGTCAATATAAGGATTTTTGGGCACATAACCCCGAGCAGGAAAAGGAAGCTTTTCAAGCGTTTGTGCTTTGGGCTTATCAACGTTGGCAAGAAGATCCGAAAATGCATATTTATCATTATGCCAATTATGAAATCTCTGCATGTCGACGTCTCATGGGACGATATGGTGTTTGTGAGGATGAGGTCGATCAGCTCTTACGTAATGAAGTATTTGTTGATTTATATAAGATTGTTAAAAACTCACTGATTGTTGGGGAACCGCGCTATTCGATTAAAAATATAGAGCATTTATATCGGGGTAAACGAAATACTGAGGTAGGTTCTGGAGGCGACTCTGTTGTTGTATATGAGCAATGGAGAGAAAAACCAGATGGGGAAAGTTGGCAGACATCAAAAATATTAAATGATATTCGCGCATACAATATTGATGATTGTAATTCGACTCAGGAATTGGTTGATTGGTTGAGAGCACGGCAATTAGAGCAAGGTATTTGTTACTTAGGTAAAACCGAACCTGTTGTGCTTGAAGTGAAGACAGAATTGAGTGAGCGAATTCAATTACGCGATCGATTGTTGATGGAAGCCGAACGCTTGAAGGCAGAGGGGGATTTGCAACGCGCTCAAATCAATCTGATTTTTGCATGGTCTATTGAGTTCCACCGACGTGAGGCCAAGCCTGTGTTTTGGCGTATGTTTGAGCGATTGGGACTCACTGGAGAGGAGCTACTCGATGATATTGACTGTTTGGCCTATTGCCGACGAACTGCTAAGCCACCTTACAAACCCTCGCCAAGATCACGCAATTTGGCCTATGAATATTTTTTTGATCCAGAACAGGAATTTAAAGGGAATGCCAAGCAGTATTTTATTTTAGGCGAGGAAACAGAAGACGGTAAAGCTGTTGTGGTCAACTATTATGAAGACGATAGTGATCTGGAGCATGGAATTATTGTACTACAAATGAAAAATGAACCAGATGATCCGATTACTTTGGTTCCTAATGAATATGTTGATCCGCATTCAATTCCTGAAGCCATTGCGAAGCAGGCTGCGTCATTTGAGCAGGGGTTGCTTGAAAACACAGCGATACTGGATTTTCTGAGCAAATCGTATCCGCGCATTAACGAGCATCAACAAGGATTGGCTATCGCACCAAGTCATGATCCTAATGAACGATTAGCGGAGATGATTCATGCGGTTTTAAATCTAAATAACAGTTATCTTACGCTTCAAGGTCCTCCGGGTGCAGGTAAAACCTATACTGGAAAACATTTAATCGCAGAGCTTGTGCAAAAAGGAAAAAAAATAGGTATTTCCTCAAACAGCCACAAGGCGATTAATAACTTGTTGCTGAATACTGCTGCCTATTGCTATAAGGAAGGAATAAAAGGACATTTTGCTTGTACCCGTAATACAGAGGAACAAATTGAAGATTTAAATATTACCGTATTGGAGAATAAACAGATCATTGATTTTATTCAGCCTGGATGTGTCGTAGGTACTACCGTTTGGGGGTTTGCTCGAGAAGAATTAGCTGATGCTTTTGATTATTTATTTATTGATGAGGCAGGGCAAGTAAGTGTTGCCAACTTAATTGCGATGAGCCGCTCAACCCGTAATATTATTCTAATGGGCGATCAAATGCAGTTAGGTCAGCCCTCCCAAGGAAGCCATCCCGAAGAAAGTGGTTTATCCATATTGGATTACTTATTACATACAACGCCCACTATACCTGACTCTATGGGGGTTTTTTTAGGTACTACCTATAGAATGCATCCGGCAGTGAATCAATTTATTAGCAAAGCGATTTATGAAGGTAAACTGGAAACTGCTCCTGGGAATGAATATCGCTTAATAAGCATTCCTAAAGGATATCAAGGCGTGCTGAATAAAGAGGCAGGAATTATTCCTGTACCTGTCATTCATGAGGGAAATACCCAAGCCAGTGATGAGGAAGTGGAGCAAATTGTATTATTAACCAAGGAACTTTTAGGGAGAACATTTAAGGATAAAGACGTGCAAAAAATAATTGGTTGGGAGGATATCCTTTTTGTTGCTCCCTACAATCATCAGGTAAATAAATTGAAGATAGCGCTGGGTGAACAGGCTAAAGTAGGAAGCGTTGATAAATTTCAAGGACAGGAAGCACCAATTGTTTTTTTGAGCATGTGTGCGAGTCATGCAGATGAATCTCCTCGAGGACTTAATTTTCTTTTTGATAAAAACAGAATAAACGTTGCCATCTCGCGAGCCCAGTGTTTGGCAATTGTTGTCTATTCGCCTTTTTTGCTGGATGCTATTCCAACGAACATCGAGCAAATTGCGATGATGAATGTATTTTGTCAATTGGTAAAAAATTAATATACACGGCGGGGTTTTAATTTATGAGCAATAAGGGCAAGTATACTTACAATAGGTAAGATGATTGGAAATATTATAAATTCAATCATTTTCATCAGAAATTTTTTTACTCCAGTCGCTAAAGCATAACGTTCACTAAATTTTTTAACAAAGGGCCAATTACTAATCAAAAAACCAGTTGGCTCTTTAAACCCAAGGAAAAAATATCCTGTAAAATACCCATAAATATGCAGTATTTTTTGAGGATAAAAAATATAACAGGCAGAAGAAGACGGCTCGAGATATTCAGTATAATGCCAACAATTTCTTGGCATGAATAACATATCCCCTTTTTCAAGAGTTACTCTATACCCTTGAGCTTGTTTTGATCTTGGATACTGTTGATTAATTTCTTCCAAAGGTCGGCTAAAGTCAATCAAGCTATCGCTCACAAAGGGAAGTTTATAGAGCGCTTCACTCTGATCTTGAGTAAATAATAAAAATCTCTTTCTCCCACTTAAACATACATGAAGATTGCTGCAATGCTCTCTATCGTAATGCATATAGGTATGCGTGTTTTGGCCACCAAAAAAATAGATAACTTTTAAAGTCTTATTAAAGTATCTCGGTCTTAAGGGAATATGTTGCCAAAGGGGGATATGTTTTTCAATTTCGGCAGATTGTTTTTCGGTAAGAATTTGACCAAATATTCGGTAGGGCATATTTTGTTTTATTTTAGCTATTATTGTCCCAAAATCAGCAGGTTGATGCGCAACGCGACGATTATTTTCAAAAGTAGCATAGGTTGTGTCTGCTTGAATGTGTTTTTCGAAATAATCTAAATCAAAGTTACCCCTAAAGTTTTTTATTTTTATGAGCAGGGGCTCCTTAGACTTATATAAAATATTCTTGATGTTCTCTTCGTCGCCATAAAAATAATCTATGGTCTTCACATCCATAATTTTCATCGACTAACCTTTTGAATTAAGTAGTAAAAATAATATTTTTTTCCATAGATAAGGTTTCTTTTACGCTCTTTTTTTGCCATGTGGCGGAGAGCTGACTTTTTAAACAAAAAAAACCACCAGGGAAGAAATGCTAATCCCATGGAACTAACGAAATCTTGAAGTTCTTCATCATCTCTCATCATCGAATTAATGTAAGGTATTATTTTTTTCTCATTTACAACTAAGCGATTATAAATGGCCGATTGAACCATTCGAGTTATGTCTACCTTTTGAACTACTTTTAAAGAGGTACTTGTCTTAAGATATTCTTCAATTCTTTTTGCTTGTAATTTATCTTTAATACTCAGATCAGAATAACAAAAAAAACCATCTGGGGACAAAATACGCTCAACTTCTGAAAAAAAAAGTTCAATTTGCGGATAAAGATGGGAGCTCTCAAGATTGGTTATAATATCAAAACTGTTATTTTCAAAAGGCAAACATTCTGCATCAGATTGAATGTAATTGATTTTGTTTTCTTTGTAGAAATTATGGTTTGCGTGCTTTACTAATTCTTTTGTTAAGTCAACGCCTAAAGCATATTTTGTTTTGAGTAATTCGGAGCTAACTCTTAAACCGATACCGTTACCACACCCAATTTCAAGCAGTTTTTTATCAAAAAATTCCATTTTTACTAATGGTCTTATTAGAAAAAAGACAAGTAAGGGAGAATAAATATCTTGTATCGTACATATTTTTGAAAAATCAAAGTTCAATGCAGCGTATTCATCATATACTTGTTGATTCCATAATCCCCAATTCAAAAAGGATTTATCAAAAATAATATGCGCAAAGCTTTCATAGCTCTCCTGAATTTGGTCTTTAATCAATTTTACTTCAGAGGGATGAAGAGTCACTCGTCTCAATAAGGAACGAATTTGCTTGAGAGCCTGGCCATAGGTTTTAATGTTATTTTCCGTGATTAAATCATTCATTAAATAAATAACCTATCATGGAGTGTTGTATTAATCAAATACAACTCCCCGTCAACACTGCGACAAAGAAGTATTCTTGTTCTGTTTTTTTGTTCTATTGAATCTTTTGTGCTATTAAATAAGTATGAGTGTCATGAAGTTGCTTTTCAAGGAACTTTGTGAATAAATTTTTGAGCCTTGACGTTATTGTTTTCAGATGAAACAAAGGTAATGGGGATATGTTGAATAAGCATATAAAAGAAACTGATATTCAGCAATAAACAAAATCAAAGTATATTTGTCCTATCACGCAAAAATTCAGTGTCTTGTTATAAGTCCTTATTATTGCTATTTTTTATTTTTATTTTGTGCACTGCCTCTGGTGTTCATCGCCATTAAACTTAATGGTATTGTCTCTGGTGGTATGGGAGTATTTTAAAGTGGTGAAAAAAAACCAGGAACTTAATCTAAAAGACATTCTCAATGAACCTCTTGCAATCATTGGAATGAATTGCCAATTTCCTGGTGTTGATTCGGATGTGGAAGATGTTGAGGCATTTTATGCGATGCTGCTCAAGGGGCTTTCGCCTATTAAAGAAATGCCAAAGGATCGTTGGGATGTTGATGAGTATTATGATCCTGATCGTGAGAAACCCGATAAAATAATTAGTCGTAAAGGCGGTTTTCTTAATAATCCTCAGTTGTTCGATGCATCTTTTTTTAAAATATCTGCAATCGAAGCCAAACAAATGGATCCCCAACATCGTCTTTTTTTAGAAGTAGCGATTCGTGCTTTAAATCATGCCAACATTCCACTGCACTCATTAAATAATTCAAATGCCGGGGTATTCTATGGTTGTTCCACTCAGGATTACAGCCAACTCAATTATAAAGACAATATCGAGTTTAATGCGTATACCCAGATTGGTGCAGCCAGCAGTGCTGCTGCAGGAAGACTTTCGCACTTTCTCAATTTAAAAGGCCCTAGTATGGCTGTAGATACAGCCTGTTCTTCTTCATTGGCAGCGCTTTATGTTGCTGCAACCTCGTTGAGAACGAAGCAATGTTCTATGGCAATTGTCGGTGGTATTCATCTAAGCCTTTGTCCTGAAAGTTTTATCAGTGTGACTAAAGCAAACATGTTATCTGCGCGGGATCAATGCAGCAGTTTTGATATAAATGCTGATGGTTATGTACGAAGCGAAGGGTGTGGCGTTGTTATTGTAAAACGCTTAAGTGATGCGATCAAAGATCAAGACACAATCCATGCGGTACTCAAAAGTATTGTCATGAATCAGGATGGTGATGATGGGACGATTTTGGTGGCTCCAAATATTAAGTCACAAATTGCGCTCCACCACGAAGTGCTGGCACAAGCTCATTTAACGCCAAGTGATATTGATTATATTGAAGCTCATGGAACGGGTACGGTTGTTGGTGATTCAGTTGAGTTTAATGCAATACAACAGATCCATAAAGGGCATCATACTCAAGATAAGCCTCTGATTATTGGCGCAGTAAAAAGCAATATAGGTCACAGTATTTCGTCATCAGGGGTTGCATCACTGATTAAAGCAATTGGCGCATTAAAGCACGAAACAATTCCAGCCAATTTACATTATACGAAACCCAACAAAACTATAGATCCTGAAAGTATACCTGCACTTTTACCGGTGAAAGCAATTGCATTTAAGAAGCAAAAAAATAAAAAGAGGCAGGTGCAGATATCTAACTTCGGATTTAGTGGAACCAATGTAAGTGTCATCATTGAAGAAGCAGCTCATGATTACTTGCCATCTGCATCATTAGATGATGGGCAAGAAAAATGTTTTGTTGTCTCAGCAAATAGTGAGTATTCATTAAGGCAAATGTTGGCACGTTATGCACTATATCTTCGAGAGACGCCGACGAGTTTGCATGATATTTGTTTTACACTCATCAGCTGTCGCGATCATTTTAAATATCGTTGTGCGATTGTTACTCGAGATAAAGAAACCTTAATCCAAAAGATTGAGTCTGACGATTTTGAGTTGCGCAAGATCGCTGTTAAAAAAGAGCTACAAACAGTAGCTCCTGATGCACATCAGATATATGAGGCGTATCTTGCAGGATTTAATATAAAAATCGATCCAGATGATGTTCCATTTAATAAAACAGATTTACCACTTTATTATTTTGATAGAAAGCCCTATTGGCATGAGTCAAGAACCAAGAGAGGGTTAAATAATTTATGTCTGCAACCCAAAGAACAACAAGTAGAAACGATTAAAGAAAAACTTGCCGCTCAAATACAATCTCTTTTAAAAAAAGAACAGATTGATGCGTATCAGGATTTCGGCTCTTTAGGGTTCAACCAGGAGTTACTCACCGAGCTCGAGCAGAGTGTTTATGCGCTTTTCTCCTATAAAATGGCAATTCCCGCTTTTCTAACTTTGGATAAGCTGGCCAGACACCTACAACAAATCCAGATGCCAGAGCCAGTTTATCGACAACCCACTGTCAATGTACTCAATAATGAACCTATTGCGATCATTGGAATGAGTTGCCGTTTTCCCAAAGCAGAAAATATTGATGCGTTTTTATCCTTATTAGAGCGCGGCGAAAGTGGTATGGCTGATATCCCGTTGGAACGATGGGATAATGAAAAATTTTACGATCCTGATGTAAATGCTTTAGGGCGACTTTATATCAAGCAACTTGGTCTAATTGAACATATCAAAACATTTGATGCAGATTTTTTTAATATCAGCCCACGTGAAGCGAAGCTCATGTCGCCCCAATTACGGGTATTCATGGAGACGAGCTATCATGCTTTGGAGAACGCCAATTTATCTCTGGCTGCGATTAAAGACAGTAAAACTGGGGTTTTTGTTGGTTGCGGAACCAATGAGTACCCCCGATTATTGGCGGGTCTTGGCGTCGGTTTGGATGATCTTAATATTTATTTTGCAACCGGAAATGTCTTAAATGCGATGCCCGGTCGAGTGGCTTATGCATTTGATTTTCATGGACCCATCCAAGCAATTGATACGGCATGTTCTTCATCGATGACTGCGATTCATGATGCATGTTTGAGTTTGCAAAATGGCGATTGTGATATGGCCCTTGCGGGTGGAGTGAATATCTTACTGGCTCCGGATTCTAACATTACCCTTTCAAAAGCCAGAATGTTATCTCCTGAAAGTCGTTGTAAAACCTTCAGTGAGGATGCAGATGGATATGCGCGTAGTGAGGGATGCGGTGTTATTGTTTTGAAGCGATTAAGTACTGCTTTAAAAGAAAATGATACGATTCTTGCAGTAATTAAAGGAACCTCGATTAATAGTGATGGTAAAAGTGGTGGTTTTACTGTTCCTAATGGTATTGCTCAGGAAGAGGTAATTCGAAGCGCGCTAGCCAAAGCACAGCTATCGCCTGCAGACATTGATTACATCGAAGCACATGGTACGGGTACACCGCTGGCTGATCCTATCGAAGCAAATGCCTTGAGTAAAATTTTTAGTGAGTACCATAGCGAACAGAAACCTCTTTATATTAGCTCGGTAAAAACGAATATAGGCCATTCCGAAAGTGCCTCGGGTGTGGCTGGTGTGATTAAAGCCATTTTAAGTTTACAAACGCATCAATTATTTAAACACCTTAACTTTAAAAAATTGAATCCTGCCATCGAGCTAAAAAATACAGTCATTCCGTTGAGTACTATGGATTGGCCGAAGGAGGGAGGTTTACGGTGTGCCGGGGTGAGTTCATTTGGGTTTAGTGGTGCCAATGCACATATCGTGATGCAAGAAGCTCCGGTAAGAACAATAGAAAGGCGCATACTTCCCCAAGAGTCTCTGTTAGTGCTTTCCGCAAAAAGTAAAACGGCACTTGAATTACTTTTAGCAAGTTATCAAAAATATTTAGCCAATACCCATGAGGAATTTGCAGATATTTGCTATACCGCAGCAACGTGTCGAAACCATTTTTTATTTCGAGTCGCAATTCAAGCAAGCACCGCAAACGAAGCGGCTGTGCTTATTGAAAAAAATGAATACACGATCTATTCGATCAAAAAAGAAAAAACCAATCCCTTCTCCTCACAACAACCAAAGTCACTGGCGCAATTACAGGCTGATTATCAAGCGGGCTTTATGATCAATTGGACTGATTTTTATCAGTCGCTGAATACCCAATTTATCAAAGTCAACCTCCCTTTATATGAGTTTGATCGTGAAGAACATTGGTTTGAAACGAAAGACAAAATAAAAGACATCCATATGCCTCAAGATTGGTGTTTTCAATTACAATGGCAACAACAACTTTGTACTCGCACGAATCGCAAAACACAGGGTAATAACTGGCTTCTGATTGGTGCGCGACAACTTGCTCCTCGTCTTGGCGCACAGGGATTAGACATTATTCTAGAGGAAGAGAATCATCCCTTAGAACATTTGGATGGAATTATTTTTGCGATGGGATTGGATGCTCCCTCGGCAGCAGATATTGAAGCGAGTATTGATTTTCAAAAGAACACGATAAAAAAACTATTAGCATTAGTTAAAGAGCTCAATAACAAAAGCATTCAATTGCAATTAATCGTCCTTACCACGAATGCAATCCCTGAACTTGCAGCAGGTGCGCTTAATCTGAATGATAGTCCCCTGATTGGTTTTTGCCGAACTTTGGTTTTAGAGTTACCTCAATTCAATACCATTTTAATTGATGCAGAAAAAACGGAAGATGAAGATTATGCTGGGCAAGTCGTCGATGAAATCAAGCATAATTATGATCAATGGTATGAGCATGTTGTGGCTTATCGAGAAGGCAAACGGTTCATTGCCCGTTTGAAAAAAACCAAATTATTGGACAGAAGGCCCTCTTTATATGGTGAAGGTCGTTATCTGATCACCGGTGGTTGTGGTGGTTTAGGTCTGGTCACGGCACAAGCGTTACTTTCTGCAGGTGCAAGAGAGGTTATCCTGACCTCAAGAAATCCGGATAAACCTGCGGTAAAAGAAGCAATCAAAAAAATTCAATACAATTATACAGGGCGAACCATTCGTACGGTCAGTGTCGATGTGACTGACAAAGAAAACATGCGTCACTTACTTTTAGAATTGAATGCGGATGGGCTGCTCAAAGGCATTATTCATGCTGCCGGAGCAGCAATTAAGGCGCCATTACTCGAACATAAAGATAACGATGTCGATTATTTATTTGCTGCCAAAGTACAAGGCAGCTGGTATTTGCATGAGTTGAGTAAAAACCTCGATTTGGATTTCTTTGTTGTCTATTCTTCAATTTCCTCAGTGTTCGGAAGTAATAAAGAATCCGTTTACAGCGGCACCAACAGTTTCATAGATGCTTTGATTGCTGAGCGTCAACGTTTGGGGATGGTCGGAACTGCGATTGAATGGGGGCCTTGGGGCGAAGTAGGTATGGCAAAAAAACGCTCCCAAGATCAAGGTTTGAAGCAATCCTTAATAAGTAACGAGCAAGGTCATGCCTTCATTAAAATTCTCATCAATGATCAGCTAAGCCACGCAGCCATTATTTCACCGGAATACCTCAAGTTCATGCTGGACTTTGTTCCCAAGCCCGTACCTGCTTTTCATAAACATTTAGCGGATGAACTGAATGCAGCAGAGCAGTTTGCTCATAAAAATTTATCTTCATGGCTAAATGATTATCTGGAAACGAGAGAAGAAAATCGCTTCCAGGCTTGCAAAGATATGATATGTGCTATTTGTAATGAGATTCTTGAAATAACCAACGCAGACGAGTTGGATGAGGATGAGGGATTTTTTGAGCTGGGTTTCGATTCATTGATGATTACTGAGCTGGCAAGCAAACTTAAGGAAAAACTGGCACCAACCCTTAAAGTAACGGCGACCATTGGTTTTGATTACCCATCCATTAACAAACTGGCCTTGCATATTGCTTCAGAACTCAATAAGTATTTAATTACTCAGCCAGCTTCCAAGCCTGTAGCTGGAAAGGAAGAGGATTCAATCGCTATCATAGGTATGAGTTGTACCTTTCCTAATGCTCCCAATATTGCAGCATTTGAAACTTTGCTTGACGAGGGAAAAAGTGGCATGAGAGATATTCCACTTGAGCGTTGGGATAATCAAAAATACTATGATCCAGATATGGATGCGCCAGGAAAATCTTATGTCAATAAACTCGGATTAATCGAAAATATTAAATGTTTTGATGCAAACTTTTTTGGGATTAGCCCTCGCGAAGCAAAATTAATGGAGCCTCAACAACGCATCTTTTTAGAATGCTCTTATAAGGCTTTTGAAAACGCAAATTATTTGCCTGAGTCACTACGTGGCAGTTTGACCGGAGTTTTTGCCGGTGTAGGTCCCAATGAATATTATGCGCAATTGGAGAAATCAGGTTTCTCTAATGAAGAATTAAGTGTCTATTCGATTACAGGGAATGTCTCCAATCTTATTCCAGGCCGAGTAGCATATACTTTTGATTTTAAAGGTCCATCAATCAGTGTGGATACTGCCTGTTCTTCCTCTTTAGTTGCCATTCATTATGCATGTCAGAGTTTAAAAAATCGGGAAATTGATTACGCATTAGCTGGTGGGGTCAATGTACTGTTATTACCAGAGTCGAATATCACTTTATGTAAAGCTAAAGCTTTAGCTCCTGATGGTCACTGTAAAACTTTTGATGAACAAGCCGATGGATATGCCCGTGCAGAAGGCTGTGGGGTACTTTTTCTTAAAAGACTATCGGATGCAATCCGTGATAAAGACAACATTTTGGCAGTCATTAAAGCTTCCGCGGTAAATAATGATGGGCGATCTGCGGGATTGACCGTTCCTAATGGCAAAAGCCAGGAAGAGGTCATGATGAAGGCTTTAAGTCAAACGGATTTATCTGCGAGTGATATCAGCTACATTGAAGCGCATGGAACGGGTACCTCTTTGGGGGATCCCATAGAAGTTCATGCAATCAACCAAGTTTATGGAAAAGAACATTCTCAGGATAATCCTTTATATCTTGGTGCGGTTAAAACCAACATTGGCCATCTTGAAAGTGCTGCTGGCGTGGCGAGTGTGATTAAAACAGTGCTGAGCTTACAAAAGAAAAAAATTTATAAGTTGCTCCATTTTAAAAAATTAAACCCCCACATTCATTTAGGTGATACCCTTCTTGCTGTGCAAAAAATCGATTGGAATTCGGGCTCTAAATTAAGATGTGCCGGGGTTAATGCTTTTGGTTTTAGTGGCACCAACGCACATGTTATTTTACAAGAGTTTCCTAAACCCGCAGAACCAAAGCCAACGCAATCGACCAAAGTCCAATTATTGATTCTTTCTGCCAATTCGCAAGCATCCCTGGAGCATTTAGCTCAAAGTTATCAGCAGTATTTGGCAACAACACAAGATGACTTTGGTGATATTTGTTTTACTGCAGCAACATGTCGCGCTCAGCAGCTCTATCGATTAGCTTTAGTAGCCCATAGTGCCCATGAGGCAAGTCACTTATTAGAAACAGGACAGTTTGCACTATCACACGGAAAAAACAGCACTATTGAAGTGCAAAATGAGCCCATGTTTCAGTCGGTGCTGACAGACTATATGCAGGGCAAACAAGTTGACTGGGCTTTATACTATAAAAACAAGGGTTATGAATGTAACAAAATTAGCTTACCTAATTATGTATTTGATCCGGTTGAATTTTGGATTGATAAAAGCACTTCGAGCCGCCCCTCAGCTGATGTGGTTCATCCTCTTTTAGGGCAGATGTTCTCGATGCCCGGTAATGAATTTTTATTCAGCAACAAGCTCGATTTAGAACATTTAACCTATATCAAGCAAAATTTTATTTTTGATAAGGTCATTTTTCCGGCAACAGCATTTATTGAATCGGGTTTGTCGGCAGCCAAGTTTGTAATGAAGCATCATGCTTTTTCAATTGAACACTTTCAGATTGAACGTCCATTGTATCCGAAACACGATCAAGAGTTTCAATTGCATGTGAAACCGAAAAATGACGAACAATATAAAATCAATATTTTTGCCAAACAAGAGGATAATTGGCAATTATTTTCTGAAATGGAAATCAATGCGCAGGTACCGGCCATATCGGAGTCTCTTGATTTTTATGATTTAAAATCATCTTCTGAACGGCAATTTGATGCATCACAAATTTATGAACATTTTAAAAAGCATGCCGTATTTTATGGCGATGATTTACGTGTTCTCCAAGAGAGTTACATTCATGCAGATGGTGTTCTTTCTAAGGTAGTAATGACTAAAAACAGTCAAAGTGTTAACTATTATTATCCCCCTATTTTGCTTGATGGCATGATGCAAAGTATTTTGTTATTCAAAATGAATCATGATGAGCACACTGTTTATGTGCCTTATACATTTGCACGAATGACGACAATCCAGGAAGCCCCTCGCAGCATGTGGCTCCATGTAGTTCAAAGAGTGTCTGAACATGAGAATGAATTGTGTTTCGATATCAAATTTTATGATAATTCGGGGGTACTGATTGGTGAAATTGAAAAGTTTAAACTCAGAAAAGTCACGCAAAGTCATTTCATTCCTTATGAATCCTATCTCCAGTACCTTTATCAAATCCGATGGAGTCCTCTCAAACTCAACGTGTTGACTCAAACACCGCTTCCTGAGTTAGTGGTCATTGCAAATGATCCCGATAAAGCAAAGGCAGTATTGGGTGATCTGGATTATCAGCTCATTCAAGATGCCAATGAGTTAGGACCTATTGAAAATAAGAACATCGTTTTTTTATACAATCAAAGTCAATTCAATGATCTGTTTCATTGTTGTCAAAAGATGTTTAGGTCACGACCTAATCGCTTCATATTAGTCACTGAAAATGCTTATTCGATTCATGAAACCGATAAGGTAAACCCTTACCACACCATGGCTTGTGCTTTTTGGAAAACTTTTAGTAATGAGCTTGAACTCATTAATAATTATGCAATCGATTTAGGGACAGCGAGTACTTTGCCCGAGATATTAAAGTATCTTTTTGCTGCTAACAGCGCTGAAAATCAATTTGCAATCCGCGAGACGTTTTATATTCCTAGATTAAAGAAAGCGCCGCTTTCTGCAAATGTGACCCAACAAGAGATGTTATTTAAAAGTGATGCCACTTATTTGATAACCGGCGGAACAGGTGCTTTGGCAAAATCATTAATTGAGTATCTCATGCGTCGAGGGGCACATGATATTGTGATTACTAGCCGGTCTGAATGTTCCCCCGAAATTAAACTATTGATTGATCGTGCTCGTAAAAAACAAGTTTTTATTAAACATTATCAGGCAGATGCCAGTAACTATCAGCAAATGGAGCACCTCATTGCAGAGATTGAACAAAGCGCCAAACGCTTGCAAGGTGTTTTTCATCTTGCCGGTATTGTGCAAGATGGTTTATTGGTTAATTTAACAGATGAGGAGATGCAAAGCGTACTCAGTGCTAAAATGGACAGTGCATTGATTTTGCATCAGTTAACCAAAGATATTCCACTCGATTTATTCGTTTTATTTTCATCCTCAGCGTCCATACTTGGTGCCAGAGGACAAGCTAACTATGTGGCTGCCAATGGATTTTTGGATGGATTAGCTTACCTTAGACAACAACAAGGGTTGCCTGCATTGACCATTAATTGGGGGCCGTTTCACTCAATGGGAATGAGCGCAAACTTAGGACAGGCAATGCAACAACGTGGCTTTTCCTTGTTAGATAAAGACAGTATCGATGTTCTTGATGTTTTGTTAAAGAGCGAGTTAGCGCAAATTGCTGTATGCCCAATTAATTGGGATATTTATTTCAAATACTCGCCCAAGCAGGCATGGCTCGCAGAGCTGATGAAACAGGCTCATCCAGTTGATCAGCATTTTTTAAATTCGCTTCGTCAGCATTCCAAGGAAGAAAGTATCCCCATATTGAGCAAAGCTTTGCGTGAAATTGCTGCCGAGGTTCTCGGTTTGGACGATGTAGAACAGATTAAGGTCAATGATGGATTGTTCTCTTTGGGTTTGGACTCACTGATGGCAATTGAAATTCGCAATCGCATTCATGATAAATTGCAATGTCCCACCCTGAACTTATCCATTGAATATTTTATTAATGATCCCAGTGTGGGAAAGATTGCCAAAAATATAGCGAATGAATTACAAAATGTATTTGATTTTGATAATAAAACAGAACAGCAAATGGCTGTAAATACAGTCGGTGAAGAAGTTCCTTTATGTGATTTTCAATATGTTTTTTGGGTGCTCAATAGACTCGGTTATCCCTATAATATTGGCACACAATTACAGATTCAAGGTAAGCTGAATAAGGATTATGTTGCTCAGGCATTTGATGCAGTTGTAAAACAAAATAGCGCCTTTTGGTTGCAATTCGACAAGGAAGTGCCGATTCAAGTATTGAGGAAAAAAGGACAATTTGAATTAATCTATAAAGACATTTCCCTGAATAATGAAGAGACGGAGCTTAATCAGGAATTTCAAAATAATATGAGGCATGAAGTCCCATTAACCCAACAGCCACTCATTAGGGTCTATCTCTATAAAATCAACAGTGATTTGCACGAATTGCACATGATAATCCCTCATATCATCGTTGATGGACCCTCATGTGATTCTATATTGAGTCAATTTAAAAAATGCTATGAAGCGTTGGCCCATGGTCAGGAATTGATTTTGGAACCAGAAAGAGATTCCTATCTCAATTATGTCAAAAAAAGTAATCACCTGTATGCAGCAAATTTAAAACACAAAATTAAGTTTTGGCAGAATTATAACAAGGGCTTTAAAATGCTGTACTTAGGACCTAAATACTTTATGCCTATAGACAGTCAGAAAAAGTATTTATTCCATTATCCTATTGATTCGCATAAGGCCGAACAGTTTATTGAATGGCATAGGACTCAAAATATGAATGTCAGTCTTGGGTTAATCGCTGCATGTCATATTGTTTTTTATAAGTTAAGTCAGCAAAAGAAAATCCCTTTTATTCTGATCCATAGTGGTAGGGAAGGGAGCCAATACAAGTCTATTGTTGGCATGTTCTCAGAGTATAAACGGCTAAATAGTACCCTGGATAAGCAAGATCACTTTATTGAATTGATTAAGTCGATTGAGGAACAACAATTAAAAACGGCTTCTTTTCAAAAATGCTCGCATATCATTAAAAACAGTGAATTTAAAGATTCAGGATTCCCAATAAGCCATTATTTATTTTATAGGTGGAATAGACTGCAATTAATGAAACAATTTAGGAAAACGAAGCTTAATTCATTGATGGTTGATTTCTATCTTAAGTACCTAAGCTGGGCTGAAGTCATTAGTTTCAATACCTCACTTAAAAGAAAATTCAATAAATTATTTAACCGCAAAAGGCCTTTGCAAAAACCGGAGCGGTTACGCGTTCTCATGAACATTACCCCTTCCTTTTTTAGTAAGGCAGCTCCTGATAGTAGTTTGACGAATCTTAAATTTCAGTATGCGAATCATTTTGGAAGTGAGGATCGCCCTGTAAATAATCGTTCTCTATGGGTCTTATTTTCAAGAAATCAGGAAGGAGAGTATTTAATTTCGATTAATGGTCCAGTAACGACCGAGTGTAAAGAATTAATTGCGCGGGAATTGAATCAGGTGATCGCAAAAGTCTTGGAACATGATGATTGGACTATTGAGGATTTAATTCGATAATTGCTACCCTCATCCGCCCTAACGAGCACCTTCTCCCCAAGGGAAGAAGGGAGCTGCTAAACTTAATGGTAGACATCCCCATATTATAAAACTCCCCTCTGCCACTTGTGGGAAAGGGGTAGGGCTGAGGGATTGCACTAGAGTACATGGCATAGATAAAGGATCAGTGAAAGATGAAACACGGACATTGTGAGCACGAACATCAACATCAGGAACATCGTTCGGAACCAGTAAATGTTCATCAAGGGTGTCACCAACACGATAAGATGCATCAGCACCATGCTCCAGATGCACATGGAGTTAAAACTGGAATTTACACTTGTCCTATGCATCCGGAGATTCGTCAATCCGGACCCGGAAACTGTCCAATTTGTGGTATGGCTTTAGAACCGGAAACGGTTTCAGCAGAACAAGAAAATCCTGAATACAAAAGTATGAGGCATCGATTTTGGCTGGCTCTTATTTTAAGTATTCCGGTGTTTATACTCGAAATGGGCGGGCACATGTTCCAAGATTTGATCTCGGCAAATAGTTCCGCCTGGATTCAATTTGTATTGGCTACACCTGTAGTTTTATGGTGTGGCTTACCTTTTTTCCAGCGTGGAATTCTCTCATTGAAAACACGTCAACTGAATATGTTTACCCTCATTTCCATGGGAATAGGCGTCGCCTGGATTTACAGTACCATTGCTTTGGTATTTCCAGGTATTTTTCCCGCTGCTTTTCGTCATCAAGGATTAATCAATGTGTATTTTGAAGCCGCTGCCGTGATTACCACTTTGGTGTTGCTTGGACAGGTATTGGAATTGAAAGCTCGAGAACAAACAGGCGGTGCGATTCGAGCTTTATTGAATTTAGCTCCTGAACGTGCGCGGCGAATTGACTCAAATGGCAATGAAGAGGAAGTAACCCTAGAGCAGGTTCAGGTTGGGGATAAGCTTCGGGTTCGGCCTGGTGAAAAAATTCCCGTGGATGGCGAAGTACTCGAAGGGCATAGTTATGTGGACGAATCAATGGTGACTGGGGAGTCGATGCCCATAAGCAAAGAGGCGGGATTCAAGGTGATTGGTGCGACTATTAACCAAAATGGCAGCTTCGTGATGAAGGCAGAACATATTGGCAGTGACACCATGCTATCGCATATTGTACGTATGGTGAGTGAAGCACAACGCAGCCGTGCCCCCATTCAACGCTTAGCTGATATTGTTTCGGGTTGGTTTGTACCTGCAGTGATTGTCATTGCAGTATTGGCATTCCTCATTTGGTTTTTCTTTGGTCCTCAACCTACATTGAGCTATGCCTTGCTTGCCGCAGTTTCAGTACTCATTATTGCTTGTCCTTGCGCGTTAGGTTTAGCAACACCGATGTCCATTATGGTTGGTGTGGGCAAAGGGGCGCAGAATGGAGTATTGGTCAAAAATGCCGAAGCACTCGAACAAATGGAAAAGGTTCAGGTACTTGTTGTCGACAAAACAGGTACGCTGACGTTGGGCCGCCCCAAACTAACCCAAATTATTACGGATAAAGAATTCGAAACGGATGAAATACTCACTTTAGCAGCTACCATGGAACATCATAGTGAGCATCCACTGGCTCATGCAATTATTGCTGCTGCAAAAGAAAAACAGTTGCCACTAAGTACAGCAATGAATTTTGAATCGATCCCTGGGAAAGGGGTTATTGCAAAGGTCAATGAATCCCCTGTTGCACTTGGAAATCTGCAGTTGATGCAGGAATATGGAAGTGCTCAAACCTCACTTATTGAACGAGCTGATGAATTACGTGCCCAAGGAGCAACAGTAATTTTTATGGCTATCGCGGGTGAAACAGTCGCTATTTTGGCAGTTGAAGATCCAATAAAACCCAGTACCCCTAAGGCTATCGATGCGCTGCAAAAAAATGGGGTTGAGATCTACATGTTGACCGGGGACAGTCAAAAAACAGCACAATCTGTTGCGAAGCAATTAGGAATCAACAAGGTGATTGCTGAAATTATGCCTGAAGATAAACGCCGTGTAGTCAGTGAATTGAAAAAGAATGGCCTTGTTGTCGCCATGGCTGGTGATGGGGTAAATGATGCTCCCGCTTTGGCAACCGCCGATGTTGGTATTGCAATGGGTACGGGGACGGACGTTGCAATTGAAAGTGCAGGCATTACTCTGCTGCATGGTGATTTGAGTGGTATCGTTAAAGCGCATCATCTATCCCGTACTACCATGAGTAACATAAGGCAGAATTTATTTTTTGCTTTTATTTATAATGGATTAGGCGTTCCGTTGGCTGCTGGGGTGCTGTATCCGGTAACAGGACTATTACTTAATCCTATCATCGCCGCAAGCGCGATGGCATTAAGTTCTGTTTCTGTGATTTTTAATGCACTTAGATTGCGGAGACTTAAGCTATAAAAAGCCATTTTGATCGCCCACGTGCCCTGATTAATGCGCACTACGTTGGGTAAAAATGAGTGAACGGGCCCTCAGGAACATGCCGCCTTAAGTAAGAAGGGAATTCTCAACATATTGATGAAACCAGAGGTTTTTTATGCCCAAAATACTGATGAGTGCTTGTCTGCTTGGCCAAAAAGTTCGTTATGACGGCAGAGACTGTTTGCAAAATCATCCGTTGTTGCAGCAATGGCTTGAAGAGGGAAACATTATCACAATTTGCCCGGAAATGGCCGGTGGATTACCCACACCAAGACCGCCAGCTGAGATTCAAGAGAAACAATCGGGTATTGAAGTATTAAAGAAAAATGCTTTAGTAAAAACAACTAATAATCAGGATGTTACTGATTTTTTTCTCAGAGGGGCACAAAAAGCACTGGAGTTAGTAAAGAAACATAAAATACGTGTAGCCATTTTAAAAGCTCGGAGCCCTTCTTGTGGCTCGGGGATGATTTATGATGGAACATTTTCACGTACGTTGATGCAAGGGGATGGCGTAACTACTGCACTCTTGATAGAACATGGTGTGCAAGTATTTGATGAACATCATATTGATGAGGCATTACATGCCGCATTATTAGGGTAAACCACAAGTGACCTTCAGTTTTAAAAGTTCATAATTTATCTCTGTAGATCACAAGAAGTTTATTTTACTAGGAGGGTTTGTAATGGAGTACAAGTGCCATAAATGTGGAATGGGAGTGAAAAATTTAACCTGCAGTAAATGCAATGCACTATTAGTTAGTGATGTGGTCAAAAAGGATAAAGGTAATGTTCAAGTAGCAAAATGCCCTAATGGATGCGGACAAATTAAATCACCAACATGTTGTGGTCATGATATGGTAGACAACGATTAAAAAGAATTTTGTAGCCGGATTATGCTGCGCTAATCCGGGCTACGGACTCTATTAACTTAGGGCAAACTTGCAAAGAGGTGGATTTGCAAGTTGAGAATAAACCCATATTTCATGCAATATTCTGCTGCATATTCATGATTGCGTTGATTTTTTTCCAGATTTAACAGGCCAGGTTCCCAAAAACTAACTACTTCGTTGATTTCAGAACGCTCTGCTAAAGTAAGATCATGCCCTTTATCGCGAATCGCTTGCGCACGCTGAGGTTCTTTCAGGTATCTATTCATGGGACTGACAAAGACTTGTTTTTTTGTTTTTTCGGCCCATTCATGCGCCCATTGGGGTATTTCACTATAGGGTGTATATTGATTATCTTCGGGGGCTGACAAGACAAATTTCAAATAATCTGCTCGTTCCAACATGTTACTATTAGGCTTCAGATATCGAATAATTTTACCCTCTTTTTCCAGACACTTAGGACTAACGACCAGAGTCGTGCATCGAGGGAGATCAGGAAGAATGGTAATACCATTGGATTCAATTTGAGTATGTTGGAAATAGGGTTGGGCCTTTTCTAAAAATGCAGATAAATTCTGTTGTAATGAAGGTTCCCCTCCAGTAATTACCAGGATCATTTTTTTATTAAGTCCTTGCGCCCAAGAAGGGGTAGCAAGATTACGTTTTTGAAAAAAAGCCTGTATGACTGTATCCGCCTCTTCCAACAGGGAGTTAAAATCAAGCCATTCGCCGGCATCAAAATAAGTATCACAAAATGAGCATGCCAAATTGCATTTAGCTAATCGAATAAAATAGGCAGGATGCCCCCGAAATGGTCCTTCTCCCTGTAAGGTAAAAAAACGACTGGTCACAAAGAGCTCATCGGATTTCGCATCCTTAAAAAAAGATTTGCCTACTTTGTCATTCAGTCCAAACATTAATTCATTGTTCCTGTATAAATTTTTTTCATATTATACTCTATTGCGATTTAAATGGTAGACCGGATTAGCATGTGATGTAGGTTGAGCTTGGGCCCAACTTACTCGATACAGGATTGTGATAAGATAAATTTGCTTTCACCTCGATTCATTTTGTAACGATTGAATCAGCGCAAAACGTTCAATTAAATTGATTTTTTCTGATGCTAATTGATATATTTTTGTAATTGTTTCCTGGCTAAGTTGATGGAATATCCGTTTTATTTCATTTTGTTGTGGCTGGTCTATGGGAGTATAACGATGTGAGCCAAGAATTTTTTTCATTGAATTTAAATTAATAGAATCAAAACAATAAAAATTATTACGCGTATAAATTTTAAGAGGAAATGAGGCTTTTTTTATTTCAGAATTAAAGTTTAATTTACGAAAAGACGGTTGATTCAAGTCAGAGCAATTTAACTCTTTATACCGCTTTATGAAGTTGATGCGATTGACATAGAAGAAATCTTTTGAAATTCCGCTGAGTTTCCTGTTTATGATAGAACAGTTAATTAAGGGAAGGCCAAAACCTACATAATTAATAAACAACAATTCAAATACACTTTCAATGTAATGCTCCATTTTGCGCTCATGATGGCTGAGCAATGCTTCATGGATAAAATGAAAGTCTAGCCCCTTCCAAGGTGCGGTATCATAATGTAAATACCAAAGGATATAATAAATTCCATCCCATGGTGAGGTGTAGTATCGCTCCGCTATTTTATTTTGTAACTTTCGAACCTCATGAACCAAAGATGGGGTAATAATGTATGGAATTCTTGGCTTTAAACAAACCGCCATGCCATTTGTTTTGTTATCACGAATGGCGAGTAACTCAATATTATGCACAGCAATCCTTATAAAATAGAGTAAAAATATCTTAAATAAGGGAATAACATTTAGAAGTTTAGTAAAGAAAATGGTGTTTTTCAAAAATTAAACACTTTTTTATCAGAAACCTTGTTTTTATGTTGCTCTTTTGACTCCCCAATGGTTTGAGTTTGGGGTATCAAAACGCAAAGAGCAAAATGAGATAGGCCTAAGTTGTAGTACTGAGTTACGAAGGGAGATTCCTTGCCACGCATGGGGTGATGGCTTACTATTTTTGATAGCTCGAGACCAGTCGTATATTCATTAAATTGGGAATATGCTTCAATTGATCGCACAGCTTGGTTAGGTCTTCTTTGGCACCTGATATATCAATAAGGTTCACAGCAATTGGTCCACGGGATTTATTTTCCATTTGTTCAATATTGTATCCAAGTTTTGATATGTGCTGAGTGATTTTACCCATAGCTCCAGGGGTATTTTCATTAATCGCCAGTAAGCGGTAACAATTAGATACTTGGGAAGTAGAGAGAGATATATTGGGAAAGTTGATCGAATATTCAATGATTCCATATTCCAAATAATTGCAGATATTGCGGATGACCATTTCAGCCGCGCTTTGCTCCGCTTCCTGAGTGCTTGCTCCCAGATGGGGGAAGCATAAGACATTAGGGTGTCCCGCCAAATTAATGGTTGGGAAATCGGTGATATAGCCCATGAGGCGCTGACTGGTCAATTGTTGCAAAATGGCTGCTTCACTTACTATTTGTTCGCGTGAAAAATTAAGTAAAAGTGTATGAGGTTTTACGAGGGCAATATTTTCTTCATTGATTAAATGAGTGGTCGCAGTATTTAAAGGGATATGTAAAGTAATGATATCAGCATTAATAAGCAATTCATTCATATCCATTACTTTTTCAACTCCAGGCATCAATGCGAGTGCATTAGTTAGGGTCATATTGGTATCAAAACCCAATACGTTCATTCCTAAAGCCAGTCCCGCATTAGCTACTTTAACACCGATATTACCTAATCCTATGACGCCTAGCGTTTTACCTGAAATCTCATGTCCAATAAATTTCTTCTTTTTAGTTTCTATTTCTCGATTTAATAACTGATTGTCCTCTTTTGACAATTCGGTAATAAAAGTGCGGGTTTCATCTAAATGCCTATAGCCCATTATCATGGCTGCCATCACCAGTTCTTTGACGGCGTTGGCGTTTGCTCCAGGAGCATAAAATACTGGAATACCCAATTGGGTAAGAGCCTCAACAGGAATATTATCCGTACCTGTGCCAGCGCGAGCTACTGCTTTTAAATTTTTGTCAAACTGATGATCATGCAATTTATGGGAGCGCACTAGAATAACATCAGGATCAATAGGGTTTAGACCTAATTGATAAAGGTCAGGATGAAATAAACTTAAGCCTTGCGGTGATATATTATCAAGAACCTGAATAGTAAACATGGTCATTCCCCTTGATCAAAACAACAGAATTGTAAATATCCGTAAGTCCTTTTTCATAATAAGCATAGTCTTGTGACGATAATTGATTCAACTCGTTTTGCGTCAGCCCCAAAGGAATTATTGGGTAAAAGCTTGTAGAGCAAATATAAAAATTGGAATGCTTTTTCACCCACTCTTTAGGGCTTAGTCCAGCAAAACCAATAAATCGGGTAACTGTTTCTCGAGCCTCCCAGTCACTGACTCCATCACCAACTAATAAGGAGTGTTCACCGGGCTTCAGTACGGAGGCGATTTCTACAGTTTTACCATTGCCTTGGGTCATATTGCTTTGTTCATCAAATCCTTGATAGTTCCCTTTTTCATCAAAATAAACGTCTACGGCGAGCACATGACTTGGAGGAATTCCTAAAGTTTGCGCAAATGGAACCACTGCCGCTTTGATCCCTGCGGAAATTATATAAATTTTTTTATGTAAACGACGCAATAATTGAATGAGCTCCTGGGCACCAGGAGCTGTATGTCGTTTATAACATTCTGCCAGTTCCTCTACTTGTTTGAGTGTGGGTTGAACGTAAGTCAATCGCTGTCGATAATCATCGAGTGTCATGCCGGTTTTTCCCATGCATCGTGCTGTAATTTGGTGTACTTCTTGGGCGACGCCATTCATCGTTGCCAACACATTAATCCCCTCAATAAGGGAGAGGGTCCCATCACAGTCAAAGAAAAAAGAATCAATAGGGACGTTTAAAGCCCAGGGATTTCTATTATCCATGAATAAGTTCCCCTCATTTTTAAACGTTAATTCAATTACTTAATAGTGAGATAGATGTACTATAATCCATTTATTAAGGAGATTTCAATTTAGTTTGATACGCGCCAATGCCTGGAACGTGGTTTGAACCTATAAAATAGACCCAGGGAAGAGTTGCTTTATGTTAGAGATACTTACATCATTTATTATATCGCTTTTGATCGGTTTTCTGATCGGGATTGAGCGTGAGCGCAGCCATCCGGAGGGGGCGCAATTTATTGGTGTTAGAACATTCACCTTATTATCAATTCTCGGAACTTTAATTGCCACCCTTAACCAACCCGGGCTTACGGTTACTGCAAGTACTTTTGTGTTTGCCATTTTACTGCTCAATTATTTTCAAATCAGTGCGAATCAGCGGATGAACAGTAATATTGGTGCTTTAACAGAAATTACGGCAGGCCTTATTTTTTGTCTTGGTTATATGGTACCTCACTTGCCTTTAGTAGCAATTACCCTGAGTGCGATTATTTTACTCATACTTATTGAACGAAAAAGACTTCATCTCTTGGCGCGGAAAAAATTCAAGCCCCATGAAATGGAAACGGTCATTGTATTGGTTATTTTTACTTTGGGGATTTTGCCGCTTCTTCCTGATCGTACGATTGATCCCTGGCAGTTTTTTAATCCAAGAGCTTTTGGCTTGTTGATTGCAACGGTTGGCGGCATTCAATTATGTGGCTATGTGTCCATTCATCTATTTGGCGAACGTCTAGGTATCCCGTTAAGTGGTTTTATGGGGGGATTGGTTTCGAGTACTTTAGTTTTTGCCCAAGTCCACAACACCTTAAAGAGATACCCTCAGTCGGTACCCGCTATTTTAGCTTCGGGTCTGCTTGCCACAGTGGCAATGCTTGTTGATGTCATTATTATCATTTTTGTCGCTTCACCCATGTTACTGGTTTCAATTCTTGGACCACTCATTGCGATGATAAGTACAGGAATTCTACTGACAGTGATTTTGCTTCATAATCAAAAAAAAGCAAAACATGATTTTACGCTACTCTCTTCTCCATTGAATTTGTTATCAATATTGCGAACTTCGATTCTTATTGGATTATTGTTAGTACTTGTAGCTATGGCAAAACGCATCATTTCAATGAATGGGATTTTATTGATTTCATTTCTGGGAGGGTTGCTTGAAATTCATGGTATCTCTTTAGCAACTGCCTTACTTTATTTGGGAGAAAAGGTGCAACTCGATCAAGCCTGTTTGATGCTGTATGCTGCAATCGGTGCGAGTTTTATATCTAAAATTGCGCTTTTATGGAGCTTAACTCCTGTACGTTTTGCTTTGCAATCTACGTTATTATTACTGTGTATGATCACAAGCGGTGGTCTAGTTTATTGGTTTATGTCATGAACAGTATACGGCATTCATTTTTTAAATCCCTCAGGACTCTAGCCTGTAAATTCTGAGCTATTTACTCGTCTATACTTGAAATAATGATAGGCTCAGGAAAAGGAATGCTCATGAATACCTATACTGCTGACATTCAACATCCCGTGACAATTCCAAGTAAAAATGTCTATATCAACGGTTTTTTATTTATTCCTGAAGAAGCTAAAGGGCTTGTGATTTTTGTGCATGGCAGTGGTAGCAGTCGATTCAGTAGTCGCAATCAGTATGTGGCAAGCACTTTGAATGAAGGGAAATACGCGACGTTGCTTTTTGATCTGCTTACATCACAAGAAGACATTATTGATAATGTGACTCGCGAATTTCGTTTTGATATTCATTTATTAGCTTCTCGACTCATTGATGTCGTTCATTGGTGTACCGATGAATTAGCGGCATATCATTTTCCTATCGGTTTATTTGGGTCAAGCACAGGAGGTGGGGCAGCACTTGTAGCAGCAGCACAGAAGCCTAAGTTCATCCATGCGATTGTATCCCGAGGTGGCAGGCCTGATTTGGCCAGAAATTATTTACCTCAAGTCAAAACACCTACCTTACTTATTGTAGGGGGGTATGATGATGAGGTTATTGAGCTTAATCAACAAGCGATGGCGCAGATGAACTGCACCACAAAATTGAAAATAGTTCCTGAGGCAACCCATTTATTTGAAGAACCTGGAAAATTAAGCGAGGTAGCGGATTTAGCAAAAAAATGGTTTGACCAGTATTGTGTTGGATAAAATAACGTCATACTGCTCCGCAATCCCGAGCACCTTACCTGGAGATTTATTGTGATACCGGGATGCGTGAGTTGAGGAGGCTTTTATGAATAGGGACGCGTTACAAAAGCTAATTGATGCACTCGATGATTCAGTAATTCCGCTGGAAGCCCAAAACGAAAACTATGATGCGGTGCTAGAGCAAATAGGAGATGCGCGTTTTGTGATGATTGGTGAAGCATCCCATGGAACGCATGAGTTTTATCAGACACGTATTAAAATATCTCAGCGTCTTATAAAAGAGCATGGATTTATGGCCGTTGCGATTGAAGGGGATTGGCCTGATGCCCATCGTGTCCATCGTTATTTACAAGGTGAAGGAAGCGTAACCTCTAGTGGGCGGGCTCTGGATAATTTTCAGCGTTTCCCTGTTTGGATGTGGCGAAATACTACTCTTCCACCCTTTCTAAGTTGGTTACGTCAATACAATGACAATTTACCTGCAGCACAAAAAATTGGGTTTTATGGTCTTGATTTATATAGTTTAAATGCCTCCATGCAAGCTGTGATTGATTTCTTAAACAGAATCGACCCTGAAGCAGCACAACGTGCAAAGCAGCGTTATGCGTGTTTTGATCATTTGAATCAAGATCCGCAAATGTATGGCTATTTAATTAATGCTGGGATAAAAAAGGCTTGTATCCGTGAAGCAGTAGCTCAATTAGTTGAATTACAACATCGTGCGTTTGAATACCTGCATCATGATGGGATAGTGGTTGAGGATGCCTATTTTTTTGCAACTCAAAATGCCCGATTGGTAAAAAATGCAGAAAATTATTATCGCTCCATGTTAGAAGGAAGGGTTTCTACCTGGAATATCCGAGATCAACATATGGCAGAAACACTTAATGTGTTAGCTGATCATTTGGAAACCCGATTCAAGAAACCGGCTAAAATTATTATTTGGGCACATAACTCACATGTGGGTGATTCACGGGCCACTGAGATGGGGGAGCGTCAAGAGTTCAACCTGGGGCAATTAGTACGCGAACAATATGATACGCATTCTTATTCTCTTGGTTTTTCGACTTATGAAGGCACGGTTATGGCTGCATCGGATTGGGGGCAACCCGGGGAGGAAAAACAAGTACAGCCTGGTTTACCAGGAAGTTATGAGGAATTATTTCATCATCTAAAATACAAGAATTTTTTCTTAAATTTATTAGATAATAAGAAACTCGAGCATTATTTAAATATTCCTCGCCTACAACGTGCCATAGGTGTGGTTTATTTGCCGAAGTCTGAACGTTATAGTCATTATTTTTTTACACACTTGCCTTATCAGTTTGATGGATTAATTCATTTTGATAAAACGAGTGCGTTACACCCTTTAAGCTAGGAACAGTTGATGCCGCAATGAATGATGCAGTTAAAAATTCCCTCTCCCATTTGTGGGGTAGGGGTGAGAGGACATAAATTGTGATTAATACCCTCATACGCCCTGACGGGCACCTTCTTCCCTTGGGGAGAAGGGAATTTCATGTTGTACTGCAGCTAGGCTACTGTTCAGTATTACTTAATATTCAATGCAACTAAATCGTCCTCATTTAGAGTTTCCTTTTGTAATAACAAGGTTGCCCCTTTTTCTAAAATCTTGATGCGTTTTTTTATAATATCCACGGCATCATTAAATGCAGATTGGATAATTTTGCGAACTGCTGCATCAATCTCGCACGCAGTTTCCTCACTAAAGTCACGTTCGTTATGAACCATAGGAGGCTCCAGGAAGGTAGAGTGTTCTTTCTGGTAGGTTACTGGTCCCAGTTCTTTATCCATCCCATAGCGCATGACCATGCTGCGGGCAATATCCGTTGCTTTAGCGAGATCATCTGCTGCTCCAGTTGAAAAGCGGCCAAAAACTACAAACTCAGCGGCTCTGCCTCCAAGAAGCACCATCATTTTATTTTTTAATTCTTCTTCCGTCATGAGATAGCGGTCTTCTGTAGGGCGTTGAATGGTATAACCCAAACTGCCTATTCCGCGCGGTATAATTGAAACTTTATGCACTGGATCGACATTGGGTAAGGAGAGTGCGATCAACGTGTGACCCATTTCATGATAGGCAACCGCTTTACGTTCTTCAGGATTGAGTAAACGGTTCTTTTTCTCTAATCCGGCTACAATGCGTTCTATTGCGTTAGTAAAATCATCCATACACACCGAGTCTCCATTATGGCGTGTGGCGAGCAAAGCTGCTTCATTGACGAGATTCGCCAGGTCAGCACCGGAAAAACCTGGGGTTAAAGCAGCAATTTTTTCGGGATCAACATCCGGAGCCTGTTTTATTTTTTTCAGATGAACATTCAAAATTTCTATGCGACCTTTTTTCTCGGGTCGATCCACTAATACATGGCGGTCAAAACGTCCAGCACGTAATAATGCGGGATCAAGAATTTCCGGGCGATTGGTTGCAGCAAGGAGAATTAATCCTTCACTGGGATCGAAACCATCCATTTCTGACAGCAACTGATTTAAGGTCTGTTCCTTTTCATCATGACCCCCTGCAATAGGATAAGCGCCACGTGCTCTGCCCAAAGCATCCAGTTCATCGATAAAAATAATTGCTGGTGCTGTTTCTCGGGCATGATTAAAGAGATCTCGGACTCGCGCCGCCCCAACACCAACAAACATTTCTACGAACTCTGACCCATTAATTGAAAAAAATGGCACGCCAGCCTCACCCGCCACAGCTCGTGCGAGCAGTGTTTTTCCTGTTCCTGGTGGCCCAACTAAAAGTACTCCCTTGGGTATATGCGCCCCTATACGCGTATAATGTTGCGGATTTTTGAGAAATTCGACGACTTCCATAAGCTCGGCTTTTGCTTCATCTACTCCAGCAACATCTTGAAATGATACATGGGTTTCTTTTTCCATGTACATTTTGGCTTTACTTTTCCCAACATCCAAGACACCACCAGCAGCTGAGCCCATACGTTTTAACAAAAAACTCCACAGTGCAAAAAAAAGCAGAGCAGGAATAATCCAAGATAGCACCAGGGTTATCCATTTATTTTCAGCTTGCCCAT
This sequence comes from Legionella sp. 227, assembly GCF_043161935.1. Taxonomy (NCBI): domain Bacteria; kingdom Pseudomonadati; phylum Pseudomonadota; class Gammaproteobacteria; order Legionellales; family Legionellaceae; genus Legionella; species Legionella sp. 227. The sequence continues at coordinate 207,460 of NZ_CP171154.1, read as the reverse complement.
TAAATTTTACTTTTGCGGCTTCTAGAGTCGATACCAAAGAGGGATCATTAATTCGTACGGTAGTGATTTGGGGTTCTTTACCACCATATTTTTTTATTTCATTTAATTTATCTTCAGGGAGTAATCCTACCAAACCTTCAGTTTTCACATTGGCGGTAATGTAGCTTTCATCGAGTAGAACATTATCTAACTTATCTGCTTTTAAAAGAGTGATAAAATCGCTGTAAGCAATATTGACAGGATGTGAGGCGAAAAATAAGTTCTGGAACAGGATAATCATCCAAAAAATCATCAGCACATACCAGAGCGACTGCCATTGTTTGTTTTCCACACGCTCCCCCTTTTTTAAGACGCGTATTTACTTTTATTAAATGAGTAGAAAAAACAACTGGATTCATTTAAGTATATACCAATGGAGCAATGATCATATCCTCAGAAAGTATACTAATTTTGTATTTTCTTAGGGTGACTTAATTGGAACATTGATCCGTCTCATTTTATGCCACCACGATTTAAGGTACCTACGGTTTGATTTTTCTGTTGAATATATGCTCCAACAGAATTATAATTAAACAATGTGATCGTAATTTAGGTATCAATTATGGAAGGAAAAGCAGATGATAATGTCGTTCCATTGAGTACACCGCACTATGTTCTAGATTATCCTAATAAAAAAGATTTTTTGGACTTCTTTAATTACGTGAGGCACGAAAGTGCGATGGCAGAAATTTATTTTGAAAATGAAGAGGTGGAAAAATTAGAGGATGATACGGTTGAGCTATTTAACAAAAATGGAAAATTGCTCCATAAAGATGGCAAGAGATGTGATTTAATGCTTGTTTTGCGAGATAATGGCAAGGTTATTGGTTTTATAGAATTAAGGCTAATCCAAAATTCAGAAAATATATCCCAATTATATAGTCTATTTGTAAGTAAAGATTATCGCTGTAAAGGACTTGCTAACTTAATGATGGTGCAGGCTTTTAATTTTTTCGTAAATACAGGGCAGACTAATATGTCCGTCAGTCCAACAGCAGATTCCCTTGCCGTTTATAATAAATTTGCTTTTTATCCACCAGATCTTGATGATATTGGGATACGCGACTGGTTTCAAAAAACGGAGAAGGAAAGGCTTGAGGAGTTAGAAGACTCACCTTCAAAGTATCTTCTATTGGATTTAGGAAAAGAATCCTGTAAGCACGCTTTTAAAAATCATTGTGCCAAAGCTTCGCAAAATTTTGTCACATTTGAGATGTCGAAAAATTTAAAAGAGGATTCAAACATTAATGTATTTGGCTGGAGAAAAAAAGCGAGTACCCCCACTTTATTATCGAAAAGCGATTTGGGAGTTTTAAGTACCCCGGAAGCTAGTAAAAAAAGAAAAGCCGAAGTCGAAGTTGTAGTTGAAGAGGATAATCAATCTGAAGCGGCATTAACTTCAGGATCTGACAAGAAAAATCCGCTGAACTAATGCAGGAAGTGTTTTCTATGGAGTATCAATTTAAATCGGATATTCACTAGTACAGGCAGAAAAGCCCGGGAAAATATAGGTCATCAGTAATGCCTCAATTTCATATTATTTTATCAGTGATGTCAGGACGGGACGAGGTAGAGATCGCTTTTAATTCCTTCAGCAATAATGGAGATGAAAGGTGCTAGGTTTTTTTCAGTGCAGGATTCTAGCTTTTTTCTTTGTTTTTCATGTTTTGCGGAATAGAAAACTGCGGGATCATTCTGTTCATAACAGTTAAGTAACCATTGTAGATCATGTTGTGTTATTGAAGAAAAGAAAAGCAATCTTGAATAGGATGGTCTTTCTAAAAAATGAATATATTCGGTTAGATAAGCAGCGATAGGGTGTCTTAATTGATTTACAAGTGAGGCAGGTGCTTGTTTTTCTTGAGCAATTTTATAAAGAAAAACGCATTGACTCGGGTTCATCAAAGTAATTAATCTATTTTGCAAAGATTCATCCAAATTAAAAAATAAGTTTTGATATTTTTTCTCAGTTAGCCAATTATCCTTTTTGGCAGCGATACAAAGCCGCAAGATAAAACAATCTTTATCGTTTTCAGCACCTTCATCGATGAGGAGCAATTGCCTTAATGCAGTAAAAAATTCAAGTATTGCATCAGGTGAGGGGCGATTTTCCTTGTTCTTTTCGCCCATTTGCAGGATAAATTTTTTTATCAACTCACAAATAAATGGGTTCGGTTTGTTATCAAAATGCTCAAAGAGCCCCTCGCTACAAAAGCCAAGCTCACGAAAAGCCCTTATTAGTTTATCTGACTTCATATCTGGATTTTTATTTCTGAATTCAATTATTTTTTTTAGGGGATTTTTCGCACCAAAGATACTCAATAAAAGCGGTGCTAATGCAAAAAAATCACTGGATTCAGAATAGTCGCCTTGAAGTATTTCCAAGGCGATATGTTCTGGAGTCCCTTGAGGGATTTGCGGCCTTCCAATAATACGTTTGGCATAATCGAGATCTAAGTAGGACACCTCAAATTTATATCTTTTTTCTTCAGCATCTATGATGGCATTCATTTTTATTTTGACATTCTCACCATGGATGTCACCATGAACAATGGAAGGGCCGCTGGTATTATTATAATGAAGGTGATTGAGTCTTAGAATTAATTGCCAAGACACATCGACCGCCTGAAAAAAAGTGAGTTGATTTAGTTCCGGATTGTCGCTGGAATCTGGGTAAATATGAAACCCATCAATATAATCCATGATAAGCACATCTCGGCCTTCGATATTTAAGCGCGCTCTCTGTGATGCATAAAATTGAAAAGGAGACGGGTGTTGTTTGTCGTCATAAAGCTTTATTGATACAGGCTTTTTTTCATCAATGATAAGTTCTTCTTTATTCACGCGCCGCGGCTTTAAATCAATAGGCTCATTGTCGATCAATGTACATTGATGTCCCTTATAAACCGAAGAGCCTAACTCCTGGGAAAAATCAGAGGCATAATACACCACCGTTCCATTTTGTTGTGTCACTGGAAATAAGGTAAAGGATGATGATTTTTTATCTTTTCCTTTATTAGTCATAAATCAATACGCCTTTTAGAATGTGGATAAATCTGGCGCTTTTGCCATTCGCCATTTTGGTTCAATCTCATTTATAAACCATCCTCATTGAATCATGATATTTTAGTTTGTTTCTGAAAAATTGAACAGGTTGGGTGTAATGATATCCAAGTGATTACAATTTAGTCTCGTGTACTATACTTTACCTATTACTGGATCAAAAAAATAGTCATTTTTCTCTTTTTATGCAATATGCAGTTGCATTATTTTTACAAGCTGCTTAATAGTTCCTTAACCATAAGGGGATATGATTAAAATATGAGCCAGTCGAGTGCATGTTGAACACATGGTTTGAACATGTATTTTATCATAAATCCTTAGGGGAGATGGTATGTATTCTAAAAGTACTGAACCGAATCAACGAAAATCACTTATAAAAACAAATCACTTCGCAAAGGAATACACTGAAATCAGTAATCAATTGAATGGACTCGAAGTCGGTACTGCACGATCAGACAGTTTAAAGAGACTGAATCAAGAAATAATCCAAATAAAGAAGGATGAAACATTATCTGATGATGCCAAAATTGTTGCACTTCTGGATGTTTTTGTGAGTGAATATGCTCTGATTTCAAAATCATTTGGTGGCTCAAATAGTGGCTTAGCTAAATTTATTAGACAATTTTGTGCACAAAATTTTGATGTCAAGTTAGGTCCGGAATCAACTTTTTATATCAAACCAGATGGTTTAATAATGCATATCTTAAATGCTCAAGGTATAAAATCTTCAGAGAAAGACAGTTTATTACCGCCTATTCGAAGGAGAGCAACTGAAGTGGGTCATGTCTCAAAAAGTGCTCCCGTGCTTGGAAAGTACGAAGAACCAAAGCCTAGAGTGAGTCCTTCATTAGATTATGTCGAAACGTCCCGAGAGGAAATAGGTCAATTTACCCTACGGAAAAATGCTGAATTTACTCGATTAGGCAGTATGTTTGGTGACAAACAATTCTGCTATGCAGAAAAACCCAGTGGAGTTGAGCCAGGATTTAGGGCAATTGATATAGATGAATTATTTTTTCTAGAACTGGATAAGCTGTTAACTCATGATCGTTTGCCATCGATTCAACAAGTTCGAGATGTGCAAAAACTCCAAGACTTGAAGGAACTTTTGAGTAAAGAAAAGGATTTGCACCAAAAGCAAATTATTTTTTCAATTTTTATCAACAGTCACATAAAAGGACCTCATGCTAAGGAAGTAATGACTCCTTGCATCCAATGGCTTTGCGGTGAAGTGAAAACGGCAGTTGCCAAGAATAATCACTTAAGCGCCTGGATGTATAAACTGGATTATGCAGAGGGGCAAAAAGACAGAATCAAAGCGAATAAAGAAGCACTCAGAGAATTTGTTGGTACTCGTTTTGCGGGAATTTTTAGTGCTCAAAATCAAAGGCAGGAAATTGTTTGGATCAATAAAGGTAAAGGAGAAGTCCATGCTGTATTGGCTTGTGGCTGGAAAAATGGATTACAAGAACTAACTCACTTTCTATATGGCGGTTCTGAGCCTGATTACAATGGGGTGTTGGTTGAGGATAAAGACGCAGCAGTCAAGCACTCTAAATATATTTTTGGCTTAGCTAAGAATTTAATTTTTGGTATTGGGGTTGGCGATCGGGATGGTATAGGTAAGGAAGCACAAAATAAAGGTTTTGCAGATGAGGCTTTCTATGGTTTTGACTATGGTAAACCTTATGAAGGAGAGGGCGTAGCAGCAAGTTTAAGTGATGATTTTTCATTTGAAGACAAATTTGCTAAAGCTCCTGCACTATTTAGAAGCTCTTCAACGATTGGTTTTGCCCGTCATTTTATGTATCGAAACTACAGTATTTTCTATGACACTGCCTTGTCTGAACGCATGGAGGGAGTTCATTTATTCAGAAAAATGATTACTGGAGAAAATCCCAGTGAAGAAGTAATCAAAAGTTATCCAGGGCTAAGAGAGGAATTAAATCGAATTCAAGAAAAAACTCCTTCCCCTGAAGAATTATTAAATGTCTTAGGAAGGCTTAGAGAGCAAAGTCAGGAAGGGAGTCATTTACAGGCTTTAATCGATGCGCAAATTATAGAGCTATGCTCAGGGAAACTATCCACTTTTGATTTATATTTTAGTCAAATAAAAATCGATTTAATTGACATGGGCATTAAAAACGAGATGCATGATGCAGAACTTGCTGATTACCTAGAGTTTATTGATGGAATGGCAGCAACTGCCAGGAACAGCAACCAACATATATTAGCCACGTTCCAACAACGGGTATTATTAACCGCTCAGGAAGTTGATCTGCTTGATCATCTAGAGAAATATTTTTCCCCAGCTTCGGTGATGTCTCATGATGGTGAGGTTTTTCTGAATACGATGCGTTTTGATCCCCCCAGTGGCAGAATTCCCTTTCAATTAAAAAAAGAAGAGAATGGGACTTATACGCTAACTACAACCAATACAAATCTTGCACGCCAATTAAAGGATGAGTTTGGGCTTGATTGCAAACAAAATGATGCGGGATTAAGTTGTAATATCAATGCTGATGCACTGAGTCAGCTAATAAAAAATGCAGAGCTAAAGTACAATCAAAAAAGGGATGGATTGCTGATTAAACCCACTTATAAATTCATAACCTTACCTAATTTGAGCGCTTTTCTAAACCAAGATAATCGGCCTCGAGATCCTAAAGTGGATCTGAGTTATTTATGGCTTGAGGATAACAGTTTGTCGCTGAAGATCATTGCGAAAACAAAGCAACAAGCAAAGCAAGTATTCGATTTATTTGGAATAACACTTGCGGTGAATGAAGCACAACTTATCCAAGTTCCAGCTGCTCATCATGCTCGATTTCAAAGACGAATAGAAAGACACTGCGAGCAATTAACGAAATTTTCAGAAGATATTGAGCTGAGAGATATAGGGCCCCGAGACTCCGTAATTTCAGCGCTATCCCAATCCAAAAAGGAAATTGTTCCAACTGCATCGGAAAAATGGAAGGATCTCCACGGAAAAGCAGAGATGGGAATTCCAGAAACTTTATCGCCAACAGAACTATTAATCAAACGTCTAGAGGCGCTGGAGCTTGACGAGGGGACTAGAAAAAAAGTTATCAATGTTATCGAAGAAGTCACTGATCCCAAAATCATTCAACAATTGCTGTCCTGCAATAATCAAACTTTATCTGCACCTGCCAATCTCGAAGCGATTAAGAGCGAACGATTTTCAGAGGTGAGAACGATCGAAGACAAACCGATTGCAACAACGGCTCCCCAAGCGAGTATGAGAAAAAATTTAAATTGATGATAGGGCCACTTGTACCAGGTTATAGCTCATAATAATGGTTTGTAAAAAGTGGTTGAAAACCAATGCGTTGATACAGATTTAGACCCACTTTTGATGCTTCTAAAAAGCAGTATTGGACTTTCAACGCTAAAGCATTGTTTAACGCATAAGCCATCATGGCACTTGCAAAGCCACGCTTTTGAAAGTTAGGAAGTGTGGCGAGATCATCGATGCGGGCAAGACGCTCCTTGACGGTTAACGTCATGGATACAACCGCTTCTCCTGCGAGAAACCCAGAAAAATGGTAGATACCTTTGCATTTTTTTAATGCCTCGGCATGTCTTAGGGTATAAATCTGAGTAATTTCTGGTGTTGATTGAAAACCATGAAGCAGGGGAATACTCCAGGTATCTAAATCGTTATTCATTAGTTTAAATTCAAGTTCGACGTCAGCAGCTTGCAGATTATTCGATAAAAGATCAAATACCATCCCCATACCGGTATCGACTAATTTATAATCTGGAGGTAATCGGCATTTGTCTTTTGAGAAATTAGGTGTCAATTCAGGAATGATCAGTGCCCAAGGTAGATTCTTTTGGGTGAAGTATGATTTACATTGCTCCAAATCTTTTAAAAAGTGCTCATTTATTTGGGTTACAAAAGCAGGATTAAGCCCTGATGCAAGTACTCCGGTTTCAAATGCAGCTATTGTTTGATAATCAAGATAACTTAAGCTTATGAGAGAAAAAAAGTGCTTTTCAATTTCATGAAAATCATTAATCAGTTGCATTAAAATAGATCCAATCAGTAATTTTTGCTGCATTATAACAAACTATGAACAGGATACTATGCATCATTGGGTCCTAATTTTTTCGCATCATTTAGGTGATTGTTTGCTGCGAATAAGCAGAACAGGTATGGATGCATTGCGAATAACTCCTTCTGCAACGCTGCCTAATAATAAATGCTGAACACCTCGTCGACCATGAGTTCCAACGACAATCAAATCGGCTGGCCATTTTTTTGCTGCTGCAATAATTTTATCTGCAACGGTTTCTTGCGCTGAATTAATTTCAAGTAATTGTGCTTCACAATCTGCACTGCGCTCTCGAGCAATTGTTTGCATCTTGCTCAAAAACTTGTTTCCGTATTCTTTAAATGAAGCTTCCAGTTTTTCATAATCCACTCCGGTTCCCAAATATGGGGCATAAAACTCATTGGTTACATGCACAATGAGTAATTTTGCGTGATGTATTTTGCTTAACTCAATGGCTTCATTGAAGGCATGCATTGATGTATCACTGTCATCAATCGCAACTAAAATTTTTTGATACATTTCTATTTCCTTATAAAAGTAATGAATTCCACTATTCTAGCTATGTTACCTATAATCTGGAATGAAACATAGAATTTTAAGATGCAAAAAATAAGATAAATTTTTGAATAAAACTCGATGAAAGAAATAAGGGCGGGACGAAAAGAAATTGTGATAAATGACCAATAATTGATGATGAAAAAACCAGTAATCACAAGATAATTCAACACCATAACTGTAAAGCGGTTTTAAGCCGCTTTACATTGGTTTTAGAAGTACCTAATTAATTTTTTCCTTGGAAGAAAAAAACTACATATTATTTAAACCCTGGCTAGGTTGGGTATCATCATCAGCACTTGTAGCAGGGGACAAGGCAAAAAATCTATTTAGATTAGTTGCACTAGAAGTTGTTTTTTCCTTTTTTAACTGATGATACTGATTCAGATCCTTAATAATTTCAGGGTGATATTCTTTGGGACGCTCGTAATTAAATAAATCCCTGACTTCTTTAGGAGTAAGGTAACCGAGTCTTCCTTCATTATCTGCAAGGAATACCTTAACTAGGGAATCAAATGCATTGGCAGGTAAAGTCTCAATTTCCTCGAGACCTTCTAGATCATCTATTTTCCCATATATTTCCTGTATAAACTGTTGTTTCGCTTCCCGAGGTAATTGCTGATAATAATCATTAATGTAATTTTTAATGATAAATGGAATGGTTCTTCTCTGTAGCGTAGGAAATTTAATGTTCGTTACCGGTTCCAAAGCCATCAAAAATCTCATATAAGGGCCTTGGTCGCATGATGGATGTTCTATTTGATCAAATAATTCCAATTTCAATATGTTAAGTGCTTCATTGCCATCACGAATGAACGGTTGAGTAAGCGAGGAATCAGAATAATATCCAACCATTGAAATGATATTTAATAACTTCTGTGCATCCTCAATGATTCGATGTTCTTCGGTTTTCATTCCATGATGTGATGGAGTCATGGCTCTTGTTTTGATTTGTTGCAAATATAGCAGGGCCTTATTATAGCAAATAACTCGTTCATGGATTTCTTTGATTTGCTCCGAGTCTGTTTCCTCATTCCTAAGTCCATAAATATAGCCAATAAGTTCTTTTAACTTATCTGGATCCTGTGTGAAGGCAAGCGAATTTTTTATCGTTTTTTCTTTTTCCAAACTGATATAAGAGATAAATAGGCCTAATCCTTTCAATAATTTTTCTTTTTGCTCCTCTTTTGTTCCAAGAGTTTGAAGCCATTCTTGATATATTTGATCTGCATAAAGATGATTTTCCCTGGTATGAATTGCTTGAGGATCCTTAGATGGATCCAAATCAGCTTTTAATAATATTTTTGTACGCATGTCCTCAAAAAGAGCTTCCTGTTCAGTACCTCGCACTTTATGTATGCACTGATTAAAAATCAATTCCAGTGCTTCCTGCGCTTTCTGACTTAATAGCGATTTTTTCTGGAAGTTAAGTTGCAATTCAGCAACATTTTGTAAAAAATCAGGGGATAGGGGGATTTTATTATTCATCAGCTTTGCCAATAAATATAAAATAATGTCAGCATTTTTTATTACAATTGAATCATCTTTTGAGCTTAATTGGGTTAATAAAAAGGATAATAGGTCAAGTTTGCGATTATGTAGTGGGAGAGGGAGGGTGGGTATATAATTTATCCAGGATGGTTCAATTTGTGAGATAACTTCTAATAATTGAATTCCTGCGTTTTTATATGCAAAAATCATATTCAGGGCGAATGCCATCAGGATTTTTGCATTAAGTTTTTCCTCACGAATTTCTGCAATCTGAGTAAGAAAAGATGTTATAACTTTTTCTACTTCAGGAGTGAAAATATCCGATTTTTGATCATTCAATTGGCACTGTAACTTCACTTGAAGTATTAATAAATTACATAAAACAACAGGCAATTGCATGTGAATTGCATCTTGCTGTGCGGAATTAAGCGAAATTGCTTTTGTTATAAAAAGTATAAAATCAGGTATTGCTTGACGCCAGGATAAACCTTGCTGAGTAGGCAGAACATTCAATTTTGCCTGAAACAAGCTCATAAAAGAAAAGTATTTATTTACAATTTGAAGTATCTCATGAGGAGAAATACCCTTGATTAGTTCCCTCAGCAACTCATGGAATAAGCTATTTTTGCGCACTTGATTATTATTCGATACATAAAGATAGAAAAATAAATTTAATAACTGAGATTTATTCGCATTTCTTTCTTTCAGAATATGAATCAGGTTTTTTATTGATTCATTTAATTCTATTGCTGTTGGATCCTTAAACAGAAGTTTAAAACCAAAAAATAAAGTCTCGTTAGCTAAAGTAGATTCAGGGATTATCGCTTGAGTATTGATTGTAGAAGCAACGACCAAGCCTACCCCCATTGATAGGAACATATGCAGCTCGGATTTAGCTGTATTTAAGAAGCCTGGAGTTGATTCTAAATGATCAATAGAATGGCACTGCGATAAGCAAAAAATTAGCTTATTGATTAAATTGAGGTATTTTTCAATATGCTTATCTTGATGATGGAAATAGTAGATATTGTATTTACTTTGACTTACTGTCTTTTGTACTAATGATTCGTAATTACAATCCCTCGTTACTTTTTTCTGAAGTTCTTTAAATAGATTGGCATCTATAAGAGGGTTTTCTATGAACAACAGCAGCGGATCAATGTCCTCTGAAAAAGCAAAAAAATCTTGAAAAGTATCGTCTCGAGCAACCGTAACATAAAACTGTATTATATCATGACTAAATTCTCCATATTCTCTATTGAAATCATAGGAGAAAAGTAGCTCATTAAATCTTTGCTGGGAAAAAGGTCTAAATCCTTCTTTCCAAAGTTGTAATAGATACTTTCTATATTGAGGATGCAAGAAGAGATCTAGAAATTTTTTCCCCTCACCGTTTTCCTCCACCAATATTGGTTCCATTTTAAGGTGTTCTTTGATGTCAGGAAAATATTGGTTAAGGAATTCCAGAGGATTGGCGGTTATTTTTTCCACATCAAAGAGGTTATTAATAATCTGAAAAATATAATGCCTATAAATAACTTCTTTAATTTTTCCTCTTTTTAATACTTCGGCTAGAAGTGCCTCATTAGCGCATATCGATTTAATTAAGACAGTGGCTTCATTAGTCGATCCTTTTCTTCTCGGTTGGTATTTGGGTATTTCTTCAATACACGTTTCTAATTCATCAAGAAACCACTGGAATACAGTATCTGTTTCTGGATTAATATCTCTAAAAAAATCAAACTTAAACAATAATAAAAATTCAACAGGATTTTTTGTTTGGCCTCTAAGTTCCTCCAGTTTTTGTTTCACTTGCACACTATTAAGTAGCTTGGTTTTATAATGAGCCTCAAGGATAGGGAACGATTGCCTTCTTAATTTTTTTAATAGCTGTGTATCTATTGAAAGAGATTCATTTTTTTTAACCAGGGCCTTTTTTCCTTTTTTTCTACCGCCTTCCTCATCCAGATCTTTACGTTTTTTATTATTCTTCATTTGAACGTCTTGATTTGCAGGTTCATGCAGAGCTTCAATTTGCATGGCCTCATTTTGCTCTAAAGATGGATTAAAAGTATTATTTTTCATTTTAAAAAATTAATTATGATCAAAGTGTGCAAAACATATCTTTGTGGGTTTGATGTGTCAATATAAATTGGCTTTGTACCCAGGTAAATTGTATTCTAATATTCAGAGGGAAATCTTTTGATCCTGGATTTCATTTCGCTTAATTGTAACCATTTTGTCCTTCCCGCGAAGGCAGCAGCTTAAGCTTAATTTGGGATAATATTAGAAAAATGGATTCCTGCTTTTTCAGGAATGACAAAATTAAAAAAGGTCAAGTCCAAATACAGGAAATGAGATGGATTTTTTTGAGTAAAAACTGCACGAGGCAATAATAACTATGAATAACGAAATTCTATTTACTCCGTTTAACTTAAGAGACCTTACTTTAAAAAACCGTGTCGTCATGGCTCCACTAACGCGCAATCGTTCGATACACGGAATTGATACCCCTTCAGAATTGAATGCAGAGTATTATGCCCAACGTGCAGATGCAGGTTTAATCATCGCCGAGGCAACACAAATTTCTCCCACTGGCAAAGGATATGCCTGGACGCCTGGAATTTATTCTCAGGAACAAATTGCTGGATGGAAATTGGTAACGGATGCGGTTCATGCACGTGGTGGGGCAATTTATTTGCAACTTTGGCATGTAGGAAGAATTTCACATCCGTCTCTTCAGCCTGGAGGTATTGCTCCTGTTGCACCTTCTGCCATTCCAGCAACCGGACAGCGCACATTTATTGAAAATGGTACCTTTGTCGAGGTTGGCGCACCACGTGCATTAAAGCTCAGTGAAATTCCCGCTATTATCGAAGATTATCGAATCGCTGCAAGGAATGCAATTTTAGCGGGATTCGATGGGGTTGAAATTCATGCTGCGAATGGGTATCTCATTCATCAGTTTTTATGTGATGGTACAAATCTTCGGACTGACCAATATGGTGGTTCGATTACGAATCGACTGCGTTTTGCGTTGGAAGTGACCAGTGCGGTTGTGTCTGAAATTGGTGCACATCGAACAGGAATCCGAATTGCGCCAGTAAGTCATGCCAATGGCGTTACCGATACGTCACCTACCGCCATTTTTTTTCCCCTTGTCCAGGAGCTGAGCCGATTCAATTTAGCTTATGTTCATGTTATTGAAGGAGAAACTCAAGGGCCACGGGACTTATATGGTTTTGATTTCCATGCATTACGAGGAGAGTTTAATGGTCCCTGGATGGTGAATAATGGGTATAATTTAGAAATGGCTGTTGAAGCGGTTTCAAGTGGTTACGCTGATCTCGTTGCTTTTGGAAGGTATTTTATTTCCAATCCTGATCTGGTGACGCGATTTAAAAAGAATGCGCCTTTGAATGAATTAGACCGCGCCACTTTATATGGAGGTAGTGGAAAAGGATATACTGATTATCCCTTTTTGCAGTGAAACTCAATAAATGAAGATGAAATAAGATGATGCTCAAACAATTGCTAGTGATTCTCTTTATTTTTATTTTAATTTTCGTATTGTCTTTTTCATTACAGCGTTATTTCATTTATTTTCCATCCCCGGAGCAGCCTGATCGGAACGCTTTTGAAGCAGGAGATATGCAACTCATAGAAATTCCTGTTGCTGATGGATTGACTTTAAATGCTTGGTATAAACCTTCTTTGGATAAGAAACCGACGATGCTTTATTTGCATGGCAATGCAGGTCATATTGGTTATCGTATGTATTTGGTTCGTCAATTTTTATCAGAAGGTTTTGGCGTGTTACTGCTCGAATACCGCGGATACGGCGGCAATCCGGGAAAACCAACCGAATCAGGATTGTACCAGGATGCCCGAGCAGCTATTAAATTTTTACAGCAACAGGGTATCCAGGCAAATAATATTGTTCTCTATGGCGAATCATTAGGAACTGGGGTGGCGACACAAATGGCAACGGAATTTCCGGTATGTGCTGTGGTTTTACAGTCTCCCTATACGTCGTTCACCGCTCTGGCTCGATTTCATTATCCTTGGTTATTTATTCCATTAAGAGATAAGTATGATTCTTTATCACGTATTCAAAAAATTCATACCCCTGTTTTAATGCTGCATGGGAAATTGGATCAAATCGTGCCTTATGATCAAGGCGTTGTTCTCTTTAATCATGCCAATCAACCTAAAAAATGGATTGAATTTGCCGACAAAGGACATCAGGATTTATGGAGTCCCCATTTCGCCCACAGTGTAATGCATTTTATTAATTCTTATTGTGTTCCTACAAAATAAGGGTTATTTCCGTATACGTGTGTGTCCATGACCGTGTCCGAAGAAAATAGTGTTTATGTATGGCGCGAATTTTTCGAGCCGCACAATTACAAAAGTATCGGTGGCGCCTTCCACTCAATTAATGAACAAAATATTTACAAGAATCCGTTTGTCGATTAAAATGTGCGGTAGGCTTCATGGGACGCCTATACCCACGAAAGAGGATCTCACCCTGGTTATTAATTGATTTATTAATTATTCATTAACCTTTTTGTTGCTGGAAAAGTGGGTGTCTGGCAGAGAGCAAAGGGGATTCACATGAATAAACCACATACTTCATTTCGCGTTGAAGAGTATAAAATTCAAGCGTCTATTTTATTAAAATCGTTGTATTCTGCAAATCAAGCAATCGCCCAAAAAACGGCTCAACGTTTTCAAAATTTGCCTGAGTTTGCCAATTTTTCTCTTGAGGAAATAAGAAACACGAAGGTTAAGCGTAAACACGCACTTACAGTGATTGCAAGGGGAACTGGTTTTAAATCCTGGAATGATTTGAAGTGCCAATTGCCTTTTATTCGTGGCGGATTTTTGAATCATTGGTTTGCCCATTATGCGGAGGCGAAATTATATCAGCGCTCACAAGGTGGCTTTTTATTGCCATTTAAAAATCAATTTTTTATTTGTGATGCAGACTACATCCGCAATCTTGGTTTTAATCCCGAGGATCAGGATTGGAAGTCTATAGGCTATGACTGGGTGAACCCGGAGAGTAAGGCAGCATGGCAACGCTTGTATAAAAAATGGATGGTCATTCAGCAACAAGGATAAAATATACGAAAATGCCCCTTGTCCACTTGTGGAAGAGGGGTAGGAGTCAGGGTTTATTAACCACAATCTACACACTCATCCGCCTAAATGGCATCTTTTCCCCAAGAGAGAAGTGATATTTCACTTCACTTAATAGCCGTGGGCCCTCTTGCAGTAGGAAAAAAAATTAACATAGAATGGAATTATGTTTCCTTGATTGGAGGTTATGGATGAGCCTGAAGCACATAATCGTTTCTTTTATCACCTTTTCGTTGACTCAAGGATTGGCTTTCGCACAAACAGAAACTAAGGTATGTGATGGCAGTATCCATAATCCTTGTATTGTAGAAGACAGTGAATTTTCCTCTTCTCCATTAAAATGGTTTCGTGATGCCTCGATGATCGCCGCTGCATACCAAGGAAATACGCTAGGTATTAGAGATTTAGCGATTTCTGGTAGTGAGGAGCCCAGTGAAAAGGGGTGGAAAGATATCGCTGAGTATATTGCCAAGCATGGGAGGGCAACAGTGTTGGTACTGGATTTACGCCAGGAAAGTCATGGCTATATTAATGGAAGGGCGATTACCTTAGTGAGTGAGTACGATTGGATAAATCGAGGAAAAAGTAACGCCCAAAGCCTTAAAGATGAGGAAAATTGGCTACAGTCATTAAGAACTCAGAAAAAGATAAATGGCGTTTTATCCTCTCAACAGTTTGCAGCTAAGGAATACTCCAGCGGCAAAACCATTCCTGTTAAAGTAGTAAAAAATGAAGCTGATTTGGTTTCTCGATTAGGTTTTGATTATCACCGTTTATATGTTACTGATCATGCTGCACCATCTGATTCAGAGGTTGATGCGTTTTTGGAAATAATAAAAAAATCTTCTAAAGATACCTGGTTTCATCTACATTGTCGCGGAGGAAAGGGGAGGACCACGACTTTCTTTGTAATGTATGACATGTTAAAAAATGCAGATAAAGTAAGTTTTGAAGAAATTATTGCACGACACGCCTCAATACCACCCTATTATAATTTGTCTGAAGTGCATCGCGCCGATCCTTTCCTAACCCCGTATTACGAACAAAGAATTATTTTCCTTTCTCGTTTTTATCAGTTTGCACAACAGTTTTTAAAGGGATATCAAGGAGCATGGAGTCAGTGGAGTTCAGAAGGTGCTGATTTTGATAAGGTTTAGTTAATTGAACCTATCCAGGCCCTCATCCGCCCTAACGGATACCTTCTTCCCCTGGGGAGGGGCTTTGTTGAATAAATCAAATTTTTAACAAAGCCTTTCGGGAGAGGGGCAGGGAAGAGGGAAGAAATGAGCCTAAGCCTTTTGGGTGGAAGTTGTATACCATTTTTCCCCTATGATGATTTGTTCCCACCATACGTTCATTTGAGCTTCGTTCATTTCTTGCCATGGAACAGGGTGCAATACTAATGCATCTGCCATTCGTTTTGATAACTCATAGATACCCAGGCGTTTGGGGAGAGATTCTTTTTCCCATGCAGAAATTGCTTGTTGGAAATCATCGTATTGCTTGAGGTGTTCACTAAGACTCAGTGCATCCTGAATCGCCAAGGACGCACCATTTCCGACATGAGGCCGTAAGACTGCGCTTGCATCACCCAATAAAAGCGCTCCTTGAGTTATAAAGCGATTGACACTGACATCCACAATTTTTTGCATAAAAGGACTGGGGGTATCGAAAATAACTTGTGCTGCAATCTCAGGCAATTGATCCCGGGCTAATTGATGTAGATGTTGTTTCGCTTGCATAGAAAAGTCATTTATAGTGGTTGAACCTAAATTTTCTAGGTCTTTATGCGTTAATTTTTCATAAAATACCCAGTTTAATTTATTGGTTTGATGGTGATATACCGAATAAGTTAATAAGTGGCCCTTATCAAAACAGTAGTATAGTGCTTGGTCGTTGAAAAGGTTTTTATTTTTTATCCGCTCAAACTCCACGGTCCCTCGCCATGCAACATAACCTGAATATTCTGGCAGTGTATTGGCGATCAACGTTCTGCCTATAGATTGCACCCCATCGGCAAATACAATCAAATCAAAGCGTTGTGTTTCCCCAGACGCCAAAGTAATTTGGCCAGCCTGTTCATCAAGTTGTACCGCGATGACTTTAACTCCTTGACGATAGATAGAATCAGGGATCCTTTTTCTGAAGTTGATAAATAAAGTGTCCCAATGCAAACTGGCCATGGAAATTTCCTGTTGCCATAAAAATTTCCCATGAACTGGTTCATTCGCCGTTTTGCAATAAAAACTACGCTTCGTCAAGGTATGGGCTAATGTGTCTTGATCAATAAGATTTTGGGCAATTAAATTATTTAATAATTCAATAGAAAGTGTAATTCCTGCTCCGCGAGACTTTAAATCATGTGCTCGCTCAAAAACCGTGACTTCAAACTGATCTTTCAATAATAAGGCCAAGGCACAACCTGCTATAGACCCTCCAATAATAGCGACTTTCAATGTAATCCCTTCTAAGAAATTGAATGAATGTGAGGGATTATATAAAGTAACCCAACAAAATCAATAAAGACCGATTAAACGCACCGGTGCTTCAGTTAAATCAGCAATTTCATGGGTAAACCCATACTTTAGGCACCTTTAGCGGATAGTCTTGTCGCATTAAAAATATTCTCAACAATTTAGGGATGGACGTGTAAGAGATCCCGGAAGTTCTGCCCGAATAGAAATGCTTTCTGGTGAGGTTTTCGTTATCGGGATACCAGGTGGTGGGGGATACAGTAAATTGTCTTCAGTTTGTTGGGCAGTAAGTCTCATTGACTGTTGGCTAAGGAAAAACGATTTAATACCCTCACCCTAACTCTCTCCCGCAAGCGGAAGAGGGGATCTACTTTTTTGTTTTATTCCTTCCTTCTTTGGGGATCTTTAATTTTATTTGTTTTTTATCCCCTCGCCCCTTTGGGGAGAGGGTTAGGGTGAGGGGGATAGCAATCCAGCTTAAAAATGAGCCACAAAACGCAGTATCCCGTTAGTGCCTTGAGCTCGATTTCTGGCATCTTGTTCGGAATACACATTTAAAAAGACAAAGTGATTTTTGGATAGACTGTATACCATTCCTGGGCCAATCGCCCACACACTTTCTTTGCGGCCTGGAACCCCAACACCATTAACTAGGGTGTCAGTAATTTGATTGAAAAAGTAGCCATTTACGCCCACAGTTAGCTTTTCAATTAGTGCATAACCCACAGCAATGTCTGCAAAAACAGCTTGTCCTGCCTGAGTGGAATGAACATTGGGACCAAAGGACACATTAGGGCTATGATTCACACCATTCCACAGATAATGCAGTCGTGCGGAAGTGGACCATTTAGGTGTCATCCAAAAGGTAAAAGCCCAATAAGGATTTAAAGACCAAAAATGGCTGCTGGGATTAATCGCATTGATACTGCTGTATCGTCCAATGGGCATAATCACGTCTAGGTCCAGACGCATAACAAATAAAGGTCCTCTTCCATCTTTGCGCATAATCGGATCAAATTGCAGTGCAGGGCCGATCCACAAATCACCTGGACCACTCTCAGCTTTTAATACGGTATTGTCCAATCCATCACGTACCTTGGCGTTTACCACCCAGGGGAGGAGTGTGGATAAACCTAAGTTAGCGCCGAAAATTTTTTTTGTAGACACATAAATAAACTGGGTCACATTGGCAACAACGTCAAGATCGGTGCGGGGCAGAGGCAGTTCATTGCCATTTTTGTCGTTAAAACGATTCGCCGTGTAGTATTGAAAATAATCTTGGAAATAAAAACCGGGTCCTGAGGGCGGGCTTCCATCATAAAAACTGGTATAACCTAAATTTACAACGGGTTCATCATAAGCTAGGGCTGATGATGCGACTAATAGGATTGCTAAACTAAAGCAAGAATGCAGTATTCCTTTCCATTGCATAAAAACGCCCTTTCCGAATCGGTCCTTTGTTGAAGAATATACTTGCTCTATACCGCTAAAACCCAGTAGAACTTTATTTTGATGCCTACAGCGCAGGGGTTTAATTAATTAATAAAAGTATCTCCGATTTCTTCAAGAAGAACAATATAAAAAAATGACTTTTTCATAAAAATCAAAGAGTAAACGTTTGGATTTTGTGCAAAAATGGCATGTTTGTCATAAAAAACGAGTTATCTTATTTATCCAACATTAGTTGAAGTTATAATCACATAGTAAAATAATTTATCTGAACAATACTATACTAGTAAAAGGTGTATAACCCAGGACTAAATATGAAAGTGGTTGTAATTGTTATTGAACGACCTGGTTCAATAGTTAATGTGACGGTTACTTTTGATGATAATCCATTTGAATTACTCGATGAGTCGGATAAACCACAAAATGCAGATGAAGAACAAAAACAACTTATATCACTTGCTCAATCCATTGTCGCAAAAAAAATAGATGATCTAGACATAGATTTCGAACACTTTATCCCGGAGCAAAAACTACGAACACATGTTTTAATTTCAGGAAAAAAGGATGGTATATTACAAGTAAAGTATACTACTCCTTTCGGAATATCTCGTCTTGACACACCACCCAGTCTCGAAACAGCGCTTAAAAGCAAAACATCAACGGCAAAGTTGGCTAGTACTTATGGAGAGATTGGCGCTGAGCAAACATTGAGGCTGCCCAGAACCCCTGAAGACTTCCTTCAGATACTTCAAGGAGACAAACAAAGAGCAGCCACCGCTAAAAAACAACGAGATCTTGCCAAACAAAAAGAAGAGTTCCTTACTAAAGGGCCCATTAAATTTCCTGACCCTGCGGTGTTTCCAGCATCTATAAAGACAACAGCCGAAAAAGACATCGACTTGAAAAAGGCAGTCGAAAAATTGAGTGCGCTTTATGGAGAACAAAGCGAATTAAATTCAGTTCGTGAGCAAATAGGAACTGTTGAAACACAAATTGAGGAATTAGAGAAAGAATTAACTCAATTAAAAAAGAAAGAAGCTTCATTAAATGACACTATGAGCCAGGATACAGTGGTGTCATTTGCACAAAGTCATCTACAAACATCAAAAAGTGAATTAGAAAAAACACGAAAATTGCTTGAAATTACAGTATCCACTTTACGTACAAATTTATCTAAAGCAAAAAGCTCTTTTGAGAAACATGTTAAAAGTTACTATGGCCTATATGAAAAATATGAAAATGCGCAAGAGTTCACCAAACAAGTGATGCTTACTGCACTTTATAATGCAGCACTAGATAATTACAAAAAACTCCTTGAAGACACAAAAGGGAAACCAGAAGCGCGTAGAAAAATGGTCGAAGATTTCAATAAGCACTTTGGGGGGATTGCAATAATTGATGAATATGGCAAGGTCAATCCCATTGAAGAGACTTATAAATCTTTCGCAGATATAACGCTCTTAGAAGTCGAATCACTGGCTAACGAGGTAATAAAAGGTACCGAATCTAAATTTATTGAAACATGGTTAGCAAAGGCGAACACACATTGTGAAAATCAATATAAGCCGCATTTTAGTAATCTAATTTATAAAGATCAAAAACAAACGACTCCATTTATAATGGAGAAATCTTTCTCTATCTTTGGATCAGGGTCGCTGCAACAGATTAGCATAAATACAAAATTTGACACTGATCTAGACACCCCTATCCAAGCTGCATCAGCTCATACGAAATTAGACGCTGAGCGGTCAAAAATTCCAGATGAAAAGGCTATAGGCGTTTCACAGTCTCACCTTAAAACAGCACAAACTAAATTAACTGCACTAGAGCAAAAAGTTACAAATTTTCAGCGATATATAGCAATTAAAGCTGAGTTAGAAGCAAAAAAAGTATTAGCCTCAAATCAAAAGAAACAGATCGATGAAGTAACCGAGTCTTTTAACAAGGCGCGCGATTCTATTGCAAACCAAATTCAACACCTGCCTGCAGACGTTCAAAAACACGTGTTGCAGAATATTAAACCACAATTAGCGAAAGCTGTATTTAATCAGCTTTCTGAAACGAATAGAGAGTCTCTGATTAAAGTCTTACCCTGGTTAACAGCAATTCCTGAAGAATCAGACATCAAACTTGTTGCCCAAAAATATGAAGTATTATCTAAAGAAATTGCAACAGCAAGTAAGAACTTATCTCAAATAAAAGAAGAGGATATCCGGGGGGAGCAGTTAGATAATCTATTAGCTAAAGTTAAAGAAAGCGAGCTTGATGAGAGTACCTTGAATGAAGTCATAAAGCAGAGCGACTCCTATACCCAGGATGATTTATCTGTGGATTATTTAATATTTCAACAGCAATTAATTAATGCAAAGAAAATACTCGAAGAACAAATTCAAGACGTTGAGAAAAAATTGGAAATGCTAAACCAAGCCAATGTAAGTAAGGAGTGGTTAACGACATTTGAGGGCGAACGACGATCACTGATTGGCATAGTGTCCTCTTTTGATGATATCGAGTATCAACCCAATCAAACTGAGAAAAATAAAGAAGAATTACAACGCCTCACCCAATTGGCAATACGCTCGCATGAGAAAATACTTAGCGAATACCAACAAATTAATGAAAGGATAAAATCGTCACAAGAATCACAAACAGTCCAGCAGTCAGTGGTGTTAGAAACACCTCAACCAGTAATCTCAGAAAACACAGAACCCTCTCCACCACGCTCGAAGAAACAAATTAAACCACCACCACAAGGGACTTCTGAAACGCCACCAACTCCTAACAAGGGGGCACTGTCTCGTCGCAAGCCTGAATCAACGATAGAAACCAAAATTCGAGAGATTTATGATAAATATTTTGAACAAGTTAAAGCTGAAACTGAGAAGTTATCTCAAAAAGAACCTTTGAAATGGCAGGAACTTTTCAAAGAACATAAAAATCAAGAGGGGGATCTTGAAGATTTTAAAAAAGAATATATTAGAGATGAAGAAAGTAAAATTAAAGAAGAAAAAGCCGTTGATTCACTTAACGAGATAATTGATTTAATTGAAAAGACTGAGTGGAAGACAGGACTTTTCGGAAGTAAATCAAAAATTAAAATAAATGAAAAAGATACTAAGGTTCCCAATCATATTTATGAAATTTATCAACAAGCTAAAAAAGGTATACAAGAGCCTAAAGAGGCTGATCGTGCTATGAATGAAATAAATAAAATTGCGACAAGAGCAATTTCTTATTCGGATAAATTACAGTTTTTCAGAAAAAGAGACGAGCAAACTCAACAAGCATATGAAGCAATTGTCTCACATAGTAAACCTCGTTGATTGACCTTTAAAATTAATTTTTCTATATAAATCAATGAGTAATTCTCGTGAAAGTTGTTCAATAGAGTAATGTTTTGCCTTAAAAACGATGGCTTCGATTTTTCTTAATCCGTATATAGCTTTTTAGATTGAATCGAGCTTATTTTGTTCCGTTGGTACTATACTTGAAATATATGTATAAATTCAGGCTAATAACATGAAATCGGTTGTAGTTTCTATTGAACGACCTGGTAAATTTAAAGTTCTTCCAATCGTTGTTAATGTGGCTGTTACTTTTGATGATAATCCATTTGAATTTCTTGATGAACGTGATAAACCAGTGGCTACCACTAAAGAACTCGAACTCATTGCCCAATCGATTGTAGCCCAAAAGATAAATAGTGGAGAATTAAAGTTATACGATGGGCGACAGGAATTACGGACCCATGTTTTAATTTCAGGAAAAAAAGATGGTGCTTACCAAGTAGACTATACCGTATCTGATGGGATAGTGCGTCATGACATACCGCCTGTCGAACCCAATACATCTCCTAGTAAATCAATTCTTCAATCAGCACTTGAAGAGAAATATACAGCTGCACAGTGTAAAGTAAAAAGTACTTATGAAGAACTTGAAGAAAAGCAAACTTGGAAGCTTCCTGTTATTCCCGAAGCTATCTCTAATTTGATGCAAATGGATAAAGGGAGAGCTGCCAAGAATAAAAAAGAAAGAGATCTGGCTCAAGAAAAAGAAGATTTTCTTTCTAAAGGACCGAGAAAATTTCCTGACGCCGTTCCATTTCCAGCAGCTATAAAAATAATAAAAAAAGGAGATGTCTATCTGGAAGATGCGGTCAAAAAAATGAATGCGTTTTATGGAAAAAAGAGCTTATTGGAACCCACTCATAACCAAATAGCAATTATTGAACAAGCAATTGAAGGGTTAGAGCAACAATTAAGTAAATTAAAAAAGAGAGAAATTGCACTAAATGAGGTTATTAGTAAAGACCCACGTATTGCAACATTTTCACAAGACAATCTTCATACACCAAGAAAGGAATTACAAGAAACCCGAAGGTCACTTGAAAATAAAATATCCGCTTTAAGAGTCCAGTTATCTGCAGCAAAGAATTCTTTTGAGGAACATGTTAGTGATAAATATTCTCGATATACCAATTATGAAAATACGATGAAGTTTACCAAACAAGTAATACTAACTGCACTTTATAATGCGGCATTAGATTACTACAAACAAATCCTTGATGAAACAGAAGGAAATGTCGAGAAACGTAAAGCAAAGATAAAAGAATTCAATGAAAGTTTTGCAGGAATAGCAAAAATTGATGAATATGGCAAAGTCAATCCTATTGAAGAGACTTATAACAATTTTGCTAAGGACTCTCTCAAGGAAGTAGCCACATTTACGAATGAATTATTAAAAAAATGCAGTACAGGTATTTCATCCCGTAAAGTAGATGTTATTGAAGCACAGTTACAAAAGGCCAACCAACATTGTGTCGATGAATATAAGAAGCATTATGGTGACATGGCTTATACCGATGCAAAACAAAAAATGCCTTTTATCATGGAAAAGAATTTATTGAATCGACTAAAAAATATCAGCTTAAATGTGCAGTTTGAATCTAATTTAGAGTATGCCATCCAAGCAGCATCTGATCCTGATACTTTATCCGATGAGTGGTCAAAAATTCCGAAAGGAGACACTATAGTCGATCAGCGCTCGATCCTTGGAAAGGCTCATACCGACTTGACCGATCTCGATCATAAAGTCAAAAATTTTCAACGATATTTAGAACTTAAAGATGAATTAGAAGCAAAAAAAGCATTAGCTCTAGAGCAAAAACAGCAGATTGATGCAGCAAGTAAGTCTCTTGATACGGTACGCCAGTCCATTACAGGTCAAATTACCGGTAAGCCGGTGGACGTGCAAAAATATGTACTTGAGCATATTGATCCAAATTTGGCAAAATCTGTTTTTAACAGCCTTCCTAAAAAAGAGAGAGAAGACTTAAGAGGGGTCTTAGCCCTTGATAGGATAAATCCTGCTGAAAATGAGATCGATGCGCTAGCCCAAAAACATGAAACTTTAGCTACAGCACTTGCAACAGCAAAAGGGAGCTTATCTCAAATAAAAGAAGAAGATATTCAGGTTGATCAGTTAGAGAGACTTCGGTCTGCATTAAGTGAAGTTAAAAATAAGGCGCTTGATCAAAGGAAATTGGAGAAAGTCAGAGGTCATAGCAAATCCTATGCCGAGAATAATTTATTCGTCCAAGATTATTTAGCATTTAAAGTGCAACTAGAAGATGCAAAAGGAATACTAGCGAAACAAATTGCAGAAGCTAGGGAAAAATATGATGGGCTAAAAAAAGAAAATTTAAGCGAGAAGCAGTTATTATTTATCAATACGGTGTTAGTTGGTCTTGAACACATGGAGTCTTCTTTTAACGATATCGACTATCAACGAGATAAACCCCTTCAAAGTAGAGAAGAATTGCAACGCATTGCCAATATGGCAACCATCGAATATGATAAATTCCTTGTTGAGTTTGGACGATTGAATAAAGTTATCAAAGAAGCACAACGAGTAGCTCAGCAACCTGAGATATTCCCTGAGTCTAAGAGGAACAATGAACAACAAACACCATCTCCCCCCAGTATAATGAAGGAAGACGAGCCAAATGCTAAAAAGAGGAAATTAAATCCTAGAACGCCGCCACCAACAATAGAATTCAGAATTAGAGAGATTTACAAGGAATATGGCACAAAAGTCACGGAAGGGATTAAGAAACTAGAGTCAGATTTGCAAGATCAATCCATTTTGCGTCGCCTTTTTCAAGAACACAAAGCAGCAGAAAAGGGACAAACCTTAAATGACTTTAAACAAGCACATAGTTCAGAGCAAAAGAGTGTTATTCGAAATGAAAATGCTGTTATAGCAATTGGCGAGATAAAGAAGCTCATTGAAGATACCAAGTGGAAGGTAAAATTAGGACCTTTGACTGGAAAAGAAATTGAAGTGGATGGGGAGCCTAAAATAGTTCCCCCCCATATTTTTAAAATTTATCAAGAAGCTAAATTTGGAATGGCAGATCCCCGAAAAGCAGCCGAGGCGATGGAAAATATAAATCAGATTGCCACAAAAGCAAGCCCAGCCAATTTCTTTAAAAAATTAATGAGAGACGAACAAACTACAAAAGCCTACGAAACAATCATTGAGCAGAGTAATATTTTGAGTCGTGCGCCTTAACCTACTTATCAAGAGTTAGGTTGGAACAATGAAGTACTTTATAAATCCTCATACCCGTTTTATGGTTGAAAGATTGTTGAAAATTTGAACAAATCGTCCGCATTTAGATTGTTCCAAAACAACTTAACTGTATTTTATCCGGTTTCTTAGGTATTATTTTGAGGAGATTTTTTAAATAAAACATACAGGAGGTAACCATGTGGCGTAGAGGTTATGCAAACACTTTTATCGCTGTTTCATTGGCTTTATCGATTATTCCTTCTTTTTCCTCTGCAGCACAAATAGCTCATCTTCGCGGGCAACGTTATTGTGAGATTATTTACAGTAAAAATCTGATGGACTATGCTGTTTACAATACAATAGGGCTCAATGATTGCCCACCAGCGCTCTGGGATAAAATAACCCTTGAGGACGTGAAAAAAGAGGTGGGTTCCCCCCATGTCCATTTAAATGGTCCTCGTTACTGGATGATTGATGGAATGCAAAATTCTAATCTGGTGAGTACCAAGATTAAGAAATTTAATGGACTAGCCATGCGAGAAGCAGGCGTAATCCATATTAGTTTAAAGGACTTATTAGTAAATCCTGCTTATGAACAACGAAAAGTCGCTCGTAAAACAACGTGGATCTATGATGCTGGCAAGCCGGTTTATGAGCTTATCGATCCCCAAGGTAATGTATTTGTGATGCAATCTTTTAGTGTTCAAAAAATACCTCAAACGCAGCAATCCCTTGCTCAGCTGGGTTCAAAGCTTACTTTACCCAAGAATTGGAAATTCAAAATGGGGATTATTAAGAAGGATGAAACGGTACAAGCGATTGATAATATGGCTGTAGTGGTGCAAGATAATTTTTTAAACACTTATCAAAAAGCAACGCATGATCTGCTTACCGACAAAGGAATCTTATAATTAGCGATTGCAATGTATCGTAGTGTATAGGGCCAGTTTATCTCCACGCGAGAATTTCTGCTGATTTACGAGGCACCACCGGGGGGACACTTGCCGGAACACCTACAATAATTGGCGCAATTGCTGTGATATCAGAGGATAGATTTAGTTTTGTTTTCCACTCAGGGGTGTTGAGCGCGGAAACAGCAAGACCAATAACACAAGTGCCCAGTCCCTGGGCACAGGCAGTTAGCATTAAGTTTTCAGCAGCCAACCAACAATCGGCGGCCACAAAAGGGCCGTGGTATTTGCTATAAATAACAATGAGCGTACTCGCATTATAAAATGCATGAAAATCAGGATTATTCACGAGTTCTTGCAGATGCCTCATTTGTATTTTGGGATAATTATGGGCTTCAGTGTAAATCAAGGCTTTCACGCTGTTGGATAACTGATTTAAAGTGTCTTGGTCTTGAATGACCACAAAGGACCAAGGTTCCTCATGCATAGCAGTTGGCGCTTGAACTGCAGCATCAAGCAATGAGTTAATGACTGTTTTGTCTAGCTTATGTGGGGTATAATTACGTACAGCACGACGCTTATAAATTGCATCAATTTCACTCATGAGAGGTTTTTCTTCTTTAGTTTTTTTTGAAGTAGCCATAATTTCCTCCATTTAAACCCCCTAATTCATTATCACCGCTCTAAAAGATGATTAACCTCTGCTAGAGAATAGGGATGTTATTCAGGACATCAAATAATTCCTTTTATGGTTCTTAAAGTCTGGTTCATCTTCTTGCTTTGTCAAGTTCTGGAGGAACAACTCAATTCAGTATCTTGTCTCATAAGAGCAAGCACTATTAGGCAATTGGTATTCTAAATGAATAATATGACTGTAATCTTAAGATGGCGTTCTACAATTTCGGGCCGGATCATCCTGCTATATGGTAATGAAACAAAAAATCCGATAAATTAATTTTAGGAGAAAAATTTCATGTAAAAAAAGAAAAAGAGAATAAATGAAGACAGCGCTTAGTATATTTTTTTGTTTTTTATTATATTTTTTGATTAAAATTGAAGCGCTCCTGTCGATCAAGTTCTTTAATTTAATAATAAAAAACCGCAAATACACTGCCTCTATCTTAATTTTTTGCCAACTATTTAACATATCGGCTGTTGCCGCAGCCCCTTTTCTTCAATC
Source organism: Legionella sp. 227 (assembly GCF_043161935.1). Classification (NCBI taxonomy): domain Bacteria; kingdom Pseudomonadati; phylum Pseudomonadota; class Gammaproteobacteria; order Legionellales; family Legionellaceae; genus Legionella; species Legionella sp. 227. The sequence continues at coordinate 180,501 of NZ_CP171154.1, read as the reverse complement.
TTCATCTTTGCCTGCGGCACCTCATGAGAAAGCTAATTCCCAAATTTCAAATTCATTAGATCCCCCCATTCCCTCAACTCAAAAAGAACGATTACCCAACTTGTCTTTAACAAATCAGGAGCTCGGAATAAGCGGTCCCTTGTCCTTCGGGGCAACCTACAGTGATTTAACCGGGACTTACTTGAATGCGCAATATGCTTTAGCTTTAAACGAACGGTTTGCGATGATGGCGCTGGGTGAATACGGTTCCGGGCAATATCGTTTGAGCGGTACTCTAGGCTATGGGTTTTCTCCTTTAACACAATTAAAATTAAGTGCTGAACGTTTAGACCAGCGCCTGCCTTTTCAATTTGATTCAGGAAACATTGATCAACGTATTCACCAAGATGCATACGGCCTTCGCGTGCAACATCAATTCGAACAACCTTTTTTACAGGCTTTAAATTTAGGCGGCTATTATGCACAAGCTGCAAATAAAAATTTGTCTCCACAAATATTTATTTCCAATGGATCTAATTGTGCGGGTAATCAGGCCGGTTTGACTTGCATTAATTATCGTTACATTGTCGGTGCAGCCAGTTCAGGAATGGATTTTGGTGCCGAAATTTTACTTACACCTTCTACATTGATCGAGGGTAATCTTTATTACGATCAGGTGAGATACAACACCAGGATGACTGATTTTTCTCCTAATGACCGCTATGGACTAGGTGGTGCAATTAAAATTAATCAATTATTGAGTAAGCACTTTAAGTGTTTTGGAGAAGCTTCTCTACGAGAAATTTACGACAACTATCAAGGCGGTATCAGCTGGTTATCTCCCATAAGAAATTCAGGAATTGAATTATCTCTATTTGGACAACATCTGGTTTCTCATAATGCAACACCTGACAATAATTCTGTCAGTTTAAAAATCAGTTGGCTTCCTGAGAGTAAAAAGCTCTATGAGAACCATTTCGAATGGGGGAATAAACAAGCCATTGAAGTAGGACAATGGGTAAAAAAACCTGCAATTTATATGGAACAGGTACTCGCTGTTGCAGAGCAGGTAACTCGTGTCTTGGCACCCGCTATTAAATCAATTGTGCTAAATCATGGCCCATTTAGTGGGGGAAATATAGTAACGATAACTGGCTCTAATTTTACAGAAGGGATGTTTGTGTTTATTGGCGGCCAACTGGCAACAGCGATAAGCGTTTTATCCACCACCACATTGACCGCTACTGTTCCTGCAGCTCAATCGACTTCCACAACAACCTTGACAGTTGATGTCGTCGTTGAAAATCCGGATGGACAAAAAGCTGCCCTAAGAAATGGCTACACTTATACGAGAAACCCAGCCCCCACAATTACAGGCTTGACCCCTAATCAAGGACCTGACACTGGGGGAACAACAGTTACAATAACAGGAAATAATCTAACTAATACAGAGAGTATAACTTTTGACGGGCTCAATGCAACAAATATAGTGGTCATAAATGATACAACTCTAACAGCTGTCACACCAAGTCATTCTCCAGGTTCTGTTGATGTTAGTGTAACGACAACCCTCGGCAACATTACTCTGACAAATGGTTATACATATATTTCTACATTGGCAAGTACTAATCCGGAAAATGCAATAAAAGATATTGGGCAAACAGCGATCTTCAGTACAATCGCTACTGGTGGAGTTACGCCTTACAGATATCAATGGCAGGTGAGTACGGATGGTGGATCGACCTTTAACAACGTCAGCACAGGAACGGGCGGTACCACGGCAAGCTATACTACGGCGTCACTGACCCTCAGTGATAACAACAATCGCTACCGAGTCGTGGTCAGTGATGCAACCAGTGCCAGCGTCACTACAGCTGCGGCCACCCTGACGGTGAACAGCACTCTAAGCAGCACCGATCCAGCCAATGCAACAAAAGATGTGGGGCAAACGGCAACATTCAGTACGACAGCAAGCGGTGGAACTACGCCATATTCCTATCAATGGCAGGTGAGTACGGATGGTGGATCGACCTTTAACAACGTCAGCACAGGAACGGGCGGCACCACGGCAAGCTATACTACGGCGTCACTGACCCTCAGTGATAACAACAATCGCTACCGAGTCGTGGTCAGTGATGCAACCAGTGCCAGCGTCACTACAGCTGCGGCCACCCTGACGGTGAACAGCACTCTAAGCAGCACCGATCCAGCCAATGCAACAAAAGATGTGGGGCAAACGGCAACATTCAGTACGACAGCAAGCGGTGGAACTACGCCATATTCCTATCAATGGCAGGTGAGTACGGATGGTGGATCGACCTTTAACAACGTCAGCACAGGAACGGGCGGTACCACGGCAAGCTATACTACGGCGTCACTGACCCTCAGTGATAACAACAATCGCTACCGAGTCCTGGTCAGTGATGCAACCAGTGCCAGCGTCACTACAGCTGCGGCCACCCTGACGGTAAACAGCACTCTAAGCAGCACCGATCCAGCCAATGCAACAAAAGATGTGGGGCAAACGGCAACATTCAGTACGACAGCAAGCGGTGGAACTACGCCATATTCCTATCAATGGCAGGTGAGTACGGATGGTGGAGCGACCTTTAACAACGTCAGCACAGGAACGGGCGGTACCACGGCAAGCTATACTACGGCGTCACTGACCCTCAGTGATAACAACAATCGCTACCGAGTCCTGGTCAGCGATGCAACCAGTGCCAGCGTCACTACAGCCGCCGCCACCCTGACGGTGAACAACACTCTAAGCAGCACCGATCCAGCCAATGCAACAAAAGATGTGGGGCAAACGGCAACATTCAGTACGACAGCAAGCGGTGGAACTACGCCATATTCCTATCAATGGCAGGTGAGTACGGATGGTGGAGCGACCTTTAACAACGTCAGCACAGGAACGGGCGGTACCACGGCAAGCTATACTACGGCGTCACTGACCCTCAGTGATAACAACAATCGCTACCGAGTCGTGGTCAGTGATGCAACCAGTGCCAGCGTCACTACAGCTGCGGCCACCCTGACGGTGAACAGCACTCTAAGCAGCACCGATCCAGCCAATGCAACAAAAGATGTGGGGCAAACGGCAACATTCAGTACGACAGCAAGCGGTGGAACTACGCCATATTCCTATCAATGGCAGGTGAGTACGGATGGTGGATCGACCTTTAACAACGTCAGCACAGGAACGGGCGGCACCACGGCAAGCTATACTACGGCGTCACTGACCCTCAGTGATAACAACAATCGCTACCGAGTCGTGGTCAGTGATGCAACCAGTGCCAGCGTCACTACAGCTGCGGCCACCCTGACGGTGAACAGCACTCTAAGCAGCACCGATCCAGCCAATGCAACAAAAGATGTGGGGCAAACGGCAACATTCAGTACGACAGCAAGCGGTGGAACTACGCCATATTCCTATCAATGGCAGGTGAGTACGGATGGTGGATCGACCTTTAACAACGTCAGCACAGGAACGGGCGGTACCACGGCAAGCTATACTACGGCGTCACTGACCCTCAGTGATAACAACAATCGCTACCGAGTCCTGGTCAGTGATGCAACCAGTGCCAGCGTCACTACAGCTGCGGCCACCCTGACGGTAAACAGCACTCTAAGCAGCACCGATCCAGCCAATGCAACAAAAGATGTGGGGCAAACGGCAACATTCAGTACGACAGCAAGCGGTGGAACTACGCCATATTCCTATCAATGGCAGGTGAGTACGGATGGTGGATCGACCTTTAACAACGTCAGCACAGGAACGGGCGGCACCACGGCAAGCTATACTACGGCGTCACTGACCCTCAGTGATAACAACAATCGCTACCGAGTCGTGGTCAGTGATGCAACCAGTGCCAGCGTCACTACAGCTGCGGCCACCCTGACGGTGAACAGCACTCTAAGCAGCACCGATCCAGCCAATGCAACAAAAGATGTGGGGCAAACGGCAACATTCAGTACGACAGCAAGCGGTGGAACTACGCCATATTCCTATCAATGGCAGGTGAGTACGGATGGTGGATCGACCTTTAACAACGTCAGCACAGGAACGGGCGGTACCACGGCAAGCTATACTACGGCGTCACTTACCCTGGGCAATAACAACAACCGTTACCGAGTCCTGGTCAGCGATGCAACCAGTGCCAGCGTCACTACAGCTGCGGCCATATTAACAGTGAATAGTGCCCTAAGTAGTACTAACCCAAGTGATGCTCTGAATATTTCTCCTGGCGCAACTGCAACTTTTAGTACCACAACGAGTGGCGGAACAACGCCTTATAGCTATCAATGGCAGGTGAGTAATGATGGCGGAGTGACCTTCAGCAATGTTACTACAGGGACAGGCGGCACAACATCAAGCTATACTACTCCTCCTATGTTCACTGCCGCTGAATATCGAGTAATTGTTACGGATACTGCAGGTGCAATAGTTACAACCAGCGCGGCTCTTTTAACTATTGCGAGTTCTTGAGACCAGCAGAAGAAGAGCGGCTTTTGATGTTGAGACTAAGATGCATGGATTGATATACCCAGAAAAAATGATCCTTCCTCAGCGGAAGAGGTCAATTTATGGATGCGGGTAAATCAATTAAATTGACTTCTAATATGAGATAATTGCTGCCTGTAGAATTTCATATACAAAGCAAAATTGGTATTTCTGTTAAACACTGCAAAATATTTTCCCAAATGTGATGGAACGGTAGATGATGTGATGGGTGAGTGGGTGTTGCGACTTAAAGTCCTTTGTATTAAACATTTTCCTTATGGACATTTTCTCAGGCGCTGTGTATTGCCTCTTGGTAAAGAGGTTCTTTTGAATGCAGAGCAATGAACTCTCAATATTATAAAAAGAGGCTTATCAAAGTGGGTGTTTTATTGTACAATAAGTGGCAATATTGTTTATTTTGTGGGATGGTGCATGTCGTTTGCTGAGACAATAAAGAGGATTCAAGCGGAGTTCGTTCAGTCTGAATCTGATAAATACATACACCCTGAAGCACTTTTTCTATCTCTGGAAAAGCTCTATTTAAAAGAAATTAAGAAGCTCATCAAGCAATTAAATGACTCGCAGGGTGCACAATCAAGTCAAATATTAGCCGAAATCCACGAAACAGATAGACTTTACCTTAATACCCGCGGAATGGAAATTACGGCCCAAGTTTTATTCAGTCGTCATGGAGAATGCGATATGTTGGGACAAAAGAAACTGGGTTTAAGTCCTAATGCAGCGATTTCAGAAGAAGCTGAAAAAAACATGTCCACAACGAATCAATTCAGTGGTGCTTTATTATGTTACTCCGCGCAAGAACACCCACCATTAATTGCTGTCTCGCCCATGAATCGAGCCATGCAGACTGCTGGTTTAGTAATTCCCCAGGAAATTAATAATGCAGACATCAGGGTTTTGCCTTTTTTAACAGAAAACAGTGTTTCACCCTCTGGTTATGATGTTCGTTCGATAGCTGATATGCAGGAGTTATATGACCAGCTTTCTTTTTGGACCTCTCCGTTTAAAAAACTTCTTTTAAAACTGTGCATCTGGACACATAGTGATAAGGACTTCAGCCTGCTTTATGAGAAAAGAAAGAGTGCTGCAGAAAAAATAGAGAAGCATGGCAAAAATAAAATTCTCTCTGATGGCGATAAACCGGATGTTTGCCAGGACCTAAAATACCATGGTGACAAAATAAGAGATACTAAAACGTTGATTAATGGTGTTGCTCAACGAGATTGTTGGTTGTTTGGGCATGGAAGGAATTTCAGAGCTTTTTTTGAAGATGTTTTTGGTATGGATTCGGCTTTTGACTATGGAGAAACGCGTAGAGTTTATAAGACAAAACTCAACGACACTCCTTTATTGTATACCCCTCCTTATGCTTTGGTTATTAATCAAAAAACTGGGAAAATAGAAGGGAAATATATAGGGGGGACGGCTATGCCCCTGCAAAAAAAATCAGTCGACGCGGAGTATGGCTCCTCATCTGAAGGAAACACTATTCCCGATGCACCAAAGGCGATGTCTCAACTTGGGAGTCCTGTTATACCAGAAAGTGGGACTCTGGAAAATCCGGCGCTAGAGGATTCAGCACGGGTAGAAAAAAGACTCGACCAAGAAAAAGAAATAGAACGTTATGAACGAAGCTCCCTGCTAAGTACAAGTAATTAATTTTTATTCACCACGGAAAAAGATACCTCATTTGCTAATGAATTTTAGATATTTAAAAATGGATATCTCGATTAGATTTACGTTTTAATGCAATAAATGCTAAAGTGTATCAATAGCTTATGACTTGATAAACGTAAATTTGAATACCATGTTTGATGCAATTATTTTTGATTTTGATGGGGTTATTTTAGACAGTGAGCCTATTCATTATGAAGCATATTGTCATGTACTTAAGCCATTAGGAATAACAATAGGTTACCCGGAGTATATGGAAAAATACCTCGGTTTATCCGACAAAGATATGTTCCCTAAGTTACTTCACAATAAGGAGCTAAATTTTTCCAAGGCAGAAGTTCAACGCTTGATTCAGCAAAAAACACAAGCTTATACGAACCTTATCAATAGGTATGACCCATTACCTCTGATTGTAGACTTTGACCAGTTCCTCTTTAAAATTGCCCCTAAGGTAAAAAAAATTGCTATTTGTAGTGGTTCCAGTCGGAGTGAGATAACTACAGTACTTTCTAAAGTAAGACAAGGAAAATTGCATGCATATTTTGATACGATTGTTACCGCTGAGGATGTGCAGGCTGGAAAACCTTCACCGGAAGGATATTTATTAACTGCTCAACGTTTAGATGTTGTTCCTGGACGTTGCTTGGTTATCGAAGACACACCCTATGGGGTAAAGGCCGCTAAAGCTGCAGGGATGCAGGTAATTGGTTTGACGACCACCTATGATCGCCATCAATTTTTAACTGCAGATCAAGTCATTACTGGATATAGGCAATTATTGGCAAGAGTTTGGTAATTGGTCAAAAATAGAGTTGCAAACGCCCAGGCTACAATTCAGTAATCGCTCTATTGATTCGCTAACCAGTCTTCATAAGTCAATGCAAAACGAAAATGATCACACCATATGCCATTTATTTTCAAATATCTTGGTGAAAATCCTTCTTTGAGAAACCCGTTTTGGGTGACTAAATGTATGGATGAAGTATTAGTGGGTTGGATGTTTGCTTCGATCCGGTGTAGCTTTAAGTTTAAAAAAATTTCTTTTAAAACCAATTTTAATGCCTGACTCATTAAACCTTGGCCCGCATAGGTTACCGATGCAAAATAACCCAAATAGGCGCTTTGAAACACGCTTTGCACGATTTCACTGATGTTAAATACTCCAATTATGTCTTCGTTTTGATTTAATGCTAAATAACACCGACGGTTCTCTTGCAAGGATTGTTGTAAATAACTTTGAAACGCTTCATGGGTTTGTGGTGGGGTAACAAAAGGGTAGTGAAAATCATGGCTTTTTTGCATGGTGTGGAGAAAGTGGGCTTCATCGAGCTGATTTAATTGACGCAGATGTATTGTATTTTGCTGCATGCATAAACGGGAAAGTTTGGGAAAAGGTAATTTTATCATAATTATTAAAAAGAGTTTATGGGGTTTAAAGTAGAAGAACAAATGTTGGTATGGAATCAGGGATCGTCTCAATTTGAAACGCCCCATCATTTGAGATAGAATCGCGCAAAAAAATAACAGGGACTGTAACCATGCCGCTCATTGTTAATTTATCTTCCATACATGCTTTAAAACCAATAAATACCTGTGTTCGGTCCTTTGAAGAGCTTTGCGATCACTATTCTACGGGCTATTTCAGTTCGTGTTCCAGTTTTTTTCAATCATGGACAAACTATGCCTGGCTTATCTATCAACTGGGTAGGAATGATTCTAAATTAATACAGCCTTATCTGTTTGGGATGCTCAGCACCGAACAATTTCTCGAGCGTTTACTGGAAATTTTTTCTTTTCTTAAAGATGCAACTCCTGAGTCTGGTGAACTGGAGCAGTTGATGAGTAAGCAGTTGTATTCTAAAACTTTTGCAACGATGCTCTTGGAAAGTGCTTGGAATTCGCAAATTGGTTGGGATGAAACAAAAGTTGATTATCTTCCTGCACTAATTCGTGACGCAGGACGAAGTGATTTACAGGGGGCCTCACATGCATCGGCGTCTAAAATGGACCCTATTTATTTCATGGCCAATACCAATGAATTGCATGTGTTACAGATTCTTAATATGTTGCGAAAAGAATACCCATTCCTCAATTTTTATCGGGATGTTGATGTAAGTATTAAAGAAGATAAAACCCCTGTTGAAATTGCACCAGGCATTTTTCTTTGTTTGTCCTATCGTTACCAGCTGTTTAAAACACAGGATGAAACCCAAGCGATTAATCCTGGTTCAACCATGTCATTACTGAATTATTTGGTGAGTAAACAACTTAAAGATACCCCAGCTTCTGAAATTCGTGTGATTAGCCAATATCAAACTGATTTAGTTGAAGCACTGCGCGTGGGTATTGATGCAGATCATATGTATCAGGCAGATGATTATTTTTCAGTACACACTTTAAATTTGAAAAAAACGAATTAAGTAGATGCGTCGCTTAGGTATCGTATCATTCTTTTTCCTAATAGGGAGTTCAACGAGTATGGCGATGGATATAGTTACTGTAGAGCAGCCTGAATATCGTCAGGTTTTAAAAGATAAAGCTCAGGAAGTTGCGTTTCCTTTAAGTCAAGCAGATAAAGATTTAATTGTTGCCATGAAAAGTAAATTACATGGATTGGGGGGCGTGGGGCTTGCTGCACCTCAGGTTAATTTTTCACGAAGAATCATTGCGATTTATATCCCTGAAGAGGCGACTTTACTGCGGGATAATGTGAAACAATTCTATCCAATGCATATTTTAATTAATCCCAGTTACGAACCGGTGCCAGGCTCAGCAATAAATTACGATTTTGAAGGGTGTTACTCGGTTTCGAGCAAATCTGGAAAGGTTCCTCGTTATGAACAAATCTCTGTCAGCTATTATGATGAATTAGGTCAGTTTCATCAACAAATGGAAGAGGGATTTTATGCGCGAGTTTTACAGCACGAAATTGATCACTTAAATGGCTTTTTAATTCTTGATAGGCTAACTCCTGATTGCATCCAAGGTACTCTGGAAGAAATGATGGCTTTGCGACGAGCATCTTTGCCTCCAGACAAAAGAATTATTTTTGATCAGGTCATGGCGAGAAAAGCAAAAAAATAGCCGGGTAGGTCGTGTAAGAATGTCACTAAGGTAGATTTTTTTAGATCATTTTTCCACGATAATAATCAGATTTGCTCTTTATTAGTTCGGTTAAATTTTGCACCGGTAACTGCTCTTTTGCCTGGTGGTACCCCGCGTCGATAATTTCTTTAAATTTTTTAAAGTCTAAAATCCCATATTTGTCTACTTTTAAAGTAACACCGTAATCTGCCATGGCCATCATTTTCGCTGTATTTTGATGGGAGCTTATTGTTAAGAGCCGCAGTACTAACTCACCTAAGTTAATGGGGAGTATAGACTCTTTTCCCATAAATTTATTGTAAAGCAATTTCCAACCAGAAAGTGAGTAAGGCAATGGGGACGGTTTGAACGATGTGGCATTATTAACATTAGAGGCAATAATTTTGCTGCTATGTGAATACTGCCGCATGACATCAGTGGGTATATTATTGAGTACTCCTCCATCAATAAGTAACTTATCATTGAAAGATACTGGGGGGTAAATAAACGGTAGAGAAATACTGGAGCGAATTGATTCCCATAATAGCCCTCTATCATGAACATATAAATTTTTGCTGATCAAATCTGTTGATACACAAAAATAGTTAAGCCATAAATCTTCAATTTTACTGTGTTCACCATAGAGTTCTATCAAACTGTCTGTGGCTCTTCTTCCAGTAGCAATTGAAATATAGGGGAAGGTAAAATCAATCTTAGTGCCTTTGATCAAATAATTTTCGACCAATTTCATAAGATCAGTCGAGGAATACCCCATAGCAAAAATGGCTGCGAGCATTGCACCCATACTTGTTCCAGCGATGTAGTCTACGGGTATCCCTCTTTCTTCTAACAAGCGATAAACGCCTATATGAGCAAGACCACGAGCACCACCACCGCTGAGTACCAGAGAAATAGTATTGTCAGTAAGGATACGCATCATCCGTGAAATACCCGCTTCTGTATTGCTTCGAACATGGAAGTGAGTATTTACCGCTCGTTTTTCTAGCCAAGCTTGAGTATTGAGAGGTGGAGTTGCAGCGTGATGCATAAGCACTAATACGCTACGTTTAATAAAATTATGTTGGGAATTTAATACATACTGTTCTACTTCAGATAAATCAGAATTATGTTCTTCTGCGAGCGCTAAGTAAGCGATTGAATCGGCTTGACGTATGCAAAATTTAGTCCAGTTCGTTATTTTTTCATCAGCGAGGTAAAAAATAAAGGAGTATTCTTTTTCGAGTTGGTCAATCCATAAAATTCCTTCATTACTCATAGTTCCATTCTCATCCAGAAAATTTTTTTTATCTTTCAGATAACTACTGGTTAATAAAAGAATTTTTTCTCCATACGCAAAACGGAAAATCATTTCTTGCAACTGGAATTCGAGGTCATATATTGGTTTTATAGGAATCAGAGCGATTGATTTATTACGAGAGTCCGCAGGCTGAATCCCTTGCAATGAGTTAGTCAATCGTTTAATCGTGAATTGAGTTATTTTGTTCAAAAGTTCTGGATAAGATTTGCATAATTGCAAAAAATTGCCCTTGGATAACTTTAAGATAATGCTGTCTCGTAATGCGTACACATTTGCTGAGCGTGGTAAGTCAGACAACAGAGCCATTTCACCAATTATTGACCCTTCATGTAATTCGCCTTGATAAGTCACATTTCCTTCTGTATCCGTGACCTGATAATAAAGGCGACCTTTAATTAGAATGTAAAGATCATTCATATTTTCCCCTTTTCGAATTAAAAGGGAATCGCCAGTTTGAGATTCAATTTCTAAAACTCGAGAAAGTTTTAAAAGACACGCTTGACTCATCAAACTGAAGGGTTCATGTTGCTTGATGAATTCATAAATTTCTTTTGAGGTAAATAAGGGTGCATTCATAGTCTATCGTTAAAGCAGTACATAGTTATTTTGATTATAGACAATTGTAAGGATTACGAGAGGATTATCGTGTAAAAGCGTCAGGTTTCAGCCATTAAAGAGCGTGTTGTTTGACGCAAATTTCCTGTTTTGATGTAGAGGACCTTCTCGAAATTAATAATACGGCATGGGCTGTTTTGAGGATGGAAAACCATTATTTTTCAAAGGTAACTTGACAAAATTAAATATTACTTTCTAAAATGCAGGTGGCTAAATTATATTTTGCCTATAGCTTATTAAACTAACTCTAAAAGGAATTAAGTAAATGAACAAATTACAATTAACAGGCGTTGCTCTTGCAATTGGTGCTGCTTCAATGTTTGCTATAGCTCCAGCATTTGCTGCTGATGCTGCTTCTGGTATGGTTAAATGCCAAGGTGGTAATGCATGTAAAGGTCAAGGCGCTTGCAAATCTGCAAACAACGCTTGTAAAGGCCAAAATTCTTGCAAAGGCAAAGGCATGAGCGAAATGACTAAAGAAGATTGCCAAAAAGCTGGTGGTACTGTTGTAGAATAATTTCCACTGAGCATTGCGTTACTCCAGGCATGTACAGCATGCCTGGTTTCAAATTTTCCTCGGATTTGACCTATGGACAGCCCAAAATATAAAGTGACTCAAAAAATGCCTTTTTTAGGTTTTGGTTTGGGATTACGACCTGATTATTATGAAGAAATATTAACGCAAAAACCTAATTTGGATTGGTTTGAGATTCTAACCGAAAATTATATGGTTCCGGGCGGAAAACCGCTGTATTATCTCGACCAAATACGAGCTCACTATCCTATAGTGATGCATGGCGTGTCTCTTTCATTAGGCAGTATGGACCCTCTTGATGGAGAATATTTAAAACAACTAAAGGAATTAGCGGCGCGGGTCGAACCGGAATGGATTTCCGATCATTTATGCTGGACTGGAGTTAACGGGATTAATGCTCATGATTTATTGCCCATTCCATATACGCGTGAGGCAGTAAACCACGTTGTTTCACGAATTCAGCAGGTACAGGATTTTTTAGGACGTCCTCTTTTAATCGAAAACGTCTCCAGCTACCTTACTTACCAACAATCGGAAATGTCCGAATGGGAATTTATTCTAGAAATTGTAAGGCAAGCGGATTGTTACATTTTGCTCGATGTGAATAATATTTATGTCAGCTCTGTAAATCATCAATTTAATCCTATGGATTATATTTTAGCTATGCCTCCCGAACGTGTAGCACAAATCCATTTAGCGGGTCACTCGAATCATGGAGATTACATTATTGATACCCATGATGCTCCAGTCATTAAACCCGTTTGGGATCTCTATGCAGCCACTTTGCAACGTCTTGGACCCGTATCAACGATGATTGAACGAGATGATAATATGCCTCCTTTTGCTGAGTTGCTTGCGGAAATAAATCATGCACGACGAATTGCAGAGTCCATTTTGGTTGAAGAGGTACTTGTATGACCGAGCTTTCGCAGTTACAAGATCAATTTCAAAAATTTTTATTATCAGAACACATTGGAATCCATAATTCTATTGTACAAACTGAAATGGTTTCCGTGGATACTCGCTTAGGTATTTATCGTGATGCTTATAAACTCAGGCTGATTGAAAGCTTGAGTACCAATTTCCCCACCTTATATACCTATTTAGGCACTGAAGAGTTTAATAAGTTATCAACTTATTATATCGATGCTCATCCCTCCTGCTATCGTTCCATTCGTTGGTATGGCGACTTATTATCTGAGTTCATTAAGCACAATTACCCACAATATCCCTATTTGGCTGAATTGGCTGATTTTGAATGGAGAATGAGTCTGGCCTTTGATTCTGCTGATGCACCGTTAGTAAGGATTGAGGACATGGCTGCTGTTCCGCCTGAAGCATGGGCAAATTTACAATTTGTTCTTCATCCGTCCCTGCAACGAATCAATTACTTTTGGAATACAATTCCTCTTTGGCAAGCCTTATCTCAGGATAACGAGTTACCAGAGTTGCAACAAAATTCAGCTCCAATTCCTTGGGTTTTATGGCGTGCACCAGAATATATGCTTCGATTTTACAGTATGTCTGAAGAAGAGGCTTGGCTTTTGGATGGCATAGTACAAGGATTATCCTTTGGTGCTCTTTGTGAGGGGCTTTGTCAATGGGTTAATCCCGAAGAGGTAGGTATGAAAGCTGCTTCTTATCTAAAGGGCTGGATTCAACAGGGGATGTTGTCGCAGTTATTGATTGCCGATTAGGGCCCTGACGCCCTGACATCTTGGCCAAACTGTCCTGATTTTCTGTACGCCGATGCTCACATACTGATGTATGCAGCGCTTTGGTGCTCTAAAATCAGGCCAGTTTGGCTCAAACTAACGAAATGTCGGGCTATATTTTATTTTCGGCTAGGCTCGTTTGCGACTCAACAAAGTAAAAATGGGCGGTAAAATAGAAATAAAAATAATGCCATAAATGACAATGGAAAAATTTTCTTTAACTACGGGGATTGAGCCCAGAAAATAACCTAAACTTAACAGACTAGCAATCCAAATTAAGGCGCTAATCAAATTGTAGAGTGAGAAATGAACCACTCGCATCGTTCCGATACCTGCAACGAAGGGAGCAAAAGTGCGTATAATTGGAAGAAAGCGTGCAAAAATTATCGTTTTTCCGCCATGCTTCTCATAAAAAGCATGAGTTTCCTGTAAATGATTTTTATTAAGTAACCAGGATTTATCAGTAGAAAAAATACGCGGGCCGAGTAGACGACCTACTAAGAAATTGATTTGGTTCCCTAAAACTGAGGCGAAAAAAAGCAGTAGCAATAGAATGGAAATCTTTAATGGATTTCCGGATTGGGCTGCAATACTTCCGGCAGCAAAAAGTAAGGAATCTCCCGGTAGAAAAGGTGTCACAATAAGTCCAGTTTCACAGAAGATCACTGCAAATAGAATAAAATAAGTCCAAAATCCATAAGTTGAGACAATGGCATTTAAATAAACATCAACGTGAATTATATAATCAAAAAAATTGTTTAAATGCATTTTATATTTGAAGTTAAAATTAAATAGTAAATATTCTTACATACTTATTTCTTAAATAATATAAATTTTATATTATTTAGAATTCTGTTTTCCTTTCTATAAAATAGACCATTTATAAGAAATGTGTCGTTTAAGAAGAATTCCTGCCGAGGAAAATGGAAAAAATATAAAAATAATAAGACACCATATCTATGAACACTTTATTCCATCTTGCTTTTCCAATTCATGATCTTGCCTCGGCAAAAGATTTTTATCATCATAAATTGGGTTTTTCCCTAGGGCGTGAATCAGAGCATGCCTTAATTTTAAAATTTGGAAATAATCAAATTGTTGCACATAAAATTGATACTCTTCCTCCAGCCCAAGAAGGTATTTACCCTAGACATTTTGGCCTAATTTTTCTTGAACGACATGAATTTGATGCTTTCTGGGAAAAAATTAAAAAGGCCCAAATTCCCTTTGAAATTCCTCTAAAAATTCGATTTAAAGGGACGCGTATTGAACATCAATCTTTTTTCCTGAAAGATCCAAGTAATAATCTCCTTGAATTTAAATATTATTCTTTTGACTCAGCCATTTTTGGTGAACACGATTTTAAAAGAATTGGTGAATCGTCTTAGGAATAAGGGTAAACAATCCCCTCTCTCGTTTGTGATAGAGCGGCAGGGGGGAGTGTTCACTTGCGGAATCAAATTGCTTCATTCGCTCGATTGTTCCTCGCTATGTTCGCCATGACAGTAATAGGAGGAAGGGCGATTTATTACTCAGTAGCAATATAAGAAATAGGCTGTACCTCTGGCGAACGGGCAAAATCTGCCGGCGCAATAAAGCCTTCTTGATTATAATCTATGGTAATACCAACCGATTTATAACAAATGGCTACATATTCAGAACAAATAAATGCATGTGGCGAGGTAACCTCGGGGCTAGTGTTGTCAAAGCCAAATGCATCCATTCCTATGCGAGCAGCGATTTTAAGAATTTCCTCAGTATTATAAGGGTAGCCAAGTAGATCAACGGCTTGCTTTGATAAATTGGGAAACGAGTCAGTCGGAAAATCCTGATAACCTGCCACCATTAACCTTCCAGGGTATCCCTTCCCACTTCCGTTATAGTTACGCACATAACTGCTTAAAGGAACAGTGCGTACTCCAATGGTTTCAACACTTTCCATGACCATGATGCGATCAATGGCTTCTAGACGTACAATAAATGCAATATGACTCCAAACACTGTTGGTTGCTCCTTTAATCATTGAAGACATTAAAGAATTTCCGGATGCAAATAAAAGGTTGCCCGTTTTTAAAGTATCTCTTATTTGATCATAACTACTCGTATTGATATTAGGAAAATCTTCTCGAGGAAAACTATCCATAGTTACTCCAGAACTATAAAATGATCTCAAATATAGCTTTTGTTGATGCATTTTAAAAGCAATAGACCCTAGTATTTCGAGTTTCTTAGGTATTTATGTTACGTTGAAGAATACTTCCTCTAATCTTACAATGCATTTTATAAGTTCGGATTTTTAGACAAGGATCTTTGTGCGTTTCTTATTCCCGATCGGTTTGTTCTTAAGCGCCATTCTTTTATTTAGCATTCAACCTATGGTTGCAAAAACCTTGTTGCCTTTTTATGGTGGAACGCCGGCAGTTTGGATTTTATGCATGCTATTTTTTCAAGTGATCTTATTGTTTGCTTATGGATATGCTGCATTGCTTAGCTTTTTTAATAAACCTTTTGCATGGCGGTTGACACACAGTGTACTGGTTATTTTGAGTTTTTTAGTTTTTCCTCTTTTATTTACGCCTGTGAGTTTTAATGATTCTCCAGAGTGGAGTATTTTATCTGCTTTGTTAACCCAATTGGGATTGCCCTTGGTTGTTATTGGTGCTTCAGCACCTTTATTACAGTTTGCATACAGCCAGACAAAAGAAAAAGGGGCTGCTGATCCCTATTTTTTATATTCTGCTTCGAATCTGGGAAGTCTCTTATCTTTATTGCTTTATCCTTGGGTAATCGAGCGATTTATTGGGCTAAAAAATCAATACTATTTATGGAGTATAATCTATGTACTCTATGTGGTTTTGTTGTTTGTTGTTCTCTATGTTCCTCGATATCAACCGTTGGAAGAACAAAATAAAAGAGTGCAAGAGTGGCATTGGCAAAAAATAGGCTATTGGATTTTTTTTAGTTTTGTTCCCTGTAGCTTAATGCTTGGAGTGACTTTATATATTACTACGGATATCGCAGCAACCCCTTTATTTTGGGTATTGCCTTTGGCATTGTATCTGCTTACTTTTGTACTTATATTCACCAACAAGCCTTTAATTTCATTGTCATGGATAGCACAAAACAGTATTTTTTTTCTTATTTTTCCAATCATTGGATTTATTTTAACTGCAAGCCAAATCAAGGTTTGGCAAAGTATTGTGTTTCATTTGTTAAATTTTTTTATTTTAGCATTACTCTGCCATGGGCAATTGTATTTAAGTAGGCCAAAACCACAATCACTCACTTTATTTTATTTTTGTTTGGCTCTTGGTGGTGTATTAGCCGGAGTATTTAATGGAGTTTTAGCTCCCCATTGGTTTAATCAGGTGTATGAATATCCTTTAGCAATCTTACTCAGTTTATTTGCTTTGCCTCAAGGGACAAAAAAAAGCGCTTGGTGGCCTCCTCTAGTGGTACTGGTTCTTTTGTTATTTCATTACCTCATCCTCGATGTTCATTGGCCAGGAGGTTTTAACTCATTTCAAATGTGTGCTCTTCTGGCGTTAATTCTGATCATTGTTTGGCAAAAAAATAAAACCAGTTTAATCCTATCTTTATTGATTTTATTTGGGTTTATTTT
Organism: Legionella sp. 227; assembly: GCF_043161935.1. Lineage (NCBI taxonomy): Bacteria > Pseudomonadati > Pseudomonadota > Gammaproteobacteria > Legionellales > Legionellaceae > Legionella > Legionella sp. 227. The sequence continues at coordinate 163,431 of NZ_CP171154.1, read as the reverse complement.
TTCACCCTTTTTACAGGATGAGACTATTTTAATACAAGAGCGTGATTTTTATGGGGTAAAAAAAGTAATAGATAAACAAGAAACACATGCCTTAATCAATCAGTCTACAGTGCATGGATTGCAAGTTATGAACGAGAAAAAACCTAATGGAAATAGTTCTTATTATGGAGCAGTTCGTCCCGTAGTTGATGCCATGCAACAACAAAAAAGTTCTTTGTCAGTAACCGTCATTGGCTTAGGTATTGGGACGATGATTTGTCAATTTAGAAAAGAGGATCACATCAATGTAATAGAAATTGATAATCAGGTCATTGAATTGGCAAAAAATCCCCTTCTATTCACCTACTTACGAGATTGTCCTGCCCAGGTGACCATTATCAAAAATGATGGAAGATTAGCTGTAGAACAATTGCCTGATCATTCCCAGAACTTGTTGATAGTCGATGCCTTTAATTCTGATGCAATACCAGTACATTTATTAACTTTTGAAGCATTTACTTTATATAAACAAAAAATTACCGAAGATGGTGGGATATTAATTAATTTAAGTAATCGGCATTTGCAATTATTGCCGGTGATCAATGCTGCAGGCAGGTCTTTAGAGCTGATGGTATTTTATATAAATAATAAAGGACTTCCGGCATTAGCTCAGTTTGATTCGGAGTGGGCTTTTTTGACCTTTAATGAAGCTCTTGCTTTTCAATTGATGAAAGGGACCAATTGGCGGTTTGATGCTAGTAACGAACAGTTCTTATGGACCGATGATTATTCTAATCTGATTCCATTATTAAAGTGGTAATATTTGCTTTAGCCTAAGATGTAGCAACTGTCTTGAAAGTTTTTTCAAGACAGTTGCTACAATATTAAAGTGCATCAATGGACAAAAACTCATGCCTTAGATTTCAGCTAAGTTGCCTTTACTTTCTAACCAGACCTTTCTATCACCGGCGCGTTTTTTATTTAACATCATATCCATAATTGCTTCAGCCCCCTGTTCATCGTCCAAAGTTAGTTGAACCAAGCGCCTGGTATTAGGATCCATCGTTGTTTCACGTAATTGAATGGGATTCATTTCACCTAAACCTTTAAATCGTTGGACATTGGTTTTTGCTCGAGATGTTTGAGCCAAGTGGTTGAGGATACGATTTTTCTCCTCATCATCCAGTGCATAATAAACTTCTTTACCTGCATCAATTCGATAAAGAGGCGGCATGGCAACAAATACATGACCTGCCTGGACCAGGGGTTTAAAATGACGTAAAAATAAAGCACAGATTAACGTAGCAATGTGTGCGCCATCTGAATCTGCATCGGCGAGAATGCATAATTTACCATAACGCAATCCGCTCAGATCGGATGAACCAGGGTCAACCCCAATAGCTACTGAGATATCATGAATTTCCTGCGACGCTAAAACTTGTGATGAATCCACCTCCCAGGAATTAAGAATTTTTCCGCGTAACGGTAAAATCGCTTGGAAATCTTTATTACGTGCTTGTTTTGCAGAACCTCCTGCTGAGTCTCCCTCTACTAAAAATAATTCAGCTTGACTGAGATCAGTGAGTAAGCAATCAGCTAATTTTCCAGGTAGGGCAGGGCCTTGACTTACCCGTTTGCGTGCTACTTGTTTGGCTTGTCTCAACCGTTTTTGCGCACGATCGATTGCTAAAGAGGCAATGGCCTCACCTTGATTGCGATGTTGGTTAAGCCAAAGTGCAAAAGCATCTTTAACCACATTACTGACAAATGCGGAAATTTGACGGGAACTCAAACGTTCTTTAGTTTGGCCTGCGAATTGTGGTTCTTTCATTTTAACCGATAGGACATATTGGCAAGGTTCCCACAGATCATCTGCAGTAAGTTTTATTCCTCGGGGTAGTAGATTTCTAAGTTCACAGAACTCTGCCATCGCATCAAACAAACCAGAGCGTAAGCCATTAACATGGGTACCGCCTTGAATCGTAGGGATTAAATTGACATAACTTTCACTGAAACCTGCGCTTCCCCCATTGGACCAAACCAAGGCCCAATCAACCGTTGCTTCGTCACTTTTGAATTCGCCAGTAAATGGCTCCTCAGGTAAGTAATCTCCATCAGGTAACGATTGATTTAAATAATCAATAAGTCCCTGCTCATAGCACCAATGCATTTCTTCGTTGCTTGTTTTGTTGACAAAAGTCATGGACAAGCCAGTGCAGAGCACCGCTTTTGCTCTGAGTACGTGCGTTAAATGTTTTACTGAAATACGGGTAGTATCAAAGTACTTAGGATTTGGCCAAAAACGAATAATCGTTCCTGTATCTCTTTTTTTAGTAATGCCTGTTTCGTTTAATTCACATACTTTGTCGCCATTGGCAAAAGACATTTGGTAAATGATTCCATTGCGTTTGATGGTGACATCAAGACGATCAGAAAGTGCGTTTACTACAGAAACACCCACCCCATGTAAACCACCAGAGAAGCTGTAATTTTTATCAGAAAATTTGCCCCCGGCATGCAATCGAGTCATAATGACTTCAACACCACTTAAGCCTAATTGTGGATGTAAATCCACGGGCATTCCACGACCATCATCCTCTACTTCAATAGAACCATCTTCATGAAGGGTGACACGAATATGGCTTGCAAAGCCGGCCAATACCTCATCGACACTGTTATCAATTACTTCTTGAGCTAAATGGTTTGGACGCGTTGTATCGGTATACATGCCGGGTCGTCGTTGAACAGGTTCGAGTCCACTTAAGACTTCAATTGCTTGGGCAGTATAATTTTCTGACATGGGTATTTCTCTAATAAAAGTTATCTTTATTTTACCATACATTATGATAGAGTAGGACGAAAGACGAATATTCCTTTTGTAAATCTATTACAAAGAGCCTCTATTCTGCAACTGACAAGTAAAGACTCTTGGGAAAAAGCCACATTGGGTGCATCTTGAGAGAAAATGATTCCCCAAACAGCGCAGCATAGATAACTATGTGAGCATTTTAGGAAATCATTTTTTCTCAGCCTGACTCAAATCTGACTTTTTCAGAATATTATAAATACCTGGATTTATTAAATCATATCTAGGAATCAGTAGGGATGCTTTCCCGGATTATGTTTAATCTGGGTTAAAAGAAAATATATGCAAGAGACAAGTGCTGAAATTCATCAATTATCTGTAGTTTTTCAAGATCACCATCAAAGGGTCTCGGCTTTGGATGAGCTCAGTTTTAATTTACATCCTGGAGAAACCTTAGTGTTGTTGGGGGAGTCAGGGTGTGGTAAATCCCTAACGTCTCTTGCCTTGATGCGCCTATTACCTAAATCAGGTGTTTATGGAGTGAATAGTCAAATCCACATGGATGGACAAGACATTCTGGATTTACCAGAGCAAATGATGCGACAGTTGAGAGGCCGCAAGATCTCAATGATTTTTCAAGAGCCAATGACTGCGCTTAATCCGGTGATGACGATTGGAGAACAGCTGAGAGAGGCATTGTTGCGATGTAACTCATTTACCCCCCACGAATTGCATGAAGCATTATTATCCTTACTGCATGAGGTAGAAATGCCTCAGCCAGAAGTTAAAATTCATCAATACCCACATCAATTGTCCGGTGGCCAGAAACAACGCGTAGTCATTGCTATGGCTTTGGCATGTAAACCTGATATTTTGATTGCGGATGAACCAACAACGGCTTTAGACGTAACCATTCAAGCACAAATTCTTTCTTTATTAAAGAAAGTACAACAAACCCATCAGATGAGTTTACTGCTGATCACCCACGATCTTGGAGTACTGAGAGCTATGGCCTCTCGCGTGTGTGTGATGTATGCGGGGCAAGTAGTAGCACAATCTTCTGTAGATGATTTTTTCTCGCGCACCAAACAACATCCCTATGTACAGCAATTATTGGCTTCGGTGCCCTCTATGGCAAAACGAGAGGAACGCCTGTCGGTTATTCGTGGATTTGTACCGGCTTTGGATGAAATGCCTTCAGGTTGTCGTTTTCATCCACGCTGTATTTATGCATTCGCGCGATGCCCAGTAGAGGAGCCGCAATTACAAGAGCAAGACGGGCGATTGGTACGCTGTCATTTATATCCTGAGAATGATGAACTACCTCCTTTGAAAAAAAATAAAATCATCTGGAGTGGAACTACCACGGAAGCAAAAACGATCCTTACTGTGAAGGATTTATCCGTTGGTTTTATTCAGAAAAAGGGGATATTCAGTCGTCACAAAACCTTATTTAAAGCCGTTGATGGTCTTTCATTTCGTCTACAACAAGGAAAAACATTAGCATTAGTAGGGGAGTCGGGATGTGGTAAAACAACGACCAGTCGTGCTTTATTGCGTTTATTACCGATTTCTGGAGGCGATTTATTTTATAAAGAGCAGGATGTGCTGGCATTAAAAGGGCGCTCATTGAGGGAGTACAGAAAAAAAGTTCAAATTATTTTTCAGGATCCCTTTTCCTCTATGAATCCGCGGATGACTGTGGGTGAAATAATCGCTGAAGGCATGCATGCCCAAGGGATGAAGCGTTCCTTGATTAGTGCACGACAGAAAAAACTGTTGAACCAAGTTAATTTGCCTGTCAGCAGTTTACATCGTTATCCCCACCAATTTTCTGGTGGGCAAAGACAAAGAATTTGTATTGCTCGAGCTTTAGCTACAGAACCTGATATTTTGATTTGTGATGAACCAACGAGTGCACTGGATGTTTCGGTTCAGGCACAGATTCTTAATTTATTAAAAGAATTACAGCAGGACACAGGCATTTCTTATTTATTTATTACCCATAATATGGGCGTTGTTTCCTATATTGCTGATGAGGTATTTGTGATGAAAGATGGTGTAGGTATTGAATTTGGAAGTTGTGAAATGATTTTTAAAAACCCTAAAGAAGTTTATACACAACAGTTATTAAACGCCGTTCTAGATGTTTTTTAATCAATTTTTCAATCCATTTTCTAATTTTCTTTAATATTTTATTTATTAAAAGTGTGATATATTTGAGCACTATTTGGATAATAAAGTCTTAGTATTTATTATTTGGGGGACCTGGTTACATGAAAATCACTGTGGGCGAAGATAGTTTTGATAATGTCAAGGATTTTACTACCCACTTGGAAGTTACATATGAGCAAGATAAGCTCATTTCAGGAGAAGTAACTGTTGCCTTAGAATGTGACGCATTTTCTCAAAAACATTTCGATGAATTACTTGCATTTCTTTTAAGCCCCGAACGTTCTCTAATTTACAAATTCGAATTTCCCTCTCAACAATCGCGGTATCAATTGGCTTTTGATAATGCCTATTTGTTAAGTAAACGCCAAAAATTTTCTCTTGAATTCCAACAACAAATCATAGAGTTATCTAAGTCCCCCATTCAACCTTATACCCCTAAAATACGAAAAGCCAAAAAGAATTGGGTTGAGGATACAAATAATTCCAGTATTGGTTTACAGCTTCAATACCAAATTCCCCATGAGCATCAACATCAACAACAAAAAGCAACTCCGAGAAAGCGAAAAAATAATGAGGCCCCATATCAACATCCTGAAAGAAGTCCTTTATCACTGGTCCCTGAGATTCCTCATGAAAATGTGCGCCCCGTTGTAGGCTCGTACCAACAATTTATTTATTTAAAAAAAGACTCTGAGTCCATTGAGCGTTATAAGGCAGAATTTGACGCGTTACTGAGCGAAACGAGTTCGTCCGAGCAACGCCAGGCAGCTTTTATTTTTTTTGTATCCAAGCTCGCAGAAAATGATGCACCAAAATTGAAATGCATAAAAAGCTTGCTAGAGGTTTTACCCTTAACTAATCTTAACTATCAAGGCCTCGCTCATGTATTCATTCATACTGGAGCTGACGGAGTTTTACTTTTACTGCAACAGATTAAGACATTGCATGAAAAGGAATTTTTTAAAGATTTTGATGCTTTATTTCTGGATAAACCTGAACACTATCTTGCATTAATGTCTCCTCAAGGTTTAGCAAACCTAAAAAAATTGAGTGAATTAAGCAGTGAACAGAAAACATGGTGGCTTACTTTGGTTGCTCAACATAAAGCAACCGGAGTTCCTACTGACTTTAATGACTTATTTGAAGCGTATAACTATTTCTTAGAGGAATTGGAGAAAAAGAAACTGAAGTTACCCTTCTCCTGTACTTTAAAAAATATAAAACACATGAAGTCTGCGTTAGATTGCTTGCTGTTCATTATAAATAACAGTAGCGAACCGAAAGAGCAACTGAGGTATTTAGATGGATTAGATGTTCATAGCGCCTATTATGCCAGTCGTGATTATAATTATCAGTTGGTATCACGGCATATGAATTTAAGGGCTGATGTCGATGAAGAAATTCCAGATTATTCGACTCCTGCAATGCCTAAGCAAGTGAGTGAATGGCTGACTCCTGTTGATTGTTCCTATGAAGAGTTCATCACACGTTTTTATCGGTTTATCGGGACACAAGAATGGGCATTCAGTATGGATGTCTATCAAAAAATGGAACGAGAAATAAGTAAAAATAATAATCTAAGTAATCAAAATAAAGCACTATTACTCAATGTCGTCATTTTGTTGACTACCGGTCAACGCACTGTGATACATACAGAATATCCTGATACGTCCATTAAAAAACTTGTCGGCAAATTGATTGCAACAGCAGAGCAGTTTGATGAAGACTTGCAACAGGAATTATCCACTGTAATTTCAGGTCTTGCAAAATCACTGGCGCTTCAAAGCTGGGAATCTATGCCTACGGCGGATGAGTTGGATTCGCTCGTTGATGTCCTAGTCCTCATGCAAAAAACAAAAGCCCAAGCTCCCGATCAAGCACGTGATGAGTTTCAGGAGGTGAGTGCTCTCGCTTTAAGTTTCACGGCTGAGTTTGGTGATGCGGCCCGATTGGTTCTTGAGCATTATAAGAGACGTTTAGTAATGGAGCAGACCAATACGGTGCCCATCCAAAAATTTTCTTATACCAATTTGCTCAACCATTTAATTTCATCCTCTAAACTGGCTAGATTTTTGCCTGAGCTTTTTCAGGAACAACCTGAAACATTATCTCGGATGGTTGTACTTTTTTCTTTATTGGATGATGAAATAGCGAAAGTGACGCAACAGGATGCTGAAGATAGCGAGTTTGAGACTAAAATAAAAACACTTGCCTATGCAGTGCATGCGATGCAAAACGATCGTAGAGAGCAGTTATTATCGATTCTGACCGATATTAACATAGAAGCTTCTTATCGCCTGCCGTCTCTAGATCAACTCATAAAAACAGTTAATTTAGTCAGGAAAGCGGAACTTACTGAAGTTGAAGATCAAAAAGCAAGTATTCTTGAAATGGTGCATACGGAATTGCCTGGGCTAAAAATAGGAAAAGAACCGGTTAATGAAACAGAAATGGATTTTTTTAGCCTGATGAGACAAAACTATGAGCAATGGCAACTCGAAAAGGAACTTACAACTTTACCAGAAAAAATAAAAGGGTATCTAGAACCCTGGATGGATGCTCATAATATTGTGCTGTATTATTTGAACCAACAACCTGTTAGTCCACCAACGGTGCTCGATGCTTTGGCTGAAGAAGAGCAAGAAGTTAAGAAATTATTGAGCAGTAGAATGTTTTCTTGGACTTTATCTGGATTTCCTCAAGCAACAATAACAATGACGGATGTCTTGGGTGATGAATTTTTTTCAGAGCAATCCTTTTTGAGTGCCCTGCAACCAAGGATAAAGGCAAGTTTACAATCCAGCTTGAGCGCTGCTTTAAAATCGTTACAGACATCCAATTGGGGTCTTGAGGATTTTCTATTAACACATATTGAAGAATTAGATACCGATCTTCCAATCGATGAGCGATTTCTAGAATGGATGCAGCGATTAGAAGACGCGAATGGTTTGATTAATTCCCTCACCCGCATTAAAAATAAAAGCAGTATCGATTTTCGCCGTTGTATTTCAGTATTAGCTGATGAAATCAAGCCCAAAGTACCAGGAAAAAAAGCGCTTACTGTAGTTCAAATACAGACTCTATTGGATACCCTAAGTCAAGACGAGCCACTTTCAGTTGCATCTCCTCTGGCAATTATATGTAGAAAATTAAAAGATGCACCGGGATATTCTGGAAGACAATTGCATCAGGTTTTGTGTGAGGTTAATTATCTAACAAAATACCGAGGAATTTTGGGTGAAGAAGCGTATGAATCTTTATTGCGTTGGTCCTTTACTTATAATTTAACGCAAAACTCTTTATTTCCATTGAAGAAACTAATCGATCTTAAATCTTTAGCTGGAGTGGATGAAAAGCACTCTAAAGATTTATTTAATGCATTAATTGAAGTCATAAAAAATGCAGGTCCTGAAGTTGATGAACAATTAATAAAAACAATGGTTGAGAAAATTACATCAATTACTCAGGCTAAGGCAAGGGTACCTGCACTGGTGCCCATGCTTACTTTATTAATGAAAACCTGTACCAACGGCAAAGAACAGACGTTTCTTAACTTAGTTGATAAGTTAAACGATATGGACGATTCTGATTTAAATATTTGCTCAAAAATATTACTTACATTCGGTGAGCGTGCAACCGATAAAAACGTTCATCGCTTACTGGAAGTGCAAGCAGAACTTGAATTAAAGCAATACAATCTAAAGAAACTGGCAAAATTATTTGATTCACCACCTTATCCGGAGATAGATGGTTTTATCCATGCCTTAAATGGTTATGATAACGAGCTGATGGCCTATATTGATGCGTTGGATAAAGATCCAAAATCAGCTCGTGCGCCAAAAAAGAATGAATTTGGTATGATCATAAAGGATACAGAGCAAATTCTTGATGAGCAATTTGAAAGCTCACAAATAATGCGCGTTATCGGCAATATTCAAGACAGTGTTGAGGGAACGTCTTTAAGTAGCCAGGAGCAATATGATTTAGCACAACAAATTACTTACATCAATGCTGTAGGCAGAAGTAAACCATTTACCCTGGTTGTAGGGGATGATCCCTCAACGCAGACTATCCTCATATACGAGAATTTAACTCAAGTCAGCCGTGATGAGTTGCGTGACTTTTTCAATATACTGATTGACACCATAAGAAGACCTGGTCTTGATGCTCAAGAAAAATTAAAAGCACAGGTCAAATTGCTTGCGGTATTACGTGAACAGTATTTCCGGGCTACCGGAGTATTTGCGGATACAACGCAACTCATTTCCGTTTTATTCTCACTTAAAGGTCAGCAAAACAATATGCTGATGGAAGTTGAGACCGAGGAAGCTTATGTCAGTGCAACATTACTTGCTGTCATGCAGTGGGTTGAGGCTGAGGGTGGAACCATTGATGTGTGCACAGCAAACCGAGATATGGTGATTCATGACGATAGAGGTGCTCAAGATTTTTTGACCTCTCTCGGTATTGCTTCAGGCCGTATTAGGGCGAATTCCCCTAAAGGAACTTATCAAGTTGGTGGGATAAATTATTCTACTGTAGGCGATTTGGCTTTATACCGCTCTCGGGCCAAGGTTGATAACGAACATTTAATCTCTTATAAAGACGGTCATCCTGTATCAAGTAATTTAATTCTTTGTGGTTCTGATTTTTCAAAATTGAATCAAAAAACAATATATCATCTGGTTCAAGCCGATGAGAATCACACCTATGCCTGGATTTATCCACTTGTCCATGCATTTATTCATCAACAAAAATTCACAACTCCAAGTCAAGGTACTGTTTGGAGTGAGGGGCTGGATGTCGAACGGTTAAAAGAATTTTTGGACCAGCATACCGCAACAGGTCAGCATAAGGTTCAGTTAAGCTCCATACCCGATGAGCAATTTAGTTTATGGGTCAATTCAGCTATAGAAGCCCAACGGTTAGTTGAAGGAGAGGATTTTGTTATTTTGCCTTCTGACACAGCACTCCATTCTGCTATTCCCTTGAGCCAAAAAGAATCTCAAGAAGGTTTTACCTATCTGATACATCAATTTCTACATGTTCGACTACAACAGGAAAATCCGGATTGGGAGTTTACCATTGAGCCTGAAATGCGTTTTGTCGATTCAAGTTCAACCAAGGATTTGATTGATGATTATAAAAAACAGGGTCGTATTATTGCTCTTTCCAAATCCGTAAGTAAAAAGGATGAGTTAGCCGAGCAATGCAGTCAGTTCAGCATCAATGATCAGTTCGTAATCTCATCACAACCAAAAAATCAACATCAAGAATCAGCTAAAAAATCTAAAGAGGGTGCTGTTGAACGTCATTACACTCAGAAGGTTTCTGAAATTCAGCATGTTGTTTTACAACAATTCCAAGAATGGAAAGAGTTTCTGCATCTTGTTTATCCTAAATCTGAATGGAGAACTCTGGATGTTGAATTATTCAAACAAAGAGAGGATTTAATTCTTGATTTGAATAAAAAATGGATTGATTGTCTGGAACATACTGATCCGCAAAAAAAATACCCGAATCCCTATGTTCGTTCGGATGTCAAACAACACCTGCAGAGATTGATTTTGGATGATGCAGTGCTTGCTTATGAAGGTACTGTAAGTTTGATTTGGGAGCAGAAACGGGCCTATCTTAAAGGCAAAGCAACACCAGTCCTAATAGAGGGCTCAGTTAATGATTTGCGTTGTCAATATTTGGACGGGGTGTCATTGCCTGAGCAATTGAAGCTAAGTCGAATAGCAGTACGTGAAAACAAAAAAGCAATGCTTGTGGAGAAGAAAAAAGCACATCGTTATCTCCTATCCGGATTGGATGTCAATGGAGCAATGTTGCGATTTGCCGATGGTAATGTAGATTCATATCGTAATGATTTTGTCAAAAATCAGGTGGCTTTATTTGCTGCAGATATCAAGCGTATGATAGAAAATAATCCTTATTTAAATAAAAAGGTGCGCTCCATATTGCTTGCTCAAGTTGCCCAGGCACAAACTTTTGATAATCTCATTGTTTGTTTGCGCGATTATGCCAATAAATATTTGCCTGAAGAGCAATTTACTGAAAAATATGCCGCGCAACCCATAATTCATGAGATGTTGCGCCTATTTAAAGAAGCTGATCTTGAAGAACCCGAAGAACTTCAGAATTTAAAAACAATTTATTTGGATAACGTTGTAGTAGAACTGGTCGATGAGTTGGAAACCACTTTATCTTGGGCGAAGAAAGAAAATCGTGGCCTAGGGTATTTGCTTGAGCGCTCTTCCGTTGCAGCTGCTGCCGAAGCTATTTTAGATGCTGTGCAGCACTTAAAAGAAGCGAACGATCTGGATGGGAAAAAAATTGCAATTAAGAATTTGTATAAGGTATTAGCCCAACAAGAATTACAGATTGAAGGATTATGGATATTTCCTTTTTGGGGGCATAAAAATACACGTGCCTTAATCAAAAATACTTTAGCGACTCTTAATGGGTTAACTGCTATTGGTTCAGGCGAAAACGAACTGGACGCTAATTTTATTCACCACAGCAAAGAAGAAGCCCTTTCTGACGTAATGAAAGAACAATTGAATACTACCCTTGACGATTTGGAATATGAAGATTCCAGCTTAAGTGGAAAAAATGAATGGAAGGGAATTAAAAGGACATTGGCGGCAATGCAAACTGAAAATAATACGATCTATGCTTTTTATGAAATGTATTACTTTCTCTCAAATAAAGTAGCAGAGCTTGCTGAAAAACATTCTCCATTACAAAAGCCAGTCGCCCATTTGCGCGGAAAGGTTCGCAGTTTGTTCGAGAAATTTAGTCAGGAGCATAGGGAATTACTGATCAAGAGTAAGTACCTTACATCCAAAGCGGAACATCTTAGGGGTAAACTGACTGGATTAAATGGATTTAAGGTAGACCATGTGACACTTAAAAAAGGACATAATGGTTTTATTGATTATTTTGATCTAGTGATTGAAGGTTCTGGTGCGCATGCTTTATTTCATGATTTTACCCAATATAATTCACGTGCAGACGAGTTAACTAAAAAGCGGGATGCTTTAGAAGTAAAACTAATCCAGGCCAATGTGCAAAATACTATTCTGCAGCAATTGATAAAAGAGCAATTACCGCTACTTAAATTTAAAGGAAAAAATACAGCTACTGCAGAGCTATTTCCGAAGCAATTTCAAGATCAGGTCGATGATATTCTTGTTTTAAAAGGCTGGGTTGTAGATCAAAGTCCTGAGGATTTGAGTTCTTTTCCTGAAAACATTCGCCATAGTTTTATCGATAGAGACTTAGTCAAAACCTTTGAGTTTCCTGAATTAAATGAAGAAGAAATTGATAAAATTCAAGATATTGTATTAAAAATAGGATTTAAGGATTTGCGTGATCGAATGGTTGAAGGAATGAAAAATAAATCTTTAGTGTCTAAGATTTATTCTTATGCATCAAGTTATGTTTTTACCCCAGAAACGATGGAGGATTGGCTTATCGAATTCAATTACTTAGTCAACAAACCTACCGTAAATTTGGAGAATTTTTTTCGTCCTAATATTCAGAAAAAGCAGAGTGAGTTGGCCAGTCAACTGGAGCAATTACAGCAAAAAACTGCGGATCAAGTTGAGTCATTAAACCAACAAATTATATTCCTCAATGAAAAAATTAAAGAGGAAGAGCAAAAAGGTAGTGTTTATGTCAAGCGCATGACTCATGCGTCGGAGCTTTTTGAATTTGAAAAGCAACTCAAGACGTTTAAAGCGGAACAAGCAGTGAATTTGCCTCGTCAAGAGAACCCTATACCTGTTGTGCCACAAGAATTGCATCGTTCAACGCCTGAAATAAGGGGATTGAATATATAAAAAGAGTAGCGCTGTACCTGGGCTATGTGTTTTAAAAAACTGCAACTATGTGGTTATTATCAAAAATCGTCCATAACCCTCTCCTTTGATGGTCAAATATTGAACTATACTCAGATCTAGGAGATGTCTGATTTGGAACAGCAATGTTATCCCGTGATGTAGTAACAATCATTGATAGTATCAGTGAAAAAATTGAAACAAATAATTTCGAGTCCTTAACATTCGAAGATATTAAAAATGCATGTTTTATGGTGATGGGCCATATAGAACAGTTGAAAAAGAGTAACCTGGTTTCTACAGGAGATAATTCCAAAGAAAAGGAACTGATTGCGTATAAACGTACAGTGATGCACTTAGTCGAGTGGCAAGCACGATTTATTGAAACGAAGAAACACAATGTATTAGGGAATTACATAGCGGATTTAAATTTTTTACGAGAAATGATTTATTCAATACCTGATGTATTAGGTGAGGTATATAAAGAAAAAATCGAAAAAATTAACTTTTGTATTTCCAACATGCTTGTTTTTATTAATAAATTAAAAATCAAATTGAGTGAAGCCAACTGTTTTGATGTTGCTTTAATAGCACATACACAATGTACTCATGAGATTACTTTTTTATATTCCAAATTACTCGAAATTCATCATACTGAAAAAATGCGTTACTCGGTGCTCATAAAAGGATATTTTGAAGCGATAAAGGAAACTTTTGATTTTTATTTTAAAGAAATCACCTATTTTCGTGACCTTGAGATTACCAACGCTAAATGTTTGAGCTATTGTGTGATTAATTATCTTCCTAAAAATGTTCGACACTAAAGTTCTCTCCTCTCCCCTCCATCATCCCGAGTGCAACGAGGGATCTCCTCATAGTAACACTACGCTAAAGCATCAAGATCGTTCACTTTGCTCAGGATGATGGAGCAAGGAGAAGGGCTTTCATCATCTGTGCTGAGTTCTTTAGCTCAGTTGTGTCCTATCGTCATTCATTCTTTTGGTTTACCAATGAATCCTTGTGTGATCCAATTTAAATCAAACGGCCCAAAAAATACTATACTTAATTAAAATACGAACAAGGCGCTGGGCCATGGGAAGCATTCATCTATCACCGGATGAACATTTAAAACGAGTAATGGGCAATCCAAGTGATGCAATTTTAAAACAACATGAGTTATCTGAAGCAACGTATCCTCTTTTGGTGTCTTATCTAGGATGGCTCAGAAGACTTAATGGGATTCAAAATAAAAACGATGTGATTCGTCAAAATGAACAGATTTTTAGTGAATTTATTCATTTATGCGAACACAATCTCCTTTTTTTTCTTACTGTTACGGGACGTTTTGATGTAATCCGTAAACTTTTTGAGGATAAGGATTTATTAGCAAAAGAACGTGCATTACTTGATGAGATAGAAAGGGAGCATGCTAAGGCAGCAGCAGCAAAATTCCAAGATTTTGTTTATGTACCAAGAAAAAAAGAATCTTCAAACTTCCAACAGCCTGAGGAGCCTAAACCTCATCGTCTTCCTGAATCTGAATGGGAAAAATCACTTTATGGTTTAACAAATATGGATTTGTATCAATATTATGAAGAGGAAATGAAACGCATTACCTACGTTCACCATATGAAACAAATTAAATTAATGGATACCACTTATGAGGAACATATTAGCTCAATGCGCAAGGCATTAGACTTAATTGTTGAAGATGAGCATATTAGTGAAGTGAAAAAACAAAAGGCAATTGCCATTTATCAGAGCTTAATCGCAAAAAAAGAAGAAATGGAGACCGAATTAAATCATTTTTCCTCCTTGAATGTAGAGCAATCCGATGTAGCGATGCTGAATATTGAGGATATTGAAAAGCACCGGCAAATTAAAGAGGAAAAATTGAAAGAGGTTCAAGAAATTCTTGACCAATTTTTTGAAGAAATGCGTGATGAATCGCCACAATTAAAAATAATATACAAGGAATATCAGGAGAACATTCAAAATTTTAAAAAGGAAAGTCAAACCATTCAGCTTGAGTGGGAACAGGAGATGCAGACTCTTTCTACTCATTATGAAAATGCGCGTGTACATGCTTTAGAGGATATAAGTTCGAGTTTGAACTTTATCCTCGATGAATTGAAAAAATGTCCTGTCGATGAATTGGATAAAGAACAAGTAAGCAGGCTAGATGTCGGCATACGTCAATTAAAGTTATTTAAAGAGGAGCTTAAAAAAGCAGAAGGTCATGAGGCAACCCAACTCTTATTAAGTCAATGCAATAAAGAATTAGAAACCATTGCGGGTATTGTTCAACCGGTATTGCCAGAAGATGCGAGAAAACGGTTTGAACTGAATGTTAATTTAATGAAGCAAATGATTACTGCATTACCTGAAAAGGGTGCGGATTTTATGATGTTACCCTCCGACCATTCTTCTTTAAAACGAGAAAATTCTGATGTGGGCTCCATAATTTCCACTCCTACTATGCATTTATCTGAAAAACAGCAAGTGGAAAGACAACCTCATATATCTGAGGCAGAACGTCTAAGTATGGAGATGCCTCAAACCGATTCTTTGTTAGCAGAGGAAAAAATTGAAGTAGAGTCCTTTATACCTGTTGTTGAGCATACGAGTGGGGAGATGCCCCAGGTTATAACTCCTAAGGATGATAATCCTCGCGCCCCTCCTTTGTTAGCAAAGGAAAAAATTGAAGTGGAACATCTTAAGCCTGTTGATGAGTTTACTCGCGTGGAGATTTCTCAAGCTCCCCTGCCTAATGATAAAAAGCCGCAAGTGACCTCTTTGCCTGAAGAACAAAGGATTGATGCGAAATTAAGTACACCTGAACAAGAGGTTGATCAGGAGGAACATCAGCCAATCGCAGAAGAGGAAAATCAACACAACGTACATCGGTATCGCTTTTTTATGAACTCCATAAGAGATGGGACAGAATTCATTACCTTTGATCCGGAAAAACAGCGCCATTATGAATCCATGTTAAAAGAATTATCCAGTGTTTTAAACGAATTGCAGGAAGAGTATGGGGCCGAAGTTTCAGCGAAAATAAAGGAGATTGAAATTCTAATTAAAGATGCAAAATCAATAGGATTTGATAGAGCGAACCCAGCTCATATTCAAAAAATTTGTGATGCCTGTGATTTAGGGATAGATTATGAGCCTTTGGATCATATAAAAAACAGCCTTTCCTCAATAATTCAATTAAAAAATAGTCCCCAAAGTAGTGTTGGAATGTAATACTATTTGCGCAACAATTGATTAACTATATCACAGCATGCCTTTTTTTTGGTATAATATGACCTATTTTTTAGGATAGGGAGAAAAATATGTCACCTCAAGAAGAATCACTATGGCAAGCTGTGGCTGAAAAAAAATATGACCAAGTAGAAAAACTGATTACCAAACACCCGGAATTGGTGAATGCAGTAGATACTAATGGACGGTCGCTTCTCAGAAGAGTTGTTCTTGCTGTTGTACCACCATTAGATTTGATTCGTTTTATTGCAAAACAACCTGATCTGATTTTTGAAAATCAAGGTTCTGGGCCGACCCAAACAACTATAGGTGCAATTTTATCTACAGGTCGATCTGATATTCTGCAATTTTTTGCTGGAGATCCGCGCATTATTATGGAAGGTGATCAATTAGCCTACGTCACTGCCAAGAAAAATATGGATAATGCGAAACAAACCAAGCTAGCAGCTTACACTAAAATGTTTGTGATCATTCGCGATACCACCATTCGTCATGCAATAGCGACAGATGAAGCTGCTCTACTGGAGAAATTACAACAAGCAGGAGATAATCTGGCCATAGAGCTAAGCGATGGTACCCTTCCAGTGCGCCTCATTACTAAAGAGCATCCTGCGCCTAAAGCAAAATCATGGTTTCAATCTCAAATCGGCAAAAATGGAGTCAGTGTTGCGACTCATACTGAGTCGTTTTTCAACCATACTCAAGAAATGCAAAAAGCAGAAAAACAAATGGATGAGCTCAATCGAGGTAAGGCTCAGGCTGAAATGAGTTTATTAGGCAAAACTTATAACGGTGCCGTTGAAACTATGGGAAAAGTGGCGTCTTATTTTAGCTTTAGCAATTAAAATAATTTGCTGTCAGGCGAGACAAGGCTACACTTAAAGTTTCCCTTCCTCTCAAAGGGGAACTTTGTTGAAAAAAATAGTTTAGAAGAATACGTTAATTACCAAACCACATATATGTCATTCCCGCCTTTGCGTGAATGACGTACGATTTTTTCAACAAAGCCCCTAAGAGGGGAAGAAGCCCGCTAGGGCGGATGAGGGGAATTTCTTTAATCATTTAATTTGTGCCATAAAAAACCAAGGGATTATTGTACTGTGTGGTATCACCGCGATGTGGAAGGTTTAACTCTTCATTTATATGTGCAGCCAGGTGCCAAAAAAACAGAAATTGTAGGCATTCATGAAGGAGCACTTAAGATCCGTTTAAATACGCCACCCATTGAAGGTCGTGCTAATAAAGCACTGTTGCAGTTTGTTGCACAGCTTTTTAAAGTACCTGTAAGGCAAGTCACCTTAAAACGAGGAGATAAATCCCGACACAAAACAGTTCTAGTTAAGGGGGCCTTGGAAGAGCCTGATAATTTGCTTTGAATCATGACCTAAATTTTGCGATAGTAAATGAAGTCATGAATAAATCCTTACTCTTATGAAAATCGAACAATTTGCTCTTACTTTTAATACTCAAGGTCGTGGAACTGAGGATATTACCCCCGAAGTAACGTCTTTTCTCTCAAACATGACAATAAAACATGGTTTATGCCACTTATTTCTCAAGCATACCAGTGCCTCTTTAATCATTTGTGAGAATTATGATCCCCAAGTTCGTAGGGATCTGGAAAACTTCTTAGTCCGATTAGTTCCTGATGGCGATCCTCTTTTCAAACATGTCATTGAAGGAAAAGATGATATGCCCGCACATATTCGTACGGTCTTAACTCAAAGCAGCTTGACTATTCCGATATACGACGGGAAATTAGCTTTGGGTACATGGCAAGGAATTTATCTTTATGAGCATCGATATCAACCACAACAACGGCATTTGCTTATTACTGGTGTAGGAGACTAGTCCCATTTTTGGTATACTGTAAGTCTTTGAATAGGAAAAATATGAGTTCACTACCTCAATGCCCTAAATGTAATTCAGAGTATACTTATGAAGATGGAAATCAATTAATTTGCCCAGAATGTTCTTACGAATGGGCGAAAGATGCCGCAGAAGAGCAAAGCCAGAATGAACAACGCATTATTAAAGATGCGCATGGGCAAGTTCTCCAAGACGGAGATACAGTGACTGTAATTAAAGATTTAAAAATCAAAGGTTCGTCACAGGTAGTAAAAGTTGGCACGAAAGTAAAGAACATTCGCTTGGTCGAAGGTGACCATGATATCGATTGTAAAATTGAGGGTATTGGTGCCATGAAATTAAAATCTCAATTTGTTAAGAAGGGATAAATGGAATGCATAAGCCACTACACATTACTTTTTTATTTTATGAAGGAATGACGGCTCTGGATGCAATTGGCCCTTATGAGGTGCTTAGTCGCTTACCAGAAGTTGTAGTGCACAGAGTGGCCTTGAATCAGGGACCAGTAGGTACGTGTTCGGGGCTTACTCTCATTGCTGAGCATGCATTAAACGATATTTCGCATACTGATGTTCTACTGATTCCGGGCGCAGGTAATGCGACTGCATTACGTGAGTGTTCTGAAATACTCACGTGGATTAAAAAAATTCATGTAAATACTTTATGGACTACTTCAGTGTGCACTGGGAGTTTGATCCTGGGGGCAGCAGGAGTTTTGTCAGGGGTTAAGGCAACAACCCATTGGGCAGTGATGAATCGGCTAAGCCATTGGGGAGCCATTCCTACTCATAAACGATTTGTCGAAGATGGAAAAATCATTACTGCCGCTGGAGTATCGGCGGGTATTGATATGGCTTTCTATCTTGCTGCGAAACTTACCGATGAAAACATCGCACAAAGTTTACAACTTGGTCTCGAGTATGATCCTGAGCCTCCTTTTAATTCAGGATCACCAGACAAAGCATCTAAAGTGTTGGTAGAATCTCTTCGTGAACGTTTAAAAAACAGATTTGAACCAGAGTAATTAGGAAATTCCTCAGCTCGGGCTAAAGAGCTGCGTTTTCGAGCACCGAAACGCAGCATATTTGAAGTAATGATCTACATATCTAGGGTAGTACATAGATTATCAAAGCAATTAATCCGGCGATGGCAATTATTGGATGGACAATTACTACTACCTTCGGAATCGGTTTCCCTTTCTTAGCAAGCGATACGAAGGTTAATCCGCCTAATGCAGCAACAATTAAGATGATGAAGCTAACTCTAAGGATTAACGCCTGTCCTGTCATAAAAGCAAGCATGTAAACGATTATAATGACCAATCCTAATCCTGCACAAATTCCGTGGAGGGTTTTCACAGCGTGATTAACAGGCCTATCTTGTAGTACCGCTGTTAAAAGAAAGAGGCCACCGAGTGCTGCAGCAAGAAACAAAACGATAGCAAGTATTAACATATAACCTCCTGTTTAGAAAAATGATCTTGCTTAGTAAGATTGTAGCTCGTATTAGCACCGAGAACTACGCAAATGAACCTTTAATCCAGATTACGTCTGTGTGTAATCTGGTCGAGCCACTTAGAATCATTTTGTAGCTTGGTATCTCTTGAATTCAGCGAAGCATCATAAAGTCATTGCATACAAAATTGTTATCTCTCACGGGAAGATCGCTCTCTAATCGAACCCAAACTCACTCAAGGATGATTTCCCGCTTACGCGGGAATGGCTCTGTTACTTAATTTAACCGCAGCGAGACTGTTACTCAGGTGTCACATAATTTTGTTTTGGTTTAGGAAGATCGATGAGTTCATTTTCCAGCGTCTCTCCCAAAGTATCTTTTTTCTGGGTAGGAGAAAATTTGATGCCCGGAGCCGGATTTTTCAGTGCCTCTGTTAAACTGATAAATTTATATCCATTCTTTTGATACATTTCCAAAATATCGCCTAATACATAACTATTTAAAAGGTTCGCATGAATTAATAAGATTTGTTTTCTGCCTTTACCCTCTTTCTCGGCTCGTAATGTTTGTTTCCATATATAGGCCAGATAACGCGGTTTTATTTTTTGAATGTAGTTCACGCGTGAGCGATAAGGGACTTTATAAAGCATTTCGTTAAAGTCAAAATCTTTAGAATCAATGGTGACGGGGGCAATCGTGTAATCATGCTTTTTAAGATAATCATATACTTCCTGTTTTTTGCCTTTATTGCCTTCCGCCAGATAGGGGTAACGGAAATATTTGGGTGTGGTCATTATCGGGGTAAGAATTTTATCCGCACGATCAATATCAGCGATGTATTTTGCAGCGCTGATTTGATCCAGGTCATAATGTGAATAAGTATGATTACCTAACATAAAACCTGCTTTTCGAAATTGTTCAAGAAATTCCCATTGACCCTTTTCTATAGCTCCTGCAATCACAAAACCTATCACTGGAACATTATATTTTTGGAATGTTTGCACAATTGCAGTAAAACGTTCGGTGGAGCGCTGCCGATTTCCTGGGTTATTCATTCTTGAAGCAACAAGAGGTAGGTCATCCATAGTAATCGCGATTTCTTTTTCATCAGCAAAACAAACCGAAGAAAACAAGGCCATAAAAAGAAAGAATAATTTAAGCATCGATATTCCTTATCAAGTTCTAATAACATGGATGGTAACATAATTTGATGAATACATTAAAAGAAGATGAGGCAACTGTAAACTCTATGATTTTATTCTTTGTGATTCATTGTGGGTGAGAGGGGCAGGTTGAGGAGGCATTTAGCGCAGTCAATACCCTCAACCGCCTTAACTGTGCAACCGGAATGATGGGTAACACTTTAAACCGGGATGATAGGTAACAGAATAAAATTTCTAGGCCCTAAAGTGTTACCTATCATTCCGGTTGCACATATGTTCTAAAAATTTTTACATTGATACACATAAAGTGCATATTGCTTATGCCTAAAAGTATAAGTAGTGGTAGGTAGCTTTTGACAATGATCAAAATATTTTTCCAAACAAATTGACCTGTCAT
The DNA here is from genome assembly GCF_043161935.1 of Legionella sp. 227. Taxonomy (NCBI): domain Bacteria; kingdom Pseudomonadati; phylum Pseudomonadota; class Gammaproteobacteria; order Legionellales; family Legionellaceae; genus Legionella; species Legionella sp. 227. The sequence goes on along the minus strand of NZ_CP171154.1, from coordinate 142,473 downwards.
AGCGATCAATATAGAACGCCTCTTTTAATGTTTTGTCTGTAATTCGTTGATTGATGTCATTACCCCATAATGCATATTGATTTTTTGCGGTGCCACAGCCTAAAGTATAAATGGTAGGTTTATTGTGAAGGAAAAAGAGCATGCGTGCTGCAAACCAGCCGGAAGTGAAAATTGTGTCCGGTAATTTAGGGTTTGTAGCATTAAATTTTTGAATTAAATGATAGAAAACAAGTTTTTTTGAGTTGAATAAATTAAATTTTGACGTATTGTCAATTAAAACAAAAAGACTAATTACGGCATAGGAAGCGATCAAAGCCATTGCCAATTTTCGGTAATGAAATGTGGTGAATCCATATCCCAATAAAAGCGCGCTGCTCATTAAATAAGGTGTAAGCCAAAAATCTCTAATCTCCGCTTTGCTTGCTGTATATAAGTAAAAACCGAGGAAAGTGAAACAAATAATCCGACATAACTTCACCATCAGTGCTTTTTTCTCATCCAACTCTTTATTTCGCACAAAAAAGGGAGGAAGAAGCATGATGTTCAAGGATGGAACAAATATGCTGGAAAAGGTTTTGATTGTATGGAGAAAAGGAGACGTTGAAAGATTGAGTTTGTGGGTGGTTAACTGGTAAATAAATGATTGCCAGTGATTTTGATAATTCCAGAAAATAACCGGGCTAAAAATAATGATGGCAAGAAAAATAGCAAAATAAAAATGTTTTGTTTTAAAAATTGAACGGTACGGAGTGGAAATTAAAAAAATGAGTAGCGAAAGAATTAAAACAATGCCCGTGTATTTGGATAGCATCATCAGTCCGGCACTGATCCCTATAAAATAGAGATCCCTTGTTTTACTCGTTTGGATAAATTTAATAGTGTAATAAAGGGTGAATGCCCAAAATAAAATAAGCGGGGTGTCATAGGTAGTTTGTTTCAATATATCGCGGGTGACCAGCGGTGAAAAGAGCCATGACAGCATTGCGATGCAGCTTGCTTCGTGGGATAAAAAAAATCGGCCGCATTTATAAATAATGCCACATGTGACTGCAGTTATGGTAATGCCCACAAAACACAAAGCAAAGAGATTATGGCCAAATAATGAAGTTGAAAGCCTAATAAAATAAGCAATCATTGGAGAGCCATCATAATAGGATAAGGCGAGGTGTCGGCTCCAATCCCAATAATAAAAAGTATCAAGCGACAAGATGTTTATTGGTGCTATCAACAATAAAAGAATAAAATAAAGAATGAGATAGGGATAAATTTTTTGCAAATTAAAGAAGTCCCTTGAAATTACCTTGCTTTTGGACATGCCGAGTCTATTCCTTCCACTTTGGACATGGGATGAACTGATCCCCTGCCGATTCCGAATCATGAACAGCGCTACCTTTAATGACTATGAACAAATTTTTCTGCCCATATATGACGAGAATAAGCATAGTAATTTAATAGCGACATTAAACCTATGCCTGCACCCATGATGATATTTTCTCGCAAGGGTCCCTCACCAAAACAAAGGATACCAAACCGCAGCCAAAAACTTTGCAGGTTAATAATAAAAACTGAGTAGAGGGTAAATAGGAGCAGACGTTTTAATTTTAACGACCAAGCTGTTTTATTTTTGTCAGCAAAAGTAATTTTATTATTCAGAATAAAATTATTAATAATTGCTGCACATACTGCAATTTGTGCGGCTTGAAAAGGAGAAAATTGAAAATATTCACGCAGTATATTATAAGTAATAAATTGTACAGCGATACCCAAAGAGCCAACAAGGCACATTTTTAAATAGCGCCTGATTTCATGATACCGTAGTGTAAAAACAACGCGTAATGAATCAACAATGCTGTTTTTAGGCAGTTTGCTGTATCCTTCATTTCGATCGATAAAATCAATGGGATATTCACGAATTTTTGCTTTGTTTTTATGCAAAAGCCATAACAGTTGTATTTTATATGCGTAATGGTTCGTAAGGAAGCTACGAGGTAGAATTTTTAAAAGCTGTTGTCGTCGAGTAGCCCGAAAACCGCTGGTAAAATCCTTATACTTAGGAGTAAGAACGGCTCTAGCAACATAATTACCTAAGATAGAGAATAACTTACGATGAAATTCCCAATCCTTAGGAATGCTGCCGCCTTTTACATAACGGCTGCCCAATACACAATCACAGGTTTGCAACATGTCCAACATAGGGAGAATGTACTTGGGCTGATGGGAAAGATCGGCATCAAATTCAAAAATGATCTCAGCATCCAGAGAGGTTAAAGCATAATTCATGGCTTGCAAATAAGCAGAGCCAAGCCCGGATTTTGTTTTTTCGTTGCATAAATGTAAATTTGGATAATTATTTTGTAATGCAGCAACGATTTGTTGGGTGTTATCTGTAGAGTCACTATCAAAAATTAAAATATGTATTTCATAGCGCGCTGTTGTCTCTACCGATGCAAAAACTTGTTCTATTGTCGTTTGAATGACTGACGCTTCATTATAGGTTGGAATGATAATAACTACTTTCTCTTTTTTTGATGAATTCATTTCGTTAAAATCAGATGAATTACTTGCATCAAGAATCAACTTTATATCTCGGATTTATGGACATTTGGGCAGTGAGTGTATCAATTAGTTTTTAGAAAAAAAAGGGGGTACTTCTGTTCTTAAATTTTTTTCCTTGATTTCGAGTTTGCAGCATTTTTTCTATTTTTTAACTATTTTTTTTCAGAAACTTAACACTATTGTTTTAAGCTGTTTTTGGTAACTCGTAGTACAATTGAGCCATTCATCTCACTTCACCTGAATGATTTTTTATGGGAAAAACAAAAATAAGTCTCATAAAACATACTTTTTTTAATAATTCATTTAAAAAAATTGATTTTTCTTTCAAAGAAGAAGATTTTAATTTGGATCGATTAAAGTCTGAACTGTCATCGTTATATCAAATAGTTGTCTCGAATAAATCTCTTTGGAATGAAGATCATTTTACCGTGCTTTATTTGTACTTTCTGTGCGATTTATTGATTTCTTATTACCAATTGGATTATGTTGGCTCTGATTTGGAGAAATTTAAAAAACTTCGTCAAGACCTCGAAACACTTTATAAAGTAACTCCTGTGCAAAAACAAAAATCGATTGATGGTTTGCCTGAGTTTATAGTAGAGAAAATACGGTCGAATTTGTCTTCATTAACCAGTATTTCTAAATTGCGCACATATTTCGGCAATATAAATACGTTCCGTTCTCAATTTTCTTATAGCCGCGGTTTTGCAAACTATGCAATTATTTATCTTCAAAAAAGTTCTTTTTCTGAGATAATTCAAGACCTTAATAAGTTACTTGGTAATCAGTACAGCTTTATCGAAGGGATTAACTTTTTAAATAAATCTCGTGAAGCCATTACGGATTTGGGTATTTTTCTCTATGCACTTCGTTTTCTTATTAATATGATTCTTTTGATGAAGCATATTATCGAGTCTGCAATAAGTGATGAATTATCAACAAAAAAAGTATTGCAGCAAGAACTGGAAAAGCGTGGCTTTACTATGGCGAGTGATTTGGTATGGTCTGTAGTCGGGTTACTTACTACCTATAATAAGTTTTTTCATATTGCAGAATCAGCTGCCTCAGTAATAACCCTCGCATTTCTAACGTTTGACACGCTTTTATATTTAGCCCAATGGCTTTTCGAAGCCAGCAAATATCAAAATCGTTTACAGGAGTTACAGGTGCAACTCAGAGATGCAACCCCTTTTGAACACGCGGTTATTCAACGACAAATCGATGTGTTAAATGACGAATGGGAGGCTCAATGCACCTATTTTACAATCAACATTCTTGCTGCAAATTTAATTGCCACCTGTTTTGCCATCAGTTTGTTATGCACAGGTCCACTGTCTTTGGCAGGACTCGCACTGTTTAGTTTGCTGGGTAATGCTATGTATAATACTGCGGAAGAATACAAAAAATATCAAAAATCTTTAATTGCGGTACGGCGTGAATTGGCAAATGGTGCAGTTTTAGATGATCAACATCATCACCAACTTTTAAAAAAATTGAATGCTGAATGCGACAAAAATTGTCTTGAATTTTGGAAAACCTTAGCTTTTAATGTGGGAGGAATCGCCTTTATTATCACTGCAGCCGCAGCATCTTGGCCAGTTGCTTTGGGTTTAACCTGTCTCTATGTGGCTTATCGATTATACGATGTGTATCAAAAACAACATGATATTAAAAACGATACTCAAGATGTTTATCGCCTTTTAAATCAGGATGAATCGCAACAAACAACTTTGGTATTTGCTTAAGGTCTGTTCGTCCATTTCCCCCGCCACGTCATCCCGAGCGCAATGAGGGAACTCCCCGCAGTAGCTCGGTGTGATGATAGGAAATCCCTTGATGTACTCGGGAGGACGAACAGACCCGATTACAACATGACAGCAATGCCTAAATTGACGTAATGCATAAAACCACCTAAATAATTGTATAACTGTTGTCCTCCACTGAGATTCAATACAGTATTAGGGAGTGCTAGAAATAAGATGCCCCCATCAAAGTTAAAGCCCGCACTTTGATTCGCGCTAATTTTACTTTGACCATAGACCTCTACATAAAGAGAAACTTTGGCACTTGGTGAGAAACCCAAAGAAATATCAGGGTTGATTGTATTGAAATAATTGCCGCCACTCAGTTTGGGATCACTGAGTCTGCTTATACCCAGTTGTCCGGTAATGCTAAATTGATCGTTAATTTCATAGTAGGCAATCCCATTGAAGGTGATACCCCAGTGATTGCTGCCATAAGCAGCACTTCCAGTCGGCGTATCGGCAATTCCTTGCAAGGCAAAGACCCAATCATTTTTATAGGTGATGGTGTGTTTTAAACCAAAGCGAATATCCGTACTTCCTGTTCCTGGAAAAGTTTTTTGATCAATGTAGGTGGATGGAAGAACAAAAAGTTCATTATTTGCTGGTAAACCCATACGAATATTCGCATTAGGAACATTTTGTTGGACACCTGCATGATAAGGCAATTGTTGATCAATGTAGTTTAATTCAGTGAATACCTTTTTAAAGGGAATGGAACAAGGGCTATTCACGTTACTCGGAGCACTTATAAGATTTAATAAATCAGAGCAAATATCATTATCGGCAATTGCAGTAAATGGGGTTGCAGTAAGAATGCAAAAAACAATTTTAATTGTATTACTGTTCAAAACTCATTTACTCCATTAGATAGGCATTAAAAATGATTTCGTGCCCCCGAAATTTTTACAACATTAACCTCGTCATCCCAAGTCCAACATGGGATTTCCCATCCTAATACCGTATGCCACATCATGAGGAGCCCTCGCTGGACTCGGGATGACGTGGGGCAGAGTCCTAAGAGCACGTCATTTGAGCTAAAAAAGTAGAATGCAAATAGACTCTATATACTACAAAAATACTCTAAACTATGTATATAAAATTATAATTTTAAGGATTAAATTATGGCTGTTACAACTGGATTATCTGGGAATGAAATATATTGTTTACAGCTTAAAAATTACTCTCCAGGAACTATAGTTGTTGGAAATAGTGTTCATTCTTTGGGGGTTATAGGCAGTGTCGGTTCTGGTTTTAAAGCGATATTAGGTGGTGAGTTAACGCAGATTACTTCACTTATAGAAGAGGGTAGGGAAACTGCATATAAACGAATGTTAGAGGAGGCTGTTAGCAAAAATGCAACAGGGATCACTGGAGTCACCAGCCAATTAATAATGCATGGAGCCAATATTGAATTTTTATCAATAGGTTCGGTGATTTATGCTGACAGCGGGGCTGATAAGAACAAGTTTTCAACTTCAGCAGATGGACAGGAATTATATGCCCAGCTTGATGCCGGGTACAAACCAATTTGTTTTGCTTTTGGCAATGTAGCCTATTCTATGGGCTTAGGTCGAGGGATAATTGGCAGTTTAAAAACGTTGGCTCGGGGTGAAATCAAGGAGTACTCTGATATTTTCAATAAAACCAGGCACTTGGCCTTAAATCGTATTATCGCCCATGCGCGACAATATAAAGCGAACGCAGTACTGGGTATTAAGACAACCGTTCTTCCGTTTGGTGGCGTCAGTGAAATGCTGATGATAGGAACTGCTTCGCAAAATCCGCAATTAATCACGGCTATGGATAATGATGTAGTTACTAGTGACATGACGAATATTGAAATGTGGAATATGGCGCGTTTAGGTTATGCTCCTATGAAGTTACTTTTGGGTACATCGGTTTATTCTTTAGGATTAGTAGGTGGAATTACCTCTGCAATTAAAGCATTTGTCCGCGGAGAAATTAATGAGCTGACGCGGTTGATTTATCAAGCCCGCGAAAATGCCTTGGCAATTATCAATGAAGAAGCACAGGCCATAGGGGCAGATGATGTGGTGGGCGTTAAAACCTATGTGTATCAATTAGGGAATGGCTTAATTGAGTTTCTTGCCATAGGTACCGCCGTCAAAAAGACCAACCGTACTAAAACGGAATCAGAGCAATTGCCGCCTCAGGCAATTATTGTCGATAAAGATACTTTTTATGATTCAACTAACTTAAACAGCCTGGCTGTTAATGTGAACACGGGAACCAAACCGATTAATAGAGGGAATTTATCTCTCTTGGCTCCTTTATTCATCATAATCGCTTTAATAGTCATTCAATTTCTTATGAGGCGATAACTTTCTTGTTATTTGTTTTTTAGCTCATACTTTCTAACATCTTTAGAAATTATAAGCTATTATTCAAACACCTCTAATCATAAAAGGAATGAATCATGTCAGAACATTCTATGGGACAATTCTGTTGGAATGAGTTAGCTACTGCCGATGTACACAAGGCGAAAGAGTTTTATAGCAAAGTACTAGGCTGGCAATTTAAAGAAATCCATTCTGACGAAACGATGACTTATACGCTGATACAAACTAAAGATAAGGATGTTGGTGGTATGTGGCAAATTCCGGCAAATCAACAAAAAGAAATACCCCCACATTGGATGGCTTATATTCTGGTGAATAATCTTGCAGATACTCTGGCAAAATCAAAGCAAAACGGAGCTCATGAGGTAAAAGGAGTTACTCAGGTAGGCGATATGGGTAGTTTTGCAATTATTAAAGATCCTACAGGTGCTCACATCGCATTTTGGGAAACTCAGAGTAAGTAACGGTTTTGTTATTGCCGCGGGTTTAAAAATTCTCCTCCCCATGATTTGGGGAGGAGTACGGTGAGGGGCACTGAATTATGGCCTCATCCGCCCTAAAGGGCGCCTTCTCCCCAGGAGGGAAAGGAAACCTCCTAATATTGAATCCAATCTTGTTCGGGTAAATTTTCCATAGGTAAGAGTTCATAAGTTTTAAAGACATCCCCGTCTCGAGATAAAAGAATCGCGATAGGGCGGGTTTTTTCAAAATGAGCAAAGATAATCATCATCATTACGGTAATAGGCACTGAGAGAAACATGCCTAATATTCCCCATATCGCGCCCCAAACTGCTAAAGCAATTAAGATGACTAAGGGACTTAGATTCAATGAGTTACTTAAGTAACGTGGCTCAATTAAATTTCCTACAACAAATTGAACTGCGCCTAAGCCTATAATGATTTCAGTAAAAGGAATCCATCCGGTAAATTGGACAATCGCAAGTGAGGCTGGGAAGGCAATCGCGATAATCGCGCCAATATTGGGAATAAAATTGAGGAAAAAGATAAGCAGAGCCCAAAATTCCGCGAAATCTAATCCAACCCACTTCATAATAATCCAACTGGCAATGGCAGTGCTGATACTCAAAATGGATTTCAAACCCAAGTATGTCTGGGTGTTATTAACAATGTGAATAATGATGTTGTTAATCAGTAGGCGTCCTTCTAATGTAGGGAACAACGCATCGATTTTTTTTAGGAAAAAATGCTGCTCCACAAACAAAAAAGCCACATACAATAAAATGAGTACAGTTGAACTTGCTAAAGTAGTGAATACTCCATAAACATTAACAATAATGGTTTGCAGGTTTAGGGTTTTGATCATGCTGTTAATACTTGCTAACAGTTCAATATGAAATTTTCGATCAATGTCGTTAGAAATTGTTAATAAATGCTCTTGATAGCGACCTGAAGCTGCGATGACATTATTTACATTATTGGTAATGATATTAATAAAAACAAAAACTAAAACAGCAACGATTGTAAATGCAAAAATCATACTGAGCCAATTGGGCAGAAGGGCGCCTAATTTTGGTATTTGCTGAATGATGTTACTGATGGTATTGAGAAGATTCCAAATAAAAACCGCAATGACCAAAGGAATCAGCACATGGCTGCCTACAATAAGAAAGTAGCCGACTATCCATATGATAATTAATCCGGATGTAAAAAGAACGATGCGGCTCATGGGCTCACTCCTGAAAAATGAGTTGGCTGAGCAGAGAGGGGTTTATTTCAAATACATCGCGCATAAGACAATTCCTTTTGAAATTTTTTAATTCATTAATAGTAGCACTGTTGGATTAGGATAAGAATTTAAAAATAGAGATTATAAAATGAGGAAGTGATTTACTCTTAGCATGGATTAAGCGAAGTCGTAACCCGGGGTAAGTCCATATAATTCCCGGGTTGAATTACACTTCGCTGCTCTCAAGCTACAAGTAAAATTTTTTATATTAGAATTTCATTGAGAAGCAGCTGCATGGGTCATCCTCAGAATCGCTAGGAGACTTTTTGGGCATGAGATCGCGTTTTGTAGTGTTAAATTGTTTCCTAAAATCCTCTTTTAAGCCAAGAGTGCTTTTCTCCACTTCAAAGAATGGCTGAAACTCAAGATATTCCACGAGGGCATTGAAGTATGCTTTGAACTTATTCCAAATGCCAGGAGCTGCCATTAAGGTTGGCTCGTAACTCAAGATAGCTGATCGACATTCTTCAGCAAATTCTCGACAGTAAAACGCGTATTGAAAGACATTCATCGGTTCATTGGTGTTTTTGTTGAAGGTTTGCTGTATTTCATCTAACCTAGCATCGAGTTGTTGTAACGCATTGATGATGTCTTTAGAATGGTTTTCATTTGCTTCAGCTTTTAATTCAACCCTCAAATCACGAACTGTATTATAGATGTCGGGCTTGGATGAACCAAATTTTTTTAATCCGGCTTTCACTTGATCCGCTTTCTTTGCACCCCAATTCCACTTAAAAAATGCCATTTTATCACCTCATTACTTTACATTAAAAATTTTATCTTTCTTTGTTGTCGAGAAAATGTAGCTCACTTTAGCACAAACAGATCTTAAAATAACGATTTATTTCAAAAAAAGAGCATTTGCAGGTTTTTAAATAATCTAATGGATTAAAATATGGTCAATTATCTTGGCTACAGGTACTGGATCATCCATATGTACATGATGCCCCCCTTCAACCTCATAAAGCGTACAATTTTTGATTGCGCGCATTCTTGCTTGAAAAACCTCTTCAGGATAAGGTACTCCTTGTTTTGCCCGAATGAGACATAATGGAGCTTTAATCGCTTGCAACATCGCTCTTAGTTCATCCTCAAATGGAAGGGTCGACGCGACACAACGCAAACGTTTATCAAAAGTCCAACGCCAGCCCTCTTTATTTTTTACAGTACCGCGCTCAACTAAAGCCTCAGCAGCTTGGTAACTGATGGAACCAATGTTCATGCGATCATGGATGGCAGCAATACGATCGGTAAACAGCGTTCTTTGTAGGGGGTTATAGGATAAATAATGCGCTGCATCGTTTTGCAAGTTTGCTGTTGCTTGTTCAATAAAATTGACCTTAGGTCCCAAGATATCAAGAAATATCAATTTTCCCACGCGCTCAGGTTGGGCAATCGCAATGGTTGTGGCCAGCAAAGAGCCTAATGAATGGGCAATGATATCAAAATGCGTCCATTTTAATGCTTTGATTAGATGCAACATCAACAACGCATCATTTTTCCAATGCGGCATAACCCCCGGAGGATAATGGCTGGAAAATCCGGTACCTGGATAATCCACCGCAACAAGCTGTCTGTCAGGCAGCAATGGTGCCAAGAAATCAAAGCTTGCCGCGTTATCCAGTTTGCCATGCAAACACAAAACAGGATTGGGTTTTTCGGGATGCCAAATTTTTAAAGCAAGAGTAAAACCCGGAATCTGGATACTTCGTTCAACATAATTGTTCATAAATGCTTAAACAAACATCTTTGAATTGGGTGTGATGATTGTATAGGGTGTAAAAATCAGTTTATAGTCCAATAGGTGTAAAAAAAACGTAATATTATCGTTAATTATCATTTTGCTGCCCAGATTAGCGGAGCGTAATAGGTGTTTCTAATACCTGAAAAACCTCATTCACAATCTGCTGTATATCCATTTTTTCAGTATTAATGCACACATTGCAATGTTCTTGAAAATTAAATCGCTTCAACCAATGAAGTGCTGATCCTTTTAATCGATCACCCCTGGCAGCTTCTCTTTGTGCAATCGTTGCCTCAGAAGCATCAAGATAAACAAATAAAACTCCATACTTTTCTAATGTTTCTTTATAACTTTTAAATTCATCAATAGTTGTAATAAAGGAGTCAACAATAATACTGAAGCCTTGTTCGGCAAGAAGCTTCAGGACATTGGGTATGGTTAAATAGAGTTTTGAACACAATGCCCCGGGCATGATTTCATAGGTTCCATCGGCATATTGGTGCGCATAGCAAATATCATTGGGAATACAAACTTGCGGATTGTCAGGATGTAACCCCGCAAATTTATCACCCAGCATGCCCAAATACCCATCAGTACTAAAGCTGAGCCAGCCATCACCAAGCCGACTTTGTAATTCATGACAAAGTGTTGATTTCCCTGAGGATGACGTGCCACAAACTATGATAATCATTTTTTTTACCTAATAAACAAAAGCCGATGTGGGTGTAAACTGCGATTGTGTGGTAATTTTAAATACGCTGCAATCGTTTTCTATTGTATTAGGGACTGTTTCCATTTCCTTTTTCTTCAATATACGGTCATGTTATGAGCAACGATGCGCAGATTTTTTTTGTATGTTTGCTCACCTGAGGTTGGTTTTGCTAATGAACAAACAATGCTAAAATATGCTTCATTATTCAATTAATAAACAGAGCATGCCCCATGTTAGAGAAATATTTGCGAACAGGTATAAATTATAAAAGAACCCAAGATACTTTAGAGCTGGGATTTGAATTAGCCGAGCAAGCAGAAAATCAAAAAACCAATTTCGATCCTGAGATAATACAAAAAACCAAAAAAAGTGTGGAAAATATTATTTCGGAGTACAAGAAAATTCATGTGGGGTCCTCATTATGGGCTACCAAGCAAACCAAATTAATGGGGGAATTAAGGAAAACTATAAAGCTGGTACAACCAGGATCTGATGAATCTGAAATAGTTGAGAGCATGAGATCAAGTCACCCATAAGAACCGGTTGGTTATCCTATAAGAGATAGGAGAAAAGTATGTCAAATCATAATTCAATTCATCCTGAAGATATATTGCCTGATGGAGTGGATACTGCATTAATCGATGGCAAAATCGTAAGGAAAGGCACAATTGCGGCGTTTTTAGCGAATGCCGATATTTTTGAACATCCAAATAGCACAGAGAAGCAAAAAGAAGAGGCAATTAAGGCAATGAAAGAGTTAGCACCAGTAGTAATTGCTGTCGGTTTGCATCGGCATGTAGTATTTAAAAATAAGGAAATCGAACAAATTCTTGTTGAGGCGGAATAATAATTAGGGGGACAACTATCTACACTGTGCCACAGGGTGGAGATCCCTCGTTGCACTCGCAATGACGTGACTGAGCGGAGAATCTCAAAAAAGGATACTGCTCTACGGCAGTAAGATCGCCTATACTATGTATTGAATTTGCCCATTTATCATTAATTTCATGAGTTCGACAAAACATCAAAGCCTGACTTGGGCACATCCGCTCGTACAGGAATGGTTTATCCAAAAAGTAGGTGAACCTACAGAACCGCAAGAGCAGGGATGGCCCTTTATTTTATCAGGAAATGATACCCTGATTTCTTCACCTACGGGTTCAGGAAAAACTCTGGCCGCATTTTTAGCATGCTTAGATGGTTTGGTACGCAAAGCGATATCTGGAAGTTTACAGGATCTGACAGAGGTTTTGTATGTTTCACCTCTCAAAGCACTGAGTAACGACGTGCAAAAAAATTTACTTGTACCGCTTCAGGAAATTACTGAACTCGCCAAAGAACGTGGTATTTATTTACCAGAAATTCGTGTGGCGGTGAGAACTGGAGATACTCCAACCAGTGAGCGTCAAAAAATGCTCAAGCAGCCACCACATATTTTAATCACTACACCTGAGTCTTTTTATATTTTACTCACTGCAGAAAAAAGCCGTGTTAATTTAGCGGGTATCCATACAGTAATTGTCGATGAAATTCATGCTTTAGCAAATAACAAACGAGGTGCGCATTTAGCTTTATCCCTCGAACGTTTGGAAGCACTCACCATCAAACCATTTATTCGGATTGGATTGTCTGCTACTCAAAAACCTTTGGAAAAGGTAGCGCATTTTTTAACAGGCGCTAAAAAGACCAGCGTGAAATTAGTCAATATAGGACATGCACGCCAATTAGATTTGCAGGTTGTGGTGCCTGAAATTGAGTTAGCCGCTGTTGCTTCCAATGAGATGTGGGATGAACTATACGACAAAATCGCCGCTTATGCTGGGGAAAATCGTTCCACTTTAGTATTTGTAAACACCCGAAAATTGGCGGAACGGGTTGCCCATCATTTGGAGCAACGTCTAGGAGAACATAAGGTTTTGGCTCATCATGGAAGCCTATCGCGAAAACTAAGGCTGGAAGCAGAAACAAAATTAAAAAAAGGCGAACTCCAAGTATTAGTTGCCACTGCCTCGTTGGAGTTGGGAATTGATATTGGAAGCATTGATTTGGTGTGCCAAATCGGATCACCACGTGCTATTGCTACCGCATTGCAACGCATCGGTAGAGCAGGGCACTGGCATGCAGCCATTTCGAAAGGACGTATTTTTGCCACAACACGTGATGAATTATTAGAATGTGCTGCCCTGGTTTATGCAATACGCCAAGGAGATTTGGATCAGTTGATTATTCCACAAGAGCCTTTAGATATTCTAGCGCAGCAAATAGTAGCCGCATGTGCCACCCAGGATTGGGAAGAGAACTTGCTCTATTGCCATTTTAAAAATGCTTACCCTTATCATCATCTAACATGGGAAAAGTTTGATGAACTTCTTACTATGTTGTCTGAGGGAGTTTCCGGATCACGAGGACGCTATGGCGCTTATATTCATAGAGACCAAGTGAATCACGTTATTAAGGCACGGCGAGGTAGTCGACTGGCAGCGATAACGAGCGGAGGTGCCATTCCGGATAACGGTTTGTTTACTGTTATTGCCATGCCTGATAATGCTATGGTAGGCACTTTGGATGAAGACTTTGCTGTAGAGAGTAATCGCGGTGATATTTTTTTATTAGGTACGAATTCCTGGAAAATACTACGTATTGAAAATGGGCGTGTACTTGTGGAAGATGCCCATGGTGCACCACCTAGCGTGCCTTTTTGGCTCGGTGAAGCTCCGGCACGAAGCATTGAACTATCACAACACGTTTCGCAGATGCGTGAAAAAATTAGTGAATTGTTGCCAGAAAAAAGTCCAAAAATTGTTGATATCAAGCATTACCCTGAAATTAAGGCTGCCATTCAATGGTTGATGCGTCATTGTGGTTTAGATCATGCCGCTGCAGAACAATTATTAGAGTATGTCCGTGTAGGACGGCAAATTCTCGGCGCGGTTCCGACACAAAAAACAATCATTGCAGAACGTTTTTTTGATGAAAGCGGCGGCATGCAACTGATCATCCATGCACCTTTTGGTGCCCGTATTAATAAGGCTTGGGGATTGGCTTTACGCAAGAAATTTTGCCGATCATTTAATTTTGAATTGCAAGCCGCGGCTACTGATAATGGGTTAAATATCTCTTTGGCAGAACAACACAGCTTTCCTCTGTCGGATGTGTTCCATTTTTTACATACCAATACCTTAAAAGACGTCGTTACCCAAGCGGTTTTGCAATCCCCTTTATTAGGTGTGCGCTTTCGTGCTGTCGCTTCCCGATCCTTGTCATTATTACGTTTTCGTGGTGGTAAAAAAACGCCTCCAAACATTCAACGGATGTTGGCGGATGACTTATTGGCGGCTGTTTTTCCAGATGCAGCAGCATGTCAGGATAATTTGGGGGGGCGGGATGTAGTGTTGCCTGAACATCCCCTTATCGAAGAGACCATGAAAGATATTCTAACAGAAGCTTTAGACATTGATGGCTTAACGGAAGTGATCCATGCTATTGAATCCAAAAACATTAAGTGTCTCGCGGTAGATACTCCAGTACCTTCTGTATTTTCTCATGAAATTTTAAATGCTAATCCTTATGCCTTTTTAGATGATGCTCCTTTAGAGGAGCGACGTTCACGAGCAGTAGAAATGCGCCGTGTACTCCCTGAATCATTGTTGGAAGAAGTAGGTAAGCTAGACCCCAAAGCAGTGACCGAAGTTCAGCAACAAGCTTGGCCAGATATTCGCTCTGCAGATGAATTGCATGATGTATTGCAAACAGTGATTGTTTTTCCCGAAACGATTCACTTCTCTGAGTATCAAGCAACCTTACCTATTTGGAAAAAATATTTTATTGAATTGCAGCTCGAAGGACGAGCGGTATTAGCTAGGGTTACAGACAAAAATTATTATGTCCCTGCTGAAAAAAAGAAGACTTTTCACTGTATTTTTCCACAAGCACTATTTAGCAACGAAATGGTTGATATTGAGGAAGAGTCATGCACACAAGATGAGGGTATCTTGAAAGCAATTCGTGGCTGGCTTGCGCATACAGGACCAATCACTCAAAAGACACTCGCTGATTGTTTGCGACTTCCACCCTTGGATGTCGAACATGCCTTATTAAAATTGGAAGCCAGTGGTTATCTATTGCGTGGGAGCTTTCGAGCAGAGTGTGCTGGTGAAATCGAATGGTGTGAACGGCGTTTGCTAGCACGTATCCATCGTTACACTACAGAATCGTTACGTAAACAGATTAAACCCGTTACTCGAGCTCAATTTATGGCCTGGTTACTCAAATGGCAACACATGGCAAAAGGAAATCAATTACGCGGAGAGAGTGGACTGTTGGAGGTGATCAAGCAACTTCAAGGCTTTGAGCTTGCGGCCAATGCATGGGAATCGGATATTTTTCCTGCACGGGTACACGATTATGATCTGTTGATGTTAGATAAATTATGTATGAGTGGTCTTGTCGGTTGGGGGCGTGTGTCCCCTCATCCTTCGATAGCCGTTCTGGACGAAGAAACGAAGAAATCAAGACGTTTATCACCTAGTCGAAATGCACCGATTACGTTTTTTGTGCGAGAGGATGCCGATTGGATTCCACCACATGCACTTGTTGATAATATTGAAGAGGTGGAGAGTTTAAGCCATCCTGCACGTAATATTTACCAATTTTTACAAAAATACGGTGCTTCCTTCTACGCCGATATCGTCCGTGGGACGGGAAATCTGAAAGTAGAAGTAGAAAATGGTTTATGGGAATTGGTCGCAGCGGGTATGGTCACAGCAGACAGTTTTGATAATGTACGCACCCTGATTAGTACAAAACGTAAATACAGCAGCCGACATCGACGGAGACCTTTGTTTCCACTGAGTACGGGACGTTGGTCTTTATTGCATGTGCATGCGCAAGCAGATCAAGAGAAACGAGTGGAAGCTGCATGTTGGATGTTATTGAAACGCTATGGGGTGGTATTTCGTGATTTGCTTGTGCGCGAGAAAAATATTCCACGTTGGCGTGATCTATTGATTTTCTTGAGACGCCTTGAATTACGTGGTGAAGTACGTGGTGGTCGTTTTGTTGATGGATTTTTAGGCGAACAATTTGCATTAGCTTATGCTGTAGACTCTTTACGGGCGATGCGAAATGAAGAACTGGATGAGATGCCGCAAATTATTTCATCCGCAGATCCTTTGAATTTAGTAGGAATTGTCTTACCCGGTGATCGGGTTTCGGCAGCAATGAGGTCGGAGATTCGGTTGGTCGGAGGAACAGTGACTTTGTAGATTGGGGATTATGCTTAGGCTAGGCAGGTAAGCTCGGCGGTTGGCATAAAATCCCCACTCCCGATTCGAGAGAGGGACAGGGGGGGAGGTTAATTATATGATACCCTCATCCGCTCTGAGGGCATCTTCTCCCCAAGGGGAGAAGCGATATTTTATGAGTGTTCTACTCCAGGTTGATTGGATGTGTGGTGCTAATCCTGAGTAGCAACCAGGAAATCACAGTGGGGGCTTTTAGAACTCATTTTTATATTTTTTAATGAGTTCATTACGTTGGAGCGTCAGTTGTTCGCTTAACCCCACCCGATAGGTGCTTGGTTTATCATCCCGTTTGTATTCTTCAGGTAGTTGACTCAATCGTGTTTTACTGTATTGGGCGATTTCCTGTAACGTTTTTGATGGCATAAGCCGCTTGCCATGTTCCATGACTTTTTGCAATAGAGGTTCTTGTCGATAATGATCGTGAGATAATAATTGCTCCATTTCAAAAGGGGCATAGACTTTATCTAATTTCGTCTCATCCATAAGTCCAACAACGTCCATACCTAAAAAGGCATCTTGATGCAGTAAGCGAAATACTTGCTTTTTATAAGGTAAAGTGATTTTAGTTGTTGATTCAGAAAGTTTAAGTCGTGGTTTTTCATTAGCAAAAGCCAGTTTATATACTCCATCTAAAGCAGCATCTGGGGCGCCGATAACCAAATTTGTGCCCACACCAAAAATATCAATAGGTGCTTTTTGTTCACGCAGGATTTTAATTTTCGATTCATCTAATTGATTGGATGCAACTATTTTTACATAATGCAGGCCTGCCTCATCCAACATGTGTCGTGATTTTTTTGCCAAATCTGCCAAATCACCACTATCTAAGCGGATTGCATGCAATCGATGTCCCTGTTGCTCCATTTCTTTGCCTATGCGAATTGCGTTAGGTACACCGCTTTCTAGGGTACTGTATGTATCAACAAGCAGGGTACAATTATTAGGCCAGATTTCAGCAAAATCCCGAAATGCAGCTAATTCACTGTCATAACTTTGGATAAATGAATGTGCCATAGTTCCAGAAATAGGAATATCATAATCACGACCTGCACAGACATTACTGGTTGCATCAAACCCACCAACAATCGCCGCGCGGCTGGCATAATACCCTCCCGGGCCTTGTGCTCTACGTAAACCAAAATCAACTAAGTGACAATCTCCTGCAACGTGTCGTATTCGACTTGCTTTTGTCGCGATAAGAGTTTGAAAATTAAGTAAATTTAAAAGAATAGTTTCAATCAGTTGCGCCTCGAGCATATTGGCTTCTACGGTCACAATGGGTGCAGTAGGAAAAACGATATCTCCTTCTGATAGAGCGTAAATAGTCCCATTAAAGCGAAAGGTTTTCAAATACTCAAGAAACTCAGGATGCATCCCTTTACTTGTTAAAAATTGAATATCAGATTCATTGAAATGATAGTTTTCTAATATTTCCAATAAGTCTGCTAAACCGGCAAAAACAGCGTATCCCGAACCGAATGGAAGTTTTCTAAAAAAATAATCAAAGACCGCGGTAGTATTTTGGTGGCCTTTTAAAAAGTAAACCTGTGCCATCGTCAATTGATATTGATCTGTATAACTTCCGGTAAAATCAAACATTTTAAGTAGACATCCTTCGTACGCAATAAAATACTATGCAGTGATAACAAACTGATTATATTGCCATAATAGTTGCTGAAATACACTTCCTGGAAAATTTCTTACAAAAAATAAGGATGAGTTGATGAGGGAATAATGATGTCTTAGCGGTGATTATAGACCATGGCAAGAGTGTTGGTAATCCACTTTAAGAAAACAGGCTGAGTTGTTTTTAAGTCCTTGAAAAATTGAAAATAAACGACATACCTTTAGAGTTTAAGAAAATGTATATTTTGTCATCCGTTTAACTAAAATGTCAGTCATTTGAATTAATTGTTGACTAAAGCCCATCATTCTGTGTTAGATTTTAGTTCATGAAATTGATCGTAGCTCAATGAGACAGGAGGTAGAAGATGAAGGTCGGCGAGTTTAAAAAGCAGGTTATAGAGCTTGGAAGTAATATCGATCCATTAAAAACTCCTGCAGAAGTTCTTGCCCTCATCTCCAAACTATCTGAGCTATTTGAACCGCTTAATGACCAATTTGATTTGGATTCCGATATGATGATTCCTGTGAACGAACTCACGAATCAATTTTGGAATTTGGTTATTCGTAATATTCCTTGTGAACAAAGTGCGCAATGGAATACTGCGGCATATGTCATGCCTTGGCTTACTTTACAACAATCCTTGGTGAAAGTTGGCTTAATGAATGCTGATTTTCACCATCCTGTTTTGTATGAAGAATTAAAAAATCATTTTAATCGCCTGTCAGTGACGAATGACTCATTGAAGATTACCGAGCTTATGCCATTATTTATTCGTGCGAGTCGGATGCTCGGCTATGTTGAGGTCAGTCAACTGGAACATTATCCATTTTTAAAGTTGAATGAGAAAATTACTGCAAACAGGCGACAAGAAATTGAGAAACTTAAAGACATCATGTTTCTGCTCAGGTCCATTTTTTATTTAATGTATAAACATTGTACTTCGAAGCAACTCGCATTAATCCCATCCTTGATTTATTTTCGTTATCATACGACAGATGAAGAGAGACGTTCTGAATTGGCAATTTTTAACTGGCTTACTCAGCACACTTTGGAGTGTACTCAATTTTTCAGTTCTCATGATGATTACATTAATATGCGCTCAATTAAAGAAATTGATGCATTGCATAATGCGGCTCATTTATTACCTAAAGAGCGTAAAACTTTCCTTAATGCGACGAATGAAAATCGTTGGATTTATCCTTTTATTCACCAATCTAGAGGTGAGCCAGCTTTTTTAGAGCAACAGGATGCCTCAGTAAAAGAAACCCTTCGTTTATTGAATCAGGATTTTAACAGCCAAAAAGATAAGTCTTTTACAGCGATTTGGCGTTTTGCCTTCTTGGTCAAAATGCAAGCTCGAATACTGTCTCCCACTGAGGCAAAAATTGTCCATGCTGCAACTTATGCCTTTTGCATGGAAAAATATATTGAGCAGTTCAATTTCAGTGATGATTCAAAAAATTCATTTTCAGTACATTCTGAATGGGAGTTATTAAAATGTCAGGCAGCAGAAAAAAGAAAATTAGCAGCAATTAATGGCAAATCAGTGAAATTAGGTTTTTTTGAAACCTTAGCCGTAAGCCAGGGTCGATTAAAAAAATTAATTAATTTTCTTGAAGAGAATCAAACACCCGATTCAGAAGATTTTAGCTCCTCTTGGGAAACTCCCTCTATGGGCCATTGAACAATCGCGCATGTGCCTTTCCCAAGTGGTGATATTTTTCTGATGCATTATATAGACTCATAATTATTTTTTTATGGGTTACCGAACTCATTTCTAAAAAATCTACAAATCAACGTTTGCAATTTGAAATCAATTTTTAATCTAAAAATTATTCTATTTGAAATTTGCTTTTCCATATTGAGTAACATATATTTATTATTAACTTATGTACCTTAAAATCATTTTAAGTTATTAAGAAAAGGAGTTCTTATGCGTGCCATTAATAAGCTTTCTCTAGCAACAATGTTAGGTGTTTTGGCGGTATCCTCCAGTGTCTATTCTGCAGATGTACCTGATATTTCGGGATCCTATAAATGCTCCTATCATGATCCATTTACTACTCCCAATGACGGAACTGAAACCGTAGTATTTAAAAAAAATGGGGATGTTTATAAAGTTTCAGGTATTCCTACCGGAAGTGTATTTCCATATTACATTGGTAAGGGAATATTTAATAAAGATGTCCCTAATGCAATTGGCTATATTTTTTGGCAACCTAAATCGCCAACGGTAACAACAGTCCAAATTTTCACAATTAAACCCGATGGCTCTTTGGATGGTGTTTTTGCAGAAAGTAATAAGGATAAGGGTGGTACTGAAACGTGCACCAAAGTAACGCAACAATAGAATTAACGCGTATAAAGGTGATTATGAGAAAAGGAATTTATTATGAAAACTGTGATTAAGAATGTTTATTTAGTTACTGCATTATCCCTGTCAACGCTTACAGCTTATGCAGATAACCCAAGTACAAGCAATTCCAACACCACGACAAGCAATTCTGGTTCCACCACAACTAATGCAGGTACTGCTACAAGTACTAGTAATAACAGTACTTCTTCTGTGCTGGGGAATTATCAATGCCAACGCACTGATGCTGCAAATAATACGGTCTCTTATCCAATGAGTATTACAAAAACAGGCGATACATTTACTTTAGAATGGGATACTAGTGCTGGTGATCCGGTTCTTTATGGTACCGGTGTTATGCATCCCAATTTAACGAACGTTATTTCAGCTTCATTCTGGGATCCTAGAAAGCCCGATACAATAGGAATTCAAATGATTGAAGTGAAGCCAGATGGTTCATTGCAATCCAATTGGGCATTGCAATCAGACAACACGCTTGGAACAGAAACGTGTACTAGAGGCAAATAAATGCGTAGTAGAAGTCGTATAATTCAAAAATGAAAGGGTTACTTTTTAACGTAACCCTTTCCTCTTTATACCTTTGTTAAGGCAATCGCATGTCATTCCTACGCAGTTGGATTCTATTTCCAAACGGATCGTGGTGTTCTTATGGATGAATTCGTTTCGGAAATGACAAAGAGTCAGTTTGGTAATTATCAGATATTTCTAAACTATTTATTCAACAACGTCCTGTTTCGTAGGGCTTTTTCATCAGGAAATTAAAGAATTCATAATTTATTTTTCATTTTATAAAGCATAATAGCGAGTGGTTCTTTGAGAAAATAACGTGAAAAATATTTGTGTTTAGTCCAGCATACGCTATTTACTGCGGGCGAGCTGACTGCATCAAGATGAAATTTTTGCGCCACTAAAAGAGCTCTGGGGGCATGAAAAGGTTCCGTCACTAAAATAATGGTTTTCAAATGATTTGCTTGAACTATTGGTTGAGAAAAAAGAAGGTTTTCATAAGTAGAAGTTGAAGCAGATTCGAGCAGGATGTCTTTGGCGGGCACTCCTAATGATACGGCAATTTCTTTCATTGTTTGTGCTTCATTTGTTCCATCTTCTCTATCGATACCCCCTGAAAAAAGAAGTTTAGGGGCATAGTGAGCCTTATATAAATCAACTGCATGTTTTACACGAGCTACAAGGCATGGATTGTAGGTGTTAGCCCAATAAGCTTTTGCACCAAGAACTAAAATGACATCTGCTTGTTTTCTTTGATCATGTTCAGCAGTTTTAATAATATAAACAGCCAACATCGAATAAACAACAAGTGATGAAAACAAAACAAAAAAACATATTTGTATGAACAGCTTCATAATCGCTCAATAACGGTGCTCATTTTAAAAAAAGAATTTTAGCAGATTATTAGCATGGATTCATGAAGCAAAAAAATCCTATAAGTCCCGGATAGTTTGAGAGCGCGTCATCATTTAAACACTTGATTATTACTGCTAAATGATGTCAATCCCGCCTGCGTAGGAATGACATCATTTAGATCACAATCTATTATTCTTTATGCAAAACTCTGCACTGTAAAAAAGTGACGATACCTCGAAGAAATCAGTCTTTCTATGATTAGTAATGTTGATGGTAGTTTGGATTGGGAGCTCCATTTTCTACTATAACATAGTCTCTCGGTGGTACCCATCGATGAGCATTTTTCCATCTTGAATGATGATGGTGGTGGCGATAATATTTGAACCGTGGGTAATCATCATGTGAATGATAATAAGCAAAAGCTGTAGTGGAAAATAAAGCAGCTGCGCCGAGTACGCTGCAGAGCAATAATTTTTTAATCATTTGATTTCCCCTCTTAGATTGTTATCTGAGGCTAGTTTAAATAACGAATGTAACAGGGGTATAACAAGACACGTTGTAATTGTAACAAAGTTGTTACAAACGTCTGGGCGCTAAGAGCTGCCATAGCGGCTGCAGCGAGAAGTCTTTCTTAATAACACACTGTTGCAGTATAGAGATTCTCGTTATGCCCGAGATAACGCCTTATACCATAGATAAGTGCCCCTTGGACTGTTCAGATTCAACATGAGCTACCTCTTCGTTTAAATCAACTACTTCTCTTGGTACCTTAGGGATGACGCAATTCGCAATCCCTTTCGATAATAAATGAACAGCAAAGGGGCTAAAACAACCCATAACAATGATAGTGGCAGGTAGTGTAACGAGGAAAGTAAATGTCGTCGAAGAAGATACTCCGCTTGCACGCAGGATGTAATAGACACCAATATGGACTCCGCCACTTAAAGCCGCCATAGTCAGACTGGCACATTTTCTATAACAAGGCTCACTATCAAGACGAGAAGAACAGTTGTCGACTTTCTGTTTTCGTTTGTTCACATTCGACCAATAAATATTCTCATGCTCATCAATCAGCTTCTGTACAGTAGGATTAATAAAGTCATTCTCAATTTCGGCGGGTAATTTTTTATTATTGAATAAAGTAAAAAAAAGATGAGGATTTGTTTTATTAATTTTCTGAGCCGCGAGGGTGGCTAACTTAGGAACCTCTCCAGATGGAGAAAGTTTTTTTTCTGATATATTTTGCTTTGGCATGCATAGACCTTATTTTTATCCAATAGAATCTATTATATAACAATAAGTTAGTGGGTCATTATTTTGATCAACATTTTAAAAAAGAAATTTTAATGAAAATAGGATTTTCCTTGTCAAAATGACTTAAGCTAAGGGGGGTAAGTGCGATCATGATTTCGGAATAAAGTTTGAGGATAAAAAATGAAGAATTTTTTTCTTGGGATGTTCTACATGGTACAAGGGATTCATCATCTTTTTACGCCCGGATTGAAGCGTTTTATTCTAGTGCCTTTAGCAATTAATTTTATCATGTTTGCGGGCTTGTTTTATCTTATCTATCATTATTTACTTCCCTATGCTTATCACTATCTTAACCAATTGCCCTCGTGGTTAAGTTTTCTCAGTAGTGTCTTTTTTGTCCTTTTTATACTGAGCTTTTTCTTAATGTTTTTATCCCTTTTTACTGTGTTTTTTAATCTAATCGCCGCTCCTTTTAATGGCTTACTCGCTGAGAAAGCACAATATATACTTTTTGGCCGTGCGATTCCTTCATTATCATTTTCTAAAATTGTGGTTCGTAGTATAAAACGTCAAGGTGAATTTCTTGGTTATTTTTTGCCTCGTTTTTTACTCATGGGTATTTTATTTTTTGTACCTTTTCTCCAACCGATTTATCCACTCTTATGGTTTGTCTTTAATGCATGGATACTGAGTATTCAATATCAAGATTTTGCTATGGATAATAATTTGATTAGCTTTAAAGAAATGCGTAAGAAAGTTGCCAACAATAAAATGCTATCACTTGGGTTTGGTTTTTCTATCAATCTGAGCAGTTTTATACCTTTTTTAAATATATTAAGCATGCCAGCAGCAGTTATCGCAAGCACAATGCTTTACTGTAGATTCAATAAATGTTTGCTAAAGCCCAGTCCAAAACGTATTAATTAAAACACCTCTGCAGCCAATGGAACCATTTACGTATGCGTGCCCGGATAATGTATGTGTTATCTTTTCGGGCACACATGAGTTCGCCTAGTTTTTAATAAGCTTGAACTACAATTTTTCCTACCGCTTTTCCTGATTCGAGTAATGCGTGGGCTTTATCAATATTCTCAAAATAGAAAAGATGTGGGTCAATAAGTGGTTTTAAATGGCCCTCATCCGTCAAGCGTGCAATTTCTTTTAAAATATTGCCATGACGTTCGCGTTGCTTATTATGCAATAAAGGCAATAACATAAAAACAGCGTGCAAGCTCGCGGATTTGGCATGTAAATGCGAAAGATCATGGGTGGACGTAGCCTGGATGCTGGCGACATTTCCGTATGGAGCAACAGCAGCTAATGATTTTTCAAGATTTTCTCCACCAACCGTATCAAATACTACATCAAATCCCATGCCTTTAGTCACCCGATTAACATAATCTTGAACTGATTCAATCCGGTAATTAATCGTCTCTTTAACCCCTAGTGATTTCGCTATGTCTGCTTTATCAGAAGAAGATACAGTAGTATATACCTCAGCCCCAGCCCATTTTGCCAACTGAATTGCAATATGGCCAACTCCACCGGTTCCTGCGTGAATTAATACTTTTTGTCCCGATTTGATTTTAACCTTTTCAAATAATGCTTCCCAAGCCGTGATTGCAACCAGGGGCAATGCAGCAGCCTCTACCATGCTCAATTCTTTGGGTTTTTTCGCGATGAGCAGGGCATCAGCAAGCATAAATTCTGCTAAAGCGCCACTTTCGTTGAGAAAGCCACCTGCACATCCATAAACTTCGTCACCAACAGAAAACTCAGTGACATCATCACCAACCTCTTCAATAATTCCTGCTACATCACTATGCAGGATTGCTGGGAAGGGGGGGGAAATATGTCCGTATTTTCCCGATCGAACTTTACAGTCAACAGGGTTTACGCTAGTTGCTACAACTCGAATGAGCACATAGCCGGGTTTAATTTGAGGTTTGGGAAGTTCAATCGTTTTAAAGACTGAAGAATCACCAAAAGATGATATCGCTTGTGCTTTCATGGCGTCCTCCTAACTTGATGCAGCAGATATTTTTTTTAAAAATTATGAAAAGGATAGAATAACCTTCATACAAAAATATCATTTTAAGAAAATAAGAGAGTAATTACCAGAACTGATGACTCTCTCTGGCCTCAAAATATTAGGGGTATATAACAGATTGGATTTTTTTTGAGCGAAATCTACACTTATGGTATTCGTTGAGCAGAGCCCTTATGATGAATGAAATTCAAAAAGGATGGAAAAACATGTGGCAGACAAGAATGGCTGAACAAATAGGTTTAAAATTTCCAATTATTCAAGCGCCTATGGCTGGTGGGGCCACTACGCCGGAGTTGGTTGCTGCGGTATCTAATGCGGGAGGCCTGGGTTCATTGGGCGCAGGATATATGAATCCCCCTGAACTGCGGTCGGCTCTAAAAGCAATTCGTGAATTAACGAACAAACCTTTTGCGGTTAATCTTTTTATTCCTGGGAAATACCATGCCACAACAGCTCAAATTCAGGAATCATGCAACGATATTGAACAATCCTGTTCTGAATTAAATATACAAGTTGAAGCGCTTGTGGAACCCTACGCGCCGTCCTTTGAGGAGCAAATAAACATTCTCATTGAAGAAAAAATCCCCGTGTTTAGTTATGCATTTGGTCTATTGGATGCAGAATGGATCGATAAATTTAAAAACAACGATACCTTTTTAATTGGTACAGCGACAACACTAGCAGAAGCCTATGCACTTGAAAAAAGTGGTATTGATGCGCTGGTCGCCCAAGGAAGTGAAGCAGGGGGGCATAGAGGGACTTTTATCGGTAAAGAGGAAGATGGTTTGATTGGTTTGTTTTGTCTTGTACCTCAGTTAGTCGATCAAATAAAAATTCCCATTATTGCAGCGGGTGGAATTATGGATGGAAGAGGGATCATTGCTGCATTTGATTTAGGTGCTGAGGGGGTACAAATGGGAACTGCATTCCTCAGTTGCTTTGAAACCGGTATTCCTGATATTTATAAGCATACTTTACTGACCCAGCAGCAGGATAATACAGTACTTACCCGTGCTTTTTCTGGAAAATTAGCACGAGGGATTCACAACCAGTTTATTGAGCGAATGGATAAAAAGAAAACAAATATTTTAGACTATCCTATTCAAAATGCTTTAACAACAACGATGAGAAAAAAAGCAAAGGAAAAAAACAATATTGATTTCATGTCCATGTGGGCAGGACAATCTGCTCCACTTTGCAGAAGCATGCCTGCTGGTGAGTTAATTAGCGCTTTAGTCCGCGAAGCAGAGGCGTTGAACTCTGTTAGATAACGACACCTATGGGGCATCCCGAGCCTAGCGAGGGATCTTTTGGCGTAACCTGTTTTTAGGATGTGGAAATACCTCATTGCTGTGGGCATAGGGAGGCAAAGAGAATCGAATTAAAACCAGCTTCTAATATTCATTTTTTATTTTTTCATAGAGATAGTCATAAAATGAGGGGAGCGCCGCTTCCATTGTAGGCTGATAAGGGCCAGTTTGATTCTCACCTTGCTCATAAAGCGCTTTTCTTCCTTGCTGAATTTTAATACATATTTCCTCATCTTCTTGAGCGGTTTCTAAATAAGCGGCTTGTGCTGCTGCACATAAAATGGGATTAGTTAACCAAACCTCTTTAGGATGAAAAAACTCTACGCTATTGATGCACTGATCGACGCCTACTGGTGAAATCGTACTAATGACTAGCATATACGGATAGTATTCAATCATAATATTGGGATAATAAGCTAACCAAACTGCGCCATATTGCGGTAAGTCATCATGTGCTTGGGCTAATAAATTGTCTTGGTACACTTTAAAATTGGCAGAACCTGATTTTGATAAATCAGATTGTAGGCCCACATACTGGATGGAATGTCCCTCATTAATCGTCCAATCGAGTTGACGCACATTGACCAATCGCCTTAAACCGTTATGAAAAAATGGGATGTGATAATCATCCAGATATACTTCCATGAATATTTTCCAGTTAAAGGAATAATATTGCTGTTTTGCCTGCGTGAATACATAATCAGAAAAGTCAAATAAGGCGCTTGCTTTCGCATCAAAGGCGTTTGCTTCTATTTTATTGTTGCCTCTAAATAAAAGTCCATTCCATTCACTCACCTGATCTTTTTTCAAATTAAAACAGGGTGTGTGTTCAAATTGTGGTGCATGGACCAATTCACCTTGTGTATTGTAGGACCAACTGTGAATAGGGCAGCGAATTCTTTTTACATTTCCTGAATCGGATAAGATAACAGCTTGACGATGTCTACAAATATTGGAGAGTACACTGATTCCTTCTTCATGACGAATCAGCATTTCTTTATCGTTACTGCGTTTCAAGACATAGTAGTCATTTAAATTAGGTACCATGAGTTGGTGCCCGACATATTCAGGGCTTTGTTTAAAAATATATTCTTTTTCAAGTTGATAAATCGATGGATCAAAATACCAATGGATTGGGATGGGATGATATCGATTCATAATAGAATAGCTCCTATACCTAATGAGTAAATAGGCTACTTGTTTAGTCCCAATAAATTGTTCTTGTACCTTGCTCTCGAATCCTTATAAACAAATAGTTTGCTTAACACCTAAATTATAGCCTCATCTATAAGTAATTTTTATAATTAATTCAAATTCGAACAAATGATTCTGAATAACCTGAGTAGATATCAAAGTTAATCTTAACTCGATAACATCAAATTATATGTGTTCTAATTTATTTAATTAGGAGCTTCAACGACCCCTGCTTGTCCGCAGGATGCTGGACAGTGCTATTACACTAGTCCCCGCCAACACGTCGTGGAGGCGGGCGATAGTTAATAGACAGCTTACAGCCTGGATTTATCGGGAGCACTTTGCATTTTGAAGGCAATATTAAATTGTGAAATCACTTATGGACTCTTTACTCTCTTCCAAGATTAAAACATTATCTGATTGTTGGAGCTCTATTAAAATAAGACCATCAGTGGCTAACCCTTTTAAAACCATCGATGTAAATTGAATTTTTCCATTCTGAAGATCGACAAGTCGGTTCAACAGTTCTTTGTATTTGTTTGGTCCTAATTCATAGAGTTTGCTTGTTTGAGTGCTTGATTCCATGGATTTTTTAAAAATTTCCTCTACCGCCCATAAAGGTTTTTTTTCTCCTATTGCTTTATCTGCTTTTTCTAAGCACCAGGCAAGATAGTCAAGTCTATCCCCAGCTTGAGTGGGTTTTGCATACTCTTTATTCTTCTTCTCTTTTAAGCTTATTTGTATCTTTGCCATAGCTATTCCTATATCTATTGTTAACAAAAAATTACAATTCGACTATCTACAACCCAATTAGATCGATTTATTCCCTTTAATTCAAAAAAAATTATAATGTGGTCAATATGTTATCTTAATAAATAAAAAAAGAAAGCCTGTTTCGATAAATTAACTTGATGTCTCTATAAGGCAAAAAGACTTCGGCAAATAGACTATAAATATATAAATGGAGCCTTAATTTTGAATCAACTTTTGCCAAAATATTAGAAGGATCTGCGGTCATGTTAAAACATCATCATCGTTATGATTATTCGCCAATTACGGAAAGACCTCTTTTTGATTGGCCCAATGGTACACGTTTGGCATTTTATATTGGACTTAACTTAGAGCATTTTTCTTTTGGTGAAGGTTTGGGAGCCGAATTAGCACCTGGGCCAAGACCGCAACCTGATGTTTTAAATTACACCTGGCGTGATTATGGCAATCGCGTGGGTATCTGGTATTTACTTGAATTGTTTAATCGACTTAATTTGCCCATAGCGTTGCTCGTTAATACCTCTATATATGATTACTGCCCACAAGTTGTTACTGCGTTTCGTCAACGACAGGATGAAATAGTCGCCCATGGCTATTCTAATTCCATTCGCCAGGGGACTTTAAGTAAGAACGATGAAAAAATATTGATTCGCGAGGTAGCGAAGAGAGTCCTTCAAGAGGAAGGAAAGCCTCCTAAAGGTTGGTTAGGTCCTTGGATTTCAGAGAGTTTGGATACCCCGGATCTATTGTCGGCTGCAGGGTATGAATACGTACTCGATTGGGCACATGATGATCAACCCATTTGGCTTAAAACCAAAAGAGGGAAAATTTTATCGATCCCTTATTCACAAGAAATCGATGACATTCCCGCTATTGTTCCTAATCGATTGAGTGCTTCAGAATTTGCCGATATGATGATAGACCATTTTGATGAAATGCTTGAACAGTCTCAATTAAGACCCCTAGTTTTTGGGGTGGCCCTTCATCCTTATATTATGGGTCAACCTTTTCGTTTAAAGCATCTACGCCGAGCATTAACCTATATTGAAAAGCACCGGACACAGATCTGGATAACTTATCCTGGAGCAATTGCAGAATACTATAGAAATATGTTTCCCTAATCTTTTCCTATTTGATCGGCAATTATTCTGTATTTAAAGTGCTTTTAAAAATTCTTATAAAATCAATTCCTAACCAAATAAGTTTAGTAATATTATGAGTATTTATGCACTTGCCCAAATAAGGTATTTGAGCGATGAAAATGAAAAAGCTGTACTTTAGGTTATTAATTTTACAGGGATTTCATTTAGTTACTTCAGCAACTTACGCAACTTCATATCAACGAACAATAGACCTTGCCTATGATAATCCAGCTTTGTTAAAAGCAGTAAATAAGAATGAAGTTCTTCTTGGCAATAGCTTTATATACGGTATATTTCAATTTGTTGGAAAAGTAGGGCCATTGGAGGGCTCTGCTACGAGCCGGCAATACTACAATTATCCCTATGGACGAGTTGCCTTTCGAATTAATCCGAAAATAGTTGCAGGAATTGATGTTACTCATTTGGAATACGCGAATATAGTGTTTCCACAGAATTCAATTGTTAGCAAATTAATCACCGCTACAATTATTAAAGCCATCGATGTTGTACCAAAAATTAGTTACCAATTAACAAAACAAATGGCACTTGGAATCGCATTAAATATTGACAACACCTATGACCTCCAGGTTAATAATGTTGTTGTTCCTTTTGGTAACATGGTGAATAAAGCATCAGATAGTGGTGCCACTGGCTGGGGAATAGGTGCATCATACGCTCTATCCTCTACTACGAATCTGGAATTAAGTTATTTTTCTAAAATAATGCATCACGTGACAGGTAGAAGTACCTGGGGACCATTTGAAAATGATGATTACAAACTTAATTATCCTTTACCGGCCCTAGCAAGCCTTGGTATCTCTCAATCCCTTGGCTCTAAATGGTTATTAAAAGCAATGGTTCGATATCAATGGTATGCTGCTTTTAACGCTTTGGTATTACAGAATACAGCATTAGGACAAACGCTTAACCTTCCTCAAGGTTATCGCGATACTTGGATAGGCTTAGCGAGTGCTCATTATCAGATGAATGAGAAATGGGGCATATTAGTGGGTAGTGAACATAATACCGACCCGCAGCCTTTATTTTACAGAAGTGTGGGACTTTCTGGATATAGCTCTACTGCGTTGATTGGTGGGGTTGATTATGCTATTTCTAATAAGTTCTCTGTCAAATTAACATATGCTCATGTCATTTCTTACCCGCCACTTAATCGAATGACTCGAGTAGGACTTTTAAGTGGAAAAGAATTTATTCATATTAACAACTTCGATTTGTTATTTATTTGGCGTATATAGACTAATGACAAGTGTTTTATTCACAGAGTTTTTAATCACCTTGGGTAATCAATGTCGATAATTCTCGTAGTGCAATAAAAAATATAGTGTAATCAATACTGGGACTACTAAGTAGCATTTCCATTAACTTATCCCAACGTTGATGAATAAAGCTGTTTTCGGCGAACCAATAAGCAATCAGCTTCTCAGAGTCCAATTTTTTTTGATCATGCTTTAAAATGACAATGGTTAAGCGGCGTTGTAAGTTATCCAGTTCATCACGTAAGGATAACCGGGCCAGACTATTCCAATGACCTTCCCGAGAATCGTTACCAATTTGATCACGGAACCAAACCAAACTAAATTTACTGCCTACTTTAAAGTAAACTTCGGCTGTTCTTACCAGATCAAATTTATTTTGGGTTGCAACTTCTACTACATTTAATACGGTGTACATCGCGCGAGTAGCGGCAATTTTTTTCGCAGCTTTTTCGGATAAACCGATTCCCACAAATTGTGTGACAATCTTGTCAAGATATTCTCTGGTGACACCAGCCATTAAATCGGGAATTGATTTTTCAAGTTTGCTTATTGATTGGCTATAATGGGCAATATTATTAGCAATTCCGCCTTCAAGTCGTCGATGATGTAAAAACCAACGAGATGCCAAGTTCATCAATTGCCTGACGTGATGAAGTAACTCATATTGAGTTTGCACTGTGACCTTGTAGTTCAGTGATTCAATTAATTGGTGTACGTCATCTATTTGATATGCTTTTGAAGCAATAATATAGGCACGGGCAATATCTGCTATCGATTGTCCTGTTTCTATTTGCATGCGGTACATAAAGGTAATGCCCATGCTATTAACGATTTGATTACTAAGTTGGGTCGCGATAATTTCACGTCTTAGCCGATGGCTTTGCATCGAATTAGCATACATTTTTTTGAGGAGTGAAGGAAATCCTGTTTCCAGAATGGTTGCAAAATAGGGATCATCAGGTAAATCAGATTTTAATAATTCTCCAGTGATATAAATTTTTGTATAAGCCATAATTATAGACAATTCGGGCCGCGTCAGTCCTTGGCCTGCCGCCTTGCGATCCAAAAGGTGCTTATCATCAGGAAGAAACTCAACACTTCTATCCAAATGCACTATTCCTTCCAGTTCTTTAATATAAGTCTGGTATAAGCCGCTATATGCTAGAGAGTTCGTGGCCGAAAAACTCAAGACCAGTGCTTGATTGTAATTGTCTTGCAACACAAGCTGTGCAACTTCCTCCGTCATTTTGGTGAGCAATTGATTGCGTTTTTTCTCTGTAAGTTTTCCTTGGCTCATTTCTTTATTCAGTAAAATTTTGATATTTACTTCATGGTCGGAGCAATTTACGCCTGCTGAGTTATCAATTGAATCGGTATTAATCAGGCCACCTGCCAGGGCATATTCAACCCTTCCAAGTTGCGTAAATCCAAGATTGCCCCCTTCACCAGCAATTTTGCAACGCAATTCATTACCGTTGATGCGACAAAATTCATTGGTCTTATCACCAACATCCGCATGCGATTCAGTTGACGCTTTTACATACGTGCCAATACCTCCATTAAATAACAAATCAACAGGTGCTTTTAAGATTTCGCGAATCAATTCGTTTGGTGTTAATGAATCCTGTGTAATCGCCAGTGCTTTTTTTACTTCAGGTGTGATGGCAATGGATTTACTGGATCGTTTGTATACACCACCACCTTTGGAAATTAATTGAGGATTGAAATCTTCCCATGATGAGGTGGGTAAATTAAATAAGCGCTGACGTTCTTCAAATGTTTTCAGTTTGTCAGGATTAGGGTCAAGAAAGATGTGACGATGATCAAATGCCGCGAGTAAAAGAGCATGAGGGGTATAAGTTAGGCCATTCCCAAATACATCACCACTCATGTCTCCAATACCAACGACGGTAAAATCGTGTTCTTCGATATTGATATCCAATTCGCGAAAATGGCGTTTAATGGACTCCCAAGCACCACGGGCGGTAATTCCCATTTTTTTATGATCATAGCCAGCTGATCCTCCTGAGGCAAAAGCATCCCCAAGCCAAAAATTAAATTCTTTAGAAATCGCATTCGCAATATCAGAAAAGGTTGCTGTTCCTTTATCTGCGGCTACCACCAAATAAGGATCGGCATCATCATAACACACTGTATTTGGCGGGGAGACGACACGGTCATTTTCAAAATTGTCGGTAAGATCAAGTAAGCCTCTGATAAAGGATTGATAGCAATAAACTACTTCTTGTTTTATCTGCTCACGATCCAGCATGCTGAGTGATTTTTTTAAAATAAATCCTCCTTTGGCTCCCGAAGGGACAATCACTGAATTTTTTACTTTTTGCGCTTTCATAAGCCCGAGAATTTCGGTACGGAAATCCTCTGGCCGATCTGACCAGCGAATACCGCCACGTGCTACTTTTGCACTGCGCAAGTGGATGCCTTCAAACTGTGTTGAATATACAAAAATTTCATATAGAGGTTGTCCTGGGGGTAGATCAGGCACTTTGGAGGTATGGAGTTTAAATGATAAATAATTTTTGGGGGCGCCATGGGAGTCGAACTGGAAATAATTGGTTCGTAGTGTTGCTTTGATTAAAGACCAGAAATATCGGATGATATGGTCTTCGTCCAAGCTGGTAATCCCATCAATATCGGCTTGGATTTCAGATTCCAAATCTGCCATTTTATTTTTGTTTGCAGTATTTTGTTTCAGACCAAATTTTAAATAGAAAAGCTGGATCAGTTTTTTGGCAATCCCAGCATATGCTGCAATCGTTTTTTCTATATACTGTTGACTAAAGCGAAAACCAATTTGTTGCATGTACTTGGCATAAGCACGAATGATGGCTATTTCCCGCCAGGATAATCCTGCCCCTAAAACCAGCTTATTGAAACCGTCATTCTCACAAATCCCGAGGTGTATTTTGATCAACGCTTCATTAAAAATGCTTTTTACCTGGTCCAGGGTGAGTAAATTGGTATGGGCATAGGACACATTGAAATCACCAATCCAAATAAATTGATTTGCGTCAATGGCGATTCTATAAGGTCTTTCGGTATAAGTCCGTAATCCCATGTTTTCGATCATCGGTAAGATATCAGATAAGGGAATCGAACTGCCATATCGATACAGTTTAATATGCAATGGATGTTCTCCACGAGTTAATTCGTAGAAAACTATCGCTAAAGGGTTCTCTGGTGTTAAATTATCGATTTGTAACAGATCGCCTATTGCTTCTTCTATAGTATGTTGCTCACAATAGCTCATTGACAATGCGGGGAGATATTTTTCCGTAAATTGTTTCCCTTTTTTAGGACCCAATTTTTTTAAAAGTGCTTGATGCAACTGATCTTTCCATGAGTTTTCCATTTTTAAATCTCACAAAGGTTCAGTGTAATTATTCACTAAGTATAGGCCATGAAAATCGATTGCATGTAATGACAAAATATAAGGATAAGATGCTTGGTTTTATACTCTATTTTCTTAGAACTGTTTAAAAAATAAACGTGCTTAGTTGTTTTCTCGAAAAGTGAAAAATTTATGCCCTAAATAATTAGTAAACGTAGGGAAGGCTAGACCAAATAAGTGCGCTATTTCTCGAGTGAATGACTGAATACCCAGATCGGGTAAAACATAATAAACGAGCAATAAACTAATAAACAAAGTTTGCATCATCCCAATTAAATTAACTAAAATAAAAAAAATAATGGAGCGTGTAAAAGTCTGGTTGCTGTTCTTAAATACAAAAAATTTTCCAAGAGTAAAGCCTGTAACCATCCCTGTAATAGAAGCCAAGAGAATTGATGTTGAAAAACTGAAGGTATGGTTATAGAGAATTCTACTAAAAAAATTTACTGCGAGTGATATTGCTCCTGCTATTAAAAAAGCAATAAATTGTTTTGACCTAAAATAATGAATCACAAAGCACTCTCTCTTCAGTTTTTGGACTTGTTGAAAGTATGTCTCGCTCTCTTGACCTTTTAAGCCCACGAGATTTTATTTTTTCCTATCACAAAAGCCCAAAATAGCCCTTGATCACCGTTTATTGGATGTTTATTGGAAGAAGGGAGTATTATTTAGTTAAATTAGTTTTTGTTAAAACCACTCCAAATTTTCTTCCCTATCCAAAAAACGATCAAGAAGATAAAAGCCCATAATAAAAGCAAGGGTAAAAAATAGACGAAAAACTCAATTAAACCGTATGTAAAATGACGTAACTGATCGACTAAAGCATGATAAGAGTCAATGAATGTTTCTGTAATTTTCCATTGCTTTTGTTCTGTTGTTTGAATTATTGGATTCATGCTCAAGTTAATATTTATTAATGAATAAGCTACAGATTCTTTGTAATATTTTATCTGCCCTTGGAGCACATCGATTTGTCCTTGGATCTCGTTTAATTGTTTGAACACGCTAAGAACATCCGATGTTTTTGTTGCGTTGGCCATAATTTTTGATAATTGCTCTTTGGCGGTTTGTAGGTTACTCAGTTGACTTTGTAAATCGACAAAGTGTTGTGTGATGTCTTCGCCTGTGATTGATTCTTGAACGACTTGTGTTGCAAGTGATTTCAAGGTAGTTAACGCATTATTCAAGCCTTGAGCGGGTACTCTTATACTGATATTTGCAGTGGTATTTCCTGTGACATTGTTATCTTGAGTTATATTGGAGCTAACGAGGTAGCCACCGGAGTTCTCTGCTAATTGAGTAATTTTTTCCATTGTCGAATTAATGTTATCGACTTGCAAGGAAATATCCGCATTGCGAATAATCATACCCCGCATCACATTTTCTGACGCTTGGTTAGTATTAGAAGGGCTTGTATTACGCATCATTGCTATGGGGGCGCTCGGAGTCCCGACTAGGGCTTGCATCGGTTGAGGACTGCCTCCATACATTGTAGTTCCAGTTCTACCAAACCATTCAGAAATAAAAAATAATATAGCTAGTGTGCCAATAAAAGCTAAAAAATAAAGGATGATCTTCTTCATTATTCTTCTGCTCTACACTTTGAATCATTTAAAGTGTGGCAAAAGTTTCTTGAATTGTAAAATAATTAAACTAAAAGCTCAGCAGATGTCAATGCAGATTGTGTTTCACATCAAGAGGTTATACTGACGATTTAAAAGTCACATCATTTATTGACGCTGATCACAAAAAGCGACGCATACTTGATGTTCTCTGACTTCGCCTCCACAGGCAGAATAACATGCTCTATAAGTCGATTCACATTGACAGGAATTATTGCAGCTGCTGCTACGATCAAAATCATTTATTGTCTTACTGATAGGCAAGCCCATTCTTTTTTGATCTTCTTTATATTGTTTGTATTCAAACATAGCGTTTTGCTGAGCCCTCATACGGCAATTTTCATTGTCTACTCGACAACTTTGTTGACAGTCATTTTTACCTTGAATGCATTGGGCCGTACACATTTTTGCTACATCGGATTTTGGCGGAACAAAACTGTATTCTGTGTTATAAATAGGACCACAGGCGATCAACATGCTTGCTAGAACCATAATAGAAAAAATAAAGAATTTTTTTAACATATGATCCTCTTTTTATGCGTTATAGGGATGAAATTGTTCTGGCAGTGTGGTTATGATCATGTTGCTTTGGGACAAACGGATACAGAACAAACCGAGTTATTTTAGTGACGCTTAGTTAAAAAATCAAGCAGAAGCTTCAGCAAGGATGCAGTGAGACACATAAATGTAAACAGACTTTGTTACCTTTGTTACTCTTTTGATATATAATTAATCAATTTATGATCGTTCCTAATGATCAGACATCCAAAAATTATTTTAATTAAGAACAAAATCCATGGACATCTCATTTTTATTTGGTTTTTTAACTGGTTCTTTTACTACGGCTCTGGGTGGCTGGCAAGTACAAAAAATCATCAACAATAGAAAAAATATTGCCACTATAAAGAATAAAAAAATATTGGATTTAAATCGACTTTTTCATGAATTCCCCCATTTTATGAGTGCTATTAAAAATGATATTAATAACTCGAGTCATCAGAATGTAAGGGAATTTTTTGTAGTGGATAAAGATGCAATATTAAATTCGTCTGTTCCCCGTTTTCGATATGAATTGTCTACAGAGATTCTTCCGGCTTTAAATAGATTAGAAGAATTAGGATACATAGAAAAATTAAAAAACAATTGCCTTCACTATAAAATTGAAGAAGAGTTTATAAGCCAACTCCAATCAGTAGCCATACCTTCAAATGAATAAACAGGCTGTTTACAGTTCTTCTCACGTGGTGTTGGTTTTTATTGATCTTCGTGATACAACTCACCATAGCTCCCATTAAGTATTTCTGCTTCAAACAAAAGGATTGTGTGCATGATGAGAAAAGTGGTCTTTAGTCTTTCGCTTTTATTGAGCGTCATAATTTCCCCTTTATTTGCAAAAGAACAAATTAAAATTTCGGAACTACAAAACAATGAATGTGTCGATACGATTGAATCACGTGTCAGCGATGGTGGTTTATTTTTAGATCAATGCCATATCCATGATCGTGATGTCCAAAAAATTCTTTCCTTTCTCAACGTGCATCCAGAAATTACCCGTCTAAGTATATCTGATAATCAGATTGGCTACCAAGGTGCAGAATTGCTCGCTACTAATACTCATATTCGTTATCTTTTTCTTACTGGAAATCGTATCGGATCATTAGGAGCTGAGGCATTAGCAAAAAACACCTCTTTGGTCTATCTCCTTTTAGGAGAAAATCATATTGGTCCCTATGGAGCCGAGGCTTTAGCAAATAATACCACCTTGATTTTTCTTTCCCTTGATGGCAATCCCATAGGCACTTCAGGAGCAAAATCTTTGGCAAAAAACAAGACGCTAACTCATCTTTCTCTGAGAAAAAGTCATATTGGTGTTGCAGGTGCGCAGGCTTTGTTCACGAATGAAACGCTGAAAAGTATCTATTTAGGAAATAACCGTTTAGGTAATGAGGGAATCAAGTTTATTGATAGAAACCAATCCATCAACTTTATTGATTTGGAAGACAATGATATTGATAAGGATGGAGTCAAGACCATAGCAAGAAAAACCAATTTGTTCTATCTTAATCTGGATAAAAATCCATTGCACAATGAAGGAGCTGCTGTTTTAGCTCAAGTCCACATGCTGGAGTGGTTATCAATTGCTGGGTGTGGTGTCGGTATCGAAGGAGCTCAAGCCTTAGCAGCACTGAATCATCTGACTATGCTCAATATCGATAATAACCTCATTGGTGATGAGGGTATCATGGCTTTGGCAAAAATGAGCTCTTTGAATAATTTATATGCAAATAATAATCTTATTGGCGACGAGGGAGCAAAAATTTTGGCCAATGCGACACAGATGCGAAATTTAAGTTTGCGTGATAACCACATTGGAGATGAAGGTGCTTTGGCCTTAGCTGAAACCACGAGTTTGTATACTTTAGATGTAGGTTTTAATCAAATCGGTGCCATAGGTGTTAAAGCATTAAAAAGTAATGAGGTACTGGCCTATTTGAATACTCAAGGGAATCCTGGGGATGAATAGCCTTCGACTGTACGCATGGCCGATGGCTATTTGAGAAATTTGACTTAGAGTGAAATGCTTATTTTAAACTTACAAAACACAGGTTTTGTCTTTCTTCAAACGGAGGTTACAGGGGACTAAAGGGATGGAGATCCGTTTTGTAGACCTGAATTAGCATACCGTCATCAGGGCTTTTTGTTGTCATCCCGTGTACAACTAGGAATCTTCCATAGTAACACGCTGCTACAGTAGGGAGATCCTTGTTGCGTTCGGGATGAAGCGCTAGCTATTTACTTTGCAACCAGTTCAACTATTGCATCAATTGCTCTATCTAAGCTTAATTGCTGCATTTCGCCGGTAGCACGATTTTTATATTCCACACAATTTTGTTCCATATTTCGCTCACTAACAATGATCCGATGTGGAATACCAATTAAATCATGATCCGCAAACAATACCCCAGCTCGCTCATT
The DNA here is from genome assembly GCF_043161935.1 of Legionella sp. 227. Lineage (NCBI taxonomy): Bacteria > Pseudomonadati > Pseudomonadota > Gammaproteobacteria > Legionellales > Legionellaceae > Legionella > Legionella sp. 227. The sequence goes on along the minus strand of NZ_CP171154.1, from coordinate 103,875 downwards.
ACGATCATCAATTAATACATCAACTCCTAACTCTCTTAAACCTTCATATAAAGCATCTGCTTGCATTTTGACTGATTGCGATCGGTGTCCGTTTAAAGGAATTATGACCACTTGGAATGGAGCGATGTTTTGAGGCCAGATAATTCCTTGCTCATCATGATGCTGTTCAATGGCCGCAGCAACCACACGAGTGATTCCTAAACCATAACATCCCATTAACATCGTTTCTAATTGGCCTTGCTCACTAATCACTGCTGCATTCATGGCTTTGGCATATTTATCACCCAACTGAAAAACGTGACCTACTTCAATCCCACGACACGAGCGTAGCGTTCCTTTACCATCAGGGCTAATGTCGCCTTCTTTTACGTTACGTAAGTCATAATCAAGGTATTCACGGATGTCTTTATCCCATGCCGCATATTGATAATGTTTGTCTGCCTGATTGGCGCCACAAATAAAAGAATCCATAGCCAATGCATGATGATCCGCGATTACAGGAATTGATAAATTGATTGGGCCTAATGATCCAATAGGAGCTTTCAAAGTTTTTAAGACAGTTTCTTCATCTATAAATTGTAGGGGAGAATGGACTAAAGGATGTTTTGTTGCTTTGACTTCGTTCAGTTCATCATCGCCTCGCAAAACCAAAGCAACCATAGGATGTTCTCTTCCTTTTACAATCAAAGTCTTGACCGTTTGATGGCTTGCTACACCCATGAATTGGGCTACTTCAGCTATGGTTTTTTGATTTGGGGTATCTACCAGAATCATTTTTTGTGTAGAAGGGGTCGCTTTCTCAGGTCTTAAGCTGGTCGCTTGTTCAATATTAGCGGCATAATCCCCTTCATCACTGTAGAAAATTAAATCTTCGCCAGAATCAGCGAGTACCTGGAATTCATGAGATGCAGAACCACCAATAGCGCCTGTATCGGCTTCAACTGCACGATATTTAAGCCCCATGCGATCAAAAATACGGCAATACGCTTGATACATATCTTTGTAGGTGGCTTGCAGACTTTCCAAATTTAAATGGAATGAATAAGCATCTTTCATGATGAATTCACGAGCACGCATTACACCAAAACGAGGTCTGATTTCATCGCGGAATTTAGTTTGAATTTGATAAAAACTTGCAGGCAATTGTTTGTAGGATTGTAATTCATTACGCATGATGTCAGTAATTACTTCTTCATGGGTAGGGCCAAAGCAATACTCCCTGCCATTGGAATCTTCCATTGTGAGGAGTTGTCCGCCAAAAGTTTCCCAACGTCCTGTTTCTTGCCACAGTTCAGCAGGTTGTACTGCAGGCATCAGTAATTCCATAGAATGGATGCGGTTCATTTCTTCACGAACTATTTGTTCTACTTTACGTAATACCTTTAAACCCAATGGCATCCAGGTATATAGACCTGAGCCCAGCTTACGAATCATTCCTGTTCGCAGCATCAGTTTATGGGAAACGATTTCCGCATCGCTTGGAGTTTCTTTAAGAGTTACTAAAAACCATTGAGATGCACGCATTTCTACTCCTGAAGTCGTATTGTTCTTGAATTGAAAGCATTATACAGAAGTTTTTGTTCAAAAACAGATGAATTAAGTGGTGAAAGTTAAGCATATTGGGCCTTGGCCCAATATGTCCAGAAATGTAAATGGACATAAGCTTTTGTTGGGCCAAGGCCCAACAAAAAGTAATGAATGGTAGGTTATATTTTGATTTTAGATTCTTCTAATAGCGCATTTAATTTAGAGGCTAAATGTTCATTGTTCTTTCCGCCAAGCTGGCTTAATTCATGTGCGTAATTATTATAATGCACTTTGCCTGTTTGAACATTATAAACGGCACCAACTAGCGCAATGTCATTTTTCTCTATCATCTGATGCAAAATCGAACTCCGCTCATAAATTTTTTGGATGGTATTGGCAACGTTCAAATCAGTAACATTGTTCACGAAGGTCGTATTTTTGCTGTGGCGATTCGTTTCAGTTTCATTCTCGGCATTGATTGCGGGCTTAATTTTATCGAGCAATTCTGTAATATGCCCTTTTTCAACCCCGTCACATGCAGATTGAATGGCACCACACCGTGTGTGGCCAAGAACGATAATCAGTTTGACGCCTACGACATTACACGCATATTCAATACTCGCCAGAACATCATTGTTTACTACATTCCCAGCAACACGAACACAGAAAATATCGCCAAAACTCACATCGAAAATGGTTTCAACAGGTACCCTGGAATCAATGCAACCTAGAACAATCGCAATGGGATGCTGTGCTTTGGCTGTATGTTTAATATCCAGTTGGTTTGAACGGTGAATTAAGTTGTCATTGAGGAAACGTTGATTCCCCTCATATAGAATATTTAATACTTCTGCTGGAGATAGGTGAGATTGCACATCGTATGTGGTGACGTTGATAAAATCAATGTAATTATGGATCTTGTAATGCTCTTTAAATCCAATCATATTCAAAGAAATTTTTTTATTGGGAGCTTGTTCTTCCTTAAATTCTTTTAAAAGCTCTGAAATTTCTTTATCAATGTACTGAGTGTAACGTGCATCAATAATTAATTGTGATTCTCTGGGTATCGAATCAAGTTCCGCAACCAAGGCAGCTTTATTAAGAAAAGTCATTTGTTGGGGGAGCACCAAGCGGTTAACTTCCCCAGTTGGATGGATTTCCTTCAGAATATTTATCCGCGCCTGACTATTTGATTTTAAAATATAGAATAAGCTGACTGCCAATCCAATTAATATCCCTGTCAATAAATTAAAGACAATAATACAGACGACAGTGACAATGAATGGAATAAAACGATCGCTGCCTTGAGCAAAAATGCTGTGGTAAATGGACGGTTTATTAAGTTTATAACCGGTGTAGATCAAAATGGCGGCGAGTGAGGATAAGGGTATTTTATTCAAAGTACCTGGGATTAACATGACTGCAAAGAAAATGAAAAATCCATGCAAAATAGTAGATAATTTGCTTGTGGATCCCGCCTGAATATTAATGGATGTTCGTACAATCACTGAAGTAATAGGAATTCCACCAATTAAACCCGCGGTCAGGTTTCCAACCCCTTGAGCCACCAATTCGCGACTTGTGGAGGGATGGAGACGTTTTTTATCCAGTTTTTCTCCAGCTTTAAGGTTCAATAAAGTCTCAAGCGAAGCAACAATAGCAATGATGATCGCATAAAGATAGACTTGTGGATTAGATAGGGCAGACCAATTTGGATATTCCAGTTTACTCAATAACTCATGTAAGTCGTTGGTGTGAGGAATATTGACGAGCTGAGGTGAGTTCTGGACCAGACTTGAATCAGTCCAGATAAAAAATTCATTAAGTAATACACCCAAAATGACAACCAGGATTGGTGCGGGAATCTCTTTCAGTATCTTATTTTTCGTCAAATCAAAATAAATTAAGGTACTTAATGAGAGTACCGTGATCAACATGGCTCCAGAATTGAGATGATGGTACAAAGCAAGAATAGGACTTAATGTAATTTCCTCAGTGGTTTCTAACAAATGGGTTTTAAGCTCGTTGAAATCCGCAGAAAGTGTGAATGCGAGTGGTAATTGTTTGATTATTAAAAGAATACCTATCGCACAAAGCAGACCCTGTACTACGTTTGAGGGGACATAGTCCGCTACAAATCCGGCTCTTAAACTTCCAATTATGACTTGAAGTATACCTGCAAGTGCCAGCGCAACTAAAAATGAATTGAAGTCTCCAACATGAGCAATCGCTGCGACAACGACAGCTGCCATACCTGCTGCAGGTCCGCTGACACTGACCTGTGATCCACTTAAGCATCCAACAACAACTCCGCCAATGATTCCACTTAAAATTCCAGAAAAAAGAGGTGCGCCAGAAGCTAAAGCAATACCCAAACATAATGGGATCGCTACAAGAAATACGACTATCGCTGCAACAAAGTCAAATTTAAAATATCTCCTCATATAAATTCGAAATTTACGCGAGTCAACTGATGTATTTGCTAGCATGGAGTAAGATCCTCTATTAACAAAGAAAATAATATAGCCAGAGAAAAGTAATTTTAATTTTAGACTATAGTGCTATTTATTAAAACATCATTGTAACAAAAATGTTAGAAAAATGTTACGGTTTAGTTAAGAATTGTAATCTATATTATCTTATTGCTGTTTGTGAATGCATCGTGACTACTTATTGTATGGATTGATTGAGTTGAAACTCAGACCTTAGTGGGGGCTTCTGCCTTTAACTGAAGAAGTTTTAGAATAAATTTGTCATGACCGTATCGCCATCCATCCCTAATCTTATCGTTACTCAACGCTATGATTTGGATGACAGCGGCGGGAATTTGCTACGGAGCTCCTTCGCTGCGCTCTGGGTGACGATGTTTGGGATCTTAAAATTCTTGATTGATTGGCAGGCAGGGCTAGGGAAACTATGGAGATAAAAAAACCTGGGTTAGGTTTCGCCAAAACCCAGGCTACCGATTCTATTCTTCAACGAGGTCGAATTCTTCAGTGCAAAAGATTTCGTCGGTATTGGTTACTTGATTAGTTATTAATCCATGCTCAAGATCTCTAAAATTCCACATACTTTGATCCATAAGCTGGCTGGGTTTAATACTTTGCAGCGCATGCAGAATATTGCTTGGGACCTTGGGATTTTCCTCTGCAAGTTGATTAATTAAATGCGTTACTTTTTTACGCATTAAATTTTCTTGTGAGCCACAAAGAGTGCAGGGGATAATGGGATAGGATTGCTCCTGCGCAAAAGTAATAATGTCTTTTTCTTGAACATAGCATAGTGGTCGGATAACTATATGCTTTTTATTATCGCTCAGTAACTTGGGTGGCATTGATCGAATATCACCATTGTATAAAATCGACATCATTAGGGTTCGAACCAAATCATCACGATGATGGCCTAGGGCGATTTTGTTAAAGCCATTTTCTTCTGCATACCGATAAATAATACCGCGTCGTAAACGTGAGCATAAAGAGCAGTATGTTTTACCCTCAGGAATTTTCTCTTTCACAATGCTATAGGTATCGCGAGTCAGTATTTCATGAGGAATGGAGCGATCACTAAGCCACTGCCGTAAAGCGGAATCATCCCATCCTGGCTGAGCCTGATCCAGGGTAAACGAAAAGAGTTCAAATTTATTACCGGAGCGTCGGCGTAATTGATCCAAGATCGTTAAGAGTGTAAAAGAGTCTTTACCACCTGATAAACAGACCATTACACGATCCCCACGCTGGATCATATTAAAATCCGCAATGGCTTTGCCTGTATAATGCAATAATTTTTTTTCAACTTGAGAAGGATTGGACATTATTAAAAACCTAATGAAAAGTTGTTATTTAGTGGTTTTGTTTGCAGCCGGGAGCAATCCGTTGACCCTAGTTGTTTCTAACCATGAATTTATTAATTCGAGATCATTTGCGTTCAATGTTCCGGCCAAGTATTTTAATGTTAAAACTGCATTAATCAAACTGTATTGGTCATTAGCAAGTTGATTCTGGGCTTCAAACAAACGCTGTTGGGCATTCACCACATCCACCATGGTGCGTGTCCCTACCTCAAATTGGGCTTCCGTACTTTCCAACGAGTTTTGTTGTGAAATAACGGTTTGTCTATCGGCTTTTACTTTGCTAATTCCATCAGTGATGGTATTAAAAGCGATGCGGCTATTCACCACTACGTCCCTATAGGATTGCTCCACTCGTTCACTCGATGCCTGAAAATTATGTTGTGCTTGTCGTGTTTGTGAACGTACTAATCCCCCTTGGAATACAGGGAAATTTAAAGCGACCCCGACAGTCGATAGTTTTTGGTTTGCAGGCAATAAAGGATTCGTGGAGTTTACTTGGTTTGTTGTTTCTACAGTGTTACCTTGAAGCGCAATAGTAGGCCAATTACCTGCAGAAAGCGCTTTCATATTTTCACGTGCAACTTCAAGATTGTATTTTGCTGACAGCAACTTGTAGTTTTGCTTAAGACCGGTATCTATCCACTGATCTACAATATTAGGCTCTGGCTTGATTAACGGAAGTTTACCATCGCGTAGAGGAGCTATTACTTCATAAACATGATTGGTCAGTTTTCTTAAATTTTCGCTTTGATTGATTTGGTTATTTCGAGATGCAATAACTGTGGCAACCGATTGATCATAGGCCGCTTTTGCTTCATAAACAGAAGTGATTGGATCAAGACCTACTTCAAAGCGTTGTTTGGCTTGCTCATATTGGCGCATGTTAGCGCGTTTTTTTGCTTCAGCGAAATTCAAAGTATCTTGAGCAAAGAGTACATCAAAATACGCTTTGGCTGTTCTAAGAATTAAATCTTGGGCTGCATCATTGAAAATAGCTTGTGCTGCTTTAACGGATGCTTTTGCTTGTTGTACCCTTGCCCAAGCCTGATAATTAAAAATAGCCTGAGATGCGGAAACTTGCCACATCCTGGAGTTATAATAGTCATCTTGAATGGTAAAAAAACCATCGTTTACATGCAAAACGTTTCGTGTTGCTTGGGCAGTAATACCAACTTGAGGAAGTAATGCAGCACGGGCTTGAGGAAGAGCTTCTGTGCTAGCCATGTATGTATCATACGCATTCTTGAAAATAGGATCATTTTCGAGGGCTTGATGATAGATATCCATTAGGTCTGTTGCAGCAAAGACCTGCGATGACAGACCTAAAGTCATGAGATACCCGAACAGCAATTTTTTCATTAAACTAATTCCTAAAATACAAATTCTTTGGGCTTTGATTTATCAATCAGGAGAGGAATATTGGTTTCAAAAATGATTTGGTCATGCCAATGCTCCTCATGATCCAATTCATAGAGACGCCCCTGCATCACAGGAGATTTTCCTTCAATAGCAAATAACTTGCCTCCAGGAAGAATCTGCAATCTTTGGGTCTCATTTATTTTTTCTACTGCGCCCGTAAATATAACCACATCATAAGGAGCACTTTCTAACCAACCTTGACTGGCATCCCCCGTGATTAATTCCACATTGTTGCAGTGATGTTTTTTTAATTGATGAGCTGCATGGGCGGTAAAATCAGCATAATAATCGACACTGATTACTTTTTTACACAATTTACTTAACAATGCGGTGAAAAATCCGCTGCCAGTGCCTATTTCCAAAACTGTCTCATGACCTTGTAAATCAAGTGTTTGCAGAATTTGTCCCTCTTCCAAAGGAGTCAGCATGCGTTGACCATGATGAAGCGGTATTTGCATATCTGAATAAGCAAAATTTACAAATTGTTCAGGAACGAATTCATGTCTGGCCACCACATCATACAAATTAAGTATGGATTCGTTTAAAACATCGCCAGTTCGAAGTTGTTGCTTGACCATATTAATGCGTGCGCTTTGATAACTCATTTGCTCTACCGTGTTGATTGTTTTAGGTTAAGATTGACTATTCATTTGCCAAAGCCATCGCTTTGCAACTTATTCGCGGTGTTCCACATTTGAAAATTTTAGAATTCCACAGACATGCTGCGAAACGGGGTGGCAAAAGCGAATTGTCAACACACTTTTAAAACTTTGGCACAATCTTAGCAAAAAAATAGCGCATGTGCTAAGAAATAATGTTTGAATCCCAAATTTCGTGGTGACTCTGGTTAAAGTTTGCTATGATCCGCTGTTTTTAATGGTTTTCTAAAATAGAATGTCCCTTATTTTCGATACAGCACCAGGGGTACCGAGGTATTGTGGCGTTTAACGTATAGGAGAATACTGTGCTTGAGCAATTTACTGAATATTTGCAAACTGAAATAGAGACACTTAAGAGTGAAGGCTTATATAAAAGCGAACGTGTTATTTCCAGTCAGCAACAAGCTGCTGTCACAGTAAATCATAAAGAAGTCATTAATCTTTGTGCTAATAATTACTTAGGTTTGGCTAATGATCCGCAACTGATTGCCGAAGGGCAAAAAGCATTGGCTCAATATGGCTATGGTATGGCTTCAGTACGTTTTATTTGTGGTACTCAAACGCCTCACAAACAACTTGAGCAAAAAATCAGTCAATTTTTAAGCAAAGAAGATACTATACTATATTCTTCATGTTTTGATGCGAATACAGGTCTTTTTGAAACTTTATTAGGTGAAGAGGATGCGATTATTAGTGATGCACTAAATCATGCCAGTATTATCGATGGGGTACGGCTATGTAAGGCTGCGCGCTATCGATATGCGAATAACGACATGAAGGCTTTGGAAGAGCAATTGATTGCTGCTAAAAATGCTCGATTTCGTTTAATTGCTACAGACGGTGTTTTTTCGATGGATGGAATTTTGGCTAATCTTCCAGCAATTTGCGAACTAGCCGATAAATATGATGCCATGGTTATGGTAGACGACTCCCATGCTGTTGGTTTTATGGGAGAAACGGGACGTGGAACTCCTGAGCACTTTGGAGTAAGTGAGCGTATTGATATAATTACGGGTACTCTAGGTAAGGCGCTAGGGGGGGCATCAGGTGGTTATACTGCAGCAAATCAGACCATCGTTGAATGGTTGCGTCAACGTTCAAGACCCTATTTATTCTCAAATACCTTGGCCCCAGTGATTGCGCATACTTCGTGTGTTGTTCTCGACAATTTAATGAAAAATAATCATTGGGCTGAAAAATTAAAGCGTAATAGCCGTTATTTCCGTGAAGGTATGACCCAGCTAGGATTTAAATTAATCCCTGGGGAGCATCCAATTATTCCTGTTATGTTAGGGGATGCGAGCCTGGCAGGACGCATGGCAAACCGTTTGCTCGAGCTCGGTATCTATGTGGTAGGTTTTTCTTACCCTGTAGTTCCCAAAGGTTTAGCTCGAATTCGTACTCAAATGTCCGCAGCACATGAAATAGAGCATTTGGATAAAGCCATTGAGGCATTTGAAACGGTAGGTAAGGAGTTTTCTGTTATTTAAAGCAACGCCGTCTTCTCTTAATTTTTACAGAGATGATCTTATTTTGAGGTACTTTTATGAAATCATTAGTTAAAGCGAAAAAGGAACCTGGCATCTGGATGGAAGAGGTCGCTATACCTGAATATGGCGTCAATGATGTATTGATTAAAGTTAAAAAAACAGCAATTTGTGGTACTGACATTCATATTTACACCTGGGATGAGTGGGCACAAGCGACTATCCCTGTACCCATGACTGTAGGGCATGAGTTTTATGGTGAAATTGTTGCTGTAGGCCAAGAGGTGCAGGGACTTCATGTAGGTCAACGTGTTTCGGGTGAAGGACATTTAACCTGTGGTTTTTGCCGAAATTGCCGTGCAGGCAAACGCCATCTTTGCCGTAATACCTTGGGCGTGGGCGTCAATAGACCAGGATGTTTTGCAGAATATTTATCCATACCTGCGACCAACGTTATTGTTCTTCCTGATAATATTACTGGAGAGCAGGCTTCGATTCTTGATCCTTTTGGTAATGCAACGCACTGTGCCTTGGCTTTTGATGTAGTCGGAGAAGATGTATTGATTACTGGGGCTGGACCTATTGGTATTATGGCCGCCGCTATAGTAAAGCATATAGGTGCACGTCATGTCGTTATTACTGATGTCAATGATTACCGTTTGGATTTGGCTCGTAAAATGGGGGGCATTCGTGCAGTAAATATTAAGTCTGAAAAACTGTCCGATGTCACTGCAGAACTAGGAATGCTCGAAGGTTTTGACGTGGGTTTGGAAATGTCAGGAAATCCCATGGCTCTAAATGACATGATGAAAGCAATGAATCATGGTGGGCATGTCGCTTTGTTAGGTATCCCTCCCCAAGAAACAGCCATTGATTGGAATCAGGTTATTTTTAAAGGATTAGTGATCAAGGGTATTTATGGTCGTGAAATGTTTGAAACATGGTATAAAATGATTGCTATGTTACAAAGTGGATTGGATATTTCACCGGTGATAACACACCGTTTTCCAGTTGATGAATACCAACATGCATTTCAAATTATGGCATCAGGCCAATCAGGCAAAGTCATTCTTGAGTGGTAGGTATTGAATTGCAGTAATGTACATTAAGGTTATATCGAGTATTATTCTCGGGTTATGGCTGTGTGCTACTGGTATAAAGTTAAGAAAATCCCCTTTCTCACTTATGGGAGAGGGGAAGGGAACTTTTACTTGACGAGCAGTACAACCATGCCTCTACCCAAGCCACAAAAGCAGTTTTAAAAAGATGGAGTAGTTATGTCACAATATATTTTTACCATGAATCGCGTCAGCAAAATTGTTGAAAATCAGCGGTTTATTTTAAAAGATATTTCATTAAGTTTTTTTCCTGGCGCTAAAATCGGTGTTTTAGGATTGAATGGTTCTGGTAAGTCCACTTTATTACGCATCATGGCGGGTGTTGATACTCAATATGAGGGAGAAGCAAGACCACAGCCAGGAATTAAAATCGGTTATCTTGAGCAAGAACCTCAGCTCGATCTAAATAAGACTGTACGCGAAGTTGTCGAAGAAGGCGTGAAGGAAATGAAAGAAAAACTTGCACGCTTTGACGAAATCAGCATGCGTTTTGCAGAGCCCATGAGCGATGATGAAATGAATACGTTACTCGCTGAGCAAGGTGAATTACAAAACGATATTGAAGCAGGTGGTGGCTGGGATTTGGACAGAAAACTCGATGTGGCTGCAGATGCATTGCGCTTGCCGGATTGGGATGCAATGGTGGGGCAATTATCAGGAGGAGAGCGTCGCCGGGTTGCTTTATGTCGCTTATTACTCTCCAATCCTGATATGTTGCTGCTTGATGAACCAACAAACCATTTGGATGCAGAATCGGTTGCTTGGTTAGAACATTTTCTTGAAGGTTTTCCTGGTACAGTAGTTGCTATTACTCACGACCGATATTTCTTGGACAATGCTGCAGAATGGATATTAGAGCTAGATCGTGGCGAAGGCATTCCTTATAAAGGTAATTACTCTTCATGGCTTGAGCAGAAAGAAGCGCGCCTGGAGATGGAACAGAAGCAAGAAGATGCACATATGCGTGCAATGAAAGCAGAGTTAGAGTGGGTACGCACTTCACCTAAAGGGCGTCATGCTAAAAATAAGGCACGCCTAGCCCGCTTTGAAGAAATGAATTCCAAAGAATTTCAAAAACGTAATGAAACCAATGAATTATATATTCCACCCGGTGAGCGTTTAGGTGATTTGGTTATTGAAGGGGAAAAAATCAAAAAATCATTTGGTGATCGAATTCTAATTGATAATTTAGATTTTAAACTCCCCAAAGGTGGTGTTTTGGGGATTATTGGTCCTAACGGGGCAGGTAAATCTACTTTCTTGAAAATGATTACTGGTCAGGAAGAGCCTGATGATGGTGTGATTCGTATTGGTGAAACAGTGCAATTAGCATACGTGGATCAGATGCGTGATGAATTAGATCCCAATAAAACAGTATGGCAGGAGATTTCTGATGGTCATGACATAATGCAAGTAGGCAGTTTCCAAATGCCTTCTCGTGCTTATGTTGGGCGTTTTAATTTTAAGGGTACTGATCAACAAAAGAAAATGGGTCAACTTTCTGGGGGAGAGCGTAACCGCGTCCATTTGGCAAAATTACTAAAAAGTGGCGGCAATGTCTTGTTACTTGATGAGCCCAGTAATGATTTGGATGTAGAAACTCTGCGTGCTTTAGAAGATGCGATTCTCAATTTCCCTGGTTGTGTGATTGTAATTTCGCATGATCGATGGTTTTTAGATAGAATTTGTACTCATCTGATGGCTTTTGAAGGTGACTCACAAATAACGTTCATTGAAGGAAATTATACTGATTATGAAGCAGATAGAAAGCGTCGCTTAGGAGATGCTGCAGATAGGCCATCGCGTATCAAATATCGTAAATTGGAGTCATAGGTTTCAAGGTAACTGCCCTCTCTTGCCTACGTTCCCCGTATAGCTCGAGACGTAGGCAAGGGTAAGTAGTTATCAAGTTTTAATTAAGTGGAGATAAAATTTAAATGAATAAGTTGTTTTGGGCAGGTTTGTTATTGTCTGTTGGTGGTTTAACATCCTGTGTTGACTATGATCCCTCTACGTTACTCACTGATGATGCAGGTTATGTGCATCGAACAGTTCATTATACAAAGGATAAACGTGGTCGTGATTATTTTCCTAAAAAGATTCAAGCAACAGGTGAAAGACGCTTTATTTTTGACCCTAAAGTTTCTGCCTGGGCAGCATATGACGAGGAAGGGAATCGCTTATTGACTGGCGGTGGCTCAGCAGGTGTTGATGTATGCGAAGAAAATTCAAATCAATCGTGCAGAACTGTTACTGGAACTTTTAAAGTTTATAATCGAAGAGGGTTTGATTGTAAATCTGGGGAATATCCTGTAGATACTAAAGGCGGTGCAAAAATGCCTTATTGTACCTACTTTTACCAAGGATATACCATCCATGCAGCCTATGAAGTGCCAGAGCACCCATCAAGCCATGGCTGTGTGCGTATTTTCCCAAGTGCTGCCAAATGGTTAAGCGAAAACTTTTTCCACATAGGTACAAAAGTTATTGTATTAGAATATCCTGATGAACCGGGTGCTAATAAGCCTACTTTGCCTAATAAATTAGGTTAAAAGAAACAGGTTTTATTCATTATAGCCTGGGTGAAGCAAAGCCAAAACACAGGTTTACTTTTCCCCCCAAGGGGGAGAAGGTGTCTCTCAGGGCGGATGAGGGTAAATTAAAGTTACTCCTCACCCCCTCTCCCGAAAACGGGCGAGGGGAGGTCTAAACAAATGTCGATTGCACTATTTATCGCTGCAGGCTACTCACTACATGAAGTTAAGCATTTCCCTTCTCCCCTGGGGGAGAAGGTGCCCGTTAGGGCGGATGAGGGAGCTAATTATGGTCAATAATAGTTAAATATCCTTGTTTCCCCGAAAAACGGGGGGTGTAAAATAATAACTAAGGAGTATTAGGTGGTAGTGAAGGCTGAGTAGAGCGGTTTTCAGGCAAAGTAGGTTGTCCAGGAGTTGCTGGGGTTGGGGTTGCCGAAGGATTTGCAGGAGCAGCGGGTTGTGTTGTTGTAGTTGGAGTTGTCGGAGCTGCTGCAGGTGTCGTTGTTGGTGCCGTTGTAGGTGCAGCTGTCTGATTTGGTGTAGTTCCAGTACCTGGATTCATTGAGTTCGCTGCATTAGGAGCAGCACTTTGTTGCTTTTCCTGAGTCACTGTTCCTCTTGGCGCAGCAATCATTTGGGTAATTCCCAAGTCTCCAGTCATCTTACGGCCTATAGTTAAGTCCACACTGAGTAATTGGGTTACCTTTTCTTTATCATTCTGATAAACCACTTGTAAAGGTAAATTAATTTTCCATTGATTGTCTTTTGCTTCAGTTACAACAACTTGTCCGTCTACTTGACTGCTCACGGTGAGTTTTTGGGATTTTATCGCTTCCAAATTACCCGATTTCTGCAAAGCAGTATTAAAACCAGTCCAACCTTGCTCTGTGAAACAAGCTTGTAATTTTTGTAATTGAGCATCTAAGTTGGTTGGATTAAAGTCAAATGCTTGGGTGACCGCTTTTGTGGCCCATTGCATGACTACTGATTGATCAATTGTTTTGGTTTCAGGTGGGATTTTGTACTCACAATTGATGGGGGCTGCCGGTGCTGCAGCAGGATGTACTGATGGCAAATTTTGTCCGGGTGGTGTTGGTGTAGCAGGAACTGGTTTTAGAGCACTTGGAGTTTGAGGTGGTGGTGTGACTGGCTGAGTGTTTTCAGCATGAACTTGAGTACCAAGTAAAGCAAAAAGAGTACCCCAGAGTAATGTGTTCTTCATGAAATTAACTCCTTAAATAGTATGTAGCAATTCTGCGATAATAAGAGCCGCTAGTCTAGCAGTTTTTTGTTCTTGATCCAAAGGGGGTGACAGTTCAGCAACATCAAAACTAACTACTTTGCCACTTTGAATGATGTATTTCAAGAGCGGTAAAATTTGCCACGGGGTTAATCCGAGTGGTTGTGGTGCACTAACGCCAGGAGCAAAAGATTCTGCTAAAACATCCAGACAAAGTGTCACATAGATGTGATCTAGATTCAGCATAAAATCATCGAGAAAAGCTAAATGCCATGCTAAGCTGTTTGCATACAATTCTTCAGCAGTCAGATAATTGACATTAAGTTCATTAGCGCGCTCAAAAAGAGAGGGGGTATTGCCTAATTTTTGGATCCCCAAGCAGCAATAATTAAAGGGTTGGTTGTTTTCTTTACAATACGCTGCGATTTGTGAAAAAGGAGTTCCTGAGGTGCCTGGTTGATTTTTTTGGTGTGGTCTTAAATCAAAATGCGCATCAAAATTAATAATTCCCAGCTTGCTGTAATGGGGGGCTAAACCTTGATAATGTGCCCAAGCAATTTCATGGCCGCCACCCAAGGCAACCGTTTGATGCCCTTGTTGATGACAAAAACTGATTAGATTGGCAAATTGAGCTTGAGCAGTTTCCAGTTCATCTTCCTCGCAAAAAATAGTCCCTAGGTCATAAAATTGTTTATCTAAAGAGCAAGGTAGTTTTGCTAATTGCGTTTTGATTTGATCTGGTCCTAATTTTGCTCCTGGTCTTCCCATATTTCGGCGAACACCCGCATCACTGGCAAAGCCAAGGAAAACGGTTTTTTTCTCTTTAGTAATGAGCTCAGTTTGTTGTACTGGAAAAATGATTTTTTGAAAGAACCGTTCAGCACTTATCGTATCCTTTCTACCTTGCCAGAGTGAAGGATTGGCACGTTGGTAATTGGAAAGATGTTCAAACATTAAATTCTCCCTAATCATTAATTAATTCTTTAAGAATCTACATAAAAAAGAGACTTAAGTGCAATTGATACTCAGCACTTTAGAAAAGTTTTCATTATAAGTCACGGAACAACTTTCGGTTCCATGAGGAATTTTTTGAATTAATTGAATTTTAGTATGTGTATATTCACAAGCTACCCAGATTTCTTGTTTATCAAATGACCAAGTTAATTTTTTTACTTTTGAAACTTCAGTGTCAGGAGCTAGACTGGCTTGTTCTTTAGGGTGTCCTGAATAAAATGTGACGCGATCAAAATGATGAGTACTATTCCAATCATCCTGAAATGCCTCCCATGCTTTTATATCATGTTGTAAAGACTGAGTCGTTTGTATGGTTTCTGGGCAATGTATCGCTGTTGCGGATGCTGAATCACAAAAGACAATACACCCCCAAAAAAAGTTGATCCAAATAAAAATTCTCATAAATTGCACCCCAGAAATTTTTGCTTAGTATACCATGCTGATTATTGTGTCCAAAGATCGATCACTTCCTAGTCTAATTCCTTGTTTGCCATCTGCCTTAAAGTGTTGCGATCAATCTTTCCAGTAAAGCCATAGGGCAATTGGTTCATGAGAATGACTTGATATGGACGTTTGGTGGGGGGAAGTGACGCATGAGCAAAATCCATCAATGTTTGGGCCTGCAAGTGATTGTCTTTAATTTTAAGAACCACATAGACAATAATTTTATCATCATTTGCTTTATTTTTATTGGGTAATGCAATTGCAGCGGCTTCCTTAACTGCACTATGTTGATAAAAGATATTTTCAATCTCACTAGGAGAGATAAGTTCTTTTCCGCAGCGTATAATATCTACTTTACGACTTACGAACCAGTAGTATCCTTGTTTATCTCGATATGCTAAATCCCCTGTATGCAACCAGCCATTTTTTATCGTTTTTGCTGTTAAATCAGGATCTTGCCAATAGCCTGAACACATACTTTCGCCATGAACAATAATTTCTCCAGTTTGATGTGGATTTAAAATGAGTTCACCTTTTTCATCAATTAAGCGCATGTCCATACCTTCTATAGGAAGCCCAATTGATCCAGTTTTCTTTTTTCCATAAGGAGGGTTCATGGAATAGATTTGTAATTCAGACATCCCGCAGCCTTCAGTAATTTCAGCATGAAACAATAGATTAAATTTTTTCTGTAGTGAGATAGGCGTTGAATCTCCAGCAGAAAAACAAAAATCAAGGGTGTTGATTTCGTAACCTAAAGATTCCGCATGATTAATGAGCTCAAGATAAAGCTTAGGAAACCCATAGATTTTCGTAATGCCATAGAGGTGCAGTTTTGTTAATGCATCTTTAGGATTAAAGCTAGGTAACAGGATCACCGTGGCACCTACTGCATGAAAAGGTAAAATTTGTGAACCTAAGCCAATCAAATAACAGATTGGAAACATCACCAAGGTTTGATCCGTATGATTTATCTGAATTTGTCTGAGCTGATTTTGGGTACCTTGACTAAGACTATAGTGAGTGTGTACCACTACTTTGGGTAATCCTGTGGTTCCAGATGTAAAAAAAATTAAGGCAGGTTCTTTGGGCTCGATTGCGATATCAGAGGGAGTGGATATTGCTCTAGGTAATAGTAAATCTTGGAAATTCTTAACTCCGGAATAGCCTGACGATTCCGAGGTGAGATAACATTCATCAATTTCGTTTAATATTTTTTCATCAGCAAGTAGCTGTTGATAATAATGTGCCGTAGTTATAAAAACACGCGCCTTACTCTGTTCCAATACGTAATGAATCAGTTCATTGTTAAATTGAATGTTCACTGGAACGGCTATAGCACCTATCATAAAACAGGCATAGTAACATAAAACGATTTCAATACTGTTTGGTAAAAGAAATGCAATGCGGTCTCCTTGTGAGACTCCTTGTGCTAAAAACGCATCGGCTAGACGGTGAGTTAATTCATCCAGTTTTTTATATGTATAGCTCTGTTGATCAATAATCAAGGCAATTTTATCAGGAAACTGCTCCGCTGATTGAGCGAGTAAGGTACTTAATTGATGCATAGATATCCCCATCGTGAGTAGACTATAAGATCATCCAATCAATGGATACCCTAAGCCCTAAGATATTTGAGCTTACATCGATTTATTGCCTACAATCTATAATATAGTTCGTTCATTGGGCAATGCTATGTCTAAAAAAATTTTAATTGCAATTGATGGAAGTGACATCTCAACGCATGCAATGCAAGAAACTGTAAAACTTATGAAAGAAGAGCAAGTTCAATTACTTATTTTACATGTAGTTGAAGTACATTTTATGTTTCCTGGTATTGATTATATTTCGTTGCTCTCTCTTTATAAAAAAGAAGGTCAGATTATTTTAGAGAATGCAAAAAAATTAGTTGCGGCTCAGTCTTTAGTTCAGTGCGACACCAAATTAATAGAACATAATCTATTGCAAGGAAGGATCTCTGAAGCGATTGTTCAGGAAGCAAAAAACTGGTCTGCAGATTTAATCGCACTGGGTACGCACGGACGTCGAGGTTTTAATCGATTATTTTTAGGTAGTGTTGCCGAAAACACCGTCCGCATTGCTACAAACCCTGTGTTACTTGTTCCTCCACAAACGATAAATTGATAATTCTTTACCTACCTGAGTTTTGCTTTATCGACTCTTGTTCGCCATCAAATACGCATAAAATTATGCCAAGTTTACTCAATGTCTGGTATTATTCGTCCATGGCAAATAAAAAGAGTAAGAGGGTATTGTGATTGTTATTACCGGTGGAGGCAGTGGGATAGGAAGATCATTAGCTTTTGCTTTGGCAAAACGAGATCAAACAGTCTTAATCGTGGGTAGAAGAAAGCAAGCATTGCAAGAAACAGCCTCTTTTTCTACAAACATTCAATATATTTGCGCGGATGTGTCAACACTTGAAGGTTTGGATTTAATCAAAAATCATTTACAGGATGTGAATCAGGTTCACGCATTGGTTAATAATGCCGGAACTTTAAATCCTTTGACTCCCATAAAGAATATTGAGTCTAAAGACTGGCATCATGCTTTAAATACAAATTTGAATGCTGCTCTTTTTCTTCCCCAAAAGATATACGATAAATTGACTAACGGCCGTGTTTTAAATATTGGTTCTGGAGCTGCCCATTACCCGATCAGGGGCTGGACCGCATATTGTGTGTCTAAAGCTGCTTTATCCATGCTGACCAAATGTTGGCAGTTGGAATCTGATTCAGTTGCTTTTGCTAATGTAATGCCCGGTATAATTGATACCCACATGCAAGCGATTGCCCGAAGTGATGATAATCCTGATTATGAACGAATTAATTTTTATAAGCGATTGAAAGAGGAACATCGTTTGGTGTCCCCAGATACAGTCGCAGAATTCTTGACTTGGCTCTTATTGGATGTGGACAAGAAAACCTATGTTTCTAAAGAATGGGATATCTATGACACAAAACACCATAAAGCGTGGCTCAAGGCACCTCATCAAGTTCTTCATTGGGATTTTTAATGGTTCCTTGTGACAAATTACTATTAAATGCAACTACTATTGATGCTCAGGGAAATCAATTACTGCAGCAAGCAATTGCAATTAAAAATGGCCTGATTGCCTGGTCTGGACCACAGACAGAATTGCCTACAGAATTTTGTAAGTCATTGCATGAAGAAGATTGTCAAGGACAGTTGATTACCCCTGGCCTTATCGATTGCCACACGCATTTGGTCTATGCAGGAAATCGCTCCACCGAATTTCAAATGAAATTAGCTGGAGTGAGTTATGCTGAAATTTCTAAAGCAGGTGGTGGGATATTATCTACAGTCCATCAGACTCGCGCTGCGTCGGAGGATGAGTTAATCAAACAATCGTTGCCCAGAATTCTTGCGTTATTCGCAGAAG
Organism: Legionella sp. 227; assembly: GCF_043161935.1. Classification (NCBI taxonomy): domain Bacteria; kingdom Pseudomonadati; phylum Pseudomonadota; class Gammaproteobacteria; order Legionellales; family Legionellaceae; genus Legionella; species Legionella sp. 227. Next base: position 85,156 of record NZ_CP171154.1, on the reverse strand, counting down.
GTGTGACTACGGTTGAGATTAAATCAGGTTATGGGCTGGATTTGGCCAGCGAATTAAAAATGCTACGAGTAGCCAAACGTTTGGGCGAGTTAACGGGTTTAAGGGTAAGAAAAACATTCCTTGGTGCGCATGCAATAGGCCCCGAATTTAAAGGAAACAGCCAAGCATACATTGATGTTCTTTGCCAAGAAATGTTGCCCGCATTATCTGAAGAAAATTTAATAGATGCTGTGGATGTATTTTGTGAGAATATTGCCTTCTCATTAAAACAAACTGAGCAAGTTTTTATTGCGGCGCGGGAATTAAATCTACCTATAAAATGCCATGCAGAACAATTATCTAATCTTGGAGCAAGCCAGCTTGCTGCAGAGTTTGGTGCCTTGTCTTGTGATCATCTGGAGTTCCTGGATGAGAAAGGAGCCTATGCTATGGCAAAAACAAATACGATTGCTGTTTTGCTTCCTGGTGCTTATTACTTTCTGCGTGAAAAGCAAAAACCACCCATCGATCTATTGCGACAGGCTGGTGTAGGAATGGCAGTTGCCACTGACTGTAATCCGGGCTCCTCGCCAACTACTTCATTACGTTTGATGATGAGTATGGCCTGCCAATTTTTTTCATTATCTGTGCCTGAAGCATTGATGGCGGTCACCAGTCATGCTGCAAGAGCATTAGGTTTGCAAAAAGAACTGGGAGCAATTGAGAAAGGCATGAACGCCGATTTGGTATGGTGGTCTGTTAATGACAGTGCTGCTCTTTGTTATTATTTTGCTTATCCCTTACCTCATCGTACGATGATTGCAGGGGAGTGGGTGTCTCCAAAGGATAACTATTAGGAATAAAATATGCTGAAATCACTAAAAACAATTCTTTCTTTAAGTATTATGGTATGTTCTTTTACTGTTTGGGCGGTGAGTCCAGTATCAGTCAAAAAAGAAACATCTGTCTATATTATTGATATCAAGTACCCCCAAGGGTTTAAGGATGCGCGGATCAATGCCGCAGTGCAAGCCTTTATTGAAAAAACTAAAAAAAGCTTCCTTAAAGAAATTGCTGACGATGCAGATATTCCTGCTGATGCACCAGGAAAATCAGGGTTAAATGTCACTTATTCTTTGCCTTTTAAAACCAAAAAAGCTTTAAGTGTATCTTTTAATATTTCTATTTATCATCGAGGAGCTGCGCATCCATCCAATACGGTAGCGGTATTGAATTTCATTGATGGTCGTCAGGTTGAATTAGCCGATTTATTTCGTCCTGAAGTAAATTATTTAAAACCTATTGCGAATTTTTCTAATAAAAAAATCAGTGGAAAAGGTTTTTCAGATCAAAAATGGATTGATGAGGGAACTAAGCCTATAGATAAAAATTATAAAATCTGGTCTTTTTCCCCCCAAGGAATAAATGTCATTTTCGATACCTATCAAGTCGCCGCATATGTATACGGACCTCAAACTGTAAAAGTACCTTTATCACAGATTTCTTCTTTAATTAAGCCTGAAATAATGCACAATGTTTGGGGTCGTTAATGGCTGATACTCCTTTTATAGCTGCCGATAAAAAGGTAGCTGAACTTTCTTTGAGGGTTGTTGTGCTGGCCATAATACTTACTGTATTACTGGCGATGTCTAACGCATATCTTGCGTTGAAGTTGGGAATTTTAACTTCGGCATCAATTCCTGCTGCAATTATTTCTATGGGTATTCTGCGTTTTTTTAAAAACTCCACCATTCTCGAAAATAATGCGGTGCAAACTGCTGCTTCTGCAGGTGAAGCTGTTGCTGGGGGGATTGTTTATACTATTCCAGCTTTGATTATTATTGGTTTTTGGAATCATTTTGATTACCTCACTAATTTTTTTATTGCAGTATGCGGTGGTGTTTTGGGGGTATTATTTTCCATACCGCTTCGTCGTATTTTAGTTCATGATCCCTCTTTAAAGTTTCCAGAGGGGCGTGCGATTGCGGAGGTTTTAAAATCGTCAGTTGAAAAAACAGGGATTAAGGACATATTAATTGGCGGTGCTGTAGGTGGACTCATTGAATTATTCCAAACTGGATTTAAAGTAGTCGCGAATAGCTGGGGTTATTGGTTTGTGATACAGCGCTCCCTATTTGGTCTTGGTGCTGGCTTTTCCGCTACAATGATAGGTGCTGGTTATCTGGTTGGCCATGATATGGCAATCAGTATTTTTTTGGGGGCAGTGATCTCTTGGTTAATCGCATTACCTGTAGTCAGTCAATTTTATCCTGAATTTGTAAGCCATTATCCTGCAGAGCAAGCAGCATCTATTTTATGGAATAGTGAGATGCGTTATCTAGGGATAGGTGCTATGTTGTTTGCAGGTGTGTGGACTTTTTTAAAATTAGTGAGACCCCTTTCCACAAGTATCCAAATTTCATTGAAATCCTTTATGTCTAAAGGTAATAAAGACATTCAACCTGTGCGCACAGATCAAGACATACCGTTACCTTATATTTTGATTGGCACCGGTGCGTTAGCTGCCATCTTGTTTCTCTTTTTCCAACTGGTTCTGCCGCTACAGCAAGTGGGACTGGATAATGAATATTCACCGACCCTAGTTTTTCTGGCGGTTATTTATGTTTTGTTTATAGGGTTTATTTTTTCTGTTATCACCGCCTATTTTTCAGGTATGGTGGGGGTTACAGCCAGCCCTGGTAGTTCTGTTGTCATTTCAGGAATGCTTTTTGCTGCATGGTTGTTATTGGTTGCTGTGGATCATCTATTACCTTTACCGTTAAAGACAGAACAAATTCAGGCGGCTGAAGCCATTACAATCATGATTGGTGCTGTAGTAACCGGGATAGCCGCGATTGCCAATGACAACACTCAAGATCTCAAAGTAGGGCAATTGGTTGGTGCAACCCCGTGGAAACAACAATTGATGCTGTTGCTTGGGGTAGTGATTTCTTCATTGGTTATTCCTCCGGTAATGCAGTTGCTGTTTAATGTGTATGGGATTGCAGGGGTCATGCCTCATGAGGGTATGGATATAAGTCAATCTTTGCCTGCGCCAACAGCGGCTTTAATGGCGGCGATTACTGAAGCGGTGTTTCGAAATTCATTGCCATGGACGATGATGTTGATTGGTTCGGCAATTATTCTACTTATTGTTTTCGTCAATTATTTTTTGCGCTTAAGTCGTTATTTAAATTTATCCATTTTAGGCGTTGCGATAGGAATGTATTTACCACTTTCCTCTTCGTTTCCACTTTTTATTGGCGGGATGATCGCACTATTTGTAAAAAGACGTTTAAAACGCACGACTCCTATTGAAGAGGAAGCAATAACCCGCAAACAAAAAGGGACGCTTATTGCTTGTGGATTGGTTGCCGGTTCTGCAATTATAGATGTATTGCTGGCCATTCCTTTTTCGATTTTTCAAAGTCCTGATGCGTTGCAAATAGTCGGGCCAGAATGGAAGAACATCGGTGTTTATTTAGGAGTTTTAACCACTTTATTACTTGCGTGGTGGATCCATCATCGAGTTGTTAAATATAAATAATTCAAAGATTCGTGTCATAAAATTAAGAGTTTCATTTCCCCGTCAGTCCCGAGCATAGCGAGGGATTTCTTCATTCGGGATGACTGCAGTTGAGAGAAGATGCCCAGAAGGGGATGAGAGGATTGGCGGTAGCCAATGAGCCCTCATCTCAGCCCCTCTCCAACGAGTGGGAGAGGGGATTTTGATTACAGTGACTCGACCCTGATTTTATGCTCTAACAGTTTTTCTTTAGTTTGTTGTGCTTGTGCTAATTTTTCCTGTTCTTTAGCGATAATTTCTGCTGGGGCTTTATCTGTAAATTTAGGATTATTTAGTTTTCCTTCAGCAAGACTAATGTCTTTATCCAGTTTACCTAACTCTTTGTTCAAACGTGCCAGCTCAGCTTCCTTATCGATTAAATCAGCCATAGGAATGAGTAATTCGATTTCACCTAACACAGCAGTCGCTGAGACAGGTGCTTTCTCATCTGCTCCTAAATAATGAATATCACTTAATTTACTGAGTGCTTTTAACGTGTGTTGATATTTTTCTACTCGGTCTTTCAGCACGGGCGTCACGTTACGAATATAAAGTGGAATCAGCTTGGCAGGTGAAATGGACATTTCACTGCGTATGGTGCGCACCGCTTGAATTGCAGATTTTAACCATTCTAACTCCTCTTCAACGGTATCATTGATGAACTCAGGATTTATTTGTGGATAAGCACTGGTCATAATGCTTGCACCGTTCTCGCTGGTTAGCTTTGATGTACGCTGCCAAATTTCTTCTGTAATGAATGGCATTAACGGATGCAGCATTTTAAGAATTTGATCCAGCACATGAATTAAGGTTCTACGTGTACCTCGCTTCAAAGCGCTCAGTGCATGTTCATCTTGTAATACTGGCTTAGATAACTCCAAATACCAGTCACAATATTCATGCCAGACAAACTCATAAATTGTGCTTGATAATAAGTCAAATCTGTAGGTTTCAAAATAATGATGTACTTTGCTAATAGTACGTTGCAAGCGTGATAAAATCCACTGATCTGCAGGAGTATACTGAAATGCTCCATCATCGAAATCCATTAGATCTTCATCAGTATTAAGTAATACATAACGAGCAGCATTCCATAGTTTATTACAAAAATTGCGGTACCCCTCAACGCGACCTATATCAAAGCGAACATTACGTCCTGTTGATGCGAGAGAGCAATAAGTAAAGCGAAGGGCATCTGTTCCATAAGCGCTGATACCATCTGGGAATTCTTTACGAGTGTTTTTAATTATTTGATCACGAACTGAAGACAACATTAAATTAGAAGTTCTTTTTTTAATCAAGGATTCGAGATCAATTCCATCCACTATATCCAAAGGATCAAGGACATTACCTTTAGATTTGGACATTTTGTGTCCTTCACTGTCCCGTATTAAGCCAGTAATAAAGACTTCTTTAAATGGAATTTTCCCAGTAAATTTCAAGCCCATCATGATCATGCGGGCGACCCAGAAAAAGATAATATCAAAGCCAGTAACGAGCACTGAAGTTGGGTAGAACTGTTCTAACTCGGGAGTTCTTTCGGGCCAGCCTAAAGTAGAAAAAGGCCAAAGTGCAGAAGAAAACCAAGTATCGAGAACGTCTTCATCTTGTTTTAATGTGGTTGAATCTTTAATTTTATATTTAAAACGAACATCATTTTCACTATAACCCACATACACATTGCCATTGCTGTCATACCAGGCAGGGATTCGATGCCCCCACCATAATTGACGACTAATGCACCAATCTTCAATGTTATCCATCCATTGAAAATATGTTTTGCTCCAGTTTTCCGGAATAAAGCGAATTTCACCATTTTTTACCGCAGCTATTGCTGGTTCAGCCAATGGTTGCGTTTTGACATACCATTGATCGGTTAGCAGTGGTTCGATAATGACATTGGATTTTTCACCACGAGGTACTTTGAGTTTATGCGGTTCTGTTTTAACTAATAAGCCTGCCTCATCCAGATCTTTAACAATTTGTTCACGAGCGATGAATCGATCCATGCCTTGATATTTGAGCGGCGCATTCTTATTAATAGAGGCCTTTTTAGTTAGGATATTTATGACCGGAAGATTATGACGCTTACCCACTTCATGATCGTTGAAGTCATGGGCAGGGGTAATTTTAACGCAGCCACTGCCAAACTCTTTATCCACGTACTCATCAGCAATGATAGGAATGGTTCGATCACAAAGAGGCAGATGAACTTGCTGTCCAATCAGATGTTTGAAGCGAGGATCTTCAGGATGTACCGCAACTGCAGTATCCCCCAACATCGTTTCAGGTCGGGTGGTAGCAACAATCAGCGATTCAGTTGAGTTCACAATTGGGTAGCGAATATGCCAGAGAAAACCATCTTCCTCTTCAGAAAGCACTTCAAGATCAGATACCGCAGTACCTAATTTAGGATCCCAATTCACTAAACGGGTTCCACGATAGATCAGTCCTTCATCATAGAGTTGTACAAATACTTTTTGTACGGCAGCTGACAACCCTTCATCCATAGTAAATCGTTCCCGATTCCAATCTACAGATGCCCCCAAACGTCGCATTTGTTGGGTTATGGTATTACCCGATTCATTCTTCCATTGCCAAACCTTCTCTAGAAATTGTTCACGGGTAAGATCTTTCCTGGAGATTCCTGAAGCTTCGAGTTGCCGTTCAACAACCAGTTGCGTTGAGATACCGGCATGGTCAGTGCCAGGTTGCCATAGCGTTTTATCACCTAACATGCGGTGATAACGTGTTAAAGCATCCATAATGGTATGCTGAAAACCATGTCCCATATGCAAGCTCCCCGTGACGTTAGGAGGGGGAAGCATAATGCAATATTTTTTACCGTCACCATGCGGTTGGAAGTAATGATGATTTTCCCAATTCTTATAGCATGCTTTTTCGATTGCTTCAGGGGAATAGACTTTATCCATAATTGAACCTGTACTGATAAAAGCGAAATACTACCATAAATTCCGTCATAAGTTGAGCCAGTAAGGCTATCAATAGTGCGAAGTAAAATAATTTTGTAATTGATATCTCTTTTTAATTTCCTCATGTGAGTCATTCACATGGTCTAGTAATTAATTCCCTAATCAAAAGCATATGTTGTATCAAGGGTCCCGGGTTACGGCTTCGCCAAACCCAGGCTACATTTTTAATGTTTTTGATCAGGTACTTGTACATCAGGAATTTTTGCTTCATCGAACTGAGGCTCAGATGCTTTTGAGCGATGATCTTCTGCGATGTAGGTATACAAAGTGGGTACTACAAACAAAGTGAAACCTGTTCCAATCAACAAGCCCGTTGCAATAACTAATCCTATATCAAAACGACTTACTGCTCCTGCACCACTGGCAATGAGTAAGGGGAGTACACCAAATACCATCGCTGCAGTAGTCATGAGAATAGGTCTCAAACGAATTCCCGCAGCTTCTTCTACGGCTGCTCGTTTATCCAGGTTTTTCTCACGTTGTAAATGGTTGGCAAAATCAACGATCAAAATCCCATGTTTGGAGATTAATCCAATGAGGGTAATCAGGCCTACCTGGGTATAAATATTGATACTTGCCAATCCTAAATTCAGTGGAATTAATGCCCCGCAAATAGACATGGGCACACTAATTAACACAATTAACGGATCGCGAAAGCTTTCATATTGAGCTGAAAGTACCAAGAAAATAATAATGATCGCAAAGACAAATGCAAATAAGAGAGCGCTTCCCTCTTGCATAAATTGTCTTGATTCGCCGCCATAGTCGTAAGCGAAGCCTTTAGGTAAGGTATCATTGGCTGCTTCTTGTAAAAACTGTAAACCCTCTCCTAGTGTTTTTCCAGGCATCATTACTGCCTGAATGGTTGCTGAATTCATTTGTTGAAAATGTGAGGCCGCATTCGGTGCGGTTTTTTCTACAGCAGTCACCACAGTTGAAAGAGGAACCATTGTCCCATGAATACTTTTAACATATATTTGCCCTAATTGTTCAGGGTTCATGCGAAATGAACGGCTTAATTGGGGAATTACTTGGTAACTACGGCCTTCAAGGTTGAAGTAATTGACATAATTACCCGACAAAGCGCTGGTTAAGCTGCTTCCCACAGCTTGCATATCTAACCCCATTTCAGACGCTTTAGAGCGATTAATATCCAATATAATTTGTGGTTTATTAAATTTGAGTGAATTATCTACATAAATAAATAAGCCACTTTTACGCGCTTTATCGGTAAGCTTATTGGAAACGTCTAATAAGCTCTGAAAGTCATTCGTTGTTTTGATGACGAATTGTACTGGAGTACCGCCTCCGCCCCCAGGTAGAGGTGGTGGGACAATTGCAAAAGCATTTAAACCGGCGACATGTGATAATTTATCTTGCAGTGGTTGCTTTAGAGCAAACTGACTTTTACTGCGTTGATTCCATGGCTTCAATACCATGCCCGAGATGGTTTGGCTGCTGTTGTTTACGGTGAAGTAATTTTCCGTTTCAGGGAAACTTTTATAAATTTCATCAAACGGCTTAGTGAAGGACTCAATATAATTAAGTGTGGCAAATTGTGGGATCATTGCCATAACAAAAAAGAAGCCCTGGTCCTCATCGGGGGCGGTCTCTGCTGAGGTATGGGTGTAGAGATAAGGCAGCATCAAGATAACCACTGCTGCAAAAAACAACATAATCACGCGGGTGTTCAACAAACTATGTAAGGCATTTTGATATTTCAATTTAAGTTTGTTGAAAAAATTATCGAGAAAATGAACAAACTTACCACTGCTAATGTCTTTAGATAACACTCTAGAGCACATCATGGGGGAAAGCGTTAATGCAATGATTCCAGAAATGATTACTGCACTGGCTAAAGTAAAAGCAAATTCTTTAAATAAGGCACCAGTCAGCCCTCCCATAAATCCAATAGGTGCGTACACTGCAGCAAGTGTAATGGTCATTGCAATGACTGGAGTGGCAATTTCACGAGCACCAATCAATGCAGCGTCAAAAGGGGTTTTTCCTTCTTCTATGTGACGATGGACGTTTTCTACAACAACAATCGCGTCATCGACGACCAAGCCAATGGCCAAGACAAAAGCAAGTAAGGTTAATAAATTAATACTATAGCCTAACATAAGCATTAGGGTGCATACGCCAACTAATGAAAGAGGAATAGTGACAATTGGAATGAGCACGGAGCGAATAGATCCTAAAAATAGGAAAATCACTACGATAACAATGAGGCCTGCTTCAATAATGGTATGAGTCACTTCATCTAAAGAAGCTCTAATGAACGCGGTTGCATCATAGACTATTGTTCCTGTTAGGGAAGGTGGAAATTCTTTGATGATTGAAGGAAGAATTTTTCTTACATCACTAATTACCGTCAGAGGGTTCGCCGTTGGTGTGGGGGTGATGGAGATAAATACTGCTTTTTTACCATTAAAGGTAACCGAGGTATCGTAGTCTTGTGAGCCTAACTCAATTTTGCCCACATCGCGTAAACGGACAATAGACCCTTTATCACTTTTAACAATCAAATTACTAAATTGTGTTGCATCATTCAGATCGGTTTTTGCTGTAATGCTGATTGCAACGTATTCACCTTTAGTATTGCCTGCTGCAGTCAAAAAATTATTTTTGGCAAGTACAGCCGATACATCCGAGGGGGATACACCTAATGCGGCCATTTTCATAGGGTCCATAAAAATTCGCATGGAGTAGGTTGCACCACCTAAAATTTCCGCTTTTGCCACACCATCTACTGTTTGCAGTTGCGGCTGCACGACACGGGTTGCGTAATCGGTAATTTGTTGTGGGGTCATTTCTGTACTATCCAAGCTGATGTACATCAATGCGGTTGAACTATCGGATGTTTTCAATATAACGGGTTGTTGCGACTCTTTAGGCAATTGATTTAATGTTTGTTGTACTTTACTCATCACATCGGTAAAAGCCACCTGAGGGTCAAAGTTTAATTTAATGTTTAGCGTGATCGTGCTTAAACCTTGTGTACTTGAAGAGGTCATATAATCGATCCCTTCTGCACTGGCAACGGCTTTTTCTAGAGGTGAGGTAATGAATCCGGCAATGAGATCGGCATCTGCTCCTGGATAACCGGTCATAATAGTAATTACTGTATTATCCATGCGAGGGTATTGACGAATTTGCATGTTATAAATGGCATTTATTCCAAAAAGAAAAATGAGCAAACTAATTACCATGGCAAGTACGGGCCGTTTGATAAAAAGATCGGTAAACTTCATAACTATTCCTGATTAAAAAATTTTGTAATAGGTAAAAATGCAATTTGGTTGCATTGTAGCTGTGCCCGGGATCTATCGTCACCATCCTCAGTAAAACGAGGACTCTCTACACCGAAGACCGTGTTGATAAGAGATCCTTCGTAGCATTCAGGATGACGCCCGGTTACAGCAACTGGTTTTATTGTCCTAAGAGATCCGGATTACTGACTTCATTGAGTTTGACCTCATTATTGATCACAACAGGCGTACCATTTTGTAATTTTATTTCACCGGCACTCACCACCAACTGTCCTGCCTTAACTCCTTTTTTGATGACGGTATAATTTCCATGTTGTTCACCTGTGCTAACAAAGACACGTTTCACCGTAAGCAGATCAGAACCGTCTGGATTTTTCTTCCCTTCCGCATTTTTCTCAATGATGTACACGGCATTACCGTATAAGCTATAGGAAATAGCAGTAGAAGGAACAATCACTGTATTGGGTTCAGCAGGTTGGCTGATTTCAATCGAAGCAAACATCCCGGGAACAAACGTAAAGTTACGAATTTTATTTTGGCTGTTTAAATCGGTATCGCAAGTGATAATGCGCTTATTTCCCATAGGTTCTTTGCGGATTTTCAATAATGGAGAGTTTTCGGGATCTTTAATCGCTGATGTAGGGCAATTAGCAAGAGTACCCTGAACGAGCATATTGTGGGTGTTGAGATCTACTTTGGAGTTAATCGCATTAACTTTGGCCTCAAAAAGTGCATTAGGAAATCCCTCTACAGAAAATGTAATGGTTTGATTTGGTCGAATACGTTTATAGAGTTGTTCTGGGAGATAAAATTCCAAATACAATGGATCAAGTGATTGCAAAGAAACAATTGTTGTTTGTCCAGGACTAATAAATTGACCTAGATTAACTTGTCGTATACCTAATTTCCCAGCAAAGGGTGCTGTAATATGTTTTTGCTTAATTTGTGCTTGAGTTTGGTCTAATTTTGCTTGGGCTTGTTCGAGATTTGCTTTGGCTTCATCAACACTTGAAATGGGTGAAGCCCCTCGTTTAAATAAATCGTTTTGACGTTGATAACTCAAAGTTTTTAGGGTAAGTTCTGCCTGATTAAACTTTAATACGGCTTGATCCACGCTGTCATCAATAGTAATTAGAGGTGCATCTTTATCAACATATTGCCCTGATTCAAAATCAATTTTTACTACGTTGCCTGATGCTTGAGAACTTACATCGACTCCGTTTAAAGCAACGAAACTGCCTACAGCATTTATAGTGGGCTGCCAATCTACAGCTTGAGCAACAGCGGAAGCGACAGAAACAGCGGGTGGCTGGTAGCTTGCAAAGAAACGCTTAATCATTATTGTCTTGATGAAGTTAAAAGCAATGATCCCACCGAAAACAATCAGTAAGGCAACTCCCATTATGACCATTCGCTTTTTCATTATGCTCCCCTGAAATACTAGGTTCTGTTTCCAATTCGGCTATCATTTTGGCTCAAGCGAGTGAATTGTAAACAGAACAAAAAACGGTAAATTACAAAACCCGCCAAATATACCATGAAAGATGAATATTATTACCCTTATTGTGCTTATAAGCTTCATTTTTATTTATTTCATGGTTATAAAAATATCCTATTGACTAAATACAACACTTTGTTACTATGCAGCTTTCAATAAAGTCAAAGGAGAAACCATGAAGTTGAAGTCCTTGTTATTTGCTCTTTGTTTTAGTTTGATTGGACAAGCTTTTGCAGCAAATGCACATTTGCATCCAAAAGCTACAGAAGCTGATAAAAAGCCTGCTGGAAAATCAATGATGTATCCAGGCTATTGTGAAATTGAAATCATCAATAACAGTATTGACAATGTTCGTGTATACGGTTCTTTTGATGATGCTACTCCCTTAGAGCCTTTTACAATATTCTATTATGATGCACCTCATTACATCAGCTTGTACTACTATGGTTATTGCCATTCTGGTATGAATCTTATGATTCAGGGTCCTTATGGAACTATTTATTCTGGTTGGACTAACGTAAACAGTACAGTACGCATTGTTAATTACCTGAATAAAGGTATTAAGAGTGAGAAAGTTGAAGTTACAGCAAAAAAATAAGTAATTAATAACTTATTTAATGATAGGGAAGTTGCATGCAAGTGCACCTTCCCTTTTTTTTTATGTTTCAGGAGTTGTTCATGAAGCGTTTAATCTCTTGTCTAGTATTCATTCCTTTTTTGACTTCATGTTATATCGTCGAACCCGAATATTATGATGCCGGTTATTATCATTCCGTTCCTCCCCGAGCTGAAATTTATGGTTTCGATGAGCGTCCACATGATTATCGCCATCCTTCTCGTCATTATCGAGGCCATCAACAAACATATGTGGCTCCTAATCAAGCTAAGGTGCATGGACATGGTAATCAGGCACATGAGCATAAGAATCACCGTGAACAAGTGGTTGTGAATAATAAAAATAAAAAACACGAGCATGATAAAGTTAAGATGCTAAAGAAAAAAATCGGGTGGTAAGTTTTATAGGTTTTCTAATGGCCTACGTGCCGCAAAAAACTGCGGCAGTAAGAAGATGTATTGAAAACTAATGGCTTGAAAAGCGTGTGCAGTATTTTAACCATCAAAATTAAAAAATAGCCTATTCGGTTTGTATTCACAATTCGTAACCAGTTAAATTTTGTGGTACTCTTATGACGTTTTTTCTTTAGGGAGTTTTTGGATGCGTAACTCACTTAAAATGTTGTTTGTGGGGCTTTTAACTATACTTATAATAGCGTGTGTTGCTTCTCCAGGTACCGAAAGTACTGGTGAATTTTTGGATAGTTCAACGACGACTACTAAGGTAAAAGCAACATTAGTGAATCAATTAGGGCGTACAGGTTTAGCAGTACAAGTTAAAACCTTTAAAGATGAAGTGCAACTCAGTGGTTTTGTTGCTACTCCTAGATTGAAGCAAAGAGCAGGGATGATTGCTGCAAGCGTAGATGGTGTTAGAAAGGTACGTAATGACATCATCGTTAGACCTTAACCATTTTCCCAAGGATTACTCATGTTTGACCAAAGCTATACCATAAAACATTTTGATGATGAATTATTTCAAGCAATTGTTGATGAACAACGTCGGCAAGAAGAACACATTGAACTTATTGCATCGGAAAATTATGTAAGCCCGCGTGTTTTGGAGGCTCAAGGTTCTGTATTAACGAATAAGTATGCCGAAGGATATCCTGGGAAGCGGTATTATGGCGGATGTGAGTATGTTGATGTTGCCGAAGAGTTGGCAATTGCTCGTGCAAAAAAACTTTTTTCTGCAGATTATGTCAATGTTCAGCCTCATTCTGGCTCTCAAGCTAATGCTGCCGTAATGATGGCTCTACTAGCTCCTGGTGATGTTGTGTTAGGTATGGCATTGCCCCATGGTGGTCATTTAACCCATGGTTCTAAAGTGAATTTCTCGGGTAAACTCTATGAAGGAATCCCTTATGGTGTTGATTCACAAACCGGTTTAATTGATTATGACGTTTTGGAACAACTCGCTCTGGAGCATAAGCCTAAATTGATTATCGCTGGATTTTCTGCTTATTCCCGTGTCCTTGATTGGCCACGATTCAGAGCAATTGCCGATAAAGTAGGTGCCTATTTGATGGCGGATGTTGCTCATGTCGCTGGCTTGATTGCAGTAGGTCTCTATCCTTCTCCAGTTCCTTATGCTGATGTAGTTACCACTACCACTCATAAGACACTCAGAGGACCAAGAGGAGGAATGATTCTGTGTCGAGCTAATGAAGAAATAGAAAAAAAATTAAACTCTTCTGTTTTTCCTGGCAGTCAAGGTGGGCCATTAATGCATGTCATTGCAGCTAAAGCAGTTTCTTTTGCTGAAGCATTGTTACCAGAATTTAAAGACTATCAACAACAAGTATTAGTCAATGCCAAGACTATGGCCTCAGTCCTAATGAGTCGGGGTTATAAGATTGTTTCTGGTGGTACAGATAACCATTTATTATTGGTTGATTTAATTGATAAGAATATTACAGGTAAAGATGCTGATGCCGCTTTAGATAAAGCAAATATTACTGTGAACAAAAATACTGTACCTAACGATCCTCGTTCTCCTTTTGTAACAAGTGGGTTGCGTCTAGGTACTCCGGCAGTTACAACCAGAGGATTTAAAGAAAAAGAAATTACGCTTCTATCGAATTGGATAGCTGATATTCTTGATGACATTAATAATGAAACGACTATTGTAAGGGTTAAAGAACAAGTATTGCTTTTATGTCGTGAATTTCCGGTTTATAAATAATTATGTTTTGCCCGTTTTGTCACGCAGAAGAAACAAAAGTGGTTGATTCACGTCTTGTCGCTGAAGGTGCTCAAGTACGCAGAAGGCGAGAGTGTCTCATATGTCATGAACGTTTTACTACTTTTGAGACAGCCGAATTAATCATGCCGTCGGTCGTTAAGCGCGATGGACGGCGCGAGCCTTTTAACATTGATAATTTACGTTCAGGTATGTTACGGGCTTTGGAAAAAAGACCGGTAAGTGTTGATGCATTAGAGGCCTCGATTATTTCAATTACACAAGAAATTCGCCGTAGAGGCGAGCGGGAGATCGATTCCCAAATCATTGGCGAATTGGTTATGAAGGAATTATATAGTTTGGATCATGTTGCTTATGTGCGGTTTGCATCGGTATACAAACGCTTTAAAGATGTAAGTGACTTTAGGCAGACAATTGATCAAATGGATAAAGATTAGTACCTTTTCCATTTAATTAATGGGTAGGTATGTGACGGGTGTAAATAATCGGGCATGGACACGCAAACGGGCGCAGGCAGGTCAATGAGCGCTAATGCGCAATTTTTTTAAAAATCGCGCCCTTAGCGTAATTCAAGTAAATGTCTGTGTCCCCGCGTGCATGCCCGATTGTTATACCATGCCACATCCTTTTGCTCCTTTTCAATGGAAAAGGAGCTTTATAGATGTTAAAAAGAATTCATGAGGTAAAGGTGGAAAAGCGGTCAATAAGTGGTAAAAGAAAGGCCAGAAAATTAGCACTTCAGGCTCTTTATCAATGGTTAATGTCTGGAAGTGAATTGCATGAAATCGAAGCACAGTTTCGAGTCATTAATAATATGGATAAAGTAGATGTAGATTATTTTTGTCGTATTTTACACGGTGTTCCTGCCCATGTTGAAAACGTAGAAGAGCGTATCTCTCCTTTTCTTGATAGAGAGATCACAGGACTGAATCCAATTGAATTGACGGTGTTACGTATCGGAGCTTTTGAATTACTCTATTGCCCTGAAATTCCTTATAAAGTTGTTCTTGATGAGTCCATCTCATTGACTAAGGAATTTGGTTCCCAGGATGGATACCGTTATGTCAATGGTGTATTAAATAGTTTGGCACAGCAGGTGCGGTCAATTGAAATCAATAACCATGGATGAGTTTTCTCTTATTGATCATTTTTTTAAACCACTTGATATAAAGCGTGATGACGTATTGTTTGGTATTGGTGATGATGCAGCATGCGTGCGTATTCCTGAAGGGATGAATTTACTGATAAGTACAGATACCTTGGTTTCTAATGTTCATTTTCTTCCGCATTGGGATGCGTATGACATTGCGTGTAAGTCAGTCATGGTGAATGTTAGTGATATGGCGGCTATGGCAGCAGAGCCGTGTTGGGTCACACTCGCTTTGACTTTACCGGAACTCAATCAACAATGGCTAAACTCGTTTGCACGAGGATTAAAAGATTCATTAAGTCGATATCACTTGTCTTTAATTGGAGGGGATACAACACACGGCCCATTATCGATTACATTGACTATTTTGGGTACCGCACCAAAGGGAAAAGCAGTACTACGTAGTGGAGCAAGACCTGGGGATATTATTGTCCTTTCAGGTGAGTTGGGCGCTGCAGCTTTAGCCATTAAACTTCTTGATAATCAGGAAATTCCTCCAAACGACAAAGCGGAATTAATGAATAAATTACTCCATCCTAACCCTCGTATTGATTTAATTGATTTTTTGCGAAATTATGCCACTGCAGCAATAGATATTTCAGATGGGCTTAGTGCCGACTTAAATCATATTTGTGTTGCAAGCGGTGTTGGTGCTTGTCTTGATCAAAAAGCTATTCCTATCCATGCCTTACTTAATCAATATTGGCCCGATCATGCTGTTGACATTGCTTTGACTGGCGGTGATGATTATGAGTTATGTTTTACAGTTCCGGAACATCGATTTCCCCTCTTGATGAAAGAGTTTAAAAAAGCTAATTTACATTGCTATCCTATTGGAGTAATTGAGGAGGCCTCTGGATTAAGAATGAAAGATGCTAACAACCAATGCCATAAGTTGACACCCGCAGGTTATTCACATTTTTAATTGAGTTCTTTGAGTAAACATAATTAAGGATTTAGGTTATTCTAAGTTAAATGTATGAAACCGTTCCTGGGGTATATCCTTGAATGCTTGGGACAACATGAACGCTCATGAATAAATGAATCCAACCTTGAAGTTGAGCTAAGCATAGAGAAAAATAAAATGAAACAAGTAAATTTAGCAAAAAGAGTATTTCAGGATCCTATTTATTTTATTGCCTTTGGCTTTGGTAGTGGTTTAATGCCTACTGCTCCAGGCACTTGGGGAACATTGGCAGCAATACCTGTTTATTTGCTATTAATAGGCACTCATTGGGCAGTTTATCTTTTTTTTACCCTTGCCGCGTTCCTGCTAGGTGTCTGGGTTTGTGATAAAGTGACTCAAGATTTAGGTGTACATGACTATAAAGGGATTGTTTGGGATGAGGTTGTTGGGTATTTATTGACTATGTTCATGGCTCCTAAAGGATTATCCTGGATGATTTGTGGTTTTATTTTGTTTCGAATTTTTGATATCTGGAAACCTCAGCCCATTGATTATATCGATCAAAAAGTTCGTGGCGGTTTGGGCATTATGTTGGATGATGTCTTAGCTGCAGTGCCTTCTTGGATCTTGATGCAACTATTAGCATGGAGTTTTGCTTAATGAATGAAAATCATAAAGAGCTCATTAGTATGGGCTTGACTATTGGAATAGTGGCTCTAAGTTTATTTATTATTCATCGCTTTATTCCTTCACTGATATGGGCTTCTATAATTGTTATTGCATCTTATCCCTTATATGAAAAATGGCGTTACTTTTTTGGGAAAAAAGATAATCTCTCTGCTTTACTGTTTACAACCTTAATCGGATTGTTGTTTATTCTTCCCTTAAGTTGGTTACTGGGACTTTTAATAAAAGAATTGCAAATATTTATTAACTTCTTGCAATCTTTAAATCAACAAGGAGGCGCTGCACCTGAGTTTCTTAAAGATTTTCCTTTTGTAGGCAATGACTTAGTAAAGTATTGGGATGATAATATTGGCAAACCAGGAATGATTAAAAGTCTTTTGTCCAATGTTCATTTATCGTTAACCCCAACGAGCTACTATGTGAAAGAAATTGGTTCGAGTCTGGCACATCGAAGTGTTCAATTGGGTTTTACTCTTTTAAGTTTATTTTTCTTTTATCGTGATGGGGATCGGTTACTCTTGCAGATTTACCAGGTGGGCGAATATTGTTTGGGAAAAAGATGGTTTCGATATGCAGACAGACTGCCTAGAGCATTGAGAGCCACAGTCAATGGAACCATTGTTGTCGGGCTTGGTGTAGGTATCTTAATGGGGATTTGTTACGGTCTAGTGGGTTTTCCTGCGCCCACTTTAGTCGGATTTATCACGGCACTTGCGGCAATGATTCCATTCGTCGTTCCTATCGTTTTTATTACAGTTGCAGTTATTTTATTTTCATTGGGCAGTATGATAAGTGCCATCGTTGTTTTGGTGTGGGGAACACTCGTTATGTTTGTTGCCGATCATTTTATCAAGCCCGCGCTAATTGGTGGTGCAATCGAATTGCCTTTTTTAGCTGTGTTATTTGGAATTCTAGGTGGTGTAGAAACTTTAGGGCTGCTTGGTTTATTTGTGGGACCCTTAGTCATGGTTCTCTTTATGACTTTATGGCAAGAACCGCAAGTTTTATCTTCTACAAAAATACATCATTCGTAAAAAACACTACCTGCTTTCAGTTAAGGAAAAATATAGGTTTGCGCCAGGACCAATAGGACATTTGAACTACTTACGATTCTGCGGATAAGGAATCAGGTTGAATTGACCAGAAAGCAATTCAACCTGGATTTGGATTTCGTAACAATTATTTATAATCGCAATGATCAAATCGATAAACGATACCTACATCCCCCATCTGAACCTCTAGTTTGCCAAAATCATGCTTATTGCTTGTTGCTAAATAACGGTAGGAAGCATTTAATGCCCAATTTTCTTCAAAGTTAAAAGTGAGACCGGCAGTTCCTTGGTAAGCAAATGCGCCTTTTTTTACATCAAGAAATGTTCCGCCAATAGGGCCTGTACCTGTGACTTTATCCTGCGCGTAAGCATAACCAATACCTACTCCTAGGAAGGGATAAATTGTTGGTAAGATGCCATCAGAAAAATCATAATAAATGTTCGCCATTCCTACGTTAGCATTCGATTTTCTTTGTAATTCGAGGAAGCCAAAATCAAATTCTTTATTCTCGGGCTGGATATAAGTATATTCCAATTCATAGCGAATAGGATTGCTTTGATAACCTAAACGTAGTCCTGCATTAAACCCATTATTTGTAAAGGTTTCAGAAACGGTAAAACCCAAAATAGTTGTCGATACTTTTTGAGATACATGAGCGTAACCTCCAAATATGCTGGAATACCAACCATTTACTGGGGTTGCAGCTGCCGCAATACCACTTACTAATAAACTAGCAGAGAAAAATGCAAATTTCATAACATCCCTTTGTTGTTATTATTTTTTTGTGGAATCATGTTAACGTGTTACTTTAAATTTGCAAGTATTGGAAATGCATATTTTTGGAAAAGAGAAGCGTTAATGCGATTTTGGTTTGATATAAAGTTGTTTTTGCTTTAAAAAGTGACCTGTTATTCCACTTGATAAGTATTCCTCAATAAAATCATTATCAAAAATGACATTGATGTAATTTTGAATACTTTACTAATCCTTTTGGCAGGATCTGGAACAAAGACTATACTTTCAACTGGCACTCTAAAAAATGCTTTCAAAAAGTAATGACTCGTCGTACTCAAATGAGTGCTGCAAATAACGTCTTAATGCAGTGATTTAAAGCGGTAATGAATCCAATTTTTTCTTTGAAATGCAAGTCCAAATTCTAAGCCAATGGAAAGTGATGATGTTTAGAGAGGGTTAATTATTATAATCTAATGTGATGTAGAAAAATAACATGACTACATTCATGCAATCAATTTAGCATAATAATTTTCTACTTGTATCAAATTAACATTAATGCAAAGATAAATTTTTGCATCATGAAAAGGAGTTTCAAAAAATGCCAAAAAAAAACCCATTTAAAATAGCTAAAGAATTTGTTGAGCAAGTAATAGCGATACTTGCTAATGAGACAGTAGAAGGGCGTGAAAAGATAGTTGCCATTGCCCAAAGAGCAGAAAAGGAATATCAACGTCCTGTAAAATCATGGATAACAGGCTGGGTTTATCAATTCACCAGAACACGTGGTGATAAAGTAGGACAATCCATTAATGTAATGGAAAACTTTCCTGATGCTTATACTCGTTTACTCGAATTTAAACTGATGATTAGTGAGGGGGAGTGGAATGTAGATAGTTCCTATAATTATTTCCTTTTTCGCCAGATAGCGGATGCTGTATACCTAGCTAACTCCGAGTTCCAACCGGTAGAAGAACATCTTATCCCTTCTTTTCTAAAGGCTCTCAAAAATGAAGTAATGGTAGAGGTCAACAGTTATTTGGCTCAGCGTAAACTTTCATTAGAAGACAAAAAAAATCGCGAATTAGAGTGTCAGGCAGCACATGAAAGTGCTCGCCAACTGGTTGAAAATGTAATGGTTTTTAATGATCTGGAAACTGCCAAAAATTATCAATCCAAACAACAAAACAAAATTATTTTTTCCCTTAGTTTTAACAATCAGCAATGGCATCTTTCTTGGGTCGATGTGACGGGGCAAGTTTATCCTCTTATTCCAGGTAAAGAGTTAGCGCAGAAATTGGCAACTCTAGAAGAAAAAGATATAGAAAAATTACATACCATCCATCTAAAACAAATTAAGAGAGAGTGTGTTAAAGCAAGAGAAGAATATGTTGCTAAGGTTAAAGTACATATAGATCCTGAATTGAGTAATGATGATCTGATTCGAAATGGGATTACCTCCGCTTTTGTTTTGCGCCATCAAGAAACAGGGCCAAGCCTTTGGTGGATAAATAGTATGGGGGTTCCTCATCAAATTAGTTTCACTGATCATCCGGCAATGTCTTCCTGGTTAGCTCATCATCAAGGTTCATTTAGCGAAGCGGATGTGCTGCAATTAAAAGCTTATTTGTTGCAATTGAATACTAAACAGTCCATCGCTACTGCAACGCGCGATAAAATGAATGTCTTATTGTCGAAAGTATTACAAAATAAAGGCAAACAGGAGCAACTTTTGGTTGATGAGCCTAATAAAGAAGAGCATAAAGCGAATGTACCTAAAATAAACATGAAGAAATTTGCCTTTCTTGAGGAAAATATGAAAGATCGAATAAAAAAATTAGCTTCTCAGGATCCTTCATCTACGGAAAAAGTAGTTTCTGAATCAAAGCATGAATGTGTTGAAGAAGTGACCCCAGAGAAAAAGTCTAATAAGTTAGGACAAGATAGATATTCAGCACTGTCAGAGTTACCTACTTTTTGGCAACAACGTAAAAGGGGGATGGAAGAATCATTGGTCAATGAAGTCATCAATGAAAGTCAGCCTTTCAGTCATCCTTAATCTTATTTTGGCAAGGTGTAAAGTGAAACTAGGAATCATAAGTCCCGCTCACCCACTTGGGGGAGAGGGATAGGTGAGGGTTCATTAGCCGTAATTAATACCCTCATCCGCCTCGGCGGGCACCTTCTCCCTATAGGGAGAAGGGAAGTTCACTTAACTTAGTGAGGCTCTTACCCGTTCAAAAACCATTTGTTATAGGATAACGCCAGTCTTTACCAAAAGCAGTTGGACTGATTTTTATTCCCGGTGCAGATTGACGACGTTTGTATTCATTGCGTTTGATTAATTGAATTACTTTAGTCACAATTTCTGGGGCAAAACCTTGCTGAATTATTTCTTCGGGAGTTAAATATTTCTCCATATAGGCAACGATGATTGCATCCAGTATTGCATAGTCAGGTAAGCTGTCTTGATCCGTTTGATCGGCTCTTAATTCAGCGGATGGAGCACGAGTTAGGACTCGTTCGGGAATAACTTGTGACAGACGATTACGGTAATGTGCCAGAGCATAAACTTGGGTTTTAAGTACATCTTTTAATACCGCAAATCCACCAGCCATATCTCCGTACAAGGTGGCATAGCCGACAGCAGATTCGCTTTTATTCGATGTTGTAAGTACCATTTTTCCTGTTTTGTTAGACAATGCCATAATCAACAAACCACGAATTCGTGCTTGAATGTTTTCTTCTGTGGTATCTGGGGTTAATCCTTTAAACTCTGGCTCTAGAGTAGTCATTAGCGCATCAAAAGCGGGTTCAATAGAGAGCATGGAATAGGATACATTCAATTGTTTTATTTGCGTTAAAGCGTCTTCATTACTCATTTGGGCTGTATAACGGGAAGGCATAAGAACCGCATGCACGCGCTCTGCGCCTAATGCATCGACTGCTACAGTCAACGTCAATGCCGAATCAATTCCTCCTGAAAGTCCAACTAAAACTCCAGGGAAATGATTTTTGTTGACATAATCTCGAGTGCCACAAACCAATGCTTCATAGATTAATGGTTCAAAATCGAGAAGAGGGGTAATTGCTCCCTTGACCTGATTTGCCTGGACTTCAACCGTACGTAAATCCTCTTTAAATGCAGGAGACCGTGCACAAATTTCACCATGAGAATCAATTGCTAATGATTGACCATCGAATAAGAGTTCATCCTGACCACCAATTTGATTTACATAGATTATAGATATACCCCGTTTGGCATAAGATTTAAGGAGAGCTTCTCTTTTTTGGTATTTACTGTAATCAAATGGGGAGGCATTTAAAATGAGCAGTACTGAAATTCCATGTTCAATTAAATCTTCTGCAGGGCCTGGATGCCATAAATCTTCACAAATAATTACGCCTACTTTGCTGTTATTTATTTCCAAGAGGCATGGATTTTTTTTCCCTGGGGTAAAATAACGTGCTTCATCAAAAATTTCATAGTTTGGTAAATTTTGTTTATGATATTCTGCAATTTTTTGTCCCTGATAAAAAATGCTCACACTATTGTATAGTCGTTGCTTATCCCGGCTTGGATGTCCAACAAGGACATAGCAGTCTTTTGTTGCCTCTTGAATTTGCTTTAAATGTTCGGTAACGGCTTGTTGAAACTCTTTGCGAAAGAGTAAATCTTCGGGGGGATAGCCAGTTAAAGCCAATTCAGGAAAGAGTATGACATGGTGATCTGCTTGTTTGCTTTTTATAACTTCGATGATTTTATCCCTGTTGGATGCTAAAGCGCCTACAGTCGGATTAATTTGTGCCATAAGTACAGTAAGCTTATTCTGCATGATATATACTCTATAAAGAACCCCAAGGTTTGGTAAACAGGATACCCTAATACAAAGAACCCTTAATTTAAAGATAAAAATGTTAATTAATCTAAAAATTGTCTAAAATAGACCCTTTGCCATTAAAAAATCACATTTATGTTAAATGAAGCACTCTCAAAAATGCCAGAAGTCTTTGAGGCCAAAATATTATTGCGTGGCCAAGAGTATTTTGAAAAGGGGCATGTGCTCAACATTCGTTTTAGTGATGGTCTTCTCAAAGGGCGGGTGAAAGGCAGTTCAAGTCAGATTTATGATGTACATATGGACTTGAAGGCTTGGCCAAAAAAATTGGCGCACTGTACTTGCACTTATCAATATAACTGCAAGCATGCTGCTGCGTGTTTGTTTGCTCTACGGGATCGAGAAAAGGACAGCTTACTCTCTTTGCCTGCCAATAAATTAGATAAAAAGCTCGATAGTTGGTTGAAGAATTTACGTGCTCAAGAAGCAGCAGTAGTGAAAACGACGGAAGTCACCCATCATTTAGTCTATCTCCTGGAACTAAGGCTTGATGGGCATGAACACCGGGTCGCGATTAAGTTGGCTTTGGCCAAGTTATTAAAGCGCGGTGGTTATGGAAAAATGATCACTTTTAACAGCCTTTCTGATTCTAAAAAACAGCATTTTGTTGGTGATGATAATGATCTGGTTGCACTGCTGTTGTTTAAATGCGGTGTCTCAGGGTGGTTTGATACATTAATCATACGCAATAGCGAATTGTTAGAACGAACCATTGCAACTGGCAGGGCTTTTTTTATACAAAATCAGCATGAGCCAATTCACCTGGGTGAGTCCATCCAAGGTACTTGTGAATGGGTGTTATCTCATAATGGCAGTCAAAACTTATTGTTAATGCATGAAGGGAATGCGCTAGACCCCATGCTGTTGGATGATAGTTGGTATTTTAATTATGCAGAAAGCAAAATGGGACGTTTGATTACCTCATATCCAATAAAGCAACTGGGTTATTTATTGCAAGCACCTCCAATTCCAATGGGACAGGCTGAATTATTAGCAGATAAAATGGCTAAAACATGTCCTGAATTTCCTGTGCCACGAGTTTTTGAACAACGAGAAATTCGCAACGTAATGCCAGTACCTGTACTCATTTTAGATGCCGTGAGTGAGTTTGACGAAGAATCTTCTTGGCTCTATGACACCGAAGAAGAACTGCAGGTTTTGTTTATTGCGCGTATTATTTTTGATTATGCGGGGTTAATGATTGCAGGTTCTGATGAAAGTGAAACGGTTGTTTGTCAGCAAGAAGGGGTTTTAATTGAATATGTGCGGCATAAAGATTTTGAAAAATCCAAATGGGATGAAGTACAGGAAATACTGGAGTTAAGAGTACCTAGGGCATGGGAACATGAACAATGGGAAAAAATAAAACAAGCCGATTTTGTTTTGGAAAATATTCAGGTCGTCGCAGATTTAGAATTTCTTTATAGTCAATTAATTCCCGAGTTAGAAAGTCGTGGCTGGCGAGTTGAGCGTATTAGTTCTTTATATCAAGACGTAATTAGTGCTGACGAAGTTGAGTGGTATTCGGATCTCTCAGAAAGTACAACGGATTTTTTCTCATATCAATTAGGGATTTTGGTTGAGGGTAAACCGGTCAGTATCGTTCCTTTGGTTGCAGATTTAATTCAGCGTTATCGGGGGAATGACTTGGATAATCTGCCTGATACACAATTAGTCAAATTGCCCTTGAATGATGGACGTGCTTTGCAGTTGGAAATGGGACGAATTAAACCATTAGTCCGATTGTTGCTGCAATTTGGCATACGTCATATTGATGGAAATCAACAGGTGCAAATCAACAAATATCAAATTATTTTGATGCGCGAAGCAGAGCTGGCTATTGCGGCAACCAAAACGCGTTGGCAAGGCGCTGAAACGTTAAGAGAACAAATAAGAAAACTTTCGCAATTAACCCTTATTCCTGAAATACAACTGCCAACAGGCTTACAAACTCAGTTGAGGGATTATCAACGTCATGGTTTGAATTGGCTGCAATTTTTAAGAGTATCTCATTTTAGTGGTATTTTGGCTGATGATATGGGGTTAGGTAAAACAGTACAGACTTTAGCTCATTTGCAATGTGAAAAAGAACAAGGACGTATTAAAACAGCAAGTTTAATTGTTGCACCAACCAGTCTTGTAGGAAATTGGCAGGCCGAAGCAAAACGCTTTACCCCTAACTTAAACGTTTTAATTTATCATGGTTCTGAGCGCCATCAGGATAATTTTGATGACTATGACATCGTTGTTTCTACTTATGGATTAATTCACCGTGATAAAGAAAAATTTATTTCTTATCCTTTTTATTATTTGATTTTGGATGAAGCGCAATTCATTAAAAATGCGCGCACTAAGACGACGCAGATCATTCAGCAATTGCATGCGTCCCATCGTTTATGTCTGACTGGTACGCCTTTGGAAAATCACTTAGGTGAGTTGTGGTCTTTATTTCATTTCTTGATGCCAGGGTTATTGGGCGATGCAAAACAATTCCGACTATGGTTTAGAACCCCCATTGAAAAATACGCAGATTTGACCCGACGGGACATATTAATTAAAAGAGTGCAGCCTTTTATTTTAAGAAGGACAAAAAATCAGGTGGTTCGTGAATTACCACCCAAAACAGAAATGACGCGAACCATAGAAATTATTGGCCCACAACGTGATCTGTATGAAGCGATCCGCATGAGTATGGAGAAAAAAGTTCGGGATGCAATTGCAAAGCAGGGGTTGGGTAAAAGTCATATACTCCTTCTGGACGCGCTTCTCAAGCTACGCCAAGTGTGTTGCGATCCCAGGCTTTTGTCTTTGTCTGAAGCCTCGATTGCACATGGGACCTCTGCCAAACTCGAGGCGTTGATGGAATTATTGGATAATTTGGTGGGCGAGGGTAGGCGGGTTTTGGTTTTTTCACAATTTACTTCTATGTTGCAATTAATTGAAGAGGAGTTGCGTGCGAGAAATTATGATTATTTAAAGCTAACCGGGCAAACAGTCCATCGACAAGCAATGGTAGAAAAATTCCAAGAAGGAAAAACTCCAGTTTTTCTTATTAGTTTGAAAGCGGGAGGCACCGGACTTAACTTAACACGTGCTGATACAGTAATTCATTATGATCCTTGGTGGAATCCCGCCGTTGAAGATCAAGCAACCGATAGGAGCCATCGAATAGGTCAGGAAAACCCTGTTTTTGTCTATAAGCTTATTACCTTGGGTACGGTAGAGGAAGCTATTTTAGGGATGCAAGAGAAAAAGAGACAATTAGTTGAAGGCGTTTTATCCGCTGATCCTGCCAAAGCGATGACCTTGAGTGAAGAAGATATAGAACACCTATTTATGCCATTGAGTTAATAAATCCCCTCAATCCCGTAGCGCGTGAACGCCATGCTGTAGCTCAGGGTTATGATTGAAAATCCCCGCTATACTCAGGATGATGGTAAAAAGATTCTGAGTTACGGTTTGTCAAACCCAGGTTCCAAATCACAAAAATATTCAGACACCAGTTCTCTTTTTAAAATTTATTGCATTAAAAACTGGCATAGTTCTCATTCATAGCATAAGCTATTAAATGATTGTAAACATGGAGAAAATTATGAACTTATGGAAGCTCGCTTGTGGTTTTTTTGTTGCTGTTATTTATTTGCCTGCAGCACTAGCCGCATCTCAAGCACCAGTAGGTAATTGGGTCACAATTGATGATAAAACAGGTAAAAAAAGAGCACTTGTCACCATTAGTGAATCTGGTGGAGAGCTGAGTGCAGTCATCGATAAAGTATTCCCACAACCTGGTGATACTGGAATTTGTGAGAAATGTCCAGGTGGTTTTAAAGGCAAGAAAATCCAAGGATTGCAATTTATGTGGGGTTTGAAGAGCGAAGGTGAAAATGAATGGGGCGGTGGCTCTATTTTAGATCCTAAGTCAGGTAAAATCTATCGTGCAAAACTTACAGTCCAAGGAAATAAACTCTTAGTCAGAGGATATGTAGGTATTTCTTTATTAGGTCGTACTCAAGTTTGGCAAAAACAATAACCACCTCAAATACATCCCGAACAGTTTTGTTCGGGATGATATCTTGCAAAGTAGAGATAATTCACTACTTCAAAGAGTCAAGAATAATGACTATTTGTCAAAAGCACATTACAATAGCCTGTTCTAAATAGTCATTGTGTCATTACTATGTATGATCTGCAAAATTCCAAAAAGTCAGTTGATCCTTTGAAGCGTCCACCTCATTCAGTAGAGGCGGAACAATCCATTATTGGTGGATTAATGTTGGACAATCAGGTTTGGGACAAAGTCAGCAATAAATTATGCGAAGCAGATTTTTACCGCACTGAGCATCGAATTTTGTTTCGAGCAATTTCTTCTTTGGTAAAAAAAGATCAGCCATTTGATGTAGTGACGTTGCTTGATGCATTAAAGTCTCATAATGAGTTGGATGATGCTGGTGGTGAGGCCTATTTGTTTGAACTGGCTAATAATACTCCCAGTGTTGCTAACGTGTCTGCTTATGCTGATATTGTTCGTGAAAAATCAGTGCAGAGGCAGCTCATTAATGTCGCTACTGAAATCGCGGATTCAGCATATAATCCCGGGGGGAGACAAGTTCCAGAGCTATTGGACATGGCCGAAACCAAAGTTTTTGCTATAGGCGAGCAAACAGCTGGTGATGGTGGGCCTGAAAATATAAAATCAATCTTGGTTCGTGCAGTAGAAAAAATTGATGCCCTCTATCATAACGGCGATGCAATTACAGGGCTTGCTACGGGCTTGTCCGATTTAGATGAAATGACATCCGGTTTACAGCCTGCCGATTTAGTTATCGTAGCAGGTCGTCCTTCCATGGGTAAAACTACACTAGTTATGAATATGGCAGAGCATGCTGCAATAAAATCTGGAAAACCCGTTCTTGTTTTTTCTATGGAAATGCCCGCAGATTCTTTGGCAATGAGGATGATGTCTTCTTTAGGACGTATTGATCAGCATAAGATTAGAACAGGTAAACTGGATGATGACGATTGGCCTCGTGTCACTTCAGCAGTGCATATGCTTTCAGAGGCTCCTTTATTTATTGATGATACCCCCGCTTTGAGTCCAGGTGAAATGCGCGCGCGAGCCAGAAGATTAGCGAAAGATCAAGGGAGCAACTTGGGCCTAATTGTGGTGGATTATTTGCAATTAATGAAAGTGCCAGGATTTGGTGCAGATAATCGAACTGCAGAGATCTCTGAAATTTCACGCAGTCTTAAGTCGCTTGCAAAAGAGTTACAAGTACCGGTTATTGCCTTATCTCAGTTGAACCGTAGCTTGGAGCAACGAGCAGATAAACGGCCAGTCATGTCTGATTTACGTGAATCGGGTGCAATTGAGCAAGATGCTGATTTAATTTGTTTTATTTATAGGGATGAAGTTTATAATGAAGATAGTCCCGATAAAGGTACAGCAGAAATTATAGTTGCCAAGCAAAGAAATGGCCCTATTGGTAAAGTGCGTGTCGCCTTCATAGGTAAATACACTCGTTTTGAAGATTTAGCATATAATGGTTATCAAGGGGTAGACTAAAGTGTCCAGACCTACCAGATTGGTGATAGAGTCCAATGCGTTACACCATAATTTAGCACGAATAAGACGTTTGGCTCCTGGCAAAAAAATAATTGCGATGGTCAAGGCCAATGCCTATGGCTGCGGTGTGCATGTGGTAGCACCCATATTGGAAGGACACGTAGATGCTTTTGGGGTGGCATGTATTGAGGAAGCGATGGTTCTTCGCAAAATAGGAATTCGTACTCATTGCATTCTGTTCCAGGGAGTCTTTAGTCCCGATGAGTTTAGGGCGGTAGCTCAGTACCAATTTGGTTGCGTCATTCACCAACCTCATCAAATTCAATGGCTTTTAAATACTCCACTCGATACGCCTATCAAATTATGGATTAAAGTAAATACGGGTATGCATCGTTTGGGTTTTAAAATCCATGAGTTGCAAGGAGTGATGGATGCATTGAAAGCTTGCCCTTGGGTGGATCAAAATATTGGTTTGATGACTCACTTAGCCTGTGCGGATGAGCCAGAACGTATAGAGAATTTTCAACAAATTGCTTTATTTGAGAGTATTTCTGTTGCTGGATTTAGCCAACGCAGTATCGCTAATTCAGCCGCTATTATTTCTTTTCCTCAGACTCATGCTGATGTGGTCAGACCGGGTATTATGCTTTATGGCGTATCCCCATTTGCTAATCAGACCGCGCTTGATCTGGGATTACTTCCCGTAATGCGTTTTGTTTCTGCAATCAGTGCAGTTCATTATAATCCGCCATTAGCGCAGGTGGGTTATGGGGGTATTTGGAAAAGTGAAAAAGCTTCAATCATTGGTATTGTTGCTGCGGGTTATGGTGATGGTTATCCACGACATATCGCAGCGAATACACCCGTTTGGGTTCAAGGTAAAGAAGTTCCTATTGTAGGGCGCGTCTCAATGGATATGCTTGCTGTGGATTTAACTGACCATCCAGAAGTTAAACCTGGAGCACCTGTTGAGCTTTGGGGGACGCATGTTTTAGTTGAGCGAATCGCACAAGCAGCAGGGACCTCAGGTTATGAATTGTTATGTCAGATTTCTGAGCGAGTACGCCACGATTAGTTAACCCTATGCCTATTGTGGCTGTTGCAGTGCAGCGAATTTGTGATGAAGTTCAACCAAAGTCCCTTCTCTCCGCATGGAGAGAAGGTGCCCGATAGGGTGGATGAGGGGTTAGATTATGGCTAATATACCCTCACCCGTGTCCCTCTCTCACAAGTGGAGAGGGGATTCTTTTTAAAGTAACAGCAGAGTTAGTCTTCGGCATTCGGGTTATAGAGCATAGATTTTCTAGAGGTATGGATAATAACTGAACGTGATGTTAGAATTGAAACCGATTTTATAATCCTTTTAATTGGGTGATATGTGATGAAAAAAATAGCTATTGCATCATTGTCTTTGTTGTTGGTTGGATGTGCGCCAATGAATAATCAAGACGTAGGTACTCTCTCTGGAGGGGTTATTGGCGGATTAATTGGAAGCCAATTTGGTGGTGGCCCAGCAGCTAAATTGGCTGCAACAGCAGGTGGTGCTATTGCTGGTGCTTACATAGGTGGTCAAATTGGAAAGACTATGGATAAAGTGGATAGAATGGAAATGCAACGTGCCTTAGAAACTGCACCAACTGGTAAGGCTGTAACCTGGTCAAACCCAGATACTGGAAATAGATATACAGTACAGCCCACTCGTACCTATTATCGTGAACATTTACCTTGTCGTGAGTATTACACTAAGGCCATTATTGATGGAAGACCACAAACATTACGTGGTAGTGCATGTCGCCAGCCAGATGGCACTTGGCATGTTGTAAACTAAAATCAATTCAAACCATGTCGTGTAGCCTGGGTAAAGCCCAGGCTACACTATCAAGTCTTATTTCACTTCTTTAGTCTTTTTGTCACAACATACACATTTGCAACAATTAAATAAATTGTACAACCAGGCAATAATAAAACCCATGATGAAGGCATCAATAAAACCTATAACACCTCCCATGATACTTCCTTTAATTGAGGGAGCATATCCGGGATATAAAGAACCTACAGCGACTACAAAAGCATGCCCATACGTATAATAATATGCAAGCAAGCCCATCAACAAAATAGACACACCCCATAATACTCCAAATGCAAGACCTAGAGCCAAAGGGTTTAATTTGCAACCGTTCATATCCGTTTCTCCTTTATACTGTCCTATAAATCGTTGCCTGGGCGCAGCGAAGCGAAACCCAGGAATGCATTTACCCGAGTTTCGCTGCGCTGCCCCCGGGTTACAAAACTGTAAAAAGTGAAATGAATTCAATAGATTCTAAAAAAAGTATAGCCTACTGTACTGAGTTAACTAACAATTTTTCACAAATTGAAAAATATAAAGCCTCTAATTGATGTAAATCACTTAAGGAAACACATTCGTTCACTTGATGAATGGTGGCATTAACTGGTCCTAGCTCTACTACTTCAACTCCATAGGGGGCAATGAAACGACCATCAGATGTCCCTCCACTTGTGGAAAGTTCTGGTGCGTTTTTTGTAAGCTCGACGATGGCTTCTTTACAGCAGTCCAGAAGTGCCCCTTGAGCGGTTAAGAAAGGCTCGCCACTGAGGCGCCATTCAATAGTGGGGTTCAGATCGTGTTCTTGAAAAGTCGTTGCAACTTTCTCTTTTAACATGCTATGGGTTTGTTCGGTTGAATATCTAAAATTTAGGTGTAAAACCAGTTCCCCAGGAATTATATTGGGAGCCTGACCTCCTGATTGAAGATGAGTAATTTGCATGGATGTCGGTGGAAAATGCAGGTTACCTTGATCCCAGAGTGTTGTCGTCAGTTTGGCTAATACGGGACTAATTTTATGTATTGGATTATCTGCCAAGTGCGGGTAGGCAACATGACCTTGCTTTCCGTGTAGGGCAATTTTTGCGCTTAAGGAACCACGTCTGCCAATTTTAAGCACATCGCCTACTTTATTTGTACTTGAAGGTTCACCTACAATGCAATAATCAATATGAATATCTTGATTTTTTAGACGCTCCATGACGTAAGGCGTGCCCATATCATAATCATTACCTTCCTCGCCACTGGTAATAAGAAATCCTAATCTTCCTCTAAACTTAGGATATGCTTTAACAAATCGTTGAGCCATAAGCAGCATGCAGGCAAGGCTTCCCTTCATATCAGCAACACCACGACCAAAAAGCATCCCATTTTTATTTTCTACTACAAAAGGATTGGATAACCATTTTGTCGCCTCACCAACAGGGACTACATCAGTATGACCCGCAAAGACCAGGAGTGGGCCTGATTCCCCATACAACGCAAAGAAATTGGAAACAGGGTCTTTATTCATACGTTGGCAAGTAAATCCAATGTGTTCTAAAAATTGGATCATAAACTCCTGACAGCCTGCATCTTCTGGTGTAATCGATGGAAAGCTAACAAGTTTGGCTAAAATTTCTTGTAAGTCCTCGAAAAAATGAGGTGTTACTGATTCAGTCATTTTATCCTGCTCTCAATAATTCATTAATGCTTACTTTTGCTCTTGTCTTTTCATCTACTTGTTTGACAATGACCGCACAATACAAGCTGTAGCTTTTATCTTCACTGGGTAAACTTCCTGCAACGACAACGGAACCAGTGGGAATACGACCATAAGTAATTTCTCCAGTAAGGCGATTATATATTTTAGTACTTTGTCCTAAATATACTCCCATGGATAAGACTGAATTTCGTTCGACAATCACCCCTTCGACCACTTCAGAGCGAGCACCAATAAAGCAGTTGTCTTCAATTATTGTTGGATTAGCCTGTAATGGCTCCAGAACGCCACCAATACCTACTCCACCTGATAAATGTACGTTTTTACCAATTTGCGCACAAGATCCTACAGTTGCCCATGTATCAACCATGACACCTTCATCAATATATGCACCTACATTGACATAAGATGGCATTAAAACACAGTTTTTCGCGATGTATGCCCCTTTGCGCACCATGGCGTGAGGAACTACGCGGACTCCAGTTTGTTTAAATTGTTCTTCTGTATAGTTATTGTATTTGAGGGGAACTTTGTCATAAAACTGACAAAAACCTGAATCAATCACTTGATTTGGATAAAGTTTAAAAGATAAAAGAACTGCTTTTTTTATCCATTGATGTACTACCCATTGCTCATTTATTTTTTCTGCAACACGGTATTGGCCACTATCGAGGCAAGAAAGAACTTCATTCACTGCGGTAATGAGTTCTTGAGAGGCTGTATCAATAGATAGCGTTTGACGTTGGTCAAAAGCGTGTTCAATTATAGATTGTAAGGTTTGCATCTATTTTTCCCATATCATATTGTAGCCTGGGTGCTGCGCAGCGGGACCCGAGGAGTTATTTAAGTAGTCCAACCCGGATTTCGCTGCGCTACACCCAGGTTTCACAATTTTATAAAGTTTAATATGCAAGTGCATATTCCAAATCAGCTTGTAAATCTTCTACATGCTCTATGCCTACTGAGAGCCGAATAAAGCCATCTTCTATTCCTAAGGCTTTACGTTTTTCTGGCGGTATAGAGGCATGGGTCATAATCGCGGGATGCTCAATTAAGCTTTCTACGCCGCCTAGACTTTCAGCTAATGTAAACAATTCGCAGCGAGCAAGAAATCTTTTGGCAGCATCAATGCCCCCATCAATTACCATGGAAATCATACCGCCGAATCCATGCATTTGCTCTTTGGCTAAATCATGTTGGGGATGACTTTTAAGGCCTGGATAGATTATTTTTTTTACTTTGGGTTGACCACTCAGCCAGTTTGCCAGATGGTTCGCATTCTCACAATGTCGTTCCATACGTAACGACAGAGTTTTTAGGCTTCTTAATACCAGAAAACTGTCAAAAGGACCTGCAACACCACCACAAGAGTTTTGTAGAAAAGCAATTTTGTCACCTAAATTAGGATTATCACCCACAACCACAACCCCACTGACTACATCCGAATGGCCGTTAAGATATTTGGTTGCAGAATGAAGTACTATATCAAATCCTAACTCGATAGGTCTTTGAATCCAAGGTGTTGCAAAAGTATTGTCTGCGACAGCTATAAGATTATGACGTTTTGCTATTTCAGCTATTTCGCGTAAGTTGGCCAGTTTTAACATAGGATTTGAAGGTGTTTCTACCCAGAGCATGCGCGTTTTGGGAGTAATTGCAGCTTCGATATTGTGAACATGAGACATGTCTACAAAAGAAAAGGATAATCCTGATGTGCGGGTTTTAACCTTGTCAAATAATCGAAAGGTGCCTCCATAAAGATCATCCATGGCGACAACATGATCTCCTGCGTCTAATAAGTCAACAATGGTGTTAATGGCAGCCATTCCAGAGGCAAAAGCAAAACCACGTTGACCTGATTCCAAACTGGCAATGCATCCTTCATAGGCGTCACGAGTAGGGTTATGTGTTCGTGAGTACTCATAGCCCAAATGTTCACCAGGAGCAATTTGTTTGTAGGTTGATGTGGCATAAATAGGCGTCATGACCGCCCCAGTACTTGGGCAAGGTTTTTGACCTGCATGAATGGCTCGAGTTTCAAAGTGATTCTTTTTCATTGGACTATCCTTAAGGGCTATAAATTTTTTATGTCTAATCCTCTTAAGCCTTTTCTAAACTTTACTGGAGCTATCGCACTTCACGCCCTTGAGCGAGTTTGGAAAGAGGTCTATTTATGAAAGAGTGATCTTTTCAGAGTGGTTTATGTAGGATATTCTAGAGGGGGTTCTATAGATAGGCAAGCTCTACTTTGCGGGGTTGTAGCCAGATTGATTGCTATTAAGTTTAAGGTTTTTAATCCTTACCCGATGCCCCTGATCGCGTCACACGGGACATTGGAGGAGAGTTTTCCTCTAGGTAATGGCGGTGGTAGCCAGAGTGTGGTGTAAGTTTAGGCTTCAGGAGCGTTTTGATAATGAAATTTGATCTTCATGCTTTATTTTCAGCAAAATACGCACAATGGATTATTATTGCTTTTATTTCGCTTTTTTCCATACTGATAATAGCCGAATACACTCAATTGATATTTTCTCCCATAAAGATACAAGCAGCTCCCGATGTTGGTAAAGAAGTGCCGATAATACCCCAGCAGAATTCCTTCGATGCAATTTTACATTCCTCATTATTTGGTGTTTATGTTTCTAATAATTTATCCAGTATTAAAAAATCCATGCTGAATGTTACTTTAGTAGGAATTTTATTTGCAAATAAGCTAAATAACTCCCAAGTAATTATTCGTTCAGCAACCGGAGAGGAAAAAACTTACAAATTAGGTGATACTATCCCCGGCGGTGCAGTGATCAAGCGAATTATGGCCTCTGGGATTTTGGTTGAACGTAATGGTACATTAGAGAGTTTAAGTTTACCCAAAAATGAATTAATCTTTGAACCAGTGGCTAAGCCTTTACAAGGGGAATAGGGATTTTATGAGACGTTTATTTGATTTATTAATCGTTGTAATTTTTATTTCTACTCTTGCTGCCTGTGCTACTACAAGTGCAATCAATTTACGTGAAGGGATTGATAGTTTCAGAGTCGAAAATTACCGCAAGGCTTTTATCCGCCTAAAGCCAATAGCTGAGAAAGGCCAACCAGATGCTCAATATGCTGTGGGTTATATGTATTATTATGGTAAAGGAGTAGTTGAAGACCGTAAGAAAGCTTGGTTTTGGATTAATGCCGCCGCAAATTTAGGACAACCTGATGCCAAAGAGGCCGTTCGCATATTGGCTAGCGGGGGTTCATTAAGTTAAAATGTTCCTCTCCTTGCAGATAAGGGAAATTTTCGCTCGATACAGTAGGAAGAGCCATTTTGTTAACTACTGATTTAGCTTTTTCAAAAATCACAAATTTTTGGCTTCTGATCGTGTAGCGCAGCTGTTTCTACGGCTGCTGCATCCGAATTGAAAAAAGATAATTTTTTCTTTGGTACGTCGATCAGCTGTTCATTGCTCAACTTTAATTGTTCAAGAACATTAGGATTTAAAGGAGTACCTTGACGATAAAGCGTGTGAATCGACTGCATGAAATTGTGCCGATATTTGGGTTGATACATGTCACTAATTTCTTTTTGTAATTCCTGTAAATAACTATGTGCATTTGCAGTATATTGACGGCCTTTTAATAAAAAACACTGCTCCAATACCCAACTTATCGCAGCAAAGACTTCAACTCGATTTCTGATCATGGGCGAACCGCTAGGCATGTCGACAACTAAAATATTAATTAATCCAAGCGAAATAATTTGCTCATCAAACGATAGCAAATCAGACTTTCTGGCATTTTCAAGGAGAATTTCTAATATTTCTTCTGTCGTATAACAACTTGCCAAAAAAAGTTGCGATGTTTGGATTAAGCAATCAATGGTATCTGAGGCATCAACACTAATACGTGTTTGCATTATTTCATCAGAGTCTACAAAGTCACTTATAATCGATCGCGTA
This sequence comes from Legionella sp. 227, assembly GCF_043161935.1. Classification (NCBI taxonomy): domain Bacteria; kingdom Pseudomonadati; phylum Pseudomonadota; class Gammaproteobacteria; order Legionellales; family Legionellaceae; genus Legionella; species Legionella sp. 227. The sequence goes on along the minus strand of NZ_CP171154.1, from coordinate 49,554 downwards.
GTACAAAAATGTCCGAAACTGTCTCTATGCTCAATAAATTTCAGAGTTGATTCTTCAAGTTGTTTTGATTTTTCTGGATCAAAACTTACAAAATACAGTTCATCCAGATTAGACAGCATATAAGGATGGCCAATAACCTGTGCATCTATCAACTTGGCTTGAATCAATATATTTCTTAAAAGTGATCCATTAACAAAATGCTGCCGTTTTATTTCTTCTAACATGTGACCACAGTTATTGCTGATATACGCTCCAATTCGCAGATCGACATGATTATTAAAATCATTCTGGGCATTTCGCTGTAATTCTTGAAGTACTTCTCCTGCATAGCTCCCTTTAGAACATAAACCATACACCCTTCCGCATTGAGGTTGATCAGTATGGAGGAGTCCAAATTTTTGAATGCTTTCATGGATGATTAACGAGAGTTTCCCTTCTTTAACAAGCGATTGAACTTCGGGATTTAAACGCAAATTCTTATACAATGTTGAGGTCGCGTCGATAATAACAGTAACAGGTTTTGTTCGTTTTTTACTGATTATTTCTTGGTTAATTAACCGATTAATATCTATTCCTGGAATAAGACCAGTCTCTTTGACAGTTGGTCCAGTGCAAACTATAAAAACATCGGCATCGGACTTTTTAGTTGCTTTGGTAATGAAATCAAATTCATAATAATTGGTGCCATAAATTTTAATTTTAGGTTTTTTGTTTTGCTCTGTTTTCATTTTTTGCGCCAGATGCATGGCAATGACATATGCATTAGTTCCTGACATGGCCAGTGAGGCGAAAAAAGTAGTTTGTGTTAGTTGTTCCTTTTTTAGATCCAATGTCTGTAACAGTACTTTTTCTGTTTCTTGCTTAAATCGAGAAAAGTCCTTTTCTAAATTAAGCAAGTCTTTTGGCTCTAATAAACAAAGACTGATTTCGTGGATAATTGTATAAAGACAAAATGCGAATTGAGGATAATTATTATCATAAAAATGACAACTTACTTGGAGCATTATGGCGATGCGTTGTATGGCCTTTTGATTTAATTCAGGAAGGTCTATTAAAAGATTTCTTAGCCCCGTCGCCAATTTATTGGTTGAATGTTTTGGGCTTTTAGCAATTAAAAGAAGTTTATTAAATGGTTTACTTTTTAATAAAGCTTCTTTAGTTGTGGGTAGAGTATTAAGAGCAGGGTTGACTTGTTCTGGTTCAATTAGAGGAAGTGGTGGTACTTTAACATTAATCGCAATTTCCCAAGGACTTGCAACCAGACCACAAATACTCAAAATTCCTTTAATTTCATCCGCTCTATAATAGCCATGAGGTATAGCAATTAATGCAATGGAGTGGTTCGTATCTTTAATCACTTGGGGTTGTGGTTTTGTTTTTTGCATCGGTTGGGGAAAATAACGGCTGATAATGTCTTCAGCAGGGGTATTATCGAGCAACGTGACAGGAACATAATCATGAGTGGAACGTGATGGCTCATCAATATTGAAGGAGTCGATTAAACTGTTCAACAAAATTCCAGACAAATCATCATCTCGATGATATCGTGCATCAGAATATATATAAGGATTTCTGATTTGATTTTTTGAGGTTGGTCTTATTTCAGCTATATGTCTTCCAAATAGAATGTGCGCAGGGATTCTTTGTACTTCCATTCGATCCATCATTGATAAATAAGAACTATAAGGGTTATTTCTTATTTTTTGTTTCATTTTATAGGCACGATAAGTGCGCTGGATTATTGTTGCAGCTCTATTGGCTTTGAATTTTTGTTGTTCATCAGAAAGTTCCTCTTCGATTTTTATGGATGTTTTTTTCTCCACTGGTAAACTCTTTAAAGAAACCCCTTTTTCTTTGACATAATTAACCAAAGGAGTTAAAGACGAACTGGATTGAATAAATTCTTTCATACAAGGAGCATCCAACGAAAAGCCCCTATTATATCCATTATGAACTTTGAATAAACATGTTGTAGTGAGAAGACAATATTTTGCTGGTAGGTTGTGCTAATCCTAGAGAGTTTATTCGTTCCTTTTCGAACCATTGACCTTGTTGTTCAGCCAATTTGTTACCCAGGATTTTGGTTTTTATGCTGAGGGCATTGATTTCCAAATGAAAATGACTAAAACGGTGTTTAAACGTAATGAGCTGTTGAGGTGTTTCTCCTGATAAGTCATAGTTCAGACGAATGAAATCAAGAGGGCAATCGTCTTCATCCAAACAGGGTAAACACCATAATCCTCCCCATAATCCGGTAGGCGGTCTTTTTTCCAAATAAATATGTCCTTGCTCATTATACAAAACCAGAAATTGTTGGGATTGAATGGGGATGGGTTTTTTTATTTTTTTCGTGGGATATAAGTGCTGCTCCTTAAATTTAAAAGCCAGGCAACTATTATGTAAGGGGCAATTAGTGCAATTTGGATTTTTAGAGGTACAACATAATGCACCTAGATCCATAATTGCTTGAGTGTAGTTGGCACAGTGTTCATTGGGCATGCACGAGTTCGCTAAATCCCACAGTGTTTTTTTTACTTGAGCTTGTTCTGGGTAACCTTTGATCATGAAAAAACGCGTTAAAACTCGTTTTACATTGCCATCAAGAATAGCAACGGGTTGATTAAAAGCTTGTGATAAGATGGCTGCTGCAGTAGATGGACCGATTCCAGGGAGTTCTTTTAATAACTGATAATCATCAGGAACAACGCCATTATGTTGTTGCATCACTATTTTTGCCGTCTGATGAAGATTTCTGGCACGACTGTAATAACCAAGTCCTGACCATAAAGAAAGTACTTCATCTTCATTTGCTCGAGCCAAGTCACTAAGGTTTGGAAATCGTTGCATAAAACGTTCGAAATAAGGAATAACTGTTTGTACTTGAGTTTGCTGAAGCATAATTTCAGAAATCCAAACTCTGTAGGGCGTCCGGGGGAGTTGCCAAGGCAGGTTTTGACGTCCATTAAGGGCAAACCACTGCAATAATGGTTGACTAAATTGTTTGTATAAGATTTGCTTATCCACGCTGTGATTCTTTGATACTTTATTGTTGGCGTACTGTAAAAAAAGTAATGGCCGAGGTCAATGAGCGAAGTTAATAATTAATGACTCTAGTTTATAATAAAAAAATTAAAATCGATTCGCTAAGTGTCGATATATAGTCTATCGTTAATAGGGGCCTGTTGTACTCAGGATGAGTAAAAATCAAGCTGAATCATTTGCTAAAGATTGTCGCGAATGCACTTAATGCATTGACGATGGGAGTTTTTTAAAGATTTTTCTGGAAAAGGTCAAAATACTCGAATAAAAGTCTTAAAAAGCTTACAAACTAAATCATTACAGTGAGCGCAGTAAATCTGTTGGTGAGGGATTTAGGGAAAATCAAGGAGAGAGATATGCGCCATAGCCAACACGAAATAGCAGTATTAAAACCTACGGCTGTTTTTTTATCATTTCTTACCTCACAATTGCCTGAGACTAAATTACCGGATCTTCGATTATTGCAAATTGATAATACAGCTTATGTCCTGCAAAAACAAAATTCAGATGATGCTACTTTAAATGAAATAGAAAAATATTTTTCAAAAATGTTTCACCATGAAATTAGTCGCTGGTTAGGGGACAAAGCACGTCATGCAATAGAAACCAATTTTCTTGATTTTCTTTGTTGTTTTAAATTTGAATTACATAATCATATTCTGTTAATGGAACCTTCCATAGAAAAAAGTCATCAATTACTGCTGATTAAACCTCGTATGGCGTTACTTAATTGGATTAAAGAAAGCTTAGAGGGCCAGGATGATTTGGTAGATGTTATTGAAAAAGTTGAATTATCTCATCTGGAAGAAAATGCCACTGCCCTGGTTAAGAATTTTTCTAACTTGACTGAAATAAAACCTTTTATCAAAGAACATTATATTTCAATTTTTTCAGCAGCTATGAGTCGAATGTCGAGTCAACCTGAGCAATGGCCATCAATCGACTCTTTTCAAGACTTTAGTCACTATTTTGCTATTGAAATACATACTCAATTGATTCATTTGTCTTAATTCAAGGAGTTGACTATGGAGCCGGTCAGTATAGCGCTTATCTGTGCAGCCGTATTAGGAACTGTTGTGGTTTTGGCTGCATTTATCCGACAAATCTTGTTAAGCCGAGACAAACAATTAAATGATGACGCACAAATGAGAGCATTGTCTCAAGAGGTCAAAGAGCTGGAACAGATGCGGGAGCAAATGCAAAATGAGAAACGTTTTGACTCTCACTATCAAATTCTTGGAGTAAATAAAGAAGCGATTAGGTACATTGATACGCAAATCGATGAGGTTTTGCGCAAAAAAACTGAGTTGATTGAACGTTACGCCCAGACTATTGTGAAAGAGTCTGGCTCAATAGTCAGTGGAGAAATCTCCGCCGATCGTAAAGGCGCTTGTGATCGATTAAGAGAAGAAATCGATCATAAAATCGCTTTTTATGAGAGCGAGCTCAAGCAATTACAAGAAAGAAGAGCTTCTTTATGGGATGCTCATACTGATTTTCAAAGATATCTCTTGAATCAGGAAAAGACACGAAACGCCAGTTTGGATAACGTTTACAAACAGCATTCTGCTTTATTAGAAAAAGTCTATCTGCGTCATATTGATGATACTGAAATTGTAGCAGTCAAAAGCATGGAGGCATCAACAATGACGTTTAAAGATATGTTTATGATCCCAATACAATTTCTGATGCAATATTTTGGGGTATCAGTCGCACCTGGGATTTCGCTAGTTCAAACACGAGTAGAACATATTGCACGTGCTGAGGTCGATAAAACCCAACGTGACATAAATGATGCAGCACCTGAGAAAAAAGAGAATGTGACGCATAAAGAGGAGAAACAACAGAAACAGAGTGACGTCCACCAAAATCAACCACCTGATACCGTCCAGGATGAGGAAGAAGAGAAAGATTCAGCAAAAGCTCGCTCAATGACATTTGCGTGAAAATTATTCTCCTAAGTCATTTAGTGACATTTTTGTTGGTATATATTACAATTCACTTGCATTTAGGAGAATGCAAGATTTGGAGTTAATTGGTGGAGATATATTGAATGGCAAGACATCGTTTTTTATGGTTTAGTACTTTTATGCTATGTTGTCTTCTGGCTTTGCCAGGACATAGTGCTGATGTGAACTCTCTTCTTCCTGATGAACAAAATACAGTGAAAGTTTTTCATGAAGCGTCACCTAAAGTGGTGTATGTTCACAGATTAGCAACAGTTACAAATAGAGCTGCTGCACGTAAAATGCAAGTACCAGATGGGGCTGGATCAGGGATAGTCTGGAATAATAATGGCTACATAGTGACTAATTATCACGTGATCAAAGGAGCTGACAAGCTGGCTATTTCGTTGGGCAAATTGACGGTACCTGCAAAGGTAGTTGGATCAGAGCCTCGTAAAGATATTGCAGTACTCAAGATCGAATCACCACAGGCTTTGGCTTTACTCAAAGAGTTTAGGCCATTTGAAGTCGTACGTCTTAATGATCTCATGGTCGGACAAAAAGCGATTGCAATCGGCAATCCTTTTGGCCTTGATCACAGTCTATCTAAAGGAGTGATTTCTGCTTTGGGTAGAAAAGTTCCTGGGATTGGCGGAGTAACAATTCGCAATATGATCCAAACAGATACACCAATCAATCCAGGTAACTCAGGTGGCCCATTATTGAATAGTGCTGGGCAGTTAATTGGGATGAATACAATGATCTTTTCTCATTCAGGCACGTCTGCTGGAATTGGTTTTGCTGTACCTGCTGAGGATATTGATCGAATTGTGACTCAAATTATTAAAAATGGTCGAGTAGTGTTGTCAGGTATCGGCATTCAAAGTGTTCCGCCCAGTATTGCCCGTCAATTAGGTATACGTAAAGGAATATTAATCGCTGACATTATACCGAATACTCCCGCAGCTAAAGCACATTTACGAGCGACTCACAGAGATGCTTGGGGTCGTATTGTATTAGGTGATATTATTGTAGCACTTAATGGACATGCAGTGCCTAACTATGATGTTTTGTATAATATGCTTACTGAAATAAAAGTAGGGGAGCAAGTAACCGTTTCCATCCAACGCGGTAGCAAACAAATGGATGTAAAAATGAGAACCATAGATATTGCTGGTGTTTAGGATTTAACAGAAAATCTTCTCTACTAATCTGCTTATAGCCTGGGTTGTACCTTCACTAATCCAGGCTATAAGTTTTTATAAGAATTTAAATTTAAAGATCGCAAATAGGGGTTGTTTAAAATTCTACTGTCTTGATTAAGATACTAGAATTTATCTGCTGAGGAGAATAAGGATGTTACTTAATAAAGAGGATTCACTCTTACTGTTAGTTGATGTACAAGAAAAATTAACACCAGCTGTATTAAATAATGAAGTATTTATCGCAAGATGTGAATGGCTTTTAAAGTTGGCTCAACGCATGAGTGTTCCAATTTTAGTAAGCGAACAATATCCACAAGGTCTTGGTTCCACTTTAAAACAATTTCAAAAGTATTTTAATCCGCAAGAATGTGTTGATAAAGTATCTTTTTCCTGTATGGGTGAACCCACCTATGTTGAACGACTCAAGCAGTTGCATAAAAAACAATTAATCCTTATTGGTATTGAGACTCACGTTTGTGTGTTACAAACTGCATTAGAAATGCGAGAAGCAGGATTTGAAGTTTTTGTTGTTGTTGACGCTGTGAGCTGTCGTGGTGAGCAAAATATGAAATACGGATTGAAACGAATGAAAAATGAAGGGGTACATTTAATTACCTCCGAAATGGTATTTTTTGAATGGTTAAAAAAGGCCGGTACTCCTGAGTTCAAACAACTGAGTAAGGAATTTTTTTAGTAATAATCTGGGTATCTCGTAGCGGCTCCTCGACATTCGAGCGTAGCGTAGCTCTCCTCTGTAATACGGTGCTGCAGGGTGGAGGTTCCTGGCTATCCTCGGGATAACGGAGAGGCGTTGCGCTTCAAACAGACTACAAATCATGGAGAGTAATAGTGAATTTTAAAAATCAAATCGCATTAATTACCGGTGGTGCATCCGGTATGGGTAAAGCATCTGTACACTACTTACAGAAGCGTGGAATGCGAGTTGTAGCATGGGATAAACAGGAAGATGCCCAAAGTGAAGCTGATTTATTTATCACTTGTGATGTAACTAGTGATGAATCGGTGGAAAAAGCAATGCAACAAACAATAGAACAATTGGGAACTCCAAGAGTTTGTATTAATTGTGCAGGAGTTGCTCCAGCAAAGCGGATTGTTGGAAAAGAGGGGGCTATGCCTTTGGCTGCCTTTAAACAGGTGATTGATATAAATCTTGTAGGAACGTTTAATGTCATGCGAGTGGCAGCGCATGCGATGACTCGTTTAGAGTTGGACAGTGATTCACAGGAACGAGGAGTTATTATTAACACAGCCTCTATTGCTGCATTTGAAGGACAAATTGGGCAAGCGGCATATAGTGCATCTAAGGGTGGGGTCGTTGCCATGACACTTCCAGCAGCACGTGAGTTAGCTCAGTGGGCGATTCGTATCAATACGATTGCCCCTGGATTAATCGCTACCCCAATGTTGCTGAATATGCCACAAGAGGTACAGGATAATTTAGTAGCAACAATGACTTTCCCCAAACGTTTTGGAAAGCCCGAGGAGTTTGCTTCATTAGTGGCACATATTATTGAAAATGAAATGATTAATGGGGAAGTGATACGTCTGGATGGTGCATTGCGCATGCGCTAATCAATTGATGCTTTGTAACCTGGATTAGGCACGCTAATCCAGGTTACAAAGAACACAGGCTAGAAGTCACTGAAAGTGTTTTTGCATCAATTGAAGATACTCTCTATCTAGGCTTCTTGATGATGAGTATTTTCTTGAGATGATTGTATATTTCCATTGGCAGTATAAACGCTGATTGCATTTCCTTTATTTCCCGACAGGGTATTGACAATTTCTTGACGGATATAAAGGTTGTTGGTAATAATTTGTCCATTAACTGCATTTAATTCACGACAACGAGATAGAACCTCACCAAGTTTCTTATTTAATTGATTAATGAGTGCCGTTTCGTCAGCACTAGAGTTTTTAAGAAACTCTGATAAAGCCAGATTCATGGGCTCATTGGGATTATTATGATGAATAAGGTGCATGCGTTGTTTGGCGCTTTCTTCCAATTTATTGGATAATTCCTGTTTTTTGTTTGCAAACTCTTCGAGTCTATCGAATTGACGAGATGATAGTATTTCTTTTTCTTCAGCCAACAATGAATTGAGTGACTCTACCCAATTAATTTCTTGTTCCAAATGATTACTTAAAACGCTGATCTTATTATCCATATAATTGCCCTTAGAAATTAAGCAGGTTCTACATTTAACATTTTCATGGCAATTTTGTCACTATCAATTTCATAGTTTCCAAGTGCAATTTCTGATTTAAAATATAAAACACGAGCTTCATTGATTTCAGGAGCATCTTTAAGGGAATTTTTTATTGCTTCTAATTGTTTTGAGGTATCACTTATGCTGACAAGTGATGAGGGGTCCTCGATCAAACGTTTAATTTGATCTTGATGTTTCGTTTTTAGACGATTGTCTGAATCTATAGTTTTTACAGGAGCTGCATCACTGATTTGATTAAACATAATTTATCCTCAATCACGTTCGACTTCTATATGTATCGGCTCTTTTTTAAAAATCTTTAGTAAATTTTTAATGTGAAGTTGTTTTCATTCTTACTGTCTTCCCACCGTAACACTGTGCTAACGTTGGAGATCCCTCGCTAGGCTTGTGATGATCTTATCTTAATTTTATTAAATAATAACATCAACTTTCTTTGGACCTGAGATTTGGGCCTCAATAATTTTTTTAGAAGATAAGTTGCGCACTTTAATGGTTTCGCCCAGTGAGCCTTCTTCCATAGCAACCCCATCCATACTTACCGTTAAATTATTGTCATTAACAACAATAGAAACACGCTCACCTTTATTAATCAATTTTGCTGCTTCAATATTATGTGGATTCAGTGGACTGTTTGGGGGAATATTGATTTTGCAAATTTGTCCTATGAGGAGATCTTTTTCAGTATAATATCCATGATTTAATTTTTGTACATCCATTTCTGTTTCATAAATATCATCTCGGCTAATTCGGGTTCCTTTGATAAGCGCACGCTTTGACACATATATTGTTTTTAATACAGTGATTTTAACAGGTACATACAAAGACCAGCGATTGTCATTTTCTTGGCATTTAATACCCATAGTACTCGTATTTAAGATAGGAGACTGATAAGGATTAAACACAACTAAGTGATCTTCAGCACAGGCCTTGAGGTTTAAACGAGAATCAATTTTATCTGCTATTACCTGAATTTTTCCTTCCTTATATGAAGAAAGTTCATTACGAATATGTTGTTCTATTTTATTTGTTAATATTTCAGGTGACTGTATTGCATCAGAATACAATGCAGTGCTTGCAAAAAATAGTAAAACACTTAGTATGCATTTTTTCACAAAAAATCCCTCTTTGAGTAACTTGTTGTACTTAGCAAATACTATGCCAATTTTCAGGAGTATTACATGATGATACGTTTTAGCATTTATGCTGTAGTTTTATTGATGGTCCAATTTCCTGTTTATGCAGAAAGTCATCATCCTCAAGAATTTTTAAAATCAATTAGTGGGGCCAAAAATGAAGGGGAGCAAATTTATCACCATTTTTGTGCCAACTGCCATGCAAGTAAGCCATTAATTTCTTTAGGGGCACCGAGAATTGGCGAGGAAGCGGATTGGAAAGTGCGTTTAAAACAGGGAATGAAAGTACTTTTTGAGCATAGTAATGAAGGTTTAAATGCAATGCCACCTAGGGGAGGATGCTTTGAATGTACTGATAAACAGTTAATGCGAGCGATTCAGTATATGCTCCCAAAACAACCAAAAAAATAATCATTAAATAATCTTTAAGCTCACAAAAAAAGCACAATGTAAAAAAAATTTATAAAAAACCCTAAACCTATTTTTAAATCTCCCGATAAAGAAGAAAAAAAGAGGGAGAAATAAAGTGAAAAAATATCTAGTGTTAGTTCCAGTATGTGCTTTAGCTACATCCTGTGCTTCCATGGATAGATCAGTGCCTATTGTTGATGATGCGGGGTACACGCACTATACAATGAGTATGCAATCTGACCATAAGGGATCTAATTATTTTCCTATGAAGAGACCAGCAACAGGGAAAAAAGTGATCGTATTTGATCCTAAAGCCACTGCATGGGCAGCTTACGATAGAGATGGTAATAGGGTGAATACAGGTAGTGCTTCCGGGGGTAAAGATTTCTGCGAAGATGCAGGTAAACCATGCCGTACTGTTACCGGAACATATAGTATTTATTCTAAAAAAGGGGAAGATTGTACTTCCAGTATTTATCCCTTGGAAACACATGGTGGCGCAAGAATGCCTTATTGTATGCATTTCCATGGTGGTTACTCCATCCATGCAGCATATGAAGTACCCAACTACAATGCAAGCCATGGTTGTATCCGGGTTTTACCTAGTGCAGCAAAATGGTTAAACGAAGACTTTGCTGACATTGGTACTACAGTGATTGTTAAACCATACTAATTCATTTGACAGCAGAAAGCGTTTTCAAGATTGTGTCAAATTAACGTGAATAAAAAACATATCAATCACTACAACTGCCCTGCATAAGCAGGGCTTTTTTTATAGGATTTGCTTCTAATTCTACTTCCCTTCATTTTTAACTACTCCCATCATCCGAGTGCAACAGGGGATCTCCAATGAACATAATACTAAAGCGTGGAGACCCTGGGTGCATATGGTGACAAAGTGTAAACAGACCCGGTAGTCGTTTTTTCAAATAACACCTTGCTAATCAGAGAATCACAATTTACTATCCTATTTTTAAAAAACAGACATGTGGCATTATGATTCTTTGTATTGATGTTGGAAATTCTCATATCTATGGTGGCGTCTTTGATGGAGAAGAAATAAAGCTTCGTTTTCGCCATACATCTAAAGTAACTACATCAGATGAACTGGGAATTTTTTTAAAAAGTGTATTAAGGGAGAATAATTGCTCTCCTGAAGCAATTAAACAAATTGGCATCTGTTCTGTAGTTCCTCAAGTTGATTATTCACTACGTGCGGCATGTGTTAAGTATTTTTCTTTAGAGCCCTTTCTGCTACAAGCAGGGGTTAAAACAGGGCTGAACATCAAATATCGTAACCCTATAGAAGTGGGGGCTGACCGAATTGCCAATGCAATCGCTGCGACGCATACCTATCCAAACCAAAACGTGATTGTGATTGATTTTGGTACCGCAACCACTTTTTGTGTCATTACTGCGCAGAAAGCATATATGGGAGGGGCTATTTTGCCAGGTGTTAGACTTTCAGTAGATGCTTTATCAAAAAATACGGCGAAGCTGCCTGCCGTGGAAATAATAAAAATTGAAAATGCAGTTGGGCGTTCAACGATAGAAAGTATTCAGTCTGGTGTTTTTTACGGTGCAATTGGTGCCTGCCGAGAATTGATTCAACGTCTGAAACAGGAAGCCTTTGGGACAGAAAAAGCTCTGGTATTAGCTACGGGGGGATTTGCTTCTTTATTTGAAAAACAAGAGTTGTATGATCATCTCGTCCCTGATCTGGTTCTGCAAGGCATAAGATTAGCTGCGCTGATGAACAATTAATTAAAGGGACTTACCCTAATTTAGGTAACTAAAAAAATAACCTTGCAGCAATTACCACCTTAATTAGACCTCATAATTTAGCCAATTGGCCTAAGGGACTGGCTAGGAACGCTAGATAATGGTATTGAATGAAAACTTATCAGCTGTTTTCTCACTGTATTTCGCTTGGTTTTCTTCGAAATATAGTTTCAGACTTTTGGGCATGCTTTCTTTAAGGTCCTTATGTTTCTCAAGAAATTGAGCTAAATTGCCATGTTTACCTTCAAGGGGTTCTTTTCCTTCTAAAAATTTTCCTAATAGTTTGCCAAGCTGACTGTTTGTGCCAAAAAATTCGGAAGCAAGAATTTTATCACGAACCAGGGCAGCAGCTTGAACTTGAATCAGCTCATCACAATCCTGCTGCTCTGACAGTCGATTTAAAAATTGAATTTCTTGATCTCTGTCGCTTTTTCGAAAAAGTTTTTTTATCCATGTCCAATCACCCCATGATTGTCTGTATGCATCTTCATATAAAGAAGCAATTGATTTAATCGAGATTTCATTATGCTTACCAATGGGACTTATGATTTTTTTTTCAAACAGCAAACAAATATTCGTTTTATATGATTCTATTTCCTGCTTCAAAAATTCATATTGCTCATTTAAAAAATTAATTCGTTCGGGAAATTTCTCTCCTTTTAATCGATTAGGGTGAGATAAAGAATCAGCCATTATGAGTTGACAAAACTTAAGCGCTTTTAAACCTTGATAATAGTTTTTTACTGCTCTCTCGAATTGTTCTTTATGTACTTTATTATCTACTTGCAATAAATTGTTTAAGGCTTGAGTGAACTGTTCTTTTAATCGGTTAAATTCGGGTAACAATGTTTTGTATAACTCTTGTTGATTATCCCAAAAAGCTCTCTGTGTTATGTCATTAGTTACCACTCTGATTAACCCAATTCGGTCATTAACACGCTGCATCTTTGAAGTGTTTTGATATGGGTTACAGTCAGCAATAGATTTCCATGTTTTTTTGAGATTTTCTATTAGAAGTTGAACTTGTGTTTCGTTTGAATTTTGACTCACCCTTGTTCTCCAGCTTTAAAAAACGGTTTTTAAAATCTCTCTCTTATTATATCTTATCTTCTTATAGGTGTGTATATAAATTACCTAATATGTTTTTATTTGCCTCACCCGAAGTATCAGTGCTTGTTCAATCAATTTTGTTGCGTCCTAGCGATTTGGTTTTACTTTTTGTCCAGTGGAATTGGCTTTAAATAAATCAATAACAGAAACTACTCAAGTGAACTCAATCGCTTCGCTCCTACTGTACCTCGGCTCAGCCTGTTCTGATCAAAAATTCCATACAAAGCCCTGTTTTTAATCATCTATTTTATAATTCCCAAATAAATTAATTAAAAAGTGGGTTTTTATCTTGACGCATGGAGAAATGTGTTTCTATAGTGTATAAAAGTGGGGTAAAATAATAAAAAAGTGGAGAATTGTGGAGGGAAAAAAACTTCCACATAAATGAAAGCCATGTTTCGTGGAATAAATGCCATCACCATTGATACTAAAGGGCGCTTAGCTATCCCTACGCGTTATCGTTCCGCGTTGGGTGCTGAAGAAAAAACGCCTTTGGTGGTGACTATCGATACCGAGGAAACATGCTTGCTGCTCTACACGGCGACTCAATGGCAAATAATTGAAGATAATTTGCAGAAATTACCCAGTTTTAATGCAGCAGCACGAAGAATTCAGCGTCTATTGATTGGTCATGCGACTGATGTTGAGCTCGATGCAAATGGAAGGGTGTTGTTACCTACAGTTTTAAGAACTTATGCGCAGTTGGAAAAAGATGTAGTGATGATAGGCCAAGGAAATAAATTTGAAGTATGGAATAAGGATCTTTGGGAAACCCGGCGTGAACAGTGGTTGGCTGAGGAAAGCTCTGGAACTGGTGGGTTACCTGATGAAATGAAAACGTTTTCTTTGTAATGGAAACAATTAAATGGCAATGCATCAATCAGTATTACTTCATGAGTCAATAAAAGGCTTGGCCATTAAAAGTGGTGGCATCTATTTTGATGGGACGTTTGGTCGAGGTGGCCATAGTAGAGAAATTTTACGTCATTTAAATGACCAAGGTCGTTTATATGCCATAGATAAAGACATAGATGCAATTGCATATGCCACAGATCATTTTGGTGAGGATAAAAGATTCCATATCTTCCAAGGCTCATTTGCACGAATTGAAGAATTTGCTCGCGAAGCAGACGTGTTGGGAAAAGTGGATGGCATTTTGTTGGACTTAGGGGTGTCTTCACCGCAGCTGGATAATCCTGAAAGAGGTTTTAGCTTTATGCTGCAAGGGCCATTAGATATGCGTATGGACTTATCTCAACCTATGAGTGCTGCTCGATTTGTTAATGAGGCAGAAGCAGAAGAAATGGCTTCCGTGTTCCGATTATACGGAGAAGAGCGTTTTGCAGGCCGTATTGCAAAGGCGATTGTGGCTGCTCGAAGCATTGCGCCCATTTCTACAACCTTGCAATTGGCGGAAATTGTGAAGGAAGCAAATCCAAAATGGGAAAAGCACAAGCATCCTGCAACTCGTGTGTTCCAGGCGATACGAATTCATATCAATCAAGAGCTAAACGATTTAAAGAGTTGTTTGGAGCAATGCATCAATGTTTTGGCACCCAAAGGTCGATTGGCAGTGATTAGCTTTCACTCTCTTGAAGATCGCATCGTGAAACAATTTATGCGTGATAAAGAACAAGGGGAAAAGCCACCTCCGGAAGTGCCCATTCGCCATGAAGAATTAACCACAAATTTTAAAAGAATAGGCAAGGCGATTATGCCTCAAGAAAGTGAAGTAAAAGAGAACGTCAGGGCTCGAAGTGCTGTATTGAGAATAGGGGAGAAATTAGCATGAATGCTGCAGCGAGAGTAATCAATCAAGGGACTTTATTTAATGGTCAACTGGCAGATATGCAAATGTCTAAATCATTATACATGCTGATTATATTATTAGTTGCTGTATTAGTGAGTGCTTTGGCAGTGGTATACAGTACCAATTCATATCGAGTGACTTTAAATAAAGTCGAGCAACAGGAACAATTAACACACTATTTGCAGTTGCAATGGGGACAGTTGCTTCTGGAACAGGCCAGCCTGGCTACCCCCGCGCGAGTAGAGGAATTGGCTACCGAAAAATTACAAATGGTTTTACCAACCGCTAAAAATACTTACTGGTTACAAGCCCAGCAGTAGAAGTTTTTGTTTTAAACGAGTACCATTGGCTTTTAGTTTTGAATAACGTAGCCTGGGAGTAACCTGGGAATTTTAGTGCAATAAAACCTGGGGTTTTGGACTGCACTCCATCGAGTTAATGGAAATTTCCCTTCTCTCTTCATGGGAGAAGGGCCTGTCAGGGCGATGAGGGGAGTCGGGTGGCAACCTCTAGCTTTATCTCTCTCCATTGGGAGGGGCGGGATTTCATTTGACTTAATGAAGATGCGGTTAACTTACCTAGGCTACAGATGGATAAATATCCATGAAAAACTCAACTCATTTAAATAGACTGATTGTAGTATCTTCCTTTTTTTCTCTGCTTTTGCTCGTTTTGATTTGGCGTATGGTTGATTTAACGGTACTTCATCGACAATTTCTACAAGGTCAAGGTAATGCGCGTAGCTTACGTGTTGTAGATATTCCTGCCCATAGAGGAATGATCATGGATAGGAATGGTACTCCATTAGCAATTAGTACACCTGTGGAATCTGTCTGGGTGAATCCTAAAGAATTTTCACCTGACAAAGAACAATTTATGTCTTTGGCTGAATACTTGAATTTGACTCCCAAACAATTAAGCAAAAAAATAGTAGATGCAGAAAATAAAGAATTAGAATTTCTCTACTTACAAAGGCAATTACCTCCTCCTTTAGCTAAAAAAATAAAGACATTAAAAATCCCTGGTGTTAATTTTCAGAAAGAATTCAAACGTTATTATCCTGATTCAGATAGTATCTCCCAATTAATTGGATTCACTAATGTCGATGATCAAGGTTTAGAGGGAATAGAGCTTGCATATCAAGATTGGTTGAAAGGTGTTGTTGGAAAAAAAAGAGTCATTAAAGATCGTTTAGGTCGAATTATCGAAGAGTTAGGGGTCATCAAAGAACCACGCCCTGGACGTGATATGGCTTTAAGTATTGATCGACGATTACAATATTTAGCATACAGTGAATTAAACAAAACAGTTGAAGAGTTTGCCGCAAAATCGGGTTCTGTAGTCGTTGTTGATACAGAAAACGGTGAGATTTTAGCGATGGCTAACGTTCCTTCTTATAACCCTAATTCACGTGGACGTTACGATAAAGATACGTATAGGAACAGAGCAGTCACTGATACATTTGAACCTGGATCAGTGATTAAGACGTTTAGTATTGCCAGTGCTTTGGAAACAGGTCTGTTTTCACCAACAACAATTATTGACACGAATCCCAGTTGGATGATTGTTCATGGTCACACCGTTCGAGATATCCATAATTATGGTGTTCTGGATGTAACGGGTATTTTGCAGCACTCAAGTAACGTTGGGGTAACGAAAATGGTGTTAGCAAGTCCCCCGGAACAATTAATTGGCTTGTTGCAACGTTGTGGTTTTGGACAAAGAACTGAAAGTACTTATCCAGGCGAAAGTGAAGGGGGTATTGTAAATGTAAAAGATGCGAATCCTTTTGTATTAGCTACTTTGAGTTTTGGTTATGGTTTGTCGGTTACTGCTTTGCAGCTCGCGAAAGCCAATATGGTTTTTGCAAATCAAGGTAAATTGATTCCAGTTACGTTACTGCATAATGATCCACCCACTCCAGGTGTCCAGGTAATAAAACCGGAGACAGCGCATCAGGTTCTTTCGATGATGGAAGCGGTTTTGGGTAAAGATGGGACCGGTAGAGCTGCAAGGGTACCAGGTTACCGAGTGGCAGGTAAAACAGGAACAGCGCGTGTAGCAGGAAAAGATGGTTACAAAGATAGAAGATATACTGCAAGTTTTATAGGCATAGCTCCAGTTTCAAAACCCAAATTTGTTGTCGTTGTAATCATTCATGAACCTTCTCGTAAGGGTTATTATGCTGCAGCAGTTGCCGCTCCTTTGTTTGCTAAAGTCATGTCGGGAGCCTTGCGATTATTTAATATACCTACTGATGAGTTGGTAGGGTAATTTGATCTTAGGATAAGAGTGTAATCTAGGCTACTTTAGAACAATTAGGAATAGTGATGAAACTTTCACAATTATTAAAACCATGGATGCCTCATATAAAATCGGATTGTATTATTACTGGACTGGAAAATGACAGTCGTCGCATCCAGCCAGGTGATTTATTTATTGCCTATCCTGGGGCCGCCGCTGATGGTCGATTATTTATAGATAAAGCAGTGTCCGCAGGTGCTGTTGCGATTGCCTATGAGCCTGCTCATTTTCCCGAGGGTTGTGTTTTACCTGAGACAATCCCATGTATTCCTGTTCCTGAATTGGCGACACAACTCGCAATTATTGCAAAACTTTTTTATGAGGATCCGGGGCGTTTTCTGTCAATAACTGGCGTAACTGGAACTAATGGTAAAACAACGATTGCTTATCAATTAGCTCAGGCCCATCATTTACTGGGGCAGGGAGCTGCCTATATTGGTACTATTGGGCAAGGTAATGTAAACGAACTTCAACTTTTGGATAACACAACACCGGATTCCCTTTGTTTGCAAAAATTATTACACCAATACAAAAATCAAGGTATAAGACAGGTTTGTATGGAAGTGTCTTCTCATGCGTTGGCACAACATCGTGTCGATGCTGTTGCGTTTAAGCAGGCTATATTTACCAATCTAACGCTGGATCATTTGGACTTTCATCTCAATATGGAAAATTATGCAATGGCAAAAGCACAGTTGTTTGCTGGAGAATCATTGCAATGGGCGATAATTAATCAAGATGATGCCTATCAACAAAAAATGGCAGCGGCACTTAGGCCACATGTTAAAAAGTTGACTTATGGAATTCAACACGATTGTGATGTAAAAGCGGTAAATTGGTCTATGGATATTAATGGTACTGAAATTGAAGTGCATTCACCTTGGGGACAGCATCAATTAAGGATAAAAGCTTTAGGACAATTTAATATATATAACAGTTTAGCCATATGGAGCAGCTTATTAGCTTCTGATTATGCACCTTCTCAAATAATTGACGTCATGGCGCAATTAAAAGCTGCTCCAGGACGCATGGAAATTGTTGCGAATGCACCTTATGTACTTGTCGATTACGCACATACTCCAGATGCTTTGGAAAATGCTTTAACTACCTTAAATCAATTAAAAAAAGGACGTTTGTGGGTAGTATTTGGCTGCGGCGGAGATCGGGATAAAACTAAAAGACCTGTGATGGGCAGGGTTGCTAGTAAACTTGCAGATCAAATTGTTATTACAAGTGATAATCCGCGCACAGAGGATCCACAAGTAATAGTCAATGAGATAGCACATGGAATTTCGAACCCATCTAATGTGATTCAACTCCTTAATCGTGAAGAGGCAATTGCATATGCCTTAAATGAGGCAGATGCACATGATGTCATTTTGATTGCAGGGAAAGGACATGAGGCTTATCAGCAAATTGGTAAGGTAAAACATACTTTTTCGGATCAGGATGTAGTGAAAAGATTAATTCAAAAGTAAATGTAAAACATAAGTTGGATGGATGCTTTGTAGAATGCGTAGGCTGGCTGCTAAGCCCAGCCTACAAAACCCAGCTACATTTTCTTAGTGTTTGTGGATGTATTGCTTAAACTTCATTGGTGACATATCTACATAGTCTTTGATCGCGATTGCAAAAAGATTGGGATCACCTGTTTCGTAGAAGCACACTAACTCACCGTTTTTACCATGCTCAGGAATTCCTTGCGCCGTCAACTGGTCTAAAATATCGTTAGTTATCTCAATGGTTTCTTCTTCAGATTCTGCTTCTACAGGGCCAATAGCAAATCCCCAGCTTGAAGAGGTATTGTAATTATTGATTGAATAACCAATAAAATAATTATAAGCCAGTTGGGAAGCCATTTCGATTCCTACTGACTGAATCTCATTGAGTTTAGGACAAACTGCTTCCTGTGCAAAAGCAGATCCGGTAAGAACTAAAGCAGCTGCTAAAGTGGTTAATTTTGCATTTAAAGACATAGTATATTCCTTGTTAAATCCAATTATTCCAATTTACTCCAGGTTGAATTCAGCTATCGAACCTGGAGAGGTACCTCGTTGGTGATTTTACTTGTGGGCTTTTAACAAGTATTGCTTTAACTTCATTGGACTAATTGCATAACCTCTAACAGCAATAGAATAAACATAAGGATTGCCTGTATCATATAAACAAACTAATACATTTTCATCGAGTTCCAAAGGAAATCCAGGAGTAGTCATATTATCTAGAATTTGATTTGAAGCATCTACAGCACCTTCACTTGAATCAGCTTGCACTGGTCCAATAGCAAAACCCCATTCAGAAGATGAACCGAAGTTACTCATTGAATAACCGATATAATAGTCATTACCAATTTGCTCAGACATGGAGATTCCCTCTGCCTGAAGAGCACTCAGATCAGGGCAACTTGCATCAATTGCAAAAGCAGAACCCGCTAGAACTAATGCTGCTGCAAAAGTAGATAATTTTATTCCTAAAGACATAACACATACTCCTTTGTTTTTTTTAAAAATCGCAAAAAGAGTATCATTTGATTTCATAATTTACAATGGACAATTTTTAGATTTATCCGTACCCATAAAGTCAATAATTAGGATATTAATGGCCTTATTTTTTTACTTTCCAAGCAATAACTTGGTTTCATTGTTAATAAGCGATTGTATAGGATACCGAGAAAAATCATGACGCATTTGATGCTGTTTCCGCAAATTTAAGAAGGCGCTTTTTTGATCTAAAGCCTGTTTTAAGAATAATGTTTCTTTAAGAGGGTTATAAATATTTAATATCGATTCGTACCATAATTCATTATTTTCCAAATTTAAGCGCTGAGGTAACTCAGGTGCTGCAAATTGTGGAAGAGGTAGTCCTGCTATTTTGTGTAATTTTGAGCTGACCATAGAAACCGCAGCATATTTTGCTTCGAGACTGTGGCCCGCGATATGAGGTGTACAAATGGTGGCTTTCTCAATAATGCGTTTGTCTATCTCAGGCTCATTGAGGTATACATCAGTACAATAAATAAGTGGTTTTGAGGTGCTAAGGAGTTCTTCTTCATTGACAATCCCACCACGTGCCGCATTGATGATGATGCTGCCTGGTTTTAAGTGGTTAAAAAAATCCCCATTAATTAAATTGGCACTTGGATAGGGTGGGGTATGGTGTAATTCTGCATGGATACATAAGAGGTCAACCGGATATAATTCTTCTAAACTGCAACTATGAAAGTGCTCACGTGCTGCTTTAGGTGGATCGTAGCTGAACACTCTAAAACCAGCTGCCTGAATACGAGCAGCAACGTGAGAACCTACCTTTCCAAGACCAATAATGCCGGCAGTATTTCCACGTAAAAGATGTTGATGTTTTAATACAGCAAGACAAGCAACTACATAATCAGCAACCGCTCGTGCATTAGAGCCCTTGGCATCGATTATTTGAATGTTTTGGAAATTAAGCCAAAGGTGATCGAGATGATCGGTGCCACTACTCGCTGTAGCAACATAACGCAACGAATGATTTTTTAATAAAGATTGGTTTACTTTTAGTGTAGCCCGGCATAAGAGCACCTCTTTCCCGGCAAGTAATTGGGAAACTTCCTCAGGATGATGATATTTCGTTAAATGAAAGGGTTTGGGAAACGCTTGCTCCAAGCCAGGAAGAGAGGCATCAGCAAGAATATTTATAGCCATCGCTTACTCCGCATCAAAAAAAACCTCTTTTTTATTCGTTAGTTGCAAAAACAGTCAGTATGGATATGAGTATCACACTGCCTCGATATAATTTTGTCGATTATTCATCATATTTTAAAAATGGCACTTAGGGTGATTAGTCCCAGATTAATCAGTGGGGTCAATATCATACCTAAAATTCCAGTGAATACTAAAAGGATTAAGATAAAAAAACCGTAAGGTTCAATTTTTGCATAGGCAATTGCTTGTCTGGGAGGTAAAAGACTCATGACTACTCGACTGCCATCAAGTGGTGGAATGGGGAGAATATTTAATGCGGCTAAAATCAAATTAATAAATACGCCGGCTTGTGCGGTAGCATAAAGAAATAGTACAGCCATCGAGGTATTGGGATTCAATATAAGAGCGATTTTGTCGCAAGCAGCCCATAAAAATGCCATTAAAAGGTTTGAAAAAGGTCCGGCAAGTGTTACCAGGATCATATCTCGCCGGGGATGACGAAATTGGTTCCAATTAATGGGGACAGGCTTTGCATATCCAATTACAAAGTTAAACTGAGTTAAAATACCAACCAATAAAGGTATAAATACTGTACCTATTGGATCAATATGTCGAAGAGGATTTAAACTTAAACGACCAAACATTTTTGCAGTTGTGTCACCACAACGATAGGCAACATAAGCATGAGCCGCTTCATGTAGGGTAATGGCGAGTAAAATGGGAATAGCCCAAATACATATTTTTTGGATCAAAGTAAATTCTATCATTAATAAAAAACCTGTAATAAAGATATTGTGATTCTATCGAATAGTGGCTTTCAATAACAAGTGTGAAAAGATATCAAAACATTCATCTTATTTTATATACCTCATCTCTAAATCAAATTTCGAATTTGCACTCCTCAAAATATGTTCCTTAAGCTACTGATTAAATTGAGGTCAGAAAGTTGATTGCTTGATCGGCCCATGATAGTATTCTGCCCGAAATTTAACTAGTCTAGGAGACAAAATGCCAACATTAAAAAAGTTAACGCCCGAAGTGAATAATGCCTTAGGAAACAAATTTGATTTTCAAACTCGATATGAAGGCTTAATTCAAAAAAGCAATGAGGGCCAACTCAAAGGCAATGAGGATGCAATTCGATATATTGATGACGTTGTAAGAAGATATAATATGATTAAAGGAACATCACCTAGCTCATCAGATTTACAAGCTAAAAAAGAGGCTTATTTACCTTTACTCAGAGCGCATGCAGCGGAAGTTGGTATTCATACTTTTTCTAAACCTGGGGATTTAGCCTCTCGACTCAAAGAGTTGGATTTTGAACCCAGTAAAATCGAGGAAATTACCAAAGGATTAGAGCAAGCCGGCGATGATGACTTCCTCGCGATTCTCCTCTCATCATTAATTGTAACCAGTGCAACCTGTGAAGAGGGACATCACCACCACCACCACCATCACAGTCAGACTACCATAACAGTGCCAACTCCTGGCTATGGTAATCATCATTATCATTGATAATTAAATCTTAGGAGAGCGGTCATGTTAGTGATGCAGGATTGCGCTATTGAGCCAGGCGATATTGTGTTTGTGGTCTCCAATAGCAGTAAACCTTTTATACGTTTAAAACAGGCCGCTCAAGCCCTAACGACCCCGGGCAACAAACATGGTCATAGAGAAGTAGTTACCGTCTTTGTTTGTACCGATAGAAATAAATATGGTGTCATTTGTCATAATTACGAACGGCAGCTATCAGTACCAACTGAAACTTTTAGTGCAAAACTTCAAGAAAAAACCATAGAGGAATTAACCACGCTCCTTCTAAAGTATTGTGATAAAGAATTCAATTCAATCCAAATAAAGGAAGCCCTTTCACGCGGTACCATGTGGATGAGGCAATTGGCTGCTAAGATGACTGGCAGTGAGGATCCTGAAAAATTAATTGAACAATTCCTTGCAGCATCCAAAGAGAATAAAGAGAGATTGATTCAATTAGTGCTTGTATTCTGGCGTGCCTCAGGACAGGCAGAAATTCTTCCGGTGGTGAATTCAAGCCTTTTAGTATTTAAGCATAACGATACGGAACAGCGGCAACAATTTCTAAGAGCGTATCAGCAACAAATTAAAGTGACAGAACGATTTCATGCGCAAGGAAAAAGCCGTACCAGTTTCTGGGCTGTGCTCAAGTCATTGTTTCAATGGTCAAATCAGCAGGATAAAGAAGACAGAGAACACCTTGCTCCTTCAGATGCAACCTTTTGTTCAAGTAACGTAATGCAAGTTTTAAATCAGGTTAATCCCGATCTTGTACACAGAGGACGATATGTTTTACCCAAAACTTTGGAAGCAGGTCTTCGCGAAGCAACAAAAAGTAAAAAGCGACCTGAAAAAGAATCACCGGAGCAGTTCGATGATTTTGAAGAGATGGTTGCAGCACAAGAACAGTGGATACCCCCATTTAAATTACAAATTTTACCTGCATCAGGCAAAAAATTGATGAGCACCTTATTAGCTGCGGTAGATAAAGAAATTCAGCGCATTGAGTCCAAATGGTGGCTCAATCAGGCTGACAGAGACAAAGCGAGTGATTTAAAAAGGTGTCTTTTGCCTTTTCGTAATCCCAAATATCAAGGCTATTCTGTTGAGTTACAGGTTGATATTGCGCTAGAGCTTATTGCAACGTTACTTCCTGCCTTGCAAAAAAAGACAGGTCTCTTGGGGGAATGGTTCCCGTCTACTTCTTATACCAATATACGCGCATTTGCGCGAACTCAGGGTATTTTTGATGGGGATATCCGGGACACAGTAGAAAAGCTAAAAACGCATTCTTCAATCACATCTCAAGAAGAAATTCCAGCAGAAGACGTGCAAGAACCATTGCCTACTGGGCAGATTTATATTTTTTCTGATTGGTCTTTTTCCATCTGGCCAACAGATAAGCGTGCACAGTTGTTACAGTATATGAACCAATTAGTTGCCAAAGGACATGCTTTATATACCTGGGAAAATGGCCAATTAGTCAAAATGAACAAAGAGTCCTTAAAAAGTGCGATTAATGGAGAGGATTTTGATGATTTGCTGGCTTCTAAATTAAAACCGGCAACACGCGCTGCCGTGCTTAAGCAAGCAGAGTATCAGCAGCTGAATACTGCCCAAGTCCACTTTCTTGATTATAAAGTGTGTCAAGAACTAGCTGATGATCATAAATCCATTGAAACTCATCTTAATGTTGCGTCAATATTTTCTTCAAAACAAGATGAATATCATTTGAATCAAACGAAGCTTGCACTCATTGATATTGAACTAGCCAATACTGAAGATGAAAATGAACAACTTAAATTGCAAAAACTGAAAAAGCAAATTGCTACGTTAAACGACATAAAGCATAAAACATATCAAAGTGGTGTTGATACCAAGGCTTTTGTGACGCAACCACGACATAGAAAGCCCATATTCAAACCCGTTGATTTACTGACTTTTACACCTTCGACTAAGTATTATCGTGATGAAGTCTATTCCGATTTGTTGATTAACGAAAACCCATCTTCTCCATTCCAATATTATGAATTAGTTGGAATGAATGCCACTGAAAATCTGACAGATTGTGACTATGAGTTTCATCCCGAGGGATTGAGTGAAGAACTCATCAACAAAAGGAAGGATGAAGCAAATCTCGTTCTTTTAAAAGGAAAAAAAAGATTAAGTTTGACTTCTAATTGGCAGCCATTGCCTTCCGTGCATCCTGGTGAAACCTTGTTAGATATTGCCATTAACGGATTAAAAAAAGATGATTTTGAAATAAAATATTCTAAAGAAAATCGTTTGCACTACATTCGCTTACTGAAACCAACTACAGAGCCTAAGGAAGCCAAGATAAATTTTTTGTTACGCATGCCCAAGCAGTATCGAGCACATCCTGTTTTTAATACATTAACCGCTCATCGAGAGCATCAAGAGATACATCGCTTATTAATGAAGTACCTTAAGTTTGGCAAAGATCATGGAAAATTAAGAAATACCAAAGTTCATAATGGCAATGAATATCTTGATGAGGCCAGAGGATTGGCTGTTGGAAGTTGTCGTTTAAGAGCTATTGCCTTTAAAGAGGAAATGAAACGTTTGTATCCTAAAGTTCCTGTTTCTATTGTAGGCAACCCGGATCATTGTTTTATTGAAATGGAACTCGATGGTCAATGGGATAGATATTGTTTGGGTGGATATAGGGATACTCCGAGTTTGGTGGAATCGGTCAAAGAAGATACTTTGTCCTCGATGAACTCCGATGCGAAAAACCACCGATTCTTTGCTGAAAAAGCGAAACCTCAATTGCCAGTGGAGGTTCCTGTTGCAGAAGAGGAGTTTGTTAAACGTTTTGCGTAATTAGGGTGTGGTATTGCGAGAGCTAGGACTTTGTGATTGGGGTGGTTCCGAGCTACAAAGTATCTAGACTATTACGTACAAAAGGTTAAACTAAAATAAAGATTATTCCCAAAATGGAACATCAATGATTAACGTATTTGATGCACATTTCCATATTATCGATTATCGTTTTCCCTTGGTTGCTAACCAATCCTATCTACCTAATGAATTTACTGTTACTGATTACCTTGAAATTGCAAAACCGTTGCATATTGTTGGCGGGGTAGTTGTATCAGGCTCTTTTCAAGCGTTTGACCAAACCTATCTCGTTAATGCTTTGCAAACCTTAGGTCCAAATTTTGTTGGAGTGACTCAATTACCTGCGTCAGTAAGCGATGAGCAAATTATTGAATTAAATCACCAAGGGATTCGCGGTATACGATTTAATCTTAAACGTGGTGGTTCAGAAACAATCGAGCATTTAAGGGACATGGCGCATCGAGTTTATGAGATTGCTCACTGGCATGTTGAATTATATATTGATTCTACAGAGCTTACTGGATTAACCGATCGCTTGCTTTGTTTACCTGCTTTGAGTATTGACCATATGGGGCTGTCCAAGAAAGGACTTTCTGGATTATTTAGGCTTGTAGAACAAGGAGTCAAAGTCAAAGCATCTGGATTTGGGCGAGTTGATTTTGATGTGGCTAAAATTTTAAAAATGATTGCTTCTATTAATCCTGACGCTTTAATGTTTGGTACTGATCTTCCTTCGACACGTGCGCCACAGCCTTTTAAAGAAGAAGACATTACTCTTATTTTGGATGCATTTGATGATTACATGGCTAAAAAAATTTTATTAACTAATGCAAGCGAGTTTTATCATCGGCAACTGTAGCCGCAATTTTAAATTTTTCTACTACTCCTTCTCGGCTAGATCGAAATGGGTGTGAATCGGGATATATCGTAATCATTACCTGAATGAAATTTGAAGTCGAATTGTTGTGCTTTTTAATCATTGACAACAAAATCAATGGTTTCACCTTTTTTGCATTTTATGAACAAATGCTTGCGGATTGCTTGGATGAAGATATCTTTATTATGTTTTTTTGAATAGCTACAATAGATGAAAAATTCTGAGGTTATAGGGACATGTCAATAATAGATAAAATCTTAGGAAAACCTCTCTCTTTAAGATCCAGGAAAAGGCAAGAGCTGTCGGTATTCACTGGGGTTCCTGCCCTCGGATTAGATGCATTGTCTTCAACAGCTTATGGCCCCGAAGCGGCGTTAGCCATTCTATTACCGGCAGGGGTAATCGGGTTGCAGCATTTTTTTACTATTTCCCTATTAGTCGTTCTTGTGCTTATGTCTTTGTATTTTTCATATTTACAGACAACAGCGGCTTATCCCCAAGGAGGAGGGGCTTACATTGTTGCCAGTGACAATTTAGGTAAAAAATATGGTGTTGGAGCAGCGATTTCCTTGATACTTGATTATTTATTAAATGTCACCGTCGGTATATCAGCCGGCGTTGGTGCTATAGTTTCGGCAATTCCTGCGTTGCAACCTTATACACTGACATTATGTCTTGCCATTTTAGTCATGCTCACGGTAATAAATTTACGTGGAATTCGTGAAACGGGAAGACTTTTAGTTGTTCCGGTATTTGTTTTTATGCTGTGTATGTTAATCGCTCTGTTTGTAGGATTAGTAGATGTCTGGACTCATGGAGGGCATCCACAACCTTTACAGGACTTAGCACAAAATCGAACGAACTTAACCGAAACATTAACCTTGTGGATGTTGTTAACTGCTTTCGCTAATGGTTTAACCGCGATGACAGGAGTAGAAGCAGTCAGTAATGCCGTGCCGTTATTTCGTAAACCGACTGTTCGAAATGCACAATGGACATTGACTCTAATTGTTGGCACGCTCGCTCTATTTTTAATCATCATTGGTTATCTTTGCCCAGCTTATCATATTGTAGCCATGGATCAGAATAAACCTGGCTATCGAACCATACTGTCGCAACTCGTTGAAGCGTCTACAGGTAAGGGTTTTTTTTACTATATTTCGATTGCCAGTATTTTTACTGTTCTTGCCTATTCAGCGCAAACCAGTTTTTCAGCTTTTCCGAGGGTATGTCGATTCCTTGCTGAGGATAATTATTTACCTCATTTTTTTGCTGAACGTGGTAGACGTTTGGTGTTCTCAGTCGGAATTATTATTTTGGCCATTTTTTCTGGAATCATTCTTATTGCTTTTAAAGGAATTACCAATAATCTGATTCCATTATTTGCTGTGGGTGCCTTTAGTGCCTTTCTTTTTTCCCAGATTGGGATGGTAGTCTATTGGTTACGTCAGGAAAATCGAAGAGTACGTTATAAATTAATTATCAATGCATTGGGTGCGGTAGTTACTGCCATTGCACTTTTTATTATTATTCTTACAAAATTTCTCCAAGGTGCTTGGATAATTGTTATTCTTGCCCCTGTGCTTGCGTTACTAATGCACCGTATTAAACATCATTATGAACGCATTGCTCATGAAATTGAAAATCCAATCAAAATAAATTCCCTTTCATTAAAACCTCCTGTTGTCATTATTCCAATACATGGTGTGGATTTAATTGCAGAAAAAGCAATTCAATTTGGAATGTTGCTTTCGGATGATATTACGGCTGTTTATATTGATGCAGGATATGATGATGTGGACCACTTGCAGGAGCTTTGGCATAAAAAAATTGAAATACCAGCTAAAGCGACGGATAAGGGGGTTCCTAAATTGGAAATCATTAGATCACCATATCGTCGTATCTACAAACCATTATTAAATTTTGTGAATAAAGTAAGAAAAGAGAGGAAAAATAGACTCATTGCTCTTATTATACCTGAGTTAGTAGAACCTAAATGGTATGAATACTTATTACATAATATTCATGCGCCAGGATTGCGAGCGTTACTATTTTTAGAGCGCGATCCGCGCACGATTGTTATTACAATACCTTGGTATTTACGTGAAAAATAGAATAAGGATGGATTTATGACACAATTTGAAACGTTATTTCATTTTATGAAAAAACCTTGGATTATTATTATTTATGTAATTTTTGTTATTTTGGCCTATTATTTTATGGATAAACCTTTGGCAACTTATTTTTATCAATTAGCTCTTGGGACCAAGCTGCCATTTTTAGAACTACTGACTGCTTTAGGAAAATGGGTTGCTTATATCATTTTGTTTCTTATTGCTGGATTGTATTTCCGATACATTCAAGTTAATGCTGTATATGAAGCGCGATCCTGGTATTTGTTAGGTTGTGTATTTTTAGCCAATTTAGTTTGTTTGATTTTAAAAGTTACATTAAGCCGAGCTCGTCCTGAGTTATTATTTTCAAGTAATGAATTTGGATTTTATTGGTTTAAATTAAGTTCAAACTATTGGTCTTTACCTTCAGGACATACAACGACAGTTATTAGTTTGGCAGCTGGATTAGGTACAGTTTTTTCTCGATATTTTTATGTTTTACTTGTTATTGCGCTACTCGTTGTCGCATCTAGAGTCCTGCTATGTTTTCATTATTTGAGTGATGTGATGAGCGCATTTTATATTACTCTGTTGGTTGTTGGCTTTTTTACAGAATATCTTAAACGGAAAAATTGGTTTAAAAAAATGGATTGTACTGTTTGATAACTCGGGATCCCAGATCTCGAAGTTGACTGAGTTTTTACCGGTATCGATCCTAGCCAATCTAGGGAGAGGTTATGACTATAGAGACTGAATTAAAAACTCTGGTTCGTGTTTATGCCAGTTTTGATGAAGAAAACAAATGTTATGTCAGTGATTTGAATCAAGAGGCCCTGTTACGTCTGGATGCTGATTTTATTAAGTTAATTAATAAATTATTGCTAAAAGATGGACCAGAAAAAACAAAAATCAAAAAAAATTATAAAAATTTATCTTTGTTTTTTCATCCGGATTTGATATCAAAATTCTGTCCAGAAGCTAAATGGTTTGAAAAGAATTTATCTGAAAATCGTAACGATGGGGCTTGTTTTAAAACATTAAGTCTTTGCTATGAGAAGTTAATGTCTCCTCAGGACTTTAAACCCCTTAAATTTGAAGACATTTCAAGTCGAGAAGATCTTAAAAAATGGTTAGAACACTTAAAAAATACTTCCAGAACATTTACTGAGCGTAATTTATACGTAGGCCTTTTAGGCTTGTTCGATCAATCTACGGGTTATTTTGATGAAGTAGGTAAGATAAAACCTAAAGGCGTACGGGCTTTAATTTCATTTTTACCTATGGTTTTCATCAGTTTTGGTACCTTTGTTTTTGCTGAAGAACTATTTGCTGTTTACGCACTTTATTTTGCTTTATTGAAGAGCGGACAATATATGGGGAGTAGCAATTCAAAAGAATTACAAAGTCTTGGCAATACCTTGCAAAAAATTACTATGGTCTCGGCGACGACTACGACAACTTTATTGGTACGTCTCGTTGAAATGACTTTTTGGGCATCACGACAGTGTTATGAGATGAGTTTGCATATAGGTTCTAGTCTTTTAACCCCACTCATTTCTTCTTCTGAAGCTCAATTTGATGGCACAATGGCAGATCAAAACTTATGTAGGGAATTAATTCTTGCCAGCCAAAATCAAAGTATCAGTGATAATTTTAAGACACCACAATTAAAAATGATCGCAGCACCTATCGAATCCTATCTCGGATTATTGGAACAACAATTTTTTAGAAACTGGCGGGCTGGAGGAGAGAAGTATCGAGCCTTAGACGCGTTTTTATTGACTATGCGGGTATTAGATAAAGATGATGACTTACTGGTTGAACAAAAAATAGCGAAAGCACATGAGGCATTAGAAAAAGTTAAAAAAAAAGCTGATGTTTATACTGAGGGAGGAAAAACTGCTCTGGCAGTGGATAGAGCCGAACGTGTAATTAGTCTGCTTCAGGATAATTTTGAGATGCAGCCTGCTTTAAGTAAGTCCTAAATTTTTAATAATGAATATACTTTTACCGCCAGTAGACTCAACTTTTAATCGTTATCTCAGCAACGATAAAGGGACCAAATTCAGTTTAAATAGAAATACCCACTTGAATTTGGCACAGTATCTCTGGCAAGATGCGTTTGTTTTGATTATCCAGTGAGGAATTATGAAAATTCTCGTGGCAGTGAAGCGTGTAATCGATCCTTATGTCAAAGTTCGGGTCAAGTCGGACCATTCCGGAGTTGAAACACAGAATATTAAAATGGCAATGAACCCATTTGATGAAATTGCTGTAGAGGAAGCATTACGTTTACGCGAAAAAAATTGGGCGACCGAAGTGATTGCAGTCAGTATCGGCTGCGACAGCTCACAGGAAACTTTAAGACATGCTTTGGCTTTAGGGGTAGATAAAGGAATATTGGTTCAAACCCAAGAGTCATTGGAAAGCCTAAATATCGCAAAAATATTAAAAAAGATTGTCGATGATGAAAAGCCTGATTTAGTATTGATGGGTAAACAAGCTATTGATGGGGATAATAATCAAACGCCACAAATGTTAGCTGCCCTGTTAAATTGGACACAGGCTACCTATGCTTCCAAAATTGAAGCACATGCCGACCACCTTGAGGTAACTCGTGAGATTGATGGTGGACTCGAAACAATCAGCGTGCATCTGCCGGCTGTAGTCAGTACCGATTTACGTTTAAACGAGCCACGATATGCCAGCCTACCCAATATTATGAAAGCCAAAAAGAAACCTTTGGATGTTTTAGAATTAGATAGCCTTGGATTGTCACTTAAAAAACATGTTGAGATATTAAAAGTTACTGCACCTGCAGTTCGCAGTGCTGGAGTGAAAGTTGAATCAGTGACTGAGTTATTGGATAAATTACAGCATGAAGCCAAAGTGCTTTAATAAGGGGACGTGAT
Organism: Legionella sp. 227; assembly: GCF_043161935.1. NCBI lineage: Bacteria > Pseudomonadati > Pseudomonadota > Gammaproteobacteria > Legionellales > Legionellaceae > Legionella > Legionella sp. 227. Next base: position 18,578 of record NZ_CP171154.1, on the reverse strand, counting down.
GAGCACTTTAATACTCGTTGAACATGATAACCAAACCATACACCCATCTACCCGTAATACTTTAGCTGCGGCATTAGAATTGGGTGATGATCCGACCTTACTTGTTATAGGACATCAATGCAAGAAAGTAGCTGAACAAGCTGCAACTCTTGCAGGGGCACATGCTGTTTGGTGCCTTGATAAACCATGTTATGAGCATCCTTTAGCAGAGCAAATCAGTGAGTTGGTTCTTTCTTTTGCACATTCATTTAAAGCCATATTAGTACCAGCAAGTACTTTTGGTAAAAATGTTGCACCACGTATTGCAGCACTATTAGATGTGGCTCAAGTTTCTGATGTCAGTAAAATTATTGATAAAGATACTTTTGAACATCCAATCTATGCCGGTAATGCTATAGAAACTGTACGAGTCCTTGATCCTATAAAAGTTCTTACGATTCGGTCTACGGCGTTTAATCCTATTACAGAAAGCCAAACAAGTTGTTGCATTGAACAAATTGATAAAGAATGTATTGCAAAAGGTAGCCAATTCGTTAAACATGAACTCAGTAAATCGGAACGTCCTGATTTAGGCAGTGCTAAAATTGTAATCTCAGGTGGAAGAGGACTGCAAAGCGCTGAAAAATTTCAATTGATTGAAGAGTTAGCTGATGTTCTTGGTGCTGCTGTGGGAGCATCCCGTGCTGCTGTTGATGCGGGATTTGTTCCTAATGATTATCAGGTGGGGCAAACCGGAAGGATCGTTGCGCCAATGCTCTATATTGCTGTAGGAATTTCAGGAGCTGTACAGCATTTGGCAGGGATGAAAGATTCCAAGATTATAGTAGCAATTAATAAGGATGAAGATGCCCCTATTTTTCAAATCGCTGATTATGGTTTGGTTGGTGATTTATTTGAACTCGTGCCACAGTTAATCGCACAATTAAAAAACCGTTAGAGGGAGAAAGTATGTTAGTAGGTGTTCCAAAAGAAATTAAACCTCAAGAAAATCGTGTAGGTCTTGTTCCTTCTAGTATCAGAGAAATTATAAGAGTAGGAAGCTCTGCTATAGTTGAGAAGGGTGCTGGATTGGGGATTGGTATTTCCGATGATGATTATCGACATGCCGGAGCAGAAGTTGTTGATAGCGCGGATGAAGTGTTTTCCAGAGCGGATCTCATCGTAAAAGTAAAAGAACCGCAACCCATTGAGTGCAAACGTCTACGTGAAGGCCAAACATTATTTACCTATTTGCATTTGGCCCCAGATCCTCATCAAGCACGTATGCTTAAAGAATCTGGTGTAACTGCAATTGCTTATGAAACGGTAACAGAAGAGGGAGGTGGTTTACCATTACTGGCTCCTATGTCACAAGTTGCTGGGCGGATGTCGATTCAAGCCGGGGCTCATTGCTTGGAGATGGCTCAAGGTGGTAGTGGTATTTTACTAGGTGGCGTTCCTGGAGTCGCAGCAGCAAACGTTGTGGTTATTGGTGGGGGTGTAGTCGGTACGAATGCAGTGCGCATGGCTATGGGTATGGAAGCACGAGTTACCGTACTGGATCGTTCTTTACAACGTTTAAACGAATTAGATTTCCAATTTGGTTCTAAACTCAATACTGTGTATTCCACAGCTGATGCTATAGAAAAATATGTGGCTAGTGCTGATTTAGTGATTGGTGCGGTATTGGTACCTGGCGCAGCTGCTCCAAAATTAATGACTCGCTCCATGCTTAAATCAATGCGACCTGGTTCAGTATTAGTGGATGTTGCCATTGATCAAGGCGGATGTTTTGAGACAAGTCGCCCCACAACACATCAAGAGCCTACTTATGTTATTGATAATGTAGTTCATTATTGTGTTGCGAATATGCCTGGTGCAGTCCCTAGAACATCCACTTTTGCTTTAAATAATGCAACATTACCTTTTGTGTTAAGCATCGTAACCAAAGGCGTGAAGCTTGCTTTATTAAATGATAAGCATTTACTCAATGGCTTGAATGTCCATCAAGGGAAAATTACTTTTGATGCGGTTGCTCGTGACTTAGGCTATGAGTATACACCTGCTACGATTGCATTAGCTGGTCGATAAGGTTTTATTGAAGTCTCTATACAACCTGGGTGAAGGTAACGCCTAACCCAGGATTTCAAAAATTAGTCAATTGCCCAGGGGCATAAAAATCATGTTATCCTGAGCAGTTTTCGACGAAGGATCTCCCCAATAGTACATCTTATTTATCTATAAGGTTATGCCCCATTCAGGAAATCTTTTTACTCAGATCAGGATGATGTAGCTGACTTTTATTTGTTGTAGCCTGGGTGAAGACGAAGCTGTAACCCAGGCCTATAAAATAGGACAACGCGAATTTATTAAAACAAACTGTCCTCACCAGTTGTGAGTTGTTGTTGCTCATTACTCGCATTATAAACGGGAGTTGGATCTTCTTCCGCAGGAACTTCTTTATTACGAAAATACTCAATGATTCCATTGGCCTGATTAGGACGTGCCAGTAAGCCGCTATTAGGATCGATACGAACAGCGACTACATTCTCAGGCTGTTTCATTTCACTTTCAGGTTTCCCTTTCAAAGCAACTTTCATAAAGTCTATCCATAAAGGCAGAGCCAGTCCTGCAGCGTATTCGTGTAAGGATTTGGGATTATCAAAACCGATCCAGGTGGTTACAACAAGATCGGCATTAAACCCAGCAAACCATGCATCTACTTGATCATTGGTTGTGCCGGTTTTACCTGCTATATCTTGACGATTGAGCACTCGAGCCGCACGCGCGGTACCATGCTGAATCACATCTTTTAATGCAGTGTTCATTAAAAAGGTAATGTCTTCAGGAATGACGCGAGGCGCTAGCGTGGAATGATCTACATTAGTACAATTATTGCAAACAACAGTTGGCTTGGCTTGCAGTAAAATTTTACCATCCGTATCAGTAATATGATCGATAAGGTAGGGTTCAACTTTATAACCACCATTTGCGAAAATAGCATAAGCGGCAGTAAGTTCCATAGGGCTAACGGATAAACTACCTAAAGCCAGAGAAAGACCTTTGGGAAGCGTTTTCTTATTAAATCCAAATCGAGTTAAAAAATCGATAGTGTAATTGATGCCTATGTCATCAAGAATACGTATGGATACCAAATTTTTAGATTGAACTAAAGCTTTTTTCAATCGTGTAGGCCCATTGAATTTCAGATTCACATTATGAGGACGCCATAGGTTGGGTTGGCTTGGATCATCTACAACAATAGGTGCGTCGTTAATCAATGTTGCCAGGGTATAACCGTTATTTAACGCTGCGGCGTAGACAAAAGGTTTAAAGCTGGATCCTGGTTGTCTGCTTGATTGCGTGGCACGGTTAAATTTGCTTTTTTGGAAGTTGAATCCGCCAACAAGAACTTCAATAGCACCATTTTTAGGATTAAGTGCTACCATCGCTGATTCAGCTTCAGGAATTTGCGCTAATTCCCAATGGTCTTTGGTCGAATGTACATAAATAATATCGCCGACAGCAACAACTTGCATGGCCTTAGATGGCGATTTTCCTACCCAACCGTTTTTAAGTGCTGGTCTGGCCCAAGACATACCGGCCCAAGGGATTAGAACAGTTCGACCACTTTGTAATGTCGCTGTAGCTTCTTTTTCCCGAACTTCAGTAACAACTGCAGGTATCAGGTGATTAAGTTCCGGATACTTTTCTAAATTCTTTTGAATTGAATGCAAGGACTTACTGTCATTTTCTCCAATGGTAGCAACAGGTCCCCGATATCCATGTCGATGATCATAGGCTATTAAATTTTTTTCAACTACATCATTGGCAGTGTTTTGTAATTTCCCATCAATAGTGGTGTACACTTTGTAGCCTTTAGTATAGGCATCCGGGCCAAAATTGTCGTACAGGGATTGACGAATCATTTCAGCAACATAAGGCGCTTTTACTTCAATATGGGTGCCATGATACCTGGCAGTAATGGGTTGATTGATGGCATTCTGATACTGTTCTTCATTAATGTAATGTTCTTCCAGTAAGCGCTCTAACACGTGATCACGGCGTTTTTTGGCGGCAAGCGGATTTGCAATGGGGTTTTGTGTTGAAGGGGCTTGAGGAAGACCCGCAATCATCGCTAATTCTGCCAGATTTAATTCTTTAAGGGACTTGCCAAAATACACCATTGCTGCGGCGCCAACTCCATAAGCACGATTACCTAAATAGATTCGATTAAGATAGAGTTCGAGAATTTTTTCTTTACTTAATTCCCTATCTATTTTTATGGCAAGCATAATCTCATTAAATTTGCGTAAGAAAGTCTTTTTGCGGCTTAAGAAAAAATTACGTGCCACTTGCATGGTAATGGTACTACCGCCTTGTGATTTTGTTCCTGTTTTCACCATACGCACAGCAGCACGGCCAAGGCCCAAAATATCGACACCAGGATGTTCAAAAAAACGTTGATCTTCGGTGGCAATCAAAGCATGAATCAGCATAGGTGGTATTTCATCATAGGTGACAGGAATTCGTTTCTTTTCACCATATTCCTGAATCAGCAAACCTTCTTTACTGAAGATTTGTAAAGGTACTTGCAATTGTACTGTCTTTAACGAATCTACATTGGGGAGTTGGCTTTCAAGGTAGAGATATAAGAAACTACCTGCTACGATTAAAATAAAAAACAGGCTCATCAGCGCCCATAGACCTTTACGCCAGAAGTATGCCATTTTCATATAGTCATGCGTTTTTAATGAAATTTGGCGGATATTATACAGTGATTCTCTGTAAGATTGCGAGTTTTGTGCAAAAAATAGGGAAATTTTGCACTGTTTTTTTAATGTTTCATTGAATTTTGCGGAAAAATTCAATGAAACATTGTGAGTTGTTTAAATAAGTCATCAAATAGAGATGAATTTTTTTATTTTTACTCTATTGTGCTACCATGACGACTTTGCTCAGCTTCTTGATCTGTTGATAAAGTTTGTGATGGAGAATTCGTAGGCTGAATAGATGGAAAAAACCGATTCGTTCCTGTTTGCGGAGTAGTTCCTTGTCTTTGCAGCATTTGTAATCCAGCAAGACCAAATAAAGGACTGTACGTTGGATAACGTCTTATTAGTGCCTCTGTTTGTGATTTTTGTAACTCTATTTTGGTTTTTTCTAGATCTTGTGTTAATTGCTCAATAGTGACAAGTTGTTTTTTATTTGTTTCTTGTAACTCCAATATTTGAGCATCTGATTCAGATTTTTGTATTTCCAATGATTCTTTTAATTTTTCAATTTCTAATCGATGGGCTTCTGACTCAGATTTTTGTATCTCTGATGAAGATTTCAGTTTGTCTAATTCTAATTTATTAATTTCTTTTTCAGAGTCTTCACTAGCTTTCTTCAATTTTTCTCTTTGATTCTCTAATTGAGCCTGATGCTCTAAACAAATATTTGAAGCAATTTCTCTCAGTTCAGCATTAGAGTCTTCTGTAGTCATATGCAGTACAAAAAGGACTTCCTCAATAAGTAATTGGCCGGAATTACAATATTTGCCACCAATCATACGATCATTTAATAACCCCCACAATTCCTCGGTTTCAGCGCCTTTGGAACCGTTTAAAGTAGCAGCATGTTTAAACCCTTTTTTAATATTTAATAATTCTCGAAAATCAATGAATAATTTAGTTAATTGTTCGCTAAACGTTTGTAATTGTTTTTCCTCAAAAGGGGTTTTTCTATCGAGCTGTTCTTTAAGAAAACGGATTTGTTTTAAAACGAAGGAAAGGAAATCTTCTCGACCCTGATAACCTTTTGTACATGCAGAGATTCTGCCTTCTAAATATGGAAAATAATCAATTTTTGTATCTTGTATTATTTCTATTGCACGTTCGTGAGATTTTTTTTTATGTGTTGTCGGGTCACCTGCAACAACAAGTTTTTCCTTAATAACTTTAATGTCTTGACTGTCGTGATAACGAACTATAACTGTTGCGAGTGAATAAATGAGTTCTTCTAATCGAGTCATGCAAATCTCCTTTTAAAGCATAAATGTGAAATCCCCTTACAAGTTGGTCTTTCACTATATTAAATGTTTTTGAGCAGTGCAAGTTGTTATAGTGAAATGGTGAAAATGACAAAATCTAGTCATTTATTTATAAGAGAATGCAGCAGAAAACAGTGTAATTTTTTAAGAGCTTACGTTAACATCAATAAATGATCCTAAAGGAGTTTTTTTTGAATGCATGGAAGATTCAAGGGAATAAGAGACATGCTCAAATTGTTTCAGCCCAAACATCGTTCAATTCTCGGAATAGACATTACATCAACGTCGGTAAAAGTATTGGAAATTTCAGGCCAAGAAGGTGCGCTTGTTGTAGAAAACTATGGACGCGAAGTATTACCATCAAATGCCATGGATGGGAACACAATTAAGGATATTGACGTAGTTTCCCGTTGTATTAAGAAAGTAATCGATCGCTTGCATACATCATGTAAGCAGGCTGCTTTAGCCGTTCCTGATGCTTCAATAATTAGCAAGGTCATACAAATCAACGAGGGTTTAAATGATGAGGAAATGGAGGAACTCATTGTTACTGAGGCTGATAAATACATTCCCTATCCAATCGATGAAATCAATCTTGATTTTGAAATTTTAGGCCAGTCTGAAAAAAATCCGCATATGTTAGATGTTCTTATTGTTGCATCACGAGCGGAAAATGTGAATCAGCGTGTTGAGACTGCGGTTCGTGCAGGCTTAGATGCAATAGTGATTGACGTAGAGTCTTATGCTGTGGAACGAGCGGTTCAACAGCTTGCTAAAGATTTACCTGCTTCAGGACAAGATAAAACAATAGCGATCATTGATGTTGGTGCTAGTTATACGCATTTATTTGTATTACAGAAAATGAAATTAGTGTACTCCAGGGAGGAAAAATTTGGGGGTAAACAATTAATAGAGTCGATCGCGGAACATTATAAAATGACTTTAGAACAAGCAATGCTCGCTAAAGAGAGTGGAGAATTACCTGAAGACTACGAAAAGGAAGTTTTAGAACCTTTTAAAGAGGATATATTGTTGCAAATCAAGCGTACCTTGCAGTTTTTTTATTCTACAAGTCAAGATGGGGATGTGGATCATATACTTTTGGCTGGAGGATTAGCCAAACTTCCAGGCTTGGTCTCATTGGTTCAAGAGCGATTAGGAATGAGTACAACTATTGCGAATCCATTTTCATATATGACTCCAGGTAAAATGATGAACTTGGATGCGATCAATAATGATGCTCCATCACTTATGGTCGCTTGTGGCCTGGCATTAAGGAATATTAAGTGAGGCTATATGACGCAGATTAACCTTCTTCCCTGGCGAGAGTTAAAGCGGGAGCAGGAAAAAAAACTGTTTACGATCATGCTGCTTGTGTGCGTTGTGGCTGCTGCTTTTATTGTATTTTTAATTAACTCCTATGCTTCGGGATTGGTGAGTAATCAAATTACGCGAAATCAAATGCTTCAAAAAGAAATTAATGCGATGGATGCACAATTAAAAGAAATTAAAAATTTGGAAAAAACTAGAGAAATGCTCATTTCCAGAATGTCTATAGTACAGCATTTACAATCTACTCGAACATTAATGGTTCATTTATTTGATGAGCTAATTAATATTACGCCATCCGGGGTTTATCTTACCCAGGTGGAAGGCAAAAATGATATCATTTCAGTCCTAGGATATACGGAGTCGAATACATTTGTTTCTATATTAATGAGAAACATTGAAAATAATGATTGGCTCCATAATCCTGTCCTTAGTGAAATCAAGAGGGAAGAAAACGATAAAGATAAGGATAAAGAGAAACAGCAATCTACTGAAAATGAATTTAAATTAACTTTTGTACTTGCCCCTCAATTCCAGATTGGAATCATATTATGAACAACGTCAACCTAAATGAACTAACTCTGGAAAATGTGGGACAATGGCCATTGGTGGTCAAAATATGTGTTTTTTTGGGTGTTAGTTTTCTAATTATTGCTTTAGGATATTGGTTGATCATTCAAGATAATTTCACACAGTACAGTAAATTGGAAGGTCAGGAAGCAACTTTAAAAACAGATTTTGAAAACAAGCAACGGCAATTATATAATTTACCTGCCTTTCGTGAACAACTGCAGATTATGAGTGAGCGTTTTGTACTAATGCTCAAGCAGCTTCCTGAAAAAAATGAGATGCCTGGCTTGTTGGAAGAAATTTCTAAAACAGGGGTGGCCTCAGGATTAAGGTTTGAGTTATTTGCCCCGCAACCAGAAGTAATGCATGATTTTTATGTTGAATTACCTATAAAGATTTCAGTGGTAGGGACTTATTTTCAATTGGCTATGTTTATAAGTCGAGTGGCTGAAATGAATCGAATTGTAACGTTACATGATTTTACTATTGAAGGGGTGTCTTCCAAGGATCATAAAACGGTCTCGGAAGATGAGTTGGAAATGAGCATTACTGCTAAAATATATCGATATCGCACACAATGATGAGCCGAACACAAAGGATTGGTTATATACCTAAAATAATGGGGTTTATTTGTTCTTTATTACTGGTTGCTTGCTCCAGTGACAATGATGATTTAAGGCAATACATAAATGAAGTGAAACACAGAAAAACACGTGAGATAGAACCCATTCCTACATTTTCACCGTTACCGACTTTTAAATTCCCTGATAATGGTGACAGACGTAATCCATTTAAGCCCATAACTCAAAAAAAAGAACAAGTTGATGTGAATGCCCCAGATAAAAATAGACGGAAAGAGCCTTTGGAAGCTTATCCATTGGATGCCTTGAAATTTGTAGGAACTTTAAGACAGGGAAGTGAATTGTGGGCATTGATTAAATTACCCAGCTCGGATATTACTCATGTTCGAATTGGTAACTATATAGGGCAGAATTATGGTCGTATTGTGTCGATTAAAAATGATTCAATTCAATTAATAGAAACAACACAAACCTCAGGAAAGTGGGAGAAACGTAGAACCACGATTGAATTATATACCGGGAAGTAGGAGCAAAAGTGCGGAGAATAACTGCTTTATTGATTTTTATTGGCATGAGCTTATGTACGATGGCTTTTGCCCAAAATAATCCTCTTGAATCGGTAAAGGTCATTCCTTTGCCTGAGGAAAAGTTGCGTTTGGATTTCCAATTTGCGAAACCTCTTAAGCAAGAACCTGCAAGTTTTGTGACCCAAAAACCGGCACGTATCGTTCTAGATTTTATTGATTCCAACCTGCAATTACCTCCCGAGCAGAGGACGAAAGAAATTAAATTAGGTTCACTAAATAACTACAGCATTGTTGCCGTGGGGTCTCGTGTTCGAGCAATATTGGATTTAAATTTCCCTGTACCTTATTCCGGTTCAATTTCTGGAAAAGTTTATACACTGATTTTGAATGGTAAAAGCAACGAGTTATTTCAACCTCCTAAAGAAATTTTAATCACCAATAAACCGGTCAAGACAAGTTATGAAATCAATCATTTCGACTTTCGTGGGATTGAGAGACAAGGTGGCCGTGCAATAGTCAATGTTTCCAATAGCAGCGTTCCAATTGAGGTCGAAGAACATGGTAAAGAAATTCTAGTGAAATTTTTAAATACAAATATTCCACAGAATCTCAGGAAACGCTTTGATGTTGCCGATTTTCGCAGCCCAGTGCAACTCGTTACTTTTCAGCAAGCTGGTAAAAACGCGCACATGATTTTGTCTAACAAGGGTAATTTTGGTCAATATGTTTATCAAATTAATAAACAATTCATGATTGATGTCTTTCCCTTAACTCAAGAAGAAGCGCAACAGGCTAAATTGAAAAAGAAGGTATTTTCTGGAAGAAGAATTTCTTTGAATTTTCAGAATATCAGCATACGCGCTGTTTTACAGTTATTGGCTGATTTTACTGGAATTAATATTGTCGTAAGCGATAAAGTTCAAGGAAATATCACTCTAAGATTAAATAACATTCCCTGGGATCAAGCCTTAGATATTATTTTAACCACGCAAGGACTCGCTAAGCGTCAGACGGGTAATGTAATGTTGATCGATTATAAGGCGTCTTTCGATAAAATGGAGGCAGAAGAGCTTAAAAGTCAGCATATTATTCAGAAACTTGAACCAGTACGTTCTGAACTTATTCAGATTAATTATGCAAAAGCTACTGATCTTGCGATTTTAATTAAAGACAAACAAAATTCACTTCTATCTGAAAAGGGTAAAGTAAGTGTTGATACACGAACAAATACCATCTGGATTCAAGACAGCGGCACCAAAATCGATGAAGTCAGGGATTTGATAAAACAGTTAGATGTACCTGTTAAACAAGTGCTTATTGAGGCACGTATTGTCGAAGTCACTAAAGATTTTGCGCAAGACTTGGGAATACGATGGGGTGTTTCCAAACCGCCTCATTTAAGTGGTACTTTAGCTGGAGCGAACCAAATGGAGCAGGGGGTTGCTCCTGCAAATGTCGTACCGTTTACAGACCGATTAAACTTGGATTTGGTTGCTGCTCCTGTGACGGGAGCAGTCCCTGCCTCTGTTGGTATTGCATTGGCTCAACTGGGCGATAATATTTTACTGGATCTTGAGTTATCCGCTTTGGAAAGTGAGGGGCTTGCTGAATTGATATCCAGTCCGAGACTTATTACTGCGAATCAACAGCCTGCAGTAATTGATTCAGGACAGGAGATACCTTACCAGGAGGCCACTTCAAGTGGTGCGACTGCAGTAGCGTTCAAAAAAGCGGTATTAAGTTTAAAGGTAACTCCGCAAATTACTCCTGATAGTAAAATACTTATGGAGTTAAAAATTAATCAGGATACGGCTTCACCTCAATTATTTAACGGTGTGCCTGCCATTTTAACTAAGGAAATTCAAACTAATGTCCTTGTTAGTAATGGACAGACTATAGTTCTAGGGGGAATCTATCAGCAAGACAAGAGTAAAACGATTACTAGAGTACCTTTTTTTGGTCAGCTGCCTGTAGTCGGAAATTTATTTAAAAATACCCAAATTGCTCTTAAAAACGATGAGTTACTTATTTTTATTACGCCAAAAATAATAACCAATTCATTATCGATTACGACAATTGAAGGCAGAAAACCGATTCGTTTTGATGAAAAATAAAGTTTATTAGCACCGCGTTAATGAGCTCGTTTTTGCGTTTATGCGCTATTCAGAATGAATATTTTGAGTTGCACCAGGTTTGTTTCAACACAAGCAAACGTAGGCTGTGCTGTTAAGCCATTTGTTGAACATTTTTTCTTCGAGAGCTAATCTGTAAATGTTATGAAATGCTGGGCTGAACAAACCAGCTTAAACGTGTTTTATGTTTGAGACTAACAGCGTACAACCGCGCAGTCTCATTGATGCGAATGTGCATGCTCCACTTTGCGGATTGAATTTTGAGCACAATATGTCCAGTCTCGGTTAGATGTTATAGATTAGTTGGGACAATGATTTTTCCAGCTACGTGCACGGGCAAGCTTGTATTCACGTAAAAAAGGTTTCAGACTATAGGTTTTTTCCAATTTAAATTAGTTTTATGATGTACTTAACCCATAAAAGTACACTAAGAAGTGATATAATATAAATGATTCAGAGTAAATAGTTATAAAATATGCTCATTTGTTGTAGAATAATGAGCGGGAATTTCTAACTGCGAAAAATACAGTTAGGATTGAGCCCCAAATATCCCCCACTTTGGCTACTGATCGTATTTTTAGTTTAATGCTAAATGGGAAGTTATTTCGGACTCGATCTTTAATTAATGACATTTCAGTTAAAGAGGTATGTAATAAAAAATGAGCATAGTTAAAGTACGAAATATTTTTCTCATCGGACCCATGGGTGCAGGTAAAAGCACTATAGGTCGTGCTTTGGCAAAGGAGCTCAAGTTAGAATTTTTTGATTCAGATGAAGTGATTGAAGAACGTGCTGGTGCGGATATTTCTTGGATTTTTGATATTGAGGGTGAAGAGGGATTCAGACGCCGTGAACAGAAAGTTATTGAAGAATTAACTCAAAAGACCAACATTGTTTTGGCAACTGGTGGTGGAGTCGTCATCACTCCTGAAAACAGAAATGCATTGGCAGGGCGTGGAACTGTAATTTATCTTAAAACCTCATTACAACAACAGTTCGAGAGAACTAAGCGCGATACAAAACGTCCTTTGCTACAAACGAATGATCTCGAAGGAAGATTGGAATTATTGAGAGACGAGCGCGAGCCATTCTATAATGAATTAGCTGATGTTAGTTTTGAGACAGATAAATTAACGGTCAAAGCAGTTGCAAATAATATAATAAAATATATTTATGGCGAACTTTGAGGTTTTTGATCACGTTGATGTTTCTTTAAGTGAACATCAATATTCCATCATTATTTGTCGCAATGGTTTGCAAAACCTAGATTTTCTGCGAACCATCGTTACGTCTTCACAGATTCTAATTGTTACTAACCAAACGATAGCTCCTTTCTATTTAAAGCAGGTGCAGACTGCTTTTGCGGATATTCAGTGTGATGTGTTGATTTTGAAAGATGGAGAGCAATATAAAAATCAGCACACTTTATTTACTATCTACGATGCATTAATCCAACACAAACATCATAGAGACACAACACTAATCGCTTTAGGTGGAGGGGTAATCGGTGATATCACTGGATTTGCAGCATCAACTTACCAACGCGGGGTAAAATTTGTTCAAATCCCTACTACGTTACTCGCCCAGATTGATGCTTCCATTGGTGGAAAAACTGGAATTAATCATGCCTTGGGTAAAAATATGATTGGTAGTTTTTATCAACCTCAAGCAGTGATTATTGATTTGGCTACATTAAACACTCTGCCTGAAAGAGAGTTTCGTGCGGGCTTAGCAGAAATGATCAAATATGCTCTACTTGCTGGTGGTGATTTCTTCCAATTTTTAAGTGAAGCCCTTCAGCAGGGGCTAACCGCTGAAAGCCCCCAGTTACCTCAATTAATTGCTGAGTGTTGCCGTATTAAAGCCCAATTTGTTGAAGTTGATGAACGAGAAGCAGGACAACGAGCCTTACTGAACCTTGGTCATACTTTTGCACATGCATTGGAAACTTATACTCTGTATAAACAATGGCTGCATGGTGAAGCGGTGGCAATCGGTTTATATTGCGCCACAGTTTTGTCATATAAAATGCATTTAGTTGATAAACAATTGGTGGAGCAAGTTGAGCGAATTCTGCATCAAGCACATTTACCCCATAAAATTCCAAGCTCTGTAGACTTGAAAAAGCTCATCGAATTGATGCAATCGGATAAAAAAATTAAAAATAACTGCTTAAGGTTTGTAGTACTTAAGAGGCCTGGTGATTGTTATCTTGAATCTGGAATAACTGAGGATTGTTTGTATAATGCACTTGTTTCAGCTGTAAGAGGAGAATAAAAATGAAAGAGGGAATGATTCAGTCTGATGTGGCGGCTGTAATTCAACCAAGAGTATTGTTTAAACCGGGGTCTTGGCTCGCTAAGATTGACTTCATTAATCATTTGGTTCTTTTTAACAACGTGCTCATTACCGTTTTATCTGAGAAAGAGGGCGGTAAAACTTCTTTTAATACTTTGTTGCAAAGTAATTTAGATCAACAAATTAAATCAGTATCTATGACGGTTAAGGCGCCTTGCAATAGAGAAAGCATCATTCGAGAGATTGCAACTCAGCTGCATCTTAATCATGATGAACATACAGACATTAGTGCGTTAGTAGCGCAAATTAATGAACGTAAAGCCCATGTATTGCTCTTAATTGATGATGCGCAACATTTACCAGAGGCTTTAATTAAAGAAGCAATGTTAGCGATAAAGAACCAGGAGAATTTTAGTTTTTTCCATCTCTGTCTGATATCGGATTATTCAATCGTAGCAACGCTGAACAATTTAGTCGCTTCGTTTTTTGAAAATTTAGTACATACTATAGAATTGGGTTCATTGAATGAAAGTGAAACAAGAACCTATGTTTTACAACGTGCTATGGCGGCACATTTGATAAGCAAACCATTAACTGATGCGCAGTTTAAGCAATTTTATCAGTTGACTAAAGGAAATGTCGCAAAAATAAACAGCAATCTCGAACCATTTGTCTTTAAATGTGCAACACAGAAGAAAAAAGAACCACTGAAATGGGTAAAAACAGCAGGCATCGCCGTGAGCGTAGCTTTAATTGCAGGGTTTGTGGGGTTTTACTTTGCTCAAAACTACGATCTTTCATCATTAGAGAACATGAGCAACGCAAGTGCTGTGAAGCAGCAAGCACAACCTGAAGTGTTAGTCAGTCAAATTGCCTCTTGGCAGGATTCTTCAATTCGACAATTGGTATATGCCGCTTTACCCCAAAAACAAGATTTAGATGAATTTAACGATGAAACGCCCAGTGAGACAGTGGCAATTGTGGATAAGGTGGTTGTGATTCCTAAATTGCAAATAAATAATCCAACGGAGCAAGAAGCAAGAGTTCCCGAATCTGAATTTAAACGCGAGAGCCCTGAATCAGATCTCACGCGCGAATCAAAAATAGTTGAGATTCCAACAGCAAAACAAAATAAAGCAGAACCCACTCAAGTTCCCAGTTCGAAAAATAATACGAATCTGTACACCATACAAGTTGCTGCCAGCCACAATAAAACAGACATTGAACGTTTTCAGCAGAACAATAAATTACTTGCCCAAGATGTCAAAATAAGACACTTTACGAATGCAAAAGGCATTTGGTACATACTGACTGTAGGTGAGTATCAAAGCAGAGTTGAAGCACAGCGCAGTATCAGCAAGTTGCCAACAAAGTTAACAAAATTAAAACCTTGGGTTCGACCTGTATCCAATCTTGGTTAAATTTGAGAGTTAGTATTCATGTTTGTAAAAGTAAGTTGGGCCTTGGCCCAACAACAGTTGCTCCGAAGCTACTTTGGTTTCGATATCCACTGAACCATTTTTTATTTTCATAAAAGTATTAACCCATTTTTATGTTAACTCTTAGGCGGTCGTCGGGCCAAGGCCAGCCTAAGCTCGAATGTTGGCAAAGCGATAACCGAGGTTCCGCTATACATTGGACCCAGATTACAGCTGCTTCATCTTATACATCCGTATTTAATGAGTGGGTTATTTGTTCTATACGTTCTTCAGCGGCTGCGAAGATTTGCTTAAAGAGGTCAAAAAAATCAGTAAAAGACAGTTTTTCTAAAGAATGAGCCGTCACACCATGCGGAGTAGTCACACCTGCGCGCAATAGAGCAAACGAACGCCCGGATTTTTTGGCAAGCTCAGCGGCACCTAATACGGATTCTAAGGCAATTTTTTCCGAAAGCTCCTCAGGAATTCCTCTACTTATTGCTGCCTCTTGTAATGCTTCGAGGAAAAGAAAAACATAGGCTGGCGCACAACCAACGGGAGCTGTAAGTGAGTCGATCATGGATTCTTGATTTACCCAAAATGTATATCCCACTTCATTAAAAAGAGTTTCAACCAATCGCTGTTGCTCAGGAGTTACTGAAGGACATGCAAACAATGCCGAGGTTCCTTTACAAAACTCGATTGGAGTATTTGTCATGACCCGAGTAATCGCTAGCTCTTTTTTATTAAGCCATGTCTTCATGCTGTCGATGCTGATTACGCCGGCCAAAGAAATAATTATAGGTTGTTTTTGTTGGATGCTAGGAGCAATTTCCCTACATACATCCTGCATAAATTGAGGTTTTACGGCAAGAATAAGAATCTCTGCATTCATCATCGCTTGGGTATTGGTTTTTGCTGATAGAACACCTAATTCTTTAACCAAACGTTCGGATTTACTGGGATCACGATTACTGAATGTTATCGAGCTTGCTGGGTGACCACTTTTAATGAGACCTCGTGCCAAAGCACTACCCAAATGACCTGCCCCAATAATGGCAATGGATTTATTTTTAAACATATTGTCTTATAATTTGAATTTTCTACAAAATACCAAGATGCATAGGGTGATGTCAAGAAACGAGAAGAAATCGGTTCTGAAAAATAAATACAATACATTGAATATATTATGTATCCTGTTACACTGAAAATTAAAAAATCAATTCTCCTCTCAGTATTGGTAGGGTATTGATGCTCCAGATTATGGAACCATATTGATTATTACGGACAAGAAATAATAATGACGGACACAGTACAAATACAACAAAAAACTTATGTCAGGTGGCGAGATATTGATGGGTGGAACTATTATTTTTTGGTGAAATTTGCACTTTTGTGGGCTGGATATTTAAATTTTCATCCTTTTATTAATTTAGTTTTTTTAGCTTTTTTACTTTTTCCTTTGCCTTCAAATTTCCTTCATCGTTGTCGTAACTGGATCGCCATTCCAATAGGTTTTGTGGTGTTTTATCATGATACCTGGCTGCCTGGAATAAGTACCATTACTGGTCAAGGCACTAATCTTTTTGCTTTTAGCTCAGGCTATCTTCTTGAGTTAGTCAATCGATTTCTTAATTGGGAACTCATAGGTATGGCTTTTGTATTATTAGTGGCATATCTGTTTCTTTCGCAATGGATTCGAATAACCACGTTTACAGTGATTGCACTCACTTGGTTAAACATCATCACGCTAATGGGTCCGTCCATTAATCTTCTGCCCGTACAAAATAGAATGGTTGCAAATAATCAACAAACTAAGGTAGAGACTAACTCAACTAAGTTGGAGAATAACTCAGGTGAAATAGAGCTGAACAGTAATTTGCCCCCAACTAATGAGAATCTTAATGCTTATCTGAATCAATTTTATGCGCAGCAAAAAGGTTTACGAACTATTTTTCCCAGCGCTCTTTCTGCTGATGCCCAGCCTTTTGATATCATGTTTATTCAAATTTGTTCTCTTGCCTGGGCAGATATCGATGCGTCTCATTTAAGAAATCATCCCATATGGAGCAAATTTGATATTTTGTTTAATCAGTTCAATTCAGCCGCATCATATAGTGGTCCTGCAGCGATTCGTTTATTACGTGCGAGCTGCGGCCAAACACCCCATGCTGATCTTTATAAGCCTGTAGCTCCTTATTGTTATATTTTGGATAACTTGGCCAAACTTGGATTTTCTCCGGAGTTTATGCTTGACCATGAGGGATTATTTGGTGATTTTATCGGAGAGATTAAAAAATATGGTGGCTTAGATGATGTATCGATGCTACCGAGAGCAGGTATTTCTCCTGATCTTGTTTCATTTGATGGAAAATTACTTTCAGATGATGGGCAATTACTCGAGCGCTGGCTTAAACAACAAGACACGTCAGAACACAAACGCAGTGTTACCTATTACAATGAAATTTCTCTCCATGATGGCAATACTTATATTGGCAATAATACACCTGCACCTTATGCACCGCGGGCGCAAAGACTTTTAGATCAAACAATGAACTTCTTTACTGCATTAGAGAAAGCAGGTCGTAAAGCAGTGGTTGTCTTTATTCCTGAACATGGAGCCAACCTTGTGGGTGATAAATTACAAATGCCAGGCTTACGTGATATCCCCAGCCCGAGTATTACGCACATTCCTGTTGGAATTAAATTTATTGGTTTGAAAACAAAGCCAGCCCCAATACAAATCAATGAACCCAGTAGCTATCTAGCTGTTTCAGAGTTAATGGCTCGCTTGGTTGATGGAAAGTTATTTAATCAGGATAATGTTAATTTAGAAACAATAACAAAAAATTTACCCCAAACAGCCTTTGTTTCATCGAATGAGGGCGTTACTGTAATGAAATATCAAGGCAAATTTTATATTTTATTAAAAGGTGACAGTGATTGGGTGCCTTATCCTGAGTGATTTTCTAATATCATTGTGTTTCTTTTAAGTGAACGTCAGTGCTTTTTTCTCACGGCAGAAATTTAGCTAGATTTCGTCAAATGACTCAATAAGAAACTCACTTTATCTGAAATTAGAATAGGGTACTAAGGGGATGATAGGCATGTCCATATCCCCCATCCATCCTTCAAATGAGTAACGAAGGAACAGAGAGAGATGGCTCGGGGTATAGTCTGTTGAGCGTTGGATATCTACCATTCCTCCGACTACAAAATGTGAACCAAGTCGACGTTCTATCAATGCAAGCAAAGAATAACCATAACCCGTACCATTACCACCCGTTTGGATGGAGTTTTGTGAACTGTTAAAATTTGGAATTAGATTTGGCAATGGGTATGCCAGTAGATTTTTAGTAGTATCATACGACCAGGTTACAGTGCCACCTAATTCATAAGACCAGTTTGCTGTTCTTTTGCGGTAATCAATTGGAATGGTGAACGACAAGTAGAAATCTGGGCTAAAATATCCTGCTTGCCCAAGATTAAAACCGTATAGGTTTTTATCATAGTGCCAAACCATATTATTGAGTCCAATGATAAATCGGCGATTGTCTTCATTGATGAGTTTGTAGTAATAACCGTCGATAAGAAGAATGCGCTGATTCGACGGTACATTTTTCCCAGTTAATTCACTGCCAATGATATTAGCCCAAAAACCGTTTGCTTCACCCCGATCATAACTTAGTGATAAGGTAAGGCCTGTGGCT